>NZ_JOEV01000007.1 GCF_000721105.1 Streptomyces cellulosae
GGCGGAGCGGACCTGCCACAACAAGATCACCGGTATCTGGGGCGGCACGCAGATGGTCGCCGGGGACGGGTCGGACCGTAAGGACCAGTACGGTTTCGCGGCCGATGATCTGAAGAACGCGAAGCTTCCCTGGGGCGACCCGGTGGAGGAGAAGCACAAGTGGTACGAGGTCGGCCACTGGGTCAAGTCGTTCGTGTGGGACGGCCTGATCGTGGACGGCGTCTGGGGCACCATCAAGGGCCTTGGCACGCTGGTCGGCTTCGGCGGCTGGGACGCGATGGGCCAGGCATGGAAGGGTCTGGCGCAGCTGGCGACCGGTCTGGCGCTGTCGTCCGTCCCCGGCCTGGGGGCGATGTTCTGGACGCTGCCGGACGACAAGTTGCCGTCCTGGATCCGTGATTCGCGTACGGCGATGAAGGAGACGGGCAAGGCGCTGGTGGCGTGGGACGAGTGGGGGAAGAACCCCGGCCGTGCGGCCGGTGCGGTCACCTTCAACGTCCTGACGACGGTGTTCACGGGTGGTGCGGGCGGCGCGGCGGCGGGTGCGGGCAAGGCGGGCGCGGTGGCCAAGGTCCTGTCGGTCGCCGGGAAGGCGGGGAAGGTCATCGACCCGATGACCTACATCGCCAAGGGCGCGGGCGCCGGCCTGTCGAAGATCGGCGACATCGCCAAGGGCCTCAAGGGCGTCGGCGCGATCGACATCCCGACGCTGCCAGAGGGAGCGTTCACCCTGCCCGAGGGCGCGGTCAAACTCCCGGACGGCACGGTGCACCTGCCCGAGGGCACGGCGCTCCCGGAAGGCGCCACCCGCCTCCCGGACGGCAACATCCAACTCCCGCACGACACCCCGGTCCTCCCACCCGGCACGACGAAACTGCCGAGCGTGGAAGGCTCCCCGGCCCAGTACATGGACGGCGACGGCAACCTCCTCGACCAGCACGGCAACGTGGTCGACAGCGTCGACAACGCACCCACGGACGTGGTCGACAAGGGGACTTCCGGCAACCCGGCGTCGGGCGCGGACGTGCCGCGCGTGGACTCCCCGGTCAAGGAACCGGCCCTGGTCGGCGCGGGCACCCACACCGCAGACCAGGCCGCCCAGTCGGTGAAACTGGGCAACAGCCTGGACACGAACCTCGGCGACGTCGGCCGCGTCCGCGATGACGTGGGCAGCCCAGGCCGGATCGCCGACGACTTGAACACCCCCATGAGCCGCGTCGGGAGCCCTGGCGGCATAGGAGATAACACCCCGGGCGGCATGGCCGACAACCTGTCGACCAACAGCGTGGACAACATGAGTCCCGGCACCGGCATGGGCAACGGCCTGCCGAGTAGCCCGGACGGTCACATCCCGTCCCACAGCTTGGACAACCCCGCGTCCGGTACCGCTGACACCGGGCTGCGCCCCGGTGGCCCTGGCGGTCCGATCTCTCCTAGCTCGCTGGATGACTTGGCCGCCCGGTTCGGCGACGACGCCTTCGGAGACCTCGGCCACGTCGGCGACGACCTCAGCGACGTAGGCAGAGTCAACGACGAGACGGGTATGCCCACAAACCATGCGGACGACGGCATGGGGACCGCCGACGAGACGCAGCCGGCACGGACGCCCGAGGAACAGCAGAAGATCATTGAGGAGCAGATCCACAAGGCCAACACCGACCCGGGCTGGTTCCAGGAGTACTACCGCTCGGATGGCCACCGGCACAGCACTGACCTCATCGACGAGAACGGCGACCACCTGCCCGTCCTCGCCAAGGATGCGGACGGCAACTGGGTCGCCCGGGACTCCATGCCGTCCAAGCAGCCGCCCCCGAGACTGAGCCCTGTCCCGGTCAGCACCGATTCCCTCGGCAAGACCCAAATCGACCATCTCGACAACGTCGCGAAGGACCGCCACGTCGCCGCGGAACTCACCGCGACGGAAAAGGCGGTCAAGGCCCACCCGGCCGACACGACCCTGCAGGACGCCCTTGCCGAGGCTCAGAAGGAGTATGACCAACGGCTTGCCGGTACCCCCAACAACAGCGCCATCGCTGAGCGACTTGGCGAGGAGGCGGCCAGCGTCCACGTCATCCCAGAGCGGTTCCCGGACTATGAGCCGGTGCCCCTGCCGAGGACACCCAATGGCGCAAACATGTTCGACCAGTTGTACAAGCGTGAAGACGGCAGCTATTTGATCGTCGAGGCGAAGGCGCCGAAGAGCGACTTGATCTGGCGCCAGGGCTCCGGCTCCGCGAAGGGCTGGATGGTCCGGCAAGGCACCTCGGAGTACGTGCACACGATCATCGCCGAAATGCTAAGCCGCAAGGGAGCGGACGTACGCACAGCAGGCGACCTTCTGCGAGCGTGGAAGGATGGCAAGCTGGATTACGTCCTGGTCAAAGCCAACGAGAACACCGGCAGCTACACAGGGGCCACCCTGGAGCAGTTCCCGATCAGCTACAAGCTCGACTAGAGGAGAGCGTCAGTGGTCACGACCGTTCCCCGCCACTCGTACCCCACGGACGATGTGCCGGACACTCTCGACGCCCTCGGCGAGACAGCGAACTGGATCCTCGACGAGTTTGCCGACTCGCCCGTCCTGCGCCCCCAGGTACTGGGGACGACGCTGACCTTGGCACAGCAGTACTGTGCGATGGACCCGCAGGCAGTGAAATTCGAGACCTGGGAGGCCTGGGTCACGGCCATGCAGGCCGGGTCCGCGCTCTTCGCCGCAGCGACCGCCCCTGCGGGCACCACCGTCGCCTGCTGGATCAAGGAGCAGGAGCGGACGCTTGCCGCGACCGGCCCTGAATCCCATCTGAACGCGGGGACGTGGGTCACGTCCTTCTACCTGGCGATGATCTGCCGCGACAATGACCGCCTGCGTCGGCTGGCCGAAGTTCCCGTCTCCTTGCTGCGCGACTCCGGCGCGGTGTTCGACGAGTACATCTACCACTGGGTGGAGGCGTTGCAGAGCTTCTGGCTGGGCCGCCAGGACGTGGGGGACAAGCTAGTCGCGGCGGTCGACGGCACCGCCCCGGAGGCGCTGCGGTACGCGGACGCGGACCTCATGTCGAAGATCCTCTATCCGCCGTTGATCCTGCTCTACCGCGTCATCCGCCGCGACCCCACAGAGTTCAACAAGGCGCTGGCCGACGCGCTGCGCTGGCACAAGGAGTACTGGACCACCGACGAGGACCGCGTAACCAGCGCCGACGGACTTGTCGCCCTCGGCCCGCTGGCCCTGGCCTGCCTCGCCCGTGACCAGGGCATAACCATGGAGGTCGAGTCCGACTACCTGCCCAAGGCGCTCCTGGAGTACGCGTGGATCGGCGAGATCGAGTACTGAGCACACAGTGAGATCGCCCAGATCTCCTCGCCTTGCCGTCGACTGGTGACCGCCATCAACGGCACAACTCCTGAGAGCGCACAGATCGGCGGTCCTGAGCTGATGCTGAATCCTCTAGCCGCCGCTCGATCTCTTCCAGCGCTACCTGCACCGCGAGAACGAGCAGTTCAACGCCGTCCTAGTCGCCGCCCTCACCTGGCGCAGGGAGTACTGAACCGTCAACAGCGCACGCTCCCTCAGCGGCGAGGGCCTCGTCGCCCTCGGCCCGCTCGCCATGGCCTGCTTCGCCCACGACGCCGGCATCCCCATCGAGTCGAGTCCGAGTACCTGCCCGCCGCCCTCCTGGGGCGCAACTGGTGCGGTGAGTTCCCCACATGAGGCCGTGATCCGCGACGCCAGGTTGTACAGCAATCAGCCGTGCTCTACGGCCACGCGACCTCACCGTCTCGAACGACGAGCGGTTCGAACCGGTCCGATTCATAGAACCTGATCCAGCCCAGGTGGACCGTCCCGGCCTCGCGGCGATGCCGGTCATCCGCCTTGATGGACAGCCAGGTGAGGAGTTCGGCAATGCCGTCGAATTGGTCAGGGTGGATCTCTTGCCGAACGGTGAGAGCCCACGCCCCGTTCGTCGGGTCTTCGGGTCGCAGCAGTACCGACGTGAGTGCGCCATTCACCTTCCAGGCGTCGCCGTGCTGCCCCAGAAGAGGCGCAGGATAGTCCTCTACGGCAGGTTCACCCGCGTCGTCCGCCACCACGACCGGAAACTCGGCCACGATGCGGAGAATCTCCGGCTGGGGCCCCAGGCCGAGATGCCACCGCAACTCCGCGAGTTCCTCGTCGGACAGGCTCTCCCGCAGGTTCAGCACGATGTTGAGTTCAAAGACGTCAGCCATAACGGGTGACGCTATCGCCTGGGTATGACGAGACCGTCAGCACCCAGGTGAACCGAGTCACCGATGGCCCACATCCTCCAATTGCTGAGCAGAAAAGTGCCGCCCATTCACACCGCAGCCAACTCGCACCACACGTACTTCCCCCGGTTGCCGTGTCTGGACAGCGGATGCCAGCCCCACAGGTCGGCACAGGCCCGCACCAGCGCCAACCCCCGCCCCTCCTCCGCCAACTCACCGAGCCGCTGCAACGCCTCAGGCGCCTGGGGCGGTTCCGGGTCCGCGTCCCACGCCCCGATCCGCAGCACGCCCGCCGACCAGCGCACGCGCAGGGCAGCCGGCCCCTTCGTGTGCCGTGGAGCTCCGCGACGTCGACCAGGCCGATGAGTCCGTGCAAGGTGAGGATCAGGCGGAGGGTGCGGCGGCTCACGGTGACGGCTCGGGGGTCGTTGGGGATGTACAGGCAGTACTCCCACGGTTCGGACTCGCTTTCGGGCATGCGTCAACTCCGTTCAGGTGGTGGAGGGTTGCGGGTCGGCGGGCGGTGGCAGTGTCGCGGCCGTCATGGCAGGACGGGGCGGTGCGCTTCCGGGACCCCGGCAATCCGCAGCGTGTGCGTCGCGTCACCGACGGTAGGTCATAAATTTCAGTCCGTGCAAGTGGATCGCGTAGTCTGACCCTCGAACGAGGCGGCCCGCCCATGCCGTTGAGGGAAAGAAGGAACCCTGTGCCAGCAAGACGGCACCCCACCGCCCGCCAGGTACGCCTGGGCGCCGAACTGCGGAAACTACGGGAGGCGGCAGGCCTCAAGGCGACCGAGGCAGCAAGTCTTCTGGGTGTGAACTCCGTCCAGATGAGCCAGATCGAGTCCGGCATCTCGGGCGTCAGTGAACAGCGGCTTCGACGACTCGCCGCCAACTACGCCTGCTCGCACGTCGAGTTGATCGATGCGCTGGTGGCCATGGCAACCGACCGGACACGCGGCTGGTGGGAGAAGTACCGGGGCCACCTGCCCACGCCGTTCCTGGACCTGTCCGAGTTGGAGCACCACTCCAGCTACCGGTGGGACGTCGACTTCCTGCACATCCCGGGCCTCCTGCAGACCGAGGCCTACTCCCGCGCGCTCTTCTCCTACGTGAACCCGGAGTTCTCCCAAGACGAAGTGCAGCGTTGGGTCCAGCATCGGATGGAGCGCAGGGTCATCATCGAGCGCCCCGACCCGGTCCCGTACGAGGCCGTGATCCACGAAGCGGCGCTGCGCATCAGGGTCGGCGACCGCGCTGACGTACGGGCTCAGCTCACCCGAGTCCTGGAACTTTCCGAGGCCGACCACATCACGGTTCGCGTCATCCCTTTCGACCTGGACGGCTTCGCCGGCGCCGGAAGCGCCATGGTGTACGCCGGCGCCCCGGTCCCCCACCTGGACACGGTGGTACGCGACGGCCCTCACGGAACAGCGTTCATCGACGCCCAAGCCCAACTCGGTCGCTTTCGAACGCTCTTCCGTAGGGTGGAAGCGGTGTCACTCGGACCCGTTCGTTCGCGTGACTTCATCCACAGGATGGCGAAGGAGCTGTGAGCCCATGATTACCCCCTCCGTCTGGCGGAAGTCGTCCCACTCCGGCGGCGGCGAGGGCAATGCCTGCGTGGAGATCGCCGCTCGCCCCACCCACATATCCATCCGCGACTCCAAGACCCCCGCCGGCGCCACCCTCACCTTCCCCACCGGCGCCTTCAGTCCCTTCATTGAAGCCCTGAAGACCACCTCGTCAGGGAATGTCCTCGATCCGCTGGCCGCTGAATAGACGCTCGCCGACAACCCCGGGACACCGCCCCCTCAGAACAGACTCAGCAACGCCTCCGCCGGATCCGCCACCTTGTGCTCCCCGTCCGGCAGTGGCAGTTCGAACCACACCGTCTTGCCGCGTGGCGTCCGGCGGGAGCCCCAGGCCGCGCTGAGCAGGCCGACCAGTTGCAGGCCCCGGCCGCCCTCGTCGGTGTCGCGGGCGCGGCGGCGGCGGGGCTGGACCAGGCCGGAGTCCCAGACTTCGCACACCAGGGTGCGGTCCAGCAGCAGCCTCAGCCTGATCTCCCCCTCGCCGTACCGCAGGGCGTTCGTCACCAGTTCGCTGACGAGCAACTCCGTGGTGTCGACCAGGGGTTCGAGGTCCCAGGCGAGCAGTTGGCCTCGGGCGTACTCGCGGGCCTTGCCCACGCTGCGGGGTTCGCGCGGCAGGGTCCAGTCGCCGACCGAGCCCGCGGGCAGCCCCTGGACGCGGGCCATCAGCAGGGCGATGTCGTCCTCGCCGTGGTGGGTGTCGAGGGTGTTCAGGACGTGGTCGCAGACGTCCTCCAGGGGAGCGGAGGGGTCGGTGAGGGTGCCGACGAACGCCTGGAGGCCCTCGTCGAGGGGGTGGTCGCGGCTTTCGACCAGTCCATCCGTGTAGAGCGCGAGCAGGGCGCCCTCGGCGAGTTCGACCTCGACCTCCTCGAAGGGTTCGCCGCCGACGCCGAGCGGCATGCCCGGCGGTACGTCGAGCATCAGGGCCGACTCGCCGGGCTCGACCAGGACGGGCGGGAGGTGGCCCGCGTTGGCGAAGGTGCAGCGACGCGTCACCGAGTCGTAGACCGCGTAGACGCAGGTGGCGAGATACACCTCGGACAGGTCGGCCTCGCGGGGGCGGCGGGCGGCGCGGGTGGCCTGCTGGACTCCGCCGGGGGCTCCGAGTCCGCGGGCGATCTCGTCCAGTGCCGAGAGGACCTCGGCCGGTTCGAGGTCGAGCAGGGCCAGGGTGCGGACGGCCGAGCGGAGTTCGCCCATCGCGACCGCCGCCCTGAGGCCGCGGCCCATCACGTCACCGACCACCAGGGCCGTACGGTGGCCCGGCAGTTCGATGACGTCGAACCAGTCGCCGCCGACCTCGCTCGGCCGGTCGGCGGAGGAGTTGCCGGGCAGGTAGCGGCAGGCGATGTCGAGGCCGGAGGCGACCGGGTCGCCGGGCGGGAGCAGGGACCGCTGCAGTATCAGCGCCCGCTCGTGCTCGCGCCGGTACAGCCGGGCGTTGTCGATACAGACGGCCGCGCGCGCCGCCAGCTCGACCGCGAGGTCCCGGTCCCGGTCGCCGAAGGGCTCGCTGCCCTTGGTCCGGGCGAACTGCGCGAGGCCCACCACGGTGTCGTGGGCGACCATCGGCACCGCGATCGTCGACTGGACGAGGCCGCCCTCCTCGGCGGGGACGATCCGCGGGCGCGCGGTGCGCAGGGCGTCGGCGCAGGGCGAGTTGAACGGGTAGTGGTGGACCGCGCCGACCTCGACGGACTTGCCGGAACCGGCGAAGGGCGCGTCGGAGACCGCGCTGGCGAAGGCGACCCGGCGCAGTTCCGCGCTGCCGTCGGCGAGGCCGGGCGGGGTCTCGTCGCCGGCCAGCAGACCTTGGTAGAGGTCGACGGTGGCGAGGTCGCAGAAGCCGGGGACGACGACGTCGAGGAGTTCGCGGGCGGTGGTCTCCAGGTCGAGGGAGTTCCCTATGCGGGCTCCGGCCTCGTTCAGGAGGGCGAGATTGCGCCGGGCCGAGGCGGCCTCGCGGGCGGCGGCGCGGCGGGCGGTGATGTCGAGTCCGAGCCAGGCGATGCCGATGGGGCGACCGGAACCGCTGTGCACGCGGTAGAGGTTGATGGACCAGTGGCGGCGCTCGTCGGAGCCCGGCACGAAGCCGGTGACGTGCATGTCCGTGATGGAGTTTCCGGTCTCCAGCACCCGCCGCAGGGTCGCGGCGACCCGTTCGGCCTCGGGGCGCTGCAGGTAGTCGTGGACGCCCTTGCCGCGGTGGTCGTCGGGCGTGCCGCCGAAGGTGTTGGCGAACTGCTCGTTGGCGCGACGGACGCGCAGATCGGTGTCGATGAGCAGGAAACCGAACGGAGATTGGCCGAAAATGGACTGCGAGGCGGCAAGGTCGGTCTCGATGCTGCGCAGGGTGCGCACGTCGACGACGATGCAGACGGCGGCCTTCTCCGCGTCCTCGGTGCGCGTCGGCATGACGTACACCTCGGCGAGGCCCTGTCGGCCCGCGTCCCCGGACTGGGCGCCCGGCATCCGGAAGGGCACCACGCCGGTCCACTCCCGGCCGTCAAGGATCTCGGCCATCTTGCGCTGGCCGCGCTCGCGCAGTTCGGGGTCGATGAACGCCTCGATGGGGTCCATGCCCACGGCCTGCTCGGCCGGGATGCCGAAGATCTGCTCGGCGCGCAGGCTCCACTGGTCGACCAGCCCGTCGGGGCCGATGGAGAACGAGGCGACCTTGATGTAGTCGTAGATAGAGCCGGGCGGACTGCTCTGCCACATGGCGTCGCCGGGCGGCATCTCGACCGACTCGGTCTCCGTCACGGCGTCAGCCGCAGCCCTGAACCTCGCGCCGTGCGACGGGTCCTCGGACTCCGTGGCCTTCGCTGGTATCTCGCTCACGCGAACCGTCCCCTCCAGCTCACCGCGTCCGGCACCGGTCACCGGCAGCGGCTGCCCGCAGTATCCAGCACTACGGCGCCGCACAACACGGTGTTCACGATCACAGCACGTTCCCGACGGTTTTCGGTCCCGGCTGCGACAACACTTCCAGTCTTCTAACCAGCGGACACGGCGTCGAATCACACCGTTCCCACAGACTGAGCGGGAGTGAGTCCTGTTGCCAGGACCTGCTCAGCCGGGTGCGCCGAACGGTGTTGGGCACCCTGGTCGCCCGCTTTCGCTCCACGGCCGGGCGGCGCGCATCGTGTGCGCGGTCCGGGCATGTGGGGGCGGGTTTCCTCACGCCCACGGGTCTCCGGCCGGGCCTGGGCGGTCCGATGCCCCGCACCATCACTCTGGTGATGCGGGGGCGGTGCCGTCCTCCCCCAGTGCCTCAAGGGCCTGGGAGGTGCCCCCAGCCGGATCGGACACCCGTAGGCGCGTCGCCCGACGGCGATGCTTGCCCCGCATCGTGCCGGGCCGGTTTGCGTCGTGGGGTGGTCAGGGGTTTCTGCCAGTGCTGGGCACCCCACCGGCTGGTGTAGGCCGGATCCACCGCGACGACCGCGATGTCCTGTTCTGCGGCCATCGACACCAGCCGGGCGCGGAGTTTGGCAGTGGGGAAGCAGGAGATGAGGCGGCGGAAGCGTTTGTTGCGCCGTGCTCCTCACGGCTGGTTCCGTCGGCCGCCATCGACCCCAGAAACACCCCCACCTCGATCAGCACCGCCGCGTCCGACTCGCTCACCCGAAGCCGGTCCCGAACAGCCACCCCAGCAGCGCCGGGCACCACGAACGACGCCGCCAACTCCCGCAGCCCACCCACCCGCCCATCCCCGCCCGGCCGAAGACCCCCGGCACGGCAGTCACGTCATCCCGGCAGGGCGAGCTCGAACCACACCGTCTTGCCGGCGGCACCGGGCCGGGTACCCCAGCGTTGCGAGGAGAGGGCGACCAATTGCAGGCCCCGGCCGCTCTCGTCCTCGGGACGGGCGACGCGGGCGCGGGGCGGGTCCGGGAGCGGATCGGAGACCTCCACCAGCAGCACGCCGTCGAGGCGTGCGGCGCGCGCGGGACGTACCAGCCGTACGCCGATGGGGCCGGTGGCGTGCTGCAGCGAGTTGGTGACCAGTTCGCTGACGAGCAGGGCCGCCAGGTCGGCGAGGCCGTCGAGGCCCCACGCCCGCAGCCGACCGCGGACGGCGGCACGGGCCGCGCGTACGGCGTCCGGCTCCGCGGGGAAGGTCCACTCGGCGAAGTCGCCGCCTTCGGTGTCGATCACGCCGATCACATCCCCGGCCAGCGAACTCACCCATGTCCGGTTTCGTGGGGTTAATTGGCACATACCCGATATCGAGGGCCGAGTACCGTACTCTCCCTCGCGCTGTGGCACAAACGGTGTACGGACAAGCGCCGGCGGCGTACTGATGATCAGCGCGCGCCGCTGTCGAGGAGCGCGAGCGTCGCGCGCACCGCGGGCACGTCCCGGTCCAGCCAGTCCACGTCCCACAGTTCCTCGGGAGTGAGCCAGCGCAGCGCGTCGTGATCCTGCAGGGGCTCGGGGTCGCGCGAGCCGGGGAGCAGGTGCGCGGTCCACACCTGGAGGACGTACGGCGCCTTCAGGGGCCACTGGCCCGGTACGCGGGCGACGGTCCGGGCCGTGACGCCGAGTTCCTCGCGCAGTTCGCGTACGAGGGCGGCCTCGGGTGTCTCTCCCGGCTCGACCTTGCCGCCGGGCAGTTCCCAGCGCCCGGCGAGTGCGGGCGGTGCGCTGCGGCGCGCGGCGAGGAGACGGCCGCTGTCGAAGAGGGCGGCCCCCACCACCACGATCCGTTGCGTCATGCGCCGGAGCCTACGGGAGGTCCGCGCGTCGGCGCGGGCGGGAGTCGAACAGGGCGGAAAGCGGTGCGGAAACCGGGGGCGGGGTCGCACGGGCCCCTGGCCTCAGTCCGCCGAACTGGTTCCGTTCGGGCCGATGCGCTCGACCCAGTAGAGCTGTTTGTGGCCGCGACCGTCGAGGCTGTCCGCGATCTTCTGGGCCTCGGCCCGGGTCGCGTACCTGCCCACGCGGTACCGGTTGCCGTTGTCGTCCTGTCGTATGACGAGCCAGGGAAGAGTGATCGTGCTGTCGTTCATCGCGCCCCTCCGCCTCCCGCCCTTGGCCTGCTCCGCGCCCCACCCGAAAAGGAAACCGCGATCCGCATATGCCCGAGCCTACGCCCAACCTTCACGCAGCGAACACGGAATTTCACAAAGAGGTACGCAACCAGCCAGGACGGACCACCGCCCCAGGGGGCGCGCGCAGCCGAACGCGCCCCTGGTCCCCGTGGGTGCATCGGGTCGGCGGCACCCGGCACCCGCCCGCGCCGACCTGCGAAAACGGCTGGATTCCAACGCCATGCGCAGGAGCCCTCGTTGGGCGTTCGCCGGGGGCAACTGCCAGGAGGGCGTGCGCCGCTCACCGGGGAACGTGCGCCGCATCACTTCCCGGCGTGCTACTTCACCGGCAGGTGGTAGGCGACCTGGTAGCGGTCGGCCGGGATCACCAGGTCGGCCGTCTCCACCGGGCGGCCCGAGGCGTAGTAGGTGCGCTGGACGACCAGGACGACATGGCCGGGGACCCCGCCGAGGGCGAGCAGTTCCTCCGCGAGGCCGGGGCGGGCCCCGACCTCCTCGGTGACGTTGTCCACGACGACGTCGATGGCGGCCATGCGTTCGACCACGCCCATGCCGCCGAGGGGCCCCTCCTCGGGCAGCATCACGGGCGTACGGCCGGTGACGGCGAGCGGCTCCCAGGAGGTGGAGAGCATCATCGCCTCGCCGGCCTCCCGGAAGACGTACTTCGTGCGCATCACGCGGTCGCCGGGCCGGATGGCGAGCCGCTCGGCGACGGCGACGCCCGCCTCGACCTGCTCACTGCTGGACTCCCAGGTGCCGCGCGCCTCACCGTCGGCCTGCTCCTGCCGGAAGGGCGTGGCGCCGCCCGCCGGGCGGTATCCGGAGCGGGCGATACGGCGGGGATCGGGGCGCTCGCGCACATACGTGCCGGAGCCGGAGCGGCCCTCGACCAGCCCCTCGGCCATCAGCACCTTGCGCGCCTCCAGCGCGACGGTGTCCGAGACGCCGTACTCCTCGCGGATTCTGGCCTGGGAGGGGAGGCGGGTGTGCGGTGGCAGCGAACCGTCGACGATCTTCTTGCGGAGATCACCCGCGACACGCAGGTACGCCGGCTGCTCACCGAATGTCACTGGCCGCTCCCATCAGGTTGTACAGACAGCAACAGCGTCGCAACCGTAGGTTGTGCCAGGCAAGCAAAGGCCAGAGAATCACTCGATGTGATGACATGTGCCCGCGAGGGGCTTTACGCAGGCACTTTCTCCCCGCTATAGGCGTCCTCACACATCGAGACCGCCATCGCCCGCGTCACCGTCCTGATCACCGCCGCTGCCGCCACCGCCATCGCCCGCGCCACCGTCCTGATCACCGCCGCTGCCGCCACCGTCGTCGTACGGCGGCGGGGTCGTGGCGAGCCCCAGAGCCTTGCGGGCGGTGACGGACCGGTCCGGGCGGTCCAGACGGATCGCCTCGTCGTACTGCTCGTAGAACGTGTCCACGTCACGGGCCCCGGCCGCCCGGGCCCATGGCCTCTCCAGCGCCGTCAGCTCCTCCACCAGCGCCGCGACCGGCTCCTTGGCGCCGGCGGGCCATGCGCGACCGCGCAGCAGGCCGGCCTCCTTGCCGAGCGCGTCGGACACCCGCGCGGCCCACTTCGTGTGGGCGGCCAGGTCGGCCTCGGGGCTGTCCTCGGGGGCGGAATCCAGGGCGGCCTCCTGGAGGTTGACCGCCTTCAGGTACGCGACCTGGTCGGCGTCGAGCGTCGTCCCGTCGTTGCGCAGGGAGCCGCCGTCAAGTCCGGCCTGTCCGTCGGTGTTGCCGAACGCGCAGGTGATCTCGCGGTCACCGAGCCGCCAGCTCTCGGCGGACGGAACGATGTAGTACACGTCCACGTCGACCGGTACCGCCCAGCTGTCCATGGCGTACGACGACCGGAGCGCGGAGCACTTGTCGTCGGCGGTGCCGGTGACCTCGTCGTCGCCCGGGAAGCGCCCGCCCGGCAGCGTGACGACGGCGAAGACCTCCCCGTCGTGGCTGCCCGCGCACGGCACCTCGTCGAGGTCGTAGAGCGAGCCCTCCAGCCCGCGGGGCGCGTCGAAGCACTCGCCCCGCGTGAGCGAACGGTTGTCCCGCGCCCCGTCCTTGACGCCCTCCCAGACCTTCGAGAGGCCACCGGTCGCGAGCACGACGACCCACAGGGCGAGCCCTATGGACGACAGCACGGAACCCGTGACGGCCATGCCCCGCCCGCGCTCCCCCTTCCGCCTGATCTGCCCGAGCGCGACCACGCCCAGCACGAGCCCCACGGCCGGAACGCAGCACAGGACGCCGAGAACGAGCCAGGCGACAGCGAGCGCGTTGACGGGCGCCGGCCGGGCGTACGGGCTGTACCCCTGCCCCCAGACCTGGTAGGGCGGCGGCGCCCCGTAGGGCCCGTACGGTCCCGGCGGGGGTTCCTGCGGCTGAGGGGCCCCAGGGGGCGGAGGTATGGACACGAGCACCGTGCTCCTGGTTCGGACGGGGGGCCGGGACGACGACGGCCGTACGGAACTCGACCGGATGGAACTCGGCCGCATTGATCTCGGCCGTACGGAACTCGGCCGTAACGGAAGTCAGCCGTACGGAACTGATGTACGACAGAGCGCATGGTAAGCGCGGGCCGATGGGGTGCGGAACGCCGGTCGCCGATGTGACCTGCCGGTACGTCACGCGCGCCGGCGGGCGGCTTCCTGACGCGGCCGGGACATGGGCCGGCACCTCGACTTGAAATCAGGAAACCGATCGGTTTACGGTTGGGCTGAAACCGACTGGTTTCATCAGCCGGAACCCCGGCAGGGCGCTGAACCCGGCATCCCCCCCATACGAGTGTGTTGTCCGAGACCGGAGTAAGTCATGAGTGGGATTCACCCCTTCCGCGTCCTGCGCGCCAAACCCCTGTGGATCGCCAACGGCGTCATCACGGGCGTACTGGCGCTGCTGTTCACCGTGTTCTACGTCGGCGCCAACATCGATCCGGTCGACCACCTGCGGAAGCTGCCCGTCGGTCTGGTCAACGCCGACCACGGGGCCGACGCCGGGGGCAGGCAGATCAACCTGGGCCGGCAGATCACCGAGTCGATCAAGAAGTCCACGGCGGGCGGGAACAAGATCGACTGGAAGGTGATGGACGAGAAGAAGATGAACGAGGAGCTCGGCAAGGGCAAGCTGTACGGCGCGCTCGTCGTCCCCGCCGACTTCACCTCCGCCACCACCGCGCTGACCGGCACCGCGACCACCGGAACCCCGGCCCGCCCGACACTGACGGTGCTGACCAACCAGTCCGCCGGCAGCGTGGGCTCCAGCCTGGCCCGGACGGCGACGACACAGGCGGCCGAAGGCGCCTCGCTCCAGGTGGGCAAGGAGCTCACGTCCCAGGTCGGGACCGGGCAGGAGAAGCTGCCCGCCGCGGCACGCGTCCTCCTGACCGACCCGGCCGCCGTCACGGTCGAGGACGGCCATCCACTCGACTCGCACAGCGGCCTGGGCCTGACGGCGTTCTACTACGCGCTCGTCCTGGTGGTCTGCGGCATGCTCTCCGCCAACGTCATCAGCGGCCAGGTGGACCACGCCCTCGGCTACACCCACAACGACATGGGCCCGCTGCGCCTGCACCGCCCGCTGATCCGGGCCACCCGGGTGCAGACCCTCGCCGTCAGCAGCACCCTCATGGCCGGTCTGTCCCTGCTGATGGGCACGCTGGTGATGGCGGGCGCGGTCGGCCTCATGGGCATGGACGCCTCCCACCTGCCGCTGCTGTGGCTGTACTCGGTGTGCGCCATCGCGGTCTCCGGGATCGGTGCGCTCACCCTCCTCGCCGTGTTCGGTACGCCCGGCATGCTGGTGGTCACGCTGGTCTTCATCGGGATGGCGGTGCCGACGGCCAACGCCACCACGCCGATTCAGGCGCTGCCGGGCTTCTACCGCTTCCTCGCGGAGTTCGAGCCGCTGCGGCAGATCACCGGCGGCATCCGCTCGATCCTCTACTACGACGCCCAGGCCGACGCCGGCCTGACCCGGGGCTGGGTCATGATGGCCGTCGGCCTCGCGGCAGCCGCCCTCTTCGGTTTCGGCATGACCAGCTGGTACGACCGCAAGGGGCTGCACCGCATCCCGGTCGGGACGAAGCCGGAGAAGACCGCCGTCGCGAGGTAGCGCGCCGGAGCTCGCCCCGGGCGGGACCATGCGGACCGGCCCGGGGTGTGTCTCGTCCGACACACCTGAAAACCGATCGGTTTTCATTTCGTCCGTGTCGAGTTAACCTCACGGTATGACCACCGAAGTGAAGGCAAGCCCCAGAGAGCGGCTGCTGGAGGCAGCGGCCACGCTCACCTACCGAGACGGTGTCGGCATCGGCGTCGAGGCGCTGTGCAAGGCGGCGGGGGTGTCGAAGCGCTCCATGTACCAGCTGTTCGAGAGCAAGGACGAACTGCTCGCGGCGAGCCTTGAGGAACGCGCCGCCGCCTTCGTGGCGAGCCTCCTGCCCCCGGCGGACGACGGCCGCTCACCCCGTGAGCGGATCCTGTACGTCTTCGGGCGGGTGGAGTCACAGGCGGGTGCCCCCGAGTTCCGGGGCTGCCGGTACCTGGCCGTGCAGATCGAGCTCAAGGACCAGAATCACCCCGCGAGCCGGGTGGCCCACCGGATCAAGGCGAACCTGACGGAGTTCTTCCGTTCCGAGGCCGAACAGGGCGGTGCGAGCGATCCCGACCTGCTGGCCCGGCAGCTCATCCTGGTCTTCGACGGCGGCAGTGCCCGCGCGGGAATCCAGGCCGACAATCTGACCGGCCTCATCGCACCCACCGTGGCCACCCTGCTCGACGCGGCGGACATGCGCTGACGCACCCCGCCTTCGAACAGGCTCGGCACCCGATGCGCTCCGGCGGGTAATGCCGGCCTCCGCCAGCCGGAGCGGCATCCACGGCCCCACGCTCCCGCTCCCGCTCCCGCTTCCGCTTCCGCCCCCGCTTCCGCTCCCCGGCGAACTCGGCGATCGCCGCGCGGACGACGCTCTCGCGCCTCCCCCGCGCCCCGATCCCGGCCGTTCCGTCATTCCGGCAGGCACCGGTCCCGTGCGCGTCAGGCCGCAAGGAGCCTGACGGCGCGCGGCCCGCAGGGCACTGTGCCGACCCCACGGAGTGCCGACCGCCGCGAGACGGCCCGGATTGTCACCCGCCACGGCAGCGCTCCGCCCCGATTGAGGGGCGAGATGCCGCATGAGCCGCGAAGCCCCGCGCCGTGCGGCTCGCAGGGCGCGGGCGGACGCGTCCGGCCTCGGCGACGGCCGAACGCCGACCCTCCGACGACGGAATCGGCCTCGGCACCGACGGCGCCGCACGAAAGGCCCTTGCGCTCCCGGCCGTCGGCCACCCCTGATCGCGGCTCGGCCCGCTCCGCGTCGGCCGGCACCCGGGCGACGCCGAGCCATTCGGCACGGGTGGCCCGTAGGTCCGCCCGGCCCCGCCCCGGCACCGCGCCCCCAGCCTTCCGGCACTCGACCGACTTGCATGATGAAACCGATCGGTTTACGGTGATGGAAAACCGATCGGTTTCATCATCGTGGAGGTAGCAGTGACAGCCATCAAGGGCGCCCATGTCCTCGTCACCGGAGGCAGCCGGGGTATCGGCAAGGCGCTGGTCGAGGAGCTCTACGCACGCGGCGCCGGCAAGGTGTACGCCACGGCCCGTGACCCGCGCACGGTGACGCACCCCGGTGCCGTTCCGCTGGCGCTCGAAGCCACCGACCCGGCGTCCGTGGCAGCCGCCGCCGAGCGGGCCCAGGACGTCACCGTCCTGATCAACAACGCCGGCGCCTCCGTCGGCGCTTCGTACCTCAACTCCCCGATGGAGGAGGTACGCCGGGATCTGGAGACCAACTTCTACGGGCCGCTGCTGGTCACCCGGGCCTTCGTGCCGATCATCGAGCGCAACGGCGGAGGCCACACCCTCAACGCCCACTCCGTCCTGTCCTGGCTGGCCGACGGCACGCCCTACGGCGCCTCCAAGGCCGCCCTGTGGTCGCAGACCAACTCCCTGCGCCTGGAGTTGCGGCCGCGCGGCATCGCGGTGACCGGGCTCCACATGGCCTACGTGGACACCGACATGACCTCGGGCGTCGACGCGCCCAAGGCCGACCCCCGCGACATCGCCGTGGCCGCACTCGACGGCATCGAGGCAGGGGCGCACGAGGTGCTGGCCGACGACACCACCCGCTGGGTCAAGTCCCAGCTGTCCGCCGACCTGGACGCCCTGTACGGGCAGCTGAAGCAGTAGCGCGCACTCACCGATCCGAAGCGAGCCCCGCCCGTTGGTCGTATCCGACGGTATGGGCCTCCTGGACACCATGCCCATGGCGCCCGCCCTTCCGGCCTGGCTGACGGAGGAGGACATTCGGGCGTACGCGAGGTCAACGCCGCGCTCCTCGACTTTCTCACCCGCGTCGACGGCCCCGCGTCCCGATGACGCCACGCGGCATCCGCCTCGTGGCCTTCCCGACAGCCGGCTCCCCCCAGGCTCCGCACATCTCCAGGTCCTACGCCCTCAACGGTCCCGAACTGAGCTGGCGTCCGCCTGAACCACCGGTCGATGCGGTCCACCAGCGGCCACGGAGCCGACCGGTTCGGGCGCCGGGCCCGGGCCCCCGGACGCGGCACGACCCAGCTCTTGTCCCTTGCGGCGACGCCCGGCTGCCGCCACGCCTTCAACTGCACAACCCAGCCCTTGTCCCGTGCGGCGACGCCCGGCTGCCGCCGCGCCGTCAACCGGACTCCTGCCAGCTGTGCGCTGCCCTGAAGCCCGGCGTGCGTTCCAGGCGGCGCCAGCCCGCCGTGCTGCCGCAGCGGTGCGTCGCGGCGGAGTCGGGCCCGGCGGCGGCCCGGACCAGGAGGACCGCGGTGAGCGCCGCGATCTCCTCGGCGCTCGCCCGGCCCTTCTCGACGCGGAACCCGGCGGCGACCGCGCCGGCCGTCGCGCTCACTGCGGTGGGTTGCCGTGCTTGCGCGACGGCAGGTCGGCGTGCTTCGTACGCAGCATCGCGAGCGAGCGGATCAGGATCTCCCGGGTTTCGGCCGGGTCGATGACATCGTCGACCAGGCCCCGCTCGGCCGCGTAGTACGGGTGCATCAGCTCGGCCTTGTACTGCTTGACCACCTCGGCGCGCTTGGCCTCGGGGTCGTCGGCCGCGGCGATGTCGCGCCGGAAGATGACGCCCGCCGCGCCTTCCGCGCCCATCACCGCGATCTCGTTGGCCGGCCAGGCGAAGGTCAGATCGGCGCCGATGGACTGGGAGTCCAGCACGATGTACGCGCCGCCGTAGGCCTTGCGCAGGACGATCGAGACGCGTGGGACGGTGGCGTTGCAGTACGCGTACAGCAGCTTCGCACCGTGGCGGATGATGCCGCCGTGCTCCTGGTCCGCCCCGGGCAGAAAGCCCGGTACGTCGAGCAGGGTGACGATCGGGATGTTGAAGGCGTCGCACATCGTCACGAAGCGACCGGCCTTCTCGGAGGCGGCGATGTCCAGCACCCCGGCCAGCGTCTGTGGCTGGTTGGCGACGATGCCCACCACCCGGCCGTCCAGCCGGGCGAGGCCGCAGACGATGTTCCGGGCCCAGCGCTCGTGGACCTCCAGCCAGTCGCCGTCGTCGACGAGTTCCTCGATCACCTTGTGCATGTCGTACGGCTGATTGCCGTCCTTCGGGACCAGGTCGTGGAGCGTGGCGGTGAGCCGGTCCACCGGGTCGTCCGAGGGGTGGACGGGCGGGTTCTGCCGGTTGTTGGAGGGCAGCAGGGAGAGCAGGTAGCGCACTTCCGCCAGACAGGTCTCCTCGTCCTCGTACACGAAGTGCGCCACCCCTGACGTCGTGGCGTGCACATCCGCGCCGCCCAGCGCGTTGTGGGTGAGCTGCGCGCCGGTGACGGCGCTGACCACGTCCGGTCCGGTGATGAACATCTGCGCGGTCTCGCGCACCATGAACACGAAGTCCGTCAGCGCCGGGGAGTACGCCGCGCCGCCCGCGCACGGGCCGAGCATCACCGAGATCTGCGGGATCACCCCCGAGGCGCGTGTGTTGCGCCGGAAGATCCCGCCGTAGCCGGCCAGCGCGGAGACGCCCTCCTGGATCCGTGCCCCGGCCCCGTCGTTGAGGCTCACGAGCGGAGCGCCCGCCGACAGCGCCATGTCCATGATCTTGTGGATCTTCGCGGCGTGCGCCTCGCCGAGCGAGCCGCCGAAGATCCTGAAGTCATGCGCGTAGACGAAGACCGTCCGGCCGTCGACCGTGCCCCAGCCGGTGATCACGCCGTCCGTGTACGGCCGCTTGTGCTCCAGACCGAAGCCGCTCGCCCGGTGCCGGCGCAGCTGCTCCACCTCCTGGAAGGAGCCGGGGTCCAGCAGGAGCGCGATCCGCTCCCGGGCCGTCAGCTTCCCTCTGGCGTGCTGCGCCCGGGTCGCCTGCTCCCCCGGGCCGTCCTCGGCCTGCGCCCGGATCCGAGCAAGTCCGGCCAGGTGCTCGCCGGTCACCTCGCCGGTCAGCTCGTCGGTCACGGACATGGTGCCTCCTCAGTCTCTCCTCAGCCGGCGTGCGCGTGCGCGCCCCGCTCGGCGGCGGACAGGCAGGCGCCCGTCCCCGAGCACAGGGCGGCGAACCGGCGGTCCACGTAGACCGCCGGCACCCCCTTCTCCTCGACGTGCACGGACTGGACCTCGCCGAGCAGGATGATGTGGTCGCCCGCCGGGTAGCGCTCGTGGACCGTGCACTCGACGACCGCGAGCGCCCCGTCGAGCACGGTCGCTCCCCGTGCGGTGCGGATGAACTCCCCGCCCGCGAACTTGTCCGCGGACTTGCGCGCGAAGCGCAGAGCCAGCTCGGTGTGGTCGTCGCGCAGCACGCTCACCGCGAACTCGCCGCAGCTGTCGAACACCGAGAAGGAGTTGGCCGTACGGGCCAGGCAGACCAGCGCGAGCGGTGGCTCCATCGAGACGGACACGAACGAGCTGGCGGTGAAACCGTGCGGAACTCCCCCGCGGTCATGGGCGGTGACGAGCGCCACCCCGGCGGGCACCCGGGCCATGGCGTCCCGGAGCATTCCCTGGTCGGCGGCCATCTTCGACTCCTTAGGCGAGGCAGGCGGGCAGCCGCCCACCGTTGTGGGCGACCAGCTCCGCGAAGATCTCCATGGCGTCGCGCGCCGGTCTGCTCAGCAGCTCCTCCTGAGCCCGGTGCAGGTTCGCGACGAGGCGCTCCGCGTCCAGCAGGTCGGCGAAGGCGCCGAGGTCCGCCTCGCGCGCGGCCTGCAGCGGCGTCAGTCCGCTGTCGGCCGCCTCGGCGGCAAGGCGCTGGACCCACCGCAGATAGTCCCGGTTGGCGTCGAGCACCTCGGGTCCCGCCACCGGGCCGTGCCCGCCGACGACCACCTCGGGCTCGAGCTCCGCCAGGCGGTCGAGCGCGGCCACCGTGCCGGCCACGGAACCGAAGAGCACGAACGGGGTGACGCCCGACATGACGATGTCCCCCGCGAACAGCACCCGCTCCCCGGGCAGCCAGACCACCACGTCGTGTCCGGTGTGCGCGGGGCCGACGCAGATCAGTTCGGCCCGTCGTTCGCCGACGTGCACGGTGAGGCGGTCGCGGAAGGTCACGGTCGGCGGCGTCACCTCGATCTCGCCCCAGTCGACCCGCGGCCAGAGCCCGGTGAGGGCCAGGCCCGTCGTCACCATGGCGGTCCGCGTGTCCTCGTACGCGATGATCTGCGTCCCCGGCGGGAAGACCTGGTTGCCGAACGCGTGGTCGCCGTGGAAGTGGGTGTTGACCACGGTGCGGCCGGGGCCCGCGGCGAGCTTGTCGACCGTCTCGGCCAGCCGTCGCGCCCTCGGGATCGTCGACAGCGTGTCGACGACGAGGGCGCCGTCGCCGCCCACGACGATCCCCGCGTTGCTCACACACCAGCCGCCGGGGGCCTGCTCGTACGCGTAGACCCCCTCGGCGACCTCATGGACCGTGGCCGTCACGGCGTCGGCCCGGCGGCAGTGGCCGCCGCGTGGCGGAGCGTGGCCCGGCTGTTGGCGCCGAGCACCTCACGCAGATGGGCGCGGGCGTCGGCGACGGTCCTGCCCCGGCCCAGGACCTCTTCGATCCGGGTCGGGTCGATCGCCACGGTGTGGCGGGCGGTGACGGTGTCCTTCTCGTTCCTGCCGAAGAGCCAGGCACCGCTGTGTCCGGAGAGCAGGGCGGGCGGGACGAGCTGCTTGTACACGATGCTCTCGCCGGGGAAGCAGAGCCGGATCGAACGGGTCGTGTGCCTGCCGCCGTCCGCGGTCACCGTCTCCATGGTCATGTCCTGGACACCGACCGAACCGGTGCCCGCCGCCTCCTCGGTCAGCGTCACCTTCCCCACGTGCGGCAGCCGGTCGGCCCACAGGTCGCTGCGCTCGATGAAGGCGTAGGCGTCGTCCCCGGACGGCACCTGAAGCGTGTCCTCGAAGGTGAACAGGAGATCCTCGACCGGGAATTGCCGCTCCGCGAGCCGGGCCAGCGCGGCCAGCTCCTTCTCGCTGTTCGCGTCCAGCGCCGCGCGCAGTCCTGGCAGGGCGGCCTCGTCGACCGCTGCGAAGTCGTGGGTCAGCACGATCTCGGTGCCGCCGCCGTCGCGCCGGAACTCCCAGCTCCCGCCCATCGAGGCGATGGGCGGCTGGGTGCGTTCCTGCCGGAACGTGACCCGCAGGGCGTCGGGGTCCAGCGTCCGGCGGGAGGTCCAGGTCTTGACCTGGTCGGCCACGCGCGCCCAGATCTGGAAGCGTTCCGTGCTGCGGCCGCGCTCCAGGATCCGCACGTGCACCGCCGGTTCGAAGACGGCCGGCCACCGTTCGGCCCGCGCGACCAGCTCGTACAGCCGTCGCGCCGGTGCCGGGGTCCTGAGGGTGTGGACCACCCGGTGCTCTCCCGGCCGGCTCATGCTGCCTCCGCCAGCGCGCCGTTGACCAGTTCGAGCAGCTCCCGGGGCGTTTCGACGCGGGCCGCGAAGTCGTCGGGTATGGCCACGTCGTAGCGGCTTTCGAGCCGCGCGGCGGTCTCCATCAGGGCGAGCGAGTCGTAGCCGATGGTCTCGAAGCGAAGGTCGATGATGTCGCCGGACAGCTCCGTTCCGTCCGTCTCACCGGCGCATTCGACGAGGATGCGGCGCAGGTCGTCGATGGTCAGCAGGGTTGCCATGGTGGTCTCCAGTTCTCGGTGTCACTACGGGGTCGGTACGGGGCGGCGCAGGACGACCGCCGAGTTGAAGCCCCAGCGGCCCCTGGCCAGGACCAGGGCGGTGCGCAGGGGTGCGGTGCGCGGTTCGCCGAGCACCAGGTCGATGCCGTACTCCCGCGGTACGGACTCCACACCCGCGGTCGGCGGGATCACGCCTTCGCGGATGGACATCAGAGCGGTGACCACGTCGAGCGGGCCACCGCCGGAGTAGAGGCGACCCGTCGTCGTCTTCGGGACGGTGACAGGCACACCGTGGCTGCCGAACACCTGGCCGATGGCCCTGGCCTCAGCGGCGTCCAGCTCGGGTATGCCCGCCCCGTCGGCGAACACGACGTCGACGTCCTCGGGACCGAGCCCGGCGTCGGTCAGCGCGAGCCGGATCGCGCGCTCCAGGCCCGAGGGCCGTCCGGAGCCGGGGGCGGGGTCGAACGTCGAGGCACAGCCCGCGAGTTCGCCGTACGCGTCGTGCCGGCCCCGGGCCTCGGCCGCGGCGCTGTCCTCCAGGACGAGGAGGGCGCCGCCCTCGCCCGGGACATGGCCTGCCGCCTGCTCGTCGAAGGGCAGATAGGCCCGGGCCGGGTCGGTGGCGGTGCTGATCCGCCCACTCGCGAGCTGCGAGACCCAGCCCCATGGGTCGAGTGCCGAGTCGACCCCGCCGGAGACCACCAGCGGGGTGCCGCGGCGGATGGTGCGGCGGGCGTGGGCGAGGGCGTCCAGTCCCCCGGCCTGCTCGGCGACCAGGGCACTGCTCGGGCCGCGCATGCCGTGCCGGATGGAGATCTGGCCGGTGTTCACCGCGTAGAACCACGCGAAGGACTCGTACACGCTGACCGATTTGGGGCCCTCGGTCCACAGCTTGCGGAACTCCCGGTGGGTGAAGTCGAATCCGCCGCAGGCGTTGGCCGTCACCACGCCCATGTCGTAGTCGGTCAGCGACTCCGGGTCGGCCTTCGCGTCCTGAAGCGCCCAGGCCGCGGCGGTCAGCGCGAGCCGCGTGGAGGGGTCCGTCTGCGGCAGCAGCCGGCTCGGGACGTGGTCCGGCGCGTGGAAGTCGTCGATCTGGCCGGCGAGCGTGGCCGCGTACCGGCTCACGTCGAAGCGGGTGACCGGGCCGAGGCCGAAGCGGCCGGCCAGCACGGCCGCCCAGTACGGCTCCAGGCCGAGACCGTTGGGGGCGACGACGCCGACTCCGGTGATGAGGACGCTCATGCGACCGCCCCCGCCGCCTCGGCGCCGCGCAGGACCATCGCGCTCTGGAAGCCGCCGAAGCCGCTGCCCACGGTGAGCACGGTCCCCAGCTTCCGCTCCCGCGCCTCCAGCGGGACGTAGTCGAGATCGCACTCGGGGTCGCTGGTGTGCAGGTTCGCGGTCGGTGGCACCACGCCGTGTTCGAGGGCGAGCACGCTGGCCGCGATCTCCAGCGAGCCGATCGCGCCGAGCGAGTGGCCGACCATCGACTTGATCGAGCTGACCGGAGTGCGACGGGCGTGATCGCCGAGCGCGCGCTTGTACGCCGCGGTCTCGTGACGGTCGTTCTGCCGGGTGCCGGAGCCGTGGGCGTTGATGTAGTCGATGTCCGTCGCGTCCGTGCGGGACTCGTCGAGGGCGACCCGGATGGCCTCGGCCATCTCGCGGCCGTCGGCCTTCAGCCCCGTCATGTGGTACGCGTTGCAGCGCGTCGCGTATCCCGGGATCTCGGCGTGGATGCGGGCACCGCGGGCCAGCGCGCCGGCGTAGTCCTCCAGGACGAACATCGCGGCTCCCTCGGCCAGCACGAAACCGTCGCGCGTACCGTCGAACGGCCGCGAGGCGTGCTCCGGGTCGTCGTTGCGCGCCGTCGTGGCGCGGATCGCGTCGAAGCAGGCGACGACGATCGGGGTGATCGGGGTGTCGGCGGCCCCCGCGACCATCACGTCGGCGCTGCCCTCCTCGATCAGCCGCACCGCGTGGCCCACGGAGTCCAGGCCCGAGGTGCAGCCGTTCGACACCATCGCGACCGGGCCCTCGGCGCCGACCGCCCAGGCCACTTCGGCCGGCATGACGCTGGGCACCAGGTAGTCGAACATGTGCCGGGACAGCCAGGCGGCGTCGACCTCCCACTCCCGTCCGGAGTCCGACAGCAGCAGGTACTCGCGTTCCAGGCTGGTCGCGGCGGCCACCGCGCTGCCGAGACTGACCCCGACCCGGGTGGGGTCCAGGGTGTCGAAGTCGAGCCCGCTCGCGACGACGGCCTCCCGGGCACAGGCCACGGCGAACTGCGAGGCCCGGTCCATCCGGTCGAGCTCCCGCGGGCCGAAGCCCTCGGCGACCGGGTCGAAATCAGCTTCCGCGGCGACCTGCGAACGGTAGGGCGAGGGGTCGAAGAACGAGATCCGGCGCGTCGCCGTCCGCCCCGAGGTGAGCAGTTCCCAGAACTGCCGCGTGCCGTTCCCGCCCGGGGCGCGGACGCCGACGCCCGTGATGACGACTCTGCGCTTCAATCGGAACAGCTCCTTCGGTGAGTTCACCCGGTGGTCGTCGTCATCGTCGGCCCCGTGGCTCGAAAGCGGCTCGAAGGCCGATACGGAGCCCCTCGACGCCGGATCCACCGTCGCGGCTCCCAGCCGCACCCCAATCCCCTTCGACCGCCGCTCGAGCCCGGCGCCCAAGGCTGGGCAGGTCCGGGACCACGAAGCAGGGAGAGGGACACATGGCCACGCAGGTCTCGAAGGTCGCACTGGTGACGGGCGCGACGAGCGGTATCGGGCTGGAGATCGCCCGAAGGCTCGGCAAGGAGGGGTTGCACGTCTTCGTCTGCGCGCGCGGCGAGGAAGCGCTGCGCACGACGCTGAAGGAGCTGCGGGAAGCGGGAGTGGAGGCGGACGGCCGGGCCTGCGACGTCCGCTCGGTCCCCGAGATCGACGCCCTCGTGGCGGCGGTGGTCGAGCGCTACGGTCCGATCGACGTCCTGGTGAACAACGCGGGCCGACCCGGCGGCGGCGCCACGGCCGAGCTCGCCGACGAGCTCTGGCTCGATGTGATCGACACGAATCTCACCAGCGTGTTCCGGATGACCCAGCGGGTCCTGAAGGCCGGCGGCATGCTCGAACGGGGAACCGGCCGGATCATCAACATCGCCTCGACGGGCGGGAAGCAGGGCGTCGTGCACGCCGCCCCGTACTCGGCGTCGAAGCACGGCGTGGTCGGTTTCAGCAAGGCGCTCGGCCTCGAACTGGCCAGGACCGGCATCACGGTGAACGCCGTGTGCCCCGGATTCGTCGAGACGCCGATGGCCGCGTCCGTGCGCGAGCACTACTCGGAGATCTGGGACGTGTCGACCGAGGAGGCCTTCGACCGGATCACCGCGCGCGTGCCGATCGGCCGGTACGTGCAGCCGTCCGAGGTGGCGGAGATGGTGGCGTATCTGATCGGGGACGGGGCTGCCGCGGTCACCGCACAGGCGCTGAACGTCTGCGGCGGTCTGGGCAACTACTGACGCCCGGCGGCGCGTGAACGCGGTGGAGCCCCTCGCGGACGAGGGGCTCCACCGCGTTCACGGGCCGGTGCCTACGCGAGCACATGGTCACCGTTGAGAATATCCATGTGCATGCGCTGGATTTCTGGCGTCGGGTCCACCCCCAGTTCGTCGGACAGAATCTGCCGGAGATTTCGGTACGACGCCAGTGCCTCCGCACGCCGGCCCACCCGGTAGAGCGCTCCCATCAGCTTGGCGTGCAGGGTTTCGTTGAGCGGATGGGAAATTACCAGTGACCGGAGCTCGGGAATCATCGGCCCTATCCTGCCCAGCCGCCAATTCGCGTCGATGCGGAGCTGCACCCCGAAGAGCCGGAGCTCTTCCAGATGAGCGATATGACTTTCGAGCACCCGGCCGCACGGGACCGTGGACAGCGCCGGTCCGCGCCAGAGATCCAGTCCCGCGTCCAGGGAGGCGAGCGCCTCCTCCGGCCGGCCCTCCTCGAGCAGCCGGCCGCCGGTGCGGATCAGCCGCTCGACGATCATGACATCGAGCTCGTCGTCGTCGATCAGGGCGAAGTAACCGGGCGGCCGGGTCAGGACCAACTCCCTTTCCCCGACTGTCACCTGGTGCTCCGCCAGCAGCCGGCGGGTGTGGTAGACGTAGGTCTGCAGTGTCGTCATGGCGCTGCGCGGCGGATCATCCGCCCACAGTTCCTCGATGAGGACCCCCGAGCCCACCACCTCATGCCGCCTGAGCAGCAACAACGCCAGGAGCTGGGTCGCCTTCGAGGATTTGAGCGGAATCAACCGCCCCGCGTCATTGATTACATGGACATGCCCCAACAGATTGAATCTCATGCTGCGCCCCCGTCGAGATTCTCCGTTTTCTTAGGGGCGACAATAACAGGCTCACTTGACAGACTTCAACGTGCTTGGTGTCACAGAAGATCGTTTATTCGTCCACATATAAATCAGCGCAGCAAGCTGCGCTGATTTATATTTCTACGGCTTTTTCTACCGAGAAACAGGAGCCGGCGCCTCCGAATTCATGGAATCGGAAATTCCTGATCCGGGATTTTCCTCGGCTGAGTCCTCGCGCCGGAAGAGCCGGTGCGGCCACCACATCCACCGGCCGACGTCGAGGGTGAGCGCGGTGACCAGGACCGAGCGCACGATCATGGTGTCGAGCAGGATGCCCACCGCCACCGTGAAACCGAGCTCGGCGATGAAGACCAGGGGCAGCGTGGACAGCGCGGCGAAGGTCCCGGCCAGCACCAGACCGGCCGCGGTGATCACCCCACCGGTCGAGGTGAGCCCCTTGAGAGCGCCCTGCCGGGTGCCGAACCGGTTGCTCTCCTCCCTGATCCGGGTGACGAGGAAGATGTTGTAGTCGACGCCCAGGGCGACCAGGAAGACGAACACCCAGAGCGGGAAGGCGGAATCGGCGCCCGCGAAGTCGAAGACGTGGTTGAAGAAGAAGGCGGCGAGGCCGAGGGCGGTGAAGAAGGACAGCACCACGCTCGCGATCAGCAGCAGCGGGGCCACGAGTGCCCGCAGCAGCAGCGCGAGGACGCAGAACACCACGGCGAGGATCACCGGGATGATCAGGCCGCGGTCGCGGTCGGAGGCGTCACGCATGTCGTGGACCACGGCGCTGCTGCCGCCCACCATCGCCTCCGCCCCATCGAGCCGGCCGAGGGTCTCGCGGGCCGCGGTGACCGCGTCCATCGCCGCCGGACTGTCGGCTCCGGCGCTGAGCGTCGCCTCGACATGGGCCAGCCCGTCCTTGACCTCGGGCTCCGCGACCTCGGTGACGCCGGGCACCGTCTCCAGCGCGGCGCGCACCTGGGACGCCGAGGAGCCCTTGGCGATCACGACCATCGGCTCACCGGAACCGGCCGGGAAGTGCCGGGCGAGGATCTCCTCGCCCACCACCGACTCCGGCTTGGTCTTGAAGCCGTCCTTCTGCTGCAGCCCGTCGGCGTTCAGGGTGACGGCCAGGGTGGCCACCGCCCCCAGCACCAGGCTGGTCGTGATCCAGACCGTACGCGGACGTCCGGCGACCAGCCGGGCGACCCGCGTCCACACGCCCCGGGTGACGTCGGGCTCCGTACCGTGCTTCGGCCGGGCCGGCCAGAAGATCCAGCGTCCGAAGATCACCAGCAGGGCGGGCAGCAGCGTCATCATCGACAGCAGGCCGACCAGCACGCCGACGGCGCAGACCGGTCCGAGGCCCTTGGTGGAGTTCAGCGCGGCCAGCAGCAGGACGAGCATGCTGATGGCGACGGTGGCGGCACTGGCCACGATGGCGGGACCCGCGCGGTGCAGCGCCACGGCCATGGCCTCGTGCCGGTCCTCGTGCCGCCGCAACTCCTCCCGGTAGCGGGCGACGAGCAGCAGCGCGTAGTCGGTCGCCGCGCCGAGCACCAGCACCGTGAGGATCATCGATGTCTGGGCGTTGACCGTCAGTCCCGCGTTCTTGGCCAGGAGGTAGATGATCGCCTGCGAGATGACCAGGGACATGCCCGCGGAGATCATCGGCAGCAGCCAGAGCAGCGGACTGCGGTAGGTGACGACGAGGATCGTCACGACGATGAGGAGGGTGACCAGGGTGAGTTTGAAGTCGGCGCTGCTGAAGGACTCCGCGGAGTCGGCGGCATAGCCGGTCGGGCCCGTCACATGGACGCCCGGACCGTCGGGCGCGTTCGGCCGCGCGGTCGCCCGCAGATCCTTCGTGGCCTCGTTGAGACCCTCCCAGCCCTCCTTGCCGAGGTGGACGTTGACCACGGTGCGCAGGGCCTTGCCGTCGTCCGAGCGCACCGGGCCGTACGGCTTGCCCACCACGTTGGCGCCGTCCGCGAAGTGGGCGGCGTCGGCCCGGGCCTTCGCCTCGTCGGCGGCCGTGATCCCGGACGGGCGGTCGTAGACGACGATGGCCGGGCTGGTGTCGGAGGGCTGGAACTTCTCGGAGAGCTTGAGCACCTCGGTCGATTCCGCGTTGCCGGGCAGCCAGGCGGCGGCGTCGTTGGACTCGACGTCGCCGAGCTTCCCGGCGAGCGGCTGGAGCACGATCAGCAGTCCGATCCAGCCCACGAGCACCAGCCACTTGACCCGGCGTCCGCCGGGCCACGCCAGCAGTGTGCGTGTCATCAGAAACCCTCCTCCTCACGAGGCTTGGGCGGCAGCCCGAAGGCCAGCGCGAAGGACACCACCAGCAGTCCGATCACGACCCAGAGCGTGCGGACCATCGCGGTGCTGAAGTTCTCGGTGTGGGCCGTCCGCCAGGCGCGCGCCGTCGCCTCGGCCACCTCCGGCCGGGCCTGTTCGATGTTCCGGCAGCTGTCGGGCGTCCGTTCGGAGTCCTTCTGGCTCGCCGATTCCCTCAGGCACGCCCGCAGGTCGGCGAGCAGCCGATCCTGCTCGGCCGTGCTCGCCCCGGCGGCGGCGAGTTCGGCCCGGGTCCGGCTCTCGCCGTCCGCGACGCTCGCCGTGGCCTGGGAGCCGAGCAATCCGAAGAACAGCGTCGCGAGCACCGCGACGCCGATCGCGAAGCCGAGCTGCTGGACCGCGGTGAGGATCCCGGAGGCGGTGCCGGCCTCCTGCTTGTCGACGTCGGCCAGGGCGATGTCGAAAAGCAGTCCGATCATGATGCCCATGCCGAGCCCGGCCACGGAGATGCCGGGGACGAGCTCCCAGCTGGTCAGCCCGCCGGCCTGGTCGCCGATCGTCAGCAGCATGATCAGTACGCCGGCCGCCAGCACCGCGAGCCCGCCGTGCAGGGCCTTGCGGCCGAACTTCGCTCCCAGCACCGCCCCGGTCAGGATCGCGCCGACGACCAGGAACACCGACCAGGGAGTCATCGTCAGCGCCGCCCGGGTCGGGCTGAAGCCCAGGCCGATCTGCAGATGCAGGCCGAGCAGCAGCGACATTCCGGAGATGCCGGTGAAGAACACCAGCGCCACCGCCAGTCCCGCGGCGTAGCGGGGCCTGCGCAGCAGGCTGAGCTCGATCAGCGTGGCACCGCCGCGCTTCTCCTGCCGCAGTTCGTAGGAGACGAAGGCGGCGAGCACGGCCGCTCCGGCCGCCATCAGCACGAACGTCCAGGCGGGCCAGCCGCGTTCGCGCCCCTGGACGAGCGGGAAGATCAGCAGCGTCAGCCCGAGCGTCACCAGCAGCGTGCCGCCGGCGTCGAACTTGGGCGGCACGGGTGCCTTGCCCTCGGGCAGCAGCAGCACCGCGCCGATGATCACGGCTGCCCCGATCGGCAGGTTGATCAGGAAGACGGACCGCCAGCCCGTACCGAACAGATCGGCGTCGACCAGGAATCCGGCGACGATCGGGCCGAGCACGGCGCCCAGTCCGATGGCGGGCCCGAACGCGCCGAACGCCGCCGCGGTCTCCTTGGGCGGGAACATCTGCTTGATGAGGCCGAGCCCCTGCGGAATCATCAGCGCGCCCAGCCCGCCCTGCAGGAAGCGCGCGGCGATGAGCATCTCGGAACTGCCCGCCACCGAGCACAGCACGGAGGCCAGGGTGAATCCGACGGCGCCGAGGAGGAACATGCGCTTGCGGCCGTGGATGTCGCCCAGCCGTCCGCCGACCACGAGCAGCACGGCGAAAGCGAGCGTGTACCCGACGGTGATCCACTGGATGACGCTGAGGCTGCCGTCCAGATCGGCGCGGACCGCGGGTGCGGCCACGTTCATGACCGTGCCGTCGAGCAGGTCCATGATCTCGGCGCCGAGGATGACCCCCAGCGCGGCCCAGCGGCGCGCGTAGGGCGCAGGTTCGGACGCGGTTCCGGCCGGCCCCGGATCCTGCTCCGGCACCGGCGCCGTCGGAGGCGCCGCCGCCCCGTCCGGCTCGTCTGCTTCAACGGAACTCATGGCGTCCCCCGCGGTCCTCGACTATAGGTCCATGAACGACCACCGTTCTATATTGGAACGGTGGTCGTGTCAAGAAACGGTGGCCGTCGATGCCCTACGATGAGGATCACTGGCTGTGAAGCGAGGGAAGGAGTCCCATGCCCCAGGAGATCCCCGTACCTCCGTGGCGCCGGCCGAAGAAGGCGCCGCCGCGCATGCCCCTGACCCAGGACCGGATCGTCGACACGGCGCTCGGCATCCTCGACGCCGAGGGCCTCGACGCCCTGAGCATGCGGCGGCTCGCGCAGGAGCTGAAGACCGGGCACGCTTCGCTGTACGCGCACGTGGGGAACCGGGACGAGCTGCTCGACCTCGTCTTCGACCTCGTCCTGACCGAGGTGGAGATCCCGGAACCGGAGCCGGGCCGCTGGGCGGAGCAGGTCAAGGAGATGTGCCGGTCGCTGCGGCGGATGTTCCTGTCCCACCGGGACCTGGCGCGCATCGCGATCGACCGGATCCCGCTGGGCCCCAACGGGATCATGGGGATGGAGCGCACCCTGAACCTGCTGCGCGCGGGGGGCCTGCGGGACGAGCTCGCCGCCTACGGGGGCGACCTGCTGTCGACCTTTGTCACGGCGGAGGCCCTGGAGCAGTCGTCCCGGCATTCCGGTGCGGAGCAGAACCGGGAGCAGGCCGGCATGTTCGCCGACCAGCTCCACGGCTACCTGAAGTCGCTGCCGGCCGCCCAGTTCCCGAACCTGGTCCACCTGGCCGGACCGATCACCTCGCTCGACTCCGACCGCCGGTTCGAGCTCGGACTCGAGATCATCATCGCCGGCCTGGTCGCCGGAGCCGGCGACGGCGTGGACGACGGTGTCAGGACGGCAGGACCGACCCCCGCGGAGTCATGAAGACGGCCTTCGGCGGTCCCGCCAGACCGGGCAGCGCGCTCAGCGCCTCCCGCAGCCGCGCCGAGCGCGGGTCGGCGCTGAAGTTGTCCCGGTAGGCCTGTTCGCTCTCCCACTGGGCGTAGTTGACGACCGCGGTGCCGTCCGTGCTCGCGTGATACGTGGCCGACAGGAAGCCGGGCACCTCGCGGATCCACTCCTGCACCCCGCCCGTGGCCAGCTCCACCAGCTTGCGCTGGGTGGCGGGGCCGTCCACCGGGAAGGTGACGACGGCGACAAAGCCCACCCGGGGATCGTTCACTTCAGCCATCGTTGCTCCTCCTCAGCAGCTCTCCGGCATACAGCGTCGCTCCCGGCCCGAACTGCAGCCCGATATGGCTCGCAGCCGCGTGCACATCGCGCCAGAGGCGCTGCAGCGGACTGTCCTGCGTCTGCGCCCTGGTGCCCGCGCAGGTGAACAGCCGGTCGGTCGCGGCGGTCAGCAGCTCGGCCGCCAGGGCGCAGTCCCGCGCCCCACGGCCGACCAGTTCGCCGGTCACCCCGCCGGCGTCGGCGACCGCGGCGACCCGCTCCAGCAGCAGCTGGGCCGCGTCGATCTCGCCGGTGGCCCGCGCCAGGGTGTGCTCGTACAGCACACGGTCCTGGGAGGAGACGGCGTTCTGCCCGGTCGGCGCGGCCAGTTTCGCGGTGATCCACGCGGTCCACACGGCCGCGGCGCCGCGGGCCGCGCCGAGCATCGGCAGCGCGAAGGCCAGCCCGTTGACCGCCCGCATGGGCACGGTGTGGCAGATCGCCTCGGCACCCGGACCGAGGCCGGCCGCGATGGCCGCACGGGTGCAGGCCCGCGCGTCCGGCACGAACACCCCGTCGAGCACGAGGGTGTTGCTGCCTGTTCCGCGCATGCCCATCGGGTACCAGCTGTCGACGATCCCGTACGCCTGTCGCGGCACCGCGAAGAACCACGGCTCCTCCCCCGCCTTGGCGCACACCAGCGCCCAGTCGGAGTGGTCGACGGCGCTGACGAACGGCCAGGTGCCCGAGACGTGCCAGCCGCTCGCCGTCCTCTCGGCGCGGCCGAGCGGCATCAGGGCACCGACGATCAGGGCGTCGGGACCGGCGGACCACAGCTCGCCCTGGCCCTCGTCCGGCAGATAGGCGGCCATCCGGCCGAGACTCGCCGTGAGCGAGGCGTACCAGGCGGTCGAGGCGCAGGCCTCGCCCAGCACCGCGACCGGCTCCACGAGCTCGGTGAAGGTCGCGGCCCTGCCGCCGTGCGCCACCGGAACGAAGTGGGCGGCGAAACCGCCCTGCAGGACCGCACGGACCACGTCGGGGCTCAGCCGGCGTTGCTGCTCGGCGTCGGATGCCCGCTTGCCGGCGAGCTCGGCGATCCGGCGGGCCCCGGCCGCCAGGGGTGACCGCTCCTGGGTCATCGTGTCCTCGCTCATGCCGGACGCACCGGGGCCCAGCCGGTCTTGGCCAGCCACTGGTCGAGGGTGAGCAACTGCGGGAAACGAGCGCGCAGCGTGGGGATGTCGGCGTGATAGCCGATCCCGTTGAGCCAGGTGTACGAGATCGCCTGCCATTCGAAGCCCGTGCGGTGCAGCTCCGGTATCGGCACCGAGACGAAGCGGGCGGGCAGTCCGGTGTGCCGGCCGAACGCGTCCGCGATCTGCTCGCCGGTCAGCTCGTCCCCGGCCAGCTCGATCTTGGCGCCGCCGAAGGTCGCGGGGTCGTCGAAGGCGTCGGCCGCGAAATACCCGATGTCGGGGCCGCTGATCATCTGCAGGGTGTTGGTCGGTCCGAGTCCCCGCCGGAAGGTCAGCACGCCGTCCTCCATGACGAGGGGCGACATGTCGTGGTTCAGGTTCTCCATGAAGTACGACGGCCGCAGGAAGGTGAAGTCGAGCTCGTTCTCCTGGATCCGCTGCTCGATCGCGAGCTTGGACAGCCGCCAGTTCACGCCCTCCGGCCGCTCCGCCCCGCCGACGGAGCTGTGTACGTAGTGCTGGATGCCGAGGTCGCGAGCGGCGTCGGCGCAGATCTTGCCCTGCCGCTCCTCGCCCTCCACGCCCGCCGGTGTCATCGGCGTCTGGATGCTGAACACTCCGTAGGCGCCCTTCATCGCCGCGCGCACCGACTCGGCGTCCTCGAGGTCGCCGGTGTGCAGGCTCGCGCCCAGCTCCCGCAGCTCCTTGGCCTTGGGCGCACCCGGGTCGCGGACGAAGGCCCGGACGGTCCAGCCGCGTTCCAGCAGGTACCGGGCCGCGGAGCCGCCCTGCTTGCCGGTGGCGCCGAGGACCAGTACGGGCTTGTTCTCATCGGGCATGGCTGTGCCTTTCGTTGGTCGTCGTCACGAGACGCGGGAACCGGCGGGCGAGGTGGACACCGAGAGCCGGCTGACCGACAGCCGCGCCCCTTGGCCGAAGTAGCGCTCCAGGAACAGCCCCAGGCCGAAGCTGAGGCCGCGCGGCCGTACGGGCTCCTCCCGGCCGCCGTTGTCCCGCCGGAGCCAGCGCGCGTCCAGCGAACGGAAGCCGATCCGGTCCACGGACAGCACCTCCTGCCCGTCGGCCTTCCAGTGGGCGGTGCCGGCCGCGACGTCGTAACCGACCTCGAGCCGGTGGAGCGTGCCGGGGGTGCGGTCCGCGACCGGGACGCAGTAGGTGAAGGACGCGAACGCGGCGTCCGGCTGGAGCGCGAGCCGCTCGTAGACCGCGTAGAGGCGGCTGTGCGTGAGGAAGAAGTCGAAGATCACGCCGGTTTCGAGGTCGACCGAGATCAGACCGCCCGCGCCGAGCCGGGGGTCCGCGGTCGCCTCTGCCACGTCGTCGTACGGATGGGAGCGCAGGCCGAAGCCGCGCAGTCCCATCTCTGCCGTGACCGAGAGCAGTTCGCCCGGCACCGCGGTGAACCCGCCGCGCGCCGATGCGGTGCCACCGGTGGTGAAGGCCCCCCACCGCAGATGGAGCGGGGCACCGTCCGGCCCTGGTTTGGGCTCGGTGAACGCGGGCCGCCTGGTCCCGGGACGGACGGCGCTCGGCACGACCACCAGGCCGTCCGGCCCGCCGCGGACCACCCCGTCCCCTTCCGGGAGACCGTCGACCGGGCGCAGCCGCCATGGCGCGCCCGGTCCCTCGGTCACCAGTCCCCCGGTGAATTCCTCACGGAAGATCTCTGTGCTCATCCGGCCCTCCCCGTGGTGTGCCCTTCCTAGGGGCTCCACCCTGGCAAGAGGGCATCGAGGGGCGCTCGAAGCGGGGTCGAAGGCGCCCGGGGCCGGTCCGGGTCAGACGTCGCGGCCGCGCTGGGCGGTGTCGTCGCCGAGGCCCCAGGTGATGATGCGCTTGGGGTGGATACGGATCATCGCGGTGCCGAAGTACGGGTGCGGCGGCTGGGCGTCGGTCAGTGCCTCGGCCCGGCCGCGCACTTCGATACCGCGTACGTTCCACGGCTGCGTGGAGATCAGGTCGTCGACGACGAAGGCGACCTGGTCGTTCTTGCCGACGTTGCGGAACTTCTTGCTGGCCGTCAGATTGTGGCCGCCGATGTCGATCGTGCCGGTCTCGGTGTTGATCCGGAACGAGACGGGATTGACCTGGGGCTGACCGTCGGGCGCCACGGTGGCCAGCCGGCCGAGGTTCTGGGAGGCGTAGTACTCGAGCTCGTCAGGAGTGAAAGGCATGTCAGCTTCCTTGGGCCTTGGTGTGGTCGGATAATTCCCGGCCGGGCACGGGGCCCGCCGGGGGCGTCGGAGTCGTGACGGTGGAGGGCAGCCAGCGGAGCACGGCGAGGGCGCCCGCGAAGGCCACCGCGGCAGCCGCCCCGGCGGCCAGATGCATGGCGTCCACGAAGGCCTGCCGTGCGGGACCGACAAGTCCGCTCTCCCCCAGCCGAGTCGCAGCCAGGAGCGTGGCGTCCAAGGACTCGCCGGCCTCGTGCCGCGCGGAGGGCGGCAGTACGGCGAGCTCGTCCTCGACGCCGCCGCGGTAGGCGGCGCCCATGAGGGAGCCGAGGACCGCGACGCCCAGGGCGCCGCCCAGCTGGCGCACGGTGTTGTTCATCGCGGAGGCCACGCCCGCCTTCTCGCGTGGGATCGCGTTCATGATGGACACGGCTGCGGTCGGCATGACGCAGGCTACGCCTGCTCCCAGTGCGGCGAACAGGACGAGGATCAGCCAGAGCGGAGCGTGCTGGGTCACGAAGACGACTCCGGAGAGTGAGGCGGTCACGGCCAGCATTCCCGCCGCGCACACGTTCCGGGGGCCGATCGAGCGCACCAGAACCGTACTGAGGGGTCCGCAGACCACGTTCGCGACGGCCAGCGCCACGGTACAACTCCCGGCCTGCAGCGGCGTGTAGCCACACACGCTCTGCAGGTAGAAGGCGCTGAAGAAGAGGAAGCCCATCATCGCGAAGCTGACGAAGCCGACGGCCGCGACGGCGGCGGAGAAGGCTTTCAGCCGGAAGAAGCCGAGCTCCAGCGAGGGCTCCGCGGTACGGCGCTCGTGCCACAGGAACACGCCGAGCAGGCCGGGGCCCGCCAGACCGGGTCCCCAGACCGTGGGCTGGGTGACCCCGCCGGTCCGCCCGGCCTCGATGATCGCGTAGACGAGCGGCACGAGACCGGCGATCGAGAGCAGCAGCCCGGCCGCGTCGACGCGCTTGCCCGCGGCGCCCCGGGTCTCGGGCACCAGCAGCGCCACCGCGACCAGGCAGACCGCCACGACCGGCACGTTGACCAGGAAGACCGAACCCCACCAGAAGTGCGCGAGCAGCAGCCCTCCGGTGACGGGCCCGATGCCGAGGGCGAAGCCGACCGAGGCCGCCCAGATCCCGAGGGCCTTGGGGCGCTCACGCACCGGGAAGACGGCGGCGATGGTGGCGAGGGTGCTCGGCAGCACCGCCGCGCCGCTCACCCCCATGCAGGCGCGGGCGGCGATGAGCTGCTCCGGCGACCCGGCGTAGGCCCCGGCCAGGGACGAGAGCCCGAACAGGCCGAGGCCCAGCAGGAGTACGCGCCTGCGGCCCAGCCGGTCGCCGAGCACGCCCCAGGTGAACAGGGTCGCCGCGAAGGCCAGGGTGTAGGCGCTGAGCACCCATTCGACCTGGCTGTGCGAGGCGCCGAGGCCCTGCTCCGGGTCGGTGAGGGTACGCAGCGTCACGTTGAGCACGGTGTTGTCGAGGATGATGCTCATCAGACTGAGGACCATCACCGCGAGAACGGCCCAGCGCCGCGGATGCCCCTCGTGCGCCGGGCCGCCCGGTCGAGCGGGACCCGTTGTCACAGGTCCGGCACCAGGACGAGCTTCCCGCGCACATGGCCCTGCTCCAGCCTGTGGTGGGCCTCGGCCGCCTTGGCGAAGGGGAGGACGGCCTCGACGTGCGGCCGCAGCCGGCCCTCGGCGCACAGCGCGGCCAGGGCGGCGAGCCGCTCGGCGGATCGCACCACCTGCGGCATGACGATGCCCTCCTGGGCCGCGGCACGGAAGTTGGCGATGGTGGCGATCCGGGCCCGGTCCGCGACGAGTTCGAGCGACACGGCGAGCGCCTCCGGTCCGCCGTGGCAGTCGAGGGCCGCGTCGACGCCGTCCGGGGCCAGGGCGCGCACCCGGTCGGCGAAGCCGGGGCCGTAGGCGACGGGCAGCGCGCCCAGGGAGCGCAGATAGTCGTGGTTGTGCTCGCCGGCGCTCCCGATCGCCGTGCCGCCCCGCTCCCGGACGAGCTGGACGGCGAGGCTGCCGACCCCGCCGGCCGCGGCGTGCACGAGCACGGTGTCCCCCTGGCCGACCCGCAGTGCGGCCACGGCGATGTCAGCGGTCTGTCCCGCGGCCGAGAGGGACCCCGCGACCTCCCAGGACAGCTGCGGCGGCTTGGCGGTGATCTGGTCCGCGCCGACGGCGAGCACCTCCGCGCCGGACTGCAGCACGGCGAACCCCAGCACCTCGTCGCCGGGCGCGAACCCGGTCACCTCCGGCCCGGTCCGTTCGACGACCCCGGCGAACTCGTTGCCGAGGATCTGCGGAAACTCGACCGGATAACGACCCCGCATGCCGCCGGAGCGCACCCGGCAGTCGAACCCGTTGACCCCGGCGGCCCGCACCCGGACCGTCACCTGGCCCGGTCCTGGCACCGGCTCGGGGACATCGACGAGGCCCAGTACGTCCGGCCCGCCGAACTGGTGGATGGCTACGGCCTTAGGCATGCGTTCTCCACATTCGCTTGACGGTGCTGTTACTTGTTGACCTGCGTGCCGGCCAGGACGGTCTGGGGCTTCGCCGGGTCCGGGAAGCACTCGAACGGCCCCCACTCGTCCAGGATCGGCTGGTAGCGGTACCAGTAGAAGCCGGGCTGCTCGTAACTCGATCCGCCCGGAAGGAAGTTGAGCGTACCGGCGGTCTTCGGCGCCTTGTAGGAGACCTTCAGCGTCGGCAGGTCGAATGCGACACCGCCCTCGAACGGCCCGGACGCGCTGACGATGATGTCCCGGCCCTCGACCTTGACCTTGAGAGCGGAGTCGCCGAGGCCGCTGCCTCCGGTGAGCTTCACCTTCTTGACCTTCGCGCCCTCCGGGATCCGGTAGGCGGCCCGCACGTCCTTGACGATCTTGTTGTATTCGGCGAAGGCGGTGATCGGGTCCGGGTCGTACGTGGCCTGGAACTGCTTGCCGGCGCGGACCGAGGCGGGCACGGTGACATCGAAGCCGCGCTGGTAGTCGTAGACCGGGTGCGTGTTGCCCTGCACCCAGGTGCGGCACTCGTACGGCACGGCGACGCTCGCGGCGTGCGCACTGGTGCCCAGGGTCACGAGTCCCGCCAGGGCGAGGGCGGACGCGGTGGTCAGACGTATCACCTGTTGACGCGACGAGGTCATGGAAAGGTCTCCTTCGGACTCTTGGAACACGAACTCGGGATGGACGTCGAGAAGGGTCAGGGAGGGCAGGGGGCAGAGGGGGGCAGGGGTACCGGGGGAGGCAGGGGGTCAGGGAATGAGTACGACCCGGCCCAGCTGGGCCCTCGCCTCGACGAGGGTGTGAGCCTCGGCGGCCCGCTCCAGGGGCAGCCGGGCGTGCACCGCGGACTTGACCTGGCCGTCGACCAGCAGCCGGGTGAGTTCGGCGACGCCCGCCTCGTACTCGTGCGGGCGGCCGCCCCGCCAGGCCGACAGCGCGAAGCCGGTGACGTACTTGATGCCGATGAGGTCCATCACCGACACCCGCGGGATCTCCAACTCGCCGCCGGACGAGCCGTAGAACACCAGCCGGCCGCCCGGGGCGAGCAGGCCGATGCCCTGGTGCAGGACCTCGGCGCCGACGCCGTCCAGGATCAGGTCCGGGCCGCGGCCCCCGGTGAGTTCCCGGACCTCTTCGGCCCAGTGCGGGGAGCGGTGGTCGACGACGGCGTCGGCGCCGTTCGTGCGGGCGAACTCCCGTTTGCCGGCCGCGCCCGCGGTGCCGATGATCCGGCCGGCTCCGGCTGCCCGGGCGAGCTGGACCGCGATGTGGCCCACGCCGCCGGCCGCCGCGTGCACCAGCACCGTCTCGCCCTTGGCCAGCTGCCCGGTCCGCAGGATGCCGAGGGCGATCAGTCCGGTGCCCGGGAGGACCGCGGCCTCGGCGGCGTCCAGCTCCTCGGGTACGGGTACGACGGTGACGGCGTCGACGACGACCTGCTCGGCGTAGGCGCCGTAGAGGGTGAAGGCGCCGACCCGGCCCCCCGGGCGCGGGACCGCGACGCCGGGACCCACCGCGGTGATCCTGCCGACCACGTCGCCGCCGAGCACGACGGGGAAGACGGGCTGCCACATCGGCGCGGGGAAGACCTCACGCCGCATCTGGGTCTGCGCGTGGCCGACGCTGACGGCCTCGACGGCGATTCTCACCTGGCCGGGGCCGGGCTCGGGGACCGGGCGCTCGGCGACGTACAGCACGTCGGGATCCCCGTACCTGTCGAACTGCACGGCACGCATCACTTCTTCTCCTCCTGGGGCTGCTCGGTCCGCCCCAGGGCGGCCAGTACGGCGTGGTGCCGGTCGTCACGGTCCCGGACCAGCTCGGCATAGGTCCGGTGTCCATAGGCGGCCTCGGTCTGTGCGACCAGGGCCTCGACGGCCTGCGGGGTGAGGGCGGGCTGTCCGAGCCCACGCCAGCCCTGTTCGAGGCCACTGCCGAGATGCTCCAGCCACGTGCGCAGGCCGCCCGGACCGCCGCCCAGGTGGAACGCGTGGAACGGTCCGACGGTGGACCAGCGCAGCCCGATCGAGTCGGTGACGATCCGGTCGAGCTCCTCGACGGTCACCACGCCTTCGAGGACGAGGTGGATGCTCTCGCGCAGCAGCGCGGACTGCAGCCGGTTGGCGGCGAAGCCGGGCAGCGCCCTGCGCAGGACGACCGGGGTCCGCCCGACCGACTCCAGGAAGGCCACCGTCCTTTTCACGGCCTCCGGGTCGGTGCGCTCCCCGCCGATCACCTCGACCAGCGGAACGATGTGCGGCGGGTTGAACGGATGGGCGACGACCAGCCGGCCCGGTCCGGGCATGTCCCGGCTCAGATCGTCGGGGAGCAGTTTCGACGTCGAGGACAGTACGAGGGCCCGGTCCGGGGCGGCCTCGCCGATCTCGGCGAACAGCCGCTGCTTGAGAGGCAGGTCGTCAGGGGCGTTCTCGCAGACGACGTCCGCTCCGGTCACCGCCCGCCCGACGTCCGGCTCGTACTCGATCCGCGCCGCCAGCTCGTCCGCCCGGCCCGGGGAGAACAGTTCGAGCCCCTCGCGCACGATGCGAGGGGCGTCAGGCCTGCGGCTGTTGACCCGTACGGTCAGCCCGCGGGCGCTGAACAGATTGATCCATCCCAGGCCGATCGTGCCCGCCCCGATCACTGTCACGGTGCTCATGGCGACGAGACTGACAGGGCACACTCGAACCCGGCTCGAGCGGACTTCGAGGCCACGGGGCGACCGTGGCCGCATGACCATCACCGCGCTTCCCACCGGCCTGTATGCCGAGGTCCTGTCGTTCTACGGCCACCAGATGCAGAAGTTGGACGGCCGCGACTTCGCCGGCTACGCCGCGACCTTCACCGAGGACGGCGAGTTCAAGCACTCCCCCACACTGCCCGCCGCCCATACCCGTGCCGGGATCATCGCCGTCCTGGAGGACTTCCACCGCAAGTTCGACGCCCGCAGGATCCAGCGCCGGCACTGGTTCAACCACGTGGCGCTGAGCCAGGCGCCCGACGGCTCGATCACGGCGACGAGCTACTGCCTGGTGCTCACCGTCCACGCCGACGTCAAGGAGCCCGAGTTCGGACCGAGTTGCGTCGTTCACGACGTCCTGGTCCGCGGTGAGGACGGCGAACTGCTCCTGCGGTCCCGCCACGTCAGCCACGACCACGCCTTCCCCGGCCGACCGGCGTAGGACCAGCGCCCCGGGACCGCCCGCAGAACGATCCGGGGGCGGTCGGAACGCGGCGGAACTCCGGCTGAATCTCTCCTTGCCGGACCCCGAGGCTGCTGCCCGGGCCGGACCGACCCGGCAGCCCGGATGTGCCTCGCCCGGAGCGGCCGGCAGGCGGCCGACCCTCGAGGATCATCTCGTGACGGGCTCGCCCATCCGCCGTTCCCGTCCCACGTTCTCGAGCACCGCAACCGCCGCGACCTGCGCCGTATGAAGATCTCATACCCGTGGGCTCTCAGCCTTCACCCCCTTCTCGTGGCGCCCTCACTGTCGTCCTCCCGGCGCCGCGTGCCAGGCTCGCGCCATACGGCGAGAAGGGAACTGGCATGGCTGATCTCGATATTGGGCTGCTCGGATCGTTCACGGCCTTGGTGGGCGGTGCGTCCATCGTCCCCAGCGCGGCCAAGCAGCGCAGGCTGCTGGCACTGCTCGCGGTCAGCTGCGGACGCGAGATGAGCATGGCCGCCATCGCCGAGGAGCTGTGGGAGGGGTGCCCTCCGGCCGGCCCGTCGGCCGCCGTGCAGACGTATGTGAAGCAACTGCGGCAGCGGATCGCCACTGCTGTCTCCCGGCTCACTCCGGGTGTCGATCCCAAGGAGGTCCTCAGCCGCGGGCACAGTGGCTACCGGCTCGACATGCCCGAAGTGCGCGTGGACGCCCGGGAGTTCGAGCGCCTCGTACGACATGGCGAGCAGGCCATCAACCGTGGTGAGGACGAGCAGGGTGTCCTGCTGCTGTCTGAGGGGCTCGCCCTGTGGCGTGGTCAGGCCCTGAGCGACGTACGGATGTCGGGGGTCCTGCGCGCCGAGGCGCTGCGACTGGACGAGGTACGGCTCGCCGCGGTCCAGTCGCGTATCGACGCCGAACTGCGGCTCGGTCGCCATGTGCATCTGGTGAGCGAATTGACCGCGCTCACCAGCCTGCATCCGCTTCAGGAGCATCTGCACGCGCAGTTCATCGTCGCGCTCTATCGCAGTGGGCGTCCCTCACAGGCTCTCGAGGCGTTCCGGAGGCTGCGTGCCGAGTCCGTGAAAGAGCTGGGGATCGAGCCGTCGCGCAGGCTCCAGGAGCTCCACCGTTGGGTGCTGGCCGGTGAGCCGCTCCTGGATGCCCGGGTCCGCACCCTGACCGCGTTCTAGTCGGCGCCAGTTCCCATCGAAAGGAGGGCAGGGCATGCCACACACTCCTGCTGACGCCGTCACGGTCCGGCTCTGGTCGCTGTCCGAGGACGTGACCGTCGAACACGACGAAGGACACGACCAGGTGGTGCTCAAGAGCCGTTGGGGCACTGACTGTGTGGAGCGGCCCGGGCCCGAGGTCCGGGAGGCTCTGCGGCGGATGGAGCTGGGGCCCGTGGTCCTCGCCAACGCCGCTGATCAGCACGTCGACCTGAACGCGGTGATGCTGCCGGTGCTGGACAAACTGTCCCATCTGGTGGTGCACACGCTCGGCGCCGACGACCTCAGGGGCCCGTTGCTGTCGGTGTTCCCGGTGGCGCAGGACGCGCTCTTCACCCTGGTCTGGGTGCCGGACCGGCGGGCCGTGCGGCTGTCCCGCGGGATGGTCCTGACCAGGCTCGACTCCGGGCTCTCGCTGGAGGCCGAGGACAGTCCGCACCGGGTCGTGCTGCACCGGCCCGAGGCCGCGCTCGTCATGGCGATGCTGGCCTGGCCGGTCACTCCGGACAAGGTGAAGGCGGCGCTGCCGCTGCCGCTGCAGATGACCGAGGGCATCATCCGCTTTCTGGCAGCGGCAGGAATGGCGCCGCCCGTGGACGACGACACGTACGACGCCGTCTGAACCGCCGGCCTCCCGAACCGCCGGTGTCATGAGCCCTGGGACCGTGGCCGCTCGGTGCGCGCGGCCATCGGCTGCGTCCATCGGTGCGTGCGTCCTCCGGGTACTCCTCCCCGGTCCGCGATCAGGTCGGCGGCCCGCTCGTCCTCTCGATCAGACCAGCCAGCCGGCGTCCCGGGCGATGCGGATCGCGTCGACCCTGTTGCGGGCGTTCAGCTTGGCGACCACCGTCGTGAGGTAGTTGCGCACGGTCCCGGTGGACAGGTGCAGAGTGGAGGCGATCTCCTTGGCCTCGGAGCCGTCCGCGACGAGGCGCAGCACCTCCGTCTCGCGCTCGGTGAGCGGGCTTTGCGCACCGCTCCACGAGGCGAGCGCCAGCTTGGAGTCGATGACCAGGTGCCCGGCGACGACCCGCCTGATGGCGTGGGCCAGTTCGGCCGGTGACTCATCCTTGAGCAGATAGCCGTGCACCTCCGCGGCGAGCGCCCGGCGCAGGGTGCCGGGGCGGCCGAGGCTGGTGAGCATGAGCGTCTTGCAGCTGGGCAGACGTTCGTGGAGCTGTACGGCGGCGCTCAGACCGTCCAGGCCCGGCAGGTCGATGTCGATCACCGCGATGTCGGGTTTGACCTCGAGGGCCGCGTCGAGGATCTTGTCCCCACGCTCCAGTTCACTGACGACTTCGAGATCTTTCTCCATGTTCAGAAGCGCCACCAGCGCTCCCCGGACCATGTTCATGTCTTCTGCGAGCAATATCCGAATCATCGCAGCGCTCCCCCCCTGGCACAGCGATCGACGACCATCAGCTTACCAACTGGCCTTCCCAGGCGGGAGGTTGATGGTCAAGCTGCCGACTTGCTGTCGTCCGGGCGATCCTCCCAGTCCGCGTCGGCGGTACTGTCCGGTCTCCGCTGTTCGGGTGCCTGGGCCACGACCCGGAACGTTCTGTCGTCCTGCTCCACGCTCAGGCTGCCGTCGACCGCGCCCAGTCGCGTCTGCAAGTTGCCGAGGCCGCTTCCGCTGTGCGGGGACGGGTCCCGGTAGCCCTTCGCCACACCGTCGTTGACGATGGTCAGCCGTACCTGGCCGGCGACCTCCTCTGCGGCGATCTCGCAGTACGTCGCGCGGCTGTGGCGCAGCACGTTGGTGACCGCCTCGCGGAGCACCGTCGCGAACACGGTGCCCAGCTCCCGGTCCAGCTGCCCGATCCGCACGCGCGCGGTGACGCGCACGTCGGCGGCGCTGAGCACGGACTGGGCCGAGCCGATCTCGTCCTCGAAAGACATGTCACGGTAGCCGCTGGCCACACTGCGCACGTCGGCCAGCGACTGGCGGGACATGGTGAGCACGTCCTCGACCTCGGCCTTGGCCTGGGCGGGATGCGCGGGCAGCAGGCGATGGATCAGCTCGCCCTTGAGCGTGATCGCCGAGAGGCTGTAACCGAGCAGGTCGTGCAGGTCTCGTGCGAAGCGGAGGCGTTCCCGGGTGACCGCGACGCGGGTGAGTTCACCGCGGGTCTCGTGCAGGACGCGGATCAGGTCGGCGAGCCGGGTGAGGCCGAAGATCACGAGGCCGGTCAGCAGGGTGGACTGGACGTAGTAGAACGTTTCCACCACAGGCAGGCCGCGAAGCAGGGGCGGGACGAGCATCGAGGCGCCCACCACCCCGTACAGGAGCCAGCCCGGGCGTGGGGGCAGGAGGAGCAATAAGGAGCCCGCGAGGAAACCCGCCATCGAGCCCCACTGCGTCTTGAAAACGAGGAGGGGAAGGTAGGTCAGAAGTGCCTGGGCGCTCAGAGTGAGGAACTTGCAGCTGGTGGACGCGAGGTGCGCTCCGGGTCTGGAGTGCAGCAGTTGCAGTCCGAAGATGCCGAGGAGGCACAAGACCGCCGCGGCCAACGGGACGGCCGCGGAGTGTGAGCTCAGGATGTTGAGCAAGGTGATGCTGAAGTAACAGAACAGCGCCGCGAGCAGGATGAGCCGGCCCAGCCGGGGCGCAGGGATGTTGCCGCTCCTGGCGAGCAGTTCGTCCGGCTGCCAGGCGTCCTCGGCCACCTCGTGTGAGCCTGGGCGACGATACGTCATGGTCGAATCCCCTCTCGCACAGCCCCGTCCCCGTGCGGAGCATAAGCGAGCAGGATGTGGATCACGTAGGGATTACGAAACCGCAGGCGGCTGTGCAGGAAGCGCTTGTCCGCCGGATCGGGCCGGCGGACCCCGAAGTTCGAGCAGCGGCACCCGGGACGGTGGGACACCCCGGAGCTCAGGAGCGGGCGAGCAGTCCCTGTTCCAGGGCGACGACGACGGCGCGGGTGCGGTCGCTCACGTCGAGTTTCGCGAAGACCCGCAGAAGGTGCGTCTTCACCGTGGCCTCGCCGATGACCAGGCGACGGCCGATCTCGGCGTTGGACAGGCCGTCGGCGACCGCGTGCAGCACGTCCCGCTCGCGGGCGGTGAGCACGACCGGCTCGGGGCGGCGCATCCGGGCCACGAGGCGCTCCGCGACCTTGGGCGCGAGGACCGTCTCACCGCGCGCAGCCGAGCGGATGGCGTCGGCGAGCTGCTCGCGGGTGGTGTCCTTGAGGAGGTAGCCGACCGCGCCGGCCTCCACGGCCCGTTCGATCTCGACGTCCGTGTCGTACGTGGTGAGGATCAGTACCCGGGTGGCCACCGGCAGGGCGACGATCTCGGTGGTGGCGGCCACGCCGTCGAGCACCGGCATGCGCAGGTCGAGGAGGGCCACATCGGGGGCGAGCCGCTCGACGAGGTCGACGCCCTCGCGGCCGTCGCTCCCTTCGCCGACGATCTCTATCGTGGGCTCGTTGGTCAGCAGGGCGATGACTCCTGCGCGCATCACAGCGTGGTCGTCGACCACGACCACGCGGATCCGGTCGTGCGCGGTGTCGGTCATGGTCACTCCTGACTGTGTGTGGGAAGGGTGACGAGGACACGGGTGCCGTCCCCGAGGGAGCTGGTGACGGCGAGTTCGCCGTCGAGTTCGGCCAGCCGTCGGCGCATGCCGTCCAGGCCGAACCCACGGGACTCCTCGACGACGAAGCCGCAGCCGTCGTCGGTGATCTCCAGCTCGACACCGCCCGCGAGTTCGGTGAGGACGACGCCGACGGTGGAGGCGCCCGAGTGTTTGCGCACGTTGGCGAGGGACTCCTGTGTGCAGCGCAACAGGGCGATGCGGGTGCGCTGGCTCAGCTCCATGTCGGGCAGTTCGGCGGTGACGGTGAGGCCGGTGTCCTGGACGAAACGATCCAGGGTTCTGCGCAGGGTGGTGGCCAGTGAGCCGGGTGCGACGCCGCTCTCGGGGGCGGAGCCGACGAGCACCCGGGCCTCGGCCAGGTTCTCGCGCGCGGTCTGCTCGATGGAGGTGAGCTGCTCGGCGCAGCGTGCGGGGTCGGTGACGGTGGCGCTGCGGGCGGCCTCCGCGAGCACCACGATGGAGGCAAAGCCCTGGGCGAGGGTGTCGTGGATCTCCCGGGCGAGCCGTTCGCGCTCCTCGGCCGCGCCCTGCCGCTGATACGCGGCCGCCAACTCCTCCTGGGTGGTGGCCAGTTCGGTGGTCAGCTGCTCCTGTCGCTCGTTGCTCTGGCCGACGAAGCGGTGCACCCAGAGCCCCAGGCCCACCCCTGCCGCGTAGGCGACGACGGTGAACACCGCGTTCCCGGTCAGGAATTGAGGGCTCCAGCCCTGGTCGAGCGTGCCACCGAACACGGTGAGGGCCGCAGCGGCCCCGCTCAGCGTGATCGCGTCCCGTGGGCCGCGGGTGAAGAGCCAGAACTGCGGCAGGGACACCACGTAGAAGGCGGCCCCGCCGTCCAGGAGGTAGGCCGTCGCGCCCAGGACGAGCGCGAGGACGGCGAGGTAGGTACGAGGACGCAGCAGGGGGTTGTCCGGCCGGGTGAGAACGACGGTGTGACACAGCGCGACCAGGGCGAGCAGGCCGAGCAGCCAGTACCTCCGGGCCGGCGACGCGTCGATCACGGCGACGGCCGGGGGCAGCAGGCCGAACACGATCCAGCCTGCCGAGTTCCAGCGGAGGATACGGTTCTGGGTGAGCCGGTCACCCGGCTGCTGCTGCCACTGACTCACGCTGATTCACCTCGTTCGTAAGGGAGTTGAGAGGGCCGGCGGTCGAGTCGATCAGCCTACCGATTCCAGGCGGCGGGGGGACTGTTCGGTGCTGCGGCGAGCACGGCGCACTCCGCGTGAGGGCCACCAGTTGGCCTCACCGAGCAGGAGCATCATGGACGGCAGAACCAGCATACGGATGACGAAGGCGTCCAGGAGGACGGCGACCGCGAGGCTGAAGCCGATCTGCTTCATCTCGATCAGGTGCAGGGCCGCGAAGCTGGCGAAGACCGTGACCATGACCACGGCCGCGCTGGTCACCACGCCCGCCGAGCTGCCGATGCCCTCGATCACGGCCTTGCGGGTCGGGACTCCGCGCAAGGCGGCCTCCCGGATCCGGCTGATCACGAAGACCTGGTAGTCCATCGACAGACCGAACAGGATGACGAAGAGGAACAGCGGGACACGGGAGCCGATCGAACCGGTGGAGGTGAAGTCGACCAGGCCTTCGGCCCAGGTGTGCTGGAAGACCATGACGAGAATGCCGAGCGAGGCAGCGGCGGAGAGAAGGTTGAGGACGATGCCGACCAGGCCGAGGACCACGGAGCGGAACGCCCAGACGGTCATGACGAAGGTCACCAGGAGCAGTGCCCCGATGATGAGCGGCAGCTTCTGTTCCTGGTGGGTCGGATAGTCGGTGTAGCGGGCGACGTCACCGGTCACCGCGGTCTGCGCACCCCGCACCTGGCCTACGGTCTCCGGGACGTACTTGTTGCGGATGTCCTTGAGCGAGGACTGGGCCTCGTCGCTGCTGACGTAGTGCGGGACCTGGAGCTGGAGCATGCTGATGCGCTTGTCGGGCGACGTGCTCAGCCGGGAGGTGCCGCTCAGGCGCGGGTCGTCCTTGACGTCGGCGGCGAGTTCACGCAGCGCGGCGGTCACCTCGGGCGAACGGTCGGCGTCGGCGCGGACCATGACCTGGTGCATGGACTTCAGATCCGGGTAAGCCTCGTTCAGCCGGTCGTAGACCTGCATGGCGACGATGGAGCGGGAGTGCGTCTCACGGCCCATGTCGGTGAGCTTGAGGTTGAGGATCGGGGCGGCGAGGGCGAGCAACCCGACCACGGTGACGGTGAGGGTGGCGACGGGGTGCTTGGCGACGGGGCGCAGCACGGCGGCGGTCAGACGGCCGGGGCCGGTCTTGTGCGTCTTCTGCTTCTTCGGTGCGAGCCCCTTGGCCGCCCGGCGCTCGGCCCGGCGTTCGGCCCGCATGCCCATGCTGGCGAGGAGGGCGGGCAGCACGGTCAGGGAGCTGACGACGGCGACGAGGGTGACGAGGATCGCGCCGGTGGCGATGGACGAGAAGATGACGTCGTCGGCGAGGTAGAGGGTGGCGCTCGAGACGGCGACGGCGAGACCGGAGAGGACGACGGCCCGTCCGGAGGTGGCGGCGGCGAGTTCGACGACGGCTTGCGGGCTCAGCTTGCCGCCGGCGCGCGCCCGCTCCTCACGTTCGCGCTTGAGGTAGAAGAGCGTGTAGTCGACGCCGACGGCGAGGCCGATCAGCAGGATGACGTTGGTGCCGACGCCCGCGTCGGGGAAGATGTGCGAGGCCACCATCGACAGGCCGACGGCCGCGACGATCGAGGACAGGGCGAGCAGCAGCGGTACGAGGGCCATCGCCACGGAGCTGAAGACCAGCAGCAGCGTGATGAGGGTGACCGGCAGGGCGATCACCTCGGTGCGCGAGAGGTCGTCGCCGCGCAGCTTGTCGACGCCCTTGCTGATGGACGGCGATCCGGTCTCCTCGACGCGCAGCCCGGGGTTGGCCTTCTGTACGGCCGCGGTCTGCTCGATCAGCGGGTCGACGTGCTTCTTGCCCTCCAGCTCCGGGCCCTTCATGGTGACGGTGACCCGCACCGCCTTGTCGTCCTCGCTGCGGACCGGGTCGGCGACGGAGAGCACCTCGGGCAGCTTGGCCATCCTGGCGGCGACGTCGGCGGCGACCGAGTCGGCCGCGGCGATGTCGAGCTTTCCGGTGCCGGGCTTCGCGGTGATCAGGACGTGTTCGACGGGGCGCTGCTGTAAGCCGCCCTCCGCGGCGATCGCCTCGCCGCGTCCCGCCTCACCGATGCGGAAGTCCTCGGTGGTCGCCGGGTTGGTGCCGACGGTGATGCCGACACCGAGGCACAGGACGACGAACACGAACCAGCCGACGATGCCCCGCCAGGGGTGGACGGCGCTCCAACGAGCCATGCGTACGGGAAGATTCTTCATGTCAACCATGCTCTTCGTCGGGGGTGCGGTGGCGACAGCAGCTACCGGTTGAACTTGAGGTCCACCGACTGGTGGACCCCCGTCCGGCTCAGTGGAAGCTGAGGGTGTGGAAAACCGTCACGTTGCCCTCCAGTTCCTGGCACCGCTGCGCCGCGGCGGCCAGCCGGCTCCCGCTGTCGGGCGCCGCGGTGTCCAGGAGGATCCCGAGCGAGGTGCCGCTGTGGCCGATGACGACGCCGAGACCGCCGACCTCCTCACAGACGCGGATCATCGGCTCCAACGACCTCTTGTGCCGCAGCAGCTGGTTCATCCGGGCGCTTTCGGTGGCCACCCGGCCGACCTCGGCCAGGTCCCTGCGGGCCACGGCGCGCGTGATGCGGTCCAGGAGACGGGCGTACGTCCGCCGGTCGGCCATGGTGAACGGTTTCGGCAGGGCGTTGAAGGCGACCGTGTCGACCGCTCCTCCCTCATCGATGCCGACGACCGTCATCGGGGGCAGTGAACCGAGTTTCGCGCGCAGCCGCACGCTGCGGTGGTGGAAGGCGACGATCGCCGGGTACAGGACGCCGTCGGTGGGTTCGATGCGCGCCAGGTACGACTCGATACGGCCCGGCGGCATGGGTTCGCCGAGGGCGTTGGCGACGGCCCGTGCCGTGGCCACCAGGTCGGCGGACGAACTGGCGAGGCCCTTGCCCTCGGGCAGGGTGCTGTCGATGACCAGCGCCCCGCCGCCGGGTCTTCCGGCGTCCTCCAGGATCATCCCGGCCAGCCGCAGCGCCTTCTTCTTGTGGGCCGGTTCGACGACCACCTCCGCCTGGTCCGGGGCGAGTACGAAGCGGGCCGTGGACCAGCGGGCCACCGGCAGGGTGACCAGGAAGTCTCCGTCCTCCTCGGGCAGCACGCCCTGGAGCAGTTCACCGAAGGTGCCGAAGGCCGTGCTGACCCCGGTGGCCGCCAGCCGGCGGTAGTCGATCGTGGTCACGTGCGACTCCTGTCCTGTACGTGTCTGTTCTGGGCGTGTGTCCGGGTGGTCGTCTCCCGTATCCGGGCCGCGCTGAGGGCCGGCCTGGTACCGATGAAGTAGTGGCCGCCGTCGTCCAGTTCGTGGAGCGTGACGCGCTCGGCGAGGGTCCGCCAGGCGCCGACGGCACGGGCCGCGTCCGTGGTCTGCGGGTCGTCACGGGCGACGACGACGTCCACCGGGGCGGCCAGGCGGTGCGGGTGCGGCTGTTCCTGTAGCCGGATGAGGTGCCGGTGGGAGGTGTCGACGTCGTGCCGGTAGGCGCGATCGGCGACCTCGGCCCGTTCCGGCTGGTACGCGTCCAGCTCCACGTAGGCGTGGCCGCCGCGCAGCCGGCCGAGCAGGGTGCGCCGGTCCACGACCGCGAGCTCGGTCAGTTCGGCCCGCAACGCCTCGGCGTCCGGGAGCAGTTGGGCGCCGAGAAAGACCCGTTCGACGGGTCGGCCCGCCGCCTCCAGGAGTCGGGCGGTCTCCAGGGCGGCCGCGGCGCCGGCACAGTGGCCCCACAGCAGGACGGGCGTGGTGAGGTGGGCGAGGATCTCGTCCCTGGCGCGGCGGGCCAGCTCGGGCACGTCCAGCAGGGGTTCGTCGGGGGCGGCGAAGTCGTGGCCGGGCGGTTCGGCCCCGTACACGGCGACGCCGTCGCGCTCCAGCTCCTGTGCGAGCGCCCGGTAGTTGACAGCGTTCCCGGCGGCGTACGGGAAGCAGACCAGGGTGTGGTGCGGGCTGCGCACCGGAAGCAGTGGATGCAGCAGCCGGTGGCGGTGCGGTCGGCGGGGCTCGCCGTCGCGGCGGCGGGTCAGGACGCGGGCCAGGTCGGCGAGGACCGGGTGGGCGACCAGGTCGGCGACGGTCAGTCGGCGGCCGAGGTGGGCGATGAGCCGGGCGGCGGCCAGGGAGGTGCCGCCGAGCGAGAAGAAACTGTCGTCCTTGCCGATGCGTTCCAGGGGGACGCCGAGCACTTCCGCCCAGGCCACGGCGAGGCGCCGCTCGTCGGGTGTGGCCGGGGCGGTGCGGGTGACGCCGCCGTGGCCGAGGGTGCCGGCGAGTCCGGCCAGCGCCGCCTTGTCGACCTTGCCGTTGGCGGTCAGCGGGAGGTGTTCGAGCCGGTGGCAGTAGGTGGGCACCATGTAGTCGGGCAGCCGGGTCGCAAGGAAGTCGCGTGCCCGTGCGGCGGTGTCGGGGGCGGCGGTGTCCGTCTCGTCCGTGGTGAAGAAGGCGACGAGGGTGCGGGTGGCACCGAGGTCGCCGTCGATGACGACCGCCACGTCCCGCACACCCGGCATGGCCGCCAGTCTGTGCTCGATCTCGCCGAGTTCTATCCGGTAGCCGCGGATCTTCACCTGTTCGTCGTGGCGGCCCAGGAACTCCAGACGGCCGTCGGGCAGCCAGCGGCCGAAGTCGCCGCTGCGGTACATGCGGGTGTGGGCGCGGAACGGGTCGGGGACGAAGGCCTGCCGGGTTCGTTCCTCGTCGTTGATGTAGCCGCGGCCCACGCAGACGCCGGAGAAGGCGATCTCGCCGGTCGTGCCGAGGGGGACGAGCTCCAGATTGTGGTCGAGCACGTACGTGGTGACGTTCCGCAGGGGCCGCCCCAGCGGCACGAAACCGCGCTCGGGAACGCCGTCCAGGATCTCGTGCATGGTGTCGTCACACACCTCGGTGGCGCCGTAGGCGTTGACGAGGCGGATGCCGGGGTGGGCGGCGAACCAGCGGCGGACCGGTTCCAGATCGAGGACCTCGCCGGTGACGGAGAGGGTGTGCAGGGCGCCGAGGTCGCGCGGGTGCCGCTCCAGGTGGCGCAGCAGGACGTCGAGATAGGCGGGTACGGTCTGCGCGACGGTCACGTGGCGGTCGACGAGTTCGTCGAGGAAGCCGGAGACGTCGAGCATCACGTCGGTGTCGATGATGCGGGTGATCCCGCCGGCCAGCAGCGGCGCGGCGAACTGCCACAGGGAGATGTCGAACCCCGCGGACGCGGTCTGCGCCACCACCTGCCCTCGGCCCCCCGCGAGGCCCATGTCGTCGATCTTCGCGTGGAGGTGGTTGACCAGGCCCGCATGCTCGCACAGGGCGCCCTTGGGTGTGCCGGTGGAGCCCGACGTGAAGTAGATGTAGGCGGCCTGGGCGGGAGCGGGCGGTCCCGGGAGGGGGTGTTCCGAGGAGACGTCACGGATGTGGTCCGACGTCAGGACGGGGAGACCGCCGTCGAGTTCGGCGGCCGCTTTGCGGACCAGACTCTCGCAGTGGTGGTCGGTGAGGGCCAGCACGCAGACGGCTTCGTCGAGTTGGACGGCCACGCGTTCCACGGGCAGGTCGTGCGGCATCGGGAGGTACACGGCGCCCGCCTTGAGGACGCCGATGGCGCTCGCGATCCAGTCGAGGGTGCGGTCCATGACCACCGCGACCACGTCTTCCGCGCCGGCTCCCGCCGCGGTCAGGGCACGCGCGACGCGGTCGGAGCGTTCGTCGAGCTCCCGATAGGTCCAGGTCCGGTCGCCGTGGGCGGCGGCGGGGGCGCCGGGGCGTTCCCGTACCCGTTGCCGGAACAGGTCCACGAAGGTGAGGTCGGGCGGGTCGTCACGCGGACCGGCGAGTTGGTAGAGCTGGGTCGCGGTCTCCTCGGGGGACAGCAGGCTCCGGCGGTCGTGACGGGCCGACGGGTCCTCGGCGAGCAGGCGCAGGGCGGTCAGTTGGTATCCGGCGAGGCGAGCGGCGTGGTCGCCGTCGAAGGCTCCGAGGTCGTACGTCACGTGCAGCGTGAGCCCGTCCGGGCCCCGCGCCCACGCGAACCGCACCACGGCGCCCGGACCGTGGCCGGGGACACCGGTCGTGAGGCCGGACAGGTCGAGCACGGCGTCGGTCGCACCGGGCGTCGTCTCCGGCGCGAGGGAGACGGCTCCGGCCAACTCGGCCCAGGTGGACGGGTCGATGGTCAGGCGCAGCGTGCGCGGTGAACTCCCCCGCGGCGGCACGTGACCGGACAGGACGCCGCGTTCGGAGGTGAGCGTGGCCAGGACGCGGGCGTGCGCGGTGAGCAGGAGGCCGGGCAGGTCGGTGCCGAGGGCGCGTGCGGTGCGCTCCAGGTCGGCGGCCAGGGCTGAGGGGAGTGTGGTCCGGTATGTGCCGGCGCCGGGACCGCCCGCGTGCGGGGCGCGCCAACGGGGGACTGTGGCGGTGCACCCGGCGGTGGAGGTCTCGGGCGGGGGTCCGACCTCGGGACCCGGGTGCCGGGGGTGGTCCTGGTGTGGCCGGCCGGAAAGGCTCGTCGCGGTCATCTGGTCGCCGCCCTCTCTCGTGATGGGTGCGGGGCAGGTACGGGATCCAGGTCCACCTCGATGAGGTCCGCGGCCGCCAGGGCGCGGCGGGCCGCCTTCAGCGGATCGGGCGCCACGGCCACCACGCAGGCCAGGCGGTCCTGGAACGAGTGGGTGATGCGGATGTCGCGGCCGGGTGCGGTGGTCGCCCGCGCGGCCAGGACACCGGGGGCCGCGGCGGCCGCGGACAGCCCGCGTACCGCCGTCACCCGGCCCTCGCGGGTCGCCCGGACGAAGCGCACCGCGGCGTGGCCCGCGCCGGGGGCCGGCGCCGCCGCCGGGAGGCCCGCGGCACGGGCCACCACGGCATCCACCAGGTCCACGCCCAGGGCGGCTCGCACCGCGACCGGGATCATGCCGCCCGCCAGGCGGGGGTTGACCTCGATGACGACCGGGCCGCCGGCGGACCAGCGCAGTTCGGTGTGGGCGGCGCCCCAGCCGAGGCCCAGCGCGGACAGGGCGCGTACGGCCGTCTCGCCCAGGGCCCGGGTCGTGGGCCCGGGCGTGGCGGCCGGGACGTCATGGCCCGTCTCCACGAAGTACGGGACCGGGCCCACGTGTTTGGCGACCACCGTGACGACCCGGCCGTCGAACGTCTCGACCGAGAATTCCGGGCCGGCCACCGCCTCCTCCACCAGGATGCGGGTGTTGCCGTCGCCCAGGAGCCGGTGGGCCCAGTGACGGGTTTCGTCCGCGTCGCGGCACAGACGTACGCCGACCGATCCCGAGCCGCTGACCGGCTTGAGCACGACGGGGTATCCGATGGACTCGGCCGCGGCGACGGACGCCGCGGCGTCCGCGACGGCCTCGAACCCCGGCACCGGCACCCCGGCCGCGCGATGCCGCTCCCGCTGCACGTCCTTGGCGCGGCAGGCCGCCACCGCGTCACCGTCGGGACCCGGCAGACCGAGCACCGCGGCGGCGCGGGCCGCCGCCGCGACGTAGTACTCGGAGCTGGAGGTGACGCCCGCGAGGCCGCCCGCCGCAAAGAGGCCGGTCAGGGTACGCAGCACCGCGTCCGGGTCGGTGGTGTCCAGGGTCCGGGTGTCGACGGCGTCCTCGACGGCGTACGGATACCGTCCCGGGTCGCGGGCGAGCAGCACCGGCCGCAGGCCCCGCGCGCGTGCGGCGGCGCAGAACTCCCGCCCCGTACCCGTTGTGTTGCTCTCCACGAAGGCCAACCAGCCGCCGCTCACCGGGAGCCTCCCGGCGTGTACCGCGCCACGACCGACTGTGCCTCGGCGTCCAGGCGCAGGCGTGCCTCCCGCAGGCGGGCGCGGTGGGCGGCGGCCCACCGCGCGTGCTCATGCAGACGGCCCCGCAGGGCGTCCACCGCCTTGCCGCACTCCCCCGGTCCGCCGCCGCGGTTCAGGGCCGCGACCACCTCGTGCAGTTCGGGGAGCGCCGTTTCCAGGCCCTCGTGCCGCAGGTCCGCCGTGAAGAGTTCGGTGCTGCCGGACTCGACCGCCCGGCGTACGGCAGCACCGACGGCGTGGTGCGCCGTGCGGAACGGGACGCCCTGCGCGACCATCCGGTTGGCGACCACGGTGGCTGTCACGAAGCCCTCATCGGCGCGGGCCTCCATCCGCTCGGCGACCGGGCGGGCCCCTGACACCAGCACCTGGCCGAGCAGGATCGCGTCCCGTACGGCGGCCAGGGCGGGCCAGGCCACCGAGACGGCTTCCGTGCCGACCTCGATGGAGTTGGTGAACGGGGTCGACTTCATCGCCGAGGCCGCCGCCGTCCAGGCGCCGATGGCGATCGCCGCCTTCGCCTTGACGTGTTCGAGCAGGAACGCGTTGCGTTTCTGCGGCATCGCGGAACTGCCCCCGACGAGCCGTTCGGGAAAGTCGACGAAGCCGAACTCCTGCGTGCTCCACAGCTGGAGATCGGTGGCGAGCCGGCTGAGGGTGACCGCGGCCGACGCGACCACGGCCAGCCCGCGCAGCATGGTGTCGCGGGAGGCGACCGCGTCGGTGGCGTGCAGCGGCGGTGCGGTGAAGCCCAGCAGGACGGCTGTGCGCTCCGGGTTGACCTGGAGGTCGGTACCGGCGACGGCGCCCGCCCCGAGGGGACAGCGGTCCAGTTCGTCGACCGTGTGCCGCAGTGCCGCGAGGTCCCGGTCCAGGGCGGCGGCGATGCCCGCCAGGTAGTAGCCGTAGGTCACCGGCATCGCGGGCTGGAAGTGGGTGTAGATGGGCATGACGACGTCGGCGTGCGCGCGGCTGCGGGACAGGAGGACACCTTGCTGGCGCATCAGCTGCCCGTGGAGGTCGGACAGCTCGTCGCGCAGTCGCATCGCCGTGACAGTCGCCTTGAGGTCGTTGCGGGAGCGGGCGGTGTGCAGCTTGCCGCCGACGTCGGCCCCCAGTTCGGCGGAGAGGTGGCCCTCGTACATGAGGTAGGCGCCGCGCGGGGCGTCCAGGCCCTCCAGTTCGCGGAAGCCGCTCACACGCAGTCGCCGTACGGCCTCGATGAGCCGGGCCGCGGCCTCGCCCGGCAGCAGTCCGCTCTCGGCGAGCATCACCACGTGCGCGAGGTCGACGGTGGTGATGGGTCCGAGCTCGCGGCGGATCTCATCGGGGCTCTGCTCGCCGTAGACGATGCGGCGCGTACGGGGGGCGAGAGTGCCGCTGAGGCGGCCGGTGTCCTTGCTCCGGGGGCTCATGACAGGACCCCTTCGGCGCGGGGGGCGCGTGGGACGACGCCGGGCACCGCGTCGTAGGGACGCCGTCGCCAGACGAACCGGGACCAGCGGTCCCCCGCCGTCCCGGGCTCGGTGACCCGGCGAGGCTCGGCCGGACGGTCCACCGCCGTGTGGCCGCCCGCGGCGAGCCAGGCGTCGTCGTAGACCGTGGCCTGGTAGCGGTACCCCTCGTCGGGGAGCATCACGACACAGGTCCGGTCGGGGTTGCGCGCGGCCCACCAGCGGGCGACCTGGTAGGCGGCGCCGCTGGTGGGGCCCTGGAACAGGGCGTGCCGGGCGTGCAGTTCGCGGGTGCTGGCGTATGCCTCCGCGGCGGACAGCCAGTGCACCTCGTCGAAGACGCCGTGGTCGAGGTTGGCCGGCCACAGGCTGTTGCCGAGTCCGCGCAGCTCCCGCGGGCCGTCCGGCTGGCCGAACAGAACGCTGTGGTGGGTGTCGACGCCGAGCGCGACGGTGTCCGGGGTACGGGCGCGCAGGGCGCGGGTGGTACCGCACATGGATCCGCCCGAACCGACCGGGCCGGCCAGGCAGTCGACCGTGCCGAGAGTGCGCTGCAACTGGTCGGCGACCGTGGTGTACGAGCGCGGGTTGTCAGGGTTGCTGTACTGCTCGGGGCAGAAGGTGTCGGGCAGTTCGGCCCGGATCTCGGCGAGGCGGTTGAGCCGGGCCGTCTGGTAGCCGCCGACCGGCGCTGGCTCCTGGCAGATCTCGACGCGGGCGCCGAGGTCGGTGAGCCTGCGGTACAGGTTGCCGTCGATGGCCGGGTCGCTGACCAGGATCAGCTTCCGGCGCATCAGGGCGGCCTGCATGGCCAGGGCGAGTCCGAAGGTGCCGGAGGTGGTCTCGACGATGACCGTGTCCGGCCCCAGCTCACCCTTCTCCTGCGCGCGTTGCAGGATGTAGTGGGCGGGAAGCAGCTTCATCAGCGTGAAGACGGCACCGTAGAGGTTGGAGTCGATCCGGATGAGGCGCGGCATCATCGTGGCCTCGGTGATCGAGGGGTACGTCGAGGTGGCCGGAGGCATGGTGCTCCTGGGATCGTGGGCGGGTTCGGGGTTCCCGGGGTGAAGGCGAGGCTTTTGCGCGGAGAGGAGCCTCTTCGGGCGAACACTCCTGTGCGGTCCATGCTGACGCGCCGGCCTGACACGGGGCTGACACCGGGGCGGGGACCGCCTTGTCAGCGGGATGTCAGCGCGGGTCGAGACCATCGCCCGGGCACCTGTGGGTGCCGGAGCGACTGACGACCCCTGGGGGCAGGATGCTGTGGACGCAGGTCGTGGAACCGAGACCCTTCGCCGAGCGGCGCCTGGTGTGCTTCCCGCACGCCGGCGGCTCTCCCTACTTCTTCCGTGGCTGGAGCAAGGCTCTGCACGAGCTCGAGGTGCATGCGGTGTGCTATCCGGGGCGCGCCGAGCGTTTCGGTGAGCCGTGCGCCACCGAACTCGCCCCGATGGCACAGCGGATCGCGGCGGAGCTGCTGACCGAGGACGACCCCCGCCCGCTCGCCCTGTTCGGCCACAGCATGGGCGCGACCGTGGCCTACGAGGTGGCGAGAACCCTCGAGGCGGCGGGCCGCACCGTGCACCATCTGTTCGCCTCCGGCGCCCGCGCCCCGCAGCTGCACGTTCCGGACGCCGCGGCGGTGACCGCCTGGGACGAGGCCGCGGTCGTCAGAACCCTGATCGAACTGGGCGGCACCGACCCCGAACTGCTGGGCAGCCGGGCGTTCCTGGACCTGGTCCTGCCGTACATCGGCGCCGACTTCCGGATGCTCGCCGCGTACGGGCGTGGGCCGGCCGAGCCGCTCGCCTGCCCGGTCACGGCGCTGGTCGGCACCGACGATCCCCGGGTGACCACCGATCAGACGGCGGCCTGGCGGGAGGTCACCCGGGGCCGGTTCCGGTTGCGGACCCTGCCGGGAGGGCACTTCTATCTGGAGCAGGACCCACCGTACGAAACAGTGGCCGGGACGCGATGCGGCGAGTAGTCCGGACCGGCCCGGTCACTGGTCGCGGTACATCTCCGCCAGCAGGAACGCGAGGTCCAACGACTGCGTGTGGTTCAGCCGCGGGTCGCAGGCCGTCTCGTACCGGACCGGCAGGTCCTCCGCGAGGAGCGCGTTGCCGCCGCCGACGCACTCCGTGACGTCGTCGCCGGTCAACTCGACGTGGATGCCGCCCGGGTGGGTGCCCAGGGCGCGGTGGACCTCCACGAAGCCGCGTACCTCGTCGAGCACCGTCTCGAAGCGGCGGGTCTTGTGGCCGCTGGGCGCCGTTGTCGTGTTGCCGTGCATCGGGTCGCTGACCCAGCAGACCTGGGCTCCCTCGGCGCCGACCTTCTCGACGAGGACCGGCAGCACGTCGCGTACGCGCTCCGCTCCCGCCCGCACCACGAAGGTGAGGCGGCCGGGCTCGCGCTGCGGGTCGAGGCGGTCGATCAGCTTCAGCACATCGTCGGCGGCGGCGGACGGGCCGAGCTTGACGGCGATCGGATTGCTGACGCGGGAGAAGAACTCGACGTGGGCGCCGTCGAGTTGGCGGGTGCGCTCACCGATCCACAGCAGGTGGCCGCTGCCCGCGTAGAGCCGGCCGGTCTCCGGATCGGTGCGGGTGAGCGCGGCCTCGTAGTCCAGGAGCAGCCCTTCGTGGCTGACGTAGAACTCGGCGGTGCCGAGCTCCCGGGTGTCGATGCCGCATGCGTGCATGAAGGCCAGGCTGCGGCCTATCTCGTCGGCGAGCGACTCGTACCGCTCCCCGGCGCGTGACCGGGCGACGAACCCCCGGTTCCAGGCGTGCACCTGGCTCAGTCCGGCGAAGCCGCCCGTGGTGAGGGAACGGACCAGGTCGAGTGTGCTTGCCGACGCCTCGTACATGGTGCGCAGGCGGGCCGGGTCGGGTCTGCGGGCCCCGGCGGTGAACTCCAGGCCGTTGACCGCGTCCCCGCGGTACGACGGCAGGGTCACATCGCCCTGCCGCTCGACCGGACTGGAGCGCGGTTTGGCGTACTGGCCGGCCATCCTGCCGACCTTGACGACCGGCAGGGCGGTGGCGTGCGTCAGGACCACGGCCATCTGCAGCAGCGTCTTCAGCTTGCGGCGCACGGAGTCGGCGGTCACCTGCGCGAAGGTCTCGGCGCAGTCGCCTCCCTGCAACAGGATCGCCTGGCCGCGGGCCACGGCCGCCATGCGCCCCCGCAGGTCGGCGCACTCGCCGGCGGTCACAAGCGGTGCTTCCGTGGCGAGCCGGTCGGTGACGTCGCGCAGCGCGGTGGGGTCGGGCCAGTCGGGTTGTTGAACGGCCGGGAACGTGCGCCGGAGTTCAGCGAATTCTGCGGTCTTCCCGTCCAGGAGGACTTCCATGGCAGTGCCTTCCCTGTGGGTGTCGAATATGCGCCCCACTACATATCCACTGCCGGCACCCGGTCAAGCAATTCGAGAATGGACTGCATCGGCTCCACGGAATTGGTCTGGCCGCGTTCACAGGGCGGTTGATTGACTCTTCCTGACCGTGACACCCGATTCGGTGGGGAGTTCATCTTGAACGAAACGGGAACCATTGAGGTGCGGATGGCCGCTGCCCGTCTGCCCCGGCACGAACCGCTCGCTCTCTATGCCCTGTTGACCGGCGGCCGCCCCTCGGCGGACGTGTTCCTCCTGGAGAATCTGCCGGACGGCGGCGAGGACCGGCGCTCGGCCGTCGTCGGCGTCGGACGGCTCGCCGAGATCCGGGTGTACGACCGGTATCTCGACATCGACGGCGTGCCGGCCGTGGCGGCGGCCCTCGCCCGGGCCGCCGGATCGGCGGGGCTCACCGAGGACGCGCCGGGCCCCGAGCCCGGCAACCCGCACCGGCTGCGCTTCACCGGCCAGGACATGCTGTGGGCGGCTCTCGGCCGGGCCCGGCGCGTCTTCGCGGTGCATGGTGAACTGCCCGAGCAGGGTCACGCGTTCGGATTCCTCTCGTCGTTCGCGTACGAGTCCGCCTGGCACATGGAGACGCTGCCCCGGCGGACCAAGGAGCCGCACGGCCCCGACATCACGCTCTCGCTCTTCCGGGACACCGTCCGGTACGACGCCGCGGACGGTGCACCACGTCATCTGCGGGCACACAGCGCGGCGTTCTCGGAGGCCCGACCTGCGGCCGACGTCGCCGCGGCCGCCGCCGAGGCGGCACGGACCACTGCCGTGGCGGCACCGGAGGCGCCCGTGCCCCGCTCGGTGCGCGACAGTGTCGACCGTGACACGTTCCTGGACTGGGCGGACCGCTGCCTGCGGCACATCGCGGTCGGCGACCTGTACCAGATCCAGATCGGGCACCGTATCGACGTCACCACGGACCTGGAGCCGCTCGACGTCTACCGGCGACTGCGCGCGCGGAACCCGTCGCCGTACATGTATCTGATGCCGCGAGCGGGCGGCACGCTCATCGGTGCGAGCCCGGAACTGTTCTTCCGGATCGAACCCGACGACCTGGACGGGGACGAGATCGTGATGCGCCCCATCGCGGGCACCGCGCGGCGCGGCCCCGACGACGAGGTCAACCGGCGTCGCGTCAAGGAGATGCGGGAGTCCAGCAAGGAACAGGCCGAGCACATCATGCTCGTCGACCTGTGCCGGAACGACATCGGCCGGATCAGCAGGCCCAGCACCCAGCCGGTGGACCGGCTCATGGAGGTGGAGACCTTCTCGCACGTCTTCCACCTGGTGTCGACGGTCTCCGGCCGCCTGGAGCCGGACGTGGACGTGTGGCAGGTGGTACGCGCGACGTTCCCCGCCGGAACCATGACCGGGGCACCCAAGGTGCGCGCCATGGAGATCATCGACGGCCTGGAGGGAGAGCGCCGCGGCAGCTACGCGGGCGCGGTGGGCCTGATCGACGTACGGGGCTGGTGCGAGCTCGCCCTGTGCATCCGCACGATCGAGCACGACGGCGCCGTCTACTCCACGCAGAGCTCGGCCGGCATGGTCGCCGAGTCGGATCCGCAGGCGGAGTGGCGGGAGACCCTGGCGAAGATGGGCGCGGCGTACTGGGCGCTGACCGGAAAGGAGCTGCAGCCGTGAAGGTTCTGCTGATCGACGCGTACGACAGCTTTGTCCACATCATCGACCAGTACCTGCGCACCCTGGGCGCCGACACACTGGTCGTCCGCTCCCTGACCCGGACACCCGCTGCCCTGGCGGGGCTCGAGCCGGACGCCGTGGTGCTCGGGCCGGGTCCCGGGCATCCGGCCGACTCGGGGCACGTGGAGCTGGTGCACGAGTTCGCGGGGCGGGTGCCGCTGCTCGGCGTGTGTCTGGGGCACCAGGCCATCGGGCTCGCGTACGGCGGTCGGATCGAGGTGGCCGAGCAGGTGATGCACGGGCGGACCAGCACCGTGCGGCACGACGGCGCGGGGCTGTTCCAAGGGCTGGGCCACACACTGGAGGCGACCCGGTACCACTCGCTGCTGGTCGCCGAGCCGCTGCCGGAGGAGCTCATCACGACGGCGGTGGCCGCCGACCACGGCTATGTGATGGGGCTGCGGCACCGGACACTGCCCGTCGAAGGGGTGCAGTTCCACCCGGAGTCCGTGATGACGACGGGCGGGCTGACCATGATGCGCAACTTCCTGGAGCTCCGCACCTCCCCCGTCAGTTGAGGACCGCGCCCAGCTCCGCGACGGCATCCCCGATCCCGGTACGCGGAAGCTGGGCATGCCCCACCACCAGCGCGGGCGCCCCCTCCCCCGGCCGCGCGTGGAACGCCGCCGCGCCCCGCACCAGTACGGAGCGGCTCAGCGCCCCCGCCACCAGCGCCGCCTCGTCGGTGTGCGGGGGCAGCTGTATGCAGGCGTGCAGTCCGGCCGCCGGTCCCAGGACCGTGGCACCGGGCAGATGCCGTCGCACCGACGTCTCCAGGACCTGCCGGCGGTCCCGGCACAGGGAGTTGAGGCGGCGCAGATGACGGTCGTACAGGCCGCTGCGCAGGAACTGCGCGAACGCCAGCTGAGCCAGGCTGTCGGTACCCAGGTCGTGCCGGGCGCGGGCACGCAGCAGCGGGGCGAGGACGGCCCGCGGTGCCGCGAGCCAGCCCAGGCGCAGGCCCGGGGCGAGCGTCTTGCTGGCGGTGCCCGCGTAGACGACGTGATCCGGGGCGAGCCGCCGCAGGGCGAGCGGCCGGGGCGTGCCGCGCTCGTACCAGAGGCCGCCGTCGTAGTCGTCCTCCACGATCCAGCCCCCGGTCTCCTGTGCCCACGCGACGAGTTCGGCCCGCCGCCGCGCGGACAGCGTGACGCCGGTCGGGTACTGGTGGGCGGGCGTGACGAGCACGGCACGCACCCCCGACATCCGCAACGCCGCCACGTCGACACCCTCCGCGTCGACCGGCAGCGGCACCGGCCGCAGTCCGCACTCGCGCACGAACTGGCGCTGGCGCGGATGCCCCGGGTTCTCCATTCCCAGGGCGTCCACGCCCAGTTCGGGCAGCGCCGCGCCGAGCAGACCGAGGGTCTGGGCGAAGCCCGCGACGACCATGATCCGGTCCGGTGTGCTGGGCACACCGCACACCCGGCCCAGGTAGTGGGCGAGTTCGGTGCGCAGGGCCGGCACCCCGGCGGGCGGCGGGTAGTCGTGGTCGGCCGGGCCCGCGGACTGCAGGGCCCGCTGGTAGCAGGTGAGCCAGTCGCGGCGCGGGAAGTGGGGGAACACGGGGGCGTTGGGGCGCAGGTCCCAGCGCACGTCCGGCACCCGGCCGTCCTCCAGCAGGGTCGGTACGACCGGCTCGGGCCGCAGATGCCGTACGACGCGGGTGCCCGCGCCCTGCACCGCCTCCAGGTAGCCCTCGGCGACGAGTTGTCCGTACGCCTCGACGACCACACTGCGCGAGACGCCGAGGTCGTCGGCGAGGCTGCGGCTGGAGGGCAGCCGGCTGCCCGGGTGCAGCACTCCGGCAGCGACCTCGCTCTTGATGAATCGCTGGATCTGTGACGTCAGCGGGACGTGGGAGTCCCGGACGACGTTCATCGCCCCATGCATGCTGCTCGCATCCCTTTCGCCGAATTGGACCGCACGAATAATGCGGCGGTGGTCTGGAAAGGACCCGTTGCATTTCCCAGACTGAGACCAGGCTGAAAAGTGAACCCATTCGTGTACGAGGAGATCGCCGTGGAAACCTGGCCCCAATTACTCAACGCCCTGCTGGACCGCAATGACCTGTCCACGGCCCAGACCGAATGGGCGATGGACGAGGCCATGTCCGGTGCGGCGGGTCCGGCGCGGCTCGCCGCCCTGATGATGGGCCTGCGCGCGAAGGGCGAGACGGCCGCGGAGGTCGAGGGCCTGGCGCGCGGCATGCTCCGGCACGCGGTGCCGCTGACGGTGCCGGGCCGCTGCCTCGACATCGTGGGGACCGGCGGCGACGGCTCGCACAGCGTGAACATCTCCACGATGTCGGCGCTCGTGGCGGCCGGGGCCGGGGTCCGGGTCGTCAAGCACGGCAACCGCTCCGCGTCCTCGGCCTGCGGATCGGCCGATGTGCTGGAGGAGCTGGGGGTGTCGCTCGACCTGCCGGCCGACGAGGTGGGAGCGGTCGCCGAGCAGACCGGCATCACCTTCTGCTTCGCCCCGCTGTTCCACCCGGCGATGCGGCATGCCGCCGGGCCGCGCCGCGAGCTCGGCATCCGTACGGTGTTCAACGCCCTCGGTCCGCTGACCAATCCGGCGCGGCCGGCGGCCCAGGCGATCGGGGTCGCCGACCCGGCACTGGCCCAGCGCGTCGCCGAGGTTCTCGCGCGGCGGGGCACGGACGCACTGGTGTTCCGCGGCGACGACGGGATGGACGAGCTGACGGTCACCACTACCTCCACCGTGTGGTCGGTCACCGGCGGCGAGGTGCGCCGGGAGTCGTTCGATCCGCGGGACATCGGTGTCCCGCGGGCCGCCGCGGGGTCGCTGCGCGGCGGGGACCGGGTGTACAACGCCCGGGTGGCCCGGGATGTCCTGGCCGGGGCCCGGGGGCCGGTCAGGGATGCGGTGCTGCTGTCCGCGGCGGCCGGCCTGGCGGCGTTCGACGGCGGTACCGCGCCGGTGGTCGAACGCCTGTCCTCCGCTCTGGACCGTGCGGGGCGTTCCGTGGACTCGGGGGCAGCGGCTGGGGTGCTGGAGCGGTGGGTGGCCGTTTCGGCGGGGCGTGCGGCGCGGATGGCGGCGGCCTGAGCGTCTGCGGGTTGCTGTCGGGGGCCGGGTGCGGGTACGACTCGCCCGCACCCGGCCCCCGACACCAGCCCGGCAGACGCTCAGGGCCCTTCTGATGGATCTCCGTCGGAGAAGGAGCGGCGTTCGGCGCGTGCGACCGCCGTGCGGCGTGGAGGGTCATGTGGCGGAGCCACCTGGCCCTTCGCGCCGTGCGGTGAGCGTGCGTGCCGGGCGTCGCGACGCCGCGGAGATCCATCATCCGCCCCCAGCGCCCCGTACTCCGCCACGTCGGCAGACGCTCGCACCCCCGACTCGGCGACCCGCACGACGTCGGCGGGCAGGTGCGGAACGACCCGCGCGAACGTCGACCGGTCCACGCTCAGCGTGCGCAGATCACGCGCGTTGACGCCGATCACCCGCGCCCCGGCCTCGAGCGCGCGCTCGGCCTCCGCCTCGTCGTGGGTCTCCACCAGCGGTGTCAGGCCGATCTCCGTGGCGAGTGCCGACAGATCGGCCAGCAGCGGCTGTTCGAGCGCCGCCACGATCAGCAGCACCAGGTCCGCGCCGTGCGCCCGCGCCTCCCAGACCTGGTACGGGTCCACGACGAAGTCCTTGCGCAGCACCGGCAGGGCGACCGTGGCCCGCACCGCGTCCAGGTCGGCGAGGCTGCCGTCGAACCTGCGGCGCTCGGTCAGCACGCTGATCGCGGCCGCGCCGCCCTTCTCGTACGCCGCCGCGAGCCCGGCGGGGTCGGCGATCGTGGCCAGCGGACCGCGGGAGGGACTCGCGCGCTTCACCTCGGCGATGATCCGGGGGCGCCCGTCCACGGCCCTCAGCACGGACACGCAGTCCGCACCCGGGCCGCGCGCCGCCGCCCGCTGCCTCACCTCTCGTTCCGGCACGGCGCGCCGGCGCTCCGCGAGGTCCTCGCGCGCCCCCGCCACGATGTCGTCGAGCACTGTCATCCGTACGATCCCCCTGGTTGTCTGCCGTGTCGGAGGGACCCGGCGCTCTCCGCCGGGCCCCTGCGAACCGTTCGGTGCGCACCGCTCAGGTCATCGAGACGACGACCTTGCGCGTGCCGGTGAACGCCTCCCGCCCGTGCAGGACGGAGAAGTTGTGGACGATCATCACGTCGCCCCGCTGCCAGGGCTCGATCAGCTTGTGCTCGCGCTGCGCCGCCCGGACCTCGGCGAGATCCTCGTCGGAGAGGGGGGTGCCGTCGGCGTACGTCACCCAGTGCGGCAGGTCGTCGACCGAGTCGGTCAGGGACAGGAGCAACTCCCCCTCGTCGTCGGGAAGGTTGGAGGGGTGCCACTGGTCGGCCTGGTTGAACCAGGTGTCGCGGCCGGTGCGCGGGTTCTTGCGGACGCCGGGGCGGTGCTGGCCGACCCGCAGGCCGCCGTCGGCCGTCCACGCGAAGTCGGCGCCCGACTCGGTGAGGAACTCCTCGACGGCCGCCCTGTCGTCCGTCTCGAAGGTGTCCTGCCAGGACTTGCCGAGCCCCGCCCCGCCGTGCAGGTACTGGCGGTAGACGACTCCGGCGGCGAACCGCTCCCGCACCTCGGGGGAGAGCGCGCCGAGCAGGGCCTCGCCGTCGCAGACCGGGGTGGCGCCGCCGGTGTCGGGGGCGTCCAGGCAGCAGAAGTACAGCCTCTCGGGCCAGCTGCGGGCGTACGACAACTCGTTGTGCAGGGTGATGTCGTAGCGCGCCGGGTACTCGGTGGAGGTGAAGACGCCGTCGGAGAGCGTCCTGCGGGGGGTGTTGCCGCCGCGATAGCTCTCGATGAGGTCGCCGCCGAAGCCGCTGACGGCGGCGTGGAACGCGGTGGCGTCGGGGATGCCGGCGCCGCGCAGCAGGACCACCCCGTACGCGTCGAGCAGCACCCGCGTCCGGCCGCGCACCTCCTCCCAGCGTGCCTCGTCCCAGGCGTCGGCCGGGGTCTCGGTGTACAGGATCGCGAGCGTGGTGCCGCCCGTGGTCCGAGTCTCGTGCCGCATCTCAGCGAACCTCCTCGGCGGCCGGCTCCGCGCGCAGTGCGACGGGCAGGCCGCTGTAGCCCTGGATGAAGTTGGAGTAGAGGCGCCGCGGGTCGCCGAGCGGCGTGATCTCGGCGACCATGGCGCGCAGCGCCTCCACCATGGCGTTCACATGGACCCGGCCCAGGAAGGCGCCGAGGCAGAAATGCGGGCCGTGGCCGAAGACCACGTGCTTGTTGGGGGTGCGGCCGACGTCGAAGGTGTACGGATCGGTGAAGACGTCCTCGTCGAAGTTGGCGGAGGCGTTCCACAGGGTGACCACGTCGCCGGCCCGGATGATCCGGTCCCCGATCTCCACATCGGCCAGGGCGCGGCGTCCGAAGTGCATGGCGGGCGTCGTCCAGCGCAGGATCTCCTCCGTGGCCGAATCCGAGGTGACGTCGCCGCTCTTGAGGCGGCGCCACTGGCCGGGGTTCTCGGCCAGCGCGATGAGGCCGCCGGTGATCGACATCCGGGTCGACTCGTCGCCGCCGAGGATGAGGCTGTAGCTGTTGAGGACGATCTCGTCGTCGGTCAGCGGCTTGCCGTCGATGGTGGCGGTGGCCAGGGTGCTGAGGACGTCGTCGCCCGGCTTCGCCCGGCGCTCGGCCGCGAGTTGGGAGATGTAGAGCAGGATCTCGTTGCGTGCCAGGAGAGATTCGAACTCGCTCTCCTCGGAACTGTGCCGTGAGAGCGTCCGGGTGTTCCACTCGACCAGTTGCGGGCGGTCGGCGGCCGGGATGTCGAGAAGGTCGCCCATGGTGTGCATCGGGATGTGGTCGACGACGTCGGTGACGAAGTCGACCCGGTCCGACTCGACGGCGGCACCGAGCAGTTCACGTGTGTGCCGGTGCACGCCGTCCACCACGGGCGCGAGGACGCGCGGCGAGAACGACTTCAGCATCAGGTTGCGGATCTCGCGGTGGCGCACTCCGTCGGTGACGGCGAGCATCTTGCCGGCGGCCGAGTCCTCGCCCTGGAGCAGCGTGGTGAGGACGGTCCCCTTCTCGGAGGTGAACCGCTTGTTGTCGCGGTAGACGGCGACCGCGTCCGCGTACCGGGAGATCACCCAGAACCCGGGGCCGGCCGGGCCGGCCGGGTGCCAGTGCACGGGGCTCTCGGTGCGGAACCTGCGCCACATGGCGTGCTGGTCGACGTCGAGGAAGGTCTGCGGGTCGGTGAGGTCGAGCGAGGCGGGGTCGGGTGCCGCCTCGCGCTCTGTGAGAGGCATGGTGGGTGTTCCTAACGGCTTCGGGGCTCAGGGCTTTCGGAATCGGCGCAGGCTGAGGGCGAGGCAGACCGCGAACAGCACGCTCAGGGTCACCGCGACCACGATCAGCGGGTGCTCGCCGACGAAGCCGGGGCTTGTGGTGGCGGGGTTGCCCCACAGGTCGCGGCAGGCGGCGATGACGGCGCTGACCGGGTTCCACTCGGCGATCGGGCGGATCGCGCCCGGCATGGACTGCGGGGAGAGGAAGGCGCTGGACAGGAAGGGCAGCACGACGACGATGAACGGCGCGACGACGCTGATCGTCTCGATGCTGCGCAGGGTCGTGGCGAGCAGCACGCCGAGCCACAGCATCACGTACGTGAAGACCGCGACCAGGGCGAACCCGGCGAGCGTGGGCAGCGGCCCGGTGTGCGAACGCCAGCCGAGCAGCAGCCCGGCGCCCGTGGTGACGGCGAGCGCGGCCAGGGCGACCAGGAAGTCCGCGCCGGTGTGCCCCAGCGGCACGGCGGACCGGCTGATCGGCAACGAACGGAACCGGTCGATGATGCCGCCCTGCAGGTCCATCGCCATCGACACGGCGGTCGGTCCCACGCAGGCGAGCCCCACCTGGACGGCGCCGCCGGCGAAGACGTACTCGACGTAGCTTCCGCCGGCGGGCAGCGTGATGGCGTCCCGGAACAGGTAGCCGAGCAGCACCATCGACACGAGCGGGTTGAGCACGACGCCGATGGCCCGGCCGGGCCCCCGGCGCAGCCGCCTGAGCCTGCGTCCCAGTACGGCGAGCACTTCGGTCCCGAAGGTCCGGGCTCCGCCCGGCCGGGCCCCGTCGAGGAGGGGATTCTCGACGGGGGACCGGCCGGGGGTGGGCGCCGCGGGGGGCGGCGCCGCAGGGAGAGTGGTCGTCATGACGGGTTCCGTTCGTCCGGGGCGGCGTCCGTCGGCCGGTGCGGTGCGCGGGGCGAAAAGCCGTCCTGCGGTGCGCGGGGCGAAAGGCCGTCGTGCGGTGCGCGGGGCGACGGGCCGTCGTGCGTGCCCCGTGCCGCGCCGAGGCCCGGCGTCAGGAGGACGCCCTTCCAGCCGGCCCGGCGGGCGGCCGCCCACAGGCGACGCCGACGCGCGGCCCGGGCGCGGGAGACCGCCTGTGTCATCGCCCGCTCCTGTCCGACTGCGCGTGCAGCCGCTCCAGCTGTGCCGCGACCGCCCGGCCTATCTCCTCGACCGGGCCGGGGCTGAGCATGTCGTCGTGGGCGCAGTCGATGTGGTGCGCGGTCACGGTGCCGTCGGTGTACGGGGCCCACAGGCGCTCCTTGTCCCTCTCCTCGCCCCACGGGGAGCGGTCGGCCAGGAACAGGTGCATCTCGCCGTCGTAGCCGCGCGGACGGTAGCGGGTGTTGAGGATCTGGTGGCGGGCCATCAGATCCACCATGCGGGCCATCCGCAGCTCCCCCATCCGGGCCAGCGCGCTGCCGTCGGCGCGCAGGGCGTCGACGATGTCCGCCGGGGTGAGGTCCCGGTCGCCGAACTCCTCACGGCTGTGCCCGATGCCCTCCAGCAGCCAGGCCAGGCTGCCCTGCGCGTCCCGCTCGTCGACGGCGCCGGTCCGGGGGAAGGAGTCCAGGTTGGCCAGCAGGCCCACCTGCTGTCCGGCGGCCCGCAGTTGCACCGCGATCTCGTACGCGAGCAGTCCGCCGAACGACCAGCCGAGCAGGTGGTACGGCCCCTCGGGCTGCACCTGGCGGATCAGGTCGATGTACGCGGAGGCGTTCGCCTCGATGCTGTCGGGCAGCGGCGCGCCGTCGACGACGCTGGGCGACTGGATGCCGTAGACCGGGTGGTCCGGCCCGATGTAGCGGGCCAGCGGCAGGTACGAGAGCGCGAGGCCGACACCGCTGTGGACGCAGAAGACGGGCGGGCGGGCGCCGGTCGGACGGATGCACAGCATCGGTGCGAACGTGTCCGCGTGGTCAAGGCTGTCGGTCTCCTCGATCGCCTCGGCCGCGAGGCGCATGGTGTCCCTGGGGACGAGGGCCGCCGGCTCCTGCGCCGTGGCTGGTTCCGGTTCCGGGCGCAGCGCCGTCGCGAGCGCGGCCACGCTCTGGTGGGTGAACACGTCGGCGATGCTGAGCTCGATGCCGGCCTTGCGGGCCCGGGCCACCAGGCGCAGCGACTTCATGCTGTCCATGGACCGGGTCTCGAAGAAGTTCTCCGCCGGGGCCACGGACTCGGCCCCGACCACCTCGGCGACGATCTCGCAGAGCCGGGTCACGACCGGGTCGGCCGCGTCGGCGGCCGGCTCCGCCGGCTCTTCGGTCACGGCCTCCTCCGGTGAACGGGTGGGCAGTACCGGGGTGTTGTCGTCCCCGGTCACATTCCGGCCCGTCCGCCACATCCGGGCCCCTGCCTCACCCCATGGATCGGCGACGAACCGCTCGGCGGTGACGCCGGCCCGGCCCGCGTAGGACCGGGCGACGGCCGCCCCCGCGAGATACAGCTCGCCCTCCGGGGCCGGGCTCAGCGACTCGTCCAGTACGTAGCCGTGGGCGGCCCATCGGGCCGTGTCCGCAGGGAACGTGTCCGGTGCGGCCCATGCGGCGGGCGGGCGTTCCCGGGTGGCGACGCCGGTCCCGGCGAGCAGCGCCCCGAACAGCCCGGCATCACCGGGCCGTGGGCCGTCGAGCGCCGCGGCGACCCGGGCGGCGGCGGTGCGGTGCTCCACCACCGTGCCCGCCGTGCCGCCGCGGATCACATACGCGGCCTGCCCGGGCCGTGCCGTGGCCCTCACGGGCCGGTCCTCGTCGTCGGCCGTGCCGCGCAGCCCGGCGACGTCGAGGACGAGCACCGGCACCCCGGTCGTCCGCAGCCGTCCGGCCATGCCCGTCGTCGTCAGGACGCACACCGGGTCGACATCCGCGAACAGGGCCCGGATCGCCTCAACCGGTTCGTCCGCGGTCAGCGGCACGTACGCCGCGCCCGCCTTGAGGATCCCGAGCGCCGCGAGGGCCTGGTCGGCCGCGCGCGGCACGGCCAGCGCCACGGTGCGCTCGGGGCCGGCCCCGGCCCCGGCCAGGGTGCGCGCCAACGCGTCGGAGCACCGGTCGAGTTCGGCGTAGGACAGCGCCTGGGGCCCGCTGCCGGTGGCGACGGCGTCGGGTTCCTTGGCGACGAGTTCGGCGAACAGGTCAAGCAGGGTCACCTCGGGCAGTTCCCGTACGACGTCGGCGAAGTCCTCGGCCGAATCCCCAGGGGCCGGGGCCGCCGACACCGCCGGCTCGTCCGTGACCCCGATCTCCAGGTCCCCGATGCGTACGCCGGGATCGGCGACCGCGGCCCGCAGTATCCGCGTGAACTGCCGCACCAGACCCTCGGCCGTCTCCCTCGTGAACAGATCCCTGCTGAAGGTCAGCAGTCCCTGCATGCCGTCCTTGTCGTGCCACGGCACCAGTTCGACGACGAGGTCGAGCTTGGCCTGCCGGGACGGAACGTACTCGGGGAGCGCGGTCAGGCCGGGCAGGCCGAGGTCGCGTACGCCGTCGTACTGCACCGTCAGCGACACCTGGAACAGCGGGTGCCGGTTCAGTGCGCGGGCCGGCCGGAGCGCGTCGACCACCTGGTCGAACGGCACGTCCTGGTGGGAGAAGGCCGCGAGGTCGGTCTCCCGGAGCCGGTCGAGCAGTTCGCGGAACGTCGGGTCGCCGCTCGTGTCGCCGCGCAGCACCAGTGTGTTGAGGAACATGCCGACGACGTCCGAGAGCGCGTCATCCGTGCGGCCCGCCACCGAGACACCCACCGGGATGTCGGTGCCCGCGCCGCGCCGGGTCAGCAGTGCCGACAGCGCCGCCTGGAAGACGATGAACTCGGTCGTGCCGGTGGCGCGGGCCAACTCCCCGATCGCCGACCGGAGGCCGGCGTCCAGGTCGAACAGCACCACATCGCCCTCACGGGTGCTCCGGGCCGGGCGGGTGAAGTCGGCGGGCAGCGGGGTCTCGTCGGGCAGGCCCGCGAGCGCGTCGCGCCAGAAGTCGAGCTGTTCGGTGGCGAGGCCGTCGGGATCGTCGGGGCCCTGGCCGCCGAGCAGTTCGCGCTGCCAGACGGCGAAGTCGGCGTACTGGACGGGCAGCGGCTCCCAGCGGGGGGCGCGGCTCTCGCTCCTGGCCCGGTAGGCGGCGGCGAAGTCGCCGAGGAACGGGCCCATCGACCAGCCGTCGAACGCGATGTGGTGGATCACGAACAACAGCACGCACTCGTCCTGTCCCACCGGGAAGAGCCGGACGCGCAGCGGCGTCTCCGCAGTGAGGTCGAAGCCGCGGTCGGCCTCGGCGGCCAACGCCTCGGTCACCTCGTCGGCCGGCACCGACACCACCTTGACGGCGGGCGCGCCCGCGGCGGTGTCCAGGACGCGCAGCGACGGCACCCCGTCGGTGTCCGGCATGACGGTGCGCAGCACCTCGTGCCGCCCGGCGACGTCGCGCAGCGCGATCCGCAGGGCGTCCGTGTCGAGCTGCCCGGTGAGCCGGAAGGCGAGCACCGAGTTGTACGAGCCGTCCGCTGTGCCCTCGCGGCGGTTGAGGAACCACTGCCGCTGCTGGGTGAAGGAGAGCGGCCTCTCGGTTCCGGCGGGCGCGGGTGCCAGCGGCGGCCTGGCCCGGTCCGCCTGCTCCACACGGGCGGCCAGGGCGGCGACGGTGCGGGCCTCGAAGAGGGCGCGGATGGGCAGTTCGGCGCCGAGGACTCCGCGGACCCGGCTGACCAGCCGGGTGGCGAGCAGCGAGTGCCCGCCGATCTCGAAGAAGTCGTCGTCGGGGTGGACCTGGTCGCGGCCGAGGACGTCGGCGAACAGGCCGCACAGGATCTCCTCGACGGGCGTGCGCGGGGCGCGGCCTCGCGCACCGGCTCCGAGGTCCGGGTCGGGCAGGGCGGCGCGGTCCAGCTTTCCGTTGACGGTCAGCGGGAGCGAGTCCAGGGCGACGACGGCGGACGGCACCATGTAGTCGGGCAGTACCCGGGCGAGGCGGTCGCGCAGCGTTCCGGTGTCCGCCCCGGCCCCGGCTCCGGCGGCGACGACGTACGCCACCAGGCGCCGCTCCCCGGCCTCGTCCTCGCGCATCACCACGGCGGCCTGCTCGACCGAGGGGATGGCCGTCAACGCCGCGGAGATCTCGCCCAGTTCGATGCGGATGCCGCGCAGTTGCACCTGGTCGTCGGCGCGGTCCAGGTAGTCCAGCTCGCCGTCGGGGAGCCAGCGCACCAGGTCGCCGGTGCGGTACATGCGGCTGCCGGCCGGCCCGTACGGATCCGGCACGAACCGCTGGGCGGTCAGCCCCGGCCTGCCGAGATAGCCGCGGGCCAGCCCTCCGCCGACGTACAGCTCACCGACGCAGCCGACCGGTACGGGCCGCAGCGCGCGGTCCAGGACGTACACGCGGTGGGCCCTGGTCGGGCGGCCGATAGGCGGCCGGCCGCGGCCGGGGGCGAGGGGGCCGCTGACGGTGCAGCCGACGACGGCCTCGGTGGGGCCGTACCCGTTGAACATCCGCACGGAGCCCGCCCAGCGGTCGACGACCTGGGTGGGGACGGCCTCGCCGGTCACCACCATGCGCAGGTCCGCGGGGAGCGTGCTGCCCTCCGGGAGCGCGCCGACGACGACGGGCGGCAGAGCCGCCAGGTTGATACGGGCGTCGTTGATCAGGTCGACGAGCGGCTGTCCCGGGGTGCGGTGCTCCTCGTCGGCGATCACGAGGGTGCCGCCGTTGAGCAGCGCCAGCATGATGCCGAAGACCGACGCGTCGAAGCTGAAGGAAGCGAACTGCAGGACGCGCACGTCGTGGTCGAGATCGAATCGCTGGGTGAGGCTGTCGACCATCGCCATCAGCCCGGCGTGCGGCACCGTCACGCCCTTGGGGCGGCCGGTGGAGCCGGAGGTGTAGATCATGTACGCGGTGTGCAGCGGGTGCAGCCTTCCGTTGCGGTCCGCGTCGGTGAGGTCGGCGCCGGAGAGTCCGTCCAGCTCCCTCACGGTGTCGGGTGCGTCGAGGAGCAGGGGCCCGTCGGTGCGGCCCGGCCGTTGCGGCAGCCCCGTCGCACGGGCGGCGGTCGCGGTGTCGGTGAGCAGCACCGCGGGGCACGCGTCGTCGAGGAGGTGGCCGATTCGGTCGGCCGGGTAGTCGACGTCGACGGGCAGGAACACGGCGCCCGCCTTCAGCGCGGCCAGGGCCGCCACCACCAGCTCCACGGAGCGCGGCAGCATGACGGCGACCGGTTGTTCGGGGCGCACGCCTCGGGCGACGAGGAGCCGGGCGATCCGGTTGGCCCGGGTGTTCAGCTCGGTGTAGTCGAGGACCTCGGCACCGAGACTGACCGCGGGCTTGTCCGGGAACCAGGTTGCCCAGCGCTCGAAGGTGTCGGTGGCGAGCAGGGCGGGCTCGGGCAGTGCGGCCTCGGCCCCCGCCCAGTCCGCGGTGAGCCGGCGCCGCTCGTCCGCGTCGAGGGTGTCGAGGCGGCCGAGCGGGACGCCGGGCTCGGCCGCGAGGCGCTCCAGGACACGGAGGAAACGGCGTACGAACGCGTCCGTCCGCTGCTCGGTGAACACGTCGGGCCGGTACTGGGCCTCCACCCTCAACGCGCCGTCCGGGCCCGGGAAGACGCCGATCGCCAGGGGGTACTCGGCGACGACGCGCGCCTTCCAGCCGAGCATGGTCAGTCCGGGGATGTGCTCGCCGATGCGGTCGAGGGCGCCCGTCGGATAGTTGTGGAAGCTGACGACGGTGTCGAACAGCTCGCCGGTGCCGGCGCACTGCTGTACCTCGGCGAGGCCCAGGTGGTGGTGGGGTTCGAGGCCGAGCTGGCGGTCCTGGAGGTCGGCGAGCATCGCCTCGAAGGGCTGCGCGGCATCGAGCCGGGCGCGGACCGGCAGGGTGTGCAGGAACGCGCCCACCATCCGCTCCACCTCCCGGAGTTCGGCCGGCCGGCCGGAGACGACAGCGCCGAAGGTGACGTCCCGTCGTCCGGTGAGCGCGCCCAGAACCGCGGCCCAGGCGCCCTGCATCACGGTGTTCATGGTGAGACCGCGGGCGTGTGCCCAGGGGGTGAGCGCGGCGGTGACCTCGGCGGGCACGTCGGCCACGAGGGTCTCGGGCAGGACGGAGACGCGGTCGCGGTCGGCGGGGCCGAGCCGGGTCGCACCGTCCACGTCGGCGAGCTCGGCGCGCCATGCCCCGCGGGCGGCGTCCTTGTCCTGGGCCGCCGACCACTCCAGGTGACGGTGGGCCGGGGCGACGCGGGCGAGGGCGGTGGTGTCGGCGCCGTTGGACCACAGGGTGACCAGTTCCTCGGCGAGCACGGCGGACAAGGACCAGCCGTCGACCAGCATGTGATGCGTGGTCCACACGACACGGTGCCGGTCGTCCGCGATCTGGTAGACCGTGAACCGGGTCAGCGGACCGCGGGTGACGTCGAAGCGGTGCAGCCACTCCTCGTCGGTGCGGCGGGCCGCTTCGGCGTCCACGTCGGCCGGGGCGACGTGGGTCAGGTCGACCTCGGTCCACGGCAGTTCGACGTGGTCGGGGATCAGCTGGACCGGGTCGCCGGTGTCGCGTTCGCGGAAGCCGGCGCGCAGGGCCGGATTGCGGTCGAGGAGCGTGACGGCGGCGGCACGCAGCGCGGAGCGGTCCATGGGGCCGCCGATGTCCATGACGACCTGGAGGGTGTACGCGTCCATGCCCTGACGGTCGAACTCGGCCTGGAAGAGCAGTCCGCGCTGCAACGGGGAGAGCGGCAGGATGTCGGTGACACCGCCCAGTTCGCTCTCGTACGCGTCGATCTCCCGCTGTTCGACCTGGACGAGCGGGAAGTCGGACGGGATGCGCCCGGTGGTGCCCGGCCGGTCCGCGTGCGCGACAAGGATCTCCAGGGCGCGGAACCAGGTCTCGGCGAGTTCCCGTACGTCGGCCTCGTCGAGCAGGGCGGAGGCCCAGGTCCATTCGGCGACGAGGACGGGCCCCTCGGGGCGGTCCTCGGTGACGGCCACGACGTCCACGGGCTGGCGCAGCGGTGTGCCCGGGGCCGCGGTCTGGCCGGCGCCGCCGGCCACCATGGACCAGTCGCCGCCGCTCGCGGTGAACCGGCCCAGGTAGTTGAAGCCGAGCTGCGGGACGGGGGTGCGGGCGAGAACGGCGGCGGTCTGCGGGTTGAGGTGGCTCAGCAGACCGTGGCCGATGCCGTGGTCGGGCAGCGCGCGCAGGGTGGCCTTGACCCGCTTGAGCGCGGCCGTGAGGGAGGTGCCGCCCTGCCACACGCCGGCCCAGTCGAGCTCGCCCACATGGAGGTCGACGGGGAAGACGCTGGTGAACCAGCCGACCGTACGGGACACGTCCAGGTCTCCCGCGATCTGCTCGCGGCCGTGTCCCTCCAGCTCGATCAGCGCTCGAGTGGTGTCGGCGGCTCCGGTGCGGCGGGCCCGCTCGACGAGTGCGAGGGCGAGACCGGTCAGGAGCACCTCGTTGATCTCGGCGTGGAAGGCGGCGGGCACCTGGGTGAGCAGGGCCGCCGTGTGCTCGGCCGGGAGTTCGACGCGCAGCCGGCCGGCGCTGCCGTGCACGTCCCGGGCCGGGTCCAGCGGCTGCTCGGTGAGCGCTGCTGACGCTCCGCTCGACTGCTTTGTCCACAGCGGCAGTTCGGCCATGCGCTCCGCGGTGCGGGCTTCCTCGGACATGGCCTTCGCCCAGCGGCGGTAGGAGGTCGGCACGGGGTCGAGCCGCGGCTCGCGGCCCTCGGCGACTGCTTCCCAGGCGGCCTGGAGGTCGGGCAGCAGAATACGCCAGGACACACCGTCGACGGCGAGGTGGTGGATGACGAGGAGCAGGGTGGCGGTGCCTTCCTCCGTCAGGAGCACCGCCTGCGCGACGAGGCCGTCCTCGGGACGCAGCCGGGCGCGGGCCGCGGCCAGTTCCTCGGCCAGACGTGCCGTCCGGTCGGCGCCCTCGGCGACGGTGGCGGTGGTGAGTACGTCGGACGCCGCGACGGCGCCTCGGTGCTGGGTGCTCAGGGACCACAGGCCGGGAACCGGGCAGGCGAGGCGCAGACGCAGCGTGTCGTGGCGGTCCAGGACGGCCTGGAGCGCGCGCTCCAGTCTCGGGGCGTCCACCTCCGCGGGCACGGTCACGGCGAAGTGCTGCGCGAACTCCTTCGTCTCGTCCGGGAGAGGAGACAGTCGTTCACGCAACTGCGCGGCCACGGGGAGGAGTTCGACTTCTCCGATGCCGTCGTCCTCGGCTGTGGGCGCTGCCTGTCCGGCGCGTCCCGCGACGGCGGCGATGGCCGCCGGGGTGCGGTACCGGAAGACGTCGCGGGCCGTGACGACCAGGCCCTCCTTGCGTGCCCTGCTGACCACCTGGAGGGAGCTGATGCTGTCGCCGCCGAGGGCGAAGAAACTGTCCTCCGGGCCGACTTCGGGCACACCGAGGACCTCGGCGAGGACCTGGCACAGGACGCGCTCGTCATCGTTGCGCGCAGCGCGACCCTGTGCGCGGGCCCCGAAGTCGGGGACCGGCAGGGACTTGCGGTCGACTTTGCCGTGCGCGGTCAGCGGCAGTTCGTCCAGGGCCGCGAGGACGGTCGGCACCAGAGCGCCGGGCAGCCGCTCGGCCAGCAGGGCGCGGGCGGCCGCGGTGTCCGGGCGGCTTGTTTCCCCGACGACGTACCCGACGAGCCGCTGCTGTCCGGCCGGGTCGGTGACGGCGGCGGCCACCGCGTCGGCGACGCCCGGCAGTTCACGCAAGGCCGTCTCGACCTCGCCGAGTTCGACGCGCTGGCCGCGGATCTTGACCTGGTGGTCGACACGGCCCACGAAGGCGAGCTGTCCGTCGGGGCGCAGGACGACATGGTCGCCGGTGCGGTACATGCGGGAGCCGTCGGCGGCGAACGGGTCGGGGACGAACGTGGTGGCGGTGCGGCGCGGGTCACCGAGGTAGCCGCGGCCGACTCCCCGGCCGGAGATGAACAACTCGCCCCGCGCGCCGCGCGGCACCGGCCGCAGGTCGGCGCCGAGGACATGGAGGCGGGTGTTGCGCAGCGGCCGGCCGATCGGCACGACGGACGCGTCCAGATCGCCGGTGGTGGAGACATAGGCGTGGGTGACGTCGTCGGAGCACTCGGTGGGGCCGTAGAGGTTGGCGAGCGGGATGTCCGGGTAGCGGGCGAACCAGCGCCTGCAGAGGTCGGCGGGTAGCGCCTCGCCGTTGGAGATCATCCAGCGCAGGGCGGGCAGTTCGGGTGCCGAGCCCGCCGCGTCCCAGACGTCGAGGGTGGCGCGCAGCAGCGACGGAACGACCTCGATGACGGTCAGCCCCTCGGCGCCGATGGCCGGGAACAGGGCGTCCGGGTCCGCGGCGTCACCGCGGCCGAAGGCGCGGACGCGTCCGCCGACGAGCAGCGTCGTCAGGGTCTGCCAGACGGTGACGTCGAAGGTGACGGGTGCGTTGTGGACGAGCGTGTCGTTACGGGTGAGCTCGAACTCCTCGATCTTGGCGAGGAGATGGTTGACCATGCCGCCGCGCTGCACCATGGCGCCCTTGGGCTTGCCGGTGGAGCCGGAGGTGTAGATGACGTACGCGAGATCGAGCGGGCCGCCGGTGACGGGGGCCAGGGCGTCGGCGGGGTCGGTGCGGGCGTCGAGGACGTGCACGGGCAGCGGGTCGGCCAGGTAGCCCGCCGCCTCGCGCGCCAGGCCGGCGTGCTCGTCCTGGGTGAGCAGGAAGCCGGCGCCGCTGTCGCGCAGCAGCGCGGTCAGCCGGGCCGGGGGCGCGCCGGGATCGAGGGGCACGAAGGCGCGTCCGGCGCCGAGGACGGCGAGTTCGGCGGTGACGAAGTCCCGGCCCGGCTCGGTGAGGATGGCCACCGGGCCGTGGCCGGTCAGGACGCGGGAGACGGCGGAGGCCCGGCCGGCCAGCCCGGCGTAGTCGATGCTGCCGCCGTCGTCGGTGACGGCCACCGCGTGCGGGTTCCGCGCGGCCTGCTCCCGTACCCGCTCCACGACTCCCCGGTAGGGCGTCTCGCGGACGGGCCCGGTGAGCGTGGCGGTCAGGTCGGCGCGCTCGTCGGCGGTGAGCAGGTCGAGACCGCCGAGCGGCGCGTCGGGCGCGGCCTGCAGGAAGGCTTCCAGGAAGGCGGTGAACCGGTCCAGGTGGGTGCGGATCCCGGCACGGTCGTAGCGCGCGGTGTTGCCGCTGAGATCGACGCCCAGCCCCGCGTCGCCCTTGTCCGCCACGGTGAACTCCAGGTCGTCGACGAGTCCCGTGGAGGGGCTGTAGATGGTGGCCTCGCAGGGGCCGATGGCCAGCTTCTCGACCTGCGGCATCATGTTGAGGAACGGGCCGAACGGCCGCCGGTCGTCGCTGGGCAGACCCATGGCCCTGCGGATCCTGCTGACCCGGTGCCGCTGGTGCTTGAGCCCCTGCGAGAACACCTTGTACGTCGCCGCGAGCAGCTCGGCGCGCGTGATGCCGGCGGACACGGCCAGGCGCAGCGGCAGGTTGTTCACGACCATGCCGGGGACACGCTGCATCGTGCCCCCGACGCGCGCCGTGACGGGGAGGGCGAGGAGGACGTCCTCGGTGGCGGCGGTGCGCGCGGTGTAGGCGCCGAGCGCGGCGGCGAACGTGGTCTGCCAGGTCACCCGGGACTCCCAGGCGACCGTGCGAAGGAGCTCGGCCGTTCGCTCGGGCAGCACCGTGCCCTCCTGGTGGAAGGTCGGGGCGGGCTGGGCGTCCCGCGTGGCCAGGCTGATCAGCCCTGGACCGTCGCCCACCTGCTCCTGCCAGTACGCCGCGTCACGCTCGCCCTTCGCCGACGCGGTGTACGCCGCCTCGGCCTCGACCAGTTCGGAGAGCGCGGGGAAACGGCCCTCGTCGAGCGGGGTGCCGTCGAGCAGGGCGGCGTAGATCTCCGAGAGCCGCTGGAAGTAGATGACGTAACTGAACCCGTCGGAGACGAGGTGGTGGTTGAGGAGGCAGAAGAAGGTGCGTTCCGGGCCGAGCTCGAACACGCTCAGCCGGAACAGCGGAACCCAGACCTGCGTGCCGTCGGAGCCCTGGGTGCCGTCGGCCTCCTCGTCGAACGGGAAGGGCACGGCCAGGTCCTCGCGGATCGCCTGCCGCGCGGCCGCCGCGGGGTCGGGCGCGGTGCTCACGTCGGTGACGGCCAGCGGCAGCGTGTCGAGCGGTTCGACGAACTGGCGCGGCTCACCGCCCTGTTCGTCGAAGCGGGTGCGCAGGCACTCCGACTCGTCGACCAGCCGCGCGAGCGCGGTGCGGAAGAGGTCCAGGTCCAGCGGGCCGCGGATGTCCCAGTAGATGGCGGTGTTGTAGGTCGCGCCCCCGCCGGAGAGTTTCGCGTCGAACCAGATGTCCTTCTGGCCGGCGGTGAGCGGCAGGCCGCCCGTCTGAACAGGTGTCATAGCAGTTCCCCTAGGTCAAGGTGGTGCGGGAGGGGGCGCGCGGGGCGGTCAGCCGCAGCCGCCGGCGTGCCCGTCGTCGGTGGCCGTGCCGATGCCGGCCGCGGTGAACTCGCGCGGTACCGCGGTGGCCGGCTCCTCCTGGGAGCGCAGGTGCTCCACGAACGCGTCGAGCCGGTCGATCCCCCAGAAGCGGCTGTAGCCGTGCACGAAGAACGGGACCCCGAACACCCCGTCCGCGCAGACGTCGAGGAGGATGCGGATGCCCTCGGCGCGCAGCTCGGGCCGGTCGCTGGCGCGGGACAGGAGCAGCGGGTCGATGCCCAGCTCCCAGCCGATGTCCTCGATGGTCCGCCGGTCGCAGATGTCACGGCCCTGGCCGAACCTGGCCCGGTACACCGCGTCGATGTAGTCGTGGCCGCGGCCCTGGCCGCGGGCGACGAGATAGCCCAGGTGCGGGACCTCCCACACGGGGTCGCGGTCAACCGGCCAGACGACCTTGACCCCCAGGGACTTGGTGAGGCGGCCGACGTCCTGGAGCACGTAGCGGTTCTTCTCGCGGGACATCTCCGAATAGGGGAAGCGGCCGCCCTGTTCCTCCATGAGCCGGGCGCTGAGCGGGTCGGGCTCGAAGAAGGGCACCCACTCGAGGCGCTCCGCGAGGTCCCGGTGCTCGGTCATCACGGTGCGGTAGGCGAGCCACGAGTAGGGGCTGCGCAGGGAGAAGTAGAACCGCGGCGTCTTGTTCTTGGGCATGGTGGCGCCCCCTTCCGGTCAGACGACGAGGCCGCCGTCGATGCCGAATACCTGTCCTGTGATGTACGAGGCGCGGTCGGACGCGAGGAACGCCACCAGGTCGGCGACCTCCTCCGGGCGGCCGAGCCGGCCGAGCGGGATCCGGCCGGTCATCTTCTCGACGTGCTCGTCGGCGAGACCGGAGAGCATGTCGGTGTCGATGAAGCCGGGCGCCACGGCGTTGGCACGGATGCCGTAGCGACCCGACTCCTTGGCGAGTGCCTTGGTGAAACCGATGATTCCGGCCTTGCTCGCCGAGTAGTTGGCCTGGGTGGCGTTCCCGTACACGCCGGCCACGGACGACAGCGTGATCACGGAACCGGCCTTGCGCTTCATCATCGCGAAGACCGCCGCCTTGCAGAGGTTGTACGTGCCGTCGAGGTTGACCCGCACGACGGCGTCCCAGTCGGCCGGCGCGAGGAGCACCAGCGGGTTGTCGCGCACGATGCCCGCGCAGGACACCACGGTGTGCAGGGGGCCGAGTTCGCGTTCGGCGGCCTTGACGAAGTCGCGTACGGCATCGTGGTCGGCCACGTCCGTGCGCGCCGCGTACACGCGGGCTCCCGCGGCGGTGGCCTCCTCGGCGACGGCATCCGCGGCCTCCTTGTCGGACTGGAAGCAGAAGGCCACGTCGTAGCCGTCGCGGGCGAGCCGGGTCACCACATGGCGGCCGATTCCTCGCGAGCCGCCGCTGACGAGGGCGACGGGTCGATCGGTTGCGGACATGCTTGTCTCCTGAGGGTTCGAGGCAGAGTTCCGCCGACTCGCGGGCGGGGGTGAGCGCGGCTCAGCCGCCGGTGAACACGGCGCAGCCGACCTGGCCGTCCCGTTCGACACCGGTCACCAGGGCCGCTTCGCCGGGGCCGAGGCCCTGCTCGCCGGCCGTGGCGAGGACGGCGGCCAGTTGGAGCGCGGTGGCCGCGGCGGAGGTGTCGCCGATGCGTTCGCGCATCCGTATCCACTCGGGGTGGACCCCGGGCAGGGCGTCGATGACGGCCTGCTCCTCCTCGGCGGCGAGCTTCCCACCGCCCCCGAGCGGGGCCACGAACCGGATGGCCCCAGGTTCCACACCGGCCGTGTCCAGGGCGCTGCGGACGCATGCGGTGAGCGCCTCGCGGGGGCCGTCGGTCCCCCGGTAGGCGCGGAAGCGGGTGGCTCCGACGCGGGCCAGGGCGGTGCGGCCCGCTGCCGCGGCGTCCTCGGCGGGCTCGATCAGGAACACGGCGGCGCCTTCGCCGAGCGGGGTCTCCCGCTCCTCGTCGGCCCGCCCGTGCCACTCCAGCCAGGCACGCTGCGCGGAGAACTCCTCGGCCGCCCCGCAGAGCACGCGCGCGCAGTGGCCGCCCCGGTGCAGCCGCAGCGCGTAGCTGAGAGCGAGCAGGCCCGTCAGCGAACCGCCCGCCACCGTGGTGTTGGGTCCCTTGATGCGGTGCCAGATGGCGCTCTGTCCGGCCGCCCGGTTCATCACGGTGTTCGGGAAGCGGGCGGGCTCCACGTGGTAGGGGCGCTCCCCGGACAGGGAGTCCTTGGTGAAGTCCATGATGCTCTGGACGCTGCCGGAGCCGGTGCCGAGGACCAGGGCGGTCTGCTCGGGCCGGGCCGCGAGTTCCTCGGCGACGGACTCGACGAGGTTGCCGACGGCGGTGACGGCGAGCGCGGTCACCCGGTCCATGGTCCGGGTGCCCTTCTTGCCGACGTACCGGGCTGCGGTGAAGTCCGGTACCAGGGCGGCCTGCTGGAAGGGAACCTCATGGAGGTCGCGGTCGAGGGCGGCCACGGCGTCGCGTCCCTCGGCCAGCCCGTTGCGCAGGGGGGCGTTGCCGACGCCGTACGGGGAGATCGCCGACCAGGCGGAGAGGACGAGGGACGACATCACGCGGCCTCCTTCATGCGACCGAGGATCAGCACGGCGTTGTTGCCCGCGAAGGCGAGCGCGTTGTTCTGCACGACGTTCAGGACGGCCGGACGGGCCTCGTTCGGCACGCAGTCCAGTCCGCACTCGGGGTCCGTCTCCCGGTGGTTGACGGTCGGCGGGATGAAGCCCTCGGTGATGGCGAGGGCGCAGGCCGCCGCCGCCAGTGCGCTGGCCGCCCCCATGGAGTGGCCGATCATCGACTTGATGGAGACCGTGGGCGGCGGGGTGTCGAAGACCTGCCGGATCGCGCCGGCCTCCGTCACGTCGTTGGCCCGTGTCCCCGTGCCGTGCGCGGAGATGAAGTCGATGTCCTCCTGCGCCACACCGGCGTTGCGGTGCGCGATCTCCATGCAGCGGGCGAGGCTGTCCTGGTCGGGCGCCACGGGGTGGTGGGCGTCGCAGTTCAGTCCGTAGCCCAGCACCTCGGCGTAGATCCGCGCCCCGCGCGCGAGTGCGGACTCGAGACTCTCCAGGAGGAGGACGCCCGCTCCCTCGCCGGTGAGGATGCCCTTGCGGTCGACGTCGAAGGGCTGGCAGACCTCGGGAGCTATGGTGCCCAGACGGTAGAAGCCGGTGAACGTCTTGCGGCAGACGGCGTCGGCGCCGCCGCACAGTGCGGCCTCCACCTCTCCGTGCCGGATGGCGTCGAAGCCGCTGCCGATCGCGTAGTTGCCCGCCGCGCAGGCGGTCGGGATGGTGAGAGCCTCGACATCGACCAGACCGAGTTCCCGGACGATGCCGCTGGACAGACGCCCGGCCTGCGCCCGGCGCGCCAGGCCGGGCGACAACCGCTCGGGTCCTTCCTCGAGTTGGGTGCCGACCAGGGTGTCGAGATCGCGCGACTCGGCGTCGGTGGTGCCGACCGAGACCAGCACCCTGCGCTCGCGCAGGTCCTGCGCGGTCAGGCCGGCGTCCGCGACGGCCATGTTGGCCGCCGCGACGGAGAACTGCGTGGCCCGGCCCAGTTCCTCGGGGTCGACGTGGTGGATCCACTCTCCCGGCACGAAGTCGGTCACCTCGCACGCGTTGGCATGCGCGAAACCGGTCGTGTCGAAGGCCGTGATGGGCTTGACCCCGCTGCGGCCGGACTTCAGTCCTGCCAGGAAGGTCGGGGCCCCGAGCCCGATGCTGGTGACCGCTCCGAGTCCGGTGATGACCACCCGGCGCGGCCGTTGCTCCTCCTCGTACACCATGCGCTCCCGTCCTGTCGTGTGGCAGCGGTGGCTAGTTGGCCCGGGCGAGCTTGGCCGCGACAGCCTCGCCGACCACGGTCACGACGCCGTCCAGGTCGACCATGCGGGAGAGCTCGGCCTGGTCGATGTCGGTGCCGAAGGCACGCTCCAGCTGGGAGAGGATCTCGATGGCGCCCATCGAGTCCGCCTCGTGGTCCTCCTTGAAGCGGCTGGTGTCGGTCATCTCGTCCGGCTCGATCTCCAGGATGTCGCAGATGATGCCCTTGATCCTGGCGCGGTCCTCGGCGTTGAGCTCATTCGTTGTTGTCATGCCGACGATGCTGGCGGACCGCGCTGATTGCTCACTGACGAGTCACTGACACACGCTGACAGGCTCTGCCCCAAGGTCCTGTGCCCCGAGGTCCTGTGTGCCGGGGACCTGCGTGCCGAGGTCCTGCGTGCCGGTGGACTGCGCGAGGTGCGGCTGCAGTTCGGGAATCTCGGCACGATGCTCGACCAGCCATTCCCAGTAGCCGGGCACCGTGCGGGCGTACGTGCAGTAGTAGTCGCGGACCGCGTGCACGAGGCGGCGCAGCGTCTCCTCGGTGACCGCGCCGCGGCGCCACACCAGGAGCATCTCGACGAGCTCGGTGTCCTGAAGCGGAGCCAGTCGTACGTCGGCGGTGGCACCGGAGGGCGTGGCCAGGGCCGCGGCTCCGCTGTCGTGCACCCACGTCATCGCCTCGCGCTGCGTGCTGACCTGGTGCAGCACCTTGGCGGGGCCGGCCCGGCCGAGCCGGGCGAGCAGCCGCTCCTCGACGGTGTGCAGCCAGTGGTGCCGCGAGTAGCGCACCCAGGCGCGCCCGACCCGGTCGCCGTCGGCGGGCAGGGCGAGCCAGACGGGCTCGCGCACGACGACCGCGCTGCCGAGGGCGGGATCGGCCACGTCAGAGGCGTGGCCGGACCGCAGGGCGAGACCCGGCACCAGGGCCACGGAGAGCGCACCGCGGGACACGCCCGCCACTGCGGCGGCGGGTGCGAGGGTCTCGGTCGCCACGGTGGTGCCAGGCAGCACGCTCTGCAGGGCGTCGCCGAGGGTGGGCGGGGTCCACTCGGTGTTGCCCAGGCGCAGCTGGCCGGCGGTGGCACAGCTCGCCTGGGCGATGACCTCGTCGGCCCGCCGTACGAGATCGCCGAGCAACGGGATCAGCCGCTCCCCCAGAGGGGTCGGTGTGACACCGGTTCGGGACCGCACGAACAGATCGCCGCCGACGGCCCTTTCGATGCGCTTGAGCTGGGCGGTGAGGCTCGGCTGGGGCAGGTTGAGTTCATTCGCGCCGCGGGAAATACTCCCGGCCTCACTTATGGTGACGACAATTCGCGCGTGTCTTACTTCGATGTCCATGAGCCGCCGCCTCACGTCCCCGAGCGGACATACAGAGATTCCACTGTCTGTCCACATTAACCGCGACGAGAGGAAACAAGCAGCCACCTTTGCCGTTCTTCAGTATGTCCTCAGCAATACTTCAGCGGTGGGCGAGAACCTGCCGCGGTTCACCGAGTCTGGGGTCCTGTTCCAGAATCGCCTGATAGGCGTGGTGCAGTGCGCGGCCCGGTTCGAGTCCCATGTCGTCCGCGAGCCGGCGGCGCGCGCGATGAAACACATCGAGGGCTTCGGCCTGTCGCCCCGCGTGGTAGAGCGCCAGCATCAACAACTCACTCAGCCGCTCCCGTTCCGGATGTTCGGCGGCCGTCCCGCGCAGTTCCGGCAGTGAGATCCGGTGCGGGTCCACCGCCAGCCGCGCGGTGATCAGATCCTCGTACGCGGTGATCCGCTGCTCCTCGAGATCGGCCGCCGCGATCCGCACCCGAAGTCCGTCGTGGGCATCACCCAGGGCGGGACCGCGCCACAGGGACAGGGCCTCTTCCAGCGCGACGGCGGCCAGGGCGGGATCGCCGGCCACCAGGTCGGCACCGCTGCGCGCCTGCTCACGGAAGCGGTGGGCGTCCACCGAGCCGGCGGGGACGTCGAGTTGGTAGCCGCCGCCCACGGTACGGATCAGCTCGTCCCCGCGCAGGCCCGTGACGGACCCCAGCTGTTTGCGCAGCCGGCCGACGCTGGCCTGCAAGGCGTTGCGCGCGTTGGTGAGAGTGCGGCCCGCCCACAGCTCGTCCTCGAGCTGGTCCGCCAGGATGGTGCGGCCCGGCGAGAGCGCGAGCAGGGCGAGGATCGCAGCCGGTCGCCTCGGCACCACGGCGTGCTGCCGGCTGCCGTACCGCACAGACACAGAACCTAGAACCTGTATGTCCACTGGAACGCCCCCGTTATTCGTGGTTGGAGGGCCCAAATATCGCCCGCGCCCACCGTTCGGGGGAAATACCATTCGCGCCATCGAAAAGCACCCGGATGGTATGCCCACCGCGGAAACCTGCCGAGTACGCGCGAGCGCCCGCACCCCTTGCTGCGCGTGCGGCACGTCGGCATAATGCCGAACCTCACTGACGGTTCGCTGACGCCGGCGGATCCCGGCCATCACACCGATTCAACCGACGTGTTTCAGCGCCCGCTTAACAACCTGTTGCGCTCCTTGGCCGGTTCCTAGGCTCCTCCCGTGTACGGGAAGTCGGTCAGCGAACAGGAGTCAGCACATGCTCAACAGACTTGTGATTGTCGGCGGCGGAACAGCGGGATGGATGACGGCCTCCTACTTCAAGGCGGCATTCGGGGACCGGATCGACATCACGCTGGTGGAGTCCGGCAATGTCGGTACGGTCGGTGTCGGTGAGGCCACGTTCAGTGACATCCGGCACTTCTTCGAGTTCCTCGGGCTCAAGGAGAAGGACTGGATGCCGGCGTGCAACGCGACCTACAAACTCGCCGTCCGGTTCGAGAACTGGCGTGAGAAGGGCCACTCCTTCTACCACCCCTTCGAGCAGATGCGCTCGGTCAACGGCTTCCCGCTGACCGACTGGTGGCTGCACGGGGGCCCCACGGACCAGTTCGACAGGGACTGCTTCGTGATGCCCTCCGTCATCGACGCCGGTCTCAGCCCCCGCCACCTGGACGGCACGCTGATCGACCAGCCCTTCGTCGAGGGCGCGGACGAGATGCAGGGCCTGACGATGTCCGAGCACCAGGGCAAGACGCAGTTCCCCTACGCCTACCAGTTCGAGGCGGCCCTGCTCGCCAAGTACCTGACGACATACGCGGTGGAGCGCGGCGTCACGCACATCACGGACGACGTCGAGAAGGTCAATCTGGACGAGCGCGGCTGGATCTCCGGTGTCACCACGGCCCAGCACGGTGACATCGAGGGCGACCTCTTCGTCGACTGCACCGGGTTCCGCGCACTGCTCCTGAACAAGGCCCTCGAGGTTCCGTTCATCTCCTACGCGGACACCCTGCCCAACGACAGCGCGGTCGCCCTCCAGGTCCCCCAGGACATGAAGGCACGCGGCATCCTGCCGTGCACCACCGCCACCGCCCAGGACGCCGGCTGGATCTGGACGATCCCGCTGATGGGCCGCATCGGCACCGGCTACGTGTACGCCAAGGACTACCTGTCCCCCGAGGAGGCCGAACGCACCCTGCGCGAGTTCGTCGGCCCGGCCGCGGCGGACGTCGAAGCCAACCACATCCGCATGCGGATCGGCCGCAGCGAGAACTCCTGGGTCAACAACTGCGTCGCGATCGGCCTGTCCAGCGGCTTCGTCGAGCCTCTGGAGTCCACCGGCATCTTCTTCATCCACCACGCCATCGAGCAGCTCGCCAAGAACTTCCCCGACGAGTCCTGGAGCCCCGTCCACCGGCAGCTCTACAACGACTCGATCGCCCATGTCATGGACGGCGTACGGGAGTTCCTCGTCCTGCACTACGTCGCCGCCAAGCGCGACGACACGCAGTACTGGCGCGACGCGAAGACCCGGCGCATACCGGACGGACTGGCGGAGCGCATCGAGATGTGGAAGACCCAGCTCCCCGACACGGAGACGGTCTTCCCCTACTACCACGGCCTGCCCCCCTACTCGTACATGTGCATCCTGCTCGGCATGGGCGGGATCGAGCTGAAGCCCTCCCCGGCCCTCGCCCTGTCCGACCCGGGCCCGGCGGAGCGGGAGTTCGCGGCGATCCGCGACAAGACACGCCGGCTGGCCGAGACGCTGCCCCGTGCCTACGACTACTTCGCCGCGCAGCACTGACCGGCTGAGAGGTGCTGCGCAATGGACTTCCTGCAACCGTTGGGCCACGCCGCTCACCTGGCGGCGCTGCTCGCCGTGATCCTGCTGCTCGGCCGCCTGGGCCGGAGCGTGGCACGCCGGCTGCGCCAGCCCGAGGTGATCGGCGAGATCGTGGTGGGGCTGCTCTCCGGGCCCGCCGTGCTCCGTCTGCTCGGCCAGGACACGTTCGACGCGGTACTGCCCGGCTCCGCCCTGGAGGCTCTGAAATACGTCGCCAAGGCCGGGCTCGTGCTGTTTCTCGTCGGGCTCGCCCATGAACTGCGGGTCCGTTCCGGTGCCGAGCGGCACTCCACCCTCTGGCTGGCGGCCGGCTCGCTGTTCGCGCCGCTGTTCGCGGGCACGCTGCTCGCCGGGTTCGTGCTGCTCCAGGACGACCCCGCGGTGCGCGGGGACGCCCCGCTGCCCGCGTTCGTGCTGATGGTCGCCGTCACGATGTCCATCACGGCCGTACCCGTCCTGGCCCGCATTCTCGCCGACCGCGGCATGAGCACCACGTCGGCCGGACGGCTCGCGCTGGCCGCGGCCGTCGTGATCGACTCGGTCGGCTGGCTGCTGTGCATGCTCGCGATCAGCCTGAACACCGGAAGCGCGACTGGCTTCCTGCACTCCGTCCTCGGCATCGGGTTCGGTGCGGCGGGCGCGCTCGCCGTGCGGTTCGGCGTGCGGGTGGCGGCGGTGGGACGGGCGTGCGCGCTTCGGCCGCGGACCGCCACCGTGCTGCTCGGTGCGGCGGCGCTCGCCGTGGCATGGACCGTGGAGCAGCTCGGCATGACGGCGATCCTCGGCGCCGCCCTGGTGGGTCTCGCGATCCCGTCGGGCGACGACTCCCCGTGGACTCCGGTCGTGGCGAACCTGACCCGGGCCGGGCGGACGCTCGTACCCGCGTTCTTCGTCGTCACCGGGATCACCGTTCTCAACCAGGCGTTCTCCCAGCTCTCCTGGGCACTGCTCGGGACGACCCTGGTGCTCGCTTGTGCGGGCAAGGGGGTCGGCGGCTACCTGGGAGCACGTCTGGGGGGTCAGCCACGCGACGCGTCCCGCCGGATCGCGGTGCTGATGAACTCGCGCGGGCTCACCGAACTGATCGTGCTCCAGGCCGGCTTCAGCGCGGGGATCCTCACAGCTCCCCTGGTGCTCGCGCTGACCTTGATGGCGGTGGCCACCACCGCCGCGACGGGTCCGCTGCTCGGCCTTCTCGACCGCGGCGCGAGCCGACCCGAGCCCGCTCGCACCCTCGAACCGGTCGCCGTGGCGGCGGAAGGCGGTACCCGATGACCCGGTCCACCGTCCGGACGACGACGGCCACCACCCCGTCCGACGACTTCCGCACGATGATGGGCAGCTTCCCCACCGGGGTCGCGGTGATCGCCGCGGAGGATCTCGACGGCACCCCGCGCGGCATGACCTGCTCGTCGGTGTGCAGCGTCGCCCTCGCCCCGCCGACCCTGCTGGTGTGCCTGCGGGACGGCAGCCCCACGCTCCAAGCCGTCCTGGCCTCGGGTGAGTTCACCGTGAACCTGCTGCACGAGGACGCCCGGAGCGTCGCCGAGCTGTTCGCCTCGGGGGACCCCGAGCGGTTCCGGGTCACGCACTGGGAGCGGTCGGCCGACGCCTGCGGACCGCACCTCCCACGGCACGCGCACACGATCGCCGACTGCACCGTGTCCCTGACCCAGCGCATGGGCGACCACGTGACGGTCTTCGGACACGTACGGCACATCAGCCGACCGAGCGGGCGGCCCCCGCTCCTTTACGGACTACGGCAGTTCGCCGCCTGGCCCACGACCCCCTGACCACCTGGTGCGGGGCGCGACCGCCTCCCCGCAGGCACGCCCCGCACCCCCGATCCGGCCCTGCCTTTCCAACGCCCCTAAGGACACCCATGAACGGGACACAGGACCCGCCCGCCCAGCCAGTCGTCCACCTCGAATCCGTCAGCCGCCTCTACGGCGGACCGAAGAACCGGGTGACGGCACTCGACACCGTCAGCATCAGCCTGGAGAGGGCTACCTTCACCGCCGTCATGGGCCCCTCCGGCTCGGGCAAGTCCACCTTCCTGCACTGCGCCGCGGGCCTTGACCGGCCGACGTCCGGGTCCGTGCACCTGGACGGTGTGGACCTCGCCTCGCTGCGTGAGAAGTCACTGACCAAGTTCCGCCGCGAGCGCATCGGCTTCGTCTTCCAGGCGTTCAACCTCCTTCCGGCGCTCAGCGTCGTGGACAACGTGACGCTGCCGCTGCGCCTGGCGGGCACGCGCCCCAAGAAGTCCGTCGTCAACGCAGTCCTCGAACAGGTCGGTCTGTCCGACAAGCGGCGCAGCCGTCCCGGCGAGCTGTCCGGTGGTCAGCAGCAGCGCGTCGCCATCGCCCGGGCGCTCGTCACACAGCCCGCGGTGATCTTCGGCGACGAGCCGACCGGCGCCCTGGACACGCGCACCGCCGCCGAAGTGCTCATGCTGCTGCGGCAGTCGGTGGACGTGGTGGGACAGACGATCGTGATGGTCACGCACGACCCGGTGGCCGCCGCCTACGCGGACCGGGTCGTCTTCCTCGCCGACGGCCGGCTCATCGGCACGCTCGAGCGTCCGACAGTTGAGCAGGTCACGGAGCAGATGCAGAAGCTGGGCACGTGGAGCGACCCGTCCTCGCTCCAGAAGCCGGAACACGGGGTGCGTCGGTGATCCGGATCGCGCTGCGCACCCTGCGCTTCCACAAGGGCGGCTTCATCGCCTCGTTCGTGGCCCTGTTCGTCGGTGCCGTCATCATCATCGGCTCCGGCGGGCTCCTCGAGACCGGTATCCACAACGCGGCGCCGCCGCACCGGCTGGCCGCCGCGCCGATCGTCGTCACCGGCGACCAGCGCTACGCGTACACGCAGCAGGAACTCGTCTTCCCCGAACGGCTCCACATGGACGCCGAGTGGGCCGACAAGATCGCGAAGGTCCCGGGCGTCGAGGCGGCGGTGCGGGACCTGTCGTTCCCGGCGGCCCTCGACAAGGGCGGCCCGGTCACCGGTCACGGCTGGTCCTCCGCCAGGCTCTCCCCCTACCGGCTCACCGACGGTACGGCCCCCGGCGCGGACGGCCAGGTCGCCCTGGGCAAAGCCCTGGCGGACCGTACGGGGCTGAAGACCGGCGACCGGATCCGGCTCCTCGTCCACGGCGCGGAGAAGAACTACCAGGTCTCCGGACTCGTCACCGGTCCCGACGACGGCTCGGACGTCTTCCTCGCCGACGCCGAGGCCGCCGACATCGCGGACCGCGTCGGCACGGCCGACAACATCGGCGTCTTTCCGGCGTCCGGCGCGCACACCCAGGAGGTCGCCGCCGCGGTCCGCAAGGTCGTCGACGGCTCGCCCATCACCGTGCTGACCGGGGACAACCGAGGCCGCGCCGAAGACCCCGACGTGGTGGCCGACGGCAGCGATCTGATCCCGCTCGCCGCCGCGTTCGGCGGTCTGTCGGCGATGGTCACCGTGTTCGTGGTGGCCAGCACTCTCGGCCTCTCCATCCAGCAGCGGCAGCGCGAGATGGCACTGCTGCGCACGATCGGTGCGACACCGGGACAGCTGCGCCGCCTCGTCCTCGGCGAGACCCTGTTCCTCGCGATCGTCGCCACCGGGCTCGCCACCATTCCGGGACCCCGCTTCGGACGCTGGCTGCTGGACGCGTTCGCGGACGCCGGCGTCGTACCGGAGTCGATCGCGTTCCGGGCCGGCTCCGTTCCGGTGATCGTCGGGGTGGGCACGGCGCTGCTCACCGCCATCGGCTCGGCGTACATCGCGGCGCAGGCCGCGGCTCGCACCAGGCCGACCGAGGCGCTGGCCGAAGCGACGCTGCAACGTCGCTGGTTCAGCGCGTTCCGGCTGATCGTCGGGCTGCTGTGCCTTGCCGGGGGCGCGGCCCTCGCCTGGGGTACCGCAGGCTCGGCGGGGCCGGACGCGGCCGGGGTCGCCACTCCGGCGGCCATGGTGTGGGCGGCGGCGTTCGGTCTCCTCGGACCCGTCGTCGTACGCGCCATGGTTGCCGTGCTGCGCCGTCCTGTCGGCAAGGTGTCAGGGCTCGCCGGTGAACTCGCCACGCACAACGCGCGGGCTCGCACGGCCCGCCTCGCGTCGGCCGTGATGCCGGTGATGCTGGCGAGCGGTCTGGCGGTCGGCCTGATCTACATGCAGACCACGCAGTCCGACGGTGCCCGACAGGCATTCGACGAGAACCTGCGCGCGGACGTCGTCGTGACATCGGCCTCCGGTGGTCTGCCGCTCGACTTCGTCGACACGGTCCGCAGGCAGCCGGGGGTGGCGGCGGCGTCCGCGCAGATCCCCACGACCGGTTACATCGAGCCGGATGAGCCGATGCGGCCGAGCGAGGGTGAGGACACGGGCCCGCAGCCCACCGAACTGCCGATGGTGGGAGTCACGCCCCAGGGTATGGACCGCACGACCGCGTACCAGGCGGCGACGGGCAGCCTCACCGCCCTGCGCGGCGACTCCGTGGCGCTGCCCGCCAAGTACGCCGAGAACCGTGAACTCGGCGACGTGGTCCCGATGCGGCTCGGCGACGGCACGCAGGTCAAGCTGAAGCTGGTCGCCACAGTCGACGGGCGGCGCGGTTACGAGACCGCGCTCGTTCCGGCGTCGGTACTCGTCGGGCACACGGACGGCGGGCTCGTCCCGCAGATCCTGGTGCGCGCGACCACCGGCACGGACGAGGCCCGGCTGAGCGCGTCACTCTCCACGCTGGCGCACCAGCAGCCGGGCCTCCAGGTGGCCGGACGGGAGGTCCTGGAGGCGGCGCAGGAGGACGCGGACGACACCCAGGCGTGGATGGCGTACCTGGTCCTCGGAGTCGTCGTCGGCTACGCCACACTCGCCCTGATCAACACACAGGTCCTCGCGACATACGAGCGACGCAAGGAGTTCATGCTCCAACGTCTCATCGGGGCCACCCGCCGCCAGGTCCTGCAGATGATGACGGTCGAGGCGTCCCTGGTGGCCCTGGCCGGCATCCTCCTCGGTCTCCTGGTCGCAGGGGCGACGCTGGTGCCGCTGAGCATGAGCGTCCTCGGCACCGCGCTGCCCGGCGGCTCGCCGTGGATCCTCGTCGCGGTGGTGGCCGGAGCGGCGGCGCTGACCCTCGCGACGACCTTGCTGGCGGCGGGCGCCGTACTGCGTGGCCGGCCCGGGGACATGGCCGGCATCAAGGAGTAGTGGAGTACAGGCCGTCGGCGGTGCCCGGCACGGTGGTTCGTGCCGGGCACCGCCGACGGCGTGGGAGCAGGGTGCGCACGGTCGGAGCGGGGTGCGCACGGTCGGAGCGGGATGCGCACGGTCGGAGCGCGGTGCGCACCGTCCGCCGGAGCTGTCGCACGACGGTGGTCACGGACGTCCACGCCGTGCACGCCGAGAACCAGCTACTTCACTCGGCGTGCACGGCGAGCCCACGGCAGCGCGCGGAGAACATGCCCCGACGCCGGGACGGACGGAGGGACCGACGGAACGTCAGCTTGTTCCTTGTCCTGCGTCTGCGTCGTAGGGCGGGGACGGAAGACGAGGAACAAGCTCAGGCGGCCGGAGTCGTGCGTGCCGTCAAGTCGGTCACCGGGCGCGGCTCACGGTGGCCGACCGCCGCGCCGGCCGGGCGGCGGCGGACCGGGCCCCCCACGGCGGCCGGTTTCGCCGCGCGGGGGGAGATGCCCTTGAGGAGGGCGACGCCGAGAGGGGTCAGGGTGTGCAACACCGTGTTGCGGATGCGGCGGGTCGTGATGAGGCCCGCCCGGCGCAGTACCGCGGTGTGCTGGCTGGCGCCCGCCGCCGAGATGCCGAGCCGGTCCGCCAGCTGGCTGGTGGTGCAACTGCTGCGCAGGGCGTGCAGGGCGGCGGCCCGGGTCTGCCCGACCAGGGCGCCGAGCGACTGGCCACTGTCGTCCGGCTCGTCCCACAGCCCGGCCGCCTGGTTCGTGTCGGGCGGCGCGGCGAAGGCGAGCACGACCGGACCGTTCTCGGCGAGGCGGCGGGTGACCCTGCCCGGCCGGTGCGCCAGGAACACGGACGGAGTGAGCACCAGACCGCGCCCGTCGAGGCGGATGTCCTCGTCGGGGCCGTCGTGGATCTCAAGGACCGGAGCACGCCAGGTGATCTTGGAGTGCAGGGTGGTCAGGAGCAGTTCCACCCCGCCGGCCATCAGTACGCGGCCGCGGGCCTCGCACTCGGCCTCCAGATAGGCCCGTACATGCTCCCAGTACGGTGCCACGGCGACCCGCCACACCAGCGACAGATCGCCGGCCGCCGGTTGGAAGGGCAGGCCGGGCACGTTCCGGGCGGCGGAGGCGTCGGTGCTGACGCAGCGGCCACTGCGTTCGATGAGATCGATCAGCCCATCGAGTCCGGGCGCGGCGCTGCCGCCGGTCAGCGGGAGCGGGCACTGGGTCAGCCGCTCCGCGACCTGGCTGCGCCAGCGGGCGAACGGCGCACCGACGCCGCGCCCGAGCAACCCGTACGCGAAGGCGCTCTCCACGAGCGGGCCGGCGGTCGTCCTCAGCCGGACCCGGGCGAAGTCAGCAGGGATGAAGTGGATTCGTTGCATAGTGATGCCCCCGTGGTCGCGCTGCTGGCGGCAACCGCCGCTCAGGTCGACTTGCCGGTGAGGGAGATGAAGACGTCGTCGAGGGTGGGTCTGCGCAGGGCGAAGTCGGCGACCTCGACACCTTCCTGGCGCAGCGCTGCCGCGGCGGTCTCGATGCTCTGTATGCCGTCGCTCAGTACGATCGACACGGTGCCGTCCGCGAGGTCCGCGGACGGCTCGCCGGGGGCGACGCGGCGCAGCGCGTCAGCAGCCCGCGGCACGCTCTCCGGCCGGGTCAAGGACACTTCGAGCCGCTCCTCCCCCGCTGTGCGTTTGAGCTCCTCCGGGGTGCCCTCGGCGATGACCCGGCCGGTGTCGATGACCGCGATCCGGTCGGCGAGGACGTCGGCCTCTTCCAGGTACTGGGTGGTCAGGAGCACGGTCACACCGTCGGCGACCAGTTCCTTCACCGCGTCCCACAACCGGGAGCGGCTGACCGGGTCGAGGCCCGTCGTCGGCTCGTCCAGGAAGAGGACGGACGGCCTCGCCACCAGGCAGGCCGCCAGGTCGAGGCGGCGCCGCATACCGCCCGAGTACGTGCGCGCCGGACGGTCGGCGGCACCGGTCAGCTCGAACCGGTCGAGCAACTCGGCAGCCCGAGCGCGCGCGGCACCCCGGCCCAGGTGGGTCAACGTGCCGATGAGGACGAGGTTCTCCCGTCCGGTGAGCATGTCGTCCACCGCGGCGTACTGTCCGGCGAGCCCGATGCGCCGCCGTACCTCGGCCGGTTGACGCACCACGTCGTAGCCGGCGACCCGGGCCCGGCCGCCGTCCGGTCGGAGCAGGGTCGAGAGCATTCTGACGGTGGTCGTCTTGCCCGCCCCGTTCGGACCGAGCAAGCCGAGCACGGTTCCCGATGGCACCGCCAGGTCGACTCCGCCGAGCGCTTGCCGTCCCTCGTACCGCTTGCACAGGCCCTCGGCCTCGATCGCCCATTCCACCGTCGCCACCGCTGCTCCTCCGCCCCGACTCGGCCGGGCTCGTCAGGCGGCCGGAGCGTCGGCGGACGGGCCGCGCAGGCTGCGCGGGCGCAGGTCGGTCCAGTGCTCCTCCACATACGCGAGCGCCTTGTCACGCGAGCTCTCGTCGAGGGCCACGGTCCAGCCTGCGGGGCGCTGCGCGAAGGCGGGCCACAGGGAGTGCTGTCCCTCGTCGTTGACCAGCACGAGGAAGGTTCCGTCCGGGTCGTCAAAGGGGTTCGCCACGTCACACACTCCAGGTCGTGTCGGTTTCGATCGCCGGTGGTCGTCCACCGGACTCATCGAGGATCTCGACCTGCGCTGACGAAACGCTGACTGCTCACTGATGTGCGCAGCGCGCGGCCTGCGGGTGAGCGGCCGCTCCCGTTCAGGCGACGCGCGACCTCGTCGCCGCGACGTCACGCTTGCCGTTGGCGTTCACCACGATCTCCGGCACGGTGTGCACGGCCTCCGGCACCAAGGCCGAGGGCAGCACCGTCGTGAGCGCGGAGCGGACGGCGTCGGCCAGGCCGACGGTGCCGCCCGCGGCGACAGGCCGTACGAACAGCTCCAGCGTGTCGATCGGGCCGCGCACGACGTCGAACACCGCGTCGGCGACGCCCGGCACGGACAGCACGTGATGGCGCAGTTCCCCGAGTTCGATCCGGTGACCGTTGACCTTCAACTGGTCGTCCGCCCGCCCGAGGTAGAGCAGCGTGCCGTCGGGCCTCAGCTCCACCGTGTCGCCCGTGCGGTAGGCACGCCCGGACGCCCCGCCGAGCTCGGCCTCGTCGATGAACCGCTCGCCCGACGGTTGCGGGCCCAGGTAGCCGGCCGCGACCGCGCGTCCGGCGATGACCAGTTCGCCCGGGCTGCCCTGCCCCACCGGACGCAGTTGGTCGTCCACGACGTACGCCCGGGTGTTCCACGCGGGTCGGCCGATCGGCACGGTCGGCGTCGCGGGCAGCGTCGCACGGTCGAAGGAGAACGCACAGCAGCCGATGGTGGTCTCGGTCGGACCGTAGTGGTTGACGAGCCGAACCCCGTCCAGGCGGTCGCCCAGGGAGGCGATGAGCGCCGGGTCGAGGCCTTCGCCGCCGAACATCAGCAGCCGCGTCACCCGGTCGTAGCGGGGCGGCTGCGCGAGGACGTCGAAGAAGCGGGCGTGCGAGGGAGTCATCTTCACGAACGTGTACTTCTCCGGGCGCTCGCCGAACAGCGTCTTCTGGTCCCACAGCCCGGCGACGGTCACGACGGTGCGGCCCTGCGAGAGCGGCAGCCACAGCGACGTCATCGCCAGGTCGAAGCCGAGGCTGCCGAACAGGGGGCTGCCGGTCCCCTCGGAGCCCACCAACTCGCCGCACCAGGAGACGTAGTTGGCGAGCGAGGCGTGCGGCACCCGGACGCCTTTGGGAATGCCGGTCGAGCCGGAGGTGAACACGACGTACGCGATGTCCTCCGGGCCCGGCAGGGTGGCGCTCCGGTCGGGGGCGTCGGCGTCCGGCAGGGCTGCGATGTCGATGAACGGTATGGACCGGGCGGGCACTGCCTCGGTCGCGTCGGGTCCCGAGTGCAGCAGCGCGGTGGGAGTGGCGCCGGCGAGTACGGCGGCGGTGCGCTCGCCGGGGTGCTCCGGGTCGATGGGCACATAGGCCGCGCCGAGCGCCATCACCGCGAGGGCTCCCGCGACGGTGTCCGGGGTCCGCGCGGCGATGAGGGCCACCCGGTCCCCCGCGACGACGCCCGCTTCGTCCAGGGCGGCGGCCACGACGAGGGCCCGTCGCCACAACTCCCGGTAGGTGAGGGCGCTGTGGGCCGACCGCACCGCGACGGCGTCGGGCCGGGCCCGGACGTGCCGTACGACCATGTGGACGACGGACGCCTCCGCGACGGCGCGCACCGCGCCGGACACCGAGCTGGGGTGGGGTACATGGACCATGGCGGGGACTCCTGCGTGCGGACGGGCAAGGACGGCGGCGCGGACTTCCGGACGATCGCCAGCGTAGGAACACGCGGCCGCCCGGACCACGCTCTTAAGCCCCCGCCGAAACTCACCGGTCAGCCGTCGAAGGCAACGGCCAGGAGAATCCCGTCCCTCGCGAGCCAGCGGCCGGTGAAATCACGCCGGTACGGGGCCAGGACGGTGGCTCGGAAGGTGTGGTCGGTCGGGTCGAACTCCACCGACACGTCCCGGAAGGTCAGTTCGGTCCCGGTGTCCGGGAACCACGCCTTGTAGACCGCTTCCTTCGCGCAGAACAACAGCCGGTCCCAGCAGGCGAGTCGGGAGTACGACGCCTCCAGCGCAGCGAGCCGTTCGCGCTCCCCCGGTAGCGAGACCGTGCCGAGAACACCCTCGCTCAACGGGCGCCAGGGCTCCGCGTCCACCCCCAGTGCGCGCATGTCGTACTGCCGCGCCACGACGGCAGCCCGGTATCCCCGGCAGTGCGTCATGCTCCCCACCACGCCGTCGGGCCAGCGCGGCACCCCCCGCGCGTCCGGTATCAGGGGCGCGGGGGCGTGGCCGAGCGCGGACAGGGCGCGGCGGGCGCAGTGCCGGACCGTGGTGAACTCGCGGCGTCGCCCCTCGCTCACCCCGGCGACCGCGGACCGCTCCTCGGGGTGCAGGGCGTCGTCCGCCGCGTCGGAGCGGGCCTCGGCCCCGGCGACGTACGACGGCAACAGCCGCTCGATCAGCGCCCGTTGCACAGGATGCCCAGCACCGCGGCACCCAGCACGGTGTCCGGGTCCGCGAGGTCGAAGGGCAGGTCGAAGTGGTGGCGTCCGGGTACGACGAGATCGGTCACCTCGGTGCCGCCCTCGCGGGCGGCACCGACGAACTGGTGGTGCTGCTCGGTGAACGCGTCCGTCTCGTTCTCGCCCAGGGCGACGACGAGCCGGGGCAGCCGCGTGGGCATGCGGTGCAGCGGGCTGCAGTCGCGGGCCTCGGCGGCGTCCATGCCGAGGGCGTCATTGACGTAGGTGTGCCGCAGGGGCTCCAGGTCGTAGACACCACTGATCAGCGTCGCGGAGGCGATCGTTCCGGAGGGGTGAAGGCCGTCGGCGTCGAGGAGTGCGCTCGCGACGAGGTGGGCCCCGGCGGAGTGACCGCCGAGGTGAATGGCCTGGGGTGCTGTGGGCAGGGGGGACCGGCCGGTGCAGATACGGCGCAGGGAGTCGCTGACGGCCGCGGTGATGGCCCGCATGCTGTGGCGTGGGGCCAGGCCGTAGCCGAGCGCTCCGAAGGAGATGCCGGCGGCCAGGAAGCCGCGTGCGGCGAAGGCTGCTTCGGACTTGCTGAGCTCCTGCCAGTAGCCACCGTGCACGAACACGAACAGCGGCGCGTGCGGGTCGGGCGCCGGAAACAGGTCGAGCCGCTGCTCGGGCAGGGGGCCGCAGGGAACGTCCAGGTGGACGGGGAGATCGGCGCGGGCGCGGGCGCTGTCAGTGGCGTACCGCGCGAGGTGGACGTCGAGGTCGGTGACGCGCGAGCTGGGCGAGTACTCCCGGTCGAGGCCGGTGCGCGCCGTGTCGGGCGCGGTCACGGCAGTGGGGTCCAGACCTCGGGCAGCATCCGGCGCAGGGCGGCACGCCACAGATAACCGGCGCCCTCGGATCCGGCGGTGCCCACGGCCGTGCCGAGGAAGCGCTCGGCGAGTACGGCGTGCCGGGCCCGCCACACGGCCGCGGCGTCGTCGAACTCGAGGAGGGCGAGCCGCACCCGCTCGGCGGCCGCCCGGTCCGCGCACGTGTCGACGAAGTGCCGGTAGGCCTCGGTCACCGTCCGTTCCGCGAGCCGCGCTTCGAGCCGGGCGCGGTCTTCCTCGGTGAAGCCGCCCGTCTTCAGGTAGCGGGAGTCGCGCAGGCCGCAGAGGAACTCGATCTCGCGGAACTGCGCGGACTGGAAACCGCTGGCGTCGCCCAGGGCGGCCCTGATGCCCTCGAACGCGGCCGGGGTCAACGTCGCGAGCCCGTCGAAGTGCGCGGTCAGCGTGGCCATGAGCCGGGGCAGCGGGGCCGCCCTGCGCACGGCCTTGTCCGCGTCGCCCGTGTCCAGGGCCGCGCGTATCTCCTCCAGATGGCGCAGGGCGATGGCGAAGAGGATCTCGCAGGACTGGTGTGTGGCCAGGAAGAGGACGTGGTCCACATCGTCGTCGTGGACACGGGCGGTCCGCAACAGCTCGTCGAGCCGAAGCACTTGGCCGTAGGGCGGGGCGGCGGTCTCGGCAATCACGGGGGCCTTCTTCCTCGCGTACGGAAGCCGAATAGGAGCGTCCCCGTGAGCGTGCCACTCGACGCCGGACGGATCACCGTGATCAAGCGGAGCCTTAAAAGGCCACCTCCGGCCCCACGTGAATTCTTCATCTCGCAGTGATGACACCGGCACTGTGCGCAGCGAGGCCGACTTCGCAGAATCTTCAACGGAGCAGCACACAGCACCACGAGGAACAGAACCACACACCACACCACCAAGGGATGAGACATGAATCTGCTTTCCTCCGGCATTCAGCTGAAGGCCGACGGCGCCGTTCCCGCCCGCCCGGCCCGGTCCGCCCTCGTGATCGAGGAGCTCGACTCGGTGGCGGACCACATGGTCGCGCTCTCCACGTTCTGCATCCAGGCCGAGAGCGCTGTCCCGGCCGCGCGGAGGGCTTGGCGGCTCGACGCGTGACCCCTTCCGACGTACGGAAGGACGGGGCCCCCGTGCTCGCTGCGGGAGACCGAGTCCTGGTGGGTTTCAAGAGCCACCTCCGCCCCACGGTCCTGCCGGACGACGCGACGTACCTGGTGTCGCGCCGCGGCGTCACGGCACTGCACGGTCACCCGGCGGAGGTCCTGGTGCCGCTCCTGGACGGTACGCGCAGCCCGCATGCCGTGCTGCGCGAGGCAGCCCCAGCGCTCGGCGTCGAGGACGCCGAGGCGGCGCTGCGTGCCCTGGACCGTGCGGGTCTGCTGCGGTTCGACGTCCCCGAGCCGCCGCACACGGACCCGGCCGCCGAGGCGTACTGGGACCTGATCGGCCTCGACGGTGGCCGAGCCGCGGCCACCGTCGCGGGCGCCACCGTCGCGGTCGAGGCGCTGCCCGGCGTGGCGGCGGATCCCGTGGCGCTGGCCTGTCGCGCCGAGGGGATCACCATCTCCCCGCCCGGCACCGACGCCGACCTGTCCCTCGTCCTGTGCGACGACTATCTGTCACCCCAACTCGCCGCGGTGGACGCGGCACACCGCGCCGCAGGGAAGCCCTGGCTGCTCGCGAAGCTGTGCGGGGCGGACCCGTGGGTCGGTCCGGTGTTCCAACCGGACAACGGCCCCTGCTGGCACTGCCTTTCCGTACGGCTGCGCGGGCACCGCCACTCGGAGGTGCCGGTGCAGCGGGCCCTCGGGCTCGACGGGCCGCTCCCTCGCCCCGTCGCGTCCCTGGCCGCAGGACGCTCTCTCGCCATCGGCATCGCCGTCCTGGAGACGACGAAGTGGCTGGCCGGGGTGCGCGATCCGGAGCAGGGCCACATCCGCACGATGGACACGGTCCGTCTGCACACCGCCTCGCATCCGGTGAGCCGGCGCCCGCAGTGTCCCGAGTGCGGGGACGCGGATCTGGTCGCCCGGCGGGTGCGCGCCCCGTTCCGGCCGGCAACACGACTCAAGGCCGTCCTCGTCGGCAGCGGCCACCGGGCGCTGACGGCACAGCAGATGCTCCGCACGTACGGTCATCTGGTGAATCCGGTGACCGGTGTCGTGAAGGAGATCAGGCAGGCGCCTGGCTGCCCGGACTTCGTCACCTCCTACGTCTCCGGTCACAACCTGGCGATGGGGCCCGCGACGCTCGCCGGACTGCGCTCCGGACTGCGCGCGCTCAGCGGCGGCAAGGGCCTGAACGAGACGGAGGCCCGCGCCAGCGCCCTGTGCGAGGCGGTCGAGCGTTACAGCGGAACCCGGCACGGTGACGAGCCGGTGGTACGGGACTCCTACCGCGGCCTCGGCTCAGCGGCCGTGCACCCGAACGACTGCCAGCTGTACGCGGACCGGCAGTACGCCCAGCGGGAGCTCTGGAACGCGAGCCACTCCCGGTTCCAGCACGTCAGCGCACCCTTCGACGAGACACTGCCCACCGACTGGACCCCCGTCTGGTCCCTGACCCACAACACCCGGCGCCTGTTGCCCACTTCGATGCTGTACTTCGCGGGCGCGGGAACGGGCGCGGGCGCGGGCACCGGGACAGCAACACGGACGGGGCCGGCAACCGGCGTGGAGAACAACCACGACGGCCTGTGGGCCGACTCGAACGGCAACGCCGCCGGCAGCAGCCCCGAGGACGCCCTCCTGCAGGGCTTCCTCGAACTGGTCGAGCGGGACGCGGTCGCCCTGTGGTGGTACAACCGCACCCGCCAGCCCTCGGTGGACCTGGACGCCTTCGACGAGCCCTACGTGGAGCGGCTGCGCCACGGATACCGGAGCGTCCACCGGGAGATCTGGGTCCTTGACCTGACCTCGGACTTCGGGATCCCCGTCATGGTGGCGCTCTCCCGCCGCCTCGACAAGCCGGCCCAGGACGTCATCTTCGGTTTCGGCGCCCACTTCGACCCGCGGACGGCGCTGAGGCGCGCGCTCACCGAGATGGGGCAACTGCTTCCCGCGGTGTCCGACGTCCTGCCCGACGGGTCCGGGTACCGGATCGACGATCCCGAGCCGACGCGCTGGTGGCGGCACGCCACGGTCGCCAACCAGCCCTATCTGAGGCCGGATCCGCAGGTGGCGCCGCGCGGCCCCGACCACTGGCCGACCCCGCACCGACCTGACCTCCTCGACGACGTGCACGCGATCACCGAGCTGGCCCGCGCCACCGGTCTGGAACTCCTGGTCCTCGACCAGCAGCGTCCCGACCTGGGCCTGCCGGTGGTGAAGGTGATCGTGCCGGGCCTGCGGCACTTCTGGGCCCGGTTCGCGCCTGGCCGCCTGTTCGACGTCCCGGTCGCGCTCGGTCGTCTCCAAGAGCCCACCACGTACGAGAAGCTGAACCCGACACCACTCTTCGTCTGACTGCGGCGGAACATCCTCACGGCTGCCGAAGGTCCCGTACCCGCTACTGCCGGGCACGGGACCTCCGGCGTCGAAGCAGAACGGACGCCGGTCCGCATCCGGTGAACGGCCGCACCGCCATGTCCGCGCGCCCGATCGCCAGGGCGGTGTGCCGAGCTTGGCGTACCGCTCCTGTGTCGCGTCCAACTGCCGCGACCTTGCCGGAATGGCGCGGCCCGCCCAGGGCGGCACCAGTACCCACGAGTGCATCAGGACGCGCCGGGACGCGGCCCCGTCCGCTCCCCCGACCACCGCCGCCGCGCCCGCGCCCGCCACTCGGTCAGCGGCCGTCAGCGTTCCTTCGGCCCCGACAGGTCGATGTCGTGGACCGGGATGTCCGGGGTGGCGGCGACCGTACGGAGCAGCCGCGTGAAGCGGGTGCAGAGGGCCTCGACCGTGGGCCGGTCGAACAGCTCGGTCCGGTATTCGATCACACCGTCGAGTCCGCGGCAGGTGCCGTCGGCGTCCCGCCGCTCGAACAGGCCGAAGGTCAGGTCGAACCCGGCGGAACCCCTGCCGACCAGTTCCACCGTGGCGGACACGCCCGGTAGCTCCAGCCTTTCGGGGAGGGCTGGTGTGAGAACCAGCATCACCTGGAACAAGGCCCGGCCGAACACGGCCTGCCCGCTCGCCGCCCGCCGCGGCCCCTGCGCCTCCACGACCAGGTCGAAGGGCACATCCTGGTGGGCGAAGGCCGCCAGATCGGCCTGCGTGACCCGGCCGACCAGCTCACGGAAGGTCGGCTCTCCCGAGGTGTCCGTGCGCAGTGCGAGCGTGTTCACGAAGAAGCCGACGAGGCCGTCGAGCTCCGCGTCCGCGCGGTCGGAGACCGCCGTGCCGATCGGGATGTCCGTACCCGCGCCGAGGCGGGTGAGCAGCGCGGCCAGTGCGGCGTGCACCACCAGGAAGAGGCTGGCCTGCTCGTCCGCGGCCACCTCCAGGAGCCGCCCGTGTACGTCCGCGGGGACGGTGAAAGCGACCGTGTCGCCGGCGGTGTGCGCCGGTCGCCCGGACGGCGCCCGCTCCGTACGGTCGGTGGGCAGCGGGATACGTTCCGGCAGGCCGGCCAAGGTCTTGTTCCAGTAGGCGAGCTGACCGGCCAGCAGAGCGCTGGGCTCGCCGTCGGTGCCGAGCAGTTCACGCTGCCACAGGGTGAAGTCGGCGTACTGCGTGTGCAACGGCGACCAGTCAGGGGCGTCACCGGTGACGCGGGCCCGGTACGCGGTGCCGAGGTCGTCCAGCAGCCGCGGCAGCGAGGCACGGTCGCAGGCGATGTGGTGGAGCAGCACGAGCAACGTCTGCCTGCGTGAGGTCTCAGTGGTGAAAAGGACCGTACGCAGGGGGAGTTCGCTCTCCAGACGGAAGGGGCGGCCGGCCGCGGCGCTCAACGCGTCCGGCAGCTGGTCCGGGGCGACCGGTTCGACCGTGAGTGCCGGGCGCGCGGCCGTGACCGGCAGGATGTGCTGGACCGCCCGGCCGTCCCGCTGCCGGATGAGGGTGCGCAGGGTTTCGTGCCGGGCCGTGAGGTCGCCCAGGGCGGCACGGAGCGCTTCCTGGTCCAGGTCGCCGTCCCAGCGCAGCACCAGGGGAACGTTGTAGGTGCTGTCGGGGCCGGCCAGCTTGTGCAGGAACCAGAAGCGCCGTTGGCCGAAGGAGAGCGGGACCGGCTCGGCGCCCCGGTCCTCGGCCTGCGGAAGCCGGGGGACGGGCCGGGGCCCCGATGCCACGGAGGTGACACCCGAATGATCCGTGTCGCCCAGATGAGCGGCGAGCGCGGCGACGGTCGGGTGGTCGAAGACGTCTCTGACATCCAGCTCCGCTCGGGTGCCGAGGCCGGCTCGGCGCACCATGGCGACCAGCCGCGTCGCCCGCAGGCTGTCACCACCGAGGTCGAAGAAGTCGTCGTCGGCGCCCACCTGTTCCACGGCGAGCAGGTCGGCGTACAGCCCGGCCAGTTCGGTTTCCAGCGGCTTGTCCGGGGCGCGGGACGGCGTGTGCGCGCCGGCGTGGGGGGAAGGGAGCGCCGCCCTGTCCAGCTTCCCGTTGGGGGTGAGGGGCAGCCTGTCGAGCGGGACGAACAGGGACGGGACCAGATGCGCCGGAAGCCTCTCACGCAGCCATGTGCGCAGCCGCGCGAGCGCCTGCCCGGGATCGTCCGCCGCCGTCTCCCGGGTGGGGACGACGTAGGCCACCAACCGTGCGGCCCCGTGGGCTTCCTGATCGCCGTCCGCCCCGGCGCGGGCCGGACCCTGCGGAACACCGGAGCTCGCCAGCACGGCGCCGCCCGCCACGCCGGGGGCGTCCAGCAGCGCCGCCTCGACCTCGGCCGGTTCGATCCTGAAGCCACGGATCTTGACCTGGTGGTCCACCCTGCCGAGATACTCCAGTGAGCCGTCCTGACGGGCGCGTACGAGGTCGCCCGAGCGGTACAGCCGGGACCCGGCGGGGCCGAAGGGGTTGGCCACGAAGCGTTGCGCCGTCAACGCGGAACGGTGCAGATAGCCCCTCGCCACACCGGAACCCGCGACATACAGCTCACCGGCCACCCCGGGGGGCACCGGGCGCAGCCGGTCGTCCAGTGTGTACAGCCGGGTGCCGGCAATGGCCTTGCCGATCGGGACGGCCCGCGCCGTACCGTGGCCGTGGTCCAGGTCGAGCCGGGTCGAGAGGACCGCGGTCTCGGTGATGCCGTACATGTTGACCAGGACGGGCGCGGAGGCCTGGTGCCGCCCGTACCAGGAACGCAGGACGGCAGGGGAGAGCGCCTCCCCACAGAAGACGATCCAGCGCAGGGCCAGTTCCCGCCCCCGCTCCGGCTCTTCGGCGTCGGCCTGCTCCAGCGACCGGAAGGCGGAGGGCGTCTGATTGAGCACCGTCACACGTTCCCGCACCAGCAGGTCGAGAAAGGCGCCCGGGGAGCGGCTCACCTCGCGGGGGACGACCACCAGTCGGCCACCGTGCGCGAGGGCGCCCCACATCTCCCACACGGAGAAGTCGAAGGCGCAGGAGTGGAACATCGCCCAGGTGTCGTCGGGGCCGAAGCCGAACTCGGCGGCTCCCGCCTGCAACAGTGCCACCGGACCGCGGTGCGGGACCACCACGCCCTTGGGGCGGCCGGTGGATCCGGAGGTGTAGATGACGTATGCGGCATGGTCGGGCGTCAGCGACCCCGTGCGGTCCACGTCGGTCAGGTCGGCGTCGCTGTCCGTCACGTCGGCATCGGTCAGGTCGGCGTCGCTGTCCGTCACGTCGACATCGGTCAGGTCGGCGTCGCTGTCCGTCACGTCCGCGTCGCTCGTCGCCGACGCGGACGTGACTGCGGCGGCTCCCGTCGGGTCCGTCTCGGAGAGAACGCATACCGGCTGGGCGTCGGCGAGGATCCGCTCCGTGTGCTCCGGCGGCCATGCCGTGTCGAGCGGGAGGTAGGCCGCGCCGGTCTTGGACACCGCCAGGATCGCGGTGACCACGTCCACGGAGCGGGGGAGCAGGACGGCGACTGTGCGTTCGGGTCCTGCGCCGCGCCGGATCAGCGTCCTGGCCAGCCGATTCGCGCGCGAGTTGAGCTCGGCGTAGGTGAGCTGCCGGTCGCCGTCGCCGACCGCCGGGGCGTTCGGAGTGAGTGCGACCCAGTGTTCGAAGAGCTCGGGGAGCGTACGGGGCGAGGGGGGTGCGGGTGTACCGATGCCCGGTACGAGCAGCCTTCGTTCTTCCGGTGCCAGCAGATCCAGCTCTCCGACGGGGCGTCCGGGTTCGTCGATCAGCTGGTCGAGCAGGCGTACGCAGCGGTCGGCCTCGGCGGCGACCTCCTCGGGCTCGTACCGCCCGGCCTCGGCGTGCACCTCCACCATCAGGCCGGCCCGGCCGCGTTCCGGCCTGATCATGACGGAGAGGTCCTCCACCGCGCCGGTGTTGAGCTGTCTGAGGGTCATCGGCCGCCCGGCGAAGCTGCGGCCGAAGCTGAAGGGGACGATGTTCGCGGTCAGTTGGTACGGCGCGTTCGCGGACCCGGTGAAGCCGAGGTCACGGCGGAGGTCCTCGTACCGATAGCGCTGGTGGTCGAGGGCGAGGGCGGTTGCCTCGCCGACGGTCCGGATCAGTTCGGCGGCCGGCCGGCGCAGGTCGACCGGTACCCGCAGCGGGAGCACGTTCGAGGCCGCGCCGGTCACGGCGCCTGCCGTCCTGGCGGTGCGGCCGGCGACCGGGAACCCCACGACGACCTCATCTCCCCCGCCGGTGCGGGCATGGTCCAGCAGGACGGCGGAGGCGGTCGCCACCACCGTCCAGGAGACGTCGAGTGCGCGTGCGCGTGCGCGGAGGGCGGACACCCGGTCGTCGGGCATCCGGGTCGCACAGCGCACCGGTGCCCCGCCGGTGAGGCCGGTGCCAGTTCGGCCGGGTACGTCCCGGCCAGGTGCGGCGGACCGGAACATGCCGGGCCGGACCGCTCCCGGCCAGCCGGCCATCTGCGCCATCCAGAACGTGCGGTCGGCTTCGAAGTCGGGTGTGGAGCGGTAGACCCGCTCGGCGTCGAGGAGGGTGTCCAACGGCACCTGGTGGCCGGGCTTCGGGGACTCGCCGCGCTCCAACGCCGCGTAGATGTCGCCGAGCCGTCGGGCGAACAGCGCCAGGCCGAAGCCGTCCACCACCAGGTGGTGGACGAGCAGATACCAGCAGACCCGGTCCTCGGAGAGGCGCAGGAACGCGGTCCTGAACGCCGGACCGTTCTCCAGGTCGAGCGGGCGGGGGATGTCCGCACGCATCCAGTCCAGCGCGGCGGCCATCGGTGCGGGTTCCCGCTGGAGGTCGACGACCGGTATGTGCCAGGCGGGGAGAGGGCCGGCCCATTGCCTCGGCTCGCCGGCGGCCGTGACGGCGAACCGGGACCTGAACGGCTCGGTCTCCGTCACGGCGTACCGGAAGGCCGCCTCGTACAGCTCCGGGTCGAGATCTCCGGCGATCTCGAACGCACTCGCCAGTTGGTACCGGACCGGAGGCGCCAGCTGCTGCGCCATCCAGATCCCGTGCTGCGTCGTGGTGAGCGGCATCGACGGGTGATCCACCGCGTGCACCTGCTCCGGCTCGTTCCTCACGGAGTGTTCACCAACCCCTTCTGTGGTGCCGTGGAGGCCCACTGTTCGACGAGTACGCGGCCGACCTCGCCGAGCGCGGCGGGGTGTCCCATCTCCATGTGCGCGCAGTCGACCGGCAGGACCTCGAGCGACCCCTTGATCAGCGGCCGCCACAGGCCGAACGCGGTCTCGGGCGAGTGGTCCCGCGCGGTGAACATCACGGTGTTCCCGCCGAACGGGCGAGGCTCGTGCAGACCGGCGACCCGCGCGTTGTTGGTGAAGGTCCGGGCCAGCGCGGCGATCCGCCACTCGTCGAACGAGGCCAGCAGTCCCCCCTGCGCACGGGTGATCTCCGCGAATCGCGGATACGTCAGCGACTCGCCCGCCCACAGGGAGGGGTCGTAGCCGAAGAATTCCAGGAGCATCGACAGGACGTCCCGGCCGGCGAGCGAACCCGGCGCGGCCTCGGCCGAGGCCGCGGCGTCGGCGACGTTCGCGCCCGCGGGGCGGGCATCCAGAATCGCCAGCGTCTCCACCGACTCGCCGCTCTCTTCCAGCTGCACCGCCATCTCATGGGCGACCACCCCGCCGAAGGACCAGCCGAGGAGGTGGTAGGGGCCCGTGGGCTGGACGGACCTGACGTGGTGCAGGTAGTCCGCCGCCATCTCCTGCAGGGACGCCGGCAGAATGTCGGGGCCGTCCAGGCCTCGGGCCTGCAGGCCGTACACCGGCCGGTCCGCGCCGAGTGGCGAGGTGAGTCCCGCGTAGCACCAGGAGAAGCCCGCCGCCGGGTGCACGCAGAACAGGGGCGCCTCGTCGCCCGACTCCCGCAGCGGCAACAGGACTCCGCTGCCGGCTTCGTCGGAGCTCTCCTGGCCGGCCCGCCACCTTCTGCTCGCGGTGTCGTCGCCCGTGTCGGGCGAGAGAAACGAAGCGACGCTTCTGGCGGGCTCGGCGGACGCTTCGGCCGGCGCCGCGGTGGTCTCCCTGTCGACCTCGAAGATGAGGTTCCGTGCGTTCGGCGGTTCCTCGGGAGCCACTTCGGTAGGGCTGTTCAGCCCGTGCAAGGCCGCTCGCCACCCGTCCTCCGCCTTCGTACGGTCCACGGCCTGCGGGCTCTTCGTACGGTCCGGCTCGCGCACGACCCGGGCCAGCGCTCTGACCGTCTTGTGCTCGAAGATGTCCTGCGGTGTGAGGACAAGGCCAGCCCGACGCAGTCGGCTCAGCAGCTGGACCGACATCATGCTGTCGCCGCCGAGGTCGAAGAAGCTGACGTCCGTGGCGACTTCGGGGAGCCGGAGCACCTCGCGGAACGCTCGCGCCACCTGCTCCGTCCGCGCTCCGTCGGCGGTCATGGGGGCACCTCCCAGGCGCCCAGGGCTGGGGGAAGGGCCGGCCTCCAGCAGCCGTACACCCGTCGGCTGCTTCTCGCGGTCGAGCTTGCCGCTGCCCATGCGCGGCAGCACGGAGGCGGCCTTCAGCTCGGCCGGGACCAGATGTGCCGGCAGCCGCTCGGCCGCCCAGTCCCGCAGAGCGTGGCGGCCGGGGACGCGGGCTCCCTCCGCGGGCACCAGGTAGGCCACGAGCCGGGCGTCGCCACTGGTCCCCTTCCGGACACAGGCCATGACCTCGGTGACGGCGGGGTGCCGGGCGAGCACCGCCTCCACCTCGCCGAGTTCGACGCGGAAGCCGTTGACCTTGACCTGGGCGTCCGCACGGCCGAGGAAGTCGAGCTGCCCGTCGGGGCGCAGGCGGGCCAGATCACCGGTCCGGTACATCCGCTCGCCGGGCGGGCCGAAGGGGTCGGCGACGAAACGCTCCGCGGTCAGCCCGGGCCGCCGCAGATATCCCCGGGCAAGACCGTCTCCCGCCAGGTACAACTCGCCCTGGCGGTCGGCCTTCACCTGGCGGAGTGAGCCGTCGAGCACGTAGGCGCGTACGTGGCCCAGTGGCCGTCCGATGGGCGGTGCGCCCTCCGGCACGGGACCGTCGCCCGCCGAGGCGGTGGCATGGACGGTGGCCGCGGTGGCATGGACGGTGGCTTCGGTCGGCCCGTACAGGTTGAGCACCCGGGTGCCGGGCATGATCTCCCGGATCCGCGCGGCGAGGGAGGCGGGGAGTGCCTCACCGGTCATCGAGAGCGTCCTGGCCGACACCTCGAGACCGCCGGTCTCGATCAGCTTGGAGAACACCGAAGGGATGGCGCACAGCAGACCGCCCGACCAGCGCGGCGGGTCACCGTCGAGCAGCGACAGGAGATTGTCGGCCACTTCGACGCTGCCGCCGCCCGCCAGCGCCGGGAAGATCTCGGCCACCGACACGTCGAAGCTGAAGGAGCTCGCCGCCAGCACGTGGGCCAACGACTCGGCGCCGAACTCGGCGGCCGCCCAGTCCACCAGCGCGACCACACCGCGGTGCGGCACCACGACCCCCTTGGGCGTACCGGTGGAGCCCGAGGTGTAGATGACGTACGCGGGATGCGAGGGCCGCAGCGGCTCGGGCCGGTCCGCGTCGGACGGTGCCGTGGGTGAGAAGTGCTCCAACTCCCCGGTGATCGCGGGGTCGTCGAGCCGGATGGTCGTGGTCCACCGGCTCGCGACGTCCGCGAGGTGCGAGTCGATGGCGGTGTCGGTCAGCACACACACCGGTTTCGCGTCCTCGACCATGAAGCGGAGCCGCTCGGCGGGGTAACCGGGGTCGAGCGGCAGGTACGCGGCGCCGGTCTTGAGTACCGCGAGCATCGCCACGAGTGCCCCGGCGCACCGGGGGAGCAGCAGCCCGACGACCGACTCCGGCCCGGCACCCCGGTCGAGCAGGAGCCGGGCCAGCCGGTTGGCACGCTCGTGGAGCTGCGCGTAGGTGAGCTTGTCGTCGGCACCGATGACGGCGACCGCGTCGCGGTGGCTTCGGGCGGCGTTCTCCAGCAGGCCGGTGAGCGTTCGGCGGGGTGCTCCGGAGGCCGTGCCGCTCGTCCGGGAACGAACGGCCGCCCGCTCCTCCGCCGCAGACAGGTCCAAGGTGCCCAGCGGGTGCCCCGGGCCGGCCACGGCCAGGGAGAGCAGACGCCCGAAACGTCTGGCGTGCGCGTCGAGTTCGGCGGCGGAATAACGATCCGCCGCGCCGCTGAAGACGACCCGCAGCCGCTGGTCCACGGGGTCGTCATCGAGTACGACGCGTATGTCGTGGACCGGGTCGGGCACCAGGTCGTGGACCACCGCGGACAGTTCACCGAACCGCACGAGGGTCCCGGGGGTGCGGATGTCGGCGATCGGCCCGAACAGCCGGGGCCGACCGTCCGGCGCCCCGGCCGCGCGGCACAACTCCCGGTGGCCCAGCCGCTGGTGCCCGACCGCCGCGCGCGACTCCCGGGCGACCTCCTGGACGAGCTCGGCGAAGGTGGCGGCGGACCGTACCGTCAGCCGGAGCGGCACGATGTACTCGCTCGCGTCCGGGACCCGCCTGCTCACCCGGCTCGGCCGGCCGTCCGTCGGCATGCCGATCACCACGTCCGTGGCGCCGCTCAGCCGGTGGGTGTAGGCCGCCACGGCGGCGGACAGCACCACCCGTGCCGGCACACATGCGTCACGGGCGGTGGCACGTACGCGTTCCGTGTCGGTGGTGCCGAGCGCCACCGGGCGGGAGTTCACCGGTGCCCGCAGCCCGTCGGTGTCCCGGGCCGGAGCGGACGCGAAGGTCACTGGCTCGGGCAGGTCGGGCAGCCGTCGGCGCCAGTGGGCGCGATCGGCTTCCTGCGCGGCGGATCCGGAGTACCCGGCCGTTGCCGAGGCCAGTTGGGCCCGCGTGGCCAGCGCACCGTCGGCGGCCGAGCGGCCCTCGGCGAGCGCCGTGTACACCTCGGAGACCCGACGGGTGATCAGCGCACAGCCGAAGCGGTCGACAACGGCCCGGTGGTGCATGTGGAACCAGTGGTGACGGTCCGGGCCGAGCCGCAGCAACGCCTGCGTGGACCAGGGCTGCCAGGTCTCCTCGCCGCCCCGCTCCAGCGCCGCGTGTGCCCACGCGTCGGCCGCGCCCCGCGGGTCCGCCTCCGTGCTCAGGTCCACCACCGGCAGCGGCAGACCGTCCGAGACCTCCAGGGCGGGCAGTCCGTCCGGACCCTCACCGGTGCGGCGCACCCGCAGTGCGGCGGCCTCGGCCACGACCTGGGCGACCGCGTTGCCCAGCAGGGTGCGGTCCAGGTCGCCGTGGATCTCCACGAGCTGGGCGGTGTGGCCACTGGGGGCGGTGGGCCCGGAACCGGAGTGTCGTACGGCACGCCAGACGTCCTGTCCGGCGGCGGACATGTCGGTGGGCGCGCCTTGGCGGTCAGCCATGGCCGGTTCCTCCCCGCGCGGCGAGGTGCTGTGGCGCGTACTGGTAGAAGCCACTGCCCGACTTGCGTCCCACCTTGCCTTCGGCGACGAGACGGGCCAGCAGGGGACAGGGCCGGAAGCGGTCCTCGCCGGTATGCCGGCGCAGCACCTCCAGCGAGTCGGCGATGGTGTCGAGACCGATGAGGTCGGCCGTGCGCAACGGCCCCATGGGGTGACCGAAGCAGTCCTGGAAAACGCGGTCCACGGTCTCGGCGTCGGCGGTTCCCTCGCCCAGCACGGCGGCCGCCTCATTGAGCGTCAGCATCAGTACCCGGTTCGTCACGAAGCCGGGGGCGTCACGCACCACGAGGGCGTGTTTTCCGACACGGGTGAGGAAGCCTTCCGTGCGCTCCAGGGTGAGATCGCTGGTCTCCGGCGCGCGGATGACCTCCACCGCGTCCTTGAGCGGCGCCGGGTTCATGAAGTGGGTGCCGATGACCCGGTCGGGGCGGCCGGTGAAGGACCCGAGGCGACTGACCGGGATGCATGAGGTGTTGGACGCGAAGATCGCCTCGGGCCCGCAGATCCGGTCCAGCTCGCGAAGGATCCGCTCCTTGGTCTCCTCGTCCTCCCGGGCGCACTCCACCACCAGGAGAGCGGCCGCCATGTCGGCGAGCTCGGCGGACCAGGTCACGAGGGACTCGGCGCGGGATGCGGGCGTGCCTGCCCGTGCCTGCCGCGACCCTCCGCGCAGCAGCGTGGCCGTCCTGATCCCGGCGTGGAGCCGGGCCGGTCCCGAGGCCAGCGCCCCGGGGTCGTTGTCGACGACGACCACGGGGTGGCCGGCTTCGGCGAAGCACTGCGCCACACCGGTCCCCATCGTGCCCGCGCCGACGATGCCCACCAGTGACCCGGCCGGAACGGCCCGCCCGGTCTGTTGAACGTCTGTCTGATCGCCCACTGTTTCAGGTCTCCTTCGTCGGCCGAGCCGCGTCAGTCGGTGTGCGCGGGCCGTGCCGTGGCCGGCTTCGCAGGTGTGCTTGCGCTGGTCGTCGTGCGGAGGGGCCACAGGCTGGACAGCGGTGCACCAGGGGCGCGGGTGGCCGCACGCAGCAGCGCGAGCAGTCCGTCGAGGAGAGCCCGGGCACTCGACCGGTCGAAGAGCTCGGTGCGGTAGTCCAACGAAATGGACAGCTCGTCCCGCCCCGGCCCTTCGACGACGGACCAGGAGAGGTCCAGCTCGCTGCGGCCGGGCGGCAGCGTGAGCCGTCCCGCGTCCGTGTCGGGCCACCGCACCGGGGCCGCCTCCACCCCGGCCGCCGAGCCGAGTGTCGCCGGCAGCGCCTGGTAGGAGTACCCCACATCGAACAGCGGTGCCCTGCCGGGCTCGTCGGGCAGTCCGGCCGCGCGGACGATGTCGGCGAACGACACGTCCCGGTGCCGTTCCGCGCCGGTGACGGCGCGTCGTACCCGGTCGGTGAGCTTCTCGAAGGACGGGTCGTCGGCCAGGTCCAGACGCAGCGGCAGACTTCGCGCGAAGGGACCCACCCGAGTGCGGGCCGCCGAGAGGGGAAGCGTCGTGCCGGTCAGCCCGATGAGCGCCTCGTCCGCCTGCGTGTGCAGGGCGAGCAGGGCGGTGAGGGCCGCCAGCACGCTCTCCCTGGTCCCGGAACGGCCCACCACGTGGGCGAGGTCGTCGGGTACCCGGGAACCGAGAGTGGCGGTGGCGCGGGTTCCGTGGGCGGGCCGGGCCCGGTCCAGCGGCGGCGCGCCATCGGCCAGTCCCGTCAGTGTCCTTCTCCAGTAGGCGAGTCGGTCCTCCCTCCGGGGGCCTGTCAGGGGCTCGGTGTGCTCGCCGGGCAGCGCGGAAAGCCGGGGCAACTCGGCCCGGCGTCCGTCCAAGCGGGCGCCGTACAGCGCGAGCAGGTCCCGGAAGAACACCTCCGGCTGACCACCGTCGTACGCCTGCCGGTGGGTGGTCACCAGCAGGAGGTGCTCGGCCGGGCCCGTCGTCGCGACGAGCGCGTGCAGCCGGCGACCCGACGCCGGATCGAGTACGAGTGCGGCCTCGGCCTGCGCGATCTCCATGGCTGTGAACAAGGGCTCGCTCTCGCCGGAGACGTCCGCGGTGGTGAAGAAGCCGTCGCCGAGCAACGAGCCGTGCCCCACGACTTCGACGGTCCTGGCACGCAACACCTCGTGCCGCTCCGCCAGGTGCTCCAGCGCCGTGCGCAGATCGGGGAGCCGCACCTCACCGCGCAGCTCGAGGCAGCTGACGACGGGCGTGGCGGCCGGGACCACCGGGGAAGGCGGCGTGTCCGGCCGGTCCGCGACCGGCCCGGTCGACCGGGGAGGACCGCCGGGGAGGTCGCCGAAGCACGTGCCCTCATTGTCCGCGACGGCGTGCAGCAGCTCCAGGAACGCCTCGGACATGGCGGAGATCGTGCCGGCGTCGAAGAGCTGCGTCGCGTACTCCATCATGACCACGATCTCGTCCTCGCCCGCCACCTCGCCGACGACCATCGACAGGTCGAACTTGGCGGTGCCGGGGGGCAGTCCGGGGAAATGCGGGATGATCTCCGGGTCGTGCGCCGGTCCGGTGACGACCTCGCCGAAGGCGGCGGCCGGTGGCAGCGTCTGGTGCACGTACATCACGTCGAAGAGCGGGTTACGGCTCGGGTCACGGTCGACCCCGACCCCGCGCACGACCTTGTCGAACGGGATCTCCTGGTGGTCGAGTGCGCCGAGCACCACCCCGCGCACCTGGCGCAGCAGCTCACGGAAGCTCGGGTCGCCCGACAGGTCCGAGCGCAGCGCGATCGTGTTGTTGAAGAAGCCGAGCAGGTCCCACAGTTCGGGCCGGCTGCGACCGACGGTCGAGGTGCCGACGACGATGTCCCGCTGGCCCGACCAGCGTGCCAGCAGCACTTTGAGCGCGGTGAGCAGCACCATGAACAAGGTGGCCGTCTCCTGAGCACCCACCTCGCGCAGCCGCTGCACCAGAGCGCCCGGGATGGTGAACCCGTGGGTCGCACCCGCGAAGTCCATCCGGCCGGGGCGCGGCCGGTCGGTGGGCAGCTCCAGCGCGGGCGGGTCACTCAGCCGTTCGCACCAGTAGCTCAGTTCACCGTCGAGGCGGGAGCCGGCCACCAGCTCGCGCTGCCACCGCGCGTAGTCCACGTACTGCACCGGCAGCGGCTCGACGTCGGGGGCACGGTTGTCCAGGCGGGCGGTGTAGAACTCCAGCAGCTCCCGCATGTGGATCTGCGGAGCCCAGCCGTCGTTCACCGCGTGGTGCATGCACCAGCAGACGATGTGGTCGTCGTCGCCGATCCGCACGACGGTCACCCGTACGAGCGGTTCGTCGGCGATGTCGAAGACCCAGCGCATGGCGGAGGTGACGACCGCACCCGCCGCGGTCTCCGGGGCATCCTCGCCCGAGACATCCAGGTACGTGAAGAAGTCGCCCAGTTCGGGCCGGATCACCAGCTCGGGCCTGCCGTCGGCCTCGACGAAATTGGACCGCAGCACCTCGTGGCGCCACGCCAGGTCCTCCCAGGCGAGCCTGAACTTCTCGGCGTCCAGGGGGCCGCGGTACCGGGAGGCGCCAGGGAGGTTGTAGAGCGTGGTCGTCGGGTCGAGCTGGTGGTGGAACCACATGCGCTCCTGCCCGTACGACAGCACCGGCTCGCCGCCCGGGACGATCGGCGGCAACTCGGCGTCGGGCACCTCGGGGACGAACGGGGCCGTCGGCGCGTCGGCGGCGCTCGGCGATGGGGGCCTGGGCGCGTGCGGCGCCCGGTCGTGGATGGCCTGTGCGAGCGAGCTGACGACGGGGTGGTCGTAGATGTCCGCCATCGTGAGCCGGACCCCGTGCTGCTCCTGTACCAGCGCCAGGAGCTGGAGAGCGATGACGGAGTTGCCGCCGATGGAGAAGTAGTCCGCGTCGGCCGGGACCGCATCCGCGTGCAGCAGCTCGACGAGGGTGTCCCGCAGCCAGTCCAGTACGGTCCCGGATGCTGTGGTCCGTTGCTCGCCGGGTGCGCGGACCGGTTCCTCGGCGGCAGGTGCAGGAACCGGAGCCGAAGCAGTGGGCCCAGGGAGTTCTTCGTCGAAGGACAGCACCTCGCCCAGGGGCCTGGCCCAGCAGCGAACGCCGGTGAACGGATGTCCCGGCAGCGGAACCCGGCCCGCCGACGGATGGACCCGCAGCACCGGCCAGTCCAGGCCGACGCCCTCCTCGTACAACCTGCCCAGCAGCTCCAGGACGGCGGCGTCGGCATCGGCGGCACCGGGCCGCAGACGGAGCACACGGGCGTCCGCGCGGCCATGGAGGTGGACCGTCAACCGGTCGCTGATCTCCCCACGGGAGGCCAGCTCCACGAACACCACGGGGCCGTCGGAGAGCTGCTCGTCCGCCGCTGCGTGGAGTTGCTCCACCCGCAGCGGGTCGCCCGCCACCGCCGGGTCCTGCCCGCCGTGTGCTCGCCTCAGCGCGGCGGTGTCCTCGGCGCTGAGATCGCCCCGCAGATACCGGGCGGTGTAGCGGGAGATCCCCGAACTCATCAGCCCGTCCGGCGAGACGCCGGCCCGGACCAGCCGCTGGTAGGTCGCGAGCTGCCCGCCGACCATCGCGGCGCGGTCGGCCGGTACCGGCAACTCGTCCGGCAGCTGATCGTGCTGCTCGTAGGGTGTGGCGTCCGCGGAGAGCAGGAACACCACCCGAGGCGTGGCCACGGAGTCGGTGGCGGCCGCCTCGGCCGCCTGGAGCCGACGCCAGGTGACCTCGGCGGCCAGGCGTGCGGCGAGCTCGGAGGTGTCCCGGGCGACCACGGACGCACGGTAGGGGTCGTGATCCCTTCCCTCGTTCAGCGTCCGCGCGACGTCGGCCAGCGGGTGGGCGGTGTGGCGCAGTTCGAGCGACAGCGCCTCGCACTGGGCGAGCAGGTCCGCCTGGCTGCGTGCGGACACCGCGATCAGCTGCGGGGCACTGACAGCGGGGCGTACCGGGGCGGTCACCGGGGGCTGCTCCACCACGCAGTGCGCGTTGACGCCGCCGAGGCTGAACGAGCTCACGCCCGCCCGGCGCGTCTCGTCGTCCCACTGCTCCAGCGAGGTGACGATTTCGAGGCGGGCACCTTCGAGGTCGACCTCGTCGGCGGGCTCCTCGAAGTGCAGCGAAGGATACAGCTCGCCGTGGCGCACGCTGAGTACGGCCTTGACCAGCCCGGCGATTCCCGCGGCGTGGTCCAGGTGCCCGATGTTGGTCTTGACCGAGCCCACCTTCACCGTACGGTCGCCGTCCGGACGGGCGAGGGCCAGGCCCTCGGCCTCGACCGCGTCGCCAAGCCGGGTGCCCGAACCGTGTGTCTCGATGTATCCGGCGGTCGCCGGGTCCAGCGAGGCATTGCGCCACGCCTTGGTGATGGTCTGGGCCTGCGAGCGGGCACTGGGGGTGCTGATGGTCGCGGAGTGCCGGCCGTTGTGCACCACGGCGCTGCCGCGGATCACGGCGTGGATGAACGAGCCCTCCGCCACTGCGCGTTCCAGGGTGGTGAGGAGCACTACCCCGCCGCCCTCGCCGGCGCCCGCGCCGTCCGCGGCACGATCGAACGCGCGGGACCGGGCGGTGGGCGAGGCGATGCCGGGGAAGTCGGCCACCGTGGCCGCCGGCTGCACGATGTGGCGCAGGCTCACCCCGCCCACGACGGCGTAGTCCGCGTCGTCGTCGGCGAGTTCACGGCATGCCTGGTGAACGGCGACGAGTGAGCCGTTGCAGCCGGTGTCCACGCCGTAGCAGGGGCCGGTGAAACCGAAGAGATGGGAGATCCTGGCGGGCAGGGCACAGGGGATGTTTCCGCTCATGCCCAGGGTGCCGTGCTCACGCACCAGAGGTGCGTAGCCGTTGCTCGGCGAGCTGAAGATCACCGCCGTCCGGCTGTCCCGGAGCCCGGACGGGGCGTATCCGGCGTTCTCCAGCGCCTCCTCGGTGAGCTGGAGTGCCAGCCGGTGCTGCGGGTCGGTCACCTCCGCCTCGCGACGGGACATCCCGAAGCGCTTGTGGTCGAAGAGGTCGATCCGCTCCAGGTAGCCCTGCTCCGGATAGTCGTGCCGGGGATCGAGCCCTGTGCTCCGGATCCGTTCCGGCGGGATCGGGCGCACCGAGTCCGTCCCCGCCCGCAGGTTCGCCCGGAAGGCGGCGAGGGAATCCGCCTGCGGGAATCTCGTGGCGATGCCGATCACCGCGACGGCCGGTCTGCCGTTGGTCACGCCCGTGCCGCTCATGTCACCTCTCCGTTCACGCCGGTCAGAGCTCGTATGTGGCCGGTGGGGCGTATGTCTCGCCCATGGCGGGCTCGCCCAGGCGGTCGGCGATGCGCTGCGCCTGGGCGGCGATGGTGATGCAGTCGAACAGCTCGCCCACCCGCAGCGCCTCGGGCCATCGCTTGTCCAGCCTGTCGTGCAGGTCGATGACCTTCATCGAACTCCCGCCGACGGCGAAGAAGTTGTCGTCCGGGCCCGAGCCGGAGTGCCCGAGGACCTCCGCCCAGATCCGTGCGACGGCGAGCCGGTGCCCGCTCCAGTCCCCGCCCGCGGTGCCCCCCGAGGCCTGCTGGTGAGTCGGGATCAGCCTGCGGAGCGCGGCCCGGTCCGCCTTGGTGCTGCGGTCGAGCGGCATGTGGTCGACCGGTATGAACAGGGCCGGTGTGGCCTGCTCCACCAGTCGGCCCCGACAGTGTTCGCGCAGCTTCGAGGCGTCCGGCGGCCCGCTGCCGGGTGTCGGCAGTACGAAGGCGATCACCTGCGGCTCGTCCTGCCCGGCACGTTCGCAGAGCACCACGGCCTGCTCCACGCCCGGATGGCGTTCCAGCACGCTTGCTGTCTCACCGAGTTCGATCCTCGTACCGCGGATCTTGGCCTGGTCGTCCGTTCTGCCGTGGTAGTGCAGCGCGCCCCGCTCGTCGACGCTGGCGATGTCCCCGGTGCGGTAGAGGCGCCCGCCCGGTCGCCCGTGCGGGTCCGCGATGAATCGCTCGGCCGTCCGGGCCGGCTGGTTCGCGTAGCCGATGGCCACCAGCAGGCCGCCGACGTAGAGCTCGCCCCGCTCACCGGCCGGGACTTCACGCAACCGCTCGTCCAGTACCAGGGTCCGCACTCCCGGCCAGGGCCGCCCGATGGGGACACGGTCGTGGGCCGGGTCCGGTTCGGTCTCCACCGTGCAGGCGATGGTCGTCTCGGTGGGCCCGTACTCGTTGACGATCGGTGTCCGTGGCAGTCGCTCGTGGTGTGCGCCCACCAGTTGGGGGGTGCACACCTCACCGCCCACGACCACCAGACGCAGCGTGTCCGGCAGGCCACCGGGGTCCTGGAGCACCGCCCGGTAGTAGGAGGGAATGTTGAACAGGTGTGTCACACGGTGTTCCCTGGCCAGCCGGACGAACTCCGCCACTCGCACGAGCTGTCGGGGATCGGGCAGCACCAGCGTGTGGCCGCCGGTGAGCGACCAGAACATTCCGCCGAGAATGCCGTCGAAGGACAGCCGCAACGCGATCAGGAAGACAGAGTGCTCGGTGCCGTACACCGGCCCCCGGCAGCTGATGGACGCCGCGAGCTGGCCCCGGCTGACCAGCACGCCTTTCGGCACACCGGTGGACCCCGAGGTGTAGGCCACGTAGGCGGGGCTCTGCTCCGGGACCGGTGGGTACGGGTCGGTGGGCAGCTCCTGGCCCGCCTCGACGAGTCGCGTCAGCGGGAGGTCCGCCGCGTCCACGACCGTCGGCGGCGCGGGCATCGCCGCGAGCGCGGAAACCGGTACGGCGTCGCCGCCCTCGCTCAGCACCACCGCGCAGTCGACATCCCGGCACAGCGCCTCGAACCTCCCTACGGGCAGGTCCGGTTCCAGGACCGCCCAGGTGGCACCGGTGCGCAGTGCGGCGAGCATGGCCACCACGGACAGGGCGCTCTGCTGCGTCCGGACACAGACGACCCGTCCCGGCCGCAGACCGTGCTGCCACAGCAGCCGCGCGAGACCGGCCGTGGCGTGGTCGAGCTCGCGGTAGGTCAGCGAGACCCCGCCGATGACGAGCGCGGTCGCCTCGGGCGTCGCGACCACCTGACTTCGGAAGGCGACCCACACAGGCCGTACCTCCGACGGGGTCTTCGCGGGAACGCATGCACCGGTGCCACCGGGATGCCCGGTCATGGCAGCCTCGCTTCCTGTGCGGGTCGTGCCGCACCTACGATCACGCGCGTGTGGCCGGGGGCCTTGGGCAGCGGGCGCTCCGGGTCCACGGCGAGCACGAGGCGGTCCCCGTCGGTGGCCGTCGCCTCGTAGCCGGCGAAGCGCATGGTGACCAGCAGATTCCGGTTGACCTCGGTCAGGGTGAAGTGCGCGACCGGGCGTCGGCCGTCCGCCAGGGCCTGCCGGACCAGATGGTGCAGCAGCACGCTTCCCGCACCGCGCGAGGCGACCCGGCAGGACATCAGCATCAGCCGCAGGACCGAGTCCCGCCCGACGAGTTCGGTGACGGACAGGCCGATGATCCCGTAGTCACCGAAGCGGTCCCGGAGCGTGGCCAGCCGCACCTGGTGATCCGGGGAAACGCTCAACCGGCGCAGTTCGTCGACGCCGTAGGTCACCCCTGTGCTGTTGAGCTGATGAGTGCGGACGGTCAGCTCGCTCGCCCGGGACAGGTCTTCCTCGGTGGCCGGGCGCAGCTCCATGACGAGGCCGAGCGAGTCGAGGAACGCCTGACGCCCTTCGGCGAACTCCTCTTCGGCCTCCCGGCGTCGCCACTCGGCCTGGTAGAGCCGGCGTCGCCCGGTGGCCTCCGCGGTGATGCGCTCGGGGCGGAAGTCCCGGAACTGCGGCAGCTGTCCGACCTCCGCCGCCGGGTAGCAGCGGACCATGGGGAGTTCGCTTTCGACCTCCGCCCGCTCCACCGGATCGTTGTCGACGAACGCGATGGTGTCCAGACCGATGTTGAGGGCCTTCGCGATCCGGCGCACCGCAGCCGACTTGGCGCCCCAGCCCACCTGCACCGCGCAGAACCAGTCGGCCAGCCGGCGCTCCGCCAGATGACGTCGGGTGACGCTGTGTTCGCCACGGCCGGCGGCGGCATGCAGGATGCCGCGACGGTCCAGCTCGGCCAGGGTCTCCAGCGCCACGGGGAAGGGGGCGGGATCATCGCCCTCCAGCACCACTCCGTTCCACAGAGTGTCGTCCAGGTCCCACACGAGGCACTTGACGGTGGGAGCGCCCGTTGCCGCCGTCACGACGCGCCTTCGGGGAGACGGGGCCCGACGGGGCGGTCCGTGCCGCGCGCGGCATCACCGAAGCGACGTAACAACCGTTCGGCTATGTGAAGTCCGGACACTTGCTGTGCTCCTTCGATGATCTCCATGACCTTGGCGTCCCGGAAGTGACGGCCCGCCCTGCTGTCAGGCGCGCAGCCGGCCGAGCCGAGCACTTGGACCGCGTCGCGGCTTGCCGTCGCCGCCGCGGAAGCCGCCGCGTACTTGGCCATGAGCGTCTCGGGCACCCCGTGCCCAGGGCCCGAAGCCCGTGCCTCCGCGGCCCTGCGGGCGAGCTCGCGGGCCCCGGCGGCGTCCACCGCTGCTCTGGCCAGCAGCGAACGGACCAACTGGTGGTCACCCAGGGGGGTCTCGCCCTGCCGGCGGACCGCTGCGTGGGTGGCGGCATCCTCGACGCATGCCTCCGCCATGCCCACGCATCCCCAGGCGACCGTGAAGCGGCCGTGGTCGAGCGCGGTCCCGATGACGTGGGAGAGACCCAGACCAGGAGGGGCGATCAGCTGACGCCGGGGCACCCTGACGCCGTCGAAGGACAGATGGGCGATCCGGGCGGCCCGCATGCCGAGCTGGCCGTTCACCGGCTCCCGCTCGACACCGGCACGGTCCGCGTCCACGAGCACGGCGGCCGGCCTTCCCTCGTACTTGCCGAGCACCAGGAACACGTCGGCGACCGCCCCGAAGGTGATCCACCTCTTCTGGCCGCTCACGACCAGTTCCTGACGGTCCGACCGGCCCGACGCCTCGATACGGGTCTCCACCGAGCCCAGCGCGCTGCCGGCGGCCCGCTCGGTCACCGCGAAGCCGGCGGTCAGCTCGCCGCCGGCCAGCCGGGGCAGCCAGTCGTCCCGCTGCTCCGCCGTTCCCCACCGCAGCACCGCCGCCGCGACCATGCCCTGTACGGTCAACAGCCCGCGCAGGGCGCTGCACTCACCGCCGATCCGCGCGGTGATCTCCCCGAGCGTGAGTGGGTCGAGGCCCGCACCCCCGTATCGCTCGGGAAGGTCAGCGGCGAGCAGTCCCGACCCGGCGAACTCCTCACGCACCGAATCGGGCAGTCCGCCGTCCTGGTCCCAACGGGAGGCGCAGGCACGTGCGTTGGCCGCCAGGTCGTCCGCCACCCGGGACAGGTCCAGGGGCGGCGACTCCGCCGTGGCGGCGTCGGGGCCGCTGTCAGACACCCTCGGCATGCGCCACTCCCCGGTCGGGCGCATCGGTCTTGCGCCGGACGAACTCCGTGATGCGGTTGGCGGTCCTGAAGCTGTCCAGATCCAGGTCCTCGACCTCGACGGTGAGGGCGAAGCGGCTCTCGACGAAGGTCACCAGCTCCAGCGCGAACAGTGAGTCGGCCAGGCCCTGTGCGAAGTAGTCGTCGTCCGGCTCGACCTGCCGGCGAAGCGCCGCGCTCAGAAAGTCGGTGATCTGCTCGGTGATGTTGTCGTTCATGCCACGTCCTCCTGTGGACCTGTCTCGACCAGCAGCAGACTCCAGGCGGCCACCGGGCTGACGTTGATCAGGACCGCGAGGTCGCCAGGGGCCAGTTCCTCGCGGTCGAGTGCGGTGCGGAGATTGAGGAAGACATCGTTGGGACCGAGGTGTCCGTACTTCCGCAGGTTGTGCCGGCACGCCGGCAGCATTTCGATGTCCAGGGAGTCCTCGATGAAGGTGAAACTCCCGGCCGACAGGTTCTGGCTGACGAAACCGCCGACGTCCCCGCGGCCGATTCCGTTGCGCCGCAGCAAGTCGCCCAGCATCGAGGAGAGGCGGTTGCGTGTCTCCATGGCCAGGCGGAAGGAGTAGGTGCTGGGCTCCGTGCACTGTTCGCGCCACTGAGCGGTGGGGCGGTCCCGGTAGTCGACGTGGAAGAGGTCCCAGTAACGCCCGTCGGTCAGCTGCGCGATGTCACGGATCCGGATCCGCCCGCTGCGGGAGAGCAGCAACGCCTGCCCGCCGTCGCCGTTCACCGTGACGGGGTGGCGGTAGCGCAGGGCGGCGGCCGGCTTGCTGCCATGCACGACCAGGACATCGTCCAGGGCAGGGTCCGCGGCCAGCATTCCGCGGGCCGTCAGCAAAGCCGGGGAGATCGAGACACAGCCGAGCCCGCCCACCGAGAAGGTGAGGGCGTTGTCGGCGCCGAGCCGCTGCTGGAGCTGCGTCACCTCGGAGCTGAGGAACGTCTCCTGGACCCGCGACTCCACCATCACCAGGGCGCCCAGGTCCCGGGCGTCAAGCCCCGCCTGTTCGAGGGCCCGGCGCGCGGCGCGCTCCGCGAGAGTGACAGAACTCAGCCGGTCGTCCGCCCGGATCGTGTCGATGCCCAGGGCGTCGCGGGTGGCGCGCTCGGTCTCGTCGAGCGTCCGTACATCGGTGATCGGCAGAGTGTGCTCGGGCAGATACCAGGCGGCGCTGCGGATGGCGACGGGTGCTGCGCCATGCTGGAGGGCCTGCTGGGGCACGGTCGTTCCCTCTCGTCCGAGGCAGGATGTCCGGCCGAACGCCGCGGCCAGGACGTCGGGGCCCGCCTGCTGGTGCGGCGCGGCAACCGGCATGTGCGGCACGGCTCCCGACAGGGGCCACCGCGGTCTCCGGGCCGGCCGACGCACTCGTGCCCGCCGCGACCTGCTGCCGCAGCGCCGGAGCACCGAGGGGCGGCCCGTACTGGTTCGGGCCGGCACACAGACCGCGGAGTACTCGGCGCACTCGAACGGGCCCCTGCGCACGGAGGACGCCGCTCCCGCCGTGCTCACAGGGCAGCCCGGAGGGCCGCTCCGGCCTCCTCCGCGCCGAGCGTGCCTCCGTGATCGGGGTTGCCCCATCGGCGCTCGATCACCCCGTCGCGGGCCCGTCGTACCGGCCTGTTTCTGTTCGGACATGCTCTTGCCTCCGTGCTGGTGCGACCTGCGGATCGGGAAGACCGGACGCCTGCTGGTGGGGCCACATGCTCAAGAACGAGAACGAGAACGAGGACGAGAACGAGAGTCGAATGCCCTCGGTCCTCAGCCTGCCCTCGGGGCCGTATGGCCGCCATGTCTTTAAGCTGGCGGCAAATACGCTAGGTGGCCGGGCATATTCGCGGGCACGGAGAAGCCGCGGGTGCCGTGTGCGGGAGAGCTCCCCCACTGCCGTGCATCGCCTGCCACTCGCCACTCACAGCGGCCAGTTGACGGAGCCGACGAAGAGCAGCTCCTTGGCAATGGGGGCGCGGTCCGCCCCGACGGTGCCGATCTCGACGTCATGGGTGCGAGGCCAGTAGCCACCCACCGCGGGGGCAGCGGGGAGCCGGTCTCGGGCAGTGTCCGGGCGAGCGTCTCGCGGATGAGCGGCTCGATCGCCCGACCGCGGGCCGACGGTCGCCCCGCCCTCGAAGCCGAGCAGGACTGGACCGTCGTGAGATCCAGACCGCGCTCGACCGCGGGAACCTGGTGATCCCCCTACTGATGACGACCCAAGATCCAACGCTTCGGCGGCCTGCTGAAAGCCTGTGCAGGCATGGCCGCCGAGAACCGTCCCGCTCACCCGACAACACAGGAACCGCCCGCGAAGGCGCACCCCGGGCCGGCGTCGAGACGGCACGGGGACGACGAAGGGGCCGAGCCCATCAGAGCGCTCGGCCCCCGAACCCGCACGCCAAGCGAACGCTTGACATGCGGTAATCAAGTGATCAAAGGTCAACGGCCACGCAGACGATCAACGCGCACCCAGGACTCACTCACCGCCAGCCCCCGGAATTGCGCAGCAGAGTCCACAGTCACGACTGGCCAAAGTGGCTGAGACGCACCGTCTCGCCGCCGAATGGTAGGTGCGTGACTCGGCTGGTGAGGATCCAGGTGTTCTCGACCTTCCGGAACGTGTCCTCGTAGTGGCCCACATTCGCGGGAAGCCTCGCGGGCACCATGCCATCGGTACAGCCGTCGACGCGGTAAGTGGCGAAGTAAGAGGTGGCGGTGGCCGCCGACGCAGAATTCACCGTGACCAGGATGTTTGTGGACATACGGCGTGACAGCCGGTTCTCGGGTCGCGAACCGAAGTAGCTGCGGAGTGCCTCACGCCCCTCCACTCTGCGGTCGCCGCGAGGCCACTCCCACACCCCGTCAGGCATGAAGAGGTCCGCGACACTACTCGGATCGCCCAGGTCAAGGCGGCGCACGAACTCGACGATCACACGCTCGCAGGCTCGCTCGGCGAAGAGGCGTTCCAGCGGGTCAAGGGCCTCAGCCGACGTAGTCAATTGCTACCAGCCCTCCATGGGGTAAGGCGATGGCTTTTTGGCTGCCGATTGCCCCGGCCAGTGAACGCGACGCCATCGTCGACGTGGCACGACAGTAAGAGCCGCTCTCGACGGGTCGCTCCAGGAGTCGGCGGGCAGAGGTGGCGTAGCGGATCGCGGTGATCTGGCCGTGCCCTTGGCCGGCGTTGGATGGCGTCAGGTGGCGCCGCCGCCCCGGCTGACCCTGAGCCGCTCGCCCCCCACCTCCGGTTTCAGGTCGACCTGTACCTGGTGGGTCGTCTGGTGGTCCACCGTGCCGCCGAGTTCAGCCGTCACCACTCCGATGCGCACTCCACCGCGACCGGTGCCGGAACGATGCACCTGGACCGTGAACGTCAGGCTCACGTTCTCCACGGTGAAACCCACAGCACGGTCCCGCGCTTCTTCCCGTGCCTCTTCCAGTTCGCCCCGGATCTGTCGGATCACCTCGGCCAGCCCTACGAATCCCGGTCCATCCGTCAACTCGCGCCTCCAGAAAGCTCGTTGCTTTGTTGTCGCCCCAGTATCCTGCACGCCCCGACGCCCGTATATTCGTGCTATGGCGACCGACGGGGGTATCCATGCTGGTTCGTCCATGGAGACGCCTTGCTGGGCTGTGCGCATCCGGCGGGCGGACGGGGAGATCGCGGGCGCCGGCATTCTGCTGAGTCCTGACCGGGTGCTCACCTGCGCCCATGTGGTGGACAGGGGTGTGCGGGTCACCGCGGAGTTCGTCGGAGCACCCGGCCTCGCGGTGCCCTCCGTGGCGGCATGGGTCGACGGCGGCGCGTACGTGCCGGAGACACGGGACGCCGACGGCGATCCCTGTGGCGACGTGGCGCTGCTGAGACTCGAACACCCCAGACCCGCCGAAGAAACGGTACGTCTCCACCGGCTGTCCGCCCCGAACCGATCGGTACGGATGTACGGCTTCCCTCTCGACCACAACGGCGGCATCTTCTTCCGGGCCACCATCGTCGGCGGTGTCGGACGCGACGGGCAGGTGCAGTTGAGCCCGCGGACCCCCGGCGAGTTGGCCAGCCCCGGTTGCAGCGGGGCGGGCGTGGTGGACGATCTGACCGGCGAGGTCATCGGGATGGTTCTGAGCGGGCTCCGGGACCGCCACGGAAACCTGTTCTCCTTCATGAGCCCGGCCGAGACCATCGTCCGGCACCTTCCCGCAGTCGCCCCGTGGACCTGGGGGATGACAGCGGTCGACGACCGGCTCAGGTCCACGGGGGACGACGCGGCGGACGCCCCGCTCGACGAGCCGTTCGCGCAGCGCCTGGCCAACTGGCTCCGGGACGACGGGCAACAGGTGAAGATCAGCCTCGTTCCCGTCGGCGACACCACGCGTGCGGCCACGCTCCGCCGCGCCATCACCCTGGCCGACCGGGAGTTACGCACCCCTGCGTCCGTCGACCGCGCCTCGCTCGATCCGCCGGACACCGTGCCGTCGGCCGGAGGCCACGACCTGGCCGTGGACGCCACGGGGCTCACCTCCGCCGAGATCGCGGAGCGCGTCGCCGAGCGCATGGGGCTGTGGCAGCACCCGGCCGACCCGGTGATCGAGCGGATCAAGGCCGCGGAAGTCACCCTCACCCTGGTCGTCGTCGGTGTGGACGAGGCCGTCGACCCACCGGCGCTGGTGGACCTTCTGGAGGTGCTGCGCGCCAAGGGCAGCCGCCTGCTGCTGGTCTTCCGCACCGCGGGCGCCTCCTACGAACGCGCCGTGTGCGAACTAGTGGCCATACCCGCGTGTGAGCGCCGTGCACGTCTCGTCGAGCGGCTGAAGGAGATCACCGGACCGCTCGCCTCGGAGCTGTACCGGCGTATAGCCGTCATACGGGCGGAGGAGACACGCCACGTCGACTCGGACCTGGTGAGAGCCCATGCCGCACTGGCGTCCCTGGCCCGCGCGGAGTGCGCCGCCGGTGACGTGGGCCAGGGCCCGGACCTGGCGCGGTACGAGGGGCTCGCCGAACGTATGGCCCACCGGATGGCCACCACCATCCGCACTCTCGACAGGCTCATCGATCGGCGCGACGAGCTGCGTGGCCGGCTGAAGGGCTACCACGTACTGCACCAGCGCTTCCTGCACGGGTGTTCCGAAGAAGGCGAGGAGGATCTGACGGTGGACGCCCTCTATCTCAGCGCGCACCAACTGCTGGAGGCCACCCCCTGCGACGTGCGGGCGGCCGAGGCCGCGGTGGACGCCTACACGGCCGCGGTGGACGCCTACATGCGCCGCATCGACTGCCAGGACCCCGAGAGACAGGGCCCGGGGGGTGCCTGCGCGTCATGACGTCCTTACCGACGCCGTGTGCCAGACCCGACTGCCAGGGCGGCCACCTCACGGTGACCGGCTACTGCGACACCTGCCTGCGCCTGTCCCCCGACCAGGTCCCGTCGGCGCCGGCGCGGCCCGCAGCCGAGCCGGCCAAGGCCCAGCCCCGGCCGACCGCCCCGGCAGTCGACGCACTCGACAACGACGGCCTGCTGGTCCTGCCGTACCTCTCCTCGCCGGAACCGTCCGAGGCCGCCAGCACCACCGCCCGTGCACCCACCGGGGGCCGGCGCTGCGGCGTCGACAACTGCACCGGCATCATCGGCGTCGCCTATGACGGAGGCCCGGCCCTCGACGAGGGCTACTGCCCGTCGTGCGGCAGGGACTACTCCTTCAAGCCGAAACTGCGCCCCGGTGACCGCGTCGGTGACCACTACCAGGTGCTCGGCTATCTCGCGGTGGGCGGCCTCGGATGGGTCTACCTGGCGGAGGACACCCGGGTGCAGGACCTGCACGTCGTCCTCAAAGGGCTGATCAACAGCGGTGACGCCGCCGCCCGGCGGTCCGCCGTCGAGGAGCGCCGCTCGCTCACCACGCTCCACCACCGGGACATCGTCCGCATCGTCACGCACGTGCAGCACCAGGCGCCCGGAGAGACAACGCCCACCGGGTACATCGTGATGGAGTACGTCGGCGGCCGTACCCTCCACTGGATCCGGTACGCCCCCGAGGAGGAACTGACACGGCTCTTCGGCGGCACCTTCGGGATCGGCCATGTGATCACCTACGGCTGCAAGATCCTCGGTGCCCTGGAGTACCTGCACGAACAGGGCCTGCTGTACTGCGACATGAAGCCCGACAACGTCATCCACTACGGGCGCGACATCAAGGTCATCGACCTCGGAGCCATCCGCCGGATCGATGACCACTCCTCCAACCTGGTCTACACACCGGACTACGCGCCGCCGAAGAAGGAACGCGACGAGCGCGGCTTCCACATCGACACCGATCTGTTCACCGTCGGCCACACCCTGAAGGCCCTCGCCGCCCGCGCCGCGCCGGCCACCGGACTCGCCGCCCGTTCCTTCGACGAGCTGATCAGACGCGCCACCCACAGGGAGCCGGCGGCCCGCTTCACCTCCGCGGCCGAGATGTCCCGACAGCTCTGGGAGGTGCTGCGGGAGCACCAGGCGCTGAGCGGGCACGAGCCGTACCCGGAGCGCTCCACCCGGTTCGAGCCGACGGCGGCGGTCTTCGGCTCGGCCCTCGGCACGGTCCCGTCGCTGGACCACTGGACGCGGCGCCCCGGCCCCGAGGTGCCAGAGCCGCCCATCGGGGCGCCGGACCCCCGGGACACGGCCCGGGCCCTGCCCGTCCCGATCCCCGACCCCCGCGACCACGCCGCCGTGCTGCTCGGCGGACTCGCGGCCGGCAACCCCGAGCGCATCGCGGAACAGGCGGAACAGGACCCGGCGCTGAATACGGTGGAGACCGCGCTGTGGCTGTGCCGGGCCTACCTGGACGCCGGGAACGCGGACGAGGCCGACCGATGGCTCGGCGAGGCCGACGACCGGAGCGGCGAGTACGACTGGCGGATCTTCTGGCACCAGGGTCTGCTGCACCTGAGGGACGGCGAAGTGCAGAAGGCGGAGGGCGAGTTCGCCGCCACGTACGCCGCGCTGCCCGGCGAGTCGGCGCCGAAGCTGGCCCTCGGCTACTGCGCGGAGTACCTCGACGCCGCGGAACGGCAGACCGCGGCGTACTACGAGGCCGTCTGGCGGCGGGACCGGACCCAGGGCAGCGCGGCCTTCGGGCTGGCCCGGCTGCACCTGCGCCGGGGCGACCGGCAGCAGGCCGTCGCAGTGCTCGACGAGGTGCCGCCGACCTCACGGCACTACGACGCCGCGCGCATCGCGGCGATCCGGGTGCTCACCGGCCGGCTGCCCGGTTCCGGGCCCACGGCCGCCCAGCTGGGCGAAGCGGACAGGAGGCTGGCGCGGTTGAGGACGCACGCGCCGCACCTCGTGGGCAGCGGGGCGTGGGACCGGCTGGTCACCGAGGTCCAGGAGAACGCGTACGCCTGCCGGCCGCCCGGCGGATGGGGGCGGGAATTCCCGGCCGGTGAGCTCTTCGGACGGGCGGACACCCCGAGGGGACTGGGCGAACTGCTGTCCCGCTCGCTGAAGCGACTCGCGGATCAGGCCGGCAGCGCCACCGAACGTGGTGACCTGCTGGACCAGGCCTACGCGGTCCTCCCCGAGGCCGTCGGCCTTCGGGACGTGCTGCGGAGCCGGCGGCGGACGACGTGACAGTGCGACGGCCCGCCGGTGGGACGCCGGCGGGCCGCGAACGGGGCCGTCGGGCAGGCCGACGGCCTTGAGACGAGGGCGAGGAACACGGACACCGTGGACAGGGACGCATCCGTGAACAGAGGCACAGCGGGCAGGCACTCGGCGGGAGGCAAGGCGGCGGGGAACGTCACGGCCGGCCTTGAGATCAGCCAGTGGAAGTACCTGCCCATCGAGGCGCGGGAGCCGCAGATGCACGCCATAGTGACCGTCCAGGTCGACGGCACGGAGAACGCCGGCGGTGCCGGCCAGGTGCTCGCCCAGGTCCTGGTCGTGGACTGCTCCAGCTCGATGACCTGGCCGCCGGAGAAGTTCCATGCCGCCAAGCAGGCGGCCGTGGCGGCGCTGCGCATGCTGCCGGACGGCACCCCTTTCGCGGTGATCCGGGGCACGGAGTCGGCGACCATGATCTACCCGGCGAACGGCTCCATGGCCCGGGCGGACGCCCGGCAACGCGCGGATGCAGAAAGGGCCGTCCACCGCCAGGAAGCGATAGGCGGCACGTGCATCGGCGCCTGGCTCGACCTGTCCCGCCGGCTGCTGGCGGACCAGGACGCGCCCATCGGACACCTCCTGCTGCTCACCGACGGCAAGAACCAGCACGACGAGCGGATGCCGCTGTCGGATGTACTGGACGTGTGCGCGGGGCAGTTCGTGTGTGATGCCTGGGGCATCGGCGACGGCTGGGACGGCCGGGAACTCCTGCGCATAACCAGCCGCCTGCACGGCAGCACCTCGTCGGTGAAGGAGGAGGCGGCCCTTCCGCGGGAGTACGAGATGCTGATGGACCGCCTGCTCGCGAAGACCGTTCCCGAGCTGGCGATCTCCGTGACCCCCATGCCCGGGGCCACGGTGCGCTACCTCAAACAGGTTTTTCCGACCGAGGTGGAGCTCGCTCCCGACGACGTGGGGCGGGGCGGGGGGACGCGACGCTTCGTCACCCGTGCCTGGGGCGACGAGAGCCGCCGCTACCAGCTGTGCCTGTCCGCCGTCCCCGCCGGTCGGCCCCACCGGGAGGACCTGCAACTCGCCGTCGTGGCCCTCGACGTGCCCGGCCACGAAGATGTGGAACTGCCGTCGCCCCAACCGTGCCTCGTGCACTGGACCGACAATCCGGCCCTGTCCCGGCAGAGCGACATCCAGGTCGAGCACTTCGAACGGCATCAACGGCTCGGCGAGGCCACCGCTGCGGCGACCGACGCCCACCGCCGAGGTGAGCGCGACCTGGCGGAACGCCATCTCGGCAGAGCCGTGCAACTCGCGCACGCCATCGGCGCCGACCAGTCCCTCGCCCGTATGGAACAGCTGGCGGAGATCCTCGATGCCGCGGCCGGGCGGGTCAGGATCCGCTCCGACGTGGCACCCATCGACTTCGAGCACCTGATCACCGCCACCAGCATCAGCACGTACAGCCCCGTATCGGCATCCACCGACGGCACGGGCACCGCCGGACCGGCCGGGGCCACCGTGAACTGCCCGGCCTGTCAGGGGAAGGCGCCGGCGACCGCACGATTCTGCCCCGCGTGCCGTCATCCCTTCGGGGAGCGGCCGTGAGCGCGACCCGACGGGACCTGACCCGCAGGCTATGGCTCCTGCTGGTACTCGGGGCCACCACCACCGTCGTACTGTTCAGCGCTTACCGCGGCGTGCACGACGACACCGTCCCGCTGGTGTCGTCGAGCACCCCCGGAATCCTGGCCGTGGACACCGCGAAGAACGCGCTGCAGCAGGCGCACGAGGCCGTTGACGGGAGCGGACCGCAAGGTGACGCGACCGGCGAGTTCCACACCCAGATCTCGGTCGCCCACCAGAGCATCGCCCTCGCGGCCTCGGAGAACGTCACCGGCCCGTCCGACCGCCACACCCTGCAGACCGTCACCGGGTTGATCACCGTCTACTCGGTCTGGGTGGAGCGGGCAGGCAAGGAGCCGAACACATCGCTGCGCGACGCCTATCTGTACTACGCGCTGCAGGGCAGGAACGACATCCTGGACCGCCTCGACGAGTTGCGGAACGAGCAACTGAACGTGGCTCGGAAACAGGCGGCCTTTCCCTGGCCGCTGTGGCTGGGCTGGAGCGCGGTCCTGGTGCTGTGCCTCGCCCTGTGTGTGGCGCTGATGGAGGCCCAGCGGTTCGCGCGGCGCCGCTTCCGCAGCGCCGTGCACCCGTCACTGCTCGCCGCCACCGTCCTGTGCGTGACCGGGGTGGCGGCCCTCGGGTGGTTCACCCTGCGTGCGCATACCGCGATGGCCGACTCCCTCGCCGAGCTCAGCAAGACCCGGGCCGCCGACGACATCCCCGAAGCGGGGGCCGATGTGGAGGGCTACATGGCGAACGCCGGTTTCTGGGCGTCGTTGTCCGACTGGATCCTGATCGGAGGGGTGTTGCTGATGGCACTGACAGTGGTGGGGCTGTGGCCGCGCATCTCCGAGTACCGGTTCAAGGTGCCGCGATGAGAGTTCAAGCTGCCGCTGTGAGACGCCCACGACCCCGGACCCTCGGCATCGTCTGCATGTGCATCGTCCTGCTCGTGGCGGGTGCGGTCGCGGGTGTGCGCTGGGCGCAGAGCTGGAAGGGATCGGTCACCGTTCTCGCCAACTGGAGCGGCGGGGAGAGAGAACAGTTCGAGAAAGCCATCGAGCAGTTCGAGGAGAACCACCGGATCGACGTCATCTACCAGGGCAGCTCCGCCCTGAGTCAGGTCCTGGCCGCCGACCTGGCGGCCGGTACGCAACCTGACGTGGCCGTACTGCCCGAACCCGGTGAACTGATGGCCTACGCCGCCGAGGGCAGACTCCGGCCGCTGGACGGCCTGTTCGAAGCCGGTGACTACGACCGCGTCTGGATGCCCAAAGTGGCGGGCGAGGACGGCCGGAAACGCACGTACTGGCTGCCGGTCAAGACCGGGCTGAAGAGCATGGTGTGGCACTCGGGAAGCCTGCCGAGGAACGAGATCGCCGAGATCGCCGGCGAACCCGACACGTGGTGCCTGGGCATGGAGTCCGGCGCCACGTCCGGCTGGCCGGGCACCGACTGGGTGGAGGACATCCTGCTCCAGCAGGCGGGCCCGAAGGTCTACGAGAAGTGGGCGACCGGCGACCTCGAATGGACGGACAAGCGCGTACGGAAGGCCTGGACGACCTGGGGCGAGATGGCGGGCGCAGGCGACGGAGCACGCGCCGAGCGAGTACTGAAAGCGAACTACGGACAGGACTGCTCGCATCAGCGCCTGGAGCACCAAGGGTCGTTCCGCGACACCGCGTGGAAGGAAGCCGACGGCGACTTCCTCCACTCCGCCGAGGTGATCCCCGAGGCTCAACAGAACTCCCAGCATTGGGAGGTCTCCGGCGACCTCGCGGCCATGCTGAACGCGACCGATGAAGCGAAGGAGCTGATCCGTTATCTGGCGGACCCTGGTATCGAGCTGCCGGACTTCACGGCCAACAAGAAGGCCGCCTCACCGGACAGCTACGACGACCCGATGAAGCGGAAGATCGGCTCGATCCTGCGCGACCCGAAGCAGCAGCGCTGCTGGGACGCTTCGGACACGATGCCACCGGCCATGCGCAACGCCTTCCACGAGGCGGTACTCCACTTCCTGGTCTCCCCCGAGGAACTGGACAACCAGTTGGAACTCCTGGAGAGCCTACGCAACGACCAAGGCCCGGCCTTCCCCGTCTGCGGCAGCGGCTGATCCACCCCGGAAAGGGGGCCTGACCCTGCCTGCCCTGGCCGACGGATCCTTGATGCACTGACCTTGTGCGGTCGACTCGGGGCGCGGTGACGACGTTGCCGTCGTTCCGTTTCCCCGAGCCGCCGACCCGAACCGGACGTGCGTGTCTCCACGCATCCGGCTCCGCGCGCCCCCTGCCCTGATCGTGTCCCGCCAACGCGCAGACAGCACCTGCACGGAAACGCAGCCAGGGGCGTTCGACCAAACCGACGCCCGGCCCCTTGCCACTCGCGAGACGGAGCGCCATCACTCCGCCCCATGAACGAAGACGGACGCGGGCCACGAGGCACTTCACGGCCGCAGGCCAGGCTCTGGCCAGTACGCAATACCAGCACGGGCGCTCTCATCTCATCCAGCATGAATCCAGCACGGTAGGGATGAGCAGGGGTGATGACAGATGACGAGAGGTCAGGAAATCCAGCACCTATCCAGCACGGTAAAAATCAAGGGGCCTGACCCCGAAGAGCCAGACCCCATTTGACCTGCACGTTTGCCAGATCAGCGAAGTGGTGTTACGTCACCGGCTAGACATTGAACCGGAACTCCACCACATCCCCGTCCCGCATCACATAGTCCTTGCCCTCCATGCGCGCCTTCCCCTTGGCGCGGGCCTCGGCCACCGAGCCGGTCTCCACCAGGTCGTCGAAGGAGATGACCTCGGCCTTGATGAAGCCCTTCTGGAAGTCGGTGTGGATGACACCGGCGGCCTCGGGGGCGGTGGCGCCCTTCTTGATCGTCCAGGCGCGGGATTCCTTGGGGCCGGCCGTGAGGTAGGTCTGCAGGCCGAGGGTGTTGAAGCCGACGCGGGCGAGGGTGGCGAGGCCGGGCTCCTCGGCGCCGACCGACTCCAGGAGCTCCATGGCGTCCTCCTCGTCGAGCTCGGCGAGGTCCGCCTCCAGCTTGGCGTTGAGGAAGATCGCCTCGGCGGGGGCCACCAGGGCGCGCTGCTCGTTCTTGAAGGAGTCGTCCATCAATTCGTCCTCGTCCACGTTGAAGACGTAGAGGAAGGGCTTGGCGGTGAGCAGGTGCAGGTCGTGCAGGGGCTCCGCGCGCTCGCTGCCCTGGACGATGCCCTGGGAGAACAACGTGTCGCCCTTCTCGAGGATCTCCTTGGCCTCCTCGACGGCCTTCACCTTCGGTCCGATGTCCTTCTTGATCCGCGACTCCTTCTGGAGACGCGGCAGGACCTTCTCGATGGTCTGGAGGTCGGCGAGGATCAGCTCGGTGTTGATCGTCTCGATGTCGTCCTTCGGCGAGACCTTGCCGTCGACGTGTACGACGTTCTCGTCCTGGAAGGCGCGGATGACCTGGCAGACCGCGTCGGACTCCCGGATGTTCGCCAGGAACTTGTTGCCCAGGCCCTCACCCTCGCTCGCACCGCGCACGATGCCCGCGATGTCGACGAAGTCCACCGTGGCCGGCAGGATCCGCTCCGACTTGAAGATCTCGGCCAGCTTCGCCAGGCGCGGGTCGGGGACGCCCACCACGCCGACGTTCGGCTCGATCGTGGCGAACGGGTAGTTGGCCGCCAGCACGTCGTTCTTGGTCAGGGCGTTGAAAAGGGTCGACTTGCCGACATTCGGCAGACCGACGATTCCGATCGTGAGCGACACGGTGCGACTTCCCGGAGTGAGAGGGCTGGCGTGAGAGGACGGGGCCGGGGTCTGTCGGACAGGCCCCTGAGGAGAGGCTCCCGGGAACAGGCCCTGGGCCGATCCACCAGTCTACGGCGTGCCCACGCCCGCTTCGGCGACGTCTCGAACGCTTGGCCAAGGTCCCGTCGACGGCGTGTCCGAGGAGCGATTCGGCACATTAGCCGACCTAAGTTGGTCCAGTGGAGCAACACAGGACGCGCCCCCGGCAGTACGGACCGCGACGCGGCACGACCCCTCCCCTGCCCCCGCAGGCCGCACGGGGGGCGAACGGCCGCCCGGCGCGGCCCGGCAGATCCGGTTCTCCGGGCGGTGCGGGCCGGAAGGGTGCGGGCCGGGGCGGTGCGGTGCCGCCGCGTCGTCCGGCGGCAGTACGACCGTCCGGACCGCCGCCGGTCCAGGCCCTGCGGCGGATGCCCAACCCCCGGCTCACGGGGCTCGGCGGCGGACTGTTCTGCGGGACGCTGATGTTCCTGTTCGGCTGCGTCGACGACCTGCTGTTCGGGTCCTCGCTGACGGTGTACGGCTTCCTTTTCCTCCCCGTGTGCACCCTGACCGCCCTCTGGATCCGCCGGGTCGATCTGGTGACCGTGCCGATCGTGGTGCCGATCGCCTTCGCCGTGGGGCTGCTTCCGGTGGCCGAGAGCGGCAGCGGACTCGGAGACCGGCTGATGGGCCTCTTCACCGCCCTCGCGACCCAGGCGGGGTGGCTCTACGGCGGGACACTGATCGCCGGCCTGATCGCGACGGTACGGAAGATCCGCCTGATGGCCCGCCGGTCCGCCCGGAACCGCCCGCCCGCGTAACCCGTTCCGGGCCGTAACCCGTTCCGGGCCGTAACCCGTTCCGGGGCGGGGCTCCGGGCTCCCCGCCCCGGCCGCCACCCACCGCCCGGCCCGCCGACCCGCTCGACCGGCCCCGTGGGCTCGACCGACCCGCTCGACCGGCCCCGTGGGCTCGACCGACCCGCTCGACCGGCCCCGTGGGCTCGACCGACCCGGGTGGGCGGCCCCGTGGGCTCGACCGACCCGGGTGGGCGGCCCCGTGGGCTCGACCGACCCGGGTGGGCGGGCTGTCGGCACGACGCCCCGGGAAGGGTCACGCCGTCGGGCCACGCCGCCGGGTCAGGCCTTCGCCGCTCTCATCGCCGCCCCCACGATCCCCGCGTTGTTCTGCAGCTGCGCCGGGACGATCTCCGCCTGGATGCCCTCGATGTAGTGGAGGAACTTCTCGGACTTGCGGCTGACGCCGCCGCCGACGATGAACAGCTCGGGCGAGAACAGCATCTCGACGTGGGCGAGGTACTTCTGGACGCGGTGGGCCCAGTGCTCCCACGTCAGGTCCTCGTCCTCCTTGGCCTTGCTGGAGGCGCGCTTCTCGGCGTCGTGGCCGTGCAGTTCGACGTGGCCCAGTTCGGTGTTGGGGACGAGGACACCGTCGACGAAGAGGGCGCTGCCGATGCCCGTGCCGAAGGTGAGCAGGATGACCGTGCCCCGGCGGCCCCGGCCCGCTCCGAAGTTCATCTCGGCGACGCCCGCCGCGTCCGCGTCGTTGACCACCGTCACCGGCAGGCCGCCCAGGCGCTCGCTGAACAGGGCGCGCGCGTCGGTGTCGATCCAGCTCTTGTCGACGTTGGCCGCCGTACGGATATGGGATCCGTCGGTGACCACACCCGGGAAGGTGAGGCCGACCGGTCCCGTCCAGCCGTGGTGCTCGACGACCTGCCGCACGCCGTCGGCCACCCCGTCGGGGGTCGCCGGATGCGGAGTCAGCACCTTGAAGCGCTCCTGGGCGAGGTCGCCCCTGTCAAGGTCCACAGGGGCGCCCTTGATCCCGGATCCGCCGATGTCCACTCCGAAGATCTGCATGGCCCTACGTTACGACGAACGACTGACAGTCACTCGGCCGAGGCACCTTCCGGGCCGGACGCCGAGCCGGCGCCGCCGCGCTGGGCCACCAGCGCCGCCGCCTCCTCGCGCAGGTCGCGGCGGAGTTCCTTCGGGAGTGAGAAGGTGATGGACTCCTCGGCCGCCTTGACCAGTTCGACGTCGCCGTAGCCGCGCTCGCCGAGCCACTCGAGGACCTCCTCGACGAGCACCTCCGGGACGGAGGCGCCGGAGGTGACGCCCACCGTCGTCACGCCCTCCAGCCAGGTCTCGTCGATCTCGCTCGCGAAGTCCACCAGGTACGCCTCGCGGGAGCCGGCCAGCTTGGCGACCTCGACGAGCCGCTTGGAGTTGGAGGAGTTGCGGGAGCCGACGACGATCACCAGCTCGGCCTCCGCGCCCATCTGCTTCACCGCGAGCTGACGGTTCTGCGTGGCGTAGCAGATGTCGTCGCTGGGCGGGGAGATCAGCTGCGGGAACTTCTCCTTGAGAGCGTCGACGGTCTCCATGGTCTCGTCGACGGAGAGGGTGGTCTGGGAGAGCCAGACGACCTTGGAGGGGTCACGGACCTCCACCTTGTCGACGTCACCGGGGCCGTCGACGAGGGTGATGTGGTCGGGGGCCTCGCCGGAGGTGCCGATGACCTCTTCGTGGCCCTCGTGCCCGATCAGGAGGATGTCGTAGTCCTCGCCCGCGAAGCGGACGGCTTCCTTGTGGACCTTGGTGACCAGCGGGCAGGTGGCGTCGATGGTGGCGAGGCGGCCGCGCTCGGCTTCCTCGTGGACGACGGGGGCCACGCCGTGCGCGGAGAACATGACGATGTTCCCCGGGGGGACCTCCTCCGTCCGTTCGACGAAGATGGCGCCCTTCTTCTCCAGGGTCCGCACGACGTACTTGTTGTGGACGATCTCGTGCCGGACGTACACCGGAGCGCCGTACTGCTCCAGGGCTTTCTCGACGGCGATCACCGCGCGGTCCACGCCCGCGCAGTAGCCACGGGGGGCGGCGAGCAGGACACGGCGGCCAGGAGAAGCAGTCATGCGTCCCATCGTAAGGCCGCGTTCGGCGGGCCGGAGATCGCCTGTGCGCGGAGCGTTGTCGGACCCGGCCATTACTCTCGCGGCATGGCTCTCAACACGTCCGCGGAAACCCCTCTGCCCGTCGGTGAGGTGTCGCGGCTCATCGGCGGGTGGATCGACCGGCTCGGGGCCGTGTGGGTCGAGGGGCAGATCACCCAGCTGTCGCGGCGGCCCGGCGCGGGCGTCGTGTTCCTGACCCTGCGTGACCCGTCGTACGACATCTCCGTGAGCGTCACCTGTTATCGCCAGGTGTTCGACGCCGTGGCGGACGTGGTGAGCGAGGGTGCCCGGGTCGTCGTTCTGGCGAAGCCCGAGTGGTACGCGCCGCGGGGGCAACTGTCGCTGCGCGCCGCCGAGATAAAGCCCGTCGGGGTCGGGGAGCTCCTCGCTCGGCTCGAGCAGCTGAAGAAGTCCCTTGCCGCGGAGGGGCTGTTCGCGGCCGAGCGGAAGAAGCCGCTGCCCTTCCTGCCCCAGCTCGTCGGGCTGGTCTGCGGGCGGGCCTCGGCCGCCGAGCGGGACGTCCTGGAGAACGCCCGGCACCGCTGGCCGGCCGTCCGCTTCGAGGTGCGCAACGTCGCCGTGCAGGGCGTGCACGCCGTGCCGCAGGTCGTACAGGCCGTGAAGGAGCTCGACGCGCTCGACGAGGTGGACGTCATCATCGTCGCCCGCGGGGGTGGCAGCGTGGAGGACCTGCTGCCGTTCTCCGACGAGCAGTTGATCAGGACGGTCGCCCAGTGCCGTACGCCGGTGGTGTCCGCCATCGGGCACGAGCCGGACAATCCGCTCCTCGACCACGTGGCCGACCTGCGCGCCTCGACCCCGACGGACGCGGCCAAGAAGGTCGTACCGGACGTGGGCGAGGAGTACGAGCGGGTGCGGCTGCTGCGGAACAGGGCCCGGCGCTGTGTCGAGGCGTTCATCGAGCGGGAGGAGCGAGGGCTCGCCCATGCGCTCGCCCGGCCGTCGATGGAGGACCCGCACCGGATGATCGACGAGCGGGCCGACCAGGTGGCCTCGCTGATCGACCGGGGGCGCCGCACCCTGGGGCATCTCCTCGACCGCGCCGACTCGGAGCTGACGCACACGCACGCGCGCGTGGTGGGCCTCTCCCCCGCCGCGACCCTCAAGCGGGGGTACGCCGTGCTGCAGAAGGCCGACGGGCATGTGGTCCGCGGTCCGGACGAGGTCACGGGGGACGAGGTGCTGCGCGCGCGGGTGGCCGAGGGCGAGTTCGTGGTCCGTGTCGATGCATAGAGTGGGCGGATGACCGGCAAGGTGGAGGAGACGGCCGCGGTGACCGAGGGTCTCGGGTACGAGCAGGCGCGGGACGAGCTGATCGACGTCGTTCGGCGGCTGGAGGCGGGCGGTACGACGCTGGAGGAGTCCCTCGCCCTGTGGGAGCGCGGCGAGGAACTTGCCAAGGTGTGCCGACGCTGGCTCGAAGGGGCGCGGGCACGGCTGGACGCGGCCCTGGCCGAGGAGGAGGGCGACGGCCGGGGCCCGGACGGCAAGGGCGGCGACGACGGCACGGCGGACCGCTACGCCGGGGGCGACGCGTAGGCGTCCCGGCGACCGGGGCTGTGAAGCGGATCACCACGGCCCGCTCTTTGTTGAACGTTGAACTTCACTGGCGTACGGTCGGAGACGTCAACCGGTCCGGCATCCCCGGATCCGACGTACATCTCCGAGAAGGTTCACGTATGTCTCTCGTCCTTGACCCCGCCGCGCAGGACCTGCTCTTCCGTGAGGCCCGCACCGCGAACACCTTCACCGACGAGCCGGTGACCGATGAGCAGGTGCAGGCCATCTACGACCTGGTCAAGTACGGCCCGACGGCCTTCAACCAGAGCCCGCTGCGCATCACCCTGGTCCGCTCCGCCGAGGCCCGTGAGCGGCTGGTCCAGCACATGGCCGAGGGCAACCAGCCCAAGACCGCCACCGCCCCGCTGGTCGCGATCCTCTCCGCGGACAACGAGTTCCACGAGGAGCTGCCGACGCTGTTCCCGCACTTCCCGCAGGCCAAGGACCTCTTCTTCGGCGAGCGCTCGGCCCGCGAGGGCGCGGCCACGCTGAACGCCGCCCTGCAGGCCGCGTACTTCATCATCGGCGTCCGTGCCGCGGGCCTCGCCGCCGGACCGATGACCGGTCTGGACTTCGAGGGCGTCCGCAAGGAGTTCCTTGACGACGACCACACCCCGCTGATGGTCGTCAACATCGGCAAGCCGGGCGACGACGCCTGGTTCCCGCGCTCCCCGCGACTGGCGTACGACGAGGTCGTCACCACCGTCTGAGCGCCCCCGTGCGAGAGGCCCCCGGTACCGACACCGGGGGCCTCTTCGTCGTCCTACGCGGCTGTCCCGCAGGGCTGCTGCGGGACAGTCCTGTACGGCCGCCGCACCACGGCACCCCGCTGCTCATCGTGGCCGGCGCCGGCACGGCTCTCCCCCGCGGCCGCTCAGGCCATCTTCAGCGCCTCGGCCATCTGGGTCAGCCGGGCGAACGAGCCCGTGCCGGCCACCACCGTCGTCGCGCCCTTCTCGCTGAGCACCAGGGCGTCGTAGCGGCCGCCGGTGTAGCGGGTCCACGTCCGGCCGTCGATCTTCTGGGTGGTCTTCGTCTCCTTGCCGCCCTGGCTGGCCGCGTCGATGAACGTCGACGGCTTCTGAGTCGACTGCTCGATCTGCACGTACTCACCGTCGGGAGCGTGGAAACCGAGGTGCCAGGCGTCGAACTGGTCGCCCCGGAAGCGGACGGACGTCGCCTTCCAGCTGCCGGACAGACCCTCGGGCGCGGCCACCGGGTAGGGCGCGGCGCGGCGCGCCGTGAGCAACTCGACGCGGTAGTCGACCTTCGGGAGGTCCGGAGTGGAGTCGTCGTGCGGGATGAAGATGTAGATGACCGCCGCCGCGATCCCGATCAGGCCCAGGGAGAGAATCATGTCCCTGACCGTCTTCTGCTTGCCGTTCGAACCTGCCACGCCCCTATCGTCGCAGGTGCCCTGGTCCGCTCATCCGTGGGGCCCCCTGCTCATTTTGTCCACCTGACGATAGAGTCGGGCTCATACCCTCATCCGGCCGTCGTCGTATCAGAAAGGTGCGCTCCGATGACCGAGCATCATCATCTGCCGTCCGAGCTCGAAGTTCCTTCCGAGGCTCCCGACCGCAACCTCGCTCTGGAGCTCGTCCGGGTCACCGAAGCCGCGGCCATGGCCGCGGGCCGCTGGGTCGGACGCGGTGACAAGAACGGCGCCGACGGTGCCGCGGTGCGCGCCATGCGGACCCTCGTCCACACCGTCTCGATGAACGGCGTCGTCGTCATCGGAGAGGGCGAGAAGGACGAGGCTCCGATGCTCTTCAACGGCGAGCGCGTCGGTGACGGGACCGGACCGGAGTGCGACATCGCCGTCGACCCGATCGACGGGACCACCCTGACCGCCAAGGGCATGACCAACGCCATCGCCGTGCTGGCCGCCGCCGACCGGGGGTCGATGTTCGACCCGTCCGCCGTCTTCTACATGGACAAGCTGGTCACCGGGCCCGAGGCCGCCGACTTCGTGGACATCGACGCGCCGGTGTCGGTGAACATCCGCCGGGTGGCCAAGGCCAAGCGGTCCACGCCGGAGGACGTGACCGTGGTCATCCTGGACCGGCCGCGGCACGAGGGCCTCATCGACGAGATCCGGGAGACCGGCGCGCGCATCAAGCTGATCTCCGACGGTGACGTGGCCGGTTCGATCCTGGCGCTGCGCGAGGGCACCGGCGTCGATCTGCTGCTCGGCATCGGCGGTACGCCGGAGGGCATCATCTCGGCCTGTGCGGTGAAGTGCCTGGGCGGGACCATCCAGGGCAAGCTGTGGCCGAAGGACGACGAGGAGCGGCAGCGGGCGATCGACGCGGGGCACGACCTGGACCGGGTGCTGATGACCGACGACCTGGTGTCCGGGGAGAACGTGTTCTTCGTCGCCACCGGCATCACCGACGGTGAGTTGCTTCGGGGCGTGCGATACCGCTCGGAGACCGCGACGACCGACTCCATCGTGATGCGGTCGAAGTCCGGGACCGTGCGGAGGATCGACTCCGAGCACCGGCTCAGCAAGCTGCGGGCCTACAGCGCGATCGACTTCGACCGGGCGAAGTAGCCACGGGCGGGAGCCCGTTCAGTTCGCCGAGCATTCCGTACGCCGAGAAGAGGGGCGCCCCCGGTGCGGTGGGGGCGCCCTTCCGGCGTGTCTGACGCGGCTCAGCCCGCGGCCGCTATGCGGTCGGCAGGCCTTGCCGCCTTCTTGAGTTCCAGCTCGCGGCGACGGCGCCTGGCCAGGACCACGCGGCGTTCGGCGGCGGTGAGCCCACCCCAGACGCCGTACGGTTCCGGTTGCAGGAGCGCGTGCTCGCGGCACTCGACCATGACGGGACAGCGGCCGCAGACCCGCTTCGCGGCCTCCTCGCGGGAGAGACGGGCGGCGGTGGGTTCCTTGGACGGGGCGAAGAACAGGCCGGCCTCGTCGCGCCGGCACACCGCCTCGGTGTGCCAGGGTGCGTCTTGGTCCCTGTCCCGCACTGGCACCCGCTGGGCCGGAACGGCAGCTACCTGCAGGGACGAATGCGGCGGTTGCAGCACGGTCTACTCCTGACGACGGCTTCGCGAGCGAGAGACGATGCAGCAAGGCCTACCCGCTGTGCGCGCGCCTATGCACTGAGTTCCCAACCGCTGGACTCCGGGTGCTTGCGGGTGCCGAGACGCCCGGGGGCCGGGCACTGTCCGCCGCTTTCCGCGGAGCCGTATTCACAACCGTCAACGGTCCAGATGCTTGCGCAAACCCTTGTCGACCTTGTGCTGAACCCGTTCGAGAATGTCCGCGACGAGCTTGCCGCGCTTCGGTCCGCCGTCGATGCTGCCGAGCACCGCCCAGCCGTCCACATAGACGACGGGGGCCTCCGGATCGCCCGAGTCGAGGTTGTCCACCTCGAAGCTGCCGAGGACCCCGCCGCCGGTACCGCGCAGCGAGACGTTCTCCGGGACGCGCACGTCCACGCTGCCGAAGACCGAGAACGCCTTGATCACGACCTGCTGGTACTCGAAGATCGCCTCACTGAGGTCGATCTCGACGCTGCCGAAGACCGCGTACGCGTGGATACGGCGGCCGGCGCGCCGGCGGCCCTTGCGGACGGCGGCACTGAAGACCGCGACCACGTTGTCGTCCGGGTCGTGAGGAAGGGTGTCCGTGGGCCGGTTGGGGGCCGGGGTGTGGGCGGGGGCGGACCGGCGTTGATGGGCGGCGGGCAGATCCCGTATGAACACCTCCAGTTCGCCCACCGTCTTCGCGTTCAGCACCCCCTCGACGCGCTCCGCGTGCTCGTCGGCGTCAAGGCGCCCCTCGGCGAGGGCCTCGCGCAGGATGTCGGCGATGCGGTCGCGCTCCGCGTCCGAGGCGCGCAGGTCGCCGGGGCGCGGGGCGGAGGTGTCCTGCGCCCGCGGTTCGGTGTGCTTCTGAAGGTCCACGGCAGCAGCGTACCGAAACGCGATAGATCGCGACCAGGCCTGTGGACAACCTTGACCCGGCGTATGAGGACTACCTCACAGGCTCGCCGTCTCCGGCAGGTTCTACGCTGGTGGGCGCCCGCCGACGGAGGCGGGTGCCGTCCGTCGAGAAGGAATGGGCTGAGATGCCTGAGTTCGCGTACACCGATCTGCTCCCCATGGGAGAGGACACCACCCCCTACCGGCTGGTGACCTCCGAGGGTGTCTCCACCTTCGAGGCCGACGGGCGGACCTTCCTCAAGGTGGAGCCTCAGGCGCTGCGCAAGCTCGCCGAGGAGGCCATCCACGACATCCAGCACTATCTGCGCCCGGCCCACCTGGCCCAGCTCCGCCGCATCATCGACGACCCCGAGGCGTCGAGCAACGACAAGTTCGTCGCGCTCGACCTGCTGAAGAACGCGAACATCGCGGCCGCGGGCGTGCTGCCGATGTGCCAGGACACCGGCACGGCGATCGTCATGGGCAAGCGCGGGCAGAACGTCCTCACCGAAGGTGAGGACGAGAAGGCCCTGTCCCGCGGCATCTACGACGCCTACCTGAACCTCAACCTGCGCTACTCGCAGATGGCTCCGCTCACCATGTGGGAGGAGAAGAACACCGGCTCCAACCTCCCGGCGCAGATCGAGCTGTACGCGACCGACGGCGGCGCCTACAAGTTCCTGTTCATGGCGAAGGGCGGCGGCTCGGCCAACAAGTCGTTCCTCTACCAGGAGACGAAGGCGGTCCTGAACGAGGCCTCCATGATGAAGTTCCTGGAGGAGAAGATCCGTTCGCTGGGTACGGCCGCCTGTCCGCCGTACCACCTGGCGATCGTCGTCGGCGGTACGAGCGCCGAGTACGCCCTGAAGACCGCGAAGTACGCCTCCGCGCACTACCTGGACGAGATCCCGGCCGAGGGCTCCGAGCTGGGCCACGGCTTCCGGGACAAGGAGCTGGAGGAGAAGGTCTTCGAGCTGACGCAGAAGATCGGGATCGGCGCGCAGTTCGGCGGCAAGTACTTCTGCCACGACGTCCGCGTGGTCCGCCTTCCCCGCCACGGCGCCTCCTGCCCCGTCGCCATCGCCGTCTCCTGCTCCGCGGACCGCCAGGCCGTCGCGAAGATCACCGCCGAGGGCGTCTTCCTGGAGCAGTTGGAGACCGACCCCGCACGGTTCCTGCCGGAGACGACGGACGAGCACCTCGAAGAGGGCGACGTCGTCAAGATCGACCTGAACCAGCCGATGGACGACATCCTCGCCGAGCTGACCAAGTACCCGGTGAAGACAAGGCTTTCACTCACCGGCCCGCTGGTGGTGGCCCGTGACATCGCGCACGCCAAGATCAAGGAGCGGCTGGACGCGGGCGAGGAGATGCCGCAGTACCTGAAGGACCACCCGGTGTACTACGCCGGCCCGGCCAAGACCCCGGAGGGGTACGCGTCCGGTTCCTTCGGCCCGACGACGGCCGGCCGCATGGACTCCTACGTCGAGCAGTTCCAGGCGGCGGGCGGCTCCAAGGTGATGCTCGCCAAGGGCAACCGCAGCAAGCAGGTCACCGACGCGTGCCACACGCACGGGGGCTTCTACCTGGGCTCGATCGGCGGCCCGGCGGCCCGGCTCGCCCAGGACTGCATCAAGAAGGTCGAGGTCGTCGAGTACGAGGAACTCGGCATGGAGGCCGTCTGGAAGATCGAGGTCGAGGACTTCCCCGCGTTCATCGTGGTCGACGACAAGGGCAGCGACTTCTTCCAGGATCCCGCGCCCCAGCCGACGTTCACCTCGATCCCGGTACGGGGCCCGGGCCTGAGCTGACCCGGCGGCGAAACCCATAGCGACACCCGTGGAGAGCCCCTGGCGAGCCCAGGGGCTCTGTCGCACCCTCGGCACTCATGAACCAGGAGCGGCGCTTACGGGCCCGGGTGGGGCCGCGCTCCGTGCGGCGCCAAGTCGGCGACACCATCGTCCTCTGCCGCGCGCCCTCCTGGCACGGCGACGTGACCCGGAGCAGGCAGTGGCTGCCTGCCCTTCACCTTCAGGCGGCGCGTCAGCCACCGTCGTGCCGGCGTCTCGTACTTGTCGGTCAGGACAAGGCCCCCTGTCACCAGCATGGCCATGAACACGAATCCGCCCCACGGGGCAAAGGATTCCAGCCGCTGTCCGGAGACCTGCAGGACGACAGCGTAAAGAAGGGCTGCCAGCGGGCGATGCAGCACATACACGCAGTAGGACGCCTTGCCCAGCGATTCGTACACGCGTTGGGTGCCGGATCGTGGCTCGCTCCTCGCACCAAGCAGGACGACAAGCGGGAACACGAACAGTACGGACAGGAGCTGCCCGGTCAGACCAGGCCGGAAGAACGCCATCACCGGCAGTACGCCCATCAAGACCAGTGGCGGAATCCGGGGCGTACGCACCTTGTCCCGCAGGCGGTAGATCAAGAGGCCGACGGCGAAGGAGTAACCCACCCGGGCGAGCCCTCCAGGAAAGTTGACCCACGTCAGACCCAGGGCAGGGGTTTCCCAGTACATCAGCGCCCATGAATAGAATCCGCCGCACACCACGACCGTGCCGGCGAGGACTCTGACGGACTGAAGCGGGCGCCAGAAAACCGCCCACACCAGATTGGCCAGGAGTTCGAAGAAGATCGACCACATCGGACCGTTGAAGGGAAAGGCGTGCGACAGCGGCGCGGGTAGCATGAACACGGCAAACGGAAGTGCGATGAGCAGGTCGCTCCAGGTCCACGCCATCGTGGGTGAGTCGTACAGAATGCACATCGCCTGGTGGACGATCCCCAGGAGGAGCCCCACGGCGTAGAGCGGATACAGCCGCACCCAGCGCTGACGAAGGAACGTCAGAGGGGGCACCCCCTGACGGAAACGATCCTCATAGGCATGAGCAAGCACAAAGCCACTGAGTGCGAAGAAAAGATCGACAGCCAAACCCAAGAATCCCGGCATCACCCCGAACAGTCGCGGGGAATGCAGGGCTACAATACAAAGGGCCGCGACACCACGAATGCCATGAAGTGTCCGGTAGTTCTTGACCGGCATCGACGGGATGCTCCTCAGAAGAAAAGGACTTGATGCTCTCGCCATACGTGAGGGCGGTGGTCACTTTAGCCCCGATTACCCGTTTCCGTCTGTTACCGGCCGCCCGAGGCGGGGTTTTCTTGAATCGCCGGTGAAGTGCCCGGCATTGGCTCACCGACGTCTTTCGGTGTGACCGGCTCGCGTGACAATGTGACGGACGCCCGCCCCTATTGGCAGCGCGACCGACCGGGCGGCGACGAAACCGTGGAAGTCGTCCCTGCCGTGGAAATCCGCGCCGTGGAAGTCCGTCTCCCCACGCTCCTCCTTCCTGTCACCCCTCCTCGACGTGGACGCCGGGCGTTCTGCTGCACGGCCGCTCCGAGACCTGGGTCACACAACATTCACACCCGGGTGGCCCAGTGTCCGGAACATCCCCGGCGTCCCGTTCGCTGTACTGGGCATGAGCGAATACCGCATCGAGCACGACTCCATGGGCGAGATCCGGGTCCCCGTCGACGCCAAGTGGCGCGCGCAGACGCAGCGGGCGGTGGAGAACTTCCCGATCTCCGGGCAGCGCATCGAACGCGCCCACATCGAGGCGCTGGCGCGCATCAAGGGCGCCGCGGCGAAGGTGAACGCCGGCCTCGGTGTGCTCGACAAGGACATCGCCGACGCGATTCAGGAGGCGGCGGCCGAAGTCACCGAGGGGCAGTGGGACGAGCACTTCCCGGTGGACGTGTTCCAGACCGGGTCCGGGACGTCGTCCAACATGAACACCAACGAGGTCATCGCCACCCTCGCCAGCGAGCGGCTGGGGCGGCCCGTGCACCCCAACGACCACGTCAACGCCTCGCAGTCGTCCAACGACGTCTTCCCCTCCTCCATCCACATCGCCGCCACCGCCGCGGTGACCAGGGATCTCATCCCCGCCCTCGACCACCTGGCCGGCTCGCTGGAGCGCAAGGCCGAGGAGTTCGCCGATGTCGTGAAGTCGGGGCGGACTCACCTCATGGACGCCACTCCGGTGACCCTGGGGCAGGAGTTCGGCGGGTACGCGGCGCAGGTCCGGTACGGCGTCGAGCGGCTGAACGCCTCGCTCCCCCGGCTCGCCGAGCTGCCCCTCGGCGGGACGGCCGTGGGTACCGGCATCAACACCCCGCCCGGCTTCTCCGCCGCCGTCATCGAGGAGATCGCCCGCGCCACCGGGCTGCCGCTGACCGAGGCCCGCGACCACTTCGAGGCGCAGGGCGCGCGGGACGGGATCGTGGAGACCAGCGGGCAGCTGCGGACCATCGCCGTCGGCCTGACGAAGATCGCGAACGATCTGCGGTGGATGTCCTCCGGCCCCCGGACCGGGCTCGCCGAGATCAGTCTTCCCGACCTCCAGCCCGGTTCCTCGATCATGCCGGGCAAGGTCAACCCGGTGATCCCGGAGGCCGTGCTCATGGTCGCCGCGCAGGTCGTCGGCAACGACGCCACCGTCGCCACGGCCGGCGCCGCGGGCAACTTCGAACTCAACGTCATGCTGCCGGTCATCGCCAAGAACGTGCTGGAGTCGGTCCGGCTGCTCGCCAACGTCTCCCGGCTGCTCGCCGACCGGACCGTCGACGGGATCGTCGCCCACCGGGACCGGGCCCGGGAGTACGCCGAGTCGTCGACGTCCGTGGTGACGCCGCTCAACAAGTACATCGGGTACGAGGAGGCCTCCAAGGTCGCCAAGAAGGCGCTGTCCGAGCAGAAGACCATCCGGCAGGCCGTCGTCGAGAGCGGGTACGTCGAGCGCGGCGACCTGACGGAGCAGCAGCTCGACGAGGCCCTGGATGTCCTGCGGATGACGCACCCGTAACGGCCGGCGACGCCGTCACGGTCCGCGTGTGAACCGTGACGCGCGCCGCAGCGTCGTATGCCTATGGCACCTAATATCTGTGCATGGCAGACGGTGGAGCGGTGAGAGCCGAAGTGGACGCGGGCGGACCGGCGGTGTACTGGGCGCCCGGGAGCCAGATCCTGTGGCGTTACCGGGAGAACGGTGGCGCGCGCTTCCATATCGCGCGCCCCGTGACGGTCGTACGCGACGACAGCGAGCTGCTCGCCGTGTGGATGGCACCGGGCACCGAGTGTGTGAAGCCGGTGCTGGCGGACGGCACGCCGGTACACGTCGAGCCGCTGGAGAGCCGCTACACCAAGCCGCGCTCCGTGACCCGCGGCCGCTGGTTCGGGACGGGGGTGCTGAAGCTGGCGCGGCCCGGTGAGCCGTGGTCGGTGTGGCTGTTCTGGGAGCCGGGCTGGCAGTTCAAGAACTGGTACGTGAACCTGGAGGAGCCGCTGACGCGCTGGGCGGGCGGGGTGGACTCCGAGGACCACTTCCTCGACATCACCGTGGACCCGGACCGCAGCTGGCAGTGGCGGGACGAGGACGAGTTCACGCAGGCCCAGCGGGACGGGCTGATGAGCCCTCAACAGGCGCGAAAGGTGCGGGAAGCCGGTCACTCGGCGGTGCGGGTGATCCGCGCCTGGGGGCCGCCGTTCTCGGACGGCTGGCAGCACTGGCGGCCCGATCCGTCCTGGTCCGTCCCCTCCCTGCCGCCGGACTGGCACCGTACTCCCGCGCATCTGTCCTCATGAGACCCTTGATGCGCCCCCGGGCGAGAAACGTAGGATCGTCCTCCGCAAGGGCGCGCAGTGGCAACCACCGGAGCACGCGCTGGGCTTGACCGATCGTCAGCGAGGGGCGGCAGGACGTGAGCGAGGGGTACGAAGGCAACGCCGGTACCGCCGGTAAGGGCGGGGCACGGTCCGCCGGTGCCACAGGAACAACCTCTGACCACGCGGGAAATCCGTTCCTGGGACACCTATTCCGGGTATCGGGTCTTCGGCGGGACCAACTGCGCACCCGGTGCACGGGCTCTGACGGACGGATTCGACACGCGTGACGGAGCAGCCGACCTTCGAACGCCCCCAGGCGGGCGTCGACCCCGCGGACGGCCGCGGGGCGCTCCTGCGTACCTCGACGCCGTCGAACCCGCACAGCGCGGACACGCCGTCGCACACGCCCGGCGCAGGCGCCCTGCCGGCCCAGGCGCGCGCGGGCGAGACCCCGCCCTCCGGATCCGGTACGACGACGCCCACACCCGGCGCGACGACGCCCGGTACGACGACATCGAGCGGCATGGACCACGATTCCGCAGGCCCCGGCGGCCCCGAGCACTCCCAGCCCGCCGCCACCGAGCCCGACACGCACCGCCCGCGGCCCGTTCCGGAGGGCATCCCCCTGCAGCCGAGGTCGGAGTCCACCGACGTGTCGGACGGCCAGGAGCGCCGGAGCGGACAGGTCCTGCCACCCGGCCGGCCCACACCGATGCGGCGGGACGGGGACCGGCTGCGCTTCGTGGGCGCCGCGACCCGGCGGATCGCCCGCGGTCTCGACCTCGACGAGATCGTGATGGGGCTGTGCCGGGCCACGGTGCCGACGTTCTCGGACGCGATCCTGGTCTATCTGCGTGACCCGCTGCCGGTGGGCGACGAGCGCCCTGTCGGCCCCCTGGTGCTGCGGCTGCGCCGGACCGACCGGATCCCGCAGGAGCGGGACCTGGAGGACGGCATCCTGCCGGTGCCCGTGCCGGATCCGTCCGAACTGGGCGCGATCGGCACCGAACTGTGCGAGGTACAGCCCGGCAGCGCGCTCGCCGAGGTGCTGCGCGGGGTGCGCCCGGTCTTCACGGACACCCCCGCCGCCCGCGCCGCCCTGCCCGAACTCCTCGGTGACGGCGACGATTTCGCCGTACCCACCGGGCAGCGCGCGATCCTCGCCCCGCTGCGCGGCCGGCGCCGGGTGATCGGTGCCGCGCTGTTCCTGCGCCGCCCGGACCGGATCCCCTTCGACCCCGACGATCTGCTGGTCGCGGCCCAGCTCGCCACGCACAGCGCGCTCGGCATCGACAAGGCGGTGCTGTACGGCCGTGAGGCGTACATCGCCGACGAGCTCCAGCGCACCATGCTGCCGGAGACGCTGCCGCGGCCCACGGGCGTACGGCTGGCGTCCCGTTATCTGCCCGCCGCCGAGACCGCGCGCGTCGGCGGCGACTGGTACGACGCGATCCCGCTGCCCGGCAGCCGGGTCGCCCTGGTCGTCGGTGACGTCATGGGCCACTCCATGACCAGCGCGGCCATCATGGGCCAGCTGCGGACGACCGCCCAGACCCTCGCCGGGCTCGATCTGCCCCCGCAGGAGGTCCTGCACCACCTCGACGAACAGGCGCAGCGCCTGGGCACCGACCGCATGGCGACCTGCCTGTACGCCGTCTACGACCCGGTCTCGCACCGCATCACCATCGCCAACGCCGGCCATCCCCCGCCGGTCCTGCTGCACCTGGGCGGCCGGGCCGAGGTGCTGCGGGTGCCGCCGGGGGCGCCGATCGGGGTCGGAGGCGTCGACTTCGAGGCCGTGGAGCTGGACGCGCCCGCCGGAGCGACCCTGCTCCTGTACACCGACGGGCTGGTCGAGTCGCGCCTGCGGGACGTGTGGACCGGCATAGAGCAGCTGCGCGAGAAGCTCGCCGCGACCGCGCAGTTGACCGGCCCCGACCATCCGCCGCCCCTGGAAGCCCTGTGCGACGAGGTGCTGGACATGCTCGGCCCGGGCGACCGGGACGACGACATCGCGCTGCTCGCCGCCCGCTTCGACGGGATCGCGCCGAGCGATGTGGCGTACTGGTACCTGGAGCCGGAGGAGATGGCCCCCGGCCGGGCCCGCCGGCTGGCCCGTCGCGCGCTGTCCCGCTGGGACATGGAAGAGCTCAGCGACTCGGTGGAGTTGCTGGTCAGCGAGGTCGTGACGAACGCGGTGCGGTACGCGACCCGGCCGATCACGCTCCGCCTGCTGCGCACGGACGTGCTGCGCTGCGAGGTCGGGGACGACGTCCCTCAGCTCCCGCGGCTGCGGCAGGCCCGTGCCACGGACGAGGGCGGGCGCGGGCTGTATCTCGTGAACAGGCTGGCCAGGCGGTGGGGGGCGACTCGGCTGAGTACCGGGAAGGTGGTCTGGTTCGAACTGAACCGGAGCTGAGCACAGCCCCCTCACCCAGGGGACACGTCAAGGGCGCCCGGTGGTATCCGGGCGCCCTTTCGTTGCCGTGGACCGGCTGCCGGCCGGCTATTGACCGCCAAGCGGGTCCGGCGGGGTCTCCGACGTGGTGGCGCCGCCCTGCGGCGGGGTCGTCACCGGAAGCGACGGCGGCGCGCTGCTCGGGGTGTTCGACGGGGACTGCGACGGGGGAGGCGAGGACGACGGGGGCGCCGACGAGGCGGGTGGCTTAGACGTCGGGGGCTTGGTGGACGGTTCCTTCGACGGGGGCGGGGGCGGGGACGGGGAGAACGTCGGCGACTTGGTCGGCTTGACCGCCGCGCCCTGGGTGGTGTCCAGGTCGAACTTGCTGTTCTTCGCCGACACGCCGAAGGTGTAGGCCGCCCAGATCTTCGCCGGGAAGCCGCCGCCGTTGACGCGGTCCTCGCCGCCGGCGCCGTACATCTTGGCGTGCGCGCGGGTCTTCTCGTCCTCGCCGAAAAGACCGACGGAGGTGACCAGGTCGGGCGTGTACCCGGTGAACCAGGCCGACTTGTTGTCGTCGGAGGTACCGGTCTTGCCGGCCACCTGCTGGCCGTCGCGCGCGGAGTTGTCCGCCACCGAGGCGCTGGCCGTACCGTCGTCGACCACGCCGGTTAGCACCGAGGTGACCGTGTCGGCGGTCTCCCGGGTGATGACCTGGTCGCCGATCGGGTCGGGCATCGGCACCGAGCGGTTGGACTTCTCGGCCGTCTTGATGATGCTCGGCGTGACCTGCTTGCCGTGGTTGTCGAGGGTGGCGTAAACGCCGGCCATCTGCAGGGGGCTGGCGCCCATGGTGCCCAGGGTCAGCGCGGGCACCGGCTTCATGCCTTCGGTGTCCATGCCGAGCCGGCCGGCCACCTTGAGCACGTTGTCCATGCCGACGTCCACGCCCAACTGTGCGAAGACGGAGTTGATGGACTGGTTCATCGCCGTCTGCACGGTGACGTTTCCGTAGTTGTGGTCGTCCTCGTTCTCGGGGGCGAACCCGACCTTGGTGCCGTTGTCCACGACCGGGCGCTTGCTGGTGCCGTCGTAGATGGTGTTCGCGGTGATCGGCTTGCCGGACTGGGTCTGAGCGCCCTCGTCCAGGGCGGCGGCCAGGATCACCGGCTTGAAGGTCGACGCGGGCTGGTAGTCCGTGCGGGTCGCGTTGCTGGTGAAGTGCTTGAAGTAGTCCACGCCGCCGTACAGGGCGACGATCTTCCCCGTCTTGGGGTCGACCGAGACCGCGCCGGCCTGGATGTTCTTGTCGACCTTGCGCTTCTTCGGGTCCAGTTTGCTGGTCAGCTGCGACTTGACGGATTTCTCCAGCTGGAGCTGCTTCTTCTTGTCGATGTTCAGGGTGATGGTCCAGCCCTGGCCGACGACTTCGGCCTCGGCCTGGGACTGGGTGATGCCCTGCTGCTTCACCAGCTGCGCTGCGACCTGCTTGTTGGCGAGGTCGACCAGATAGCCCTTCTGGCCCTCCAGGCCGGCGGTGGGCTTCGGCTCCTTCGGCACCGGGAACTTCATGGCGTCGCGCTCGCCCTTGTCCAGCCAGTTCTCCTCGACCATGTTGTCCAGGACGTAGTTCCAGCGGGCCTGCACCAGCCGCTTGCCGGTGTCGGACGCCACCGCCCAGTCGTACTGGCTCGGCGCCTGCAGGAGGGCCGCGAGGTACGCGCCCTGCTCCACCTTGAGCTTGTCGGCGTCCACGCCGTAGTAGGCCTGGGCGGCGGCCTGGATGCCGTAGGCGTCGCGGCCGTAGTAGCTGGTGTTGATGTACCCGGCGAGGATCTCGTCCTTGGACTTCTGGCGGTCCACCTTCAGGGAGATGACCATCTCCTTGAGCTTGCGGGTGACCGTCTGCTCCTGGCTGAGGTAGTAGTTCTTGACGTACTGCTGGGTGATCGTCGAACCGCCCTGCGCGCCCCGGCCCCTGAGGGTGTTGTACAGACCGCGGGCCGTGCCCCTGAGGTCGATGCCGTTGTCGTGGTAGAAGGACTTGTTCTCGGCGGCGACGAAGGTGTGCTGGACACCCTTGGGCACCTTGGACAGGTCCACGATCTCCCGGTTGACCTTGCCGGCGCGGGCGAGGACGGTGCCGTCGCTGTACTTGTAGACGTTGCTCTGGCGCTCCGCGGCCTGCGCCGCCGCGTTGCCGTCGGGGACGGGCACCATGATGTACAGCACGATGAAGGCGCCGATGCCGAGCATGCAGAGGCCGAAGAAGGTGCCGAGCACCTTCTTCCAGGTGAACAGCCTGCGTATGCCGCTCTTCCCGTTGCCCTTCTTCGCGCCCTTGCCCTTGGCCGCCCGGCGGGCCGCCGCACGGCCACCGCCGACGCCCTCCGCCGGTGTCGCGGTCGAGCGTGTGGGCGCCGCGCGGTGGCCGCCGCGCTGTCGCGCTCGTCTCTCTTCCGCTCGTCCCATGGGTCCGCTCGCTCCGCTTCGTTCTCTGCTGTCACACAGACGGGTGGCTCAGATCAGCTCAGAAAGCTAGCACCGCCTGCTGTGACAAAGGGCTCTCGATCCCGCCTTTTGCGGACGTGAGAATCAGCACCCGTCCCAACGGAACCGACGTTCGAAACGGCTTGAGGGTTGCTGCGGTGGGGTAAAGTGATATCACTTAGCTATAGCCGTATCGGACCAGACACGGACGAACGAACGAGAACTGGGGGGACTTCGATGTCCGCGAACACGCCCACGAACGACTCGAAACCGATCACCGGGAGCACCGCGACCGCCGAGGCCGACGACCTCCCCACCATGCCCCCGCCCCGCGTGCGGGAGTTCGCCGCGCACAGCATCGGCGGCGGGCTCGCGCTGCTGCTGGGCCTGGTCGGGCTGCTGGTGGGGGTCGGGATGGTCGTGGCCGCCACCGCGGTCACCGCGACCGGCGTCAAGGCCGTCCTGATCGTGGGCGGTGTCCTGATAGGTCTGGCCGCGTTCGTCGCCATGTGCGGACTGAACATGGTGGCGCCGGGCGAGGCCCGGGTCGTGCAGCTCTTCGGGCGCTACCGGGGCACGATCCGCGAGGACGGGCTGCGCTGGGTGAACCCGCTCACCTCCCGCGAGAAGATCTCCACCCGGGTCCGCAACCACGAGACCGCGGTCCTCAAGGTCAACGACGCCTACGGCAACCCGATCGAGCTGGCAGCGGTCGTGGTGTGGAAGGTGGAGGACACCGCCCAGGCCAGCTTCGAGGTGGACGACTTCCTGGAGTTCGTCGCCACCCAGACCGAGGCGGCCGTACGGCACATCGCCATCGAGTACCCGTACGACGCCCACGACGAGGACGGGCTCTCGCTGCGCGGCAACGCCGAGGAAATCACCCAGAAGCTCGCCGTCGAACTGCACGCGCGCGTGGAGGCGGCCGGCGTGCAGATCATCGAGTCGCGCTTCACGCACCTCGCGTACGCGCCCGAGATCGCCTCGGCGATGCTCCAGCGGCAGCAGGCCGGCGCGGTCGTCGCGGCCCGGCGGCAGATCGTGGACGGCGCGGTGGGGATGGTCGAGGCGGCGCTGGCCCGGATCACCGAGCAGGGCATCGTCGAACTGGACGAGGAACGAAAGGCGGCGATGGTGTCCAACCTGATGGTGGTGCTGTGCGGCGACCGGGCCCCGCAGCCGGTGCTGAACACGGGGACGCTGTACCAGTGACGGAGTCCGGCGAGGGGCCCACGCCCCGGCGGCGGCCGCAGCAGCGCAAGCAGGTGCTGCTGCGGCTGGACCCGCTGGTGTACGAGGCGCTGGCCCGGTGGGCCGGGGACGAGCTGCGCTCGGCCAACGCCCAGATCGAGTTCCTGTTGCGCAGGGCGCTGGCCGAGTCCGGCCGGCTGCCCGGCGAGGCCGGGCCGATTCCGCGTCGCGGTCGGCCGCCCGGGAGCTCGGGGCCTGTCGCAGAACCGTGACAATCGGCTCCCACCTGCGCGGTCGTACACCCCGCCATGATCAACGCACTCCGCGTATACATGCGGGGTATACACCCTGTGTAGAGTCCCTCCCATGTCCATCGGTCACACTCTCCTGGGACTCCTGGAGTCCGGCCCGCGTCATGGTTACGACCTGAAGCGCGCCTTCGACGAGAAGTTCGGTCACGACCGGCCGCTGCACTACGGCCAGGTCTACTCGACGATGTCCCGCCTGCTGAAGAACGGGCTCGTCGAGGTCGAGGGCATCGAGCCCGGCGACGGGCCCGAGCGCAAGCGGTACGCGATCACCGAGGCCGGGATCACCGACGTGGAGCGGTGGCTGGCGACGCCGGAGAAGCCCGAGCCGTATCTGCAGTCGACGCTGTACACGAAGGTGGTCCTCGCGCTACTGACGCGGCGCGACGCGGCCGACATCCTCGACACCCAGCGTGCCGAACACCTGCGCATGATGCGGATCCTGACCGACCGCAAGCGCAAGGGCGATCTCGCCGATCAGCTCATCTGCGACCACGCGCTGTTCCATCTGGAGGCGGACCTGCGCTGGCTGGAACTGACGGCCGCGCGGCTCGACAAGCTCGCCGAGGCGGTGGCCGAGTGACGCATCCCGCTGGTTCCCTGCTCGTGGCCGACGACCTGCGCAAGGCGTACGGCCCGACCCTCGCGCTCGACGGCGCCGAGTTCTCCATCCACCCCGGCGAGGTGGTCGCCGTGATGGGCCCGTCCGGGTCCGGCAAGTCGACGCTGCTGCACTGTCTCGCCGGGATCGTGACGCCCGACTCGGGCTCGATCACGTACAACGGGCACGAGATGGCGACCATGAACGACGCCCAGCGCAGTGCCCTCAGGCACACCGAGTTCGGGTTCGTGTTCCAGTTCGGGCAGCTGGTCCCCGAGTTGACCTGCGTCGAGAACGTCGCGCTCCCGCTGCGGCTGAACGGGACCTCCCGCAAGGAGGCCGAGCGGACCGCGCTGTCGTGGATGGAGCGGCTGGAGGTCGACGACCTGCGCAAGAAGCGGCCCGGGGAGGTCTCCGGCGGGCAGGGGCAGCGGGTCGCCGTGGCCCGGTCGCTGGTCACCAGCCCGCGCGTGCTGTTCGCCGACGAGCCGACCGGCGCACTGGACTCGCTCAACGGCGAGCGCGTGATGGACCTGCTCACGGACGCAGCCCGGTCCACCAACGCGGCCGTCGTCCTGGTCACGCACGAGGCGCGGGTGGCCGCCTACTCCGACCGCGAGATCGTCGTACGGGACGGGAAGTCCCGGGACATGGAGCGGGCCATATGAGCGTGCGGCAGTGGTGGCGAGACCTCGCCATGGGGGTCAGGTTCGCCTTCGCCGGCGGGCGCGAGGGATGGATCCGGGCGCTGCTGACGGCCGTCGGGGTCGGGCTGGGGGTGGCGCTGCTGCTGCTGACGACCGCGCTGCCGAACGCGCTGGCGGTACGGCACGACCGGGAGGCCGCGCGCAACGACCTCACCTACGGCGACACCGATACGAAGGTGCCCAGGTCGGACCACTCACTGCTGATCGCGCAGGTCGACACCACTTTCCGCGACAAGGACGTCCGGGGGCGGGACCTGACGCCGGAGGGGCCGCGGGCGCCGCTGCCGCCCGGTCTGGAGAAGTTCCCGGCGCAGGGCGAGATGGTGGTCTCCCCCGCGCTGAAGAAGGTTCTGGAGTCCGACTCCGGCCGGTTGCTGCGGGAGCGGTTGCCGCAGCGGATCGCCGGCACGATCGGCGAGAGCGGGCTGATCGGCTCGGCGGAGCTCGCCTTCTACCGGGGCGGTGTGGGCCTCGCCGAGCACCTCGACGGCGGCGGGGCTGCCCGGATCGAACGGTTCGGGGAGCTGAACGAGACCCCCGAGCGATCGGACCCGGTGCTGATCCTGCTGATCCTGGTCGTCTTCGTGGTGCTGCTGATGCCGGTCGCGGTGTTCATCGCCGCGGCCGTGCGCTTCGGCGGCGAGCGGCGCGACCGACGGCTCGCGGCCCTCAGGCTGGTGGGCTCCGACAGCCGCTCGACTCGCCGGATCGCGGCCGGCGAAGCCCTCGCGGGCGCGGTGCTGGGACTGTTCTTCGGCGCCGGTTTCTTCCTGATCGGACGTCAGGCGGCCGGATCGGTCGAGGTGTTCGACATCAGCGTGTACCCGGACTACCTCAACCCGTCTCCCGCGCTCGCCCTGCTGGTCGGCCTCGCCGTGCCGGCGGCCGCCGTACTGGTGACGCTGTTCGCGCTGCGCGGTGTGGTGATCGAGCCGCTCGGCGTGGTGCGTACCGCGAAACCGGCGCGCCGCCGGCTGTGGTGGCGGCTGCTGCTGCCGCTGGGCGGACTCGGGATGCTCGTCCCCATGATGGGTCAGGGCCGAGGCGACGGCGACTTCAACCAGTACCTGGTCGTCGGTGGTGTGATGCTGCTGCTGGTCGGGGTGACCGCGCTGCTGCCGTGGATCGTCGAGGCGGTCGTCGGGCGCCTCGGCCGGGGCGGCGTGGCCTGGCAACTGGCCGTGCGCAGGCTCCAGTTGAGCAGCGGTACGGCGGCCCGCATGGTCAACGGCATCGCGGTCGCGGTGGCCGGGGCGATCGCGCTGCAGATGCTGTTCGCCGGTGTGGAGAAGGACTACACGAGGAACACCGGCTACGACGTCACGCAGGCGGAGATGCAGATGACGGTGCCCGCCGGCACCATGCCGCTGGACCGGGCCGCCGAGAAGTTCCGGCGGACCGACGGCGTGCACCAGGTCACCGCCTACTCCGAGGGGTACGTCGGCGAGCGGCGCAAGAACCCGGAGCTCACCGTCCAGGTGACCGTCGGGGACTGCGCGTCGCTGCGGAAGGCGTTCCGGCTGCCCTCCTGCCGGGACGGAGACGCCTTCACCGCGGACGGCGGCGGTGCCGGCAGTGACCAGCACGACACCACCACCCCGGAGCTGGCCAAGGCCGGCCGCACCGTGTACTTCGACCCGTCCTGGGACGACGTCCCGAAGGCCGCGGAGGTCCCCTGGGTGGTGCCGTCGGGGCTGAAGCGGGTGCGGTCCCTGCCGTACCCGACCGGTGAGCTCCGGGGCGGCTTCCTGCTCACCCCCAAGGCGCTGTCGGCCGCGGCCGTCCCGACGCTGGCCGGGCAGCTCTACCTGAAGCTCGACGAGTCCGTGCCGGACGCACAGGACCTGGTGCGGAACACGGCGGCGACGATCGATCCGCTGACCGCCCCCATCGTCTGGCAGTCCGTCGAGCGGTCCGACCGGTTCACCGCCATCCGTACGGGCCTGTTCGTCGGCGCCGCGTGTGTGCTGGCCCTGATCGGGGCGAGCCTGCTGGTGTCGCAGCTGGAGCAACTGCGCGAGCGCAAGCGGCTGTTGTCGGCGCTGGTCGCCTTCGGCACCCGGCGGCGCACGCTCAGCCTGTCGGTGCTGTGGCAGACGGCGATCCCGATCGTGCTGGGACTGCTGCTGGCGTCGACGGTGGGGCTCACGCTGGGCGCGGTGCTGCTGCGGATGACGGGCACCACCGTGCGCGTGGACTGGCCGAGCGTGCTGTCCATGACCGGCGTGGGCGCGGCGGTCGTCCTGGTGGTGACCCTGTTCAGCCTCCCGCCCCTGCTGCGGCTGATGCGGCCGGACGGGCTGCGGACGGAGTAGTACGGCGCACCGGGCCCCTCTCCTCGCGGGAGGGGCGCTCGCCGCAACGGGGCCGGTGTTGTCCGTGACCGTCCCAGGGGCCGCACCCCCGGGTCCCAGGGCGTGGGCTACTGCTCGGGAGGGTCGTCCGACGGCTCCACCGGCGCCGAATCCATGGCCGTGGCCCCGTGCGGTCGTGGGGAGTGTTTCAGGGCCGTCTCGTGGGAGTACGACCGTAGGTAGCCCACCACCGTGTTGGTGACCGCCACCAGCGGGACCGCCACCACCGCGCCGCCGATCCCGGCGACCATGCCGCCGGCCGCGACGGACAGGACGACCGCCAGCGGGTGCACCCGGACCGCCCGGCCCAGGATGAACGGCTGCAGGATGTGGCCCTCGATCTGCTGGACCAACAGAACGACCAGCAGCGTCATCACCGCCGTGAACACACCCTGGGTCACCAGCGCGACCACGACCGCCAGCGCGCCGGAGACGACCGCGCCGACGAGCGGGATGAAGGCGAACAGGAAGATGAAGACGGCGAGCGGGACGGCCATGGGGACGTCGAGGAAGTAGATGCCCAGGCCGATGAAGATCGCGTCGATCAGCGCCACTATCACCGTGCCGCGGACGTACGCGGTCAGCGTCCGCCACGCCCTCGGGCCGGCGCCCGCGACGCCCGGCCGGGCCGCCGCGGGGACCAGCTTCAGCGTCCACTCCCAGATGCGCCGGCCGTCGTAGAGAAGGAACAGCGTCGAGAAGGCCGCCAGCAGGATCCCGGTCAGTGCCTCGACGACGACCGTGACGCCCTCCAGGCCCGCCGAGGTGATCTGGTCGGTGTTCGCGCCGACCGCGTTGCGCAGGTTCTCGGCGATGTCGTTGATCTGCTTGTCGGTGACGTGGAAGGGGCTGTTGAGCAGCCACTTGCGCAACTCGTCGATGCCGTCCTGGAGCTGGTCGGAGAGGTTGTCGATGTTCTCCATGACCTGCCAGGACACGAACCAGCCGATCAGCCCCATGACGACGAACCCGAGGATCACGGTCAGGGCGGTGGCCGGTCCGCGCGGGACACCGAGCCGCCTCAGCCGTGCCACCGTGGGCTGCAGGATCGCCGTGATCAGCAGCGCCGCCACGAACGCCAGCACGACCAGCTGTACGGCGCTGATGACCCGCATGAGGACCCAGAGCGTGCCCGCCAGCACCAGCAGCCGCCAGCCGGCCTCGGCCGCGACCCGCATTCCCCACGGCACGGCCTGCGCGGGATCCGGCCGGGTGGCGACGACAACGGCCGTGTGGTCCTGGTCCGGTGGGTTGTGGTCGTGGATGAGCAGCAGGCCGTCGTCGGCGTACGCGGCGCGTTCGGACTCCGCGTCCTCCCGTTCCGCTCGCGCGCGACGCTCGCTCAACCGCTCACCGATGTCGGTCAGTCCGGCGCCGAGCCGACCGAGCCACCCTGGCACTCGCGACATGATCCGTCCTCTTCCCCCGTCTCCCCCCACCACTCCCCCCTGGCCTCCTGGAAGTCGTTCCGTCAGACGCTACATGGCAACAGCCCCTCCCCCTAGGACGGGGAGGGGCTGTGCGGGGTTGAGTGCGGCGGCCGGCTCAGTAGTTGCCGTTGACCTGCCAGTACGACCAGGCGTCGCACGGGCTGCCGTAGCGCTCGTTCATGTACTTGAGGCCCCACTTGATCTGGGTGGCCGGGTTGGTCTGCCAGTCGGCGCCGACGGAGGACATCTTGCCTCCGGGCAGTGCCTGGACGAGACCGTATGCGCCGGAGGAGGGGTTGACGGCCCGGTAGTTCCAGGAGGACTCGTGGTCCACGATGTTGCTGAAGCACCCGAACTGGGCGCTGCCCACGATCGAGCGCGCCATGTCCTGGACCTCCGCGATGGTGTACGAGCTCTTCGCGGGGAAGGAGGCGGACGAGGAGCCCGTCGTCGCCTTGGCGGCCTTGGCCTTGGCCTCGGCGAGTTCCTTGGCGGCCTGCTCCGCCTTCTCGGCGGCGTCCTTCTTCTGCTGCGCGGTCTTCGCGGCTTCCTTGCGGGCCGCTTCCTCCGCGACCTTCCTGGCGCTCGCGTCCGCGGCGATGGCCTGGGTGTCGGCCTGCTGCGTGAGGAACGACGCGGTCTGCACCTGCGCCTGCTGCCCTGCGGGGATGTCCGCCAGGAGCGTCGAGTCGGCTGCCGTCGCCTCCGCGTCGTGGGGCTGCGCGGTGCTGCCCGAGGCAACTCCGACGACGCTACCGACAGCGGTGACCGCCGTGGCCGAGGCCACTGCGAATCCCCGGACCGAGATCGGGCTCACACGGTTTCCTTCCAGCATCGCCCGCTTCGGTGACCCTGGCGGACGCAATCGTGCCCCTGGCACTGGCCTCCCAACTACGGGGTCACGGGAGGCGCGGGCCCGGTGGGCAACTCCCTTGCGGGGAGAGCCGTGTGAAGACTCGGGCGGCATACGACAACGCTATGGAGTTGGGTGGTGTTTCCGTGGTGCCGTACCGCTGGGGGTACAGATGTGTCGTATGCGGGGCCTGACAGGAGTGAGACTCTGCCGTAACCCGACGCCGCAAGGCAATTCTCAGTTGCGTGTGAAAGCTCACATCCCGTTTGGCCCTAGGGATTCCGAGAAAGCTCCACGCGCGAAGGCGCCGCCCGGCTAGGCTCACTGCCTTTTCCGGACGGCGCCAACCACCGCGTAACCGACCCCTATGGGGCCGCTTCTCTCAGACGTGCCCGTCTTCGAGCATTTCGGTCACAAGGGCCGCGATCTGGGACCTCTCGGACCTGGTCAGCGTGACGTGTGCGAAGAGCGGATGGCCCTTCAGTTTCTCGACCACGGCGACCACTCCGTCGTACCGACCGACCCGCAGATTGTCCCGCTGGGCCACGTCATGGGTGAGAACCACCCGTGAATTCGCGCCGATCCGGGACAGAACGGTCAGCAGGACGTTCCGCTCCAGTGACTGCGCCTCGTCCACGATCACGAACGCGTCGTGCAGGGAGCGCCCGCGGATGTGGGTGAGGGGCAGGACTTCGAGCATGCCCCGTGCGGTGACCTCCTCGATGACCTCGCGGCTGGTGACCGCGGACAGCGTGTCGAAGACCGCCTGCGCCCAGGGGCTCATCTTCTCGGACTCGGATCCCGGCAGATAGCCGAGTTCCTGTCCGCCCACCGCGTACAGCGGCCGGAAGACCATCACCTTCTTGTGCTGACGGCGCTCCAGGACCGCCTCCAGACCCGCGCACAGTGCCAGCGCCGACTTGCCGGTGCCGGCCCGGCCGCCCATCGACACGATCCCGATGTCCGGGTCGAGGAGCAGATCCAGCGCGATGCGCTGCTCCGCGCTGCGGCCCTTGATGCCGAACACCTCACGATCCCCGCGCACCACCCGGACGTTGCCCTCGGGCGTGACCCGGCCGAGGGCCTTGCCGCGCTCAGACTGGATCATCAGCCCGGTGTGCACCGGCATCTCGGCGGCCTCGGGCACATGGACGTGCCCCTCCTCGAAGAGGATGTCCACCTGTTCGCCGGGCAGGGTCAGTTCGGACATTCCGGTCCAGCCGGAGGAGTCCGTGATGGCGAGTTCGGCACGGTACTCCTCGGCGAGGAGCCCGACCGAGGACGCCTTGATCCTGAGCGGGAGGTCCTTCGACACGACGGTGACGTCGAACCCCTCGGCCTGCAGGTTGCGGGCGACCGCGAGGATGCGGGAGTCGTTGTCCCCCAGGCGGTAGCCGCTGGGCAGCACGCTGGGGTCCGAGTGGTTGAGCTCGACACGGACGGTCCCGCCGAGTTCCCCGATCGGGATGGGGGCGTCGAGGCGACCGTGCCGGACCCGGAACTCGTCCAGCAGGCGCAGGGCCTGCCGGGCGAAGTAGCCCAGTTCGGGGTGGTGCCGCTTGGCCTCCAGTTCCGTGACCACGACGATCGGCAGCACTACTTCATGCTCGTCGAAGCGGTTCAGGGCGTGCGGGTCGGCCAGCAGGACGCTGGTGTCGAGAACATAAGTGCGCCGGTCTGGCTTATGGCGCTTTGTGCTGGTCACCACGGAAGGACGTACCCCCTCGGATGAGGTCGGGGAGCGACGGAGTGGAGCTGGACCGGTCGTCGGCCGCGATGCACGGGCCGGGGACCGGCCCTCCACTGCTTCGTCCGCGCTGAGACCGCACGGTCGGGCTGGTGCAAAGGGCCTCCCGGGCGGACGGCCCCGTGCCGCCCGCTGAGATCCGACACCCGTGGTTCGGGCGTCGGCCTGCTTGGCTTATGCCCTCGAACATGCGGTGCCATGCAGACACCTATGGCGGCGCCCTGGTGAACTCCTTGTTACTTCCGTCCCCGAAGGGGTACCGGGAAGGATTTTCCGGTGGCTGTCCGGTGGCTGTCCGGTGGCTGGCCGGTGGTTGCCCCGGTGCCGCGACAGGCGTGTGTTCAGCCTGTTCAGCCGCCGTAGCGCCGGTGCCGGGCCGCGTAGTCACGCAGGGCCCGCAGGAAGTCGACCTTGCGGAAGGCCGGCCAGAAAACCTCACAGAAGTAGTACTCCGAATGAGCCGTCTGCCACAGCATGAACCCGGACAGACGCTGCTCGCCGCTCGTACGGATGACCAGGTCCGGGTCGGGCTGGTCGCCGGTGTACAGGTGACGGCCGATCGTCTCGATGTCGACGGACTCGGCGAGCGCCTCCATCGAGGTGCCCTTGTCGGCGGCGTCCAGGATCATCGAACGGACCGCGTCGGCGATCTCCTGGCGGCCGCCGTAGCCGATGGCGACGTTGACCAGTATCCCGTCGGTCTCGGCGGTGGTCTCCTCGGCCTCCTTGATGGCCCGCTGCATGCCCTGCGGCAGGAGGTCGAGCGCGCCGACGTGATGCACGCGCCAGCGGCCGTCGGCGGCCAGGGAACGGACGACGTCCTCGATGATGCCGAAGAGCGGGACGAGCTCCTCCTGCGGCCGGTCGAAGTTGTCCGTGGAGAACAGCCAGAGAGTGACGACCTCGACGTCCGCCTCGGTGCACCAGCCGAGGAATTCCTCGATCTTGTCGGCACCGGCGCGGTGACCCTGGGCGGTGGTGGAACCGGCGGCCTTGGCCCAGCGCCGGTTGCCGTCCATGACGACGCCGATGTGCTTGGGCACCTGGGCGTGGTCCAGGTGACCTTCCACCCGGCGCGCGTACAGCCTGACGAGCAGGCCGCGCAGTGTGTCGCGCAGGTTCACTTGATTGTCAGCCCCTCCGTGCGGATGCGGTCCCCGCGTGGCGAAGGTTACCGCGCTGTCCAGCTTGACGGTGCGGGTGGGTTGTCGGCGCCTCCTGGGCGCCGACCAGGCGCCGACCAGGCCCCGACTAGGGGGGTGCGCCTCTTCGTTGGCGGCTGCCGGCCCGGTTGTGGCTGGTCACGCCCGGGCGGCGGAGCCGCTACGAGTACCCCCCGTGGCACAAAAAAACGGGCCGGTCCGTGGGGGGGAGACGGACCGGCCCGAGGGGGGGTTTCCACCATAACCCTTCGTAAGTGATGCTGCGCGCATCGGCGTGCCACAACTACTCTCCGGAGTCGGACGGCGACGCCGAGATGGTGGGCCGGAGGCCCTTTCGTGGCTGGTGTGTGGCCGAATCGTGGCGGAGACCGGGGGATCCCGGGAAGGACCCCGGGGGATATCCGAAGGGAAGGGTTCCCTCCAGTGGGTGACGGACACGGAGTCGCCCGCTTGACGCTGGGTGAGGAACGCGGCACCGCGCAGCCCCCTCCGCTGCACGGCACCGCCCCGCGCAGCTTTGCTCACGCGAATTACCTTGGTCCGAACTTACGTGGCGCGCGGAGAGGACGCGAGTCACCTGCGATAACGATGCGGAAACCCGGTGAAGCCATGGAAATGCGGGCCGAACACGGGGAGTGACCTCTCTGGTTTGGTCAGTGGTCAGGCGCACCGCCCGGCCTGCGGGCCTCGAAGAGGTGGCGGGTGCTGTGGGCGACGAAGGGGCCCTTTGCCTCGATCTGTTCGTGGAGTGAGCGGAGTCGGGGCTGGTACGCCTCGACGGTGAAGCCGGGGACCATCCAGACCACCTTGCGCAGAAAATGGACGACGGCCGCGATGTCGTGGAACTCCATGCGGAGCCGCTCGGCGCGCAGGTCGACGATCTCCAGGCCGGCCGCCTCCGCTCCGGCGCGTTCCCGGTCGGGGTGGCGGTCGCTGCGGGACTGGTCCGGCTGGGGGCCGAGGAAGTACTCGACGAGTTCGAAGGCGCTGGCGGGGCCGACGTGCTGGGCGAAGTACGTGCCGCCGGGCTGCAGCACCCGGGCGATCTCCGGCCAGTCGGGGCGGACGGGATGGCGGCTGACGACCAGGTCGAAGGCCGCGTCCGCGAAGGGCAGGGGCGCGTCCTCCGGTGTCGCGACGACGGCGACGCCGCGCGGGCGGAGCAGGGCGGTGGCCTTGGCGGCGTTCGGCGGCCAGACCTCCGTGGCGACGGTGAGGACGGGCGCCTGGGGTGCCGCGGTGCCGAGGGCGAAGTCCAGGACCTCGCCTCCCCCGGTGTGGATGTCGAGCGCGGCGGTCGCGCCGGCCAGCCGCCCGGCCATCGACCGGGCATACCCCCACGAGGGCCGCGCCTCGGTGGCCCGCCCCTCGAACCAGGAGAAGTCCCACCCCTCGGTGGGGACGGCGGCGCCTTCGGCGACGAGGTCCTCGAAGGTACGGGGGCGGGGGTCGGGGTGGGCGTGGGGGTGGGGATGGCCGGGGTGGGGGTTGGTGGGTGACTGGTCCATCGGGCGATCGTGACAGGGGGTGGCCGGTGGGCGCCGGTTATTTTTTGGGCGAGGAGATAGACGACGACCGGGTACGGTTCGGTCCGCCCGGCCGCGGCCCGCCCCTCGTCGATGAGCCCGCGCGCCCGCCGTACGCCGTCGGGCGAAGTGGAGGCGGTGAGAATGGGGCCCTTCCTACCCGGTCGGCGGCGGCTCGGCACGTCGATCACCGCCCACCGGAGGCCGGGGCGTCGGGGCTAGCGCTCGTAGTGGAGCAGGACGACACCGTTGCCGAAGGTGCGGGTCTCGATGAGACGGAGGGACTTCAGGGTGTCGGCCGGGTCGGCCGTCTCCGCCTCCGGGAAGAGGGGCTTGCCGCTGCCGATGAGGACCGGGTGGACGTAGACGCGGAACTCGTCGATGAGGTCGTGGCGCAGGAAGGCTGCCGCGATGTCGGCTCCGCCGAGGCAGAGGTCGCCGCCCGGTTGCTCCTTGAGGGCCCGGACCTCCTCCGGGACGACCTCCCGTACGACTGTCGCGTTCCAGTCGGCGCGCTCCAGGGTCCGCGAGTAGACGATCTTCGGGATCTCCCGCCACAGCCGGGCGAACTCGGCCGTGACCGGGGAAGTTTCGGGGTCGGAGTCGGCTGTGGGCCAGTACGCGGCCATGAGCTCGTACATCACCCTGCCGTGCAGCATCCCGCCCATCGCCGCGGCCGTCTCGTTGAAATGGCGGTGCAGTTCGTCGTCGACGCGGTGCCAGCTGATGTCAGCGTCGCGGCCCTCGATATAGCCGTCGAGGGAGACCGACATCCACAAGACGATTTTTCGCATGTCTCTGCCACCTCGTGGTCATTTCGCGGTCAGTTCGTCCGGTTGCGCGGACGACGGCTCTGCTGGTCACCACGGTCCCAGATTCGGATACGTTCGGTCGGTATTGGTCGTTGGCGGCGGCACAGGGAGGTGACCTCGCGTGGGGCGCTGGTCCGACGGACGGGGCAGGCTGGTGGTGCACGACGGGGACGGGGCGGCGCCAGGGGTCACCGTCCCGCTGGAGATCGCGGCGTCCTACCGGGCCCGCACCAAGGGTCTCCTCGGCCGGGACGCCGTCGACGGGGCGCTGCTGCTCTCCCCCGCCGGCAGCGTGCACACGTTCGGCATGCGGATCCCCATCGACGTCGCCTACCTCGACCGCCACCTGAACGTCATCGCCGTCCGCACCATGAAGCCGGGGCGACTGGGCCTGCCCCGGCTCCGTTCCCGGCATGTGCTGGAGGCGGAGGCGGGAGTGATGGAGGGGTGGGGGTTGCGGGTGGGTGCGCGGGTGGAGGTCAGGGCGGGGGCGGGGGGCGGCTGGGTAGGTGACGGGGGCGTCTAGGCGTGGGGATGCCGAGGCGTTGGGTGAGTCGTGCGTGAGCTCCGGGTCAGTTCTCCCCACGGGGGAAGGAGACCTCGACTCGTCTGTTCTTCTTGCGGCCTGATTCGGTCGCGTTGGAGGAGATCGGGTACTGCTCGCCGTAGCCGCGGACCTCGAAGGTGATGTTCGGGTCGTTGAGTTCCTGGTCCAGGACCTCCTGTACGGCGTTGGCGCGCTGTTTGGACAGGACGTCGCCGTGGGCGGAGGAGCCGAGGTCGTCCGTGAAGCCGAAGACGCGGATCTTCGTGGCGTTCTGGGTCTTGATCTCCGCCGCGATCGCGGAGATACGGGCCTTCGACTCGCCGCTCAGTTTCGAGCTGTCCTTGCTGAACAGGACCTCGGCCTGGAGCGCGAACTTGACGTCCGCGTTCGTGTCCTCCCGGCGTTCGTCCCCGGTCTGGTCCTCGACGACCTGCTTGATGTCCAGGACCTTGGGTTCGGCGAGGGTGGCGCCCTCGGGGAGCTTGAGGTCGGGGTCGGCGGGGTCCACGGTGACGGGGGCGGAGGCGGAGGGTTCGGTGCCCGGGGGGACGCTGGGGGTGGTGTCGGCGTGGGCCGAGGTCGTGGTGACGGCCGCCATGAGGGAGGCGGTGGTGAGGATCAGGGCGAGGCGGGGGGTGGTGTGGGACATCGGGGCCTCACCCGGAGATCTTGATGGTGGCAGCAGCGAACGTCGGCAGCTGGAAGGTGACTTCGGTCGTGCTGGTGGGCGGGGCCGGGAACTGCATGAACACCGGGACGGAAGCGCCGGAATCAATCCTCGGGACACCCGTGGTCGTCAAGGGACGACCTTCCGTGTCCCGCAGCACGTAGTAGCGCTTCTTGGTCCCGGAATCGACGAGCGTGGCTCCGCCCAACGAGGAGCCGTGCCTGATGATTTCGGTCTCGTCACCTGCCGTCCGCACGGAGAGCCGGGTCGCCTTGTCACCGTCGTTCCTCAGCTCTCCGCTCACGGTGACGAACCCCCCGGAGTCCCTCTGGACTGAGGCGATTTCGAGGAGCAGGCCGTCTTCGCCCTTGAGCTCGGCCAAAGGCTCATCGGTCCCCTCCTGAGCACTCGGGGCGGACCCGTCGTCCTTCGTCGTGGATGCCGACGCCTGCGGCTTCTTGTCGTCGTCGCCGCCCCCACCGCAACCGGCCATGCCGACAGCCAGTCCGGCCGCGACGGTCAGCGTGACCATCCCCCTGCGGGCCTTCGCAGTGAACCGAATGCTCATCACTCTGCTTCCTTCATCACTCGTCGTTCGCCGGTCCGTCGGCCAGATGGACGTCGAAGAGGTCCTCGGGTTCCGGAAGCGTGGTCGGATCATCCGGGTCCAGGGTCCAGTTCTTGTTGTCCTTGCAGCTCAGCTGCGGAAGCGCATCATCTCCGGCGTTCTCTCCGGGGAGCTCGGGCTCACAGAGCGGCTCGATCACGGCGGTGGCGTCAGCCTTGGCCCGCTTGTTCTCCGTGCCGGGGACGATCGAGTCGCCGACAGGCTTGTTGGTCTGCGCCTCGAATCGGTAACTCAGAAACCCGAGCGGCTCACACTGGCCCGTGGCATCGTTCTGCGCGGCAAGGTCGTACGCACGCCAGCAGGAGTTGACGACTCCCGGCGCGACTCCGTCGAAGATGTCCTGCCACCGGGTGGGGTCGAGCAGGTCCTTCGCCCACATGTCCGCGAGCTGGTCCCGGGTGTCCTGCGCCGCGGCGAGCGCGGCGGCGTCAGCCGCCGTCTGGGCCCCGTTCCGATTTGCTGCGGCCTGGCCGACCGCGAGGTACGCGAACGCGAGAAAGAGCAGACCCGCCACCACCATGATGTAGATGGGGAAAGCCTGCCCTGCGTCGCTGCGATTGCGTAACTGCGTCAGCCGATGACCTCGTCGATCTTGCTCACGATCGCGTCGTAGATCGTCTGCCCGATGTCCGTCCCTGTAATGGCCAACACGATCGCCACCACCACCGCGATGATCCCCAGATACTCCACCGCCGTCTGGCCCTCGTCGTTGCGCGCTGCGCGGGCGCGAAGGTACGAGACGGTCGTGTTGAACCAGTTGTTCATGGGGGTGCCCTCCGATGTCGTCGCCTTCGACGCGCGCAGCGTAGACCGGAGCTTCGGGTTCGGCACAGGGCCCGTGGGCCCAATCCTGGGCCCAGGAGCGGTTCATCCCACACCCCGGTGTGAACCCGGCGCCGTGCCGAGCCACTTGGCCGTGGCCTCGGAGCGGGTCGCGCTGTGAAGCTTGGCGAAGATGCGGTTGATGTGGTTCTTGACCGTCTTCTCGCTGATGAAGCACGCGGCGGCGATCTGCTGGTTGTTCATCCCCGATGTGATGAGGTCCATGATCTCCGCCTCCCTCGCGCTCAGGGCACCCCTGAGCCCCGACAACGACTGTGCCACAGCTGGTTGCACTCGTGAAGTGCTTTCCGGAGAATCGTGCGGGGGCCGGATGTGCGGGAGGGGTAATTCGCTTATTAAAGACGGCAGTTCACTTTGCTGGCGAGAATAAGTGGAAGGTTGGACTTCGTATGCAGTCGCACTTGTCGTTCGCAGCCGGGCCAGCAGCGCTCCCGCCGCCGTATGGGTGAAGTGGGCCCGGCCTTCCTTGATGTCCCGTACGGCGGACACCAGTTGGTCGGCGGTGAACTCGCCGTGGACCAGGTAGCCGCCGGCGCCCCGCCGCAGGGCCTCCTCCACGATCTGCTGCTCCCGGCTGTAGGTCAGCATCATCACCGGGGCGATCGTCACGAGGTACGGGAGCGCCGAGATGCCGTCCAGCCCGGGCATGCGGACGTCCAGAAGGACGACGTCCGGCCGGTGGTGACGGGCCGCCTCGCAGGCCTCGTGGCCGTCCGCGGCCTCCGCGACGACCGTGATGTCCGGGCGGCCGGAGAGCAGGGCCGTGAGACCTGCCCGGACCACCGGGTTGTCGTCGGCCACGACCACCCGCAGGGAGGAGGCGCCCGGATGCGCATCCACCGCATCCGTCGCGGCCGTCGCGTTCATCACATCCGTCGCGTTCATCGCGGCCGTCGCGTTCATCGCGTTCGTCATGTTCATCGTCGTCCTCGTCACGGTGACTCCGGGGGCGGTGCCGTCAGAGGGAGTTCCAGGCGGACCTCCGTGCCCTTCGCGTGCGTGCCCTTGCCGATGTGGATGCGGGCGCCCACCGATGCCGCTCGCTCGACCATGCCGACCAGGCCGAAGTGGCCCGAGCGGCGGAGATCCTCGAGGGTCGTGTCCGGGGGGAGGCCGCGGCCGTCGTCGTGGACGCTGATGCGCAGGACGTCGTCGCGGACTCCCGCGTGCACGTCGACCCGGGTCGCGGACGCGTGGCGGTGGGCGTTCTCCATGGCCTCCGTGGCGATGGTGAGGAGCTGCCGGGCCACAGCGGGCGGGACCGGGGGCGGGGGCGGGGGCCCGGTGCGGTCGTCAGTGGGGTGGTGGATGGGGTGATAGGTGGCGGGGAGCGCGGTTCGGGTGCTGAAGTCCCTGGTACGGGCGGCCAGTTCGGTGAGTACGTCGGCGGGGTGGGCGCAGTCCGGTTCGCGGCGCAGGTCGGCGAGGAGTTCACGGGACTCGGCGGCTGCTCTGCGGGCCGAACGGGAGACGAGTTCGGCCTGTTGTCTGATGAGGGCCGGGTCGATGCGGGCAGCGCCTGCCGAATGCGCCAGACCGTCCGCCGCCAGGGCCACGCCGTGCAAGGTCTTGGCCACGGAGTCGTGCATCTCCCGTGCCAGGCGGGCCCGTTCGGCGCTCACCGCCTCCGTCGCGGCGAGGCGGGCCTGGACGGCGGTCAGGGCCTGGGTGGCCGTACCGAAGCGGAGCATCAGGTTGCGCAGGGTGGAGCCGACGGCTCCCGTGATGACGCACAGGCCCGGGAGGAGAAGGGAGTCCGCGGGTGCGGCCCGGGTGTCCTTCAGGGTGGCGTACACGAGCAGGAGGATCAGCGACTGCAGCGAGGCGAAGACGGCCGCGCCCCGCCAGCCGTACACGATGCCCGCGAGGAGGGGGGTGCAGACGCTGACGTAGGCGAGCGTGGTGTCCGGGCCCGCGGAGACCAGGAGCAGGGAGGCGAAGAGGGTGTCGACGGCCAGGAGGGTGGGGTGCCGCAGGAGCAGTGGGCCGAAGCGTTCCCAGTCCCTGAAGAGGACGTACGAGCCCATGAAGGTGACGACCACCGCGGCGCCGACGAGGCGGACACCGAGGCCGGGGCCGGCGTTGAGCAGGGCGGAGGGGGCGGCGAGAGCGATCATCGCCAGCCGGAACCCGAAGACCTGGCGGCACATGGCCTGGAGGGCGTTCACCTGGAGGGAGATGGGGGGTGTCAGCGGGTTGTGGGTGCCGTCCGTGACGCCGGCAGCAGCAGCACCCGTACCCGTATCCGTATCCGTATCCGTAGCACTGTCGTCATGGGGTGCGGCCGGCCCCTGCGGGGGTCGAGGGGCTTCGGCGGGCGTGCGTCCGCGCTGAGTCCCCGACCCGGGCCCGTCCACCGCCCCGGCCCCTCTCCTCGCCTTGACCGCATGACCGTTCAACGGCCTGGTCTTCCGGTCCGACCGGCTCTTGAGCCGCCCCGTCCTCACCTTCACGTCCCCACCCCCATACTCCCCGCTCCCTACTCCGACTCCCTACTCCCCGGTGATCGACCCGAAGTCCGTGCCCGACCCGAGGAGCAAGCCCGCCCCCAGCAGGATCATCGTGGCCGGGACCATGAACGTCGTGATCATCATCGTGGCCTTGGGGACGGCACGGGCGGCCTTGCGGCGGGCGTTCTGGGCATCCGTGCGGCGCATGTCCTTGGCGAGGGAGACGAGGGTGTCGACGATCGGCGCGCCCAGTTCCTCGCCCTGCTGCAGTGCCGTCACGAACATCGCCACCTGCTCGGAGTCGTTCCTGCGGCGCAGCTCCGCGAAGGCCTGGCGGCGGCTCATGCCGAGGTCCATCTGACGGAGGGTGATGCGGAGTTCGTCGGCCCATGGTCCCTCGTACCTGGAGGCGACGCGGTCCAGGGCCTGGCGGAAGCCCAGGCCGGCGCTGACGACCACCGCCAGGACGTCGAGGAAGTCCGGCAGTGTGCGCTCGATCACGTCCTTGCGGATCCGGATCGCCGACCAGATGCCGACCTCCGTCCAGAACGCGCCGAAGGCGAGCAGCAGCAGCGCCACCAGGATGTCGCCGCGGAGCAGGAACACCAGGAAGCCGACACCGCCGAGGAAGCCGTAGACCGCCCGGCGGGCCGCGTAGCGGTCGATGGTGAGGCCGCCGGGGTTGCCCGCGAGGTCGATCTTGCGGCGGTACTTCGCGACCTGCTTGGGGCCCATCAGCCGCAGGACGGCGGGGGCGTAGCGCATGCCCATGCGGTCGATCAGCGAGTCCACCGCGCCGGTGCGGGTGGCGCCGACCTCCAGGGCCAGCACCAGGTCGCTCGGCAGTTTGGCGTCCGCGCGGTACATGCGGATGCCCGTGAAGACGCCCCAGACGGCGAGGCCCATCAGCAGGGCCAGTAGGTATGCCATCGTCCGTTCCTCCCTCCCCCGGCGCTCAGACGTCGATCCGCGACAGGCGGCGGATGAGGACGAAGCCGACCGCGTACAGCCCGAACGCGATGATCACGGCGGCCTGGCCGACCGGGGAGCCGGTCATGCGGTCCAGGGCGCCGTCCTTGACCCCGTTCATCAGGAACAGGGAGCCGACGCCCAGCACCGGGACGGCGTACGACGTCATGTTCACCTGGGAGAGCTGGGTGCGGACCTCGCGCCGGGTCTCCTTGCGTTCCTCCAGGGTCTCCGTGAGGTTCCGCAGGGCGCTGACCACCTGGCCGCCGGCCCGGTTGGAGAGGACCAGGGTCGTGACCAGGACGACCAGTTCGCGGGACGGAAGCCGGTCGGCCATCTCGCCGAGCGCGTCGTCCATGGTCGCGCCCATCCCCAGCTGGTTGGCCACCTGGGCGAGTTCCTCACCGGCCGGTGCCTCCAGCTCCTCCGCCGCCATGCCGATCGCGGTGCGCAGCGCGAGGCCCGCCTGAGTGGCGTTGGCCAGCAGGCGGGCCATTTCCGGGAGTTGGTTGATGAACTTCTCGATGCGTTTCTGCCGCTGCCAGCTGAGGAACTGCAGCGCCGCCCAGACGCCCAGCAGTCCGGCGAGCGGTCCGAAGAAGGGCGCCAGGGTCGCCTGGCCGATCAGCCACAGGCCCGCCACCGCCGCGAGCATCGCGGCGAAGAACTCGCCCGGTGTGATGTCCAGGCCGGTCGCCGCCAGCCGCAGTTCCAGTTTCCGGCCCAGCTTCGTACGCCGCAGCCTGCGGTCCAGGTTGCGGAAGCGGCGCCGGCGGCCGGTGACCGGTATCTGGCCCGCGGACGACAGCCGTTCGACGAGCGCGGCCCGCTGGGCCTTGCCCTTGGCGTAGGTGTGCACGCCGATGACGGCCAGTACGCAGGTCAGCAGGGTGACGCCGATGGTGAGCGTGACGAGGTTCTTCAGATCTGGGTCCATGGGGGCGGTCCTACCTGGCTTCTCGGATGGCTAGCTGATCTGCGGACTGGGCCACGCCGAAGGCCTGGGGCGTGGGCTGGCTCGCCATGTAGAGGCGGTCGGCGGTGCGGCGCGGGAGCGGGAAGTGCTGGTAGGCGCCGTAGATCCGGCCGTCGGCGGCCATCGGCCGCGCATCGAAGCGGGCGACCGTCGCGAGGCGGTACGGCTCGCCGCCGTGGCTGTCGAGCAGCGCGATCTCGGTGATACGGCGCACGCCGTCGGCGAACCGGGTGAGCTGGACGATGACGTCGACCGCGCTGTTGATCTGGTCGTGCAGCGCCTCGAAGGGAATCTCCACCTCGGACATGGACGCGAGGGTCTTCAGCCGCATCAGCGCGTCCTCGGCGCTGTTGGCGTGCACGGTCGCCAGCGAGCCGTCGTGGCCGGTCGACATCGCCTGGAGCATGTCGAGCGACTCGCCGCCGCGGACCTCACCGACCACGATCCGGTCGGGCCGCATGCGCAACGAGTTGCGGACCAGGTCGCGGATGGTGATACGGCCCTTGCCCTCGACGTTCGGCGGCCGCGACTCCAGCCGGACCACGTGCCGTTGCTGGAGCTGGAGTTCCGCCGAGTCCTCGATGGTGATGATGCGGTCCCCGTCGGGGATCAGCCCGGAGAGGGCGTTGAGCAGGGTCGTCTTGCCGGTGCCCGTCGCGCCCGACACGATGATGTTGAACCGCGCCTGCACCAGGCCCGCCAGCAGGTACAGCATGTGCTCGTCGAGCGAGCCGAAGCCGACCAGTTCGCTGAGCGTGAAGGTGCGGGGGAAGCGGCGGATGGTGAGGATGGCGCCGGTGAGCGACAGCGGCGGGATGATCACGTTCACGCGCTCGCCGGAGGGGAGCCGGGCGTCGACCATCGGATTCGATTCGTCCACCCGCCGGTTGACCGTCGACACGATCCGCTCGATGGTCTGCATCAGCTGGTCGTGGGAGGGGAAGCGGAGCGGGAGCTGTTCGACCCGGCCGCCGCGCTCGACGAAGATCGCGTCCGGCCCGTTCACCATGATCTCGGTGATGGACGCGTCCTCGAGGAGCGGTTCCAGGATGCCGAGGCCCAGCGCCTCGTCGACCACCCTGCGGATCAGCTGCGAGCGCTCCACCGTCGACAGGACCGGGCCCTCCCGGCTGATGATGTGCCCGAGCACCCGCTCCAGGCGGGCCCGGCGCTCGGCCGCCGCCAGCGCGCTCATCTCCGCGAGGTCGATCTCCTCCAGCAGCTTGGCCCGGTAGGAGGCGACCAGATGGCCGTCCTCGCCCCGGCTGCCGTTGTCTTCCGGGGAGTTGATGCGTGACCGCAGGCTCATGGGTGGTTCCTCAGTGTCTTCCTCAGTGGTCGAGGTCTCAGTGGTCGAGCGGCATGGTGGCGGTCTTGTGGGCGTCGCCGAAGTCCCAGCCGGGGACGATGGAAGGGATCTGGACGGTGGCGGTGACGGTGACCTCGTCGCCGCCCTCCGTGGCGGGACAGTCGACGGACAGCCAGTCGCTGATCGCGTTCGCGCACCCGTCCTGCGCGCTCTCCTCGATCGAGGCCGCCCGCGCCCCCGCCCGGGCCGCCGTTCCGGCCTGCTGGGCGGTGTACGCGATCAGCCCGATCTGTACGCCCGCCATCGCGACGAGGATCAGGATCGGGATGAAGCCGAGGTACTCGAGGGCTACTTGGCCGAGGTCGTGTCGGTTCCGGTCGCGTCGGTTCCGGTCACGTCGGTTCCGGTCGCGTCGGTTCCGGCCGGGTCGGCTCCGGCCGGGTCGGCTCCGGTCACCTCCACTCCGGTTCCGTCGCCCTCGGTCGCGGTCCCTGCGAGCCCGTACTGTCTCGTCGTACGTCATCTCAGTCCTTCACCTCCTCCACGGCGCCGGCGTGGCCCTTCACGTCGAAGGGGAAGCCGATCGAGCCCGGGAAGAGGACGGGGACGCGGAGGGTGACGTCGGCCGTGACATAGCCGCCGGACGTGCCGCACTCCACCTCGCCGCCCCACGCGTCCGGGAGCTTGTCCAGCCCCGCCTGTTGACACGCCCCCTGCCGCTCGCCCTCCGGAACCGCCGTCGCCGCCCGTACGGCCTCGTCCGCAGCATTCCCCGCGAGCGTGAACGTGTATCCCAGCAGCACGAACTGCCACATCAGTACCAGCGTGAGGAGGATCAGCGGGGTCATGCCGAGGAACTCGACGGTGACCTGGCCGTCGTCCCTCCGTCCGGGAACCCGTCCCCGCTCCCTCCCTGCGAGCAGGGGAACCGGTAAGCGCACCGCTACCTCCCCAGCTCTTTGCGCCGCCGGAAGCCGACCGCCGTCCGGTCGCCGCCCCGGAAGCGGCCGGCGCGGTGGCCGGGGCCCTCGCTCCCCTTGACCAGTCCCAGTTCTGCCGCGAGGGCCCACAGGGCCTGCTTCACCGTGCTCTTGCCGTCGAGTTCGTGGACGCGGCCGGCGTCCACCGCGCTCTGCAGTTCCTTGAAGTTGGCCGGGACCGCCGTGCCGGCGACGAGGGTGCCGGTGATCTTCTGGATCAGCGGGGGCTGGATCTCCGTACCGCGGGTGTGCCGGTTGACGACGACGGTCGTCTCCTCGGCCTTGCGGATCTGCAGCCGGTCCCACATGCGGACCGTGCGCTTGGCCCCCCGGACCGCGACCACGTCGGGCGTGGTGACCAGCAGGGCCGTGTCGGCCATCTCGACGACGGCCGCGCCCGCGCCGCCGAGCTGGGCGCCGCAGTCGACGACGACGACCTCGTAGCGGGAGCGCAGGGCGCTGATGATCTGGCGGGCGGCGCGGTCGGTGACCTCCTCGCCGCGTTCGCCCTCGCCGGGTGCGAGCAGCAGGGCGACGCCGGTGTCGTGGCGGAAGACGGCGTCGGCGAGGACGCGCGGGGAGATGTCGGTGATGGCGGCGAGGTCGACGACCGAGCGGCGGAACTGCACGTCCAGGTAGGAGGCGATGTCCCCGGTCTGCAGGTCCATGTCCAGCAGGGCGGCGCTGCGGCCGGAGGCCTGGGCGGCCAGGGCGAGGTGGATGGCCGTGAGGGTGGTGCCCACGCCGCCCTTCGCCCCGCTGACCGTGACGACGGTGCCGCCGACGCCGGTGAACACGTCGCCCCCTGCGCCCAGGTGACGCCGTACGCCCACGGACCACTGGGCGACCGCCTGGACCCGGCTGGCCAGCTCCTCGTAGCCGAGCGGCAGGGCGATCAGGCCGCGGGCGCCGTAGTCCATGGCGGCCTGGAAGAGGCCGGGGCTGGCGTCGGTGGTGACGAGGATGACGCCGACGGCCGGGAAGCGGAGGGCGACCTCGCGGATGAGTTCCAGGGCCGGGACCGGGCCGATGCGTTCGTGGACGACGACCACTTCGGGCAGTTCGTCGATGGACTCGGCGGCGAGGCGGGCGAGGGTGTCGATGAGCTGGGTGGAGTCGACCACCGGGGTGAGCGGTTCGGCGTCGGGGAGCTGGCTGAGCAGCGTGGTGATGGACCGCACCGCGTCCGCGTCGCCGACTGCCGGGAGGATCCTCGTGGGCATGGCGGCCTCTCACTTGTCCTTGGCGAGTTCGTAGGTGCGGTCGCGCTCGGGGACGGTGGTGCCGGTGCCGGGCGCGACGAGCGCGAGCCGGACCTCCTTGGCGAACGACTCGGCGTACGTGATGCGCTGGGCGTCGAGGGTGGTGAGCGCGAAGGTGATCGGGACGGCGTCGGTCTCCTGCCGGGTGCGGTCGTCCGCGTCCGGCTTGAGCACCTTCAGATCGCCGACGTCGATGACCCGGGCGTTGGTCACGATGATCTTGGACTGGTCGGGAGCGCCCTCGCGCTGTCCCTCGAAGGTGGCGTACACGTTGACCGACGCACCGGCCGTGATCTTTCCCGCGACACCGGTCGCCGCGTCGATCATGATGGCGACCTCCTGCTGTCCCGGCTGCAGCGCGGGCTGGTCGACGATCATGTCGCTCTGCAGCAGCGAGCCCGCCTGCAGCGTGGTGACGGCGATCTTGCCGCGAAGGTCGGAGAGATCGGTGACCGCGGTGTCCGGCAGCCACCGCTTCGGCATCTCGGTCTTCTCGAACTGGCTCGCGTTGAGACTGGTGTAGGGCTCCACCCGGGACTTCAGCCGGTACGCCGTGACCTCGGGGCCGACCTTCGACTTCACGTCATTGATGACGGACAGCACGCCGGCGAACGCGCCGAGGGCGCACAGGACCGACAGGAGCAGGAGTATCACGCCGCGGCGCTGACGGGAGTTCATGAACCGTACGACCTCGTCGGGGGGGGTTGGGTCTGGCGGAGTTGGCTGGTCGGAGCGGCTGGGTGGCCGGGTCGGCTCACCCGGCGGGCAGTTGGTTCCTGTGCACGGGTGAGTGGTTCTCGTACCGGAGCGACTGGTTGCCGTAAGGGGGTGACTGGCTCCCGTAAGCGGGCGACTGGTTGCCGGAAGGGGGTGACTGGCCCCCGTACGCGGGCGACTGGTTGTCACGCACGGGCGATACGGGTGATACCGGCGATACGGCGGAGCAGAAGACGCAGCGGTCGCCGATGACCTCGATGCCGCACCAGTGGCAGATGTTCTGCCGTACCGAGGTGACCAGTTGGTAGAGAACCGACAGGTCCGGCAGGAAGGTGCAGAACTCGATCAGCTTGCCGGTGCCCCACCAGTCCGCGGACTCGGCCGGCAGCGGGACCTCGCGCAGCCCCTGCACGCTCCAGGACTTGGCCAGTGTCGCGGTGACCCAGTCGGACTGGAGCTGCCCCCGGCCGACCAGCATCGAGGTGGCGAACTCCGGGCCCGCGAGGGTCGCGTCGGGTCCGATACGGACGAGCTGCGGCTGCGGGTGGGCGAGCACACCGAACTGGCTGCCCGGCATCCAGGACTTGGCGTGCGACTTCAGACTCACGGGAACGCGGTCGAGCTTGGTGACGGAGCCGAGGAGCGCTCCGGCGTGGAGGTAGTGGGTGAGCAGCCGGGCGGCGGAGGCGAGCACGCCGGGACTCAGGTCGCAGGAGGCGAGCTGGCGTAACTGGCGGGCCAGGACGGCGAGTCCGAGGGGCGGCAGATCGGGCCGGAACAGGGCGATCCGGTCGCTTTCCAGGAGGGAGCGGACCGTGAGCAGCCGCCGCTCCACCTCTCGGGGGACGGCCTGCGAACAGACGACGATCACATGCCCGTGCTGGTCGATCAGCGTCTGCAGGGCGGCCAGCGACCGGTCGAGCGGCTGGCGGTCCAGGTCCGGCAGGACGGCCGCGGGCATGGTTCGGTCGTCCTGCGGCGGCAGCGCCATGTCGGCACTGGTCACGGCAATGGCAGTTGGCACGCGCAGCTCCCCGTATCCCCATGCCCATGGGCCCACCGGCGTCACTCCGGCACACCCGATCGACTTCACTGCGTGACTACCTGAGCACTGTATCCACGCCCCTGTGACCGGAGAACAGCGTTTCTGTGACTTCCTGCTGCTCTTGAGCGCCAAAAAGGCGGCCATTCCAGCCCAGATGGGGCGCATGTGCCACGAGGGCGGGGCGGGCGGGGGGAGTTGGAGCCGCCCGTTCCGCGCGACTCCGGACTGAACCCTTGACAGTCAATTGGTCTGGACCAACTCTTAGGACACGCGGTGGCCACCGTCGTGCTCATCCCTCTGCACCTCTCACCCCTCTGCACCTCTTGCACCTCTGCACCTCTTGCACCTCTGTTCCTCTCCCCCACCGGAGGCACCAGTGCACCGTGAACCAGGCATGCCCAGACGCAGACGGACGCGAACCCTCGCCAGGGCCCTCGCCGGGACCCTCACCGCGACCCTCCTCGCCCTGGCCGCCGCAACGGCGGGCGCGGGCCAGGCCGCGGCGGCCGACACCAACAACACGAAGAACCCCGGCTTCGAGTCGGGCCTGGCCAACTGGACGTGTTCGGGCGGCAGTGGTACGACCGTCTCCTCCCCCGTGCACGGCGGCTCGGCCGCACTGAAGGCGACGCCGGCCGGGCAGGACAACGCCCGCTGCACCCAGACGGTCGCGGTGAAGCCCAACTCGACGTACACGCTGAGCACGTGGGTGCAGGGCGGCTACGTCTACCTGGGCGCGACGGGCACGGGCACGACGGACGTCTCGACCTGGACCCCGGACTCGTCCTCGTGGAAGCAGTTGTCGACGACGTTCACCACGGGCTCGTCGACGACCTCGGTGACCGTGTACACGCACGGTTGGTACGGCCAGGCGGCGTACTACGCGGACGACGTCTCGGTGTACGGTCCGGACGGCGGGGGCGGCGGCGATCCGCAGCCCACGATCCCGGCGGCGCCGAGCGGCGTGTCCGTGACCGGAACCTCCTCCTCGTCCGTGTCCCTGGCCTGGAACACGGTCTCGGGAGCGACCGGCTACAACGTCTACCGCAACGGCACGAAGGTCACGGCGGTGACGGGTACGTCGGCCACGGTGACCGGCCTCGCGGCCGCCACGTCGTACTCCTTCCAGGTCACGGCGACGAACGCGGCGGGTGAGTCGGCGAAGTCGGCAACGGTGACGGGCCGTACGACGACGTCCCCGGGCGGTGGCGGGGGCGCGGTGCCCAAGCACGCCGTGACGGGGTACTGGCAGAACTTCAACAACGGGGCGACGGTCCAGAAACTCTCGGACGTCCAGTCCCCGTACGACATCATCGCGGTCGCCTTCGCCGACGCGACGTCCACCCCGGGCGCCGTCACCTTCACCCTGGACTCGGCGGGCCTCGGCGGCTACACGGTCGACCAGTTCAAGGCGGACGTGAAGGCCAAGCAGGCGGCCGGGAAGAAGGTCATCATCTCCGTCGGGGGTGAGCGGGGCGCGGTGTCGGTGAACGACTCGGCGTCGGCGACGAACTTCGCGAACTCGGTGTACTCCCTGATGCAGACGTACGGCTTCGACGGCGTCGACATCGACCTGGAGAACGGCCTCAACGCGACGTACATGACCCAGGCACTGCGGTCCCTGTCGGGAAAGGCGGGCCCGTCCCTGGTTCTGACCATGGCCCCGCAGACCATCGACATGCAGTCCACGTCCAACACGTACTTCCAGACCGCCCTGAACGTGAAGGACATCCTCACCGTCGTCAACATGCAGTACTACAACAGCGGTTCCATGCTGGGCTGCGACGGCAAGGTGTACAGCCAGGGCTCGGTGGACTTCCTCACCGCCCTGGCCTGCATCCAGTTGGAGGGCGGCTTGTCTCCGTCCCAGGTGGGTCTCGGCCTGCCGGCCTCTGCGAGGGGAGCGGGCAGCGGGTACGTGTCTCCGTCCGTGGTGAACAACGCGCTGGACTGCCTCACCAAGGGCACGGGGTGCGGGTCGTTCAAGCCGTCGCGGACCTATCCGGAGCTGCGGGGGGCCATGACGTGGTCGACGAACTGGGATGCGGCTGCGGGGAATGCGTGGGCGAACTCGGTGGGACCGCACGTGCACGCGCTGCCGTGATCATCCCTTCCGATCGGGAACGTTGACATACCCGCAGTACATCGGGCGGGACACCGGGTCCGTCATGACCGGTGTCCCGCAGCCGCCACATGTCTTTCTCGGTCCTCGTCCAAGGCGTCGAGGTAGGCGAAGAGCTGACTGGCGGCGTTCAGCTGGGCCCTTCCGCGGAACGTGAGGTCGCGCCGCCACCCTTCCAGTGTCCTGGCCGGCGCTTGGAGGCTGCCGGCGAAGATACGATTCAGGGACATGACACAGAGCACGCACACCGTGTCCGGAGACTTCGACCTGACGATGGACGAGCTGCGCGTCGTGGCGCGTTACGTGGTTCGGCACGCGGAGGACGTCCTGCCGGTCTTCGAGCAGGCCGTTCCCGGTGATCCGCGTCCCCGGGCGGCGATCGACGCGGCCTGGGCGTTCATCAACGGTGCCAACAGGACGAAGTTGCAGCGCGTCACGTCCCTCGATGCTCATCGTGCCGCCCGCGCCGCGCCCTCCGAAGCCGCTCGGCTGGCCGCGCGATCCGCCGGTGACGCCGCATCGGCCGCGTACCTGCACCCCATCGCCCAGGCCGGCCAGGTCGGCCACATCCTGCGAGCCTCCGCGAGCGCCGCGCGCATCGGGGAGCTGGAGGCGGGCGGTGACCCGGCGATCGGGGAGGCCCTGCTGGAACGGTCACGGCACCGTGCGACACCGGTGCTCATCGACGTGCTCCGCCGCTACCCGCCCGCGCCAAGCGGGAGCAATCGTGTCGCCCGGCTGATGAGTACTCTGGACCACTCCCTGCGCCAGGGGGCTGACCGGTCGCCAAGGCACACCGCGGGGAATGGCGCTGAGGCCCACGGGAGGGAGTGCACGTCATGATCCTCCCGAAGGTCCGGGACCCCCGCTTCGTGACGATCCGCCGGGGCGGGACTCTCACTGACGCGGATCACCGTCTCCTCGCTCTCTGGGCCGCCTTGTGCGCCGAGCACGTCCTCGACCTCTTCGAGTCGGTGCGACCCGAGGACCCGCGCCCCCGCCAGGCGATCGAGCACGCCCGGGCCTGGGTGCGTGGCGAGGTCAAGATGATGCAGGCCCGCGCGGCGGGCGGCCATGCGATGGGGGCGGCCAGAGACCTGCGTGGAGCAGCACGGCATGCCGCGTACGCCGCCGGTCAGGCCGGCGCCGTCGCCCACGTCGCCGCACACGAACTCGGCGCGGCCGCCTACGCGATCAAGGCCGCACGCGCGGCGGCACCGGCCGGCGAGAGCGAGACGGTGGGTCGACTCGAGTGCCAGTGGCAGCGCGAACAGCTCCCGGAGGCGATTCGCGAGCTCGTACTTGACGACCAGCGGCTGCGCAACGACATCTGCTGGTCGGTGTTCGACTGTTGAGGGCCAAACCTTGTACGGCCCCTCCGCGCGATCACCTTGCGGACCCAATGTCAGTGCGGATCAATACAGTTGCTCCGCCAGCCGCGCCCGTGCGGCCGGATCCCTTCTCGAAGGAGCTCCTGAATTGCGTATACGAAGACGTGCGGCGGGTGTCGCGCTGGTCCTGGCGACCGCGTCGTTCAATCTGCTCGGTGCCCCCGGCACGGCAACGGCACAGCCCCAGGGCGGCATCGTCCTGCCCGTGCGGTCGCACTGGCAGACCCTCGCCGACAGCCGCCATGTGTACGTGAGCGCTCCCGGCGACGACGCGGTGCTGGCCACCGACCACGACGGGCAGGTCGTGAAGAAGGTGGAGGGTCTCGACGGGGCGCGGGGCATGGCCGAGTCGGCCGACGAGTCCACTCTGTACGTGGCGCTCCCGGACGCTGACGCGATCTCCGTCATCGACACCGCGACCATGACCGAGACGCGGCGCATCTCAACCGGGGCCGACACCGAACCGGAGAGCCTCGCCCTCGCCGGCGGCCGGCTGTTCTTCGGCTACCAGGCCACCGTCTTCGACGGCGGCATCGGGTCGGTCGCCATCGCCGAGGCGCCCCCGACCGTCAGCCTTGATGGCAACCCCGTCTGGTACGGCAAACCGCGACTCGCCTCGTCGCCGGGCGCGCCCGACCGGCTCGTCGCCGCGGAGAGCCAGGGCGCGCTGGGCATGCGCGTGTACGACGTGAGCTCCGGCACGCTTCAGGAGACCGCCTACAGCGACGCCGTCGGCGATGTCGAGGACATGGCGGTGACGCCGGACGGCCGCAGTGCGATCACCGCGAACGGCTCCAACTACTACCACCAGCGGTGGCGCCTGTCGGACCTGACGGAGGAGGCCCAGTACGACACCGGCGCCTACCCCAACTCCGTCGCCGTTGACTCCCACGGCACGGTCGCCGCGGGGATCGTGGCGGGAGGGGAGTGGGACGTCTACATCTACCGCCCGGGGGAGACCGCCGCGTACCGCACGGTCGCGTTGTCCCCGGGGTATGCGGATCTGCTGGACCGAGGGGTGGCCTGGGCGCCCGACGGCAACAGGCTGTTCGCCACCCGCTTCCCCTACTCGGGCGAGGTCGTTCTCGACATCGTCACCGACGTCGCCAAGGCATCCAGCACGATCACTCTGTCCGCCCCGCCGACGAACCCCGTCGGCACGCCGGTGACCGTGACGGGGAAACTGACCTCGCTGGTCCCCTTCCCCAAGCGCAGAGCGGTCACGGTGACGCGGAGCGGCGTGGAGCTGCCGGATGTGAAGGTAGGACGGGACGGCACCTTCAGATTCAAGGACACCCCGCCCGACTGGAACACGTATCCCCAGTACACGGTCACCTACGCGGGCGACGCCCGGCATGTGCCCGGCACGGCGACCGTCATGGTCGAGTTCGTCGGCTGACCAGGCCACGCAGTTTGCCTGAGCCCGTCACAACGGTGTGGGGTTGGTGTCCCGGAGGACACCAACCCCACACCGCCCATCGGCCTTCCACTACCGGGACCCGCGCCAGAGTCTGATCAAGTTCCGTAGGTGCCGGATGCTTGGTGATGGCTCCGACCGAATCTCCGTGAAAGATCGTGCCCCGAGCTGCACGGTCCGGCCCAAACCAATGTCAGCCTGCCGCCGCAACGAGCTCGACGACCACACGGGTGAAACAGCTGTTGTTAGAGAACCACGGCATCCGGGTGCCTCAGGCGACGTTGCCGCAGTACTCGGATGGGAAACGCCCATAGCCAGCCGACGCTGGCCAGCCCAGCAGCGATCACCCCGATGAGGTCGTGCCACCAGGCATCGCCCCCACCCAGCGGGTATATCTCGTCACCACCCGTGTCGACGGCGGGAACGGCTTGACCGATCGCAAGGTCCGGGCTTCCGAACATGCCGATTCGCGTACGCCTGTCGCTGCCGTCTGTAGACAAGAAGGTGCCGACTTCGTTGCATCCGTTATGGCTGCAGAGGATGTTCGTCGCTGTCCAGCGACCATGTTGCCCGTGACCGTCGTGCGCGGACAGGGCCGGGATCATCAAGGCAATCAGGGCCACGAAGACCACTACTGCGCCTGGTCCAGCGATGTAACGCCACCAGAAGCTCCGCCAGCCCGGAAAGTACACGCCACGCACTCTACGCGTTGGCCTAAAATGGTCGCCCAGTCCGAGCGCGACAGCATCGAGATCCGGGTGATTCCCGCGTCCAAGGGCGACTTCCCCGGCGCAGGGCATGCCCTGCTCTACGCGGACGGGCCCGTGCCCCAACTCGACACCGTGCAATTGGACTCCGCGCACGGACCGGAATTCACCCATGCCGAGGCGCAGCTGACGAAGTACCGTGCGCATCTGGACTGGATGGACGCCACGGCGATGAATCCGGAAGCGTCTCGTGACGTCATCCACAAGATCGCCCGTGAGCGTAGGAGACGCCATGACCGACCGCATCACCTGGGAAGAACCGTTCTGCGGTGAAGGCAACAACTGCTTCCGCCTCGGCACCGACCCCCAAGGCAACGCCTACATCGCCATAGCCGGTGCCGAGGACGCCTACCTCACCGACACGCGCGAAGCGCTCCGGACGATGATCCTCGACATCAAGGCGGGGAAGGCCGACCACCTCCTGTGAACGCCGCCCCCGGCTAGAAGAACTCCCCCCAAGGCTGGTCCCAGATCTGCTTCACGCACAGGACCAGGAACAACAGGCCCGCGATCGCCAGCATCGCGTTGCTGAGCAGGCCGTTGCGCCATTCGCGAGGTGTGCGGGAGGTGTTGAGGAGCCAGATCAGGGTGCCGGCGAGGAAGGGGAGGAAGGCCGCGCCGAGGACGCCGTAGAGGATGACCAGGCGGAAGGGCTGGCCCTGGAACAGGAGGACGATCGGGGGGAACGTCAGCCAGAGGAGGTACGCGCGGAAGGGCCAGGATCGTTCGCGGGCGCCCGACGCCACCTCGTCGCCCTTCACCTCGCCGCGCGTCCGGTAGCGCGCCACGAAGTCCGCGAACATCAGGCTGACGCCGTGCCAGACGCCGATGAGGGAGGTGAAGGACGTGGCGAAGAAGCCGATGAGGAAGAACTTGGCCGTCGCCGTGCCGTACTTGTCCTCCAGGATGTCGCTCAGCTGGACCAGGCCCTTGTCGCCGCTCGCGATCTCCACGTTCGCGGTGTGCAGGAGCTCCGCGCCGACGAAGAGCATCGCCACGACGAAGATGCCGGTCGTCGCGTACGCGACCCGGTTGTCCAGGCGCATGACCTTCATCCAGCCGGTGTTCGTCCAGCCCTTCGCGTTGACCCAGTAGCCGTACGCGGCGAGCGTGATCGTGCCGCCGACACCGCCGATCAGGCCGAGGGTGTTGAGGATCGAGTCCTTCTCGTCGGGGAGGACCGGGAGCAGGCCCGCGAAGGCGTCGCCGAGGTGCGGGGTGACCCGGATCGCCAGGTAGACCGTGACGACGAACATGACGCCCACCAGGACCGTCATGACCTTCTCGAAGACCTCGTACTTGTTGAACCAGACGAAGACCAGGCCGACCAGTCCGCACGCGATGGCCCACCACTCGAGGTCCATCACGTTCGGGAACAGCGCCTGGAGCGGAAGCGCGCTGGACGACATCGCCGCCGCGCCGTAGACGAAGCCCCAGATCACGACGTACACGACGAAGAACCACGTCGTCCAGCGGCCCAGGCTCGCCCAGCCGTCGAAGAGGGTGCGGCCGGTGGACAGGTGCCAGCGGCCCGCCGCCTCGGCGAGGGAGATCTTGACCAGGCAGCCGATGATGGCGGCCCACAGGAGGGTGTAGCCGAAGTTGCTGCCCGCGATGAGGGTGGCGACGAGGTCGCCGGCGCCGACGCCGGTCGCGGCGACGACGATACCGGGGCCGATGTACTTCCAACTGGATTTCCGGGGTGCCGACGGTTCCGGGGTGGTGGTTGCCCCTGTCGCTGTGTTGTCCGTTGTGTCCGCCATGCGGATCAAGAAAGCGTAAAGCGGACGACGGCACAAGAGGGCATGCCGCCGCCGCCCCTCCCCAGTTGCCGCCCTCTACGAACAGTTCACGCCATGGCGGCTTTCTTCACTCTTGACCTGCTCATGCCATGCACAGAACCATGAGCGGCACACCCGCACCAGCACGTCGCTGAACCACCCCCCACTCCACACCTAGGAGACTTCATGCGACTTCGTGTACGAGGCCCGGGCGCCCGCACCCACAGACGGCGCATAGCCGTGGCCGCCGTCACCTCCCTCGCGGCGCTCGCCCTCGCCGCCCCGCTCTCCGCGAACGCCGACAGCGCCCGGACGGCGGCCCCCTCGGCGGACGACATCCGCCAGTACGAGGTGCACCTGAGCTCGGACTCCGCCTCCCGTACGGCGCTCCAGCGGGCCGGCGTGACGGTCGACGACGCCGACGACCACTCGGTCTTCATCTCCGGCCGCGCCGACCAGGTGAAGAAGCTCAAGCAACTCGGCTACGACGTCACGGCGATGGGCGCGGTGCCGGACCGGTCGGGCGGCGAGGGCGACGTACGGCTCCTCGACTTCCCCTCCGCCGACTCCCGCTACCACAACTACGCCGAGACGAACGCGGAGATCGACACCCGGCTCGCGGCCTACCCGAACATCATGAGCAAGCGCGTGATCGGGAAGTCGTACCAGGGCCGGGACATCGTCGCCATCAAGATCAGCGACAACGTGGGGACGGACGAGGCCGAGCCCGAGGTGCTGTTCACCCACCATCAGCACGCCCGTGAGCATCTGACGGTGGAGATGGCGCTGTATCTGCTGCGCGAGTTCGGGGCCGGTTACGGCTCCGACTCCCGGATCACCAGCATGGTGAACAACCGGGAGATCTGGATCGTCCCGGATCTCAACCCGGACGGTGGCGAGTACGACATCGCGACCGGCTCCTACCGTTCGTGGCGCAAGAACCGGCAGCCCAACTCCGGTTCCTCGTACGTCGGTACGGACCTCAATCGCAACTGGAACTACCGCTGGGGCTGCTGCGGCGGCTCCTCGGGGTCGGCCTCGTCCGAGACCTACCGGGGTGCCGCGGCCGAGTCGGCGCCGGAGGTCAAGGTCGTCGCCGACTTCGTGCGCAGCCGGGTCGTCGGCGGGAAGCAGCAGATCAAGGCGGGCGTCGACTTCCACACGTACAGCGAACTCGTGCTGTGGCCCTTCGGGTACACCAACGCGGACACGACGACCGGGATGACGGCCGACGACAACGCCGCGTTCAAGGCGGTCGGGCAGAAGATGGCCGCGAGCAACGGGTACACGGCGGAGCAGTCGAGCGACCTGTACATCACCGACGGGTCGATCGACGACTATCTCTGGGGTACGCAGAAGATCTTCGACTACACCTTCGAGATGTACCCGTCGTCCAGCTCGGGAGGCGGTTTCTACCCGCCCGACGAGGTCATCGAGCGGGAGACCTCCCGCAACCGGGACGCGGTGCTGCAGCTGCTGGAGAACGCGGACTGCATGTACCGGTCGATCGGGAAGCAGAGCCAGTACTGCGGTTAGCCCTCGTCAGCCAGCCGTCGTCAGCCAGCCCTCGTCAGCCGGTCGTCTGGTCGTCGACGGTTTCGTCGACCTCCGCCGCCGCTTGTTCCTCGGCGTCCTCGAAGTAGGCGTCCAGGACCGCGTCCAGCTGTTCGTCCCACTCGTCGAAGGCGCTTCTGGACTTGGCCTCGATCTCGATCGGGTACCAGCGGCGGTCGGGGGTGTGCACCGTGATGGTGAGCCGCTTGCCGAAACGGGGGACCTCCGTCTCCACGGCACCGATCTCGTCCCAGCGGAACTCGCACGCCTGGTCGTCCAGGGCGAGTCGTACGCCCCGGTGGTCGGCGACGATCTTCGCGCGGCGGTCGGACGCCTCGAAGACGGGGCCGTCGGGGGCCTCCGGGGACTCGGAGTCCGTCTCCTCGGAGGCCTCCGCGAACTCGGGGGCTTCCGAGGCCGCGGCGGGCTCGTCCTGGGTGGGCTCCTCCCCCGAGGCGGCCGTCTCCGCCGGCTCCGCGTCCTCCGGCTCGGCGTCCGCCGGTCCGCCGGACGCGGGTCCGGACACGGGTGCGGTGAGCCCGGGGATGAAGGCCGGGTCGAATCCGGCGCCCTTCACTGGCTCGCCCTTCAGGGGCTGGCTGCTCGAACCTATGCGCTGCTCCACAGCGGGCAGTATGGTCGACGATCCTGTGTCGCACACAGCCGACCCCAACTTTGTTATCAGACGCCTACATGGGGCTGCCCGACCACCTGGGGCTACACGAACACGCTCAACACCCCCGCCATCACGAAACCCGCCACCGACAGCACCGACTCCAGGACGGTCCACGTCTTCAGGGTGTCGCGTTCACTGATGCCGAAGTACTTGGCCACCATCCAGAAGCCGCCGTCGTTGACGTGCGAGGCGAAGATGGAGCCCGCGGAGATGGCCATGATGACCAGGGCGACGAAGGCCTGGGAGTGGTGGCCCTCGGCGAGCAGCGGGGCGACGATGCCGGCCGTCGTGACGATCGCGACCGTCGCCGAGCCCTGCGCGACCCGCAGCACGAGCGAGAGCAGGTACGACAGCACGATCACCGGCAGTCCGACGTCGTTGAAGGTGTCGGAGAGGGCCTGGGCGACCCCGCTGGCCTTGAGGACCGCGCCGAACACCCCGCCCGCGCCGACGACGAGGATGATGTTGCCGACCGGCTTGAGGGAGGCCGTGGACACCGTCTCCAGCGACTTGCGGGACCAGCCGCGGCGGATGCCGAGCAGGTAGTAGGCGAGGAGCAGGGCGATGGTGAGGGCGACGAAGGGGTGGCCGAAGAACTCGATCACCGAGCGGCCCGTGGAGGGGTCCAGGGCGATCGAGGAGAAGGTGGCCGCCAGGATCAGGATCAGCGGCGTCCCGATGATGCCGAGGACCGTGCCCAGCGACACCGGCTGCTCACGCGGCTCGACACCCTGAGCGACGCCCTGCACCTGCGGCTCGACGCCCTGTTCGGCACCCCGGGCCCGCGGCTCCACACCCTGCGCCCGCTGCTCGTTGACCACCGCCAGCCTGGCCTCCTCCGCCGCCTCGACCATGTCCTGCGGTACGGCGACGAAGATGCGGCGGCCGATCCACGCCGAGTACGCCCAGGCGGCCAGCACGGCGGGGATGCCGCAGACGATGCCCATGAGGATGACCCAACCGAGGTCCACGTGCAGGAGGCCGGCGGCGGCCACCGGGCCGGGGTGCGGGGGCAGGAACGCGTGGGTCATCGACAGGCCCGCGAGCAGGGGCAGGCAGTAGAGCAGGATCGATTTGCCGGAGCGTTTGGCGGCGGCGTACACGATCGGCGCGAGGACGAAGATGCCGACGTCGAAGAAGACCGGGATACCGAAGATGAGGCCGGTCATGCCCATCGCGAGCGGGGCGCGCTTCTCTCCGAAGAGGTTGAGCAGCCGGGACGCCAACACCTCGGCGCCACCGCTGACTTCGAGGATCGCGCCGAGCATGGTGCCGAGGCCGATGATGATCGCGACATGGCCGAGGATGCCGCCCATGCCCGTCTCGATGGTGGACACGGCGTCCGAGCGCTGGACCGTGCCGAAGAGTTCGGTGACCGACAGTCCGGCCAGCAGGCCGACGGCTATGGAGACCGCGAGCAGCGCGACGAACGGCTGGAGTCTCGCCTTGATGATGAGGAACAGCAGGAGCGCTATGCCGAGGGCGGCGACGGTCAGGAGACCGGCCGTGCCGTCGACGAGGAGGAGCAGACCGCCGGTGTGGGGTGGGGCTTCGGGGGTCGGCGCGGCCGCGAACGGAAGGGACATTGGGGGGTCCTCTGCGTAAGTACGGTACGTACATGAAGCTTTCGGGCAGGGGGGATCGCGGCACGGCACTGTGAGAGGTGCCGTGCCGTGCCGTGTACGTCGTGCGGGGGTTGCGGGAGCTGAGGAGGTCGAGGAGCCGTCGGCCCGGGCTCAGCCCAGGACGGCGAGCGCGTCGATCTCGATGAGGAGCCCGGCGGGGAGGCCGACGTAGACCGTCGTACGGGCGGCCGGGGGCGCGGTGAGGGCCTGCTCCTCGAAGTAGGTGTTGTAGATCTCGTTCATCTCGGCGAAGTGGTCCACGTCCGTCAGATAGACGCGGATCATCATCACGTCGTCCCAGCTCGCGCCGCCCTCCTCCAGGATCGCCTTGACGTTGGCGAGGGTCTGGAGGGTCTGCTCGCGCAGGGTCGGACCGGCCGGCGTGGGCGGCTTGCCCTCCTCGGCGGGCAGGAAGCCCACCTGGCCGGCGACCTGGAGGAAGTTGCCCTTCCGCACACCGTGCGAGAACTTCGCGGGCGGAGTGGTGTGGGTCGTGGGGGTGAGTGCGACCTTCTCGACCTTCTCGGTCTTCTCGGCCTGCTCTGACTTCTCGGTCATGGGGTGACTTCCTTGACGGGTGTCCTGCCGGAGTACTCGCCGCTGATGGCGTCCGCCGTACGGCGCACCAGCGGGAGCAGGGTGAGGAGTTCGTCGGCGGTGACGACGACGTTCGGCGCGGAGACCGACATCGCGGCGACCACCCGGCCGTCGGCGCCGCGGATGGGGGCCGCGACGCAGTTGATGGACTCCTCGTGGCCACCGAGGTCGGTGGCCCAGCCCTGTTCGCGCACCTTCTCCAGCTCGCGCAGGAAGGCGGCGGCGTTGGGTGTCGAACGGGCCGTGTACAGGGGGTAGTCGAACTTCTCCGCGAGCACGCGGCGCTCGGCTTCCGGGCGGTCGGCGAGCAGCAGCTTCGCCACGGCGGCGACCGTGATGGCCACGGGTTTGCCGATCCGCGAGTACATCCGCACCGGGTAGCGGCTCTCCACCTTGTCGATGTAGAGGACCTCGTCCTCCTCGTAGACGGCGAGGTGGACGGTGTGGCCGCACTGTTCGTTGAGTCCCACCAGGTGGGGGTGGGCGATCTCGCGGATGTCGAGGTTCTCCATCGCCTCCTGGGCGAGGGCGATGAGTCGGGCGCCGAGGCGGTAGCGCTGGTCGGACTGGCGGTAGACCATGCCGTGCTCGTGCAGGGTGCGGAGGAGACGCAGCGCGGTGGACTTGTGGACGCCGAGGCGGTCGGCGACCTGCCCCAGGTCGGCGGGGCCCTCCGCGAGCAGCGGCAGGATGCTCAGGGCGCGGTCGACGGTCTGGCTCATGGCGTACGTACCTCCTCCTCGGCCCGCTGTGCGGTCTGTGTCCAGCCGGGGCCGAGTCGAAGTCTCCCCCACGCGTCGTCGTCCAGGGCGACGAGCCGGTCGGCGTGGTCGCGGGCGGGGGGCGGGGCGAGGTCGCCGGGAGTGGTGAGGGCGGCGGCGGCCATGAGGTGGCCGTGGCGCAGCCGGTCCCGCACGGTCAGTCCGCGCAGGGTGCCGGAGAGGAACCCGGCGGCGAAGGCGTCGCCCGCGCCGATCGTCGCGACGACGTCCACGTGGAGGGCGGGCACGAAGGTGACCGGGGTGGACGCGTGGCGGGAGAACGCCGTCGCTCCCCTCGCTCCCTCCTTCACCACCAGCACGGACGGCTCCGGCAAGGCCTCCCGGACGGCCTCGGGTCCGCCCGTGACGCCCCACGCCTGTGCCGCCTCGTCCTCGCCGACGAACACGATGTCCGCCCCGCGGGCCAGTTCCAGCAGCACGCGTGACCCGTCGGCGTCCTGCCACAGGCCGGGGCGGTGGTTGACGTCGAAGGAGACCGGGGGGCGGCCGGCCCGGGGGGCCGTCAGCTCGCGCAGCAGGCTCAGGCAGTCGGCGGACAGGGCCGCCGTGATGCCGGACAGGTGCAGGACCCGGGCCGACCGCAGCGCCTCCAGGTCCACGGTCCCGAGGCCCATGGCCGACGCCGCCGACCCCGCCCGGTAGTACGCCACCTCGTGGTCGTCGCCGGCGCGGTCCCCGGCCGTACGGAAGTACACGCCCGTCGGGCGTACCGGGTCCCGGTGCACGGCGGAGACGTCGACGCCGTACGCCCCGATCGTCTCGACGAGGTGGTCGCCGAAACCGTCCGTCCCCACCCGGCTCACCCACCGCGCCGAGTGTCCGGCGGCGGCCAGTACGCACGCCACGTTCGACTCCGCGCCGCCGATTCCCCGGTCGAAGGAGGGGACGTCGGCGAGGCGGCCCGGTCGGGAGGGCAGGAACGTGACCATGGACTCGCCGAGCGCGACGACATCCACGACGTGGGGGGCGTTGCGGGGTCCCGTGGCGGTCACGATGGGCGTAGCTCCTCGGCTGGTGCGGGTGGCGGCTCCGTTGACCCGGCATTGGCCGAGATGTTAGACAGCGGTAAGCGATATACGCAACGTGCGTTGCATATTATGCAACGCCTGGATCAGGGAGGCTCCATGGCAGCCGAAAGCCCCTCCGAAGGCGCCGCCCGCTCGTCCGAAGCGCTCGCCCGCCTCGCCGAGGAACGCGTCGACCACCGCTTCAAGGGCCTCCCCCCGGACGCCGACGGCCTGACCGTCGGCGAGCTGACCGGCCGGCGCCGCAACCTCTTCACGGACGGCTTCGCCACGCCCGTACTGTCCCTCTCCGCCGAGCGCCTGGAGCACAACCTGCGGCTCATGGAGACGTACGCGACCCGCCACGGCCTCGCGTTCGCCCCGCACGGCAAGACCTCCATGGCCCCGCAGCTCTTCCAGCGGCAGATCGAGCGCGGGGCGTGGGGCATCACCCTCGCGGTGCCGCACCAGGTGCGGGTGGCCCGCGCCTTCGGCGTCCAGCGGGTCTTCCTCGCGAACGAACTCGTCGACCCGGCCGCCCTGCGCTGGATCTCCGCCGAGCTCGACGCCGACGACGACTTCCGTCTCGTCTGCTACGTCGACTCGGTACGCGGGGTCGAGCTGATGGACGAGGCCCTGCGCGGAGCCCGCCGCCCGCTCGACGTCGTCGTGGAACTGGCCGCCGGCGAGGGCGCCCGTACCGGAGTCCGTACGGAGGCTCAGTGCGCGGCGGTCGCGGACGCGGTGGCCGGGACCCGGACGCTACGACTGGTCGGCGTCGCCGGTTACGAGGGCGAGGTTCCGCGGGCCGACCCGGAGCGCGTGCGCGCCTGGCTGCGGCGGCTGGTCGCGCTCGCCGTCGACTTCGACAAGGCGGGACGGTTCGCGCACACGGACGAGATCGTCGTCAGCGCGGGCGGCAGCGCCTGGTTCGACGCGGTCGCCGACGTCTTCGCGGAGATCCCCGAACTGTCCTGTCCCGTCCTGAGGTTGCTGCGTTCCGGCGCCTACGTCTCGCACGACGACGGCCACTACCGCAAGATCACTCCGTTCAACCGGGTCCCCGAGGAGGGCGCGCTGGAGCCGGCGTTCCGGCTGTGGACGCAGGTGGTGTCCCGGCCGTCCGCCGAGCAGGCGTTCCTGAACGCGGGCAAGCGGGACGCGGCGTACGACCTTGACCTGCCCTTCGCCCAGGTCGTCCGGCGGGACGGCACCGAACGCCCGGCGACCGGCATCGAGGTCACCGCGCTCTCCGACCAGCACGCCTGGCTGCGTACCGGCCCCGAGGCGGACCTGGAGGTCGGCGACTGGGTCGGCCTCGGCCTGTCCCACCCGTGCACGTCGTTCGACAAGTGGCAGCTGATCCCCGTCGCCGAGGCGGACGGGACGGTCGTCGAGTACATCCGCACGTTCTTCTAGTCGGGTACATCCGTACGTTCTTCTAGTCGGGTACATCCGTACGTTCTTCTGAGGGGTTCGGGCATGGAAGAGCTCGTCATCCGGGACGCGGACGTCGTGGACGGCACCGGCGGTCCGTCGTACCGCGCCGACGTGGTCGTCGACGGCGGCCGGATCGTGGGAATCGTCCAGGAGGCCGCGGCGGCCGGCTGCCAGCGCCCCAAGGCCCGCCGGGAACTGGACGCCGAGGGGCTCGCCCTCTCCCCCGGCTTCATCGACATGCACGCGCACAGCGACCTCGCCCTGCTCCGCGACCCCGACCACAGCGCCAAGGCCGCGCAGGGCGTCACGCTGGAGGTCCTCGGCCAGGACGGGCTGTCGTACGCCCCGGTGGACGACCGGACCCGGGACGAGGTCCGCCGGGCCATCACCGGCTGGAACGGCGACGGCGAGGACATCGACTTCGACTGGCGGTCGGTCGGCGAGTACCTCGACCGGCTCGACTCCGGCTTCGACGGCCAGGGCATCGCCGTCAACGCCGCCTACCTCATCCCGCAGGGCACGGTCCGCGCGCTCGCCGTCGGCTGGGCCGACCGCGAGGCGACGCCGCGGGAGCTGGACCGCATGCGGCAGTTGGTCGCCCAGGGCATGGAGCAGGGCGCCGTCGGCATGTCCTCGGGCCTCACCTACACCCCCGGCATGTACGCCGAGGACGCCGAACTCACCGAGCTGTGCCGGGTGGTGGCGCGGTACGGCGGCTACTACTGCCCGCATCACCGGTCGTACGGGGCCGGGGCGTTGCGGGCGTACGAGGAGATGGTGGCCCTCACCCGGGAGGCCGGCTGCCCCCTCCATCTCGCCCACGCCACCATGAACTTCGGTGTGAACAAGGGGCGGGCGCCCGAACTGCTGTCCCTCCTGGACGACGCGCTCGCCGCCGGAGCCGACATCAGCCTCGACACGTACCCCTACACCCCCGGCTCCACCACGCTCGTGGCGCTGCTGCCGAGCTGGGCGAGCGAGGGCGGACCGGAGGAGATCCTGCGGCGGCTCGCGGACGACGGGACCGCGGAGCGCATCCGGCACCACCTGGAGGTCGTCGGCGCGGACGGCTGCCACGGGGTGCCCGTGGAGTGGGACACGATCGAGATCTCGGGTGTGACGAGCCCCGTGCTGGCTGACCACGTCGGCCGTACGGTCCAGGAGTCGGCGGACCGGCTCGGCGAGGCGCCCTGGGTCACCGCCCGCCGCCTCCTCCTCGACGACCGGCTCGGGACGACGATCCTCCAGCACGTCGGACACGAGGAGAACGTGCGGGCGATCATGCGGCACCGCGTGCACACCGGCGGCTCCGACGGCATCCTCCAGGGCGCCAAGCCGCACCCGCGGGCGTACGGCACGTTCCCGCAGTACCTCGGCCGGTACGTACGGGAGTTGGGTGTGCTGTCCCTGGAGGAGTGCGTCGCCCACCTCACCGCCCGCCCGGCGGCCCGGCTGCGGCTGCCGGACCGCGGGCTGGTCCGCGAGGGGTACCGGGCGGACCTGGTGCTGTTCGACCCGGCCACGGTGGCGGCGGGGTCGAGTTTCGAGAACCCGCGGGTGCTCCCGACGGGCATCCCGTACGTCCTGGTCGACGGCCGTTTCGTGATCGAGGACGGCCGCCGGACGGACGTACTGGCGGGGCGGGCGGTGCGCAGGAGTCCGTAGGGCTCAGGGATCGTCGACGGGCTACGGCTTGGGCAGGGTGCAGCCGCTCCGGCTCAGGTCGAGCTTGTTGTCGAGGCCGAAGCAGGCCGGGATCTGGTAGGTCTCCTGGGCGTAGTTGATGCCCTTGCGGACGGTGACGGTGCCGTTGGCGTCGACCTCGCAGGGGTTGTTGTCGGTGCAGCGGCCGCCGTCCTCGTTGCCGGTGTTGTTGACGGCGACGACCTTGCCGGTGGCGTTGTCGACGACGGGCGAGCCCGAGGTCCCGCCGATGGTCTGGCAGGCGGAGGTGTAGCGGACCGAGTCCTTCCAGGTCCACTCGCCTTCCTTGAGGCGGTAGGCGAAGCCGTCGACGTTGCAGGCGTACGTCCGCTTCCAGTAGCCGGAGACGACCGTGATGGCGGTGCCGGCGGTCGGGTGCGTGTCGTTCAAGGTGAGCGCGGAGATGCCGTACGAGCTCTTGATCTGCGCGTACGTGGTGGTGAGCTGGTACAGCGAGACGTCCGTGTCGGTCATCGTCGCGTACGCGATCTTGCTGGCGCGCAGGGTGCCGAGCCGGCTGCCGGCGGAGTTGAGCAGGCCGAAGGTGCGGGTGGAGGGCTGGTCGACGACGACCTCGCCGGCCGCCGGGAACCCGGTCTCCAGGCAGTGGCCGTTCGACATCACGAGCGCCGGGTCGTCGTCCTCGGAACCCGGGAAGCGGACCACCGAGCCGGAACAGTTGCTGAGCGAGACGGTTCCGGCGAAGGTGACCGCCTTGATCGCGGGAGCGGCGACAGCTTCGGCCGACGCGGGGGCCGCGGGCGCCGCGACCGCCGGTGCCGCGCCGGTTCCGGCGACCACCAGGGCGAAGAGCGCGGCGACGAGAGGCTTTCTCATGTGGGGGGTCCCCTCTATATGACGAGGGTGACCGGAGATCTTCCGGTCACCCGCAGTTCGGTCATGCGCAGTGCTGTCATGCGATTTTGTCATGCGCATTGTCAATGGAGGGGCGTGCGGAAGCAAGGAGTTCTGTTCGGCCTGTGCCGTTACTTGGGGCCCTTCGTACTGCCGTGCCCGCGCCCCTTGCCGGTGGAGTTGCCCGGTCCGGAGGTGGCCGGGTCGTTCGAGGCCGGCACGGCGGAAGCGGCCGCCGAGGTGGGGCCGGTCGTCGGCTCGCCCGTGTACGACGGGGGCGCGGTGGCGCCGGCCCGCGTCACATCCGCCGTGGTCCCCCCGACGACCGTGACGGCCGTCGCCCCGGCGCCCGGAGCGTCGGACGGGACCACCGGACCGGCCGAGGAAGCCGCGCCGGTCGGGCCGGTGGGGCCGGTGGGCTCGTCCGGCACCGACCGTGCGCCGCCGCTCTTCGTGTGCTGGGCCCCGCCCGAGGAGGACCCCGAGAACGAGAACCCGGCGATCAGCGCCACGGCGGACACCCCCACCGCGCCGACGGCGACCAGGGTGCGGAGCGAGGGCCGTCCGGCCGGCTTCCGCCGCGCCCGGCGCCGCCCCCGACCGGCACCACCGCGGGCCGGGGCCGGGGCGTCGACGGCCACGGAGGGCAGCTCGCGGGTCTGGTCGTAGGCGTTCTGCCAGCCGTGCGCGGCCGCCGGATCGGCGTACGCCTCGTACAGGGGCGTCGCCTCGGCCCGCGGGTGGTACACGTTCGGCGACCCCGGGAACTCGACACTCTCCCGGGTGACCTCGGGAACGCCGTACGCGTCGTCGTCGTGCTGCGGTGGCCTGGCCATGGCCGCGCATTCTAGGGACGGAGGGGGCCGGTGGGACAGCCGTCGGCGATACCCGCCCAAACCGCCACGTCTCAAGTGGCGGAAAACACGACCCGGCGAGCGTTACCGAGCCGTAAGCTCCCAGACATGCAGGTGATCCAGTCGACCAAGCTCGCCAACGTCTGTTACGAGATCCGGGGCCCGGTTCTCGAGGAGGCGATGCGCCTGGAAGCGGCAGGGCACCGCATCCTCAAGCTCAACACCGGCAACCCGGCCGCGTTCGGCTTCGAGTGCCCGCCGGAGATCCTGGAGGACATCCTCCGCAACGTGTCGTCGGCGCACGGCTACGGCGACGCCAAGGGCCTGCTCGCCGCGCGGCGGGCGGTCGTCATGCACAACCAGACTCTCGGCATCGAGACGGACGTCGAGCACGTCTTCATCGGCAACGGCGTCTCCGAGCTGATCGTGATGGCGATGCAGGGACTGCTGGACGACGGGGACGAGGTCCTCGTACCGGCGCCCGACTATCCGCTGTGGACCGCCGCCGTGTCCCTGTCCGGCGGCACCGCCGTGCACTACCGGTGCGACGAGCAGTCCGACTGGATGCCCGACCTCGCGGACGTGGAGCGGAAGGTCACCGACCGCACCAAGGCCCTCGTCATCATCAACCCGAACAACCCGACCGGCGCGGTATACGACGAGGCGATGCTGCGGGGCCTGACCGACATCGCCCGCCGGCACAACCTGCTGGTCTGCTCGGACGAGATCTACGACAAGATCCTGTACGACGACGCCACGCACACCCCGACCGCCAAGGTCGCCCCCGACCTGCTCACCCTCACCTTCAACGGGATGTCCAAGGCGTACCGGGTCGCCGGTTACCGAGTCGGATGGATGTCGATCTCCGGGCCGCGCGCGCACGCCGACTCCTACATCGAGGGCCTGACGATCCTGGCCAACATGCGCCTGTGCGCGAACATGCCGGGCCAGCACGGGGTCGTCGCCGCGCTCAGCGGGCGGCAGACCATCAACGACCTGGTACTGCCGGGCGGACGCCTGCGGGAGCAGCGGGATCTCGCGTACGAGCTGCTGACCCAGATCCCGGGCGTGAGCTGTGTGAAGCCGAAGGGGGCGCTGTATCTCTTCCCGCGCCTGGACCCGCAGGTCTTCAAGATCAAGGACGACCGGCGGATGGTCCTGGACCTGCTCCGGCAGGAGAAGATCATGGTCGTCCAGGGCACCGGCTTCAACTGGCCCGAACCGGACCACTTCCGGGTCGTGACCCTGCCGACGGTCGCCGACCTGCGGTCGGCGATCACCCGGATCGGCACCTTCCTGGACGGCTACAGCCAGCCCTGACAGCCTTTTCAACTTTAGACGAGTTCTAAGCTAGGATGGTTTCCTGACAGTTTCAGGAGGCCATCCCATGTACGAACCGATCCGCACCAAGTCGGTCCACAGCACGATGGCCGACACCACCGCGGACTTCCCGCACCGTTCCCGTGAGGAAGAACTGGACATCCAGCTCGCGAGCCACCTCGCCGCGCTGCTCGCCGTCACGGACGAGCTGCGGGCCCTGGCGCCCTCCGCGGACCTGGACACCGCGGCCGACCGGCTCGCCGGGCAGGTCTGCCGCCTGCGGGGCGGCCGTACGCCGGCCCGCGCGGTGGCCGTCGGCGGGCGGCGCGAGTCACAGGTCATGCCGCTGCACCGGCGGGCCCATGCCCTGGCCGGACGGGCACTGGTCGTCGCCGCGTCCCGCGCCGACACGGCCGCGGCGATCCTGAGCGCCGAGCGCATGGACGCACACGCCGCCGCGCTGCCCGAGCCGAGGGAACTCACCGCGGCCGGCTGACCCTCTCGGGTCCCCATGAGCGGCCCCGGTCCGCGTGCACCCACAGCGACGCGCGGACCGGGCGCCCTGTTTGTCAGAAGATCCCCCTGCGTACATTCGGGTGGACCGCGCCCCCCACGTTCCCGCCAAGCGGCGGCACCGTCGGTACGGCCTCGTACCGTCGAGGGGACATGGCACTCGTCCACGAGATGCGACGCGGCAGCAGGGAGCATCAGATGACGTCGACCGCGACACCCAGGTTCTCCGTCTTCACCCCCAGCCACCGGCCCCGTTTCCTCGATGAGTGCCTGGCGACCCTGCAGGCGCAGACCTGTTCGGACTGGGAGTGGATCGTCCTGCTCAACAACGGCGCCCGGTGGCGGCCGGAGCAGCCCGACGAGAGAGTCCGGGTGGAGATCGCCGACGAGGTCGTCGGTGTCGGAGCGGCGAAGCGCAGGGCCTGCGAACTGGCGCGCGGCGAGATCCTCGTGGAACTCGACCACGACGACCTGCTGGCGAAGGCGTGCCTGGCGGAACTCGGCAAGGCCTTCGACGCGCATCCCGACGTCGTGTTCGTCTACAGCAACACCGCACAGATCGCGGAGGACGGGAAGCGCGACGACAGCCGTTTCAACGAGGAGCACGGCTGGCACTACGAGGACGTGCGCGTGGACGGACGCAAGCTGCTCCAAGTCAGGTCCATGGCTCCGACCCCGCACAACGTCGCCTACATCTGGTACGCGCCCAACCACGTGCGGGCGTTCCGCAAGGACGCCTACGACAAGGCCGGCGGGTACGACGCGGCTCGCACGGTGCTGGACGACCAGGACCTGATGTGCCGTCTGTTCCACCTCGGCGACTTCCACCACATCCCCCGCTGTCTGTACCTCCAGCGGATGCACCCGGCCAACACCCAGCGCGACCCGGAGATCAACGCGCACATCCAGCGCGAGACGGTCGCCCTGTACGACAAGTACATCGAGGCCAACGCCCTCGCCTGGACCTACCGGAGGGGACTCGTCGCACTGGACCTCGGCGCGGCCCGCCGCAAGCCGCCCGGCTACGTGGGCGTGGACAAGTACCCGGCGGAGGGCGTCGACATCGTCGCGACCCTGCCCGGCAGGGTGGACCTGCCCGACGACTCCGTGGGCCTGATGCGGGCCGTGAACTTCCTCGAGCACGTGCCCGCGAAGGTGCCGCTGATCAACGAGCTGTACCGGCTGCTGGCACCCGGCGGCATGCTCCTCACGGTCACCCCCAGCTCCGACGGCCGGGGCGCGTACCAGGACCCGAATCACGTCGCGTACTACAACGAGAACTCGTTCTGGTACTACACGGACAACCACTACCGCGCCTTCGTGCCCGATCTGGAGGCGCGCTTCCAGAGTTCGCGGCTTGCCACCTTCTTCCCGTCCGAGTGGCACTCCGAGAAGAACATCTCGTACGTGCTCGCCAACCTCATCGCGGTGAAGGACGGCGCCGAACGGTGCGGCGGCCCGCTGCTGGTGTAGGGCCCACACGCAGACGATGAGTGCCCACGGGGCCGAAGCCCCGGGGGCACCCATCGCTCATCTCCCGCGTTTCCGAGCTCGGGGAGGCCGGTACCGCACCACCCCTCGCCGGGGGGACGTCACGGGGTCACATTTGCGCAGACCACGTAGGCGGTGACGGGGACGGCCTCGCCCGTGGCGATGCCCTGCCACCCGGTGGGAGGCGTCACCGTGGTGCCGCCGATCGGGTAGCTCCCGGTGAGGGGAGTCGTGGTCAGAGCTCCGCCGCCGGTGGCGACGTCGTTGACGTCACAGTTGACGGTCGCGGTTCCCAGAGCGGTGGCGGTGTTCACGTAGGAACTGCCGACCGTGCCCTGAGCACCCTGCGCGCCCTGAGCACCCTGCGCGCCCTGGGCTCCCTGGGCGCCCTGGGCTCCCTGAGCACCCTGGGCTCCCTGCGCGCCCTGAGCACCCTGCGCTCCATCGGCGCCCTGAGCACCCTGCGCACCCTGCGCGCCCTGCGCGCCCTGCGCGCCCTGAGCACCCTGCGCGCCCTGGGCTCCCTGAGCACCCTGAGCACCCTGAGCACCCTGAGCACCCTGCGGGCCCTGCGGACCCTGCGGACCCGGCTTGCCCGGCTTGCCCTGCTTGCCCTGCTTGCCCTGCGGATCGTGGTCGCCGCCCGGGAGCGCCGCCTGGCCTTCGGAGCCGGCCCTACGGATCGCGTCGGCGATGGCGCCGGTGGGGGCGTTGTTCGCGCGCAGGTGCGGCGCCGCGCGGTCGCCGCTCGACCCCTGCATCGCGTCGGCGACAGCCACCGTGCTCGGGACGACGCTGAGCGCCACCGCGACCGCGCCCACCGACACCATCGTGGCGGAGCGCAGGCGGGAGATTCTGATCGTTCTGCGGTTCAAGAGAACCTTCCTCACGGTTGAGAGGGATCAGACCGTAAGCGCGCACTCTGTGCGTTTCATGTCGCTTGCGTGCCTCATCCCCTATGGACGTAGACAAGGCACTTCTTCCCGCTTCGTGAAAAAATGATTATGTATCCGCCTCTTCGTGGACAAAGGTCACCCACGCGACATCGATGACTTTGGCGCCCATTCACCACACCGCCAAAAGGGTGACACCGGATCGAATGTCCGGTTCTGTCCGGGGAGCGGGTGGCCGCGAGACCCCGAACAAGCGAAGGCCCGTCGTCGTCTCTTCCGTCGGGGCGGACGGGAGAGACGACGACGGGCCCAGGACTCCGCACGCCGTTGTACGAAGCCTCGCCGGTTCTGGGTGCTGCCACCGCGGCCGGCCGTGACGATGTTGCTGGTCAGGGCACGACCGGACCGGCCGCGGCGTCTTGGGAGGGGCGGCTCAGCCCAGGCGCTGCACCAGCGCGTGGTACTCGTCCCACAGCTCCTTGGGCGTGTGGTCGCCGAAGGTGTTGAGGTGGTCGGGGACCAGGGCGGCCTCCTCGCGCCAGACCTCCTTGTCGACCTTGAGCAGGAAGTCAAGGTCCGACTCGGACAGCGCGAGTCCGTCGGTGTCGAGGGCCTCCTTGGTCGGCAGGATGCCGATCGGGGTCTCGACGCCCTCCGCCTTGCCCTCCAGCCGCTCCACGATCCACTTCAGGACGCGGCTGTTCTCGCCGAAGCCGGGCCAGACGAACTTGCCCTCGTCGTTCTTGCGGAACCAGTTGACGTAGTAGATCTTCGGCAGCTTCGCCGGGTCCTTGCCCTTGGCCACGTCGACCCAGTGGCCCATGTAGTCGCCCATGTTGTAGCCGCAGAACGGCAGCATGGCGAACGGGTCGCGGCGCAGCTCGCCGACCTTGCCCTCGGCGGCGGCGGTCTTCTCGGAGGCCACGTTGGCGCCGAGGAAGACGCCGTGGTTCCAGTCGAAGGACTCCGTCACCAGCGGTACGGCGGTGGCGCGGCGCCCGCCGAAGAGGATCGCCGAGATCGGTACGCCCCTGGGGTCCTCCCACTCGGGCGCGATGATCGGGCACTGGGCGGCAGGGGTGGTGAAGCGGGCGTTGGGGTGGGCGGCGGGCTCGTCCGAGTCCGGGGTCCAGTCCCGGCCCTTCCAGTCGGTGAGGTGGGCGGGAGTCTCCTCGGTCATGCCCTCCCACCAGATGTCGTTGTCGTCGGTGAGCGCCACGTTGGTGAAGACGGAGTTGCCCCACAGCGTCTTCATCGCGTTGGCGTTGGTGTGCTCACCGGTGCCGGGCGCGACGCCGAAGAAGCCGGCCTCGGGGTTGATCGCGTACAGGCGGCCGTCCTCGCCGAAGCGCATCCAGGCGATGTCGTCGCCGACGGTCTCGACCGTCCAGCCCGAGACGGCGGGCTCCAGCATGGCGAGGTTGGTCTTGCCGCACGCGCTCGGGAAGGCGGCGGCAACGTACTTCGGCCCACCGGTGGGCGGGGTCAGCTTCAGGATCAGCATGTGCTCGGCCAGCCAGCCCTCGTCGCGGGCCATGACGGAGGCGATGCGCAGGGCGTAGCACTTCTTGCCGAGCAGGGCGTTGCCGCCGTAGCCGGAGCCGTAGGACCAGATCTCGCGGGTCTCCGGGAAGTGCGAGATGTACTTGGTGGAGTTGCAGGGCCACGGCACGTCCGCCTCGCCCTCCTCCAGCGGCGCTCCGAGCGTGTGCACGGCACGCACGAAGAAACCGTCGGAGCCGAGTTCATCGAGAACCGGCTGTCCCATGCGGGTCATGGTGCGCATGGACACGGCCACGTAGGCGGAGTCGGTGATCTCGACGCCTATCGCGGACAGGTCCGAGCCGAGAGGGCCCATGCAGAACGGGACGACGTACATCGTCCGGCCCTTCATGGAGCCGCGGAAGACGCCCTTCTCACCGGCGAAGATCTCCCGCATCTGAGCGGGGTCCTTCCAGTGGTTGGTCGGGCCGGCGTCCTCCTCCTTCTCGGAGCAGATGAAGGTGCGGTCCTCGACCCGGGCGACATCGGTCGGGTCGGAGGCCGCGTAGTACGAGTTCGGGCGCTTGATCGGGTCGAGTTTCCTGAAGGTGCCCTTCGCCACGAGCTCCTCGCACAGGCGCTCGTACTCCGCTTCGGATCCGTCACACCAGACCACGCTGTCCGGCTGCGTCAGTTCTGCGATCTCGTTCACCCACGAGACCAGTTCCTTGTGGTGGGTGGGGATGACGGGGGGAGCCACGATGTCGCGCGCCACGATTGCTCCTAGATGCCGGGTATATGAGGGTTTTCAGCTTGGAGGCCCCGTGGGGGCTGCGACCCGGATGCTTCAGGCGGTTGATCTCTTGCGCTCATCCGGTGCCGACTGCACTCATTTGATCATCCGACGAGAGCGCCCATCTGTCCAGAGGGGCTCACAAGTGAGCGAAGTGAGGATCGCCACGGTTAGAATGGACGTTTTGCGTCCACGTGGGATTCAACTGACGCTCTCTTTGAGTAACTCCCATGAGAGGATGACCACTCTTGGGCGGTCATCTCATACGAGTGACCCGTTACTTACGGTTGCGTAGGTACGATGCGGCGTATGACTGCGTCCGTCCCCAACGCGCCTACGGACGGCCCGGCCACCGCCGGGCGCGGCCCCGTCGCGCTCTCCCTGCCGCATCCGGTCAAACCCAAGCTCCGGGGCTGGCTGCACCTCGTCATGTTTCCGGCCGTGCTCATCGCCGGACTGGTGCTCACCGCCCTCGCCGACACCTCCAGAGCCCGGCTGGCCTGTGCGATCTACGTGCTGACAGCGTGCCTGCTGTTCGGCGTGAGCGCGCTGTACCACCGCGGTGACTGGAGCCCCAGGATGGACGGCATCCTGCGCCGCCTGGACCACGCCAACATCTTCCTGATCATCGCCGGCACCTACACCCCCCTGACGATGCTGCTCCTGCCCGCCGCCAAGGGGCAGTGGCTGCTGTGGGGCATCTGGGGTGCCGCAGCGGCCGGGATCGTCTTCCGCGTCTTCTGGGTCGGCGCCCCGCGCTGGCTCTACACCCCCTGCTACATCGCGATGGGCTGGGCCGCCGTCTTCTTCCTGCCCGACTTCATGCGGTCGGGCGGGATCGCGGTGCTGGTCCTGGTGGTCGTCGGCGGCCTCCTCTACAGCGCGGGCGGAGTGATCTACGGCCTCAAGCGCCCGAACCCCTCACCGCGCTGGTTCGGCTTCCACGAGGTGTTCCACTCCCTGACCCTGGCGGCCTTCATCGCGCACTACGTGTCCATCTCGCTGATCGCCTACTAGCGGGCAGCCCCGTTCCGAGAGTTCCACGAGCCCGGACATGGCTGCCGCGCAGGCCGATGTCCGACAATGACTGCCATGACGCCCGCACGACCGCTCCCCCTCACCGACGGCCCCCGGCTGGGACTTCGGGAGCGCAAGAAGATCAAGACCCGGACGGCGATCCTCGACGCGACGTACGCGCTGATCGACGAACAGGGCTACGACGCCACCACGATCGAGCAGATCGCCGAGCGCGCCGAGGTGTCGCCGTCCACGGTGTTCCGCTACTTCCCCACCAAGGAGGACATCGTCCTCACGGACGAGTACGACCCGCTCCTGCTGGAGGAACTGCGCGCCCGGCCCGCGGACGAGCCATGGACGGCGTCCCTGCGGTACATCCTGCGCAAGGCCATCGACCTCGGGGCGACCGAGAAACCCGAGGTCATCCGAATGCGATCCCGGCTGATGGTCGAGGTCCCCGCGGTGCGCTCACGGATGATGGAGAGCATGTCCGTCACCGGCGAACTGCTCGCCGGCGCCGTCGCGGAGCGCACCGGCCGCGAGCAGAACAGCCTGGAGGTACGGGTCTACACGATGTCCCTCATCGGCGGCCTGGCCGAGGTCTCCCTGTACTGGGCCGAGAACGACTTCCGCGACGACCTCCGCACCCTCCTCGACCGCGCCCTGGACGTCCTCGAGCACGGCCCCTTCCCCGAATGAGCCCTGCGGCCACCGCCTGCGGCCGTGACATCCTGGTCCGGTGACCGCAGCACCGGAGATCCACATCGCATTCGCCCGCGAACTCGCCGTGTTCGTCCCCCGCGGACGCCGGTCCGGCGCCACCCCGGCCACCACCGACGGTGTCTCCACCCTCGGTCATGTCGTCGAATCGCTGGGCGTCCCGCTGACCGAGGTCGGCGCGCTGGTCGTGGACGGCCGCGAGGTCCCCGTGTCGCACATCCCGGCCGCGGGCGAGTCCGTGGAGGTGCGGGCCGTCGAGCGCCCCCAACGGGTCCCCGGAGCTCCCCTGCGCTTCCTCCTCGACGTCCACCTCGGCACCCTCGCCCGCCGACTGCGCCTGCTCGGCGTGGACACGGCCTACGAGTCGACGGACATCGGTGATCCGGCCCTCGCCGCCCGCTCGGCCGCCGAGCAGCGCGTCATGCTGAGCCGCGACCGGGGCCTGCTGCGCCGCCGCGAACTGTGGGCCGGCGCCTTCGTCTACAGCACGCGCTCCGAGGAGCAACTCCGGGACGTGCTGGACCGGTTCCGCCCCGAGCTCAAACCCTGGACCCGGTGCACCGCCTGCAACGGCCTGCTGCGGGAGGCCACCAAGGAGGAGGTCTCCGGCCGGCTGGAGGGCGGGACGCAGCGGTCGTACGACGTCTTCGCGCAGTGCCGGGAGTGCGGCCGGGCGTACTGGAAGGGCGCGCACCACGAGCAGTTGGAGGCCATCGTGGAGCGGGCGTTGAGCATGCGTACCCACGAGAGTTGAGTATCCGGGCCGATCACCGCGCCTCGGCCTGCGCGATGGGATGGCGGCATGACCACAGCACAGCGGCCCGCCACCCGTCACCTCACCGGATGGTCCGTCACCGGACTCGTCCTGCTCCTGCCGACCGTCGTCCTCGCGTGGATCGCCGCGCTCGCCACCGAACGCGGCAGCCGTTGCCTGACCTACGGGGAACAGTGCTCATCGGTCCCGGGCGGACTCCTTCACGGCCTGTTCTGGACGGCCCTCGCGACCGGTGTGCTGGCACTGGCATGGCCCCGGACCCGGGCGGTGTCCGCCAGGGCCGGGGCCGTGCTGGTGCAGTGGGCCGCTCAGCTCGCGCTGGGCGTGCTGATCCTCAGCGGCGCCTGACGTCTCCCTTCCCGCAGGCGATCCCGTCCTTGTCGCGGTCGAGCTTCAGTGGGTCGTCCTTGCCGTTGATCTTCAGGCGGCCGTAGTCGTTCGCCTTCAGCCAGGCGCAGCGGGCGACGGTCGTGGCCTTCACCTCGTCCGGGAACGCGGTCGGCACGCAGACGTTGATCGAGCCGTAGTGCCGGTCGCAGCCGGAGACGGTGGGGCTGACCTTCTGCGAGGTCCTCTTCTTGCCGGGCCCGGTCACCGTGCCTTCGAGGGAGTCGGCGAAGGAGTGGACGTGGGCCGAGGCGTCGGAGGCGCTCAGGGCCGCCGGGCCCTGGAGGTGCACCCACTTGGCCACCGACGGCACACCGTTGGCGTCGACCGCGAAAAGCATGTACCAGCCGGGCGGCGCCAGGTTGGGGTTGCTCGTCACGTTCAGGTCGACGTTGTTGCCGGAGACCGACAGGGGCAGGTCGACGAACCGCTGGTTCGGGTCCGAGGAGTGGGTGACGGCGGCGGGGCGGATCAGCTCGGCCTTGGCGATGGGCCGGTCGACCGTGATCCGCTGGGTGTCGCCGTAGTTCCACTCGGTGTCGATCACCGAAGTGATCGTCGGACGCGTGCCCTTGAGAAGGTAGGGAGGCGTGTAGATGGACACGTTGTGGTTCCAGGTGCCGTTGCCCGGGTTGTCACCGGTCGACATCACCCGGCCGTCGGGCAGCAGGAACGAGGACGAGTGGTAGCCCCGCGCCTGGGGGTCGGCGGCCACCGGGTCGAAGGTGTTCGTCGCCGGGTCGTAGATCGACGACTCGAAGACCGGGTCGGCCCGGTTGTGCAGCGCGCCGCCGGTCTCCAGCACCTTGCCGTCCGGCAGCAGCACGGCGGAGACGTACATCTTGCCCTGGTTGCCGGTCTCGGGGATCTTGCCGCCTCCGAGGTCGACGGTGCCCTGCGGCAGCGGCGGACCGGCGACGTAGGCCGGGTTGGCGGCCTTGAGGTCGATGACGTCCGTCAGCCGGTTGGCGTCCGGGTTGGAGTCGATGTTGCCGCCGCCGAGGGTGAGGACCTTCTGGTCCTGCGCCGGAGGCAGCAGCACGCTCGCCGACTGGTCACGCTCGTCCTTCTTCTGCAGGCCGGGGATCTGCGTGACCGTGTTGGCGTCGTAGTCGTAGATCGCCGAACCCGTGCCCGGGATGTTGTTGCCGAAGACATGGCTGCCCGTGTAGAAGAGGCGGCCGTCCTGCATCAGGACCATCGACGGGTACAGACCCCAGTAGGACCAGGTCTGGTTGACCTTCCACAGCGGCTGCCACTGCTGCTCGGCGTCCGACCAGTACTCGGCGGTCACCGAGCCGGTCGAGTCCTCTTTCAGGCCGCCGAAGGAGATGACGTCACCGTTGCCGAGCTCGGTCGCCGACGGGTACCAGTGGCCGTCGTTCATGTCGTTGGTCTTGCTGTACGTCTCGGTCTTCGGGTCGAAGATGTACGAGTCCTTGAAGCCCTCGTAGCCGTGTCCGCCCGCCACCGGGTACGCCTTGTTGCCGCTCATCACCAGCACGCGCCCGTCCTGGAGCTGGACGTGCCCGGAGCAGAACATGTCCTTCGGCGTGGGGATGACCTTGTACGTGCCCTTGACCGGGTCGTACACCGCCGAGGTGAACGTGCCCGCGTTGAACTGCTCCTCGCTGTTGCCGGAGCCCGCGATCAGCAGCACCTTGCCGTTGTTGAGGACGACGGAGTGCATGGAGCGGACGGGGTTCTGCGTGGGCAGCACGTCCCACTTGCCGTTGGCGCACTGGTCCGCCGTGCCCGTGCAGGTGGCGGGCGGGGGCGTGTCGGGGACCTGCTCCATCGTGTAGTCGTCGGTGGTCGCCGAGCCCGTGCCGTACACGGAGACGCCCCAGGTGATGCGGTCGGTACCGGCCGGGACCTGAGGGGTGCGGACCGTGGCCTGGGCGTACGTGGAGGACATCTCCAGCGTCTTCAGGTCGGTCCAGTACTGCCAGCCGGCGGTCGCGTCGTGCCGGAACAGTGTGAGCGACGTGTCCGGGGTGGTCGACTTGTACCAGAGCCCCAGGTCGTACTGCTTGCCCGCCGTCACCACCGGCGCGCACTCCGCCGTCTCGGTGATCAGCGCCTTGCGGTCGCCGCTGACCCGGCGGGTGAGCGACACCTTCATGGCCTTGGAGCCGCTGTGGGCGTCGCTCACCGTGGCGAAGGTGAAGTCGTTGTCGCCCCAGCCGGACTTCTCCCAGCAGTACGGCATGTCGCCGGTGCCGGCTGTCTCGAAGCCCGGGTTCTTCACCAGATTGGCGGCGGACGCGGACTGCGGTGAGGTGAGCATGAGGCCGGCGGTGAGTGCGCCGACCCCTATGAGTGCGGTTCTTCTCCGGTACTTGGTGAAACCACGTCTGTTCACACGGCTCTCCTTGCGGTAGCACCGCTGTCGGGGCCCCCGCGGCCCCTGCGCGGCAGATAGACCAGCGCCTCGGTCCCCACGAAGCGCAGGACGAAGGTCATGACCAGAGCGAGCGCGGTCGCGGACAGCGCACCCATCCCGAACCGGTCGACGAACAACGCGATCAGCGGGATGCGCAGCACCAGGTCCGCGTTGGCGAGCAGCGCGAACCGCCCCGCGCGGTCCCACCACCGCCGGTGCTGCCGCCGGTCGCGGAAGAGCAGATGCTCGATGAGCACGAAGTTCCAGGCCACCCCGAGCTGGTTGGCGAGGATCTCCGCCGGTACGTAGTGCATGCCGACCAGGGTCAGGGCCCACAGGCCGAGCAGGTTCGGCACGAAACCGGTCGCGCCGATCAGGCCGAAGCCGACCATACGGGCCACCGGGGAGGCGGCGCGCAGGCCGACCAGGTGACGCAGGAAGCGCATGCCCTCCTGGGCGCTGGACTTGGACTCGCCCGCGAACCGGTCCTGGAAGACGAACGGCACCTCGGTGACCTGGCGCGGGCGGCTGCGTACGGCGAGTTCGAGGAGGATCTTGTAGCCGAGCGGCTGGAGCACGTCGGCGGTGACCGCGCTGCGTCGGATCGCGAAGAAGCCGCTCATCGGGTCGCTGATGCCGTGCAGCTTGCGCGGGAAGAGCGACTTGGTCAGCCAGGTCGCGCCACGCGAGACGGCGACCCGGTAGCTGCCGGCGAGACCGGCACGGCTGCCGCCCTTGATGTAGCGGGAGGCGACGACCAGACCGGCGTTCGCCCGCTCGCCGGTGGCGACCAGTTCCGGTACCAAAGACGGCGGGTGCTGGCAGTCGCCGTCCATGACGACGATCCAGTCGGAGGAGGCCGCCTTCAGGCCCTCGACGACCGCGCCGCCGAGCCCGCCGACCGGCTCGTCCCGGTGCAGGACGGTGACCGGGAAGGGGCAGTCCTTGGCGGCCTCGTAGATGACCTCGGGGGTGTCGTCGGTGGAGTCGTCCACGAAGACCACCTCGCAGGGCAGCCGGGCCGGCACCGACTCGGTGATCAGGTGCAGGAGTTCGCGGATGTTGGCGGACTCGTTGAAGGTCGGGACGACGATGGTGACGGCCCCGGGTTCCGGGACCTCCACCGCGTGTACGGCCGGATCGTCGAGTTCTCCGGGGACGATGGATTCCTGGCTCATCGGACGCCTCCCACGGCGGTGCCGGTGGTCTGGATCTGCCGGATCTCGATCCGGTCCTCACCGGTGCCGAAGGTGGCGACCGGTTTCGAGTGCTGGATGGCGGCCTTGACGTTGGGCAGGTCGACCGCGTCGCGCCGCACCGTCGGCGAGGCGACCACGTAGTCGATGTCCTTCCAGCCGCGCGGCATCGTCTTCGTCACCGCGGGGTCGAGGTCGGCTTTGTAGAACCAGATGACGCCGAGCCCGGGCCGGTACCCGGCGTGCACCAGGTCCAGCCACAGCGCGTCGTCGACGAGCACGCGGGTGTCCTTCGGGTTCGCCACCTCGCTGCTCAGCCACTTGGACGCCGCCCGGTAGGGGGCGTTGGCGTCCGTGGTGACCGCGGTGTGGGCGCCGTCGTACCACTTCGGTACGACGTAGGAGCCGGCGGCGATCGCGAGTGCGGCCGCGAGGGCGTACCGCCCGCCGGTGAGCAACCGTTTCTCCCCGCCGGTGCGCCATCTGCGCAGCACGGCGTGGGCGACGGACGCCGTGCCTCCGGCGAGGACCAGGGCGAGGAAGGGCAGCGCCTGGATGACGTACATCGCGGGCAGGTAGCCGTTGGGCCGCAGGGCCAGCGCGGCCAGGATCGCCACCGTCAGGGCCGGTCCGGCCAGCGCGCGGGCGGTGACCGACCAGCGCCAGGTGACCAGCAGCAGAACGGCGCCGGCCAGGCCGCCGAGCGGCAGGACACGGTCGTAGTAGAGCCACGACTGGAAGACGCCGTGGGAGCCGGAGCCCTGGTCGAGGATGAAGCCCGAACCCGGCCTGGTCATCTGGTACTTGACGCCGTCCCAGAGGGAGACGTGGCCGCCGCCGGGTATCAGCTCGCCCTTGAGGAGAGCGAAGAGCGGGTACGCGCACCCGATCAGCACACAGGCCGTGATGGCGCCGGTGACCGCGAACTTCCGGGTGTCGCGGTGACTGTGCCGCCACATCGTCAACAGCAGCGCGGGCAGGACGACGAGCATCGTCTCCTTGGTGAGCACGGCCGTGGCGGCCGCGATGCCCGCCCCGAAGTGATGCCAGAGGTGACGGCTCGGAGAGGCGGCGAGGGTGAACGCGAGAAGCGTCCACATCACCGCGAGGTTGTCGAGGAAGATCTCCCGCTGGAGGACCACGGACAGCGGCGAGAGCCCGAACAGGACCATGCCGAGTCCGGCGGCCCAGCGGGGCAGGGACAGCCGGCGCCCCAGGACGTAGACCAGCACCGCGCTGATGCCGCTGACGAGCAGCATCATCACGCGCATCGAGCCGACCGTCATCGAGTCGGGGCTGATCAGCGAGGGGATCCAGGTCAGCGCGGCGAGCTGGAGCCAGCCGAGCGGCGGGTGGTCGTACCAGTACGTGTAGTGGGCCAGGCCCTTGCCGTTCTGGACCGCCCAGGCCTGGGAGAGGTAGGTGCCCTCGTCGTCGCTGAGCGTCGGGTAGTCGGCGATGTTCCAGCCCTGGACGACCAGGATCGCCAGGAGGAGAACGCCGCACAGCAGGAGGTCGGAACGGGAGGAGCGCAGGCGGCTCGGCGGGCTCGTTCGACCGTCCGAACCGGATGTGGGCGCAGGCTGCCGCTGCGCGGGGACCGTGGAAGTGGTCACCGCGGGAAGGGTGGAAGTCACGCGGGGACGTCCTCTCGGGTCACTTCGGACGGAGTCAGATGCGCGCCGACGTGGGTCGTCAGCTCCCAGTCGTTGCGGCCGCGCTGCTCACGCCATACGGCGCGCACGGCGGCGCCGGCGAGAAGCACCTGGTAGAAGGGGCCGCCCACGATGAGCTTGAGGTAGTGGACGAGGCGGACGCGCAGCCCGTACTGCTTGCCGAAGTCGTGCAGTCCGACGATCTCGAAGACGAAGGTCACCATGGCCGTGACGAGCGGCAGGAAGGTGACGAAGGCGATGGCCACGGGCACGTCCATGAAGAGCGCGATCGCCACGTTGAGCGGGATGATCACGCCGGTGAAGGCCTGCATGAACGGTGTCATGAGCGTGTAGCGGGCCAGCAGCCGCTGCCCGAAGCCCGGGAGCTGCTTCCAGTCCTTCTTCCGGTACACCTGGAGGAAGCCCTGGTTCCAGCGGGTGCGCTGCTTCAGCAGCGACATCAGCGAACCCGGCGTCTCCTCCTTGGTCACCATGTCGGAGTCGTAGGCGACGACCACCTTCTTGCCGACACTGGACAGCCGCACCCCCAGGTCGCAGTCCTCGGCGAGGCAGTCGGGATCCCAGCCGTCGGCTTCCCGCAGCACGTCCGTGCGGACGAAGACGGTGTTGCCGCCGAGCGGAATGAAACCTTTCTGCGCGTGCAGGTGCAGCCGCGAGCGGAACCAGAAGAAGTACTCCAGGCAGTTGCGCAGGCTGTACCAGCTGGAGTGGAAGTTGATCAGCTGCACCCCGCCCTGGACGACGTCCGCGCCGGTGGTGCGGAAGGCGTGGTCGACGTGCGCGAGCAGCTCCGGATGGACCTGGTCCTCGGCGTCGAAGACCCCGACGACATCGCCGCGGCAGTGCGGCAGCGCCGTGTTCATGGCCTTCGGTTTGTTCTTCTTCTCGTGGGTGTCGACGACGACCCTCACCCGTGGATCGCGCTCCGCGGCGTCGCGGGCGACCGCCGTGGTCTCCGGGTCGTCGTGCCCGACGATGACGATGATCTCGAAGTCGGTGTGGCTCGACTCCAGCAGTCGCTGGATGGTGTGGTCGAGCACGGCCTGTTCGTGGCGTGCCGGAAGCAGCAGCGAGAACGACAGGCTCTCCCCGCCGTCCGGTCTGTGGAAGCGGGTGGAGGCAAGCACTTCCGGCGTACGCCAGGCGTGCATCTGCCACCACAAGGTGAAGGCCGCCATCCAGAACAAGGCAAGCGAAACGGCAGCGATGAAGACGGACGTGAACAACAGATCCCCCCAGATCCCCAAACCCCCTGTCGCGACGGACTGTTCGTCCGTCGCGTCACTGTGCAGAGATTAGGGGGGAACTGTGAATCGCGGGAGTCCGTTCCGATAAATTGTGTGTTTCGTAATAGTGCGGCGACTACCGGTTGTTATCCCGACAGGTGACTCATTTGGGCACCCCGAACGAACCCCTCCCCGTCACCTTTCAGCGGGTCAGAGCCGTACGCAAACGCTCCGGATCGGTCGTCGGAGCATCACATGTGAAGTTACGGCAGACATACGCGGTCGGTTCACCGCCGCTCAGCGGCCGGTCGGCGAGCAGCGGAAACTCGTCACCGTCCGGCGTCCCCACGGCGACCACCGCTCCGGGCGCGGTACCCAGCAGTGCCGTACGGTGCAGGGCCCTGGTGCCCGCGTCGGCCGGCGCCGGTCCGACGACCGCCACCTCGCGCGGCCCGTCCAGCAGCGCCTCGGCGACGGCGAGCCCCCAGCCGATGAAGCGGGGGACGCGTGGTCCCAGGGCCTTGACGACACCGAGCGCCTTCTCGGCTGCGGTGCGGTGCCGCTCGGACGCGGTGTGGGCCGCGTAGCTCAGCAGGGCACCCGCGGCGGCGCTCCAGCCGGAGGGGGTGGCGTTGTCGGTGGGATCCTGCGGGCGGCGGATCAGCCGCTCGGCGTCGGAGGCGGTGTCGTAGAGACTGCCGGAGTCGTCGGCGAACCGGGCCAGCACGTGGTCGAGAAGGAACCCGGCGAAATCCAGCCACACCCCTTCGCCGGTCACGGACGCGAGCGCGAGGAAGCCCTCCGCCACATCGGCGTAGTCCTCCAGCACCCCCGCGTTGGCGCCGGCGTGGCCGTCCTTGCTGGTGCGGGAGAGACGGGCGTGGTCGTCCAGATGCAGCCGGACCAGCAGGTCGGCGGCGCCGAGCGCGGCCTCCACCAGGTCGGGGCGGTCGAAGTAGGCGCCGGTCTCGGCGAGCGCGGCGATCGCGAGGCCGTTCCAGGCGGCGACGACCTTGTCGTCCCGGCCGGGAGCGGGGCGCCCGGCCCGGGACGCGAGCAGCCGCTGCTTGACGGACTCGATCCGATCGGCGTCGAACACGCCCTCCTGCTGCGGGAGCTGGAGGACCGAGGCGCCCTCCTCGAAGGTGCCCTCCTCGGTGACGCGGAAGTACTGCGCGGCGAGTTCGGCGTCGTCCGCGCCGAGCACCTCGGTGAGCTGCTCCGGCGTCCACACGTAGTACGCGCCCTCGACGTGCCGGCCGCTCCCGTCGTCGCTGTCGGCGTCCAGCGCGGACGCGAACCCGCCCTCGGCGGTGCGCAGTTCACGCACCATGAAGTCGGCGGTCTCCAGCGCGACCCGGCGGGCGAGTTCCGAGCCGGTGGCCCGCCACAGGTGGGCGTAGACGCGGCACAGCAGGGCGTTGTCGTAGAGCATCTTCTCGAAGTGCGGCACGATCCAGTCGCGGTCGACGGAGTAGCGGGCGAAGCCGCCGCCGAGCTGGTCGTAGATCCCGCCGCGGGCCATCCGCTCGCAGGTGTCCCGGGCCATCTGCAGAGCGCCCTCGGCCCCGGTGCGGGCGTGGTGCCGCAGCAGGAACTCGATCACCATGGACGGCGGGAACTTCGGTGCCCCGCCGAATCCGCCGCGCTGCGGGTCGTACTCCCGGGTCAACGCGAGCAGGGCCTGCGCGAGCTCCTCGTCGCCGGGCGCCCGGCTGTCGCCGTAGGAGATCTCCCGCCCGGCCAGATCCCGGACGATCTTCCCGGCCACCTCGGCGACCTCGTCCCGGCGCTCGGCCCAGGCCTGCTGGACACCCTGCAGCACCTGCCGGAAGGAGGGCATGCCGTGGCGTGGGGCGGGCGGGAAGTAGGTACCGAAGTAGAAGGGCTCGGCGTCCGGGGTGAGGAACACGGTCATGGGCCAGCCGCCCTGCCCGGTGGCCGCCTGGACGGCCTCCATGTAGACGGCGTCCACGTCGGGACGCTCCTCGCGGTCGACCTTGATGTTGACGAAGTGGGCGTTGAGGAAATCGGCGGTCTCCTGGTCCTCGAAGGACTCGTGAGCCATGACGTGACACCAGTGACAGCTGCTGTAGCCGACGCTGAGCAGGACGGGGACGTTCCGTTTCCGTGCCTCCGCGAAGGCCGCCTCCGACCAGGGCCACCAGTCGACCGGGTTGTCGGCATGCTGGAGGAGGTACGGGGACGTCTCATGGGCCAGTCGATTCGGCATGATTCCATCCTGCCCGAGCGGTCCGCGGAACTGGGGGACGGACCTGCCTTCGACGCGAACGCGGGTCTTGCCGCACTCGCCTTGGACGCGCCGGGTCCGTACAAGGAGCGAGTGATCTCAAGGTCACCGACCCGGATTCGTTGATCGCCGCCCTCTCGCGCTCCCGCGTTCACCGAAGGACACTGCTAGGCAAAGGAGTTGTTGCCGGAGGGGGACGCGACATGCGGGACAGTCATCGCGCGGAGGCCGAACGGCTGTTGGCGCGGGCCGTGGAGGAGGAGGTGCGGCGCTCCGGCGGGCGGACCGAGGGCGGCGTGCTGCTGTCGCGGGCGCGCGCCTCGCTGGACGCGATGGCGCAGACCGCCGCCGAGGAGTACGAGGCCTACACCCGCGCGCTGGACGAGGCGAAGGCCGGCCAGCTCACCTTCGGGCAGCGCTACGCCCAGGAGGGCTCCGGCACCCCGCTGCTGGTCGCCGGCGTCGCCGCGGTCGCGGCCACCGTCGCCGACCTGGCCCTTGGCACCGGCGCGGGCACGGCACTCGGCGCCGGCATGACCGTCGGGGTGGTGGGCGCGGCGGCGACCGTGGTGAAGGTCGCCGGCTCCCATCTGCCCGCCGCACACCACCGGGCGGGCGCGATCGGCCAGCCCGGCGGCCCCGAGCAGCTGCGGCTGCAGTGGCTGACGGCGCTGGAGGTACGGGGCATCCGCCCCTTCCTCGACCAGCAGCGGATGCTCAGCGCCTCCACCGGTCCGAAGAAGACCAGCCCGCGGCTGAAGGGCGCGGACAAGAGCGCGGCGGCCCGCGGACGCAGCGTGCTCCAGCAGTCGTTCGGTCAACTCCCCGAGCCCGGTGGCAGCTTCGCAGGCCGGCGGCAGGAGATGGCGCGGATCCGGCAGTGGGTGCAGGCGTCCCGGGCGAGCACCGAGACCCGGCCGACCGTCGTCGTGCTGCACGGGGCGCCCGGCAGCGGCCGTACGACCCTCGCGGTGCGCGCCGCCCACGACCTGAAGGACTACTTCCGCGGCGCGTGCGTGGTCGACCTGCGCGGCGACACCCCGGACGAGCAGCCGCTGCCCACCCGGGACGCGCTGCTGCACCTGCTCAACCGGCTCGGCGCCCCCCGCGAACAGCTCCTGTTCCGCGAGCGTTCCTCCGCGGACCAGCAGGTCAAAAGGCTCAGCGAGTTGTACCACCAGCATCTGACGGGCCTGCCGGTGACCATCGTCCTGGACGACGCCTCGGACCCCGCGCAGGTCCGCACCCTCGTCCCCGAGCGCTCCGACAGCCTGGTCCTGGTCACCGCCCGCGAGCCCCTCGCCCTGCCCGCCGACCTGCCCGCGGTGGTGCACCACCTCCCCGTCGAGACCCTGGACGCGCCCGGCGCGGAGGAACTCCTCGGCGCGGCCGCGCAGGACACCACCGGCCCCTACGACGCCGAGTCCACCGACCGGATCAGAGCCTTGTGCGGCGGTCTGCCGCTGGCGCTGCGGATCGCCGGCTCGTCGCTGGGCCCGCGCTCACCCCGCCAACTGGCCACGGACCTGGGCGCGTACGGCCCGGTCGAACCCGCCGAGCGGGTCCTGTGGCTGCGCTACACCGACCAGTCCGACCCGGCCCGCCGGCTGCTGCGCCGTCTGGCCCTGGCCGGCCGTGCCTCGCTCGGCGCCGCCGCGGCGGCCGCGCTGCTGGCCACGGACGAGACCGAGGCCAAGCGCCACCTGGAGGCACTGGCCCGGGCCGGCCTGATCGACCACGTCCGCGGCAACCGCTACCGCCTGCACGACGTCGTCCGCACCTTCGCCCAGGCCCGCCTCCTCCACGAGGAGGAACCCGCCGAGCGCACGGCGGCGCAGGAACGGCTGATCGTGAACTACGCCGACCTCGCGGACTCCGTGCTCCGCCTGGTCGACGGCAACATGTCGACCCGCTCCGACCGCTTCAGCCCGCACGGTTTCACCTCCCTCGACGAGGCGCTGCGCTGGCTGGACGACGAGTCGAGCTTCATCACGGCGGCGCTGCGGCACGCGGAGGGCGTGAACCAGGCGGCCGTGCTGAACCTGCTGGGTGCCCTGTGCGACTACTGCCTGCTGCGCGGCGACCTCTACCGCCTGGGCGAGATCAGCGAGCTGGCGCAGGCCGTCGACCAGGGCCTGCTGGTGCGCTCGGTGCAGTGGCGTACCGGTATCGCGGCCCGGCAACTGGGCGAGCTGGACAAGGCCCGCACCACCCTGACCTCGGTGGTGGATCTCTATATGGAGGCCCACCATGACGCGGGCGCCGCGCGGGCCCTGTGCTCCCTGGGCATCACCCTCCACCACCAGGGCAACCTGACCGAGGCCGCGGCCCGTCTCCGCGAGGCCCTCGATCTCCAGTCCGCCCCCGAGCTGGCCACCGACCGCGCCTGGACCATGCATGCGCTGGCGGCGGTGGAACGGGACCGGTCGCATCTGTCCGAGGCGCTGGACCTGCTCACCGAGTCCCTGGTCCTGCACCGGGCCGGCGAGTCGATGCACGGCGAGGCGTGGGCCCATTTCCAGCTCGGGCAACTGGGCCTGCGCATGGGCGACGTCCCGCGCGCGGAACGCGAACTGCGCACGGCCCTCGACCTGTACGGCCGCACGCGCGACGCCCGCGGCGAGGCCTGGGCCCTGACCCAGTTGGCCCGGGCCCGCCTGGTCGACGGCGACGCGTCCGCGGCACTGGACGCCCTGCGCCAGGCGGCCTCCCGGCACCGCGACAACGAGGACGCCCGCGGCGAGGCCTGGACGGTCTACTACCTCGGCCAGGCCCTGGAGGAGACGGGCAACCTCGACCAGGCGGTCCGCGAGCTGGAACGCTCCCGCACGATGTTCTCCCGGATCCGCGACGTCTACGGCCTCGCCTGCGCCCGTCACCACTCGGCCCGGGCGACCCGGGACCTGCGGGCGGCACAGACGGGCTCGCTGCTGAACTCCGGGTTCGCCCGCCAGCTCCTGGTGGACGCCCGTGCCGACTTCCAGCGCATCGGCGTCGCGCACGGCGAGGCGTGGACCTGCCTGGAGCTGGCGGTCGTGGACGCGGGCAACGCCCGTACCCAACAGGCTCTCGCGCTGTGCGACGAGGCGGTGGGGCTGTTCACGTCGTACGGCGACCGCCGGGGCGAGGACTGGGCCCGCTTCCTGCGCTGCACGCTCCTGCCGTACGCCGCCCCGGGAGGCGTGGAGGTCGGCACTGCGGTCGCCCAGGAGGAACTGACCCAGCTGGCCCGGGCCAACCACCCGACCCGCGACGAGAAACTCGACGACTACATCGGGGCCTACCAGCTGCTTCTGGAGCGGGGCGTGAACCTGGAAGCGGGCTGGCAGGCCTGGCGGCTCGGGATGGTGCCGGGGAGACATGCCCGGGAGGTGATGGGGGTGACGGTCGCTTCGCGGGCGTAGGGCCCGGGTCGCAGCGCTTCGCGGCCACCGCGGGCGCTGTGACGTGACACAACGCCCACGGCGGCCTCGTGGGCGTCGGCCGCCGCCCGCTCCCCGGCACGACGTCCCCGTCCAGCCCCTCGGTCCCTCGGCCCTTCGGCCCCTCAGTCCTGCAGTCCCTCAGTCCCGCAGTTCCTCAGTCCCGCAGTTCCTCAGTCCTGCAGTCCGTCAGCCCTGCTTCGCCTTCGGCGTGGCCGGGGTGTCCTCGGAGCCTGCCTTCGGGTCCGGGGACTCCTTGAAGTCGACCTTGTGCATGTGGCGGCTCATGGACTTCATCAGGGCCCACACCGCCAGGGCCATCGCCGCGAAGACGATGAAACCGAGGACGCCGGGGGTCACCTTGTCCTCGTCGACCTCCTTGGCGAGGGTCGCGAGGTGCGTCATTGCCAGGCTTGCGCTTGCGCTCATGTCAGGCATTGTCGCGGATGCCCGCAAAGAGGTCGTCCTCGGGGAGGGAGGTATCGACGAGGGACTTCGCGAGCTCGTACTCCTCCGTCGGCCAGACCTTCTTCTGGAGCTCCATCGGCACGCGGAACCAGCCGCCGTCGGGGTCGATCTGCGTGGCGTGCGCGATCAGTGCCTTGTCACGGATCTCGAAGAAGTCGGCGCACGGGATGTGCGTGGTCAGCGTGCGTTCCTTGCCGCCGAACTCGTCCCAGCGCTTGAGCCACTCCGCGTAGGGCGACTCCAGGCCCCGGTCGAGCATCGCCTGGTGCAGCGCCTCGGTGCGGGGGCGGTTGAAGCCCTGGTTGTAGTAGAGCTTCCGCGGCTGGTACGCCGGACCGAACTCCTCCTGCGGGTACTTCTCGGTGTCCGCCGCGCCCTCGAACGCCACCATCGAGATCTTGTGGGTCATGATGTGGTCGGGGTGCGGGTAGCCGCCGTTCTCGTCGTAGGTGGTGATCACCTGCGGGCGGAACGATCGGATCTTCCTCACCAGCTCGCCGGCCGCCTTGTCGACGTCCTCCAGGGCGAAGCAGCCCTCCGGCAGTGGCGGCAGGGGGTCGCCCTCGGGCAGGCCGGAGTCGACGAAGCCGAGCCACTCCTGCTTGACGCCCAGGATCTCGCGGGCCTCGTCCATCTCCTTCTTGCGTACCTCGTGGATGTGCTCCTCGATGTACGCGTCACCCTGCAGTTTCGGATTGAGGATGGATCCGCGCTCTCCGCCCGTGCAGGTCACGACGAGCACGTCCACCCCCTCGGACACGTACTTCGCCATGGTGGCCGCGCCCTTGCTCGACTCGTCGTCGGGGTGGGCGTGCACGGCCATCAGTCGCAGCTGGTCAGTCAAGACTCAATCCTTGTAGTCGGCGCCCGCGTGAACCGGGGCGATCGGCGGCTTCTATAGTGACCGAATCGGGAGGCGAATTGTTCCGGGGTCCGTTCCGGAGGCTCTCTTCCGTGAGATTGGTCCCGCTTCTGCCGAGAGGACGATCATGAGTACGGTGCGTACGCGACCGCCGGAGGGTCGCTACGGCCGCTCCTCGGACGAGCGCGCCGATCACAAGCTCAAGATCGCCGGCGCCGTCCTCGCGGCTCTGCTGCTCGCCCTCGTCGGCTACTTCGCGTATCACTATGTCGGCGAGAACAAGATCAGCGCCGAGGTGATCGCGTTCGACGCCGGCAAGGACGCGGTCCAGGTGCATCTGGAGGTCCGCAAGGACGCCGGTGCCGGAGGTTACTGCACCGTGCGCTCTCAGGCGGAGAACGGCGCCGAGGTGGGCCGGGCCGACTTCCGCTTCTCCGGGGACGCCACCCGTATCGACAAGGTCGTCACGCTCCGCACGACGTCACCCGGCACCACGGCCGAGCTCCTGGGCTGCCACGCCGACTGAGCCGACCGGGGCGACCGAAGCCGACCGGGGGCGATCGGAGTCGACCGAGGTCGATCGAGAATGCTCCTACCGAGGATCGTCCGCGCCCGGCCGTTCGTGAATCCAGGGGCGGTGGCCTGCGCCGATGTGATTCTGGTCGCTTATGTCCTCCCCCTTCTGTCCCTGAATTGTTAGGCTCGTGGTTTCGCCCTTCCATGAAGGAACATTCTTCTGGGTAGGGCGATGCTTTGTATTCCCAGTACCTACGAGGAGCACCTGTGACCCAGACCAGCGAGAACGTCACCTGGCTTACCCAGGAGGCGTACAACCAGCTCAAGGCCGAGCTGGAGTACCTGTCTGGTCCTGCGCGCACGGAGATCGCCACCAAGATCGCCGCCGCGCGCGAGGAGGGGGACCTGCGCGAGAACGGCGGGTACCACGCGGCCAAGGAGGAGCAGGGCAAGCAGGAGCTCCGTGTCCGCCAGCTGACCCAGCTCCTGGAGAACGCCAAGGTCGGCGAGGCGCCGGCCTCGGCGGACGGTGCGGTGGCCCCCGGCATGGTCGTGACGATCGCGTTCGACGGCGACGAGGACGACACGCTGACCTTCCTGCTCGCCTCACGCGAGTACGCGAGCTCCGACATCGAGACCTACTCGCCGCAGTCCCCCCTGGGCTCCGGCGTGATCGGCAACAAGGTCGGCGACGACGCGGAGTACGAGCTGCCGAACGGCAGGAAGGCCACGGTGAAGATCCTGAAGGCCGAGCCGTACAGCGGCTGATCCCGGTCGCCCCGGCTTCGACGGGCCCCCGGCGTCTCGCTGACGCCGGGGGCATCGTCATGCTGTCGCCGAGCGGTACTTGCGCACGGCCAGGGTCCTGAACAGGAGGACGATCAGGACCGACCAGATCAGCGAGGCCCACACCGGGTGCTGCATGGGCCAGGCGTCGGGTGTCCTGAAGCCCGGGGGAAGGTTGCCGAACAGTTCTCGGCACGCCTGCACGGTGGCACTGAAGGGGTTCCACTCCGCGATGTGCCGCAGGAACGTCGGCATCTGGTTCGCGTCCACGAACGCGTTGGAAATGAACGTCAGCGGAAACAGCCAGATCAGCCCGCCCGAGGTCGCCGCTTCAGGGGTGCGCACGGACAGGCCGATGAGCGCGCCGATCCACGAGAACGCGTACCCGAGCAGCAGGAGCAGGCCGAATCCGGCGAGCACCTTGCCGAAGTTCTCATGCGTGCGCCAGCCCACCAGCACGGCGACGACCGCCAGGACGAGCAGGGTCAGCGCCGTCTGCACCAGATCGGCGAGGGTGCGCCCGGTCAGGACCGCGCCCCGTGCCATGGGCAGTGAGCGGAAGCGGTCGATGAGTCCCTTGTGCATGTCGTCGGCGATGCCCGCGCCTGCGCCCGCCGTGGCGAACGTGACGGTCTGGGCGAAGATGCCGGCCATCAGGAACTCGCGGTAGGCCTGAGTGGAACTGGACGAGCCGACCTGGATCGAGCCGCCGAACACGTAGGTGAACAGCACCACGAACATGATCGGCTGGATCAGCCCGAAAATGAGCATCTCGGGAATCCGGCGCATGCGGATCAGGTTCCGCCGGGCGACGACCAGGGAGTCACGCACGGACTGGCCGAGGGGATTGCCGGGTGCCGCGATCCGCGCGGTGTCGGTGACGGCGCTCACTCGGAGGCCTCCTTCTTCTGCTGGACCTGCTGGTGCGCCTGCTGCTGGACCTTCTGCCGGGTGTCCGCCGCCGAGCCGTTCTCCTCGTCCTTGGACTCGGCCGCGTGGCCCGTCAGGGAGAGGAAGACGTCGTCCAGGGTGGGGCGGCGCAGGCCGATGTCGTCGATCTCGATGCCGCGGACGTCCAGTTCCCGGATGACCTCGGCGAGGAGCTTCGCGCCGCCCGCGACGGGCACGGTGATCTTGCGCATGTGCTCCTCGACGGCGGTGTCGCCCTTGCCGAAGCCGCGCAGCACCTCCGCTGCGGTCGCGATGTGCTCCCGCTCGTGCACCACGACCTCGACGCGCTCGCCGCCGGTGCGGGCCTTGAGCTGGTCGGAGGTGCCGCGGGCGATGACCCGGCCCTGGTCGACCACGGCGATGTCGTGGGCGAGGTGATCGGCCTCCTCCAGGTACTGGGTGGTCAGCAGCAGCGTCGTACCGCCGGAGACCAGCTGTTTGATGACCTCCCACAGCTGCTGGCGGTTGCGCGGGTCGAGGCCCGTCGTCGGTTCGTCCATGAACATCACGGGCGGGGAGACGACGAGTGCCGCGGCCAGGTCGAGTCGGCGGCGCATGCCACCGGAGTAGGTCTTCGCGGTCCGGTCGGCGGCGTCGGCGAGGTGGAACTGGTCGAGCAGCTCACCGGCCCGGACCTTCGCCGCCTTGGCCTTCATCTGGTAGAGCTGGCCGACCATCTGGAGGTTCTCGCGGCCGGTCAGGTATTCGTCGACCGCGGCGAACTGGCCGGACAGGCCGATCGAGCGCCGCACCTCGTTCGGCTGCTTGAGCACGTCGAGGCCGGCGACGACGGCCCTGCCGCTGTCGGGGCGCAGAAGGGTGGTCAGGCAGCGGACGGCCGTCGTCTTGCCCGCGCCGTTCGGTCCGAGCAGGCCGAGGACCGTGCCCTCGGGGACGTCGAGGTCGACGCCGTCCAGAGCCCTTACGTCACCGAAGGTCTTGACCAGGCCTTCGGCATAGATGGCGCCTGGCATATGAGTCTCCACGTCTTCGGAAATTCTTGGGAATGCCTTGATTTGCGCGGTTTGCCCCGCCTCGCGAATGAGGAGGACCGCCTCGCGACACACACCATAACGCGATGTATCGCGTGCCTCAATGGATATGCCCGACCGAGTGACGAAAGGACCTCAGATGGTGCTTGACCTGGGGTTCTGCGAGCGAGAAGCCTCAGTCGATGACCGTGTAGCCCGCTTGGCGCAGGGCTCGGCCGACCTCGGCGCAGTGCGTCGGCCCCTTCGTCTCCAGATGCAGTTCGACCTCCGCCTCCGTGAGTCCGAGCCGTGGGTCGGTCCGTACGTGGCTCACATCGAGGACATTAGCGTCCACCACTGACAACACCCCCAGAAGCGTCGCGAGGGCGCCCGGCCGGTCCGTCAGCCTGAGCCGTACGGCCAGGTAACGGCCCTGCGCGGCCATGCCGTGCCGCAGGATGCGCTGGAGCAGCAGCGGGTCGACGTTCCCGCCGGACAGCAGGGCGACGACCGGTCCCTCGATGGAGCCGGGGTCGCTCATGAGCGCCGCGACCGGACTGGCCCCGGCCGGTTCGACCACCAGCTTGGCCCGCTCCAGGCACAGCAGCAGCGCGGCGGACAGCTCGTCCTCCGTCACCGTGCGCACCTCGTCGACGAGGGTGCCGATGATGCCGAACGGCACGTCGCCGGGCCGTCCGACCTTGATGCCGTCGGCCATCGTCGCGGGGTTCTCGATCGACACCGGGCGCCCGGCGGTCAGCGAGGGAGGGTACGCGGCCGCGCCCGCCGCCTGCACGCCCACGACCCGTACGTCCGGCCTGAGCGCCTTCACCGCGATCGCGACGCCCGCCGCGAGCCCTCCCCCGCCGATACCGACGACGATCGTGCGCACCTCCGGGCACTGCTCCAGGATCTCCAGGCCGACCGTGCCCTGGCCCGCGATGACGTCGGGGTGGTCGAAGGGGTGGATGAACACCGCGCCCGTCTCGGCCGCGTACTCCTGCGCGGCGGCCAGCGTCTCGTCGACCACCTGGCCGTGCAGGCGCACCTCCGCGCCGTACTCCTTCGTGGCGCTGATCTTCGGCAGCGGGGCGCCCTTCGGCATGAACACCGTGGACCGCACGCCGAGCAGCGAGGACGCCAGGGCCACGCCCTGCGCGTGGTTGCCCGCGCTGGCCGCGACGACGCCGGCGGCCCGCTCCTCGGGCAGCAGCCCGGCGATCCGGACGTAGGCGCCGCGCAGCTTGAACGACCCCGTCCGCTGCAGGTTCTCGCACTTGAAGTGGACCGGCGCCCCGACCAGCTGGGTCAGGTGCCGGCTGCCTTCCATGGCGGTCACTCGCGCCACGCCCGAGAGCATCTTCTGGGCGCCGCGCACATCGTCGAGCGTGACCGGCTGCACGGACTGGGCCTCGCGGTAGTTCATGACGTAAGTCTCGCAGTTCACACGCGCGAACCGCCGCTGTGACCAACGTCCGAGACTGGTTTGCACAGCCCCGGTACGGTCTGCCTTCCGGCCGCGTACCCTGTCCCCCAACCCAGCACCCCCCTTCATGAAGTGAGCCCCCGGCCATGCCCACAACACCTGAAATGTCGATGGACATGACGACCGTCGGTGACCTCGGTCTCCTCGACACGCTGCAGCACGAGGTGGCGGTGTTCGCCCGCCGTGCCGAACAGACCCGCCTCGGCGGGGTGGGGCAGGTGCGCAACTCCATGGACCGGGCCGCGTACCTGCTGCTCAACCGGCTCGACAAGGAAGGCCCCATGGGCGTCAAGGCGCTCGCCGCGAGCATGGGCATCGACTCGTCGACGGTCACCCGGCAGGTCGCCCCGCTCGTCGACACCGGGCTCGTCAAGCGGACTTCGCACCCCGAGGACGGCCGGGCGGTGGTGCTTCAGCTGTCCCCGCGCGGGCTGTCACGTCTTGAGGAAGTGCGTTCCTCCCGCCGTCAGTTGATGGCCGAGCTGACACACGACTGGGCGCCGGAGGAGCGCGAGGCGTTCTGCACGCTCCTCACGCGCTTCAACACCGCGCTGTCCTCCCGGATGGCGGCCCAGGGACTACCGGGCGCGGAGCCGCCGTCGGCCTCCTGAACGGCCCTCCACGCGCGCGTGCCCGCACCACGCGCGGCTGCCGGGCTCGTTCCCCAGCTGCCCGCTGTGCTCGGCGGTGCGCGGCTCTTGACCGACGGGCCTTGCCTGGCCTCAGATGAGACCGGGCCCTCAGTCGTACGCGGTTCCGCATTCCGTAGGTGATCCCCGTACGGGATCCCCGTACATGGTCTCCGCACGAGATCCGGTACGCGGTGTCGTGGTACGCGGCCGGGCCCGGTCCTCCTCAGGATCTCCCTCAGGCGGGAGGCGCGATGCGAGAACGGCATACGGCCCAGGACGCCCGCCGGGCCCGGGAGTTCGACGTGTTCGTCGCGGGCGCGGCTGGGCGGCTGCTGCACACCGCCACGCTCCTCACCGCGGAGGACCCGCACGACAACCCGCGCGCGCGGCACCTGCTGACGCCGGCCCTCGCCCACACGTACGCGTGCTGGGACCGGCTGCGCGGCGAGGACCCGTACGACCGGACCCGCCAGCACCTGGCCACCCGCTTCGCGCGCGGGGCCTGGCACCAGTACGGCTCCCTCGGCGTCCTCGGCCGGTCCCGACCGCCCCGCCCCGGCGCACTGGCCCGGCTCAGCCCGCAGGAACGCCTGATCCTGGTCCTTCGCCTCTACGAGGGGGTCGCGGAGGAACAGGCGGCGGCACTGCTCGGGCTCTCCCAGGAACGCGTCCGCGCGATCTGCGAACGCGCGGTCACGAACCTCCTCCACCCGCCCCGGGGCTCGGCCCCCGCGACGATCGGCCCGAAGATGGTGCCGTCATGAGGCCGCGATGAACCAGCCACGACGAGAGGACGCCGTACGGCGGATCCTGCAGGCGCCGACGCCGTCCGTGCCGCCGGAGCTGTACGCGGACGTCCTGCGGCGCGGCGGCCGGATGCTGCGCCGCAGGAGGGTCGTCCACCGGGCGCTGTGGCTGCTGCTGTTCGCGGCGGTCGTGGCGTTCGTCCTGTGGGCGCTGACGGTGCAGCCCTGGGTGGTGCCGCCCTCCGAGACGACTCCGCCGCTCACGGACTGGTGAGCGGCTGAGTCGTCCCGGCGTACGACGGCTCAGCCGAGCGCCTGGCGCAGGTCCTCCAGGAGGTCCTCGACGTTCTCGATGCCCACGGACAGGCGGACGAGATCGGCGGGCACCTCCAGGGCCGAGCCGGCCGCGGAGGCGTGCGTCATGCGTCCGGGGTGCTCGATCAGCGACTCCACGCCGCCCAGGGACTCGCCCAGCGTGAACACCTCGGCGCGGTTGCAGACCTCGACGGCCGCCTCCTCGCCGCCCTGCACCCGGAAGGAGACCATGCCGCCGAAGGCTCGCATCTGCTTCGCGGCGACCTCGTGGCCGGGGTGTTCCGGCAGACCGGGGTACAGGACCGTCGTCACGCGCGCGTGCCGGGACAGCATGTCGGCGACCTTGGTGGCGTTCTCGCTGTGCCGGTCCATGCGCACCGACAGCGTCTTCGTGCCGCGCAGCACCAGCCACGAGTCGAAGGGCCCGGCGACCGCGCCCATCGCGTTCTGGTGGTACGCCAGTTCCTCCCCCAGCTCCGGGTCGCTGACGATCAGGGCGCCGCCGACGACGTCCGAGTGTCCGCCCATGTACTTGGTCAGCGAGTGCACGACGACGTCCGCGCCGAGCGACAGCGGCTGCTGCAGATACGGCGTGGCGAACGTGTTGTCGACGACGAGCCGGGCGCCCGCGTCGTGGGCGACCTGGGCGAGGGCGGCGATGTCGGTGATGCCGAGCAGCGGGTTGGAGGGGGTCTCCACCCACACGGCCTTGGTCTTCGGCGTGATCGCGGCGCGCACGGCGGCCGGGTCGCTGGAGTCGGCGACCGACCACTCCACGCCCCACCGGGAGACGACCTTGGCGAAGAGGCGGAAGGTACCGCCGTAGGCGTCGTTGGGGATGACGACGTGGTCGCCGGGGCTGAGCAGCGTACGCAACAGGCAGTCCTCGGCCGCCAGTCCGGACGCGAACGCGAGGCCCCGGCGGCCGCCCTCCAGGGCGGCGAGGTTGTCCTCCAGGGCGGTGCGCGTCGGGTTGGCGCTGCGGCTGTACTCGTAGCCGCCGCGCAGGCCGCCGACGCCGTCCTGCTTGTAGGTCGAGACCTGGTAGATCGGCGGGACGACCGCGCCGGTGAGGGGATCCGCGGTGTTGCCCGCGTGGATCGCGAGGGTCTCGAAGTGCTGACTGATGTGCCTGTCGCTCATGGGCACCGAGGGTAGTGCGCCGACGCGGCCGATGACGGACGGCGAGTGGGTCCAGCGGCCTCGGCGGGGGATCGTCGGCCGCGTCGGCGGAGGCCGGCGACCGCGTCGGCGGCGGTCAGCGGCGGGATCGGCAGGGGTCAGCGGCGGGATCGGCGGAAGTTGTCCACAGGCCGCGGGACCGCATTGGCCAATTGTCACAGGCGTCTGGAACCCTTGAGACATGGAAATCCTCTGGGTCCTGATGGCGCTGGTCCTGCTCGGCTTCGTGCTGCTCCCCTTCATGCGGCGCGGCCGCGGCATGATCGAGCAGGTCCATCCGGGACACCCGGACGCCGCGGACCCGGCGGACTACGGATTCGTGCAGCAGGAGGAGCTGGACATCCGGATGCCAGGCCCCGACCAGGACCTGCTGGACGTCCTGGACCTGGTGCAGCGCACGCAGGACCATCACGCGGCGGCGCAGCTCCTCGCGGGCACGGAGAGCGAGGGCGAGCTGCGCTGGCAGCGTGTGCAGGCCTTCGCGGGCGCCGCTTCGCTGGAGCTGCGGCAGCGGCCCGGCGGGGTCAGCGAGACGCCGGGCGGGCAGTGGCTCAGGGTGTGGCGGGCCGAGGCGCCCAAGGACGCGGGCGGCGCGGCTGTGCACGCGGAGTTCCTGGTCCAGCAGGCGTGGCGGACGTCGACGCCCGGCACGGACGAGTTCCGGATCATCATGGAGGAGGCGCGGGCGGCCTGCGGCGACGCGGCACTGCTGGCGCCGGGCGACCCGATCCCGTACATCATCGAGCTGTCCGTGGCGCGCGGACTGGCGTATCCCCGGCCGGAGTTCGAGCAGCTCTGGCTGAAGATCCTGGACCGCGCCCCGCACCACATGGGGGCGCATCTGGCCGCGCTGCACTACTGGTGCGAGAAGTGGCACGGTTCGCGTGCACTGGCGTACAGCTTCGCCGAGGCGGCGGCCGCCCGCGCCCCCCGGGGTTCGCTGCTGGCCGCCCTGCCGCTCTTCGCGGTCTTCGAGCACCTGCCCGAGGTGAACCTGGTCAGCGGTTTCTACCAGAGCGAGGTGGTGACCAAGGCGATCCACGGCGCCCTGCACGCCGTGCACTCCTCCCGGCCCGACGACCCGATGCTGGCGCACGTCCGCCACCTCCTGGTCTTCTTCCTCGTCCGCTGCGAACGCTGGGCCGAGGCGATGAACCAGCTCATACACATCGACGGCCATGTCGGCGCCCTGCCCTGGACGCTGTCCGCCGACCCGGCCGCGGAGTTCGCGGTGTACCGGGCCCTGGCGGTCGCGGGCTACGAGGCGAACGGCGGCAACCCGGCGACGCTGCCCCGCTGAGCGCGCTCCCGGCCTCGCCCGTTCCCCGGTCGCGCCCCTGCCCCGGCCGCAGTGCTGGACGGCCCGGCCGCGAGGCCTCGGTCGGTCAGCCTCCGCCTTGCACCGGGCCGCCTCTCGGTCAGCCCTCCGCGCGGGCGGGCAGCCGCCATCCCGGGCGCGGGAAGTGGCAGGTGTAGCCGTCCGGGTACCGCTCCAGGTAGTCCTGGTGCTCGGGCTCGGCCTCCCAGAAGGGGCCGACCGGCTCGACCTCGGTGACAACCTTGCCCGGCCACAGTCCGGAGGCGTCCACGTCCGCGATCGTGTCCTCGGCGATCCGCTTCTGCTCGTCATCCACGTAGTAGATCGCCGAGCGGTAGCTGAGGCCGATGTCGTTGCCCTGGCGGTTCTTGGTGCTCGGGTCGTGGATCTGGAAGAAGAACTCCAGGATCGCGCGGAAATCGGTCTTCTCGGGGTCGAAAAGGATCTCAATGGCCTCCGCGTGCGTGCCATGGTTGCGGTACGTCGCGTTCGGCACGTCGCCCCCGGTGTATCCGACCCGGGTCCCCGTCACGCCCGGGAGCCGACGGATCAGGTCCTGCATCCCCCAGAAGCATCCGCCCGCCAGTACGGCCCTCTGCGTCTGCACAGCCATTGCGGCCCCTCCACTCTCTGTCAGTTCGGTCACTCGGACTGTTCGGCTCGAACACACCGGCATCCGATGGCAACCCTCCACAACGCGCGAGGGTGCCAAGCGATTCCGCAGGAGGACGACCGTGGCGCCGGCAACTCACACGGTGCGCCGGCCGGCTCGTCGACGCAGTGAACGGCGGCGGAAATCAGTGGCCGACCGCACCCGGCCGGCGCCACGCTGTACGCCATGGAAGAACCGCACCGCCGGATTCGCGCGGTCCAATCGGAATCCACGATCACCGTCTACCAAGCGTACGCCCCGGAAATCGGCCTGCCCGCCGTCCGCGACGGCCGTTTTCCCGTCCCATGGAAGCGGGACCGGATGACGTGGATCAAGCCGTCCTTCCTGTGGATGATGTACCGCTGTGGCTGGGGCACCAAGGCAGGGCAGGAGACCGTACTCGCTGTCGAGATCACCCGCGACGGCTTCGAATGGGCGCTGCGACAGGCATGTCTGTCGAGTTACGTTCGCGGGGTGCACCGCGACCGCGCCACCTGGCAGCGTCAGCTCAAGCGTGCGCCCACGCGTGTTCAGTGGGATCCCGAACGCGACCTGCGCCTGCGGCCCCTGCCGTACCGCTCCTTGCAGCTCGGTCTGTCCGGTGAGGCCGTACGACGCTACGCGGACGAGTGGACGGTCTCCATCTCCGACGTGACCCCGCTCGCCCACGAGATCCATGCCCTGGTCAGCGCCGGTGACCTGGACTCCGCCGCCCGCCTGTTGCCCCAGGAACGCCCATGCTCCCTTGGGGACGAACTCCTTGCCGGCCTCCAAGGATGACGCGCCGCTTCACCCCGCGGCCCGCCACACGTCCACCGCGGGGGCGTCGAGCGTTCGGGTCAGCCTGTAGGAGAAGCCGTCGGCAGGGGTGGTCTGCTCGGTGCTCATGCTTCGTCTCATGGACCACCCCCGAGCAGTACGCCCAGTGGGCCTGCGCCGCACCCGGCTCCGTCGAGATGGATGTGCGGCCGGGCGGAGCGTGGAAAGCCACCGTGGTCACGCCAGACGGCGGACCGTTCCCGCTGACCGGCTCGTGTCTCGCGGTCGCCGAGAACCGCCAACTTGGGGCGGAACCGGGTCGAGGGACCGTTGACGGCGCTCGGACGCTGGGCGATCGAGCACGGTGACGAGCTTCTGGAAAACGGGAAAGTGCGGCACGGACGGCATCGGATCCGCACGCGCCCACAGCCGGGCCCCGGCGGTGACCCGCCGGGGCCCGTCAGCGTGTCGGCGGACGCTCAGGTCGTCGCCGTGTCCGTCGGAGCGGACGCTCAGATCGTCGCCGTGTCGATCACGAACCGGTACCGCACGTCGCTGCTCTGCACCCGCTCGTACGCCTCGTTGATCTCGGAGGCGGCGATCAGTTCGATCTCCGCGCCGAGGCTGTGCTCGGCGCAGAAGTCCAGCATCTCCTGGGTCTCCGCGATGCCGCCGATCATGGAACCGGCGAGGGTCTTGCCGCCGCCGATCACCGAGAAGAGGTTGAGGGAGATCGGCTCCTCGGGGGCGCCCACGTTCACCAGCGCGCCCTCCGTCTTCAGCAGCGTCAGGTACGCGTTGAAGTCCAGCGGGGCCGACACCGTCGACACGATCAGATCGAACGTGCCGGCCAGCTCCTTGAAGGTGTTCTCGTCGCTGGTGGCGTAGTAGTGGTCGGCGCCCAGCTTCAGACCGTCGTCCTTCTTGCGCAGGGACTGCGAGAGCACGGTCACCTCGGCGCCGAGCGCGTGGGCGATCTTCACGCCCATGTGGCCGAGGCCGCCCAGGCCGACGATCGCGACCTTCTTGCCGGGGCCGGCGCCCCAGCGCTTGAGCGGGGAGTACAGGGTGATGCCGGCGCACAGCAGCGGCGCGGCGACGTCGAGGGAGATGCCCTCGGGGATGCGGACGACGTAGTTCTCGTCGACGACGACCTTCTCCGAGTAGCCGCCGTAGGTCGGCTCGCCGTCCTTGCCGATGCCGTTGTACGTGGGAACGTTGCCCTTGACGCAGTACTGCTCCAGGCCGGCCTTGCAGTTGTCGCACTCGCGGCAGGAGTCGACCATGCAGCCGACGCCCACGCGGTCTCCGACCTTGAACTTGGTGACACCGGGTCCGACCTCGGAGACGACGCCGGCGATCTCGTGGCCGGGGACCATCGGGAAGATCGCCTCACCCCAGCCCTCCTGGGCCTGGTGGATGTCGGAGTGACAGATTCCCGCGAACTTGATGTCGATCAGCACATCGAACTCGCGGACCGCGCGCCGCTCGATGGTGGTGCGCTCCAGGGGCGCCTTGGCGGCGGGTGCGGCGTACGCAGCAACAGTGGTCATGCCGTGGTTCTCCTAGCGGGGGTAGCGCGCCCGGCTGCCTTCTTCCGACCGGGCACGCGTCCAGCCTGCCCGATGGTTCGGTTTTCACCCAGACCACGGCTTTGCGTACGTCTGCTGTGCCTACCACTGGCGGGGTCAGGCTGCTGTGCGTACGACCGTGAATACTTGAGGCATGGACGAACACCCCGAATCGGTACCGGAGCCTGCCGGCGGCGCGCTGGACCGGCGTGCCGAGCTCAGCGAGTTCCTGCGTACCCGGCGGGCCCGGCTGAAGCCGGAGGAGCTGGGGCTGCCGGACTTCGGACGGCGGCGGGTGCCGGGGTTGCGCCGCGAGGAGCTGGCGCAACTGGCCGGGGTCTCTGTGGCGTACTACACACGTCTGGAGCAGGGCAACGGGCGCAACGTGTCGGCGGAGGTCCTCGACTCCATCGCCCGCGCGCTGCGGCTGACCGACGCCGAGCACGCCCACCTCACGCATCTGGCCAAGCCCAAGCAGCACAAGAAGAAGCCGGCCGCCCGTACCCAGCAGGTGCGGGGCGCACTGCGGACCCTGCTGGACTCGATGGACGGTGTTCCGGCGTACGCGGTGGGGCGGCGCTCGGACATCCTGGCCTGGAACCGGATGGCCGCGGCGGTCTTCGGCGACTGGGGAGAGCTGTCGCCCGCGGAGCGGAACTGGGCACGGCTGGTGTTCCTGCGGCCCGAGTACCGCGATCTGTTCGTGGACTGGGAGCAGAAGGCGATCGACATCGTCTGCGCGCTGCGCATGGACGCCGGCTGCCATCCGGACGATCCGCGGCTGTCCGCGCTGGTGGGCGAGCTCTCCGTGAAGAGCGAGGAGTTCCGGCGGCTGTGGGCCACCCACGACGTCAAGGAGAAGAGCTACGGGATCAAGCGGCTGCGGCATCCGCTCGTCGGCGACCTCGACCTCAACTTCGAGTCGTTCAGCATGATCGGGGACCAGGAGCAGTCGCTGATCACGTACCACGCGGAACCGGGCTCGCCGTCCGCGGAGGCGCTGCGGCTGCTGGCCAGCTGGGGCACGGACGCGACACGGGCGGGTACGGGGAGGCCGGCGCCGTCGGCCTGACGGCGCCGTCACCGCGCCCGGCCTGCCGTTCAGCACTGCGGCAGGATCGGCTTCCAGGTGCCCGGGCCGCCGGTGTCCAGGTACCAGTCGTTGACGTAGCCCCACGCGCCGGCCGTGGAGACGCGCATCCAGTACCGGTAGCCGTGGCCGTCCGCGTCCGGGTCGCCGGTGGTCCAGCACTCGACCTCCAGCCACTGGCCGTTGCCGTACCGGGCCACGGCGTCGGCGCCGTAGCGGGGTGCGGTGCGCATCACCAGGGCCGAGCCCGGGTCGATGCCGATGACCTGGGCGCAGCGGGCCGGGTCGCCCGGGCCGGCGCCGGGGCAGGGGCGCGGGGCGGCCTGGGCGGGCGAGGCGGCGAGCACGCCGGCGCCGGCGAGCAGGACCGCGGCCGCTCCCGCGACGGACGCGGACCGGGCCCGGGACCTGAGGAATCGAGACGTCTGCATGGATCCTCCGTCGGACTGCCGATGGGTTCGATGGCTCGTGGGCCGGACAGTCCGGGGGCCGGGTGGCCCACGGGCTGTACTGCCGACGAACCCTGACCCTGGCATCGAACGCGGGCGGGTACATCCTGTGAGATGTCAGGGTGCGGCGACCCGACGGTGCTCAGCCCTGGTACGGCGGGGCCGCCCCCCAGTGCCACCGCGGCACCGGCTGCTCCGCCGGAGGCTTCGCGTCCGGGCCGGAGAAGTGGACCGCCAGCCGCGTGCCCCACTCCACGTAGGCGAGGAAGGCGGAGCGGAACTCGGCGTCGGTGGGGAGCCCCGCCTCGTCCGCCGCGTCCTGGATCAGGTTGACCCAGCGGCGGCGCTGGGCCTCGGTGATGCCCCGGCCCATGTGCTTGGCCACCATGTGGCCGTGGCCGCCCTGGGTCTCGGAGTAGCCGGGCGGGCCGCCGAAGACCTCTGCGAGCCACAGGGCGACGTGCTGGGCGTGCTCGGGGGCGAGTCCCTCGAACACCGGCGCCAGCAGGTCGTCCCGCAGGACCTTGTCGTAGAAGACCGACGTCAGCCGGGCGAAGGCCTCCGCGCCGCCCGCCCACTCGTAGAGGGTGGGGACGGCGGAGCCGGTGCCGCGGACCGTGGTCGGTTTGTAGTGGCGCATCTCCTCGATGCTCGGGATGTACGGGCGGATCTCGGCGAGGAAGTCGGGGAACAGCTCGGACGTGCGGAAGCCTTCGACGTGGTCCTTGGTCGAGGTCCACGTGATGCGCAGGATGTAGTGCTCGAAGTCCTCCTCGCAACGTGCCAGTTCGTAGTCGACGCACTGCGGGGCCGCCGACAGCTGGGCCGCGGCGCGGGAGTAGGCGGACAGGAACTCCGCCGACTGCTCTTCGGGGATGCGGTACCGGATGTACTCCACCGTCTGAGTCGTCATGCGCCCACACAAACACGAAAGGCCCGCGGGAGGCTGTGCCTCCCGCGGGCCTTTCGCTCACGGCCTACTCGACGTCGTACGACGGCCTGGTCGGCGTCGTACGACTGGCTCGCCTACTTCCCGTAGTACGCGTTGTAGATCGAGATCGTCGACTTGTTGCCCTTCTTGTCGGCGATCTTCGCGTGGAAGGAGATGGCCTTCCCCTTCGCCGGGTTCTTCACGGTGATCTTGCCGTTCTTGACGTCCAGCTTCTTCCAGGTCTGGCCGTAGTCGTACGACACGTACACCGACAGGGACTTGAGGTTGGAGCCCTTGGCCGCGCCCTCGACGGTGACCGGGAACGTCACCTTCTTGTCGGCCTCGACCCTGCTGTCCAGGCCCGTCTTCGCGTTGAAGCGGACCATGGAGGCCGGCAGCTTCACCGCGTCCCGGCCGGCCGGCTTCTTGGAGCGGAAGGTCCAGCTCGCGTCGATCCGGGTGGAGGCGGCCGCGACCTTGACGCTGCGCTTCACCGAGGTGGTCAGCTTGTACTCCGCGTCACCGGCCGGGACCTTGAAGCTCCCCTCGCCGAACAGCGGGTCGGCGTTGGTGCCGACCTTGCTGCCGTTGCGGTACAGCGAGGTGGCGACCGCGGTGAAGTCCGACGAACCGGCGTGCCCGGCACCGTCGGCGAACAGCGGGACGAACCCGTAGACGTCGTTGCCCTCGCGGAAGAGCCCGTAGTCGGTGTTCAGGTGGGGGCCGAAGACCGCCGTGTTGAAGGTCTTCGTGTACTTCTGGCCCCCCTTGAAGGTCTGCGGGTTGCCCAGCGTGTAGAACGCGTCCGGGACCGGGAAGCCGTCCGCGTCCTTGCCGCCGTACTGCTCGAAGTCGAGGATCCACTGGATCTTGTCGGACGTCGAGAGGTACAGCGTGCGCGCGCCCGGCAGCTTCTGCTCCACCGGGGAGCCGAGGACCATGTCGTCGGGGAACAGGCCCCAGCTGACCAGCCCGCCGGTCTTGCCGACGGCGGAGGCACCCAGGTTGTTCTTCACGGTGGCGAGCTCGCCCGCCTTGAAGTGGCGGACCTTCCTGCCCTGGATCTGCTTGACCTTGGCGGTGGTGGCCACGTCGTACTCGGCGTTCGCGCCCTTGGTCCACTGGCCGTTCCAGGTCTGCGTCAGGCCGGTCGCGGTCTCCGGGCCGAGGTGGGCCATGCGCAGGTTGGCGAAGGTGTCGAGGGCGACGCCGACGCCGATGCCGGACGGCTCGTAGAAGTAGCTGCTGACCGCGGACGTCGGGGTCGCCTGCGCGTCCGGCACGGTGATGTCGGCGCCCTTGGCCTTGCGGGCGTCGATGGTCACCGTGACGTCCTTGGTGACGCTCAGCTTCGGCTGGACCAGCCAGTCGAGGCCGTCCTTGAAGGCCACGAAGTCCTTCGCGATCCAGGCGTCCAGCAGGTAGGTGCCCTTGGGCAGCCGCATGGTGGTGGTGCCGGAGGCGGCCACCGGGACCTGGTAGTACCGGCCGTTGCCGAGGCCCGCGTAGCCGAGGGCCGCCGTGTTGTAGCCGTCCGTCGGCTTCCCGTCCCGGCCGATGTGCTTGACGGTGACGCTGTACGACTGCACCTCACGCTGTACGGCGGCGGCCGTACGGACGCTCTGCCCGCCGCCCGTCGCCGTCACGTACGCGGAGTAGGTGCCGTCGAGCGTGCCACCCAGCTTGGTGTTGACGGTGAAGCCGACGGACGCCTGCTTGCCCGCCGGGACGGTCACCTTGGTCGCGGCGAGCTTGAAGAAGCCCGCCGGAGCCGCCTGCCCCTTGGGGTTGGTGGCGGTCGCCGAGAGGGTCAGCGTGACGTCCTGCTTGCCGAGGTTGCGGTACGTCAGCTGCTTGGTGTCGGGCTTGTCGTCGGTGTGCGGCCACTCCTGCACTCCGAAGCTCACCGACACCGGGTCGGCGATCACGGTCTGCTTGACGGCCTTGTCCACCTGGATCCGGCCCGAACCCTGCTGGAACGGGGTGTACTTGCCGCCCTTGGCGGACGCGGTCAGCGCGCCCTTCAGTTCGGCGTACTTCCAGTCCGGGTGTTCCTGCTTCAGGATCGCCGCGGCGCCCGCCACATGCGGGGTCGCCATCGACGTGCCCGAGATGGTCAGGTAGCCGGCCGGCTTCTCGCCGACCTCCTGGTCGATGAGGCTGCCCTTGGCGGCCGCGGCCGTGATGTCCACGCCCGGCGCGGTGACGTCCGGCTTGATCGCGCCGTCGCCGAGCCGCGGGCCGGTCGAGGAGAACTCGGCGAGTTTGTCCTTGTCGTCGACGGCGCCGACGGTGATCGCGGCGTCCGCGCTGCCCGGCGAACCGACCGACTCCGGGCCGGAGTTGCCGGCCGCGATCGCGAACAGGACGCCCTTCTCGGCGGACAGCTTGTTGACCGCCGCCTCCAGCGGGTCCACCTCCGGGGTGTCCGTGCCGCCGAGGCTGAGGTTGACGATGTCGGCGCCCTGCTCGGCCGCCCACTCCATGCCGGCGAGGATGTTGGAGTCCTCGCCGGAGCCGGTGTCGTCGAGGACCTTGCCGGCGAGGATCGACGCGCCGGGCGCCACACCCTTGTACTTGCCGCCCGACTTGGCGCCGGTGCCCGCCACGATGGAGGCGACGTGCGTGCCGTGGCCGACGTGGTCCTTGTCGTTGGTGGACGTCGAGAAGTTCTCGGCCGCGATGACCTGGTTCTTCAGGTCCGGGTGGGTCGCGTCGACGCCCGTGTCCAGGACGGCGATCTTGACGCCCTTGCCGGTGTATCCGGCCGCCCACGCCTTGGGGGCGCCGATCTGCGGCACGGACTTGTCGAGGGTGGCCCTGCGGACCCCGTCGAGCCAGACGTGCGCGACACCGGAGGCCGCCTTGTCGCCGTTGGTGACCGCGTCCCACAGCTCGGGCGCGTCCTCGTGCGAGGTCTGCACGGCGTCCGCGTTCAGGGACTTCAGGGTGCGGCGCAGGGTGCCCGCGTCCCGGACCTCGGCCTTGGTCGCGGTCGCGGCTCCCCGGTAGCCGACGATGACCTTCAGGCCGTTTCGCTGCGAGGCGCGGGTCGCCGCCTTGTCGAGTTCGGTGATGTCGAAGAGCCGCTGGTCGAGCTTGCCGGTGGCGACCAGCCGGGCCGCGTCGGCCGGGATGACGAGCGTGTGCCCGTCGGCCTTGCGGATCTGGACGGGTATGTGCTCGCGGCCCGCCGCCCGGTCCAGGGCGACCACACGGCCCTTGGAGTCGACGGAGACCCGGTCACCCGTGATGAGGGTGATGCGGTGATGGGACGAGAGCTGGGCAGCGCCGCTCGCACGCTGTTCGGGCTTCGCCGACGCCGGGCTGGTCATGCCCGCGGCGAGAGCGACGGCGGCCGCCGTGGCGACGGAGGCCGCGCACACTCTTTTCACTTTTCTGTGCAAGTTTCCCCCTTGCAGACGTTCCGGGCGAATTCCCCGATTCACCCAGGCGGGGGCAATCTGCACGCATAGGCGCACACCCCCCGGAACACGAAGTATGCCGGGGGGCGATCAGGCAGCTCAATACACAGGAAGCCGACAGGGAGAGTCTGTTACACGATCGCCGGGTGAGCGAAATTCTCCGGCCACATGAAACGCGCCCGGTGAACGGCCGTCCTACGAAACGGCGTTCTCCTTCACCGTGATCCTCCCCTTGCGGATGGTCGCCACCCGCGGGGCCTTCTTCGCGAGCGACGAGTCGTGGGTCACCATGATGAAGGTCAACCCCAGCTCCTTCCACATGCGTTCGAGGACGTCCATGATCTCGTCCCGCATCGACTCGTCGAGGTTTCCGGTGGGTTCGTCGGCGAGCAGCACCTTCGGCTGCTTGACCAGGGCGCGGGCGATGGCGACGCGCTGCTGCTGCCCGCCGGACATCTCGCCGGGCAGATGTCCGAGCCGCTCCCCCAGCCCGACCGACCTCAGCGCCTCGGCGGCCCGCTCGCGTCGTTCCCTCGTCTTCACGCCGAGAGGTACGAGGGCGGTCTCGACGTTCTCCTGCGCGGTGAGCGTGGGGATGAGGTTGAAGCTCTGGAAGACGAAGCCGATGTTCTCGCTGCGTACCCTCGTCAGCCTGGCCTCCGACAGCTTGGCCATGTCCGTGCCGTCCAGGACGACTTCGCCGGAGGTCGGCCGGTCCAGTCCGCCGAGCATCTGGAGGAGGGTGGACTTGCCGCCGCCGGTGGGTCCCTGGATGACCAGACGGTCGCCGTCGGGGATGGTCAGGTCCACGCCCGCCAGGGCGTCCACGGTTTCCTTGCCTCGGGTGTAGCGCTTGGTGACGGCCTTCAGTTCGTACATGGGTGACTCCTGGGCTCGGGGAGGGGGTGGGTGGTACGGAACTGACGCCGGCTACTCGACGCGGCGCAGTGCGTCCGCCGGGCGCAGCCTCGACGCTCGCCAGCCGCCGAACGCGCCCGCGATCAGGCCGCCCGCCACCGCCAGGCCCACCGCGATCGCCACCGTCGTCACGCTCACCGGTGCCGTCAGGGCCACGTCGAGGGTCTTGGCCGCCGCCTGACGGCCGGGGCCGCCGAAGCCGCCGCCACCCAGGCCGCCTCCGCCTCCGCCGCCGCCCAACTGAGCCTGCAGCGTCGGACTGATGGCCGTCACCGCGTACGCGCCGGCGAGGCCGACGGCGATGCCCAGTACGCCGCCCAGCAGACCGTTGACCATCGCCTCACCGACGACCTGCCGGGTCACCCGTCCCGACTTCCAGCCCAGCGCCTTCAGGGTGCCGAACTCCCGCACCCGCCGCGACACCGCCGAGGACGTCAGCAGTCCGGCGACCAGGAACGCGGCGATGAGGACCGCGATCGACAGCCACTTGCCCACGCTGGTCGCGAGGGAGGACGCCGTCGACAGGGAGCCGGAGACCGTGTCCGCGAGGTCCGCCGAGGTCGTCACCGTCGTACCCGAGATGTTCTTCTGGATCTCGGACTTGACGGTGTCGATCTTCTGCGAGTCGGTCGCCTGGACGTAGATCGTGGTGACCTTGTTCTTCGAGTCGCTGAGGGTCTGCGCCTGCGTGAGCGGGATGTAGACGTTGGCCGCCGCGTCACCGCTGTCCGCGGTCGCGATGCCGATGACCTTGTACTTGACGCTCTTGATGGTGACCGTCGAGCCGGTCTTGAGCTTCTTCTCCTTGGCGTACGCGGAGTCGACGACGGCGACCTTGGCGTTGGTCTCCGACGACGTGAACGTCCGACCGCTGGTGATTTTGGAGGAGGTCAGCGGACCGAGGGCCGGCTTGGTGACGTCGGTGCCGTAGACGGAGTAGTTGTTGACGTCGAAGTTCGCGCCGCCGCCCCGCACTTCGCCCTGCGGCTGCCCGTTGCCGCCGCCCGCGCCGCCCTGCCGGCTGCCACCCTCGCCGTTCTGCTGGAACTGGCCGCGGGTGAACTGCCCGCTGACCTTGATGACTTGGAGGCTGAGGCCGCCGACCGCCGCCGAGACGCCGCTCTGCTCGTCGACCTTGGTGACGGTCGACGCCGACAGGGTCTGGAAGCCCTGGACCAGCACCCGGTCGGTGCTCTGCTCCGCGCCGGAGTCGTTGTCCTGCGCGTCGAACCGGAAGCGGGGCCGGTCGGAGGAGCTCGCCTGCGGCTGGGCCGCCTTGGTGACCGTCATGTCCGTGCCCAGCCCGTACAGCGACTGGAGGACCTTGTCCTGGGCCTTGCCCATGCCCGAGGACACGGAGCTGACCACGATGACCAGCGCGATGCCCAGCGCGAGTCCGGAGGCGACGACGAGGGCCGCTTTTCTGCGGCGGCGCAGTTCGCGCCTCAGGTAGGTGAAGAACATGGCCGCAAGGTAGGTACGGCTCGTGATGAAGGCATAAGGCCGACATAAGAGAAGGATGAGAAGGCGGGAAATGCCGAGAAACACCGATGCCGCCCCGGAGGGCGGCATCGGAGAAACTGTGGACTCGCCGGGGTTCGGCGGGAGAAGCGGTCAGAGGTCCGTCAGACCGCGGACCCGGCCTTCCAGTCGGCCCAGCTGAGGTTCCAGCCGTTGAGGCCGTTGTCCGGCTGGACCGTCTTGTCGCCGGTGTTCTGGACGACCACGACGTCACCGAGGATCGAGTGGTTGTACATCCACGCGGCCGGTGTGTTCGGGTCGTTGGCGCCCTTGGTGTCCGACAGGCCCACACAGCCGTGGCTGGTGTTCACGCTGCCGAAGATGGACTTGGCGCCCCAGTAGTTGCCGTGCAGGAAGGTGCCGGAGCTGGTGAGGCGGATGGCGTGCGGCACGTCCTTGATGTCGTACTCGCCCTTGCCGTCGTCGTCGGTGAAGCCCACGGTCGCGCCGTTCATGCGCGTCTCCTTGAACTTCTCCGACATCACCATGATGCCTTCGTACGTCTTGTTGTCGGGCGAACCGGCCGAGATCGGGATGGTCTTGATGGTCGTGCCGTTGTGCGTGATCTTCATCTGCTTGGTCTTCGCGTCGACGTACGAGACCTGGTTGCGGCCGATCTTGAAGGTGACCGTCTTCTGCTGGACGCCGTAGACACCGGAGGCGCCCTCGACACCGTCGAGCGCGAGCTTCAGCGTGACGGTGGAGTTCTCCTTCCAGTAGTCGTCGGGCCGGCAGTCCATGCGGTTGGCGTTGAACCAGTGGCAGACGACTTCCTGGCCGCTGGTGGTGGAGACGGTGATGCCCTTCTGGACGGCCGCCTTGTTGGTGATCGCCTTGTCGAAGTTGATCGACACGGGCATGCCCACGCCGACGGTGGTGCCGTCGTCCGGCGTGAAGGTGCCGATGAAGCTGTTGGCCGGCGAGACCGTGGTGAACGAGGCGTTCTCGTGGGCGACGCGCCCGTCGGAGTCCTTCGCCTCGGCCGTCAGCTTGTAGGTGGTGGACCGCTCCAGCTGGCCGCTGGGCTTCCAGCTGGTCCTGTCCGCGGATATCTGGCCGCTGACCTTGGCGCCGTCGTTGGTGGTCATCGACACGTCGGTGAGCGTGCCCTTGCTCACGGTGACGGCGGCGGAATTGTTGATGGACGCGTTGTCCGAGCCGTCCTTGGGCGTGATGGTGATCTGCGCCTCGGAGGCTTTCTTGGCCGCCGCCTCGTCGACCTTGGACTGCGAGGTGTCCTTCCCGCCGTCGCTCGCGGAGGCGTCGTCGCCGCCGCCGCTGGAACACGCCGAGAGCACCAGCACTCCGCCGAGCAGTGCGGACGCGACCGTGAGGCCCCTGCGCCGCTTACCGACCGTCATCACACGCTTCTCCATCGTTGCCGAATCCCGAAAGACGGGAGTTCCCGTTCATCGAGAGTCCCCGCTCATCAACCTTCAACGCTACGACCGGTTCATCCCGTTCCACATTCCTCGCCTGTGTGGGGCACACCACGTCCGCCGTGGCGGGTGGTGTGAACTCGGTCCGTGCGCCCCCTGAGACGACGAAACCCCGGGCGGCGGTTGCCGCCCGGGATCACGAGTTTCCCAAGCTGTCGCCCTCAGCCCGCCGCCCCTGCTTCTTCCTCGTCCAGGTCGACATCATCCTCGTCGAGGTCCCAGTCCGGCGAATCAGGGTCGTAGTCGATCTGCTCGCAGGACCAGGACGCCTGCGCCAGCTCCACCCCGGGCACCTGCCTGACCAGGTCGAACGGATCCACGAGATACGCGAGGGCCTCCGCGGTGTCCTGCGTCACAGCGCTCTCGGCGTGGGCCCGCTCCTCGGCCGGCATGTCGGTGTCGTCGGAAACCCGCGCCAACGCGGCCTCGGTGACGGCGCCCGTGTCGTCCACCTCGAGGACGAGTTCCACCCGAAGCCGTACAAAACGTGATGTCTCTGGAGTGCTCATCCCCGGAGAGTACGACTCAATCCTCCCGTGACTTTCCTGTGACCCGCGCCTTTCACTAACATCGCCCCACACGGCCAATTCGCCAGCACCACAAGGGGATCGATATTCCGTGTCATCCGCTCGCCGATCACTGCTGACCGCCACCGCCGCGGGGACCCTGCTGGGCGCCCTGTGGTTCGTCCCGTCCGCGAACGCGACAGACGACCACCCGGCGAGAACGGAGCCCTCGGCGACTACGACCTCCCAGGTCACGACCCAGGCCCGGGTCACCACCGAGATCTCCTCCACGACCGGGGACGGCACGCGGCTCGCCGACACCGGCAGCTTCGACACCACCCCGTACGTCATCGGCGGCACCATGTTCCTCACGCTGGGCGCCGGTTTCGTGGTCTATTCGGTACGCCGGGAACGCCTCGGGTTTTGAACGCGGCTTGACGTGTTCTTGACGATTCGTTCATAGTCCGCCCATGAAGAGATCATCGAGGGCGCGCACAGGCGCCGCGGCGACCATGGCCGTGCTGTCGCTCGCCCTCATCACTGGATGCGGCGGGGGATCGGACGGCAAGGACGCGTCCGAGGGCTCGGACGAGGGCTCGGGCCAGGCCTCCTCCTCGCCGCCAGCGGCCGCCAAGGCGCTCAGCGCGGCCGAGTTGGAGAAGCTCCTGCTGACGCAGGGCGACATCAAGGGATTCAAGGTCACCTCGGGTGACAAGACCCTGCTGAAGTCCAAGAGCGAGATCAAGACCGACAAGGCCGAGTGCGCACCGCTCGCCTACGCCATGGCCGCTCTGGCGCCCGGCGAGACGGACGCGAACGCGAGCAACACCGTCACGCAGGACACCGCGTCGGCCGTCGCGAGCAAGTCCCCCGAGGACCTCAGCGACGCGGACATCGAGAACGCCTTCCAGGTCAAACTGACCTACGTGGGCCTGTCCTCGTACCAGGGCGACGGCGCCGAGAAGGCCCTGAAGGCCGTCTCCGACGGCGTCCAGGCCTGCGCGGGCGGATTCGGCATCGCGGCCCAGGGCGAACAGCAGAAGATCACCAAGATCGCCCCCGCGAAGGCCTCAGGGAGCGGTGACGAGTCCGTCGCGTTCTCCGTGGACCTGACCGCGGACGGCGAGAGCACCTCCACCACCACCCAGGTGGTACGGGTCGGCAGCACCGTCGCCACGTACTACACGGTGAGCTTCGGCAAGACGGCGGAGGTGCCGGAGGCCGTGCTCGCCGCCCAGGCGGCCAAGCTCGCGTGACGACCCACTGACGGACCGGGGCCCCGCCGTGCGCGGCGGGGCCCCTCGATGCGTCTGGCTGACAGCTGACCGCCCGCGCCTACCGAAGCGGCCCGGTGACCGACTCCGCCGCCGCGACCAGCCGCCCTTCGCGGACGAACGCGTCCGCCGCGGTCAGGTCGGGCGCCAGGAACCGGTCCGGTCCGGGGCCCCGTACCCCCGCCTTGCGTACGGCCCTGATGACCGCCCGGGACGCCGGCGCCGGGGTCAGCCCCTCGCGCAGCTCGACGGCGCGGGTGGCGGCGTACAGCTCCACGGCGATGACCCGGGTGAGGTTGTCGACCGCGGTACGCAGCTTGCGGGCGGCCGACCAGCCCATGGAGACGTGGTCCTCCTGCATCGCGGAGGACGGGATCGAGTCCGCCGACGCCGGGACGGCGAGCCGCTTCATCTCGCTGACCAGCGCGGCCTGCGTGTACTGGGCGATCATCAGCCCCGAGTCGACGCCCGGGTCGTCCGCGAGGAACGGCGGGAGGCCGTGGCTGCGGTTCTTGTCGAGCAGCCGGTCGGTGCGCCGCTCGGCGATGGAGGCGAGGTCGGCCACCGCGATGGCGAGGAAGTCGAGGACGTAGCCGACCGGGGCGCCGTGGAAGTTGCCGTTGGACTCGACGCGCCCTCCCCCAGAGCCGAAAGCCTGGGAGGTGCCCCCAGGCAGTACGACGGGATTGTCGACCGCGGAGGCCAGTTCACGTTCGGCGACCAGGCGGGCGTGGGCGATGGTGTCGCGCCCCGCCCCGGCGACCTGCGGGGCGCAGCGCACGGAGTAGGCGTCCTGGACGCGGGGCGCGTCGTCCTGGTGGTGCCCGGTGAGTTCAGAACCGGCCAGCACGGCCAGCATGTTGGCGGCGGAGGCGCCCTGCCCGGGGTGCGGGCGGATGGCGTGCAGCTCGGGAGCGAGGACCTTGTCCGTCCCGAGGAGCGCTTCGAGGCTGAGGGCCGCGGTGATGTCGGCGGACTTGTAGAGGGTGTCGAGGTCGGCGAGGGCCATGACCAGCATGCCGAGCATGCCGTCGGTGCCGTTGAGGAGGGCGAGGCCCTCCTTCTCGCGCAGTTCGACGGGGTCGATGCCGTGCTCGGCGAGGAGCTCCGCGGCGGGCCGTACGGTGCCGTCCGGGCCCTCTGCGGCACCCTCGCCCATGAGGGTCAGGGCGCAGTGGGACAGCGGGGCCAGGTCGCCGGAGCAGCCGAGGGAGCCGTACTCGTGGACGACCGGGGTGATGCCGGCGTTGAGGACGTCGGCCATGGTCTGCGCGACCTCGGGCCGGACGCCGGTGTGCCCGGAGCAGAGGGTCTTGAGCCGCAGGAACATCAGAGCCCGTACGACCTCCCGTTCCACCCGCGGCCCCATGCCGGCGGCGTGCGAGCGGACGATGTTGCGCTGCAACTGGGCCCGCAGCTCAGGACTGATGTGCCGGGTCGCCAGGGCGCCGAAGCCGGTGCTCACGCCGTAGACGGGGTCCGGCTTGGCCGCGAGCGTGTCCACGATCCGGCGGGCGGCGGCGAGGGCCGATGCCGCCTCCTCGGAGAGTTCGACCCGGGCACCGTCGCGCGCCACGGCGAGCACGTCGGACGCGGTCACCCCGGACGTCCCCACCACCACAGTGTGCATATCCATATTCAGGAGCGTACGCAGTGAATTCCCTGATGTCACCAGTGGGGGCGGCGTTCGCCCCTTACCGATACGTCACACCGTCGCGCTCCGCGGTGTCGCGCTTCCTCACGGCCGCCCCCTGAACCGGCGGCGTTCGGGGGTCTGCTCGGAGGAGGGCTCGTCGGCCAGCCGTACGACCGGGTCGTCGGGGCCCGCGCGCCCGGCGACGACCGGCCGGGTGGCCCGCTCGGCCTTCGCCCGGTACTGGGCCGCGTCCGCGAGCCGGAACAGCCGGCGGGCGGAGTGCACCGGCCCGATGGGGTCCTCGGTGGACGCGACCCCGCACGCGACGCCCTCCCCCAGCTCCAGCTCGGAGGACCGGCGGCAGAGCTCGCCGGCCGCCTTGACCACCTCGTCCGCGGGCGGCCCGACCGCGAGCAGACAGAACTCGTCCCCGCCGAGGCGAGCGGCGAGCGCTCCCGGCAGCATGGCTCCGCACAACGACAGCACCGACCCGAACCGCTCCAGCAGCCGGTCGCCGACGGCGTGCCCGCGGGTGTCGTTGACCCGCTTGAGCCCGTTGAGATCACAGACGACGAGACTGACGACGACGCCTTCCCTGCGGTGCCGCTCGACGGCCTCGTCCAGGTGGGCGTCGACGGCGCGGCGGTTGGCGAGGCCGGTGAGGGCGTCGGTGAACGCCAGCCGCCGCACCTCTTCCAGCCGCTCGCTCTGGGCGATCCCGGCGGAGACGACGGAGGCCAGGACGGTGGCGAAATCGGCGTCACCGCGGTCGAAGACGGGGGCGCCGACCGGGCGGGCGACGTACAGCTCGCCCCACGCCCGCCCGTGCTGCACGACGGGCGCGACCACGCAGCAGCCCCGGCCGCGTCTGCGCAGTGCGGCGACGCGCTGGTGGACGTAACCGGGCCGGCGTCCGGCAGCGGGCCCCTGAGCGGTCTCCACCCAGGCGTTGGGCTCGCCGCCCCCGGCCCAGCGCTCGTGCAGGAACTCGGTGATCTCGGCGAACTGGTGCACCGGGTAGGTCTCGTCGTCCGGGAACTCCTGCTCGCCCTCGGCCCGCTCCCCCACGTTCACGAGGACCCTGAGCCGCCCCAGGTCCCGCTCCCACACCGACAGCGCGGCGAAACTCCCGCCGAGCGCACGGCAGGCCCCGCCGGCGGCGGCCCGCCACACGTCCCGCGAGCTGCGGGCCGCGGCCATGCCCTGCGCCAACGCGACGATGCCCGCGAGCCGACTGTCCTCACCCATCACTCCACACTAGGGAGGTTCCGGATGAACCGGTCACTTTGTGCGCCGCAGGGGTGACTGGGGCCGGCGGGGGTCGGCTCTCTCTTACCCGGGGTCACCCCACGCGCCCGTGGAGCTCCGCCCACGGGCCCCCGCAGCAGTTCCGGGCACCGGCGGCGGACGCGGAAGCAGCACCGGCGGCGGACGGACCCAGCACCGCCACCGGACCCGGACCCGGCCCCGGAAGCAGCACCGAACCCGGACGCGACCGGGAACCAGACCCGAACCCGGATCAGAACCATGACCCGAACCCGAGTCCGGACCCGAACCCCGGACGCCCTACTCCCCCGGCCACGCAGGCGGCCGCTTCTCGTTGAACGCGGCGACTCCCTCCGCCCGGTCCCCCGAGAACGCCACCGACCGCCAGGCCGCGTCCTCGACCTCCAATCCGGCCCGCAGATCCATCCCGTGCCCGAGCCGCAGCGCCCGCTTCGCCGCGCGCAACCCGACCGGCGAGTTCCCGGCGATCCGGGCGGCCAGGGCCAGCGCCTCCTCCCGGTCCCGGCCCTCCTCCACCAGCGTGTCCACGAGCCCCAGCCCGGCGGCCTCCCGCGCCTCGACCCGCCGCGCCGTGAAGATCAGTTCCGCCGCCCGGGCCGCTCCGACCCGCCGTGGCAGCAGCTGCGTGCCGCCGCCCCCGGGGATCACCCCCACCGACACCTCCGGCAGCCCCACCACGGCCGTACCGTCCGCCACGATCAGGTCGCAGGCGAGCGCCAGTTCGAAGCCGCCGCCGAGGGCGAAGCCGTGCACCGCCGCGACCGTCGGGACGGGCAGTTCCAGGACACCGGTGTACGCGCCCCGGGTCACGGGCCGCTGCCGTACCAGATCGGCGTCGGAGAAGGAGTTGCGCTCCTTGAGGTCGGCGCCGACACAGAAGGCCCGTTCATGGGTCGAGGTCAGCACGACCACACGGACGTCCCTGTCCTCGCCGAGCGCCGTACAGGCCGCCGCGAGGGACCTGGCCATCTCCGTCGACACCGCGTTCATGGCCTTGGGCCGGTCCAGGGCCAGCTCCGCGACACGCCCCTCCTCGTGCCGTCGTACCAGCACGAACTCCCCGAACCGTTCCTCGCTCATGACACTCTCCCGGTCGACGGCCAATGGTTAACGACGGTTAACTCCTCGTCCCCGATCATCGCAGCCGGGCCGGGAACGGGAAAGGGCCGGGCCGGTTCCCCCCACGGCACCCGACACCCCGTTCGAGTGAACATCTGCACAAGCCCCGACGCACCGCCCACGGCGACGCATAACGTGCGTCCGCCCGGCGCATCGGGGGCGCGAGGCACGGGGAGGGATCGCGATGACGACGACGGACACACAGGCCGAGGCCACACCCGAGAGCGCCACCGCGCAGCCGAACCGCGACGGCGCCGAATCCCGTCTCCGGCACCCCCGTGGCCGTCACCGCAGGCCCCGCCCCCGCAAGGCGCTGCTCGCGGCGGGCGGGCTCGCGCTGGCCGCCGGCGCGCTGAGCCTCGTACGGCTGACGCCCGACGCGGGAGTCGGCGGTCTCGGCGCCGCGGAGGCGGATTCCCGTCCGGACGGCCCGGGCCCCACCACCGGCACGGCCGGGGCGACCGACGCCGCCACCGTCGCGGAGTCCGTGGAGTCCGTTGGTGCCGCCGGTGCGTCCGGGGCCGCACCCAGGGTGAGTCCGTCGTCGACCGCCGTGCTGGGCGGAGCCGGCGCGAGCCCACCGTTCCCGACGGCGTCCACGACCACGTCACCGGCCGGAGCCGCGCCCGGCCGCACCCCCGTCACGACCGTCCCCGTCACGGCCGTCCCCGTCACGACCATCCCCGAGGCCCCGAACCCGCCCACCGCCACGCCCCGGCCGTCCGCGCCCACCGCTTCGCGGCCCGCGCCGACACCGAGCCGGACCTCGGCCTCACCGACCCCGACGCCCCAGCCACCCGGTCAGCCCCGCCGTCCGGGCCTCTGCGTGCCGATCATCGGCCTCTGCGTGGACCAGCTGGATCCGCGGGGTCGCTGAGGCAGGGCCACACCCTCCGCACGGCTTACGACTCGCGGTCCCGCCGCGTCAGCAGCCACGGCTCGACCACGCCGAGCCCGCGGACCGGCCGCTGCCACATCGGCTGGAGAGCGAAGCGGTACGTGGGCGGCTCCTCGCCCTCCTTCTCGGCGGCGGCCGCGGCCTCGGCCGCCTCCGCCTCGGAGGCCGGGGCCTCTCCGGTGCGGATCAGCTCCTGAGCGAAGGCGCTGTCGACGAGGACGGCGTCGCGGGGAGCTATCGACGTCAGCCGGGAGGCGAGGTTCACCGTCGTACCGAAGACATCGCCCATTCGGGTGGTCACCGTGCCGAAGGCGATACCGACGCGCAGCTCGGGCATGGTCTCGTCGTTCGCCATCGTCTCGATCAGGCGCAGGGCGATCTCGGCGGCCACGCCCGCGTCGTCGGCGGCGTACAGCACCTCGTCGCCGAGTGTCTTGACGAGCCGTCCGCCGCGCGCGGCGACCAGGTCGGCGCAGGTGGTCTCGAAGGCCTCGACGAGTTCGCCGAGCTCCTCCTCCTCCATACGGCGGGTCAGCCGCGTGAACCCGACGAGGTCGGCGAAGCCGACGGCGAGGCGCCGGTCGACCATCTCCTCGTCGTCGGCGGTCTGCACGACCCGGCCCGCGGAGGCGGCGAGCTGGCGCCGCCAGACGTAGACGAGGAACTCCTCCAGCTCGGGCAGGAGCAGCTCGATGATCGGGTACGTCACCTCGGTGCGCGACATGCCGGGTTCCGGGGGCTCGGTCAGCCCCTCCAGGAACGAGTCCATCTGCCACTCGGCCAGCCGGGCGGTGGTCTGTCCCGTGGACCGCGCCACCTGGACCGCCATCGCCTCGCTCAGCAGCCCGGCCTCGACGAGACCGGCCAGCCGGCGCAGCGCGAGTACGTCCGCCTCGGTGAGCGCCTTGGCCTGGCCGATGTCGGCGAAGCCCATGGCCCGCCAGAAACGGGAGGCCAGTTCCATGGAGACGCCGGCGCTGCGAGCCGCCTGGAAGGGGGTGTAGCGCCGCTCGGCCCCGAGTATCAGCTGTTCGAGGCGCAGGGCGAGCGGGTCATCGCCGGGATCGGTGGCGTGGGGGTCAGCCCCGTCCGCGCCGGAGCCCGTGTCGTCGACGGTCACGCCTGCTGCCCTTCCGATCTGCCACGGTCAGGTATCGACCGGCCTTCACTTTACGGCAGGTGTGCGCCAGCTCACTCCGTTCGGTGTGGCCGACGGCACGATGCCGCTTCGGATACGTCACCCGGCGTCGATGCGGGTCTCTTCCTCATAACGCCAGGCACGCCTGCTTCACTCATGCCGGTCTCAGGTGCACGATGTCCCCCGCGCCGACCGGCTCCTGCACGCCCTCCTCCGTGGCGATCACCAGCCGGCCGTCCCCGTCGACCGCCACCGCCTCCCCCACGATCGACCGGTCCCCCGGCAACTCGGCCCGGACCCTGCGCCCGAGGGTCGCGCAGCCCGCCGCGTACGTCTCCTGGAGGCCGCTGACGGTCGGGTCGCCGCCTGCCGCCCGCCAGCGCCCGTACCACTCCTCCAGGGCCCGCAGAACGCCCCTCAGCAGGGGATCCCGGTCCGTGCTCACCGCTCCGGCCAGGGCCAGGGACCCCGCCTGGGGTACGGGCAGCTCCTCCGCGCGCAGGGTGACGTTGATGCCGACACCGATGACGACCCCGTCGTCCCCGGCCCGCTCCGCGAGGATCCCGCCGGCCTTGCGTTCCTCACCGCCCACGGTCACCAGCAGGTCGTTCGGCCACTTCAGGGCGGTATCGACGCCGGCCGCCCGGGACAGGCCCGTGGCCACCGCCACCCCGGTCAGCAACGGCAGCCAGCCCCAGCGGGCCACCGGCACCTCGGTCGGCTTCAGCAGGACGGAGCAGAACAGGCCGGAGCGGGCCGGTGCCGTCCACTGGCGTTCCAGGCGGCCCCGCCCGGCCGACTGCTCCTCCGCGACCAGGACCGCGCCCTCGGCCGCCTTGCCCGCGGCGGCCAGAGCGACCAGGTCGGAGTTGGTGGAGCCGGTCCGCTGCACCACCTCGACCCCGGACCACAGTCCGCCCTGCCGTACCAGCCCCCGCCGCAGCGCGGCACCGTTGAGAGGCGGCCGGTCCAGATCGGACCACCGGCTGTCGTTCGCGTCTGAAGCATCTCGCGGCGTCATGCAACCCACCCTAGGTGTGGTAAACGCCGCACTGCCGAACGAGGGGCACCCCACTACTCTACGGATGAGTAACCGTCCCCCCTTTTGAGCAGGCAGGGAGCCACATCCCGATGTCCGAGCCGGAAGAGCGTCCTCAGGCCCCAGAGATCGCGGAAATCCCAGCGATTCCCGGGATCGACATCCACACGACCGCGGGCAAGCTCGCGGATCTCCAGCGCCGCATCGACGAGGCGACGCACGCCGGCTCCGCACGCGCCGTCGAGAAGCAGCACGCCAAGGGCAAGCTGACCGCCCGTGAGCGGATCGACCTGCTGCTCGACGAGGGGTCGTTCGTCGAGCTCGACGAGTTCGCCCGGCACCGCTCCACCAACTTCGGCCTGGAGACGAACCGCCCGTACGGGGACGGCGTCGTGACCGGGTACGGCACGGTCGACGGCCGGCCAGTGGCGGTCTTCTCCCAGGACTTCACCGTCTTCGGCGGCGCGCTGGGCGAGGTCTACGGCCAGAAGATCGTCAAGGTGATGGACTTCGCGCTGAAGACCGGCTGCCCGGTCATCGGCATCAACGACTCCGGCGGCGCCCGCATCCAGGAGGGCGTCGCCTCCCTGGGCGCGTACGGCGAGATCTTCCGCCGCAACACCCACGCGTCCGGGGTGATCCCGCAGATCAGCCTGGTCGTCGGCCCGTGCGCGGGTGGCGCGGTCTACTCCCCGGCGATCACCGACTTCACGGTCATGGTCGACCAGACCTCGCACATGTTCATCACCGGCCCGGACGTCATCAAGACGGTCACCGGCGAGGACGTCGGCTTCGAGGAGCTCGGCGGCGCCCGCACCCACAACTCGACCTCCGGCGTGGCCCACCACATGGCCGGGGACGAGAAGGACGCGGTCGAGTACATCAAGCAGCTGCTGTCCTACCTGCCGTCCAACAACCTCAGCGAGGCCCCGGTCTTCGCGGAGGAGGCGGACCTCACCGTCACCGACGAGGACCGCGAGCTGGACACCCTCGTCCCGGACAGCGCGAACCAGCCGTACGACATGCACACGGTGATCGAGCACGTCCTGGACGACGCCGAGTTCTTCGAGACGCAGGCGCTGTTCGCGCCGAACATCCTCACCGGGTACGGCCGGGTCGAGGGCCACCCCGTCGGCATCGTCGCCAACCAGCCGATGCAGTTCGCCGGCTGCCTCGACATCAAGGCCAGCGAGAAGGCCGCCCGCTTCGTGCGCACCTGCGACGCCTTCAACATCCCGGTGATCACCTTCGTCGACGTCCCCGGCTTCCTGCCCGGCGTCGACCAGGAGCACGACGGCATCATCCGGCGCGGCGCCAAGCTGATCTACGCCTACGCCGAGGCCACGGTCCCGCTGATCACCGTCATCACCCGCAAGGCCTTCGGCGGCGCCTACGACGTCATGGGCTCCAAGCACCTGGGTGCCGACCTCAACCTGGCCTGGCCCACCGCCCAGATCGCCGTGATGGGCGCCCAGGGCGCGGTCAACATCCTGCACCGGCGCACCATCGCCGAGGCGGAGGCCGCCGGGAACCTGGAGGCGACCCGGGCCCGGGTCATCCAGGAGTACGAGGACGCCCTCCTCAACCCCTACATCGCGGCCGAGCGCGGCTACGTCGACGCCGTGATCATGCCGTCCGACACCCGTCGGCACGTCGTACGGGGCCTGCGTCAGCTGCGTACCAAGCGCGAGTCGCTGCCGCCCAAGAAGCACGGCAACATCCCCCTCTAGCCCGGCAGGGAGCCGTCATGAACATCAAGGTCGTACGGGGCAACCCGACACCCGAGGAGCTGGCCGCCGCCCTGGCGGTGGTCCGCGCCCGCGCCGCGGCGGAGGCTTCGATACCGCCGGGCGCGAAGCGCGACAGGGACTCCTGGGCCGACCCGGCAAGGATCGCGAGCCACCGTCTGCCGCAGCCGGGCCCCACGTCATGGGCCCGCACATTCTGGCCGGGCTAGGCGCCACCTGCCTCGCCCACCGGCCCGCAGCCGAAGCGATCCGACTGCGGGCCGCACAACTTGAGTACGCGTACTCAGGCGCCGACCGCCGAACCGCCGCACGCTGGAAACCATGCTGTGGTCCGACCCCGAGAACGAGCCGCCCAAGGAACTGCGCGACACGCAGGACATGTTGCGGCGGCTGGGCGTTCTCATGGCGCTGGCGATGGTGCTGGCGATGATCGTGATCGGACTGAGCTGAGCCCCACGGGGCACCGCGCCGATACGCTGAACGCATGACTGATCAGCCACGCCGCCGACTCGTCCTCGCCTCCCAGTCCCCCGCCCGGCTCGGACTGCTGCGCCAGGCCGGACTCGACCCCGAGGTGATCGTGAGCGGCGTCGACGAGGACGCCGTCACCGCGCCGACGCCCGCCGACCTCGCCCTCGCGCTGGCCGAGGCGAAGGCCTCCGTCGTGGCGGCGAAGCCCGAGGTCAGGGGCGCCCTGGTGATCGGCTGCGACTCGGTGCTCGACCTGGACGGCCAGGCCCTCGGCAAACCCGCCGACGCCGAGGAGGCGACGGCCCGGTGGAAGGCCATGCGCTCACGCACCGGGACGCTCCAGACCGGGCACTGCGTCTACGACACGAACAGCGGACGGTACGCCTCCGCGACCGCGTCCACCGTCGTGCGTTTCGGCGAGCCGACCGACGAGGAGATCGCCGCGTACGTCGCCTCGGGCGAGCCCCTCCACGTGGCCGGGGCGTTCACCCTGGACGGCCGTTCGGCCCCGTTCATCGACGGCATCGACGGCGACCACGGCAACGTGATCGGCATCAGCCTGCCCCTCGTGCGCCGGCTGCTGGCCCGACTGGGCGTCGGCATCACCGAGTTGTGGACGCCGCGGGAGAACTGATCAGAGCGTGCTGGGTGCCGTCGGCGGTGTGACCGGCGAGCCGCCGTCGCCCCTGCCCTGCGATGTACCGGACGACGGCGGTGCGTCGGCCGGCGGCGCGTCGGCCGGCGCGGGCGCGCCCGGGATGTCGTACGTCATCAGCAGCAGCACGATCAGGCCCAGCACCAGCACCATGAACACGAACGCCTGCCAGCCCGCCAGCCCCCACACGAACGCGGCCAGCAGCCCGTGCACCACGGCCGCGCTGATCAGCAGGATGCGGCCGAAGCCGACGGGCGAGCGGTCGCGCACGGCCACCAGCAGCGCGACCAGGGCGCACAGGGCGAAGTAGAGACCGAAGACGATCCCGCCGATCTTCGAGGACGTGGACATCACGTCCGGGTCGAGTCCGGCCAGGGACATGTCCTGGTTGTCGACGACGATCCCGAGGAACCAGTTCAGCGCGGCGACGCCGAGCGCCTCCACGAACAGCACGACCGTCACGGTCCACGCCACCGGCCTGCGCACCATCACCGGTCCACCCACCTTCGACTGCGGTCCGAGCAAGGTTGCCGTGACCTCACGTACGTTCGAGACACCGGGAACGCTACTAACCGGTAAACCTGGGGACAAGAGTCCGGCGCAGGGCAAAGAATCATTGGGCCATTCGTAGGGACTCCACAAAGAATCGTTGTGGGCCGCAGCACGCCACCACAGAGACCTTGACCACACAGGAGGGCTAGGGTTTCCCGGAGGAGTCCCGCGTTCCATGGTGCGACAAGGGATTTCGCGGGTCGAGCGAGCCTCGTATAACGCTCCGTGTGGGCAAGCTCACCACAGGGGACGGGTCGAAGTGTCGTGTCGGCAGTCCCTAAACTCGGCTTGTTTCAAGGAGGGAGCCTCAATCGTGCGCAAGGTGCTCATCGCCAACCGTGGCGAAATCGCTGTCCGCGTGGCCCGGGCCTGCCGGGACGCCGGGATCGCGAGCGTGGCCGTCTACGCC
>NZ_JOEV01000008.1 GCF_000721105.1 Streptomyces cellulosae
GGTCTGGACGGGGGATGTGAGGGCGGGCGACGGGGGCGGGGCTGCGTGGGTCGTTGTGGGGGCGGCTGCGGCGGGGGCGGCTGTCGCGGTGACTGTGGCTGTGGGGGGGGCGACGGATGGCCTGTTCGCAGTCGTTGCTGTTGCTGTGGCCAGGGTCGGCGCCGTGCCGGTGGGGGAGGTCGGCGGGCGGTTGTCGGCGGGCCTGGTGTGAAGGGACGGGCCGCGTCCGGAGGGAGTGCCAGGGGGGCGGCCGCCGGGGGGCGTGGGGCGGGCGGTGCCGCCTTGGGGGGCGCGTGGGGGTGTGCCGCCAGGGCGGCGTGGGTCGCGGCGGCTCGGCGGGCGGGTGCCGGGGTGGTGGCTCGCCTGACTTGCCCTGGTCATGACCTTGTTCATGTGTGTCCCCGTTCGGTCCACCCGGTGGTACCGGGCAGTAACTTCTTTGTCGGGGATCTTGTACGGGGCCGCGGGGCGCCGGGGCAAGGCGGCGGTGCACCGGCGTGGGGCGGTCGCAGGGGTCACTTATCCGGGTGGTCCGAACGCGGAATTGCCTGATGGGAAGGGTGTGGCGGGTGAATTTCGGTGCCGTGAGTTGACATTCGCGGGGGTGTGGGCAGGGACTCGAAAGGGGACGCCGCGCACGTATCCTGAAGCCCTCCGGGGGTGCGGGCTCGCCCTTCCGGGGACCTGTGCGGAGCCTCCGACCACGGAAAATCGACCACGAAAGCGGCCTGTCATGCGCGTCTACGTCCCCCTGACCCTTCCCGGTCTCGCCGAGGCGTACAAGACAGGAGAGCTCGGGACCGGACCGTTCGTCGCGTACGCGGTCACGCCGGCGTTGCGCGAGTGGTACCTCTCCGACGACATCGAGGAACTGGAGTACGCGGCGCTGAACCGGGCCGCGCTGGCCTCGCTGCGGCTGCTGGCGGCCGACCCGGGTGTGACGCGGCGTCGGGTCGTGGTCGCCGTGGACGTGCCCGACGGGACGGCGACCGCCGACCCCGACCGGGCGCTGGACCCGGCGGCGCTCGGCGAGGTACGGGTCGCCGGGACCGTACGGATGGCCGAGGCGGCGGCCGTGCACGTCGACGCGGATGACGCGGAGGCGGATGTGGCCGCCGCGGCGGAGGCACTGGCGGCGGCTGACGGCGGGGACGACGACGCGCAGTTCGTGGTGGACGGGGCGGAGGATCACGAGCTGCTGTGGTTCGCGACGCAGGAGATCCCGAACCTGGTGGGGCTGGGGGACTGAGCGGGGACGCGAGGCTTGTGCTGAGGGAAGCGGCGGGTTTTCCGTTGCCGGGCGGGGTCGCGGATCCGTTGCCGGGCGGGGCGCGGGTCTCTTGGTTGTCAGTGGCGGCGGGTACGTTTCTGGCATGGGGAAGCAGACGGACGCGCACATTGTCTGGGACTGGAACGGCACGCTGTTCCACGACAATGAGGCGATCATCGGGGCGACGAACGCGGCGTTCGCCGAGCTGGGGCTGGCGCCGATCACGCTGGAGCAGTACCGGGCGCTGTACTGCGTGCCGGTGCCGAAGTTCTACGAGCGGCTGATGGGGCGGCTGCCCACCGACGCCGAGTGGGAAGTCATGGACGAGACCTTCCACCGGTACTACGCCGAGCACCGGGTGGGGTGCGGGCTCACGGCGGGGGCGGTCGAGCTGCTGACGGAGTGGCGGTCGGCGGGACGCAGCCAGTCGATCCTGAGCATGTACGGTCATGACGAACTCGTCCCGCTGGTGCGGGGGTTCGGGATCGAGGCGCACTTCATACGGGTGGACGGGCGGACGGGACCGTCCGGGGGCAGCAAGGCCGAGCACATGGTCCGGCACCTGGCTTTTCTCGCGGGGGTGGATCCGGCGCGCACGGTCGTGATCGGGGACGCCGCGGATGACGCGGTGGCGGCGTTGCATGTCGGGGCACGGGCGGTGCTGTACACCGGGGGGTCGCACGGGCGGGCCAGCCTGGAGGTGGTCGGAGTGCCGGTGGTGGACACGTTGGCGGAGGCGGTTGTGGAGGCGGAGCGGTTGGCGGCGTAGGGGGTGCGGTGGTGTAGGGGTGTGGTGGGCCAGGGCGGCGGTGGCGTCCGCGCCTGCCGTCTGTACCGGGTGCCGCCCGTGTCGCCCAGTGGCAGGGGCGGCGCGGGTGGCCGGGGATGGCGGCGGCACGGGGCGGTGGAGGTGGAGGTGGAGGATCAGGTCACCGGTGCCTTCGCCCGCAGCACCGTCAGGAACTCGCGCATCCAGCTGGAGTGGTCCGGCCATGCGCGGGAGGAGACCAGGGTGCCGTCGACCACCGCCTCGGCGTCCTGGAAGGTGGCGCCGGCGGACTGCATGTCCAGTTCCAGCGCGGGGTAGGCCGTGACGCGGCGGCCGCGGAGGCTGTCGATCGCGGCGGTGAGCAGGGGGCCGTGGCAGATCTGGGCCACGGGCTTGTCGGCGTCGAAGAACGACTTGAGGATCTTGCGGAGTTCGGGGTCGTTGCGGAGGTACTCGGGGGCGCGGCCGCCGGGGATGACGAGGGCGGCGTACTGGCCGGGGTCGACGTCGGCGAAGGCCAGGTCGGCGGGCCAGGTGTAGCCGGGTTTCTCGGTGTAGGTGTCGAAGCCGGGTTCGAAGTCGTGTACGACGAACTGGAGCTTTTTGCGGGTGGGGGCGGCGATGTGGACGTCGTAGCCCTCTTCGCGGAGGCGTTGGTAGGGGTACAGGACCTCGAGGGACTCTGCGGCGTCGCCGGTGACGATGAGGATTTTTGCGGTCATGTCGGCAACGTGCATCGGTAAGGGCGGGTTGCCAAGGGGGCGTGCGCCGGTGGGGTGACGTTGGCTGGTGTCGGGGTTGGGTTTTTCTCGCCCCCGCCGCCCCTACCCGTCCCATCCCATCCCCAGGGGCTCCGCCCCTTCGACCCCGCCGGGGGCTGCGCCCCCGGTCCCTGCGGGCGGGGACTGCGTCGCGGTGCCCCGGCCCCCTGCGGGCGGGGACTGCGTCCCCTGCACCCTGCCTGGGGCTCTGCCCCAGACCTCCATCGGCCTGAACGGCTCGTCCTCAAACGCCGGATGGGCTGGATGACCGATCCGGTGCTGAAGAGGCTCCGGACGGGTTGAGTCCGTAAGGGCGGTGCTGAAGGGACCCTGGGCGGGTTGAGCCGGCAGGCCCGGTGTCGAGGGGACCCCGGATGGGCCGAGCCGGCAGGCCCGGTGTCGAGGGGACCCCGGACGGGTTGAGTCCGTAAGGGCGGTGCTGAAGGGACCCTGGGCGGGTTGAGCCGGCAGGCCCGGTGTCGAGGGGACCCCGGATCGGCCGAGCCGGCAGTCCGGTGTCGAGGGGACCCCGGATGGGCCGAGCCGGTAAGGCCGGTGTCGAAGGGACCCCAGACAGATCGCGTCGGCAAGCTCGGTGTCGAAGTGGCGCTGGGTGGGCCGAGCCGGTAATGCCGGTGTCGAAGGGACCCCAGACAGGCCGAGTCGCAAGCCCGGTGCTGAAGGGACCCCGGATGGGCCGAGCCGGCAGGCCCGGTGTTGATGGGCCCTGGGCGGGCTGAGTCCGTAAGGCGGTGGTGAAGGGGCTTCCGGCAGGGGAGTCCGCAAGGGCGTCCGATGGTGAAAGGGGCTCCGATGGGGTCCCGGGTCTGGGGCCGTCTGTGCAGAACGTCAAACTTCCACCCCTGCTTTTGTACACATACGGCTCATGACGAGGGCCCGGTGAGGAGCGATAGCCTTGGTGGCGTGATCAGCGCGATAGTTCGCGGGGACCTCGTTGTCCCTGCCCTGCGCCCGGGGAACACGGATTACCTCCGTGGCCGGGCGGCGGTCGCTGGTCTTCGCGGGCGGGACGGGGGCGCAAGGGCCCCCAGGACGCCGTACACACCCCGGACGTGCGCGGCGCCGCAGAGAGCAGCGTCACACCCGCAGGGCGTGTCGAGAATGGCTGATAACCCCCCGCTCATCTCACCTTGCGGCATAGCGTCGGAACAGACCGGACACCCCGCGTCACGGCGTCACGTCGGAAGAGAAGAGACCGAACTTCCTTCTACGTCACGCAACGGCGCGCGACAGGAGCCAGAGGACAATGCAGACCAAGCTGGACGAAGCCAAGGCCGAGTTGCTGGAGAGGGCTGCTCGGGTCGCTGAGAACAGCCCGGTCGGGGGGCGCCTACCGACCGGGACGACGGGCGAGGGCACCCCGGGCACCCCGGACACCCCGGATCACGACTCCGTGCTCGCGTTCCTCCAGCGCTACTACCTGCACACCGCACCGGAGGACCTCACCGACCGCGACCCGGTCGACGTCTTCGGTGCCGCGTTCTCGCACTACCGGCTGGCCGAGAACCGCCCGCAGGGCACGGCCAACGTGCGGGTCCACACGCCCTCCGTGGAGGAGAACGGGTGGACGTGCACGCATTCGGTTGTCGAGGTCGTCACCGACGACATGCCGTTCCTCGTCGATTCCGTCACCAACGAGCTGACTCGGCAGGGACGTGGCATTCACGTCGTCATCCATCCGCAGATCGTCGTGCGGCGTGACGTCACCGGCAAGCTCATCGAGGTGCTCACCGCGCCTGTCTCCGAGGACCTTCCGCACGACGCGCACACCGAGTCCTGGATCCATGTCGAGATCGACCGGGAGACCGACCGCGGCGATCTGAAGCAGATCAACGCCGACCTGCTGCGGGTCCTGTCCGACGTCCGGGAGACCGTCGAGGACTGGGAGAAGATGCGGGACTCGGCCCTTCGGGTGGCCGACGAGCTGCCCAAGGAGCCGGTCGCCCCCGATCTGCGCGAGCAGGACGTCGAGGAGGCCCGTGAGCTGCTGCGCTGGCTGGCCGCCGACCACTTCACCTTCCTCGGGTACCGGGAGTACCAGCTCCGCGAGGACGACTCCCTGGCGGCCGTTCCCGGCACCGGGCTCGGCATTCTGCGGTCCGATCCGCATCACGCCGACGGGGACAGCCACCCCGTCAGTCCGTCGTTCGAGCGGTTGCCCGCGGATGCCCGGAAGAAGGCGCGTGAGCACAAGCTCCTCGTGCTGACCAAGGCGAACAGCCGGGCGACCGTGCACCGGCCGTCGTATCTCGACTACATCGGCGTCAAGAAGTTCGACGCCGAGGGGAACGTCGTGGGGGAGCGGCGGTTCCTCGGATTGTTCTCGTCCGCCGCCTACACCGAGTCCGTGCGGCGGGTGCCCGTCATCCGGCGCAAGGTCGAGGAGGTGCTGGAGCGGGCCGGGTTCTCGCCGAACAGTCACGACGGGCGCGATCTGCTGCAGATCCTCGAGACCTATCCGCGCGACGAGCTCTTCCAGACGCCGCCCGAGGAGCTCGAGTCCATCGTCACGTCCGTGCTGTACCTCCAGGAGCGGCGGCGGCTGCGGCTGTATCTGCGGCAGGACGAGTACGGGCGCTACTACTCCGCCCTCGTCTACCTGCCCCGCGACCGGTACACGACCGGTGTCCGGCTGCGGATCATCGACATCCTGAAGGAGGAACTCGGCGGTATCAGCGTCGACTTCACGGCCTGGAACACCGAGTCCATCCTCTCCCGGCTGCACTTCGTGGTCCGCGTCCCGCAGGGCACCGAGCTGCAGCAGCTCAGTGACAGCGACAAGGAGCGCATCGAGGCGCGGCTCGTCGAGGCCGCCCGCTCCTGGGCCGACGGGTTCGCGGAGGCGCTGAACGCCGAGTTCGGCGAGGAGCGCGCCGCCGAACTGCTGCGCCGCTTCGGCAACGCCATCCCGGAGGGCTACAAGGCCGACCACTCCCCGCGCGCCGCGGTCGCCGACATCGCGCACCTCGAACAGCTCACCGAGGAGTCCGACGAGAAGGGCTTCGCGCTCAGCCTCTACGAGCCCGTGGGCGCCGCGCCCGAGGAGCGCAGGTTCAAGATCTACCGCAAGGGCGGCTCCATCACCCTGTCGGCGGTGCTGCCGGTCCTCAACCGGCTCGGTGTCGAGGTGATGGACGAGCGGCCGTACGAACTGCGCTGCTCGGACCGGAGCGTGGCCTGGATCTACGACTTCGGGCTGCGCATGCCCCGGCCCAAGGGCGGCAGCGGCGACTACCTCGGCGACGACGGGCGCGAGCGGTTCCAGGACGCCTTCGCCGCCAGCTGGCTGGGCAAGGCGGAGAACGACGGCTTCAACGCCCTGGTGCTGAGCGCCGGGCTGACCTGGCGTCAGGCGATGGTGCTGCGGGCGTACGCGAAGTACCTGCGGCAGGCGGGCTCGACGTTCAGCCAGGACTACATGGAGGACACCCTCCGCAACAACGTGCACACCACCCGGCTGCTCGTCTCGCTGTTCGAGGCGCGGATGTCGCCGGACCGGCAGCGGGCGGGGCTCGAGATCGTCGACGCGCTGCTCGAAGAGGTGGACGCCGCGCTCGACCAGGTGGCCAGCCTCGACGAGGACCGGATCCTGCGGTCGTTCCTCACCGTCATCAAGGCGACGCTGCGCACCAACTTCTTCCAGGAGGCGGCGGGCGGGCGGCCGCACGAGTACGTCTCCATGAAGTTCGACCCGCAGGCGATTCCCGATCTGCCGGCCCCGCGCCCGGCGTTCGAGATCTGGGTGTACTCGCCGCGCGTGGAGGGCGTGCACCTCAGGTTCGGGAAGGTCGCGCGCGGCGGTCTGCGCTGGTCCGACCGGCGTGAGGACTTCCGGACCGAGATCCTCGGCCTGGTCAAGGCGCAGATGGTGAAGAACACCGTCATCGTGCCGGTCGGCGCCAAGGGCGGCTTCGTCGCCAAGCAGCTGCCGGACCCGAGCGTGGACCGGGACGCGTGGCTGGCGGAGGGTATCCGCAGCTACAAGACGTTCATCTCGGCGCTGCTCGACATCACCGACAACATGGTCGCCGGCGAGGTCGTGCCGCCCGCCGACGTCGTCCGGCACGACGAGGACGACACCTACCTGGTCGTCGCCGCCGACAAGGGCACCGCGACCTTCTCGGACATCGCCAACGGGGTGGCCGAGCAGTACAACTTCTGGCTCGGCGACGCCTTCGCCTCCGGCGGCAGCGCGGGCTACGACCACAAGGGCATGGGCATCACCGCCCGCGGTGCCTGGGAGTCCGTGAAGCGGCACTTCCGGGAGCTGGGAGTCAACACGCAGGCCGAGGACTTCACCGTCGTCGGCATCGGCGACATGTCCGGTGACGTGTTCGGCAACGGCATGCTGCTGAGCGAGCACATCCGCCTGGTCGCCGCCTTCGACCACCGGCACATCTTCATCGACCCGAAGCCCGACGCGGCCACCTCGTACGCCGAGCGCCGCCGTGTCTTCGAGCTCCCCCGCTCCAGCTGGGCCGACTACGACACCGCGCTCATCTCCACCGGTGGCGGAGTGTTCCCCCGTACCGCCAAGGCGATCCCGGTCAACGCGCACATCCGTGAGGCCCTCGGCATCGAGGAGAAGGTCTCCAAGATGACGCCGGCCGACCTGATGAAGGCGATCCTCAAGGCGCCGGTGGACCTGCTGTGGAACGGCGGCATCGGTACGTACGTCAAGGCCGGCACGGAAACCCACGCGGAGGTCGGCGACAAGGCCAACGACGCGATCCGGGTGGACGGCGCCGACCTGCGCGCCAAGGTCGTCGGCGAGGGCGGCAACCTGGGGCTGACCCAGCTCGGCCGGATCGAGTTCGCGCTGCAGGGCGGCAAGATCAACACCGATGCCATCGACAACAGCGCGGGCGTGGACACCTCCGACCACGAGGTGAACATCAAGATCCTGCTCAACGGCCTGGTCGCGGACGGCGACATGACGGTCAAGCAGCGCAACAAGCTGCTCGCCGAGATGACCGACGAGGTCGGCCGGCTGGTCCTGCGCAACAACTACGCGCAGAACACGGCCATCGCCAACGCGCTCGCCCAGTCCAAGGACATGCTCCACGCCCAGCAGCGCTACATGCGCCACCTGGTGCGGGCCGGACTGCTCGACCGGGCCCTGGAGTTCCTGCCCACCGACCGCCAGATCCGCGAGCGGCTGAACACCGGGCAGGGCCTGACCAGCCCGGAGACGGCCGTCCTGCTGGCGTACACGAAGATCACGGTCGCCGAGGAACTGCTCCACACCTCGCTGCCGGACGACCCGTACCTGCGCGGTCTGCTGCACGCGTACTTCCCGGCCGCGCTGCGCGAGAAGTTCGGGGACCGCATCGACGGTCACCCGCTGCACCGCGAGATCACCACGACCGTGCTGGTCAACGACACGGTCAACACGGGCGGTACGACGTATCTGCACCGCCTGCGCGAGGAGACCGGTGCCTCGCTGGAGGAGATCGTCCGGGCGCAGACCGCGGCCCGCGCGATCTTCCGCTCCGGTGTGGTGTGGGACGCGGTGGAGGCGCTCGACAACGCGGTCGAGGCCGGCGTCCAGACCCGTATCCGGCTGCACTCGCGCCGGCTGGTCGAGCGCGGCACGCGCTGGCTGCTCAACAACCGGCCGCAGCCGCTCCGGCTCGCCGAGACGGTCGACTTCTTCGCCGACCGGGTCGAGCAGGTGTGGTCGCAGCTGCCGAAGCTGCTGCGGGGCGCGGACGCGGAGTGGTACCAGAAGATCTACGACGAGCTGACCGGCGCCGGCGTCCCCGGCGAGGTCGCCACCCGGGTGGCCGGATTCTCCTCCGCCTTCCCGACGCTCGACATCGTCTCGGTGGGCGACCGCATGAGCCGGGACCCGCTGGAGGTCGCCGAGGTCTACTACGACCTCGCCGACCGCCTCCACATCGCCCAGCTGATGGACCGCATCCTCGAACTCCCGCGCGCCGACCGCTGGCAGTCCATGGCCCGCGCCTCCATCCGTGAGGACCTGTACGCGGCCCACGCGGCGCTCACCGCGGACATCCTCGCGGTGGGCAACGGCACCTCGACCCCCGAGCAGCGCTTCAAGGCCTGGGAGGAGAAGAACGCGCCGATCCTGGGCCGGGCGCGGACGACTCTGGACGAGATCCGGAGCTCGGAGACGTTCGACCTGGCCAACCTGTCGGTGGCGATGCGGACGATGAGGACGCTGCTGCGGACGCATTCGTAACCCCCGCACGCGCATAGCGCGCACATCATCAGAGCGCCCCGGGCCACAACGGCTCGGGGCGCTCGTCGGCGCGAGGGGGACGCGCGGCCTGCTCATCCGCCCGGTCGACTGCCAGACTTCTCCGGCGGCCTCAGGAGGGAAGGGCTACCTTGGCCGGCTGCGGCTTCGCCTTGTCCGGGCTGCCCGTGAACGCCTCGTACGCCTCCAGGACCTCCTCCGTCGGTCCGTCCATGCGCAGTTCGCCGCGCTCCAGCCACAGCACGCGGTCGCAGGTGTCGCGGATGGACTTGTTGCTGTGGCTGACCAGGAACACCGTGCCCGCGTGCTTGCGCAGTTCGCGGATCCGTTCCTCGGAGCGCTTCTGGAAGGAGCGGTCCCCGGTGGCCAGGGCCTCGTCGATGAGCAGGACGTCGTGGTCCTTGGCGGCGGCGATGGAGAAGCGCAGCCGGGCCGCCATGCCGGAGGAGTACGTGCGCATGGGCAGCGTGATGAAGTCGCCCTTCTCGTTGATGCCGGAGAAGTCGACGATCTCCTGGTAGCGCTCCTTGACCTGCTCGCGGGACATGCCCATGGCGAGGCCGCCGAGGTAGACGTTGCGCTCGCCGGTGAGGTCGTTCATCAGGGCCGCGTTCACGCCGAGCAGGGAGGGCTGGCCGTCGGTGTAGATGCGGCCGTTCTCCACCGGGAGCAGGCCCGCGACCGCTTTGAGCAGCGTCGACTTGCCGGAGCCGTTGGTGCCGATCAACCCGATCGCCTCGCCCCGGTACGCGACGAACGACACGTTCTTGACGGCGTGCACCGTGCGCACACCGGCCGCCTTCTCGACCTGCTTGCGGCGCATCATGCGGTTCAGGGCGGCGGTGGCCGAGCCGCGGCCCGCCCCGGTGCCGTTGACCCGGTAGACGATGTCGACGCCGTCGACGACGACGGTGGGGACGTTCTCCTGCGCGAGGTGTGTGTTGTCAGCCACGGCCGTACGTCTCCTCAGCCTTCCAGAAGTAGATGAAGCCTCCGACGCCGGCGAGCAGCGCCCAGCCCGTCGCGATCAGCCACACGTGCGGCGGCAGCTGGCCGGCGTGGAAGCTGTCGATCAGGGCGAAGCGCATCAGGTCGATGTAGACGGCGGCCGGGTTGGCCTGGAGGGCGGGGAGCAGCCAGGACGGCCAGTCGCTGTGTCCCTTGGCCAGGTGGTCGATGCTCCACATCACGCCCGAGACGTACATCCACGTGCGCAGGACGAACGGCATCAGCTGGGCGATGTCCGGCGTCTTCGCCCCCGCCCGGGCCATGATCATCGAGACGCCCGCGTTGAACGTGAACTGCAGCACCAGGACCGGGACCGCCAGCAGCCAGGAGGCGGAGACCGGCACGCCGAAGCAGAGCAGGATCACCACCAGGGCGGCCATCGAGAACAGCAGCTGCTGGAACTGCTGGAGGCAGAAGGAGATCGGCAGCGCGGCCCGCGGGAAGTGCAGGGCCCGGACCAGGCCCAGGTTGCCGGAGATGGCCCGGGTGCCCGCCATGATCGAGCTCTGCGTGAACGTCCAGATGAACACGCCCGTGACCAGGAACGGGATGTAGTCCGGCACGCCCTTCTTGGTGCCGAGCAGCACACCGAAGATGAAGAAGTACACCGCCGCGTTCAGCAGCGGGTTCATCACCTGCCAGACCTGGCCGAGCTTCGCCTGGCTGTACTGGGCGGTGAGCTTGGCGGTCGAGAACGCGCTGATGAAGTGGCGCCGCGCCCACAGCTGGCGGATGTACTCGCGCAGGGAGGGGCGGGCGCCGCTGACGGTGAGGCCGTGGCGGGCGGCGAGGGCCGAGAGGTCGTCCTCGGCGGGTGCGGTCACCGTCGTGGGGGGCGGTGTGTGGAGAACCTGGCTCACATCCGCTGCTTTCGCTCGGGGGGTTCGGATGGTGCGTGTGGCTGTGACACATGGTGTGCGTGTGACGGACGCGTCCGTGGCCCGGCGTTTTCTCACGCTTCTCTTCACGTTTTCTTACGTCGGAACGGACCCGTATCGTCGCAACGTGAGCGTAGGCCCGACGGACGTCGGAACGCAACCGTTTCGTCGTCACGCGTCGCGTCAGGACGGGACCGTTTCGTCGTAACGCCCTATGCTGGTCCGCATGACGACCAACGCCGAGGAGCCGAAGACGCGTCCGCGCCGCCGGGCCCCCGCGGGAGCCGCCGTGCTCCGCGAGGACGTGACGGAGGCCATCCGGGCGGCCGTCTTCGAGGAACTCGCGGCCGTCGGCTACGCACGGATGTCCATCGAGGGGATCGCGCGCCGCGCCGGTGTCGGCAAGACCGCGGTGTACCGCCGCTGGCGCTCCAAGCTGCACCTGGTGCTCGACGTGGTCTCGGCGCTCGCCGTGCAGGGGTTGCCTGCGCCCGACACGGGGTCCCTGGAGGGCGACCTGCGCCTGCTGTACGAGGTGACCTCGCGGGCCCTGCGCCACCCCGTCGCCTCGCAGATCATCCCGGACCTCCAGGCCGAGGCCGCCCGAAACCCGGACATCGCCGAGGCCATGCAGAAGGCCCTGCGCGAGGGGCAGGAGGGCGTCGCCAGCAAGATCGTGGTGGCGGCGCGGCGGCGCGGCGAGGTCCGTGCGGACGCCGACGACGACCTGGCCCTCGACCTGATCTCGGGCCCGCTGTACTGGCGCTCGGTGGTGATCCGCAGCCCGAAGCTCCCGAAGGGCTATCTGGGGTCGCTGGCGCGGGCCACCGCGGCGGCGATCAAGGCGCTGTGAGCCGCTGACGGCGCTGCGAGCCGCTGTGTGCGCAGAGCAGGGCGCCTGCCGTGTGCGCAGAGTGGGCGCTGTGGGCGGAGAGCAGGGCGCCGTGTGCGCAGAGCGGGCGCTGTGAGAGGCGATCGAGGCGGTCGGAACACCTTCGCCGACCGCGCCGACACGTGCGGGTCGGCCGCGTAGGACCATGGGTCCCATGAGACTGGTGATCGCCGAGGACAACGCCCTGCTGCGCGAAGGGCTCGTCCTCCTGCTGACCTCGGCCGGACACGACGTGGTGGCCGTCGTCGGCACCGGCCCCGAGGTCCTGCCCGCGCTGCTGGAACACCGTCCGGACGTGGCCGTCCTGGACGTCCGGATGCCGCCCGACTTCCGTGACGAGGGACTGCGCGCCGCCCTCGCCGCGCGCGAGCAGATCCCCGGACTGCCGGTCCTCGTGCTCTCGCAGTACGTCGAGGAGTCGTACGCCGCGGAGCTGTTGGGCGGGGGAGCGGGCGGTCTCGGCTATCTGCTCAAGGACCGGGTCGGCCGGGTCGACGAGTTCCTCGACGCGCTGGAGCGGGTCGCGGCCGGCGGCACGGCCCTCGACCCCGAGGTCGTGACCGAGTTGCTGACCCGCCGCCGCGACTCGCCCCTCGACTCCCTGACCCCCCGGGAACGGGAGGTCCTCAAGCTGATGGCGCAGGGCCACGGCAACGCGACCATCGCCAGGACGCTGGTCGTCACCGAGCGCGCGGTGCACAAGCACATCGGCAACGTGTTCCTGAAGCTGGACCTGCCGCCGAGTGACAGCGGGCACCGACGGGTGCTGGCCGTGCTGACGTACCTGAACAACCAGGGCGGGAAGGTCGACCGACCCTAGGGCCCGTCCGATCAGAAGGGCCCTAGCGGCGCGTTCGTGCCGCCTCCGGGTGGAGGCGGAGCCAGCCTGCCCAGGCCGAGGTGATCATGTCCTGGACGTCGTACTTGGACTTCCAGGCGAGTTCGGTGGCGGCGCGCTCGGCGGAGGCGACGACGCGGGCCGGGTCGCCGGGGCGGCGCGGGGCGACGGTCGGGGGACGGTCGTAGCCGGTGAGGGCGTTGACGCGGTCGATCATCTCGCGCACCGACACCCCCTCCCCGCGGCCGATGTTGAGGGTGAGGTCGCGGCCGGGGGACGAGCGCAGGAGGCGGGCGGCGGCGACGTGCGCCTCGGCCAGGTCGACCACGTGGATGTAGTCACGGACGCAGGTGCCGTCCGCGGTGGCGTAGTCGTCGCCGAAGATGCGCGGGGGCGCGTTCTCGGTCAGCTTCTCGAAGACCATCGGGATGAGGTTGAAGACGCCCACGTCCGCGAGTTCGGGGCTCGCCGCGCCCGCCACGTTGAAGTAGCGCAGCGACGCCGTGGCCAGTCCCGTGGCCCGGCCGGTCGCCCTGACCAGCCACTCGCCGGCCAGCTTGGTCTCGCCGTACGGGGACATCGGCACGCACGGTGTCTCCTCGGTCACCAGGTCCGTGTCCGGCATGCCGTACACCGCCGCGGAGGACGAGAACACGAAGGACGCCACGCCCGCCGCGGTCACAGCCTCCAGCAGGACACGCAGCCCCTCGACGTTCTCCCGGTAGTACTCCAGCGGCCGCTCCACCGACTCGCCCACCTGCTTCTTCGCCGCCAGATGGACGACCCCGGTGACCTCGTGGTCGGCGAGGGTGCGTGCCAGGCGCTCGGCGTCCAGCGTCGAGCCGGTCACCAGCGGTACGTCGTCGGGGACGCGGTCGGCGATGCCCGTGGACAGGTCGTCGTACACCACCGCCCGTTCGCCCGCGCCGGTCATCGCGCGTACGACATGGGCCCCGATGTAACCGGCGCCGCCGGTGATCAGCCAGGTCATGTGCGGCCGTCTCCTCATCCCTTGGCCTGAGGTGGAGCGGATCGGCTCCCGTATCCGTCCTCAGTGAAGCAGGCGCTGGTGCCTGCCGGGATAGACGCGATGACTCCATGTGCCACGGCAGCGACTCGCGGTGGGGGGGCAAACAGTGGGTGAGCGGTGGACAACGGCACAAAATAATCTTGTGTGGGACAGGGGAGCCAGGAGAGTCGATCGGGTGGCGGCGGTGATCGTCCCCGCGGTCGTCATGTTCGCGATCGGTCTGTGGGGAATCGACCGGGGCGGCATGTGGCGCGACGAGGCGGTCACCTTCCAGGTCGCGCGGCGGTCGGCGCCGGAGATCTGGCGGCTGCTGCACGAGGTGGACGCGGTGCACGGCCTGTACTACCTGCTCATGCATGTCGTGCTGGCGGTTCCGCACCCCGGCGAGGTCGTCCTGCGGCTGCCCTCCGCCTGCGGGGCGGCGGTCTCGGCGGGGCTGGTGGGCGCCCTGGGCACCCGCCTGGGCGGACGTGCCCGGGTCGGCCTGTGGGCCGGCCTGCTGTACGCCATCACCCCGCTCGTCGGTCACTACGCCCAGGAAGGCCGGTCGTACGCCCTGGTCACGGCCGGAGCGACGGGGACCACCCTGCTGTTGCTGCGCGCCGTGGAGGGGCGGGCCCGCCGCGTGTGGTCCGGCTGGGGAGCGTACGGAGGACTCCTCGCCGTGACGTGTCTCCTGCACGAGATGGCGGTGCTCGTCGTCGCGGCGCACGCGGTGACCCTGGCGGGCCTGCGCGTGTCGAGGAGGGTGTGGGGACGCTGGGGACGCGCGGCCGGCTTCGCGGTGGTCGTGCTGCTGCCCCTGGCGTGGGTGTCGTCGACGCAGTCGGCACAGGTGGGGTGGCTGCAGGTGCCCGGGTGGCGGAGCGCGCTGCGGGTGGCGCGCGAGTTCCTGGTGGCGCCCATGGGGGTCGTGTTCTGGGTGGGTGTGCTGGTGATGCTGGTGGGGGTGACCGCGCTACGGGTGTCGGTGGTGGCGGTGCCGCTGATGGTGATTCCCCCGGGCCTGCTGATGGCCGCCTCCCAGGTGAAGCCGATGTACGACGACCGGTACGTGCTGTACGCCCTGGTGGGAGCGCCGTTGCTGGTGGCGGCCGGTGCGGATCGGATGGCGGCGCTGGTGGAGGGGCTCGTGGGCAGGGCCGCGGGGAGAGGGCGGGGGAGGCGGGAGGTTCCGCCGACCGGTGATCACGCGGGGCTACGGAGTGCTGGGCGCCCTGCGCCCGGGCTTCCCCTTTCTCGTGCGGGGGCGAGCGGGTCGAGCGGGCCGGATGCGGGTGGTCCTGTCGCCCTGTCGGACGCGCTGGTGGACGGCGGCGCCGGTCAGGACGCCGAGGCCGGCCCGGACGGAGCGGCCGGCCGCCGTCCGTTGCTCTCGCCCGTTCTCTCCCTCGCGGGCGCCCTGGTGATCGGCCTGGTCTTTCTTCAGTACCTCCCCCTCTACCGTGAGGACCGCACCCCCGCCAGTCGCGCCGACAATCTCGCCACGGTTTCCGCCATCGTCCACCGGGAGGTCCGCCCGGGTGACCCGGTGTTGTTCCTGCCGTCGATCGCGCGGCGACCGGCGTTGGCGTATCCGAAGGGGTTCCGGGGGGCCTGGGACATCGCGTTGGGGGAGTCGGGGGCCCGGTCGGGGACGTTGTACGGGCGGGAGATCGGGGCGGAGGCGCTGCGGCGCAGGCTCGCGACGGTGGACCGGGTGTGGGTCGTGGCCGAGCCCTACGCCCTGCGTGGGCACTGGTCCCCGGAGGATCCGGTGGACCGCGTCAAACTCGACATGCTGCGGGAGCGGTTCGTGCCCGAGAAGTCCAGGACGTACACCGTGCAGGGCGGGGTGACCGTCCGCCTCTACGTCCGCCGGCCCTGAGCCGCCCCGTCACCTGCCGCCTCACCTGTCGCCCCCGTCACCTGTCACCCCCGGCATCTCCAGCTCCGCCGAGTCCAGCTCCGCCGAGTCCAGCGTCGACGTGAGTCGGTCGAGACGCTCGCGCAGGTCCCGGATCTCGTCCAGGTCGAAGCCGGTCGCGGCGGCGATCCGGCGCGGCACCCGCACCGCACGCTCGCGCAGCGCCACGCCCTCCTCGGTCAGCCGTACCTCCACCGAGCGCTCGTCGCGGACGCTGCGCTCACGGCGCACCAGACCGGCCGCCTCCAGCCGCTTGAGCAGCGGTGAGAGTGTGCCCGAGTCGAGGCGCAGGTGTTCGCCGAGCTTCTTGACCGGCATCTCGCCCTGCTCCCAGAGAACCAGCATCACCAGGTATTGCGGGTAGGTGAGCCCGAGGTCCTTGAGGATCACCCGGTAGACACCGTTGAAGGCGCGGGAAGCGGCGTGCAGGGAGAAGCAGATCTGGCTGTCGAGGCGCAGCCAATCCTCCTCGGCGGCGGAGGCGGAGGCGGCGGTAACGGCAACGGCGACAGCGGTGTCGGCAGCAGCGGTGTCGGTGTCGGTCTCGGTGGCGGACGGGGTCGGGGTCCGGGGCATGCCTGTCATGCGTCCAGGATAGCCCGCGATGCGCCATTTAGTTGTGCACAATTGAATTGTGTGCTCTACTTGTCGTCGTGAGGCGGTCGAAAACGGGCCGCCGCGACATTGAACTCGAGAGGGATGGTTTTCCATGGACGCGCTCTACACCGCTGTCGCCACCGCCACCCACGGCCGGGACGGCCGTGCCGTCTCCTCCGACGGCACCCTGGACCTCGCGCTGGGCATCCCGGTGGAGATGGGGGGCAACGGTCAGGGCACCAACCCGGAGCAGCTGTTCGCCGCCGGTTACGCCGCCTGCTTCGGCAGCGCCCTCGGCGTCGTCGGCCGTCAGGCCAAGGTCGACGTGAGCGACGCCGCCGTGACCGCCGAGGTCGGCATCGGCAAGCAGGGCGAGGGCTTCGGTCTCAAGGTCGCCCTCCGTGTCGAGCTGCCCGACACCGTGGACGCGGAGACGGGCCGCAAGCTGGTCGAGCAGGCCCACCAGGTCTGCCCCTACTCCAACGCCACCCGCGGCAACATCGAGGTCGAGCTCGTCATCGAGTGACGTACCCCCGCCAGGGGCCGCACGACCTGACCGCAGGAGGTCCGCCCGCTCGGGCGGGGTCGAGCGCGGCGGAGGACGACGGCACGGGGTGCCGCGCGGCGAGCGGGGCGACCGGCGGCAGTGCCGACTCGTCCTCGCCGAGCACGATCTGGCGTACGACCCGTTCGGCGGCGCGTCCGTCGTCGTACGGGCAGAAACGCTCGCGGAAAGCCGCCCGCAGTTGGGCGGAGCGGGAGCCGCGCCAGTGGCCGGTGGCGAAGATGTCGATCAGTTCGTCCTCGCTGCGGGCGACCGCGCCCGGCGGGAAGGACCGCAGGTCGAAGTAGGTGCCGCGGGCCGCCTCGTACGCCTGGCGGTCGGCGGCGTGGATCACGATCGGGCGGTCCAGGTTGGCGTAGTCGAACATGATCGACGAGTAGTCGGTGACCAGGGCGTCCGAGGCCAGGCAGAGCTGCTCGACACTCGGGTGGTCGGTGACGTCGATGATCCGGGCCGATGCGTACGGGTGCTCGGCCATCGGCCCGCCGTAGGCGTGGTGGGCCCGGGCCAGGACGGTGAAGCCGGTGCCCAGGCGGCGCAGGACGCGGTCCAGGTCCAGCGTCGGGCGCTGGGTGCGGTGGTAGTCGCGGTGGGTGGGCGCGTACAGGATCGCCACCGTGCCGTCGGGGATCCCGAGCGAGGCGCGCAGCCGGGCCACGTCCGCCGACGTCGCCCGCAGGAACACGTCGTTGCGGGGCTGGCCGTGGGTGAGTGTGGTGTAGCCGCCGGGGAACACCCGCTCCCAGACGAGGGTGGAGTGGCGGTTGGCGGACAGGACGTAGTCCCACTGGTCGACGCCCCGCATCAGCTCGGCGAAGTCGGTGCAACGGGCGGCCGCGGGGCGTTCCCGCAGGTCGAGGCCCATGTGCTTGAGCGGGGTGCCGTGCTGGGTCTGCACGAGGATCTGGCCGGGGCGCTTGACCAGACGGCGGTCGAAGCCGGTGTTGTCCACCAGATACGTGGAGCGGGCGAGCGCCGTCCAGTACGCGGCCGTGTCCGGGGTCACCCGGCGGGTGGCCGTCGGGATCGTGTGGTGGTGCTCCGGGCGGGCGATCCAGGCGGTGCGGATGTGCGGGGCGTGGGTGCGGAACGCGGTCTCCAGGGCGCCCGGGTTGCAGCTGTGGCCACGGCCCCCGTAGGCGGCGAAGACGGCGCGGTCGGCGCGCAGCGGGAGCCGCAACTGGACGCGGTAGTGCAGCCGCAGGGCGATGGAGCGTACGGCTTTCAGGAGACCGACGGTCGCCTTGACGCCCCGGCGGCGCGCGGTCGACGCCCACTGGAGCGCGCGGAACGTGCGGTGCATGCCCAGGCGGACGAGGCCGTGCCGGAGACGGGAACGGGCGGGGGCCGGGTGGCCCGGGACGCGGTGACGGCGGCAGTGGGCGCGGGCGGTGCGCAGGAACTCGGCGGCGGCCCGACGCGTCAGCCGGTCCCGGCGGGCGAACACCGTCGCCAGGTGGTCGACCATGCGGCGGAACAACACCGGCCGCCAGCACGCCAGTTCGGGGCGCTGCGCGACGAACGCGAAGACCCGGTCGTACTGCTCGAAGAGGTCGAAGTGGCGGCGGCCGGCGGAGCGGGGGACGCTGTCGTGCCGGCGCCGGCGGTGGTGCACGCACACCCGGTCGAGGGTGACGATCGACTCGGCCGTCATCAGGGCCGGGTACGTCCACGGGGTGTCCTCGTAGTGGCCGGGCGGGAAGGCGAGGCCCTCGCGCTCGACGAATTCCCGGCGGTACGCCTTGGTCCACGCCGCCGTCGGCAGCCGCAGCAGTGCCGGGCGGTCCTCCAGCCGGAACGGGGCCGGGCCCAGCTCGGTGAGCGGGCCGGCGGTCCGGCCGCGGATGGTGCGGCCGTTCCAGCAGGTGCGCGCGTGGTCGTGGACCAGAACGTCCGGCTCGTCCGTCTCCTTCAGCCGGTCGGCGATCGCGCGCAGCGCGTGGGGGGTGAGGGTGTCGTCGCCGTCGAGGAAGAGAAGGTAGTCGCCGCCCGCCGCGCGCAGTCCCGCGTTACGGGCACCGCCCAGCCCCTGGTTCTCCGGCAGCCGCAGCGGCCGCACCCGCGGATCACGGGCCGCGTACTCCTCGATGATCGCGCCGCACGCGTCCGGCGAACCGTCGTCGACCGCGATCAGCTCCAGGTCCGGATACGACTGGGACAGCACCGAATCCAGGCACTCCTGCAGGTACGCCTGAACCTGGTACGCGGGGACGATGACACTGAACCTGGGCACGGCACATCCATGGGTCGACGCGGGCGCGGGCGTTCTGCCCGGGAACGGCCAATGGAGTGACCCGGTTACGCCGTGTGCGGCATACGGGGGAATGTGAGTCGACCTGAAAGGGGCGGGCCGGTCACGGCCCGCCCCCTGTCCAACCCGACTGACCTACGGGCTACTTGACCGCGCCCGCCATCACACCGGACACGAACTGCCGCTGGAACGCGAAGAACACGGCCAGCGGGATCACCATCGAGATGAACGCGCCGGGCGCCAGGACGTCGATGTTGCTGCCGAACTGCCGTACCTGCTGCTGCAGCGCGACCGTCAGCGGCTGCGACTCCGAGTTGGAGAACACCAGCGCCACCAGCATGTCGTTCCACACCCACAGGAACTGGAAGATCCCCAGGGACGCCAGGGCAGGGGCCGCCAGCGGCATCACCACCGTGGCGAACAACCGGATCTCGCCCGCGCCGTCCAGCCGCGCCGCCTCCAGGAGCTCCCGGGGGATCTCCGCGAAGAAGTTGCGCAAGAGGAAGATCGCGAACGGCAGTCCGAAGCCGACGTGGAAGAGCACCACGCCGATGATCTCGCCGAAGATCCCGATCTTGCCGAAGAGGTCCGACAGCGGGATCAGCGCCACCTGCACGGGCACCACGAGCAGCGCGACGACCACCAGGAACCACCAGTCGCGGCCCTTGAACTCCATCCAGGCGAAGGCGTATCCGCCCATCGCGCCGATCAGCACCACCAGCAACGTCGCCGGCACCGTGATCCAGATGGTGTTGAACAGCGAGCTGGTGATCGCGTCGTTCTCCAGCAGCGTCTGATAGCTCTTGGCGGTCAGCTGGCCGGGCGCGGTGAACACCTTCCACCAGCCCGAGGAGGCGATGTCGGTCGGCTCGCGCAACGACGACACCAGCAGACCGAACGTCGGCACCAGCCAGAACACGGCGACGAGGATCAGGAAGACCCTCATCACCCCGCCCGCCGCGCCGCTCGCCACCCGCGCCGCGAAGGAACGCCGGGGGCGCGCGGCCGTTTCGAGAGTGGTCACCGCTGACGCTCCTTCCGCAGCCGGCGGATGTTGACGTACATCACCGGAAGAACGAGCAGCAGCAGGATCACACCGATCGCACTGCCCACGCCGTAGTTGCCGCCCCCGCCGAACGACGACAGGAACAACTGCAGCGCCAGTACGTTGGCCTCGTCCTGACTGGGCTGCGGGGCGATGATGTACACCAGGTCGAAGACCTTCATCACGTTGATCATCAGTGTGACGAGGACGACGACCAGCACCGGCGCCAGCATCGGCACGGTGATCCGGCGGAACACCTGCCACTCGTTGGCGCCGTCCACCCGGGCCGCCTCCAGCAGATTGCGGTCCACACCCGCCAGCCCGGCCGCGATCAGCACCATCGCGAAGCCCGCCCACATCCACACATAGCTGGCGATGATGGACGGAGTGACCAGCGTCGGGCCCAGCCAGTCGATGCCGCCGTACGCCGCCGCGAAGTTCGAACCCGGCAACCGCAGTCGGGCACCGTCGGCGTCCTGCGGAAGGCTGAAGGTGCCGTCGGCGCCGCTCTTCGCGGAGGCGACCACCTTGCCGTCCTTCACCGCCTCCACCTTGACGCCCTTCAGCGCCTTCTCACCCGCGTCGACCTTTCCCTTCGTCCCGCCGCCGCCCAGCTTGAAGTCCAGCCAGACGGTGCCGGTGACACCGGAGCCGTTCGCCGCCTTCGCGTTCTCGGGGCTGCCCGGCAGCTTGTTCGGGGCGATGCCCACGAGCGGCAGCAGTGCCGGGGTGCCCGCCTTCACCGTGCCGGTCGTGGTGAACGACCCGCCGCCGGAGGGCTTGAGATCACTTGCGGTGGCGTTCGGGCGGGCCTTCGGATAGACCGACGACGACACGAACGTGTCGTGGATCGACTTCGCCACCGCGTTCGCCGCGCCCTGGCTCGGGTCCTGCTCGTACACCAGCCGGAAGATGATGCCGGCGGCGAGCATGGAGATCGCCATCGGCATGAAGACGACCAGCTTGAACGCCGTTCCCCAGCGCACCCGTTCGGTCAGCACCGCGAAGATCAGCCCCAGCGCGGTGACCACCGCCGGGGCGACCGCGACCCAGATCGCGGTGTTGCGGACCGCGGTGAGCGTCGAGTCGGTGGTGAAGATGTCGACGTAGTTGTCCAGACCGACGAACCCGGAACCGTCGGCGTCGTAGAGGCTGCGCCAGATCGAGTACCCGATCGGGTAGACCACGAGCGCGCCGAGGAGGACCAGGGCGGGCAGCAGGAACAGCAGCGCCACCCACCAACGGCTCCTCGTCACGCTCTTGCGCGGTTCGACGGAGGGCGTCGGCATGGCGCCGGCGCCCTCCGTCGTCTTCGCCACGGCGGACGACATGGTCCGTCAGCCGCTCTTGTAGGCCTTGGCCGCGTCGGCCTCCAGCTTCTGCTGGGCGCCGGCCACGTCGCTCGGGTTCTTCAGGAAGTCCTGCAGGTCCTTCCACTCGCCGACGCCCTGGGTACCGCCGAACGCCGCCGGCGCCTGGTCGGACATGTCGAACCGGAAGTTGTCGCCCGCCGCGATCAGCGCCTTGGCGATGTCCCGGGCCACCTGGTCCTTGTACTTGCTCTGGTCCATCTCCTTGTTCGGGGAGATGACGCCGCCCTGCGCGGCCCAGATCTCGGCAGCGTCGGTCGAGCCCAGGAACGTCAGCAGCGCCTGGGCGCCCGCGCCGCCCTTCAGCGCCACGGCCACGTCACCGCCGCTGACCACCGGGGAGTCGGCGCCGACCGCGGGGAACGGGAACACCTTGGCGTCCGTGCCCATCTTGGCCTTGGTGTCCGCGTTGATGTTCGCGGCGACGAAGTCGCCCTCGAAGACCATCCCGGCCGGGGTGTCGCCGGAGAAGGTCTGGACGACCGACTTCGGGAACTCCGTCCCCAGCGCGCCCTTGCGGCCGCCCGCGATCAGTTCGTCCTTGCCCCACAACTCGGCGAGCGTGGTGAGCGCCTGCTTCACGGACGGATCCGTCCACTTGATCTTGTGCTGGGCCAGCTGGTCGTACTTCTCCGGGCCGGCCTGCGAGAGATAGACGTTCTCGAACCAGTCCGTCAGGGTCCAGCCGTCCGCGCCGCCGATGGAGACGGCCGGGGTGCCCGCGTCGGACAGTGTCTGCGCGGTGGACATGAAGTCCTTCCACGTCTTGGGCGGGTCCGTGATCCCCGCGGCCTCGAAGGCGGCCGTGTTGTACCAGACCAGAGACTTGTTGGCGGCCTTCGCATAGATGCCGTACTGCGTGCCGTCGACGGCCCCGAGGTCCCTCCAGCCCTTGGAGAAGTTCTTGTCCAGCTGGGCTTTCGCCTCCGCGCCGAGGGGCTTGAGCCAGCCCTTCTGCGCGAACTGGTGCAGCACGCCCACCTGCGGCAGGAACGCCACGTCCGGCGGCTGCCCGCCCTGGATCTTGGTACCGAGGAACGTGGAGGTGTTGTTGCCGGTCGGTACGAAGTCGACCTTGGCGCCGGTGCGCTTCTTGAACTCGTCAAGGACCTTGGTGAAGTTCTCCTGTTCGGCTCCGGTCCAGACGGCCGCGACCTCCAGGGTCTGGCCGTTCAGCTTGGGGAGTTTCAGCGAACTGCCGCTCTCGGAGGCGTTGCCTCCCGTGCCCTCGTCGCCCTTGCCGTCGCTACTGCTGCATCCGGTGAGCGCCAGTGCCAGCGCTCCCGAGAGGAGGAAGGCTGCGGTTTTGGCAGCCCGTGGTGTGCGGCTCTTGCTGCTGGTGCTGTGCATCACTGCCCCGTTCTTCATGCCTCGTCGAACGTTCGAGCGCTGTCCCGTGCGGTCTGGTCTACGCCCCGGGGGTTGGGGGCGGCAAGACCGCATCCGCCGTCAAGCGGGGGATCGTGATGCCGTCGTGACCAGGCACGGGGGTGGCGCGGCTCGCGTCCGCCGGGGGCTGCCCACCCCAGATCCCGCTATCGGCGTGAACGGGCTTGTCCTCAAGCGGGGGCGGGGTGAGTTGGGCCGAGTGGGGGTCCGGGGGGGGTGCCGGGGGTGCCGGGGGGCGGGGGAGGGGGCTCGGGAACGGCGGTCCCGGCAGCCCAAGGTGCGGCGGCCGTGGCAAGTCCGTGCCGGCGGCTGCCGAGGCTCGGTGGCTGCGGCGGCTCGGCGGGGGCTACGGGTGTCTCGGGGACGGCGGCTCGGGCAGTCGGGTCACAGGAGTGACGGGACCTCTTTCGCCGCGACTTCTCTTGCCGCTCGCTCCAGGGCGCTGGCCAGGAGGGCCAGGTCCGTCGGGCCGTTGCCCAGTTCGCGGACGGGGCGGCGGGCCGGGGGATCTCCCATGCGTTCCCACTCCAGGGGGACGACCGTGGGGCGCAGGGTCGCCGTGCGGGGGATACGGCCCGTGACCCGGCCGGCCTGGAAGGCGGTCACCCGTCCGTCGGACCAGGCTAGGCGGCCGCGCCCGGGTGCCGGTTCCTCCGGACCGGGGACCGGGGCGTCGAGGGTGACACGCAGGGTGGCCCGTCTGGCCGGCTCCGACTGGGCCGTACGGCCGCCGACACCGGCCGCGGACACCAGGTGCACGCCGAGCCGCTCGCCGTCCCGGGCCACCGCCTCCAGCGCGCGTATCACCGAGCCGGCCGCGGGCCTGCCCGGCGACCCCAACGCGGGGGACACCAACAGGTCCAGATCGTCGACGACCACCACCAGCCGGGGCAGGGGCGGTGCCGCCTCCGGCCGGCGCCGGGAGGCCGCCGGGCGAAGCCGCAGGGTGGAGCTGGGCGGGCTGTCGAGGTCGCCGTTGAGATCGCCGGAGGTGTGGTCGGGGGTGGGGCTTGGGGCGGTGCCGTTCTTCGGGCCCCGTCCGGTTCCCGGGGCGGCGCCGGTGCGGGCGTCCGTCCCGGTGCCGTTCCTGGTGCCCGTTCCGGAGGCCGCCTTCGTGCCCGTCCCGGCGGCGGACGTGCCGCGTGCGGGCGGGGTGCGCTGGGTGATCAGACGGCCCGACAGCTCGCGGCCGGTGTGCCACTCGGCGAAGTCGGACCGCCCGAGCAGCTCCGCGCGCCGCTTCAGCTCGGCGCTCAGGGACTGCGCGAACTCCCGCATACGGACCGGATCGTTGGCGGTCAGGTGGGTGGTGACATGCGGTACGTCCGTACAGACCCGCAGGCCTTCGCCGTGGCCGCCGGCGTCCGTGCCCACGCTGTCCCGGCCGTCGATCAGGACCATGCTCAGCCGGTCGGGGCGCTCGGCGGCGGCGAGGGAGGCGACCACGGCCCGCAGCAACTCCGTACGTCCGCTGCCCGGCGGGCCCTCGATCAGCAGGTGCGGTCCCTCGGCCGCGAGGTCCGCGCAGACCGGGCCGCGCGGTCCGGCACCGAGCACCGCCCAGGCCCGTCCGCCGAGCGACTCCGTGTCGTCGGCCGCGTCCGCCCATCGCGCCATCAGGGACGCCGGGGTGGCGCGGGCCAGCCCCAACTCGTCCAGTAGCCGGGCCGACTGGGGCAGCGGGGCCGACACCCGCGGGTGCCGCCCACCGGCGCTGCCCTCCGCCCGCAACGGCGCCAACGCCCGCGCGAACCGCTCGGCCCAGGCCGGCGAGACGGCGTCCACGGCGGCGACGGTGCCGGGGGGCACCGGGCCGTGCGCCGGGGGGCGGGTTCCCGCGGTGCCCGGGCTGACGGAGCCGGGGCCTGTGGTGCCGTGTCCCCCGCGGGCAGGGTGGGGGTGGGCCGTGCCGGTGGTGACGGTGTCCGTCGCCGTCCCGGTCCGGGAGCGGCCCGGCCCCGTGCGGAGGGTGTCCGGTCCTGTCCCCGGGGCGCCCGCGCCGGTCGGTGAAGTGTCCACGGCCGTCCCGGAACTGCCCGTGCCGGTCCGTGAAGTGTCCCCGGCCGTCCGGGAACCGCCGGCCGCGGTCCGTGAAGTCTCCGCTCCGGCGCCGGCAGGTTCCGTCCCCGCCCGTGCCACCCTCATCAGCCGCAGGGCCGTGGCCACGTCCCCGCTCAGCAGGGCGACGGCACCGCAGTCCCGGAACGCCGGGGCCGCCGCGCAGGCCGTCTCGTACGTCTCCGTCACCGGGGAGGCGGGCGACGCGGGTGCCGTCTCGGCGAGGCACACCACGTGGATCCCGGCCCGGGGGCCCTCCAGTGCCAGCCGCGCCACCGCTTCCCGCACGGCGGCACCGCCGGGATCGCCGTCCACGACGACCACGGTGTACGGGCCGGGGAAGCCGCCCGCGTCCGCCTCGTCGTCCCTGGCCCAGGACGGCCGCCGGCCCGATCCCGATCCCGCGCCCGATTCCGAGGCCGGGCGGCCGGTGAGCGCCGTTCGCGTTGCCGCCCCGGTGTCCGACAGGTGGTCCTCCAGGCGCCGGAGGAGTTCGTCGGTGCGGGCGGTGGCCTGTTCGCGGTCGTAGGCGAGGAGGAGGCGGCAGTCCTGGCCGTGTGCCGGGCGGACATGGGGGAGCCAGCCCAGCCAGGACCACTCGGCGGTGCGCTCCTGCACCGGGCGGGAGCGGTCCGTGCTGATCAGGACGATTTCCAGCGTCTCGGGGGAGTGCAGCGCGGCGAGCTGGGCGACGACCGCGCGGGCCAGCCCCGCGAGCCGCGCGCGCGGGCCCGCCAGCCCCAGCGCCCCGACCTCGCGCAGGTCGGCGGTCACGGGCACCGCGGGCAGCAGCCCCGAGCCGTCGGGGGCGGCCCGGTCCGCCGTGCCCAACCGCACCGTGAGCGCCTCCGGGTGGCCGGGGCCGCGCTCCCACAGGCGCGGTCCGGGACCCAGCGCGGTGAGCAGCAGGGCCGCCGGGTCCGGCCAGGTCTCGGGGGCCTGGGAGAGCGGGACCGGGAGCTCCGGCTCCGCCGCGGGAACGGCGTCGGCCTGGCAGTCGTCGTCGTAGGACCCGTGCGCGGCCGTGTCCTGGTCGCCGCGTCCTCCGGTCAGCCGGCGCGCCCACGCCGAGAGGCCGCCGCGTTTGCGCACGCCCTGCGGTACGTCCGTGCCCCGGAGCGGGGTTCCCTTGCGGCGTCCGGATTCGGCGGCGGCCGCCGAATCCGGACCGTCGGGCATCGCGCCGTGTCCGTGGACGTCGGCCGCGCGGGACCGCTCGTCGGCCCCCGTGACGCCACCCGGCGGGCGGCCGGTCCCGGACGAACCGCCACGGGACTGGCGGAGGCCGTCGCCGGCTGCCGGGGCGCCGCCCACGGCGCCCACCCCGAACCGTCCGGCGTGGGTCGCCCCGCTGCCGCCGGGGCCCGCGCCGGAGCCGTCCCGGGGGACGGCGCTCGTGCGGCCGTACGGCAGCGTCCCCCCGGCCTCGATGTGCGGGGCCCCGCCCTGGCCCGGGACGAGAGGCGGTGGTTCGGCGGTGCCGTGGCCCGGCGCGCCCGGGGTGCCGGCCGAGGCGCCCCAACCCGCCGGGCCGTACCCGTGACGGGTCCTGCCGGAGGGGGCGGGACCGGTGTCGGACAGGGGTGCCCGCGCCGGGCCGTCCCCCGTCTCGCCGCCGGTCGGTACGCGCACGTGTCCCTCGCCGTCCGGGGCTGTCCGCACCCGGGCCCCCGGACCGCCGGCCGGAGTCAGCCGCAGGGCCGACTCGCCGAGCCGCAACAGGGCACCCGGGGCGAAGCGGACCGGGCGGCTGGAGACGCGGGTGCCGTCCAGCGTGGTGCCGTTGGTGGAGTCGAGGTCGGCGACCGAGACCCGGCCGTCGGCGGCGACCGTGACGGCGCAGTGCAGCCGGGAGACGTCCGGATCGTCGAGCGGGACGTCGGCGTCGGCGGAGCGGCCGATGTGGATCTGGCCGCCGTGCAGCAGGTGGACCCCGCCCGCGTCCGGGCCGGCGATCACATGGAGCTGGGTCGGGGCGTCGTCCAGCTCGGGGTGGGCCTCCGGCTCGCCGGGGGTGCCCAGGGACAGCACGGCGCCGTCGATCAGCGGGGGCTCGCCGAGGGTGCAGCGCCGGTCGTCGAGGCGTTCCCCGCCGGCGTACAGCACGAGCGGGCCGTCGCCCGCCGAGACCGCCGAGGCGAGCGCCGACGCCACCGCGGCCAGGGCGGTGCCCGCGGGCGCCGTCACCAGCACATCGCAGCTCGCGGCGCGGCCCCCCGCCCGATCGGGCGGGCCCTGCGGGTCTACGACGGTCAGCCGGATCTGCATCGCCGTCAGCGGTCCCTTCCGCGCGGGCGCCCGCTGAACGGGGACGAAGCCGCCCCGGCGGTCCCCCACCGCGGACTTCTCCCACCCCTACGAGCACGTCGGCCAGTACGGAAAGCATCCTCGCACCTGCCACTGACAACGCGCCCGCCGCAGGACATCAAATGATCTTGATTCGTCGGCTCTGCCCGCAAAAGTGCCTGACCGGTACCGCACCGGTGACCGCTTGAGATCGGTCACGTCCGAGTCCGGCAACCAGCCGACCGAGCCGAGCGTCTCTCCTTCGAACAGGGAGGGCGAGCGGTACGTAAAAGGCGCGGAGGGGGCGCGGAACGGCGAGAAGCTGCCGTCCAGCCGGGCAGCACTACAGTAGGTCGGGACACAGGCAAGCAGCTCGGGACACAGGCAAGCAGCAGGGAGCGCATGACGTGCGGCCGGTAGGCAGCAAGTACTTCCTCGAGGAGCCGCTGGGACGCGGTGCCACGGGGACCGTCTGGCGAGCCCGCCAGCGTGAGGCCGCCGGTGCCGAGGCGGCCGTGCAGGGCCAGCCGGGGGAGACCGTCGCGATCAAGGTCCTCAAGGAGGAGCTCGCGAGCGACCCCGACATCGTGATGCGGTTCCTGCGGGAGCGCTCCGTCCTGCTCCGCCTGACCCACCCGAACATCGTGCGGGTGCGCGACCTGGTGGTCGAGGGCGATCTGCTCGCCCTGGTCATGGACCTCGTCGACGGCCCCGACCTGCACCGCTATCTGCGGGAGAACGGACCCTTCAGCCCCGTCGGCGCCGCCCTGCTGACCGCGCAGATCGCCGACGCGCTCGCCGCCAGCCACGCGGACGGCGTGGTCCACCGCGACCTGAAACCGGCCAATGTCCTGCTCCGGCAGTACGGCGACCAGATGCACCCGCTGCTGACCGACTTCGGCATCGCCCGGCTGGCGGACTCCCCCGGCCTGACCCGCACCCACGAGTTCGTCGGCACGCCCGCGTACGTCGCGCCAGAGTCCGCCGAGGGCCGCCCGCAGACCTCCGCCGTCGACATCTACGGCGCCGGCATCCTGCTGTACGAGCTGGTCACCGGCCGTCCGCCGTTCTCCGGCGGCTCGGCCCTCGAAGTCCTGCACCAGCACCTGAGCGCCGAACCGCGCCGCCCCTCCACGATCCCCGACCCGCTGTGGACGGTCATCGAACGCTGTCTGCGCAAGAACCCGGACGAACGGCCCAGCGCCGAGAACCTCGCCCGCGGCCTGCGCACCGTCGCCGAGGGCATCGGCGTGCACGCGAACTCCGCGCAGATCGCCGCGGCCGAGGGCGTCGGCGCGCTGCTGGCGCCCGACCCGGCCCCGGCGGCCGTCCCGGGCGCGCCCGGCGACGCCGACCCGACGCAGGTGCTGCCGCACGGAGCGGGCGCGTACGACCCGAACGCCGCGACCAGCGTCATGCCGCACACCGGCCACCCCGTGGGCGCCGCCGACCCCACCGCCGTCCTCCCGAACCGGGGCGCGGCGGATCCCACCGCCGTCATGCCGCCGGTGCCGCCCGGCCAGCCGGGGCAGCAAGGGGCGCCCGGGGGCCCCGGTGGGTCTGAGGACCCGCATCCCTGGCAGAACCAGCTGAGGGCCGCCCGGGACCGCAACGAGCAGACGCAGGTCCAGTACCTCGACCCGAACGAGGACCCGCTGCGCCGCCGCCCCCACCGGCAGGTCGCCCGGCCGCAGCAGCCCCCGCAGCAGCCGAGGCAGCAGCGGCCGCAGCAGGCCGGCTACGGGCAGCCGCAGCAGGGCGGCGGTTACGGCCAGCCGCAGCAGTACGCCCCTCCGCAGCAGCAGCCCCGGCAGCAGCCGCGACCGCAGCGGCACGCGCCGCCGCCGCCCGAGCGGCAGGAGCCGCGACGGGCCCCGCGCGAGCCCCGGCAGCGCAGCGCCAACCCGATGAAGATCCCGGGCCTCGGCTGCCTCAAGGGCTGCCTGTTCACGATCATCATCCTGTTCGTCGCGAGCTGGCTGATCTGGGAGCTGAGCCCGCTCCAGGACTGGATCGGCACCGGCCGGGGCTACTGGCAGGAGCTCAGCCACTGGTACCACCAGGTCACCGGTTTCATCGGTGACCTGGGCGGGGGTTCTTCCTCTTCCGGCGAGTGACGACCCCGAATGATCCCGCTCACGGGAGCGGGCTTGGGGATTTGTCGACACCTGGCGGGTGATTTCCGTCTCCGCGGTGAAGGTTGGCTCTTCCGGCGCGTAGTTTTAGCGACAACACGCGTCCGTAGGAGCAGCCTTGGCACGGAAGATCGGCAGCCGGTACACCGCCCACCAGATCCTGGGGCGGGGCAGCGCCGGCACGGTGTGGCTGGGCGAGGGACCCGAGGGGCCCGTCGCCATCAAGCTGCTGCGCGAGGACCTCGCGTCCGACCAGGAGCTCGTCGGACGCTTCGTGCAGGAGCGCACCGCGCTGCTCGGCCTGGAGCACCCGAACGTGGTCTCCGTACGGGACCTGGTGGTCGACGGCAACGACCTCGCGCTGGTCATGGACCTGGTCCGGGGCACGGACCTGCGCACCCGGCTCGACCGGGAGAAGCGGCTCGCACCCGAGGCGGCGGTCGCCATCGTCGCGGACGTGGCGGACGGACTGGCCGCGGCCCACGCGGCCGGGGTCGTGCACCGGGACGTCAAACCGGAGAACGTGCTGCTGGACATGCAGGGCCCGCTCGGCCCCGGCGGGTCGCACCCGGCGCTGCTCACCGACTTCGGTGTGGCCAAGCTCATCGACTCCCCCCGGCGGACCCGCGCGACGAAGATCATCGGAACGCCGGACTACCTGGCGCCGGAGATCGTGGAGGGCCTGCCGCCACGCGCCTCGGTGGACATCTACGCCCTCGCGACCGTCCTGTACGAGCTGCTGGCGGGCTTCACCCCGTTCGGCGGGGGCCACCCGGGCGCAGTCCTGCGCCGCCACGTCACCGAGACGGTCGTCCCGCTGCCCGGCATCCCGGACGAGCTCTGGCAGCTGATCGTGCAGTGCCTGGCCAAGGCACCGGCCTCCCGGCTGCGGGCCTCCGAGCTGGGCGCGCGGCTGCGGGAGCTGCAGCCGATGCTGGCCGGGATGCCTCCGCTGGACGTGGACGAGCCGGACACGGAGCCCGAGGAGGAACCGCGCGAGGCCACGCCCGACGAGCCGGTGTCCTCGGCCCGGGTACGGCGGGGCGCGGTGCCGCTGGTACCGGGCGCGAAGCCGGCCGACTCCAACCGGGACACGCATACGTCGATGAGGGTGCCGGCGCCGGACGAGCTGGCGGGGGGTGCGCGGGGCACGGCCCGGGCACCGCGTGCGGCGGGCGCGCCGCGGCCGGGTTCCGCGCGGCACCGGGCCGTGACGCGGAGACGGCGGCTGGTGCTGGCAGGAGCGGCCGTGGCTCTGGCGGCCGCGGTCGGCGTGGGGACGTGGCTGGCCACCTCGGGCGACGACGCGGGCACCCCCCGGGACAGTCACCATTCGTCTCCGGCGTCTCCCTGAGACACCGCGGCTCCGCCCCATTGGACCCGGGCCTGTACGCACCATCCGGCTCTGTCGGACGCTCCCGCCCGGAAGAAGTGTCCGGGCACCCGCCCGTCTCAATGACCCGTGCCACCCGGCCGAGGTCGCTTGCGGCAGACGTTAGGCTGGAGGCGTGGCAGTCGTCGATGTATCCGAAGAGCTCAAGTCCCTCTCCTCGACCATGGAGTCGATCGAGGCCGTTCTGGACCTCGACAAGCTGAGGGCAGACATCGCCGTGCTCGAGGAGCAGGCGGCCGCGCCGTCCCTCTGGGACGACCCGGACGAGGCGCAGAAAATCACCAGCAAGCTCTCGCACCTGCAGGCCGAGGTCCGCAAGGCGGAAACCCTCCGCGGGCGGATCGACGACCTGAGTGTCCTCTTCGAGATGGCCGAGGAGGAGGACGACCCGGACACCCGTGCCGAGGCCGAGACCGAGCTCGTCGCCGTCAAGAAGGCGCTGGACGAGATGGAGGTACGCACCCTCCTGTCCGGCGAGTACGACTCCCGCGAGGCCGTCGTCACCATCCGGGCCGAGGCCGGCGGCGTCGACGCCTCCGACTTCACGGAGAAGCTCCAGCGCATGTACCTGCGCTGGGCCGAGCGGCACGGCTACAAGACGGAGCTGTACGAGACCTCGTACGCCGAAGAGGCCGGCATCAAGTCGACCACCTTCGCCGTGCACGTGCCGTACGCGTACGGCACGCTCTCCGTCGAGCAGGGCACCCACCGCCTGGTGCGCATCTCGCCGTTCGACAACCAGGGGCGCCGCCAGACCTCGTTCGCCGGAGTCGAGATCCTGCCCGTCGTCGAGCAGACCGACCACATCGAGATCGACGAGTCCGAACTGCGCGTGGACGTCTACCGGTCCTCCGGGCCCGGCGGCCAGGGCGTGAACACCACCGACTCCGCGGTGCGGCTCACCCACCTGCCCACCGGCATCGTCGTCTCCTGTCAGAACGAGCGGTCGCAGATCCAGAACAAGGCCTCCGCGATGAACGTGCTCCAGGCCAAGCTGCTGGAGCGGCGCCGCCAGGAGGAGCAGGCCAAGATGGACGCGCTCAAGGGCGACGGTGGCAACTCCTGGGGGAACCAGATGCGTTCGTACGTCCTGCACCCCTACCAGATGGTCAAGGACCTGCGCACCGACTTCGAAGTGGGCAACCCGGAGGCCGTGTTCAACGGTGAGATCGACGGGTTCCTGGAAGCCGGAATTCGCTGGCGCAAGCAGCAGGAGAAGTAAGTTTGTCGACAAGGCAACTGCCGTTCCCCGGGCGGCAGTTGCCTTTTGTGTGCCCGCTTGCATGCCTGATGTCTGGGTTTTACATCACACTCACAGGTTTCAATCTCCGGCAAAGATCCCTTACCTGGACATCGCGCGCGCAACGGCCTTGACGTTGCTTTGAAAAATGGGAATGGTGAGGCGCGGCATGCGTATCTCTGGGGCGCATGTGAACCGGGGGATCTGAGTGCAGCTACCTCCTCCGTCGATCACGGCCCCCGAGCGCCGCCTCACTGACGATGAGCTACTGGGGGTAGCAACCACATGACGAAGAAGACGCGGATCCGGATCGCGCGCATAGCCGCCGGTGCCGTGATCGCGGCTGGTGCCTCGCTGACCGCTGCCGGAGCCGCTTCCGCGCTGGAGATCGGCGTGAACGTGGACAACAGCGGTATCGGGGTGAACGTCGACACGGGTCTCGGTGACGAGCCGACCGACCCGGGTATCCCGACCGAGCCCAACGAGCCGACCGACCCCGGCGTCCCGACCGAGCCCAATGAGCCGACTGACCCCGGCCTCCCCACCGACCCGGGCCTCCCGACCGACCCGGGCATCCCGACGGCGGACCCGACCGACCCGACTGAGCCGACCGAGCCCACCGACGACCCGACCCCCCCGGGTAACGGCAACGGAAATGGCAACGGCAACGGCAACGGCCATGGGAATGGCAACGGCCATGGGAATGGCAACGGAAACGGTGCCGGCAACGGCAACGGCAACGGCAACGGCAACGGTGCCGGCGGCGGAAACAACGCCGACCCCGACGGCGGTTCCGGCGCCTCCGCGCAGGAGGAGGGCACCTCCGCCCTCACCGAAACCGGCACGGACACCTCGACGCCGAACAACACCTCGGCCCAGGCCCAGGGCAACGGTCAGCAGCTCGCCGAGACCGGTGCCGCGCAGACCACCTTCCTGGTGCTCGGTGCCGCCACGATGATCGCCGGTGGCGTCGGCTTCCGCATCCTGCCGCGCCTCATGGGCGGCCGGGGCGGCGCGGCTGCCTGACGGTAGCCGTTCGCGTACCCACCGTACGCATGTCGTACGACGAGGGGCCCGGAGCGTGTCACGCTCCGGGCCCCTCGTGCGTGCGTGCTTCGACCGTGCCTACGCGGTCTGGTGCGCGAGCAGCGCCACCGCCGCGATCAGCATCGCCAGCAGGGCGATCAGTGTCATGGGGTTCAGGCCCGCGAAGGGGTTGTTCTCCTGCTGCAGCCGCTCGCGGTTCGCGCGGCACACCGGGCACCGGCCCTCGCTCACAGGCGCGGCGCAGTTCGCGCACACCAGCCGGTCGTACGTCATGCGCTCGCCCTCCTTGCACCGGTTCCATGTACAGAACGCTTGCGGGACCGCGAACGTTCCCCTCCACTGTGCCAGGTTCCCTGGAGTTCAGCGCGGGGTTCCCGTGGGACCAGGACAGGCACAAAACGCACAACTGTTACGCAACCCGACCGGCGCCTGCGCGTGCCTACCCGGTTCGCGTATGGTCACGCACATCTACCCCCGGCGACCCGTGGTGCATCCGTGATCCGATTCGACAACGTATCCAAGGTCTACCCCAAGCAGACCCGCCCCGCACTCAGGGATGTCTCCCTCGAGGTGGAGAAGGGCGAGTTCGTGTTCCTCGTGGGGTCCTCCGGCTCCGGAAAGTCCACCTTCCTGCGGTTGATCCTCCGCGAGGAGCGGTGCAGCCACGGTCAGGTGCACGTTCTGGGCAAGGACCTCGCGCGCCTGACCAACTGGAAGGTGCCGCAGATGCGGCGCCAGCTGGGCACGGTGTTCCAGGACTTCCGGCTCCTGCCGAACAAGACGGTCGCGGAGAACGTCGCCTTCGCGCAGGAGGTCATCGGCAAGTCGAAGGGCGAGATCCGCAAGTCCGTGCCGCAGGTCCTCGACCTCGTCGGGCTCGGCGGTAAGGAGGACCGCAGGCCCGGTGAGCTGTCCGGTGGTGAACAGCAGCGCGTGGCCATCGCGCGCGCCTTCGTCAACCGGCCCAAGCTGCTCATCGCGGACGAGCCGACCGGCAACCTCGACCCGCAGACCTCGGTCGGCATCATGAAGCTCCTCGACCGCATCAACCGGACCGGCACCACCGTCGTGATGGCCACGCACGACCAGAACATCGTGGACCAGATGCGCAAGCGCGTCATCGAGCTGGAGAAGGGCCGTCTCGTCCGCGACCAGGCACGCGGCGTCTACGGCTACCAGCACTGACGATCCACGGAAAGGCTTGACCACACGCCATGCGCGCCCAGTTCGTTCTGTCGGAGATCGGTGTGGGTCTCCGCCGCAACCTGACGATGACCTTCGCCGTCATCGTCTCCGTCGCCCTGTCGCTCGCCCTGTTCGGCGGGTCGCTCCTGATGAGCGACCAGGTCAACACGATGAAGGGCTACTGGTACGACAAGGTCAACGTCTCGATCTTCCTCTGCAACAAGAGCGACGCCGAGTCGGACCCGCACTGCGCCAAGGGCGCGGTCACCGACGAGCAGAAGCAGGAGATCAAGTCCGACCTCGGCAAGATGTCGGTCATCGAGAAGGTGACCTACGAGTCCCAGGACCAGGCGTACAAGCACTACAAGGAGCAGTTCGGCGACTCCCCGCTGGCCGCCTCCCTCACGCCGGACCAGATGCAGGAGTCGTACCGCATCAAGCTGAAGGACCCGGAGAAGTACCAGGTCATCGCGACCGCCTTCGACGGGCGGGACGGGGTGCAGTCGGTGCAGGACCAGAAGGGGATCCTGGACAACCTCTTCGGGCTCCTCAACGGCATGAACTGGGCGGCGCGGGCGGTGATGGCGCTGATGCTGGTCGTGGCGCTGATGCTGATCGTCAACACGGTGCGCGTCTCCGCGTTCAGCCGGCGGCGCGAGACCGGGATCATGCGCCTGGTGGGCGCCTCGGGCTTCTACATCCAGGCACCGTTCATCATGGAGGCCGCGGTCGCCGGACTGATCGGCGGCACGGTCGCGTGCGGGTTCCTGGTGGTCGCCCGGTACTTCCTCATCGACCACGGCCTCGCCCTGTCGGAGAAGCTGAACCTGATCAACTTCATCGGCTGGGACGCCGTTCTGACGAAGCTGCCGCTCATCCTGGCGACGAGTCTGCTGATGCCCGCGTTGGCCGCGTTCTTCGCGCTGCGCAAGTACCTGAAGGTGTGACGCACACCAAGAGGGCCGTACGGGCAACCGACCGTACGGCCCTTCCCGTTGTCCTAGACTCACCGGCATGTCCGGCCGAGACCCTTTGTGCCAGCCCCGTCGCATCCGTCGCGGGGCCGCCCTGACATTGGTCTTCGCCAGCGTGCTCATCGCCGGAGCCGCGACCGGCACCTTCCCTCAGGCCGCCGACCGCGACCGGAAACCCGCCTCGGATCCGACCCTGTCGGCCGCCTCCATGAGCCGTCACGAGGACGTGGCGAAGGCCGCCGAGAAGGCCATGGCGAACGGCACGTCCCCCATGGAGGCCGCCGAACGCGCGGTCAGCCGCAGCGGGGACCGCTGGGGCGCCGTCTACTCCGAGAACGAGTACGAGGAGTTCCAGGACGCCCTCGACGGCCAGTACACCGGCGTCGGCCTGTGGGCGCGGCGCGAGCGGGACGGCCGTATCGAAGTGACCAAGGTGGCCTCCGGGTCGCCCGCGGCCGACGCCGGGATCCGGCGCGGCGACCGGCTGCGCAGCGTCGACGGGAGGAAGGCCGACGGGCGGCCCGTCACCGAGGTGGTCTCCGCGCTGCGCGGCGACGCCACCGACGCGGCAGCCGGAACCACCGTCCGCCTCGGTCTGGAACGCGGCCCGCGCGCGTGGAGCCTCACGCTGCGCCGGGCCCTCCTGTCCACCGACGACGTGACCGTGCGCACCCTCGCCGACGGCGTCACCGTCATCAGGGTCGCCGCCTTCACCAAGGGCGTCGGCGACACCGTCCGCACCGCCGTACGGCAGGCCCCGGCCGACACCGGGATCATCCTCGACCTGCGCGGCAACTCCGGAGGACTGGTCACCGAGGCCGTCACCACCGCCTCCGCCTTCCTCGACGGCGGCCTGGTCGCCACGTACGACGTCGACGGCGACCAGCGTGCCCTGCACGCCACAGCCGACGGCGACACCACCAGGCCCCTGGTCACGCTCGTCGACGGCGGCACGATGAGCGCGGCCGAGCTGCTCACCGGCGCCCTGCAGGACCGCGGCCGCGCGGTCGTCGTCGGGTCCCGCACCTTCGGCAAGGGATCCGTCCAGATGCCGAGCCGGCTGCCCGACGGCAGCGTCGCCGAGCTCACCGTCGGTCACTACCGCACCCCCGCCGGCCGCAGCGTCGACGGCCACGGCATCACGCCCGACCTGGACGTCGAGCGGAACGTCCTGGAGCGGGCCGGGACGGTGCTGAGCGGACTCGGGCGGTAGCGGGCCTCCTCCTCGCCCGCCCCCGGTAAATGGGCTTCGCGCAAACCCCCTCCGTAGTGCGAAAATGGGCCGCACTATGAGCAAGGGAATGTACGTACCGAAGGAGTCCCAGGCCAAGCAGGGCGGGACGGCCGCGAAGGCCAGAGAAGGCGAGAAGGGCGGCAAGCGCAAGATCGTCGCCCAGAACAAGAAGGCGCGGCACGACTACGCGATCGTCGACACCTACGAGGCCGGCATCGTCCTCACGGGCACCGAGGTCAAGTCGCTGCGCGAGGGGCGGACGTCGCTGACCGACGGGTTCGTCCAGATCGACAGGGGGGAGGCGTGGCTGCACAACGCCCATATCCCCGAGTACCACCAGGGCAGCTGGACCAACCACTCCGCGCGCCGCAAGCGCAAGCTGCTGCTGCACCGCGAGGAGATCGACAAGCTGGAGGCCAAGTCCCAGGAGACGGGTCACACGATCGTGCCCCTCGCCCTGTACTTCAGGGACGGCCGGGCGAAGGCCGAGATCGCCCTCGCGCGAGGCAAGAAGGAGTACGACAAGCGCCAGACCCTTCGCGAGAAGCAGGACCGGCGGGAGTCGGACCGGGCGATCGCGGCGGCGAAGCGGAAGCAGCGGGCCCAGTAGGGCGAACCGACGGGAATACGGTGGCATCGTCGTGCGTTGGTCACGTACGATGGCACTGCCACCCCACAGCGGGTGCGCGCGCCCTCCGGTCTCCGGAGGGATTGAAAAAACAACATGGGGATGATCGGTTTCGACAGCGGCTGTTGAAGCAGGGGAAGCGTGTCGAGGAAGCGGCAATGATCTCGTTAACCATATGTCGCAACCAATAATCGCCAATTCCAAGAGCGATTCCCGCGCCTTCGCCCTCGCTGCCTAATAAGCAGTGAGTGAAGGCCCTTACGGGTGTCAGACCGGGGATGTTCCCGACCCGGACCCTGGCATAATCTAGGGGACTAAACCATCGAGCCCGGTCACGGGGTTCGATGGGAAATCAAACAGTGACTGGGCCCGTCGGCGACTTGTTCGCGAGATCGCCGGGGCCGAGAAAATCGCAGCGAACTGCACACGGAGAAGCCCTGATTCTGCACCGTTGGACGCGGGTTCGATTCCCGCCATCTCCACTCGCCCGCACGTGTGCGGGTACCCCATGTGGGCACAGGCCCCGTCGCTTCGAGCGGCGGGGCCTTTGTCATGCGCGGACGCGGACGACTGGCTTTGTTCGTGGATACGCGTGTGGACCGGCCGGCTCGGGCGGCCCGGCTTCTCCAGGCGCAGCCGGCTGAGACCGGCCGGCAGCGTCCGCCCTGTGAAGCGCGGGCTCGGAGCAGCCGCTCTAACGGCTGCTCCGGACCCCGGGCCGGTCAGTTGACGGCCAGAACCGCCGTGTTGTTCGTGAGGTCCGGGTCGAAGTCGAAGGGGTACTGGCCGAACTCGCCGAACGCGGGGTGGATGCTCACGGCACCGGTCGCGCTGGGCACCACGGTGTCGACGCGTACGGAGAAAGCGAACGTCCGCTTGGTGTCCTCCAGTACCCAGTACCGCAGATCGCAGTCGTAGCGCGGGGCGCCCGTCCGCTGGGGGTAGTAGCTGCCGGCCAGGGTGCGCGGGTAGCAGCCCGACGGCACTCCCGTGACCTTGGTGCCCTCGGGTACGACCAGCCGGACCTCGGCGACCGGGTCGCCGGAGCCGAGGTTGCCGAACCAGGCCGGGCCGTTGTTCCTGAACGTGAGCTCGGCCGTGGCCGTCTCGCCCGCCGCGCCGGAGATGGCGTCACCGGTCACGGAGAAGTCCGCGGTGTTCTCCGCGCCGATCTGGACGACCGTGTAGTCGTTCTGGGAGTCGATGTCCTGGGCGCCGTCGCCCGGCTCGACATCGATGTCGAGCCGCTCGTTCAGCGCGTGCGCGGCGAGTCGCACCGTCAGCGGCTCGGGCAGTTCGAAGGAGTCGCCCGGCGCCAGCACCTGGTCGAACGTGCAGATTGCCGTGTTCGACGGTGCGTAGTCAGTGCCGTCCGTCGTGGTGTAGGTGCAGGCGTCGTACCGGGTCAGATCCGTCAGGCCGTACGAGGCGTACAGCTTGACGGTGAACCCGTTCGCGCTCTGGTTGCCGTTGTTGGTGATCTTGAACGGGATCGTCCGCTCGTCGCCGGGCTGACCGTCCTCGATGTCGGCGACGGGGGCGATGGCGAGGTCGGGCCCGGCGCCGACGGTGAGCGTGGTGTCGGAGCTCTCGTGCGGCGCGGTGAGCGTGCCGTCGGGGCCACCGGTAGCCGTCGCCTCGTAGGTGATCCTGCCCTGTGCGCCGACTTCGGCACCGTCGGCCGCGCGCACCGTCAGGAACACCTGGTCCTGGTAGTCGCCGCCGATCGCGGGCACCACGGGAACGTCGCACACCGCACTCGTGCCGCTCGGCGTGCAGTTGTCAGGCCAGGTCACCTCGGCGACCCCGGTGAGGTCGGAGGCGTCGACGGTGAGCCTGCCGTCGGTCACCGTGAAATTCTCGTTGTCGTGGTAGATGCCGACGCCGAGGGTGCGGGGCTGCGGCTGACCACTGTCGGTGCCGAGCGGCAGCGTTTGTTCGTACGGCTCGTTGATCGACAGCTGGTCGGTCTGCGGCGGGTCGTCGTCAGCGAACGCGGGCGCGGCAAGACCGGCAGTCAGCAGGCCGACCGCCACCGCCACGGCGGCGCCGGATCTGCGGCGTAACGGGCGTCCGGCGGAGAACGGTCTCATAGGTACCCCCCAAGGGTGTGGTAAGCGACTGACGCGCCGGCAGCCCCGGCGCACCGGCAGGATCATCACATGGCAGGGCAGCCCGCCGCGCCCGGGTTTCCGGCCCTGTCGGAGCGGTGCGAGGATGGTGAAGCCCTGGCGGGAAAGGTGACGCTCACCCTGTGCGGCCGGACGACGACCGCGCCATGGTCCGCATCGCCTCCGCGGGCTTCCACGACGAGGCGGCCTCCGGGTGGACCGTGCCGCGGTCCACCCGGCCGAGCCCGGAGCTGACCGGCGATCAGCGCTGCACTACTGCGAGTACGTGGTGTCCGGCCTGAGGCACTTGGTTGCCGACGACTGAACGCCCAGCTCAGGACCCGCACCCACCCGAGTGCGGGCCCGTGGTCGTTTCGCACGTCCGGTCTGTCTGGTCGGTCGGCAGTTCGAACCACACCGTCTTGCCGACACCGCAGGTCCGGGGTTCGGCGCCCCACGTGTCCGCCAGTGCCGCCACCAGGGGCAGACCCCGCCCTGTCTCGTCGTACGGTGTCGCCTCCCGTACGACTGGGAGGGTGCCGTTCGCGTCGGTCACCTCGATCCGCAGGCGGCCCGCCTCAACGAGGCACCGGGTCCGGATCTCGCGGCCCGGTGAGACCTTCGCATGGCGGTACGCGTTCGTCATCAGCTCGCTCAGCAACAGGACCGCCGTGTCCGTCACCTCGTCCGGGAGTTTCCAGGAGGTCGCCTGCTCGCGGAGGAGGGCCCGGGCCCTGCCCGCGCTGCGGGCGTGGCGGGGCAGGCGCCACTCGATGTCCTGGGGGAGGGAGGATGCGGAGGTCGGCGGCATGTGCGTTTCGTTCCTTGCGTGTGATTCCCCGTCATTTCGTGTCATCAGGCTGGGGGTTGGCGCTTAGCCTCGGGAGTGGCGGAGCGGGTACACAGCGTGGCTGTACACGGTGTGTCGGGCGGGAGGCGGGTGGGTGCGCGTGGCTTCCGGGGAGTCGCAGCAGGCGCAGCAGCAGAACTGGCGGTACTGCGGTGCGCAGATCAAGTTGTGGCGGGACGGGGCGGGAGTCGGCCGGCAGGCGCTCGCCGACGAGGCCGGGTACGACTACGAGTACGTCAAGTCGATGGAGTGCGGCAGGCGTCGGCCCACGCTGCGGTTGCTGCAGGTCGCGGACCAGATGTGCGGGGCGCGGGGGAAGTTGCTCGCGGGGCACGAGTTCTTGAAGCCGGAGCCGTTTCCCGCACGGTCGCAGGAGTACATGGCGCTTGAGGCTGAGGCGATCGTGGTCCATCACTACGCGCTTGGGCTGGTGCCCGGTCTGCTGCAGACGGAGGGGTACGCGCGAAGGTTGATCAGCGAGAGTTGTCCTCCGCTGGACGACGAGACGGTCGAGGAACGCGTGCGGGCCCGACTGGCGCGGCAGGAGGCGCTGACGCGCCGTTCCGGAACCGTGTACGGCTTCGTGATCCATGAGGCCGCCCTGCGTACGGAAGTCGGTGCACAGGATGTCATGCGCCAACAATTGCTGACCTTGCTGAAAATCGGTGAGCTGCGCAATGTGTCCATCCAGGTGCTGCCGTTCGGGAAATGCAACGGGCTGGCACTCAATGGCCCGTTCGTTTTGCTGGAGACCGTGGAACACGAGCACTTCGCCTACGTTGAAGGCCCCGAGACAAGCGTGCTGCACGCCGACGCCGACAAGGTCAGCTACTTGGCTCAGGTGCATGGCATGATCCGCATGCAGGCTCTGGGAGTTGAGGAGTCGGCCGCGCGCATCCGGAAGGTGGCAGAGGAGCTATGAGCGAATCGCTGGCATGGTTCAAGTCCAGCTACAGCGACTCCCAGGGCGGCGAATGCCTTGAAGTCGCCTACGCCTGGCGCAAGTCCAGCTACAGCGACGACCAGGGCGGCGAATGCCTCGAAGTCGCCCTCCACCCCCACACCATCCACGTCCGCGACTCGAAGCTCGGCGCTCGAAGCCCCCGCTTCGATGTGCCGGCGGACGCCTGGACCGCGTTCCTCGCGTACGCCTCCCGCGAGGCCTGAGCTCCGGGCTTCGGGCCTCGGAATTCGAGCTCCTTCTTCAAGGAATGGGTGGTGGGTCTCAACCCGCCCTCCCACCCTCCCCGCGCCTGAACTGCCTTGCGTGCCCGCACGGATGACTTTTGGTGATCGTGTTGCGACGCAGTGTCGCGACCCTCTAGCGTTCGCGACAACAAACAACCCCGGTCGGGTGTTCGCAGCACCCGCCGGGGTCTCACCCCAAGATCGGAAAAGGCGATCCCGTGGCTTACGAAAACTCTAGCGCTGCCCTGCCTCCGCTCGCAGCCCATCCCATGGCCAAGCCCGGTTACGGCAAGCGCAATGCGCCCGACCAGCAGCCGCCCCGGCCCGGCGACTTCGATCACCTCCCCGCACGTGAGGCGTATCTCGCGGGCCTCCTCGACCAGCTGTGCGAGAACGCGGCGATGGACGCCAAGACCATGGCCAAGGCCCAGCCCCTCTACGGGCAGCAGGCCGTCCGCTCCGGGTTCAACGAGCTGGGCAGGTTCGGGCATCTGCGTCGCGTACGCCGTCGCGTCGAGCCGGCCGACGGGTCCGCCACCGGCACGCGGTGGGTCTTCTACACGTACTGGTCGCGTACCGCACGGGACAACGAATGGTGGGCCCGATTCCTCGAAGGTGACGCGAGTGCCGTGACGGCTCAGTCATCCCTCGAGCCTCCCGCCGAGCCGTCCGACCCCGCCGACCCGGGCGACGTACCCCCACCGGTCGATCCTCCGCAGTCGCACGACCGCGCGCGCCCCTCCACCGCCTACGCCACCCTCGCCCGACTCGGCCTCCGCGAGCCGCGACTGGCCCTGTCCTCCGCTGACTGCGCCGCCCTGGAGCAGTCGGCCGCGGAGTGGTTGGACCGTGGGGCGACTCCCGATCAGCTGACACAGGTCCTCGTCGCGGCCCTTCCCGAGCGCGTGTACGCACCCGGTGCCTTCGTCAGGCGCAGGCTGGTCGACAAGATGCCTCCCGAACAGCGGCCGACGGCGGAGCCGAGCGCACCCCGCGTCCTCATGGAGTGCACGGACTGCGGCGTCCCGGGCCGCCCGGAAGCCCTGCCCGGGGGCCTCTGCCGTGGCTGCCGCCAGGGGGTCGAGGGCGATACCACGGAGCTCGGTCGGATGCGGCACGCCGCTGTGCACGCCCGGGTCGCCGAAGTGCGCGCCTCGATGCGAGCGCCACAACCTGTCTGAAGCCGGCGCGCTTGAAGCGGCCACCCTTCAGCATCCCGCAGTGCCCGTCAGCACTCTTCACTACTGTGCCGCAATAGGAGTTCCTCACATGGGTATGCGATATCCTCACATCATGGCAGTCAAGAAGCCGATCTCCATCACGCTCGACCCCGACGTGCTCGAAGAGCTCCAACGGCTCGTCGAGGCGGGCGAGGCCCCTTCGCTGTCCGCGCTGATCAACGACACCCTGCGCAGCCGTGTCGAGCGGCAGCGGCGTGCGGAGCAGGCGCGGCAGTACATCGAGGAGAACCTGCTGCAGGGGCAGACGCTGACGGACGACGAGATGATCGAGGCACGCGGCTTGCTGGCCGCGAACAAGGCCCGTACCGAGGCCCGCCGCAAGGGCGCGGCGGCGTGAGTGACGGTGTCATCCTGGACCATCACGCGCTGCTCGCCCTGGGGAAGGGGCACCGGATCCTTTCCGGGTTCGTCGTGGCCGCGCACGAGGACCCCCTCTACACGGTGATCGCCCCGGCGCTCTGCCTGGCCGAGGCGACGAGGAACCGACCTGGTATCGCGACCCACCTGGCACAACTGGCTGCCGTCGAGGTCGCGTCGGTCGACCGGATCCTCGCCGATGCCATGGGGCGGGTCGCCGCCTCGTTCTTCCCCGAGCACGGCTGGCCGGTCCTGCACGCCGCGGCTGTCAGCATGGCGACCGGCTGGGAGGTGGCCACGACGGAGGCGGCTGCCTATCGTGGCCTGGGAATTCCCCTGCTCCCGGTGGTTCCGGCACAGGACTGACGGCCGTACACCGCTCACGGCGCCACACGTGGTGCCGTGCTCGCCCGTTCCGTCAGCCGCGGTGCCAGCAGGGTCGCCTCCGGTACGTCCGTGTCGCCGGCCAGTTTCCGCATCAGCAGCTCCACCGCCCGCTCGCCCACCTCCGCCGACGGCAGGGCGACCGAGGTGACGGGCACCCGGGCGGCCTCGGCGAGTTCGTCGGGGCAGATGGCGGTGACGGACAGGTCGCCGGGGACGCGCAGGCCGAGTTTCTCGAAGGCGTCGATCAGGGGCTCCAGCAAGGGTTCGTTGTGGACGACGACGCCTGTCAACGCGGGCTGCTCACGCAGGAGTCGCTCGGCGACCCGGCGGGCGTCCCCCGGGCCCGCCTCGCAGGGGTGGACCGAGGACGCGAGCCCGTGCCGGTCGGCGGCGGCGGTGAAACCCTGGACCACGCGCTGGGCGAACGCGGTCTGACGGACGTAGACCTCGGGCGGTGAGCCGACGAGTGCCACCACCTGGTGTCCGAGCTGCGCCAGATGGTCCACGCATGCCTCGCCCGCCGCCTTGAAGTCGAGGTCGATGCAGGTCAGGCCCTCGGAGGAGGCCGGGAATCCGATCATCACCGACGGGCGTTCCAGCGCGCGCAACAGCGGCAGCCGGGGGTCGTGGAGTTGGACGTCCATCAGGATCAGCGCGTCCACCAACGCCGTGTCGGCCACCCTGCGCAGGCCCTCCTCGCCCTCCTCCTGGGTGAGGAGCAGGACGTCGTGGTCGTAGTCGCGGGCCGTCGTCACGACCGACACCGCGAACCGCATGACCACCGGGATGTGGATGCCGGCCCTCAACGGCACCACCAGCGCCAGTACGTTCGACTTGCTGCTGGCCAGCGCACGGGCGCCCGCGTGCGGACGGTAGCCCAGCTCGCGGATGGCCTCCTCCACCCGGCGCCGGGTCTCCTCCGAGATGGGACGCTTGCCGCTGAGGGCGTAGGAGACCGTGCTGGGGGAGACTCCGGCATGCCGCGCCACGTCCGTGATCTTCACCATCAGGACCACTCCACGGACAGGAACCCGGTCCCGGCCTGTGCCCGCACCTCGCGCTCACCGGTGGCCAGCCCCCAGGGCGCCGAGGGGTCACTGCAGGACGCCCGCAGCAGATCGCCCTCGCGTACGACGGTGAAGGTCACGTCCCCGACCCGCACCGCCACCTGCTGCCCCCGCTCCAGGCCGTACGCCCGCAGGGTCACCCCGTCGGCGTGGTCGTAGTCGGGCCGGTCGTCCACCGAGCCAACCGGGATCACGGCTCCGGGGCGCACGAGCAGCGGCACGCTCGAGAAGCCGTGGTTCTCGCGCACCCAGCGCGGTCCCGTCACCGTCTTCCCGGTCACGAAGTGGGTCCAGGTGCCCTCGGGGACGTAGTACGAGACGTCGCCGTCGTCGCTGAAGACCGGCGCGACCAGCAGGTCCGGGCCGAGCATGTACTGCCGTTCCAGGTGCGCGCACCCGGGGTCGTCCGGGAACTCCAGGACCATCGCCCGCATCACCGGCACGCCCTCGGCCTGGGCGGTGCGCGCGGCCTCGTACAGATACGGCATGAGCCGCAGCTTCAGCCGGGTGAAGTGCCGCAGCACGTCCACCGACTCCTCGTCGAACAGCCACGGCACCCGGTAGGAGGAGCTGCCGTGCAGGCGGCTGTGGGAGGACAGCAGCCCGAAGGCCACCCAGCGCTTGAACAGGGCCGCGGTCGGGGTGCCTTCGAAGCCGCCGATGTCGTGGCTCCAGAAACCGAAGCCGGACAGCCCGAGGGAGAGGCCGCCGCGCAGGGATTCCGCCATCGACTCGTACGTCGCCTCGCAGTCGCCGCCCCAGTGGACGGGGAACTTCTGGCTTCCCGTCGTCGCCGAGCGGGCGAAGACGACCGCCTCCTCCTCGCCCCGGTGCTTGCGCAGGACGTCGAAGACCGTGCGGTTGTAGAGGTACGTGTAGTAGTTGTGCATCCGCTCCGGGTCGGAGCCGTCGGACCAGGCCACGTCGAGGGGCACGCGCTCGCCGAAGTCGGTCTTGAAGCAGTCGACGCCCTGGGCGAGCAGCGCCTCCAGCTTGGAGGCGTACCACTCGCGGGCCGCCGGGCTGGTGAAGTCGACCAGCGCCATGCCGGGCTGCCACAGGTCCCACTGCCACACGCTGCCGTCCGGCCGCTTCAGCAGGTGCCCCAGCGCCTTGCCCTCCGCGAACAGCGGGGAGCGCTGGGCGATGTACGGGTTGATCCACGCGGACACCCGCAGGCCCCGCGCGTGCAGCCGCGCCAGCATCCCTTCGGGGTCGGGGAACACCCGCGGGTCCCACCGGAAGTCGCACCAGTTGAACTCGCGCATCCAGAAGCAGTCGAAGTGGAAGACGGACAGCGGCAGTTCGCGCTCGCGCATGCCCTCGATGAAGGAGGTGACGGTCTCCTCGTCGTACGACGTGGTGAACGAGGTCGACAGCCACAGACCGAAGGACCAGGGCGGCGGGAGGGCGGGGCGGCCGGTGAGGGCGGTGTACTTGCGCAGGATGTCCTTCGGGGTCGGGCCGTAGATCACGTAGTACGTCAACTGCTGGGTCTCGGCACTGAACTGCACCCGCGAGACCACCTCCGAGCCCACCTCGAAGGCCACCTTGCCCGGGTGGTCGACGAAGACGCCGTAGCCCGCGTCCGTCAGGTAGAAGGGCACGTTCTTGTACGCCTGCTCGGTCGCCGTGCCGCCGTCGGCGTTCCAGATGTCGACGACCTGGCCGTTCTTCACCAGGGGGCCGAAGCGTTCACCGAGGCCGTAGACGGAGGTCCCCACACCGAGGTTGAGCTGCTCGCGCAGGTAGTGCCCCGTTGCGTCCCGCATGATGCCCATGCCCTTGGTGGAGCTGGAGGTGAGGGTGCGTCCGTGGGCGAGGAAGTCGACGTGCCAGGAGCCGGTGCGGGCCACCCGGACCGACAGCGCGCCGGAGGTCAGGGTCGCGTGCTGGTCGTCGTACGACACCTGCGGCGGGACCTCTTCCCGTCCCACCTCGAACTCCGGTCCGCGCGGCTGCTCGCCGTCGAAGTGGGTGAACGTGACGCCGATGACGTCCGGCATCGGAGCGTGGGCGCTGATCGTCACGACCGGTCCCTTCAGCAGGTCGCCGCGGTGGCGGATGGGCTGGGTCGGCGCGTGGATCTCCAGCGTGCCGTCCTGCGCGGTGACGTCGAGCACCTCGACCGGATAGGCCGCGGTGACGCCCTCGCGCAGCAGCCAGTAGCCGTCGGTGAACTTCATGTGGGGAGTCCTTACTTCACGGCACCTACGGCGATGCCGCGGGTGAGGGTTCGCTGGAAGAGGAGGAAGAAGACGAGGGCGGGCAGGACGCCGAGGAGGGCTGCCGCGTTGGTCATCGTGGCGTCCATCAGGCGCTGGCCCTGCAGGACGCCGAGGGCCACCGACACGGTCTGGTTGTCGTTGGAGATCAGCATGACCAGGGGGAGCAGGAACTCGTTCCAGGTCCAGATGAAGAAGAAGACCAGGAGCACGCCGAGGGTGGGGCGGCTGACGGGGACCACGATCCGCCACAGCACCTGCCACTTGTTCGCCCCGTCGATCCGGGCGGCCTCGATGATCTCGCGGGGGAACTGGCCGAGGACGGAGGAGAGGAGGTAGGTGCCGAACGCCGCCTGGATCACGGTGAAGACGATGATCACGCTGAGCCGGGTGTCGTAGAGGCCGGCCTCCTTGCTCAGGTAGTAGATCGGGTAGACCAGCGCCTCCTGCGGCAGCATGTTCGCGAGGACGAAGAAGGCGAGGACCCAGGTGCGGCCCTTGACGCGGCCGACACCGATCGCATAGGCGTTCAGGACCGACAGGACCACCGCCAGGACCGCCACCGCGCCGCTGATCAGCACCGAGTTGACGAGCTTCTGGCCGAAGTCGACGCGCTGCCAGAAGTCCTTGACGCCGTCGAGGTAGAGGCCCTCCGGGAGGCTGAGGGGGCCGTTCTGGGCGTACTCCGCGGGGGACTTGAACGCGTTGACCACGACGATCGCGAACGGGACGACCATGAAGAGGGCGGCGATGCACAGGGCCACCAGGACCGGGTAGCGGCGGAGCGCGGTCGTCATGCGCGGATCCCTTCCTCGGCGTCCTCGGCCCGGGTCTGGAACTTCAGGCCGACCAGGGAGAGCGCGAGGATGATCACGGTGAGCACTGTGGAGATCGCGGCGCCGTAGCCGACCTGCGTCTTCTCGAAGAACGTGGTGAAGGAGAAGTAGGAGGGCACGTTCGTCGCGCCGCCCGGACCGCCCTTCGTCAGCACGTACACCGCGCCGAACACCTTGAGCGCGGCGATCGAGCACCAGGTCAGGACGACGTAGATCTCCGGGCGGATCTGCGGCAGCGTGATGTGCCAGAAGCGGCGCCACCAGCCGGCGCCGTCCAGCTCGGCCGCCTCGTACAGCTGGGGATCGACGCGTTGCAGGCCCGCCATGAACACGACCAGCGGGAAGCCGAGCTGGACCCAGACCATCACGCCCATCACGCTGTACAGCGCGAGGTCGGGGTCGCCGAGCCAGTCCTGCTGCCAGGACGACAGGCCGACGGACTTCAGGAGTTCGTTGAGCGTGCCGTTGTCCGGGGCGAGGATCCAGCTCCAGACGATGCCGGCGACCGCGATCGGCAGCACCTGGGGGAGGTAGAAGCAGGCGCGCAGGACCGCCGCCCACCTGGCCCCGACGTGCTTGCCGACGTAGTCGAACAGGGCGGCGGCCAGGACCAGGCCGATCACCGTCGGCAGGGCCGCCATCGCGACCACCATGAAGAGGCTGTGCCGGAAGGACTCCCAGAACTCGGAGTCGTCCATCAGTTCGCGGTAGTTGGCGAGCCCGGTCCAGTCGGGGGTGCCCACGCCCTGCCAGTCGGTGAAGCTCACGCCCGTGTTCATCAGGAACGGGACGACGATCACGGCGAGGAAGGCGAGGACCCCGGGGAGCAGGAACAGGGCGTAGGAGTCGCGGGGGCGGCGGCGCGGGCGGCCGGGGTGGTCCTGCTTGCCGGTGACCCGCCCGCCGCGTTCGACGGTGACCGTCATTGCTTCGGCGCGTCCTTGTCGTACGCCTTCTGCAACGCGTCCAGGTAGTCGTCCGGTTTCGAGCTGCCCGTGAGCAGCTTCTGGGTCTCGGAGACGAGGACGTCGTAGAAGCCGGCGACCGGCCAGTCCGGGTAGAAGGCCAGGCCGTCGCGCTGGGAGAGGGTGTTGAAGTTGTCGATGAGGGTTTTGGCCTTGGGCTCGGTGACGGCGCTCGCGTCCGCCGCGACCGGGACGCCGCCCTTGTTGCCGAGCAGGTTCTGGATCTTCTTCGACAGGGTGATGTCGATGAAGTCGTAGGCGAGGTCCTTGTTCTTGGCCCCCTTGGGGACGACCCACAGGTTGCCGCCGGAGCCGAGGGTGAGGTTCGAGCCGGGCCACAGGGAGGTGTCCCAGTCGAACGTCGCCTCGTCCTCGAAGCGGCCGTACCACCAGCTGCCGGAGAACAGGATCGGTGACTTGCCCTGGAGGAAGGAGACGCCGGTCTGCTCGGCGTTCGCGCCGGTGGACGACTTGCCGAGGTAGCCCTTCTTCACCCAGTCGGCGAAGGTCTCGGCGGCGTACGTCCAGGCGGCGTCGTGGAAGTCGACCTTGCCCTTGTACAGCTCGAACGCGTCCACCCAGGCGCGGTCCGCCTTCGACAGCGCCAGCTGGTAGAGGTACTGCTGGGCCGGGTACTCGGCGCCGCCGTTGGCGAGCGGGGTGACGCCCTTCGCGGCGAACTTGTCCATCGCGGCGGTCAGTTCGTCGAACGTCTTCGGCTCGGGGATCCTGTACTTGGCGAACAGGTCCTTGTTGTAGAACACCATCGTGTACTCGGCGTAGTTGGGCACGCCGTACCACTTGCCGGAGCCCATCACGCCGTCGGTGTCGTAGACGCTGGTGGTACGGACGCCCGCGCTCAGCTTCTTGTCCCAGCCGCGCTTGATCGCTTCCGGGGTGAGATCCGTGAGGAGCCCTTGCTTGGAGAGCAGACCCGCCGTCGCGTTGCCCTTGTTGTACTCCATGAGGTCGGGTGCGTCCGAGGAGTTGAGGACCATCTGCGCGGTCTTCTGCATCTGCGCGAAGCTCTTCTCCTCGTACTCCACCTTCACGCCCGGATGCTTGGCCTCGAACTCCTTGATGGCCTCGTTCCAGGCCTGCCCCATCGCGCTGTTGGGGGCCTCGTAGTGCCAGAGCTTCAACGTCTTTCCGTCGGAGGAGCCGCTCTCCGAGCCACCGCAGGCGGTCAGGAGCAGGGCTCCGCTCAGGGCCGCGGCGGCTAAGGCGGTCACACGCCGTCGTGCCGCCTTACGCCCTCGTGCCGTCAACATCCAGTGCCTCCCAGGGAGTCGGCTGGGTATTCCGGCGTCACGTCGGGTTCATCGAATCGATTCGATGCGTGACGTCGAAGCGCTTCGACGGGCGAAGGTATGTGGCGGCTTTGAGAGCGTCAATGGGTAGCACAGAATCGCGCGGAAGCGATTCGACAGTTCGAGTTCGGGGAAGCCTACCGGGCCGGACGCGGGGAGCGGTTCCACCGGCGGGACGAGGCGAGCGCGATCATCAGCGCCACCGCGGCCGCCGCGACCGGCACGCCGTACCCCGCCGTGGCGGAGGCGTGCTCGGCGAGTCGGCCGCCGAGGGCGCTGCCGACGGCGATCCCGCCGAGCAGGCCGGTCACCGCGAGGGTCATGCCCTCGTTGACCCGGCCCTCGGGTGTGCGTTCCTGGACCAGGGTCATACCGGTGACCATCGTCGGCGCGGTCGCCATCCCGGCGACCAGCAGCGAACCCGCCAGCAGCCACAGGGAGCCGGTCAGGGACGCGGCGAGCAGCGGCAGCGTCAGCAGCGCGGTCATCGCGGCGATGCACCAGAGGTACCGCTCCCGCGCCGGACCGGCGGGCTTCACCGCCCCGTACAGCAGCCCCGCCGCACACGAACCGGCCGCCTGGAGACCGAGCACCGCCCCGGCTGCCGAGGGGTGGCCCTTCGCGTCCGCGAAGGCGATCGTGACGACCTCCATCGCTCCGAACACCATGCCCATGGCCAGGCAGACGGCGAGCAGCGGCGGTATGCCGGGCGCGTGGAGGAGGGATGCGGTCGTGCGCCCGGCCCGCTCGTCGGCCGGAGGCTCGGTGGAGCGCTGGGCGACGAACAGCAGCATGCCCGTGACCAGCAGGACGACCCCGGCGAGCGTGCCCGCCTCCGGGAAGAACGTGCCGCACAGGAAGGCGGCGAGCACCGGTCCCAGCATGAAGCACAGCTCGTCCACGGCCTGCTCGAACGAGTTCGCGGTGTGCAGGGCCCTGGGGTCACCCCTGAGCAGATGCGCCCAGCGGGCCCGGGACATGCCGCCGAGGTTGGGGGTCGTCGCGGTGGCCGCGTAGCAGGCGAACAGGGTCCAGGCGGGCGCGTCAGCGCGTACGCACAGCAGCAGCGCGAGCGAGCCCAGCGCCGCGAGCAGGGTCGCGGGTACGGCGACCCGGGCCTGCCCGTACCGGTCGACGAGCCGCGCGGTCCACGGGGCGACCAGCGCGGTCGCCGTGAGCCCGGTCGCGGTGACGGCACCGGCGAGGGCGTACGACCCCCGCGTACCGGCGATCATGACGACCGCGCTCACGCTGAACATGCCCATGGGCAGGCGGGCCAGCAGGTTCCCGGCGGTGAAGGCGCGGGTGCCGGGGACGGTGAAAAGGCCGCGGTAGGGGCCCGGCGGGCGGTTCCTGGCGTCGGGGCGGGTTTTCGTGCGGGGGCGGATTCTCGTCCGGGGGTTGAGGTCGATCGCGACCAGGCTGTCAGCGGTGACGGTGTACAACGTCGGCTTGCGCGGGGTGGGTTGCGGCATGCGGTAACCGTGGCCCGTACCCGATCAAGAGGTCCAACACCTCCTCGGAACCCATTGACGCAATTCTGTTGTAAGTTCCCCCGATGCCCGCCACCGGCCATCACCTCGACCCACGTCTCCTGCGCGCCTTCCTCGCCGTCGCCGAGGAGCTGCACTTCACCCGCGCCGCCGCCCGCCTCTATGTCGCCCAGCAGGCGCTCAGCCGGGACATACGGCGGCTGGAGCGGGAGTTGGGGGCCGAGCTGTTCGTGCGGACCACCCGGCAGGTGACGCTCACCGCCGACGGTGAGCGGCTGGTGCCGTACGCGCGCCGCGTGCTGGCCGCCCAGGAGGAACTGCTCGCCGCGTTCGGGCAGGCCCGGCCGCTGCTGGTGGACCTGAACTCGCCGGGCCTGGTCACCGGCCGCCGGGTGCTGCACCGGGCCCGGGAACTCGCGCCCGACCACGAGCTGATGGCCCGCTACGAGAGCGGCCTGACCGGCGCGGCGAGCGAGGTGCTCGCGGGCCGCCTCGACGCGTCCTTCGGCCGGTTCGCCGGCCTGGCCCCCGCGCTGCGGGCGGGCCTCGGCCACCAGCCCGTCCGTCTGGAGCCCATGGCGGTCGTGCTGCCCGAGGACCACCGGCTGGCGGCGCTGGACGCGGTGCCCCTGGACGAGCTGGCGGGCGAGGCCGTGTACGCGGGGGCCGGAAATCCCCGTACGCCGGAGTGGACCGACCTGGCGCGGCAGTTGTTCGAGGGGCGGGGGATCGAGGTTGCTCCCGCCGGGCCGCTGGCCGTCGGCGAGGAGGAGTTCCAGCGGGTCATGGCCAAGTGGCGGAACCCGATCCTCGTCGTGGTGGGTTTTCCGGGCATGCCGAACACGGTGCTGCGCCCGCTGGTCGACCCGGTCCCCCTGTCGCCCGTGTCCCTGGTGTGGCGCAAGGGACTGGTACACCCCGGGATCGACGCGCTCCGACGGGCGGCGGCCGAGCTCTCGGCGACCGAGGGATGGCTGCGCAGGCCCGCGGGGGCATGGGTCCCGGACTCGGACATCGCGATGATGAATGCCCATGTTTGATGTGGGGGCGCCATATAACGCACGGAAGCAGTGGGTTCGTAGCCTGAACTGCGACGATAAATGTCCGTGTTTGATATACGGACACCATATAACCCACGGACGCACTACGTTCGCGGCCCGAGCACATCTTGGCAAGAGGGGGCGCTCGGACCGGGTGGGGGCTCGGTCCGTTCGACGATCGCTCGGAGTCGTGCGCGCACCCGGAACGTTCCCGTGGGGGGATGCGCGTGCGCGTGAAGAAGTGGCGAGAAGCCACCCAGCCGGAATGGCCCGAGGTCGCCTCGGGCCAGGAACCTTCGGGTGCGGAGGGACGCACCCAGGCGTTCCCCGAGACCGGCGTAACCGGAATGTCCGTCCACGGCGCGAGCGGAATTCCGAGCCAGAGTGCTCGCTCCGCCGCCGTGACGGGTGGGGCGGAGAGAGCCGGCGGGGGTGAGCGGGGCCTGCCTGATCCGGGCCGGGCCGACCGGGCCGACATCCTCGCCTCGGGCGGCGAGTCCCGTCGGCACACCGAGGCCGCGGGGCGGATCGCCGCCGTGCGGGATCCGTGGGAGGAGTCCGCCGCGGCGGGATCCGGCCAGGACGCCTCGGGCGCGAGCGGGCCCCCGGAGGGCGATCCCGCCCATGATCCGCACGAGGTGACAGTCCAACTCGACGACGTGGGCCGGTTGGAGGGCTCGCACGCGGGGCGGTCGCCGGAGCGGCAATCGCCCGTGGGGCAGGACGAGGGCGCCGCCGTACGGGGCGGTGGCCAGGACGGCTCGGACGGTCCGGTGTTCGTGGACGAGTCGGGCCGTCGCAGCCGCCGCTTCCGCCGGATGGGTATCGCGGTCGGTCTGGCCTGCGGGGTGTACGCCGTCGTCATCGTCGTCACCCTGCTGTCCGGCAACTCCAACGCGCCCTGGCTGCCCGTGCCGGGCCAGGCGCCGGACAAGCCCGCCGACAAGGTCGACAGCCCGCCGCTGCCCGCCGCCTCGGCTCTGCCGTCCGGCACCGGCGGCATCCCGCTCGTCCCCGGCCGGACGGCCGGCCCGGGCGGCACGACCGCCCCGGCGCCCGGCGCCACCGCGCCCGGTGCCACCACCAGCCCCGGCAAACCGGGTAAGGCGGGTAAACCGGGCAAGCCCGGCGCCCCGGTCGGCCCGAAGCCGAGCCCGACCGGCACCGTCACGGAACCGGGCACCGGCCCGACCGAGCCCACGCCGACGGCGACGGCGACGGTCACCGACCCGGTGGTCACCCCGACGCCGACCGACCCCGGCCCACCGGCCACACCGCCCACCCAGACCACCGGCCCCGTCGACAGCCCGGGTCCGGGCCCCGGCACCGCCCCGGTGGCCGACGGCCCGAACGACCCGGCACCCGTCGCCACGGAGTCGCCCACCACCGACCCGGCGGCCCCGGGCCCGGCCCCGGCCCCGGCCCCGTCCACAGCTCCCGTCACCTGATGACCCCACCGCTCCTGACGCCCCTGACCGAAGGGCGGGCCGCTTCCCCGCCGACTGCCGGTGGCCCGATCCGCGGTGGTCCGCGTCCGGGTGTCCGCCGTCCCCGGCGCCCCGCCCGGGGAGCCCGCCGCGCTACGGCGTCCAGCGCCCCGGTGTCCGTCGCCCGGTGGTCTCCCGGTCACGGTGCCGTGCGCTCAAGGGCACTCCGCTCGCCCACGACCGTCCCGTGCCGTCCGTCGGCAGGGTGCCGCGGGCGTCCCGATCCCGGTGTCCGTCGTTCGACGGCGCCCCCGTACCCGGTGTCCGTCGCCCGGCGGTCTCCCGGTCCCGGTGCCGTGCGCCCATGGGCACTCCGCTCGCCCACGACCGTCCCGTGCCGTCCGTCGGCAGGGTGCCGCGGGCGTCTCGATCCCGGTGTCCGTCGTTCGACGGCGCCCCCGTACCCGGTGTCCGTCGTCCGATGGCATCCCCTTCCCCGGAGCACAACCACTGATGGCCTCCCGCGCCCGCCGTCCCCGGGCCGCGACTCGAGCCCCCGAGGGCTCCCCGCGTCGCCGCCTGCCCATGCGTCTGTTGTTGCCGCTGCTCCTCCTCGTCGCGATGACGGCGATGCTGATGCTGCGCGGCTACGTCCACAGCGAGATCCTCGCCGACCACCGGGTCCGCTCCGAGGCCGGTTCCGACAAGGTGCCCGAGAAGATCCTCCGCGGCGGCCCCGTCATCGACACCCGCAACGGCCGCGTCACCAGCCTCAAGGTGCCCGACCACCGTCTGGTCCTGACCTTCGACGACGGCCCCGACCCGACCTGGACCCCCAAGGTCCTGGACACGCTCAAGAAGCACCACGCGCACGCCGTCTTCTTCGTCACCGGCACCATGGCCTCCCGCTACCCGGACCTGGTCCGGCGCATGGTCGACGAGGGCCACGAGGTCGGCCTGCACACCTTCAACCACCCCGACCTCTCCTACCAGTCGGACAAGCGGATCGACTGGGAGCTGTCCCAGACCCAGCTCGCGATCACCGGCGCCGCCGGCATCCGCACCTCGCTCTTCCGGCCGCCGTACTCCTCGTCCGCCGACGCCATGGACGACAGGTCCTGGCCGGTCACCGAGCGCATCGGCACCCGTGGCTACATCACCGTCGTCAACGACACCGACAGCGAGGACTGGCGCAGGCCCGGCGTCGCGCGGATCATCCGCAACGCCACGCCCAAGGCCGGCAAGGGCGCCGTCGTCCTGATGCACGACTCCGGCGGCGACCGGCACCAGACGGTGCGGGCCCTGGACCGCTTCCTGCCCGCGATGCAGGCCAAGGGCTACACGTTCGACAACCTCACCGAGGCCCTCGACGCGCCCAGCGCCCACACCCGGGTCACCGGCGCCGACCTGTGGAAGGCCAGGGCCTGGACCTTCCTCGTACAGGCCTCCGACAACATCACCGCGGTCCTGGTGGTCGGCCTCGCGGTCATCGGCTCACTGGTCCTCGCCCGCTTCGGCCTGATGCTCCTGCTGTCCGCCGTCCACGTCCGCCGGGTCCGCCGCCGCCGCTTCCGCTGGGGAGAGCCGGTCACTGAACCGGTGTCGGTGCTGGTCCCGGCGTACAACGAGGCCAAGTGCATCGAGAGCACCGTGCGTTCGCTGATGGCCAGCGACCATCCGATCGAGGTCATCGTCATCGACGACGGGTCGAGCGACGGCACCGCCCGGATCGTGGAGGACCTGGCCCTGCCGGGCGTCCGCGTGGTCCGTCAGCTCAACGCGGGCAAGCCCGCCGCCCTCAACCGGGGCGTGGCCAACGCCCGCCACGACCTGGTCGTGATGATGGACGGCGACACCGTCTTCGAGCCGTCCACGGTCCGCGAACTCGTCCAGCCGTTCGGCGACCCCCGCGTCGGAGCGGTCGCCGGCAACGCGAAGGTCGGCAACAAGGACACCCTCATCGGCGCCTGGCAGCACATCGAATACGTGATGGGCTTCAACCTGGACCGCCGCATGTACGACGTCCTGCGGTGCATGCCCACCATCCCCGGCGCGGTCGGCGCGTTCCGGCGCCGCGCCCTGGAACGGGTCGGCGGCATGAGCGACGACACGCTCGCCGAGGACACCGACATCACCATGGCCATCCACCGCGACGGCTGGCGGGTCGTCTACGCCGAGAAGGCCCGCGCCTGGACCGAGGCCCCGGAGTCCGTCCAGCAGCTGTGGTCCCAGCGCTACCGGTGGTCGTACGGCACCATGCAGGCGATCTGGAAGCACCGCCGCGCCCTGTTCGACCGGGGCCCCTCGGGCCGCTTCGGCCGGGTCGGGCTGCCGCTGGTGTCCCTCTTCATGGTCCTCGCGCCCCTGCTGGCCCCGCTGATCGACGTGTTCCTCGTCTACGGGCTGGTGTTCGGCCCCACCGAGAAGACCATCGCGGCCTGGTTCGGCGTCCTGGCCGTCCAGGCGACCTGCGCCACGTACGCCTTCATCCTCGACCGCGAGCCGCTCACCCCCCTCGTCTCACTGCCCCTGCAACAGATCCTCTACCGCCAGTTGATGTACGTCGTACTGCTCCAGTCCTGGATCACCGCCCTCACCGGCGGCCGGCTGCGCTGGCAGAAGCTGCGGCGCACGGGGGTCGTCGAGGCACCCGGCGGTCCGGTGCCACGGCAGCGGGACCGCGGCGGTGCCGATCGGAGGCCGGTGGGATGACGACGCGGGGACACACACAGTCGTACGGGGCGCCGGGACAGGAGGCGGCAGCGCCGAAACGGCCCGGCCGTGACCGGTACCTGGACCTGTTGCGCTCGATCGCCCTGGTCCGCGTGGTCGTGTACCACCTGTTCGGCTGGGCCTGGCTGACCGTCCTGTTCCCCTCCATGGGCGTGATGTTCGCGCTGGCGGGCTCCTTGATGGCGCGTTCGCTGAACCGGCCGGCCCGGGGTGTGATCAAGGGCAGGCTCAGGAGGCTGCTGCCCCCGCTGTGGGCCTTCAGCGCGGTGGTGCTGACGCTGCTGTTCGCGGGCGGCTGGAACCCGTCGAAGGACCCGGACCACAGCGGATTCTGGGGCCTGGCCGAGATGGTGAACTACGTCATCCCGATCGGTGCCCCGCCCTTCCCCTGGGACATCGGCTCGGAATCGGGACTGCTGGAGGCCACCTGGGCGGAGCAGGCGGTGGGCCCGCTGTGGTACCTGCGGGCGTATCTGTGGTTCGTCGTCGCCTCACCCCTCCTGCTGTGGGCCGTCCGCAGGGCACCGTGGGCGACGCTGCTGGCTCCGCTGGGGCTGACGGCCGTGGTGGGTACGGGACTCGTCTCCATCCCGGGCGAAACCGGCAACGCCGTCACCGACTTCGCGGTCTACGGCGGCTGCTGGGTCCTGGGGATCGCCCACCAGGAGGGCCTGCTGCGGAAGGTCCCGCGCTACCTGGCCGTCTCCTGCTCGACGGCACTGATGGCGTTCGGCCTGTGGTGGGCGTCCGGCCATCTCGGCCCCGAGGGCTGGAACCTGAATGACATCCCGCCGGCCCAGGCCGCCTGGTCCTTCGGGTTCGTCGTGATCCTGCTCCAGTACTCCCCGTCCTGGCAGGAACTGCCGGGCCGGCTGGCGAGGTGGGACAAGCTGGTGACGCTGTCCAACAACCGCGCGGTCACGATCTACCTGTGGCACAACATGCTGATCATGGCCACGGTCCCGATCCTCGACTCGCTCTACGAGCTTTCGTTCCTGCAGAGCGACACCGCGGTGGCCGCGCTGGACTCGGCCTATACGATCCTGACGTTCGTCCTGGTCTGGCCGTTGATCGCAGCCGCGATCCTCGCAGTGGGCTGGATCGAGGATCTGGCGGCTGGAAGAGCGCCCCGGCTGTGGCCGGACGGCGCGAGGAAGCGGACGCGAAAAAGGCCGGTGCGTCGGGGATCGTCACGTCCTTGAGTCGATCCGGGGCGGCAGGGAGCAGGTCTCCCGGCCCGCACTGCGGGACTTCGCCGATCCGGGTGCGGGGGGACGGATCGGCCGGGTTTCCGGTCCGACCGTGTCCGCTCGCCTGTGAACCGAGTCACGTGAGGTTCCGAAACCTCTCATTCGCCCTCCACGCCGGGTGAGAGCAACGTTCCCTTCCGGTCACTCACAGCCACAGGCCCGAAACGCGCCCTCCCTACCTTCGGGACCTATCACCGCTCAGCATCCCCGAAAAGAACCACCGAGCCCCGGAGCACCGTGGAGGCGTCATGACAGCCCCTAGCACAGCCCCCGCACCCCCGAGCAGGGGCGGCCGCTGGATCCAGCAGTGGGATCCGGAGGACGAGACCTTCTGGAAGGAGACCGGCGAGAAGATCGCCAAGCGGAACCTGCTCTTCTCCGTTCTCTCCGAGCACATCGGGTTCTCGATCTGGACCATGTGGTCCGTGCTGGTGCTCTTCATGGGCCCGGAGTACGGGCTCACGCCGGCGGACAAGTTCCTGCTGACGTCGATGGTCACCCTGGTCGGAGCCGTCGTCCGCGTCCCCTACACCTTCGCCGTCGCGATCTTCGGCGGACGGAACTGGACGATCATCTCGGCCAGCCTGCTCCTCGTCCCCACCATCGCCGCGTTCACCGTGATGAAGCCGGGGACCTCGTTCAACACCTTCCTGCTGGTCGGCCTGCTGGCCGGCATCGGCGGCGGCAACTTCGCCTCCTCCATGACCAACATCAACGCGTTCTTCCCCCTCCGTAAGAAGGGGTGGGCCCTCGGGCTCAACGCCGGCGGCGGCAACATCGGCGTCCCGGTCATCCAGCTGGTCGCCCTCGCGATCATCGGCGCCAGCGGCGGGCCCCGGGTGCTGCTCGGGATCTACATCCCGCTCATCGTCGTCGCCGCCGTCCTCTCCTCGCTCTTCATGGACAACATCGAGAACGTGAAGAACGACACCGGCGCCGCCAAGGACGCCGCGAAGGACGGCCACACCTGGATCATGTCCTTCCTCTACATCGGCACGTTCGGCTCGTTCATCGGCTACAGCTTCGCCTTCGGGCAGGTGCTGCAGAACCAGTTCGGCCGGACCCCGCTGGAGGCCGCGTACGTCACCTTCATCGGCCCGCTGCTCGGCTCGCTGATCCGTCCGGTGGGCGGCGCGCTGGCCGACAAGTACGGCGGCGCGAAGATCACGCTGTACAACTACGTCGGCATGGCCGTGGCGACCGCGGTCCTGATCGCCGCCAGCATGCAGAAGTCGCTCGGACTGTTCACCGTCGCGTTCGTGGTGCTCTTCGTCCTCAGCGGCCTCGGCAACGGCTCGACGTTCAAGATGATCCCCGGCATCTTCCACACGAAGGCCCTCGCCAAGGGGCTGGAGGGCGAGGAGGCCGCCGCCTACGGGCGTCGCCTCTCCGGTGCCTCCATGGGTCTGATCGGCGCGGTCGGCGCGCTCGGCGGCGTCGGCATCAACCTCGCCTTCCGGCAGTCCTTCCTCTCCTACGGCTCCGGAACCGGCGCGTTCGTCGCCTTCCTCGCCTTCTACGCGGCCTGCTTCCTGGTCACCTGGGCCGTATACCTTCGCCGCTCGGCCGCCAAGGGCCTGGCCACGGCAACCACAGAGGCGAAGCCGCAGCTCAACTACGCCGAGGTGTGACGTAACACTGACGACATACAGCCGAACCGAGCCTGTCACGCGCCGTTGACAGGCTCGTTCGGCATGCAGGTGGCACCACCTGGTGGGTAGATGCAAACGACTCCGGGACGAGAAGTCATGTACGACGAACAGCAGCGACCGGACAACGGTCCCCTCGCGGGATTCACCGTGGGCGTGACCGCCGCGCGCCGGGCCGACGAGCTGGGGGCACTCCTCCAGCGGCGCGGAGCCTCCGTTGTGCACGCCCCCGCACTGCGCATCGTGCAGCTCGCCGACGACAGCGAGCTGCTCGCCGCGACCAAGGAGGTCATCGACCAGGCGCCGGACATCGTGGTGGCGACCACCGCGATCGGTTTCCGGGGCTGGGTCGAGGCCGCCGACGGCTGGGGGCTGGGCGAAGACCTGCTGGCCCGCCTGCGCGAGGTGGAACTGCTCGCCCGCGGCCCCAAGGTCAAGGGCGCGGTGCGCGCGGCGGGACTGACCGAGGAGTGGTCGCCGTCCTCCGAATCCATGGCCGAGGTGCTCGACCGGCTGCTGGAGGAGGGCGTCGACGGCCGCCGGATCGCCGTACAACTGCACGGGGAACCGCTGCCCGGGTTCGTGGAGGCGCTGCGGGCCGGGGGAGCGGAGGTGCTCGGGGTGCCGGTGTACCGGTGGATGCCGCCGGAGGACATCGGGCCGGTGGACCGGCTGCTGGACGCGACCGTCTCGCGCGGCCTGGACGCGCTCACCTTCACCAGCGCGCCCGCCGCCGCCTCCCTGCTGTCCCGCGCCGAGGACCGCGGACTGCTGCCCGAGCTGCTCGCCGCCCTCCACCACGACGTGCTTCCGGCGTGTGTCGGCCCGGTGACGGCGCTGCCGCTCCAGGCCCGCGGCGTCGACACCGTCTCGCCGGAACGCTTCCGGCTCGGTCCCCTCGTCCAGCTGCTGTGCCAGGAGCTGCCGGGGCGGGCGCGGACCCTGCCGATCGCCGGGCACCGGGTGGAGATCCGGGGACACGCGGTGCTGGTGGACGGTGAGCTGAAGCCCGTACCCCCGGCCGGGATGTCCCTGCTGCGGACCCTGGCCCGGCGGCCGGGGTGGGTGGTGGCCCGCTCCGACCTGCTGCGGGCGCTGCCGGGGGCGGGCCGCGACGAGCACGCCGTGGAGACGGCGATGGCTCGGCTGCGTACGGCCCTCGGGGCGCCGAAGCTCATCCAGACGGTGGTGAAGCGGGGGTACCGGCTGGCGCTGGACCCGGCGGCGTCGGACGCGAAGTACTCGGACGAGTGAGGTAGGCACCCGCGCCGGTGCGGGGGCCCGGGGGCTGCCGCCCTCGGACCCCCGCGGCCTACGCCACTACGCCCGCGGACCACCGGACCCGTTCGGCCGAGAGGCGACCGGACCGACCGGACCGACCGGACCGACCGGACCGACCGGACCGACCGGACCGACCGGACCGACCGGATCGACCGGATCGACCGGACCGACCGACGTCCGCTGCCACCTCCCGTACGACACCAGCCCACGCGTCAGGCATCCCACCGCCGGCGTCGACAGCACCGCCCGGACGACGTTGCACGCCACGCCCCCGGCAATGCTGTTCTCTCTTGGTCATGCCCTCCATTCAAGGAGCGGCGGCGGGGGCGGAACATGGCCCGGAGGCGCGTCCGCGTGAGCGGGCGTCCAGGTCGGCTTCGTCCCGCGCCGGTACGGGGGGTTACGGCCGGGGGATCGGGCAGGCACTGTGTGAGGAGAACGGTTCCTCACCGGGGTGACCCCAAGGCGGTGACAGGCACATGGCACTGGGTACGGCCACGGACGCGTACGAGCTGCGGTTCGACGCCGGACGGATCTGTCTGGATCTCCTCGCGACCACCCACCCCGTCGAACGCCTCGACTCCGTCGCGGTGCTGCGCGCCTGGATCGCCGGCTCGGGACTGGTCCCGCCGGGCACCCCGCTGGCGCACGCCGACACCACCTGGCTCGTCGCATTCCGTGAACTCCGGGGTCGTATCGGACAGTTGGTGCCCGGAGGGTCGGCACCGAAGGAACGGCCGTACGATCTCGCGCTCGCCCGCGTCAACGAACTCGCCCGTGCCGCGCCCCCGGCCCCGCGTGCCGTACCCGGTCAGGACGGCACGCTGGTGCGGGAGTTGGCCGGGCCTCCGGCCTGCGCGGCGCTGCTCGGGGCGGTCGCGCGGGATGTCGTGGAGCTGCTCACCGATCCGGTCGCGCGCGCGGCCGTGCGGCAGTGCGAGGGGGACAGCTGTCCCATCGTCTACCTCGACACCTCGCGGGGGCGCAGGAGGCGCTGGTGCTCCAGCGAGGTCTGCGGGAATCGCGAAAGAGTGGCCCGGCATCGTCGTCGGGCGGCACTCACCCGCGCCTGAGGGGGCGTTAAGTCCCCTTTGTGGAGCGGGAGTAGACGTGATTTCGATTACACATCGTTTACCTTCTCAACCTTTCGGGCAGCCGGCCCCATCTTGTCGTTGTGGTGGGAATGTAAAGATCACGCGGTGGGAATGTGCGCCCATGTCCGGCCTCGTCACGACACCCACAAGAAAACTGTCGCCCCACTTTGAACACCCCGCCCCTCGCCTCCGTACCTGTGATCGAGCGACCGACTGGGGGAACCCCGGGACATCGGAGGTGGGCGTGCGCAAGGATTCCGTCGTGGCCAATGAACGTGGATCGAGGGCCCGACATCGCATGTCCCAGCCCTCGGAACCTGATGAGGAGCTGATGCGTGCCCTGTACAGGGAGCACGCCGGACCTCTCCTTGCGTACGTCCTCCGTCTTGTCGCCGGCGACCGGCAGAGAGCCGAGGACGTCGTGCAGGAGACACTCATCCGTGCCTGGAAGAACGCCGGCCAGCTCAATCGAGCGACCGGATCGGTACGCCCCTGGCTGGTGACGGTCGCCCGGCGCATCGTCATCGACGGCCACCGCAGCCGGCAAGCCCGGCCGCAGGAGGTCGATCCGTCGCCGCTGGAGGTCATCCCCGCGGAGGACGAGATCGACAAGGCGCTGTGGCTGATGACGTTGTCCGACGCGCTCGACGACCTGACCCCGGCCCACCGGGAGGTGCTCGTCGAGACGTACTTCAAGGGACGTACGGTGAATGAGGCGGCCGAGACCCTGGGGATACCCAGTGGCACGGTCCGCTCCAGGGTGTTCTATGCCCTGCGGTCGATGAAGCTGGCACTGGAGGAGCGGGGGGTGACGGCGTGATGAGTGTGTACGGGGGATCACAGGGATTCGGTACGGGTGGTACGGGTATGTCTGGCCCCATGATGGGATCTCCGGGTCCGAACGAACACGAGACCGTCGGCGCCTACGCCCTCGGCATCCTTGACGACGCCGAAGCCACCGCATTCGAGGCCCATCTCGCCACCTGCGAATGGTGCGCCCAGCAGCTCGACGAGCTCGCCGGGATGGAGCCGATGCTGGCCGCCCTCGCGGACCTGCCGGGCTCCGGCACCCCCGCGATCGGCGAGTCGCTCTCCGCGAAGCCCAGCCCCCGGCTGGCGACCAAGCTCGTCGACGAGGTCGCCGAGCGCCGGGCGCAGAAGCGCCGCCGCAGCTTCTACATGGTGGCGGCCGCTGCCGCGCTGATCATCGGCGGCCCCTTCGCCGCCATGGCGGTGACCGGCGACGACTCGGGCGGCGGTGGCGGCACCACCGGCCAGGTCCTCTCGGCGAACCCGGCCAAGGACCTCTTCGACAAGACGAAGGACAAGGTCTCGGGCGCGGACACCACGACGAAAGTCAGTGCGACCGTCGCCCTGCAGCAGAAGCTCTGGGGCACCAGCTCGGTCCTCGAGCTCAAGGGTGTCAAGGGCCCGCTCAAGTGCTCCATGATCTTCGTGGGGAAGAACGGCGAGCGCGAGACGGCCTCTTCCTGGTCCGTCCCCGACTCGGGCTACGGCCTGCCGGACGCCACCGACGAACAGGCCAAGAACCCGCTCTACATCAACGGCGGGGTGTCGATGGACCTGAGCAAGGTCGATCACATCGAGGTCATGACGTTCGAAGGCAAGAAGCTCGTCAGCGTCGACGTGTGAATTCCCTGAGAGCGGACACATAGCTTCCCGGGCCCCCCTTCGCGTACGGTTGACGGCTGCCCAGCACGTCAGAAGGGGGCCCGGTGGCCGCTCAGGCTCAGCAGGAAACCGCGGTTCACGACTCCGCACTGAAATCCGCCCAGGATTCTGTGCGGGAGCGCGAGATCAGCGTCGAACAGGAACACCTGAACCGGGTGTACCAGCGCCTCGAGGAGAAGATCCACGAGGCGGAGTTCCTCATGAACGACGCGGCCAAGCGGGGCCAGGTCGGCACGCCCGGCGCGCTCGCGGAGCGCGACGCCCAGGTCTTCCGGGCGGGTATCCATCTGAACAGGTTGAACAACGAGTTCGAGGACTTCCTCTTCGGCCGGATCGACCTGCTCCCCGGCAAGGACGGCAAGAAGGGACCCGACGGCGCCTACACCGCCGTGGAGCCCGCCGAGGGGGCGATCCGCGAGGACAACACCGCCGACATCGCCGAGACCCTGCACATCGGCCGCATCGGAGTCCTCGACTCCGACTACACACCGCTGGTCATCGACTGGCGGGCCCCGGCGGCCGCCCCGTTCTACCGCTCCACCCCGGTCGATCCGGGCCGCGTCGTACGCCGCCGCGTGATCCGCTCCAAGGGCCGCAAGGTACTCGGCGTCGAGGACGACCTGATGCGTCCCGAGCTCAAGGCCCTCCTCGACGGCCACGACCTCCCGGTCATCGGCGACGGCGCCCTGATGGCCGCCCTCGGCCAGGCCCGCACCCACACCATGCGGGACATCGTCGCCTCCATCCAGGCCGAGCAGGACATGGTCATCCGCGCCCCCGCCGCCTCCGTGACGTACGTCGAGGGCGGACCCGGCACCGGCAAGACGGCCGTCGCCCTGCACCGGGCCGCCTATCTGCTCTACCAGGACCGCCGCCGGTACGCGGGCGGCATCCTGATCGTTTCCCCGACCCCGCTGCTGGTGGCGTACACCGAGGGCGTGCTGCCCTCCCTCGGCGAGGAGGGCCAGGTCGCCATCCGAGCCATCGGCTCCCTGGTCGACGGCGCCGAGGCCACGCTGTACGACTCCCCGGCCACCGCCCGCGCCAAGGGCTCGTACCGCATGCTGAGGGTGCTGCGGAAGGCGGCCCGCGGAGCCCTGGAGACGGGCGCCGGCCCGCGCCCGGGTCCCTCCGGCCGACCAGCCCCCGGCCGGCCTGCCTCCGGCCGGCTCGCCTTCGGTCAACTCGCCTTCGGCGACGAGGGAGACGAGAGCGACGAGGGCCACCAGGGCAGTGTGAACGGTGAGGGCGCCGTCAACGGTGAGGCAAGCCATGACGCCCGTACGGCGCCGCAGGCCCCCGCCGGCCCCCCGACCCGCCTCAGGGTCGTCGCCTTCGGGCGGCGGCTGGAGCTGGAGGCCGCCGAGCTGGACCGCATCCGGCAGAGCGCCCTCGGCGGCACCGCCCCCGTGAACCTCCTGCGCCCGCGCGCCCGCAAGCTGCTCCTGGACGCCCTGTGGGCGCACTCCGGCGCGGCCGGCCGGCACACCGACCCGGAGCTGGCCGCCGAGCTGCGCTCCTCCTTCGACGAGGACGTCAGCTCCGAGGACAGCTTCATCGAGTTCCTCGACGCCTGGTGGCCGGAGCTGACCCCGAGGGCCGTCCTGGACGCCATGGCCGACGAGCGGCGCCTGGGCCGCTGGGCCCGCCGGATCCTCAACCCCGGCGAGGTCCGCAAGGTCGCCCGCTCGCTGCGCCGCGAGGGCCTGTCCGTGCACGACATCGCGTTGCTCGACGAGCTCCAGGCGATCCTCGGCGCCCCGGCCCGGCCCCGCCGCAAGCGTGAGGCGGACCCGCTGGACCAGCTCACCGGCCTGGAGGAGCTGATGCCGGTGCGCGAGGAGACCCAGCGCGAGCGGGCCGAGCGGCTCGCCCAGGAGCGCACCGAGTACGCGCACGTCATCGTCGACGAGGCCCAGGACGTCACCCCGATGCAGTGGCGCATGATCGGCCGCCGGGGCCGGCACGCCACCTGGACGGTCGTCGGCGACCCGGCCCAGTCCTCCTGGTCCGACCCCGACGAGGCCGCCGAGGCCCGCGACGAGGCCCTCGGCACCCGCCCGCGCCGCCGCTTCCGGCTCACGGTCAACTACCGCAACCCGGCCGAGATCGCCGAGCTCGCCGCGAAGGTACTGGCGCTCGCCATGCCGGGCTCCCCCTCCCCGTCGGCGGTGCGCTCCACCGGCGTACAGCCGCGTTTCGTGGCGACGGACAAGGGACAGGGCGCGGGACACGGCGTTGTCGTCCGGGACTCCCTCGCCGAGACGGTCCGCGCCGAGGCCGCACTCCTGCTCGACCGTGTGGACGGCACGGTCGGTGTCGTCGTCGCCATGAACCGCCGCGAGGAGGCCAGGCGCTGGCTGGCCGGACTCGGCGACCGGGTGGTGGCCCTCGGCAGCCTGGAGGCCAAGGGCCTGGAGTACGACGCGACGGTGGTCGTCTCCCCGGCGGAGATCGCGGACGAGTCACCGGCCGGCCTGCGGGTGCTGTACGTGGCCCTGACCCGGGCGACGCAGCAGCTCACGGTGGTGTCGGGGGAGCGGGACGCACCGGACGCGAACGGGGTGCCGGACCTGCTGCGGGACTGATTCCTGTGAACTCCCCGGACGGGAATGGCCTTCGGGCATCCGTTTGTTAGCCTGGATGTGGCACCGGCCCGATCCAAGCCCCCGGGCCCAACCTTCGTCGCTACGAGCGACCACTTGCCGCGAGGCGAGCATGGCGGGTCGGTGTCATCAGCGTTCGAGAGGCCCACGTCACCCTGTGACGTGGGCCTCTCTTCTTGGTCTGCTGCGAACAAAAGGTTCGCAATCCCACCCGGCTAACGCCTACTCGGCGGTAGGTGCGACGATCGGACCGCATCCAGCGTCACACGGTGAAAGCAGAGGAAGTCGGCCATGGCAACGGCGCCCAGCGTCTCCTACTCGATGACGGTCCGGCTGGAGGTGCCCGCGAGCGGAACCGCGGTCTCCCAGCTCACCGGAGCCGTCGAGTCCCACGGAGGCTCGGTCACCGGCCTCGACGTCACTGCTTCCGGACACGAGAAGCTCCGGATCGACGTCACCATCGCGGCCACCTCCACCGCGCACGCCGACGAGATCGTCGAGCAGCTGCGCGGCATCGAGGGCGTCACGCTCGGCAAGGTCTCCGACCGTACGTTCCTCATGCACCTCGGCGGCAAGATCGAGATGCAGTCCAAGCACCCCATCCGCAACCGTGACGATCTCTCGATGATCTACACGCCGGGTGTCGCCCGCGTCTGCATGGCCATCGCCGAGAACCCCGAGGACGCCCGCCGCCTCACCATCAAGCGCAACTCCGTTGCGGTCGTGACGGACGGCTCGGCCGTGCTGGGCCTCGGCAACATCGGCCCGAAGGCCGCGCTGCCGGTCATGGAGGGCAAGGCGGCCCTCTTCAAGCGGTTCGCCGGCATCGACGCCTGGCCGCTGTGCCTGGACACCCAGGACACCGACGCGATCGTCGAGATCGTCAAGGCGATCGCCCCCGGGTTCGCCGGCATCAACCTCGAGGACATCTCCGCCCCGCGCTGCTTCGAGATCGAGGCGCGGCTGCGCGAGGCCCTCGACATCCCCGTCTTCCACGACGACCAGCACGGCACGGCGATCGTCGTCCTGGCCGCGCTCACCAACGCACTTCGCGTGGCGGGCAAGGCAATTGAGAACATCCGGGTCGTCATGTCCGGCGCCGGCGCGGCCGGTACGGCCATCCTCAAGCTGCTGATCGCGGCGGGCGTGAAGAACGCCGTCGTCGCCGACATCCACGGCGTCGTGCACGCCGGCCGCGAGGACCTCGTCGACGCCGCCCCCGGCTCGGCGCTGCGCTGGATCGCCGACAACACCAACCCCGAGAGTCTCACGGGCACGTTGAAGGAGGCCGTGCGCGGCGCGGACGTCTTCATCGGTGTCTCGGCCCCGAACGTGCTCGACGGTGACGACGTGGCCGCGATGGCCGACGACGCCATCGTCTTCGCGCTCGCGAATCCGGACCCCGAGGTGGACCCGGCAATCGCCCGCCAGACGGCGGCGGTTGTGGCCACCGGCCGCTCCGACTTCCCGAACCAGATCAACAACGTGCTGGTCTTCCCGGGCGTCTTCCGCGGTCTGCTGGACGCGCAGTCCCGCACGGTCAACACCGAGATGATGATCGCCGCCGCGCAGGCGCTGGCCGACGTGGTGACCGAGGACGAGCTGAACGCGAACTACATCGTCCCGAGCGTCTTCAACGAGAAGGTCGCGGGCGCGGTCGCGGGGGCCGTGCGGGAAGCCGCGAAAGCGGCAGGCGTAGCCTCGTAGGAGGCTGTGAGGATTACCACGGCGGGCTTGATGTCGGCGCGTCGTGGAACCCGGGGTCCTTGGCCGCCGTTTATCGTGGCGGCCAAGCTCGGGCCCTCTTTTCGTGTGACCCCGTCGGGTGTTCTCACGACTTCCACGGGTGCCGGATTGGCTTTCCCGCCGCAGGTAGGGGCAGGATGCGTCCCTGGGCGCGAGGGCATCGGCTTCACAGCGCCCAACATGCGGCTCCGCCGCGTGGCACGCCTCAATGGCAAGAAGAACACGGGAGTAACAACATGAACCGCAGTGAGCTGGTGGCCGCGCTGGCCGACCGCGCCGAGGTGACCCGCAAGGACGCCGACGCCGTTCTGGCCGCGTTCGCCGAGACCGTCGGCGAGATCGTCGCCAAGGGCGACGAGAAGGTCACCATCCCCGGCTTCCTGACCTTCGAGCGCACCCACCGTGCCGCTCGTACCGCGCGCAACCCGCAGACCGGTGACCCGATCCAGATCCCGGCCGGCTACAGCGTCAAGGTCTCCGCGGGCAGCAAGCTCAAGGAAGCCGCCAAGGGCAAGTAAGCCTTCACGTACGCGACGGGACCTGCGTACGAGGCTCAGCAACGCGAATGGGGCGGCCACCCGGTGAGGGTGGCCGCCCCATCGTCGTGGGCGAAGAGCCTGTCGCCAAAGGGCTGGTTCGGCGAGGCGGGAGACGAGGCGCGGGATCAGCCGAGGCCCTTGCCGGGCAACTCGACCTTCGCGCCCGCCTGGACCGACTTCTCCTTGCTGTGTCCAACCGGGGGCCGGCCCCCGGGCCCCCGGCCCGGAGCGGCGTGCCCCGGGCCGGTTCGGCGAGGTGGGATCAGCCGAGGGCCTTGCCGGGCAGCTCGACCTTCGCGCCCAGCTCGACCAGCTTCTCCATGAAGTTCTCGTAGCCGCGGTTGATCAGCTCGATGCCGTGGACGCGGGAGGTGCCCTGGGCCGCGAGGGCGGCGATCAGGTAGGAGAAGCCGCCGCGGAGGTCGGGGATGACCAGGTCGGCGCCCTGGAGCTTGGTGGGGCCCGACACGACCGCGGAGTGCAGGAAGTTGCGCTGGCCGAAGCGGCAGTTCGAGCCGCCCAGGCACTCGCGGTAGAGCTGGATGTGCGCGCCCATCTGGTTGAGCGCGGAGGTGAAGCCGAGGCGGGACTCGTACACCGTCTCGTGGATGATGGACAGCCCCGTCGCCTGGGTGAGGGCGACGACCAGCGGCTGCTGCCAGTCCGTCTGGAAGCCGGGGTGCACGTCCGTTTCGAGGGCGATGGACTTCAACTGGCCGCCGGGGTGCCAGAAGCGGATGCCCTCGTCGTCGATGCGGAAGGCACCGCCCACCTTCCGGTAGGTGTTGAGGAACGTCATCATCGAGCGCTGCTGGGCGCCCTTGACGTAGATGTTGCCCTCGGTCGCCAGCGCCGCGGACGCCCAGGAGGCGGCCTCCAGGCGGTCCGGCAGGGCGCGGTGGTCGTAGCCGCCGAGATGGTCCACACCGGTGACGCGGATGGTGCGGTCGGTGTCCATCGCGATGATGGCGCCCATCTTCTGCAGGACGCAGATGAGGTCCTCGATCTCCGGCTCCACGGCCGCGTTCGAGAGTTCGGTGACGCCCTCGGCGAGGACCGCCGTCAGCAGGACCTGCTCGGTCGCGCCGACGGACGGGTACGGCAGCCGGATCTTGGTGCCCCGCAGTCGCTGCGGCGCCTCCAGGTACTGGCCGTCCGCCCGCTTCTCGATCCGCGCGCCGAACTGCCTCAGTACCTCGAAGTGGAAGTCGATCGGCCGGCCGCCGATGTCGCAGCCGCCGAGACCGGGGATGAACGCGTGCCCCAGGCGGTGCAGCAGCGGGCCGCAGAAGAGGATCGGGATGCGCGACGAGCCCGCGTGGGCGTCGATGTCGGCGACGTTCGCGCTCTCCACGTGGGAGGGATCCATCACCAGCTCGCCCGGTTCCTCACCCGGACGGACCGTCACGCCGTGCAGTTGCAGCAGACCGCGTACGACCCGCACGTCACGGATGTCCGGAACGTTGCGCAGTCGACTCGGCTCACTGCCGAGCAGGGCGGCGACCATGGCCTTCGGTACGAGGTTCTTCGCACCGCGGACCCGGATCTCGCCTTCCAGCGGCGTTCCGCCGTGGACAAGCAGTACGTCGTCATTGCCGTTGACGGTCATGTATCTCGCGTTCCGATGAGTGGGGCAGGGGCACAGGAGGGAAAGGGTAATCGCCGCCCACCCCCCTTCTGTAAGCCCGAGGCCGCTCCATCTCCGTCATAGGTCTGTCACAACACGAACGGTTCCGCGCCGGGCACATGCGGTCACCGGTGTGATCCGTGCGCACGGAGCGCACCCATCTGCCCTGAGCTGCGTTCACCGCGGTAGTGGCATTGGCTCCCCGCGCGCGGGGAAGATGCGGGATCATGTCTGGCATGACCGAGGTGTCCTCGCTCACAGGGCGGCTGCTCGTGGCAACGCCCGCCCTGGCGGACCCGAACTTCGACCGTGCGGTGGTGCTCCTTCTCGACCACGACGAGGAGGGCTCCCTCGGTGTCGTCCTCAACCGTCCCACCCCGGTGGACGTCGGCGACATCCTGGAGGGCTGGGCGGACCTCACCGGTGAACCCGGTGTCGTCTTCCAGGGCGGTCCGGTCTCCCTGGACTCGGCCCTCGGTGTCGCCGTCATCCCGGGCGGCGGCTCCGCCGACCGGGCCCCGCTGGGCTGGCGCCGGGTGCACGGCGCGATCGGCCTGGTCGATCTGGAGGCCCCGCCGGAGCTCCTGGCCTCGGCCCTGGGCTCCCTGCGCATCTTCGCCGGTTACGCCGGCTGGGGCCCCGGTCAGCTGGAGGACGAGCTGGTGGAGGGCGCGTGGTACGTCGTCGAGTCGGAACCCGGTGACGTCTCCTCCCCGTCCCCCGAGAGGCTCTGGCGCGAGGTCCTGCGCCGCCAGCGCAGCGAGCTGGCGATGGTGGCCACGTACCCGGACGACCCTTCGCTCAACTGATGGCTGTGAGCTTCAGTACCCTTGCTTCATGAGCACTCTTGAGCCTGAGACCCAGCCGCAGCGAGGTACTGGGACGGGGACCCTCGTAGAGCCGACGCCGCAGGTGTCCCACGGTGACGGTGACCACGAGCGCTTCGCCCACTACGTCCAGAAGGACAAGATCATGGCGAGCGCCCTCGACGGCACTCCCGTCGTGGCGCTGTGCGGCAAGGTCTGGGTGCCGGGCCGTGACCCGAAGAAGTACCCGGTGTGTCCCATGTGCAAGGAAATCTACGAGTCCATGGGCTCCGGCGGCGACGACAAGGACAAGGGCGGCGACAAGTAGCCCTTCTGCCGGCCCTTGTGCCGAGCTGAGGTTCTGGCTGAGGTTCCCAAGGCCCCCGGGTTCGCGCTGCGGCGCGTCCCCGGGGGCCTTCGTGCGCCCTCCGGAGGTCGCCAGGCGTCCTCCCGCGTCCTCCCCGCGTCCTCTTGACCCTCGTGGGTCACGAAGTGGTAGAGACCTCTTGCGGACATGTTCATGTAGTCCATAGCCTCCGTTGCGTTGTGCAGAGCGAAACCGTCATTGCATATGCTGCAACGCACGCCCGGAGGAACGCTCCCCATGAAGCTCGCTCCCCGACTGGCCGTCCTGCTCGCGGCCGTCGTCGTCACCGCCTGCGCCCCCCAGACTTCCGACAACAGCTCCTCCGACAAGGACGACCAGAGCGGCACCCTCCGCGTCTGGCTCTTCCAGGAGGTCGGCAACAAGCCGAAGGAGAAGGTCGTCGACTCCGTCGTCGCGGCCTTCGAGAAGGCCCACAAGGACACCAAGGTCGACGTCGAGTACATCCCGGTCGAGACGCGAGCTCAGCGCGTCAAAGCCGCCTTCAACGACCCGAAGTCCGCCCCCGACCTCATGGAGTTCGGCAACACCGACACGGCCGGCTATGTGAAGGACGGCGGACTCCTCGACGTCACCAAGGAGTTCGGCGCCTGGAGCGAGTCCAAGGACACCGACCCCACCGCGAAGCAGTCCGTCACCGTGGACGGCAAGATCTACGGCACGCCCTTCTACGTCGGCGTCCGCGCCCTGTACTACCGAACCGACGTCTTCAAGGCCCTCGGCCTCGACGTTCCGAAGAACATGGCCGAGTTGGCCGCCACCGCCCGCACGATCCGCGCCGCCAGACCCGACCTGTACGGCCTGGTCGTCGGCGGCGCCTACATGTACGGCGCGATGCCGTTCGTGTGGGCCAACGGCGGTGAACTCGCCACCGGCAAGTCAGGCTCGTACGCCTCCGCGATCGACAGCGCGGCCGCCCAGAAGGGCATCAAGGCGTACACGTCCCTCTTCACAGACGACAACTGTCCCGCCGCCAAGTGCGCGAGCATGGGCGGCAACGACACGATCACCGCGTTCGCGGCCGGCAAGGCGGGCATGGCGATCGGCGGCGACTTCAGCCACACCGCCGTCGAGGCCGGGAAGGTGAAGGGCGAGTACGCGGTCGTCCCGCTGCCCGGTGTGAAGTCCGGTTCGATCGCGCCCGCGTTCGCCGGCGGCAACAACATCGGCGTCCTCAAGAGCACCTCGCACCGCACGCTGGCGGTCGACCTCATGGAACAGCTCGCCTCGAAGAAGACCCAGGCCTCGTTGTTCGACGCGATGGGCTTCCTGCCGACCTTCGCGGACGTACGGCAGCAGGCGGCGGCGAAGGAGCCGTACGTGAAGCCCTTCGCGCAGACCCTCGCCGCCGGCACCAAGTTCGTCCCCGCCTCGCCCGCGTGGTCCCAGATCGACTCCTCCCTGGTCCTGCCGACCATGTTCCAGGAGATCATCAGCGGCAAGAAGGACGTGGCGGCGGCCTCCAAGGACGCGGCGAAGAAGATGGACCAGGCGTTCGGCTCCGCCGGATGACTGCGCCTGCCAGGCCGGAAGGCGCGGGGCGTCTGGGGGTGCGGGCCGATCGTGGCTCGCGCCCACGCGGCGGCAGCCGCACGAGCAACACCGCCCCGCGCCCCCACCGGTACCGCAGCAGCCGGCAAGGGAAGGCTCCCTGGCTCTACCTCGCTCCGGCTCTCGTCGTCCTCGGTGGGCTGCTCGTCTACCCCATCTACCAGCTCGGGCTGATCTCGTTCTTCCAGTACACCCAGGCCCAGGTCAGCGGTGGGGAACCGACCACCTTCAAGGGGTTCGGGAACTACACCGACCTGTTCTCCGACAGCCAGTTCTGGCAGGTGCTGGTGGCGACGGTGGTCTTCGCGGCGGCCTGTGTCGTCTCGACGCTCGCCGTCGGCTGCGCGCTCGCCGTGCTGCTCACCCACATACGGGCCGTACCCAGGCTCGCCCTGATGCTGGCCGCGCTCGGTGCCTGGGCGACCCCGGCCATCACCGGCTCCACGGTCTGGCTGTTCCTCTTCGACCCGGACTTCGGCCCGGTCAACCGGGTGCTGGGCCTGGGCGACCACTCATGGACGTACGGGCGCTACAGCGCCTTCTTCCTCGTCCTGCTCGAAGTGGTGTGGTGCTCCTTCCCGTTCGTGATGGTGACGGTGTACGCCGGCATCCGCGCCGTCCCGGGCGAGGTGCTGGAGGCCGCGGCCCTGGACGGCGCCTCCCAGTGGCGCGTCTGGCGGTCGGTGCTCGCGCCGATGCTGCGGCCGATCCTGACCGTCGTCACCATCCAGTCGGTCATCTGGGACTTCAAGGTCTTCACCCAGATCTACGTCATGACCAACGGCGGCGGCATCGCCGGCCAGAACCTCGTGCTGAACGTGTACGCCTACCAGCAGGCCTTCGGCTCCTCGCAGTACGGCCTCGGCTCCGCGATCGGCGTGGTGATGCTGCTGATCCTGCTCGCGGTCACCCTCGTGTACCTGCGGCTGCTGCGCCGCCAGGGGGAGGAACTGTGAACCTTCCACGCGCGCGAATCCGGCGTCCGTGGCGACTGGCCGCCGAGGCATCCGCGCTGTTGATCGCGGTGGTCGTCGCATTTCCCCTGTACTGGATGGTGCTCAGCGCCTTCAAACCGGCCGGGGAAATCGAGTCGTCCGAGCCGAGGCCCTGGACTCTGGCGCCCTCGCTCGACTCGTTCCGGCGCGTGTTCGAACAGCAGGAATTCGGCCGGTACTTCCTCAACAGCCTGGTCGTGGCGTGCAGTGTGGTGATCGTCTCGGCACTGATCGCGTTTCTCGCGGCGACCGCCGTGAGCCGATTCCGGTTCCGCTTCCGGACCACCCTGCTGATCATGTTCCTGGTGGCCCAGATGGTGCCCGTGGAAGCCCTGACGATCCCCTTGTTCTTCCTCATGCGCGACTTCGGGCAGCTGAACACCCTGGGCTCGCTGATCCTGCCGCACATCGCCTTCTCGCTGCCCTTCGCGATCTGGATGCTGCGCGGTTTCGTGAAAGCCGTACCCGAGGCCCTGGAGGAGGCGGCGTACATCGACGGGGCGAGCCGGGCGCGGTTTCTGTGGCAGATCCTTTTCCCGCTGGTCTTCCCCGGGCTGGTGGCCACCAGCGTGTTCTCCTTCATCTCGGCCTGGAACGACTTCCTGTTCGCCAAGTCGTTCATCATCAGTGACACCTCCCAGTCGACGCTGCCGATGGCCCTGCTGGTCTTCTACAAGCCGGACGACCCGGACTGGGGCGGAGTCATGGCGGCCTCCACGGTGATGACGATTCCGGTACTGATCTTCTTCGTACTCGTACAGCGACGACTGGTCTCCGGGCTGGGCGGAGCGGTCAAGGACTGACGTGACATTGATGACGGGATTGATTCCGGCGCCTACGACGTGGCGGGACGCCGACTCGGCAGACGGTTTCGTGATCGACGAGAACACCGTGATCGACGCCGGCCCCGGTACCGAGGCGACCGCCCGCTGGCTGCGCGGCGTGCTCGGTGCCGCAACGGGGCTCGCGCTGCCGCCCGGCGCGGGAGCCGACGGCCAGACCGTCCGGCTGCGCGTCCACTCCGAGGACGCCGGCCACCTCGGCCCGGAGGGCTACAAGCTGTACGCCGACGGGGACGGCGTCGCCCTCCACGGCGGAGGACCGGCCGGAGTGTTCTGGGGCGCACAGACGCTCCGTCAGCTGCTCGGTCCCGACGCCTTCCGGCGGGCTCCCGTCGACCCCGGCCGGCAGTGGCTCGTACCCACCACGTTCGTCGAGGACAGCCCCCGCTTCCGCTGGCGCGGTCTGATGCTCGACGTGGCACGGCACTTCATGCCGAAGGAGGGCGTGCTGCGCTACCTCGATCTGATGGCCGCGCACAAACTCAACGTCTTCCACTTTCACTTGACGGACGACCAGGGCTGGCGCGTCGAGATCAAGCGGTACCCGAAGCTGACCGAGATCGGCTCCTGGCGTGCGCGCACGAAATTCGGCCACCGGGCCTCGCCGCTGTGGGAGGAGAAGCCGCACGGTGGCTTCTACACCCAGGACGACATCCGCGAGATCGTCGCCTACGCCGCCGAGCGGCATATCACCGTCGTCCCCGAAATCGACGTTCCTGGACACTCGCAGGCCGCCATCGCCGCGTACCCGGAACTCGGCAACACCGACGTCATCGACACGACCTCCCTCACGGTCTGGGACAGCTGGGGCATCTCCGAAAACGTACTCGCCCCCACTGACAACACCCTGCGCTTCTACGAGGGAGTGTTCGAGGAACTCCTCGGACTCTTCCCGGGAGAGTTCCTTCACGTCGGGGGTGACGAATGCCTCAAGGACCAGTGGAGGCGCTCGCCCACCGCGCAGGCCCGCATGGAGGAACTCTCTCTGGCGGACGAGGACGCGCTGCAGTCCTGGTTCATCCGGCACTTCGACACCTGGCTCTCCGCGCGCGGGCGCAGGCTCATCGGCTGGGACGAGATCCTGGAGGGCGGTCTCGCCGACGGGGCGGCCGTGTCCTCCTGGCGCGGCTACCAGGGCGGGATCGCGGCCGCGCGGGCCGGTCACGACGTCGTCATGTGCCCCGAGCAGCAGGTGTACCTGGACCACCGGCAGCACGACGGCGCCGACGAGCCGGTCCCCATCGGCTACGTCCGCACCCTGGAGGACGTCTACCGGTTCGAGCCCGTTCCACCGGAGTTGACGCCGGATCAGGCCAGGCATGTCCTCGGCGCTCAGGCCAACGTGTGGACCGAGGTGATGGAGAACCAGGCGCGCGTGGACTACCAGACCTTCCCGAGGCTCGCCGCCTTCGCCGAGGTGGCCTGGAGCGCGCTGCCCGCTCCCGCGGAACGGAACTTCGCCGGCTTCGAGCGGCGGATGACCGCCCACTACCGTCTCCTCGACGCGCTGGGGGTCGGTTACCGGCCGCCCGCGGGCCCGTGGCCGTGGCAGCAGCGGCCCGGTGTGCTCGGCCGGCCGATCGAGGGAGCGCCCCCCAACAGGTGACGGTGCGCACCGAACAGGCAACCGGGCTCACCGAACAGGTGGCTGAAAAACGTCGCAAGCATCACCGAAGAGTGGCAATCAGTACGCATCGGCAACGCCGTACGAAAACGGACCATCTCCCTGGTGAGGTGGGCGAATGCCTCCTAGCGGACCCCCGTCTTCGGCTGCTGCGAAGATGTGCCAGAGTTGCCACGTCCGCCCTGTCAGCACGTACCGTACGGCAGCAACAGGTGGGACCAGGTGGGGCAGCGGGAAGGGGCAGCCGGTTTGACCACGCACGCACCGCAGGCGGCGCAGGCCGTCACCCTGCCCACGACGCTGGACGAGGCAGTGGCGGCGCTCACCGCCATGCCCGCCGCCGTGCCCGTCGCGGGCGGCACCGATCTGATGGCCGCCGTCAACTCGGGGCAGCTCAGGCCCGCCGCGCTGGTCGGCCTCGGCAAGATCAGCGAGATCCGCGGCTGGCAGTACCTGGACGGCCACGCCCTGCTCGGCGCGGGCCTGACGCACGCGCGGATGGGCCGCCCCGACTTCGCCGCCCTGATCCCGGCGCTCGCGGCCTCCGCGCGCGCGGCCGGCCCGCCGCACATCCGCAACGCGGGCACCCTCGGCGGCAACATCGCCTCGGCCGCCCCCACGGGGGACGCGCTCCCGGTCCTGGCCGCCCTGGAGGCGACACTGATCATCGCGGGCCCGGGCGGAGCCCGCCGGGAGATCCCGGTGTCGCATCTGCTGGCCGGCATGGAGATGCTGCGCGCCGGCGAACTCATCGGTTACGTGCGCGTGCCGCTGCTGCACGCGCCGCAGGTCTTCCTCAAGGCGACCGGCCGCACCGGCCCCGGCCGCTCGGTCGCCTCCGTCGCCCTCGTCCTCGACCCCGCCCGGCGCGGAGTCCGGTGCGCCGTCGGCGCCATAGCGCCGATGCCGCTCAGGCCCCTGGACGCCGAGCAGTGGGTCGCCCGGCTGATCGACTGGGACAACGGCCGCGCGATCGTCCCGGAGGCCCTCAGCGCCTTCGGCGAGTACGTCGCCGCGGCCTGCATCCCCGACCCGGCCCCGGCCGAGGACGGCTCCGTACAGCAGCTTCCGCCCGCCGTACTGCACCTGCGGCGCACCGTCGCCGCACTGGCCCGACGAGCACTGGGGAGGGCGCTGAAGTGACCGACGACCAGCACGAAGAGGGCACGCCCCGCAGCGCGGGCCGCTGGGACCCGCTGCCCCAGGGCGACTACGACGACGGCGCCACCGCCTTCGTCAAGCTCCCGGAAGGGGGTGTCGACGCCCTCCTGGCCTCCGCCGACAGTCCGCTCGCCGCGCCCGGTCACGGCTATGTGCCGCCGCAGATAACGGTCACCCCGGCCGGCGGCACCGACCCGGCCACCCCGCCCGAGACGGGTTCCTGGGCGATGCCCTCCGCAGCCGTCGACGGTTCGCAGTGGCCCGACCCGAACGCCGTACCGCACGGCGGCGGGGACGACCGGTTCACCTACAACCCCGGCGGCACCGGGCAGTGGCACTTCGAGGAGACGGGACAGGCGGAGGGCGCCCATTCCGCTCCGGCGCCGGGCCACGACGTCACCGGGCAGTGGTCGATCCCGGTCGCCGGCGGCGAGCTCCCGGACGAATCGGGCGAGTTCACCACGTCCTCCCTGGTCGAGCAGTGGGGCGGCACCCCGCCGGCCACCCTGCCCGGCGGCGCCCCCGCCCCCTGGGCGACGGAAGCGGCCGGGCAGCCCTGGGAACAGCCGTCCGCACCGGCGGACCAGGGCACGCGCTACGAGGACGGGCAGCCTGCGGCACCCGGGTACGAGTACGAGCGGCCTACGGGGTCCGAGTACACGCACGGCCGGCCCGCGGACCCCGCCTCCGGGTACGACCGGCCGCCGACGGACGGCGGCCATGGGCACGGCCACGGCGACGAGCAGTCGGCTCAGTCCTGGTCCGGGCAGGAGCGGTCGGCTGCCGCCGGGGACGCCACGGCGTACGAGCAGCCCGAGGTGTACGGCGCGGGTGAGACGGTCGAGCACGGGCGGGACCAACGTGCCGCCGAAGCGCGGGCGGCGGAGGCGTTCGAGGCGGAGCGGCACGCGTCGCAGGCCCACGCTGCGGAGCGGCATGCTGCGGAGGCACGTGCGGCTGCGGAGCGGCAGGCTTCGGAGACGCGTGTGCCGGGCGCGCACGCCCCCGATCACCACGCCTCCGATCACCACGCCTCCGATCACCACGCTCCGGATCACCACACTCCGGATCACCACGCCCCCGATCACCAAGAGCCGCAGCACCACGCCCCGGACGCCTACGAGCCGAGGGCCTACGAGCAGCCGGGCGCCTACGGCCAGGAGCAGCCCGCTCCCGAGGACCACGGTCCGATGGAGCCGGGTCCGGCCGGGCGCGAGTCCGAGCAGACCCGCGTCCACGCGTCCGTGCGGCCCCAGCCGCTGCCGCCCGAGCAACAGCCCGGCGAGGCACCCGCGGAGACGCCCGCAGAAGCCGTTCTGGACGCCTCACAGCCCGCTCACGGGGCCGGTGAGGCCGACGAGGCGGCGGAGCGCGCCAACGACGCCGCAGAGGCCGTGGAAGCCGCGGAGAGGGCCGCCGAGGCCGCCGCGGAGTCCACCGAGGCCGAGTCCGAGCCGGCCCACGCGCCCGGTGCCGCCGCGGGCGCGGAGTCCGCGTCCGACCCGGCGGAGACGGGGGACGGGGCGCCGCCGCACCCCGGCGAGGAACACCCCCTCGCCGCCTACGTCCTGCGCGTCAACGGTGTCGAACGTCCGGTCACCGACGCGTGGATCGGTGAGTCGCTGCTCTACGTGCTGCGTGAGCGGCTCGGACTGGCCGGTGCCAAGGACGGCTGCTCGCAGGGCGAGTGCGGGGCCTGCAACGTCCAGGTCGACGGACGGCTCGTCGCGTCCTGCCTGGTTCCGGCCGTGACCGCGGCCGGCAGCGAGGTCCGCACCGTCGAGGGACTGGCCGTCGACGGGCAGCCCTCGGACGTCCAGCGGGCCCTCGCGAAGTGCGGCGCGGTGCAGTGCGGTTTCTGCGTGCCGGGCATGGCGATGACCGTGCACGACCTGCTGGAGGGCAACCCGGCGCCGAGCGAGATGGAGACCCGCCAGGCACTGTGCGGAAACCTCTGCCGCTGCTCCGGCTACCGGGGTGTCGTGGACGCGGTCAAGGAGGTCGTCGCGGAACGCGAGGCACACTCCGCGGCCGACGCTGAGACGGACGCCGACGAGGCACGTATCCCGCACCAGGCGGGTCCGGGCGCCGGCAGGGTCAACCCGTCCGCGTTCGAACCGGCCAGGCACGACCAGGCGTACGGACACGGACACGGACACGGGCCCGCACAGGGACAGGACGGAGGCCAGGCGTGAGCAACGAAGCCGCCACCGCGACCACCGCCGCGGAGGCAGCACCCGCCCCCGAGCCGATCCCGCACGGCCTCGGCGTGCCCCTGCCGGCCGCCGAGGCCCGGGCCAAGACGGAGGGCACCTTCCCGTACGCGGCCGACCTGTGGGCCGAGGGACTGCTGTGGGCGGCCGTACTGCGCTCCCCGCACCCGCACGCGCGCATCGTGTCGATCGACACGTCCCACGCGCGCGAGATGCCCGGGGTCCGGGCCGTCGTCACGCACGAGGACGTGCCCGGCAGCGCGCTGCTCGGGCGCGGCAAGGCCGACCGGCCGGTGTTCGCCTCCGAGGTCGTACGCCATCACGGCGAGCCCATCGCGGCCGTCGCCGCCGACCACCCCGACACCGCGCGGATGGCCGCGGCCGCCGTCATCGTCGAGTACGAGGTGCTCGACCCGGTCACCGACCCCGAGCAGGCCTTCGAGGCGGAGCCGCTGCACCCCGACGGCAACCTGATCCGGCACATCCCGTTGCGCCATGGCGATCCGGACGCGGTCGGCGAGATCGTCGTCGAGGGCCAGTACCGCATCGGTCGCCAGGACCCGGCCCCCATCGGTGCCGAGGCCGGCCTGGCCGTGCCGCGCCCCGACGGCGGCGTCGAACTGTACGTGGCCTCCACGGACCCGCACACCGACCGCGACATCGCCGCCGCCTGCTACGGCCTGGAGCCGGAGCGCGTGAAGGTCGTCGTCACCGGCGTCCCCGGCGCCACCGCGGACCGGGAGGACCACGGCTTCCAGCTCCCGCTCGGACTGCTGGCCCTGAAGACCGGCTGCCCGGTCAAGCTCACCGCGACGCGCGAAGAGTCCTTCCTCGGCCACACCCACCGGCACCCCACCCTGCTGAGATACCGCCACCACGCCGACGCCGAGGGCCGGTTGGTGAAGGTCGAGGCGCAGATCCTGCTCGACGCGGGCGCGTACGCGGACACCTCGTCGCAGGCGCTGGCCGCCGCGGTCTCCTTCGCCTGCGGCCCGTACGTCGTCCCGAACGCCTTCATCGAGGGCTGGGCCGTCCGCACCAACAACCCGCCCTCCGGCCATGTCCGCGGCGAGGGCGCGATGCAGGTGTGCGCCGCGTACGAGGCCCAGATGGACAAGCTGGCCAAGAAGCTGGGCGTCGACCCGGCGGAGCTGCGCCTGCGCAACGTGATGGCCACCGGGGACGTGCTCCCGACGGGCCAGACGGTGACCTGCCCGGCGCCCGTCGCCGAACTCCTGCAGGCGGTACGGGACGTCCCGCTTCCCCCGCTCCCCATGGACACGCCCGAGGACGAGTGGCTGCTGCCGGGCGGCCCCGAGGGCGCGGGCGACCCGGGCGCGGTGCGACGGGGCGTCGGCTACGGCCTGGGCATGGTGCACATGCTCGGCGCCGAGGGCACGGACGAGGTCTCCACGGCGACCGTCAGGGTCCAGGACGGCGTGGCGACGGTGCTGTGCGCGGCGGTGGAGACCGGCCAGGGCTTCACCACACTGGCCCGGCAGATCGTCCAGGACACCCTCGGCATCGACGAGGTCCATGTGGCCCCCGTCGACACCGACCAGCCACCGGCCGGCCCGAGCTGCCGCAGCCGCCACACCTGGGTGTCGGGCGGCGCGGTGGAACGCGCCGCCAAGATGGTCCGCACGCAGCTCCTGCAGCCCCTGGCGCACAAGTTCGGCATGTCCACCGAGCTGCTCCAGATCACCGACGGCAAGATCACCTCGTACGACGGCGTCCTGTCGACCACCGTCACCGAGGCGATGGACGGCAAGGAACTGTGGGCGACCGCCCAGTGCCGCCCCCACCCGACCGAGCCCCTGGACGAGGCCGGCCAGGGCGACGCCTTCGTGGGCCTCGCCTTCTGCGCCATCCGCGCGGTGGTCGACGTCGACATCGAACTGGGGTCGGTACGCGTGGTCGAGCTGGCCCTCGCCCAGGACGTCGGCCGCGTCCTGAACCCGGCCCAGCTGGCGGCCCGCATCGAGGCGGGCGTCACCCAGGGCGTCGGTATCGCCCTCACCGAGAACCTGCGCAGCGCGCGCGGTGTGATCCGGCACCCCGACCTCACCGGCTACGCCCTCCCGACGGCCCTGGACGCGCCCGACATCCGCATCGTCAAGCTGGTCGAGGAACGCGACGTGGTCGCCCCGTTCGGCGCGAAGGCGGTCAGCGCGGTCCCGGTGGTGACCTCTCCCGCCGCCATCGCGTCCGCGGTCCGCGCCGCGACGGGCCGCCCGGTCAACCGCCTTCCGATCCGCCCCCAGGCGGCGGTGGTGACGAACCAGTGAGCACGACCCCGGAGCCGGAGGAGCAGCCTCGCTACGAACCCCCGCCGGGTCTGGGGAAGCTGGCGCTGTGGATCGTGCTGTTCGTGGTGGCGGCGGTGGTCGTCGTGGTGGGTGGCGTGTACTTCGCGTGAGGTGGGTATTTCGCGGGCGGCGTGAACCTCTCGTGAGACGTGGACCTCACCCGAGGCCTGCACCTCACCCGAGGCCTGCACCTCACCCGAGGCCTGCACCTCACGCGAGGCGGGGACGTCCGTGGCGCGCGAGTCCGTGATCCGCGGGGTGGTCGTCGTCACGGGAGTCATGGCGGCCGGGAAGTCGACGGTGGCGCAGGCGCCGGCCGAGCATCTGCCGAGGTCGGCGCACGTACGCGGTGATGTCTTCCGGCGGATGATCGTGTCCGGGCGCGAGGAGTTCGTGCCCGGAGCCGCCCCCGGCGGTGAGGCCGAGGCCCAACTCCGGCTCCGCCACCGGCTGTCGGCGGCGACGGCGGACGCGTACGCGGAGGCCGGTTTCACCGCGGTCGTGCAGGACGTGCTGCTGGGCGAGGAGCTGTCGGCGTACGTCGACATGGTCCGCACCCGCCCGCTGTACGTCGTCGTCCTGGCGCCGAGCCCGGAGACGGTCGCGGACCGGGAGGCCGGGCGGGAGAAGAACGGCTACGGCGCCTGGACGGTCGAGGAACTGGACGGGGCGTTGCGGGCGTCGACCCCGCGGATCGGCCTGTGGCTGGACACCTCCGCGCTGACCGTCGCGGAGACCGTGGACGCGATCCAGGCGGGACGGGAACGGGCGAGGGTCGCCTGACGTCTTCTGAGCCGGGGCGTTGTCAGTGGTGGCGCGTAGTGTTCTGAGCAGTGGGGGACGGTTGCCGGACCTGACCGGCTGTGCGTGCCCCGCACGGGGACTGTGAGTGAAGCACACGCGGGGGATCACATGACTACGACGACCGACGCCGGCCCGGCGGCGATCACACTGACCGAGGCACAACTGGATCCGTACATCACGCACGCGCCGACGCGCCGCCGGCTGACCGGCCCCGGACTGCCGGGTGACAGCGGCCTGTTCACCTTCACGGGACTGCACGGGGAGGGCCTGCGGGCGGTGGCCGACTCGACGGGTGACCTCGGCCGGCCACTCGCCCGGGACCTGCGGGACCACCTCGTGATAGGCGGGCCGGTGGGCCCCCGCGGACTGGCCGAGTCGGTCCTGCAGGACGGCTCGACCGGCGAGATCTCGACGACGTACGTCCTGCGCGACCGCCACGACCTGATGCACCGCCGCCCGCTCGCACCCTCGCTGGCGACACTGGCGCGGTTCGCCGCGGCGACGGACGAACTTGCTGGCCTGCGCGGCCAGTTCGCCTCCTACGCGGGCCGCTTCGGGCCGAAGGCGGAGGCGTCCCGGCAGCTGCTCGCGGTCTTCGAGGAGGGCACGGGCGGCGAGCCGGCGCCGTTCTGGAAGATGGCGGCCCTGATCCGTCCCCTGTCCCTGGTGGCGGGGCCGGGCACGGACTCGGGACTGGCACTGGACCTGCCGGCCCGCCTGCTGGACCAGGAGTTCGGCCACGGCAGGATGGCGCGCTTCGAGGACGTCGACTTCCCCACGACCCTCACCCACGAGCCGACCCGCCGCTTCCTCAGAGAAGTCGGCCTGCCGGAGGACGGCGTGCTCCTCCACCTGGACACGGATGTATCGCTGCCGACCCTGGCCGAGTACTGTGCCGACGCGGACGCCCCGACCGCACTCCCCGCAGGGGCGGGTCATCTCCTGCGGATCGCCGGTCTCGCCGGCCGGGACCACAGCCTGGTCCTCGACGGCCGGACGGGCGCGGTCCTCGACTGGCACGAGCCCGAGGCCGCGCTCTACCCCCTGAACACCGACGTCTCCACACTGGCGTTCACCCTCTGGCTCCTCCACCGCGAGAGAGCGATGGACAAGGACCTGTCCCACGAGCTGACGACCCACACCTACGACCAGTTGGCGACGACGATGATCCAGGTCCTGGCAAGCGTCGACCCCACCGGAGCGACGCCCGCCGCCGGGGCCGACTGGCACTACTGGACGTCGCTGTTCCAGAACGAGGCGGAAGGAATCCTGTGACGGCCCCGGCAAGCGCCGACGCAGTTCGAACACGCGCAGGGCCGTTGCCCGTCACTGCGCTGCCTTACCCCCACGCCAAGGGCGCGGCACCCTCGCGAGGATGCCACGCCCTTGGTCATGCCTGCTCAAAGCACTGGAGGCCGTGGCGGGAATCGAACCCGCGTAACTCGCTTTGCAGGCGAGTCCCTAAACCACTCGGGCACACGGCCGTGTGTTGGTGAGACGACCGTAGGGCGGGGCGGGGGAGCGGCTCAAGGAAATCGGCGGGGCTGCAATGGGACTGCCACACGCCGTTCATGAATGGACTTCGCGGGGTCCTGGCCGCACGGCCCGCCTGCCCGGCCCCCTGCGCCCGGGTCCTACGACCAAGGTCTCAGACGCCGGCCTCCCTTTGACAGGGGTCATACCTGGGCTTGGGCCTTACGCTGGCGGTCATGAGTGTCCTGGAGCCCCGTGACGCCGGCGTCACGGACAAAGCCGAGCCGTCCTGTGGTGTCGAGGGTGACGAGACCGTGATGGGGCGGGCGTATCGGGCACTCAGTGTCGGGATCGTCTCCGTCGTACTGCTGATCGCGTTCGAGGCGACGGCCGTGGGGACGGCGATGCCCGTCGCGGCGCGGGAGTTGGACGGGGTGGCGTTGTACGCCTTCGCGTTCTCGGGGTACTTCACGACCAGTCTGTTCGGGATGGTGCTCGCCGGTCAGTGGTCGGACCGGCGCGGGCCGCTCGGGGCGTTGACCACCGGGATCGGTTGCTTCGCCGCCGGGTTGGTGCTCGCCGGGACGGCCGGTGTGATGTGGCTGTTCATCGTCGGGCGGGCCGTGCAGGGGCTCGGCGGAGGGCTGGTGATCGTCGCGTTGTACGTCGTCGTGGGGCGGGCGTATCCGGAGCGGCTGCGGCCGGCCATCATGGCGGCGTTCGCCGCGAGCTGGGTCGTGCCGTCGATCGTCGGGCCGCTCGCCTCGGGCGCGGTGACCGAGCATCTCGGCTGGCGGTGGGTGTTCCTCGGCATTCCGGCGCTGGTCGTGTTCCCGCTGGCGCTCGCGCTGCCGCAGATACGGCGGCGGGCGGCCGGCCCCGTGGGCAGGGGAGGGGAAGGAGAAGGGGGAGCGGAGGAGGCGCCGGCCGCCTCCTTCGACCGGCGCCGGCTCCGGCTCGCGCTCGGGATATCGCTCGGTGCGGGGCTGCTGCAGTACGCCGCCCAGGACCTGCGGTGGGTATCGCTGGTACCCGGGGTCGTGGGGGCCGTGCTGCTCGTACCGGCGGCACTGGGGCTGCTGCCCCGCGGCACCTACCGGGCAGCGCGCGGGCTGCCCTCCGTCGTGCTGCTGCGCGGGGTCGCCGCCGGGTCCTTCGTCGCGGCCGAGTCCTTCGTGCCGTTGATGCTGGTCACCCAGCGCGGGTTGTCCCCGACGTTGGCCGGGTTCTCGCTCGCGGCGGGCGGCGGTACGTGGGCGCTGGCCTCGTGGGTGCAGTCGCGGCCGCGTGTGGAGCCGTACCGGGACCGGCTGATGACGGTGGGGATGGTGCTGGTCGCCGCCGCGATCGCCACGGCGCCCAGTGTGCTGATCCAGTCCGTGCCGGCCTGGATCGTCGCCGTCGCCTGGGGGTTCGGGTGCTTCGGAATGGGGCTGGTGATCTCCTCCACCAGCGTGCTCCTGCTCCAGCTCTCCGCCCCGGAGGAGGCCGGCAGCAACTCCGCGGCCCTCCAGATCTCCGACGGCCTGTCCAACGTGATCCTGCTGTCCGCGGGCGGCGCGGCCTTCGCGGCGCTGGGCGGAGGTGCGGTGAGCCATGCGGCGACCGAAGCGTCCGGGGCGCATCCGGGCGCCTTCGTCGCGGTGTTTCTGCCCATGGCGGGGGTGGCGTTGGTGGGGGTTTGGGTGGCGACGCGGATACGCGGGGCATCCGAGTGACACCAGGTGGTACCACGTAGTACCGTCGGCCTATGGCCGGACTGAACCTGCGATTCACGGACGAAGAGCTTGAGGCGCTGCGTGAGCGTGCGGCGGCTGAGGGCCGCAGCATGCAGGCGTTCGCGCACGACGCGGTGATCGCGGCCATAAACGAGCACTCACGACTGTTCGACGAGGCCGCCGAGCATGTGCTGAAGGCCAGTGCGGAGTTGAACCGGAGGCTCGCCTGATGCACTACCTCACCATGCCCCAGCTGCTGAACCTCGCTCAGCGGCTCGGGGTGGACGAGGTGCGCGACTACGGGCTGCTGGACTCCGCGCTGACGCGCCCCCAAGCGAGCGTGTTCGGGCAGGACGCCTACCCGGACGTGTGGCAGAAGGCGGCTGCGCTCATGGAGTCCCTGGCCCGCAACCGTGGTCTCGTCGACGGCAACAAGCGCATCGCCTGGTACGCGACCTGGGTCTTCCTGCACATGAACGGGCATCCGCTGGACCCGGACTTCGACGTGGACGAGGCCGAACGGTTCGTACTCGACGTTTGCCAAGGTGCCCTCGACGTCCCCAAGATCGCGGCCCAGCTGCTGCGCTTCGCGCGCTGACGCGACGCCACTGTTCTCTGTGACGTGAGTCCCACCTGCGGGCCACCCGGCCTCGTCCGATCCCGAACGCCCCCGGGCCGCCGGTAGGGTGGCCCGGTTGTCATACGTACCCGAGTCGTCTGAACCGTTCGTCGAGCCGCCCGCCCGCCCGTCACCCACCACCGCACCACCTGACGCGCTACGCGCGGCCCCTCCCATTCGACCCCGAACCGGAGACCGTGACTACCACCGCCGCCTCCACGTCCCACCACCTCTCTCCCGCGTTCCCCGGCCGCGCCCCCTGGGGCACCGCCAGCAAGCTGCGCGCCTGGCAGCAAGGGGCGATGGAGAAGTACATCCAGGAGCAGCCGCGTGACTTCCTCGCCGTCGCCACGCCCGGCGCCGGAAAGACCACGTTCGCGCTGACGCTGGCGTCCTGGATGCTGCACCACCATGTCGTGCAGCAGGTCACCGTGGTCGCGCCGACCGAGCACCTGAAGAAGCAGTGGGCGGAAGCGGCGGCGCGGGTGGGGATCAAGCTCGACCCGGAATACAGCGCGGGCCCGCTCGGCAAGGACTACCAGGGCGTCGCGGTCACGTACGCCGGTGTCGGGGTACGGCCCATGCTGCACCGCAACCGTGTCGAGCAGCGCAAGACCCTCGTCATCCTCGACGAGATCCACCACGCCGGTGACTCGAAGTCCTGGGGCGAGGCGTGCCTGGAGGCCTTCGAGCCGGCCACGCGGCGGCTCGCGCTCACCGGTACGCCCTTCCGGTCCGACACCAACCCCATCCCCTTCGTCACGTACGAGGAGGGGAACGACGGGATCCGGCGGTCCTCCGCCGACTACACCTACGGGTACGGGTCCGCGCTGTCCGACGGAGTCGTCCGCCCCGTCATATTCCTTTCCTACAGCGGCCAGATGCGGTGGCGGACCAAGGCGGGCGACGAGATCGCCGCCCGGCTCGGCGAGCCGATGACCAAGGACGCGATCAGCCAGGCGTGGCGTACGGCGCTGGATCCGCGCGGTGAGTGGATGCCCAGCGTGCTGCGCGCCGCCGACCAGCGGCTGACCGAGGTCAGGAAGGCCATCCCGGACGCGGGGGCGCTGGTCATCGCCTCCGACCAGGACTCCGCACGCGCCTACGCCAAGCTCATCCGTGAGATCACCGGCAACAAGGCCACCCTCGTGCTGTCCGACGACGCCGGCGCGTCCGCGCGGATCGACGAGTTCAGCGGCAGCAACGACCGCTGGATGGTGGCGGTCCGGATGGTGTCCGAAGGTGTGGACGTGCCGCGGCTCGCCGTCGGGGTGTATGCGACCACCATCTCCACCCCCCTCTTCTTCGCCCAGGCCGTCGGGCGTTTCGTACGGTCCCGGCGGCGCGGCGAGACCGCCTCCGTCTTCCTGCCGACCGTGCCCGACCTGCTCACCTTCGCCAACGAGATGGAGGTGGAACGGGACCACGCCCTCGACAAGCCGAAGAAGGAGGGCGAGGAGGACCCGTACGCCGAGTCCGAGAAGGAGATGGAGGAGGCGAACAAGGAGCAGGACGAGGACACCGGCGAGCAGGAGCAGTTCGCCTTCGAGGCGCTGGAGTCGGAGGCCGTCTTCGACCGCGTGCTCTACGACGGTGCCGAGTTCGGCATGCAGGCCCATCCGGGGAGCGAGGAGGAGCAGGACTACCTCGGCATCCCCGGGCTCCTCGAACCCGACCAGGTCCAGCTGCTCCTCCAGAAGCGGCAGGCCCGGCAGATCGCGCACAGCCGCAAGAAGCCGGACGAGGAGGCCGACCTGCTGGAGCTGCCCGCCGAGCGGCGGCCCGTCGTCTCGCACAAGGAGATGATGGAGCTGCGCAAGCAGCTCAACACGATGGTCGGCGCGTACGTCCATCAGAGCGGCAAGCCGCACGGCGTCATCCACACCGAGCTGCGGCGGGTGTGCGGCGGGCCGCCGAGCGCCGAGGCCACGGCCGGGCAGCTGCGACAGCGGATCGCCAAGGTGCAGGAGTGGGCCACCCGGATGCGGTGACGCCCGCCTGTGAACTGGGGTGTGTGCGCAGTGTGCGAGTGACGTGTACACACCGTGTGCGCACTGTATATATCCGGACAACCAGGGCTAATCCGTCTCGGTCCCTGCCCGGATTCTGGACGGAGCCTTCCGCTCAGCGAACCCGCTTCGCTACTGTCCCGCTACGCACACGCCCCGTGGCAGCGCCGCCGCGGAGCGCAGCCGTGAAGCGACGCGGCCCGGACAGGCCGGGCCGCCGGCCGATCGGCGGCCTCTGAAGCGCGTCGCTGACGGGACTCGGCGACGCATCCGCCGCGAGGGGGCTGCCGACTCACCACTTAAGGAGTGGGCGTCGTGACCGCGGAGACTTCTCAGACGCTCGATCGGGGCCTCAAGGTCCTCAAGCTGCTGGCCGACACGGACCACGGGCTGACCGTCACCGAACTTTCCCACAAACTGGGCGTGAACCGGACCGTCGTGTACCGGTTGCTCGCCACGCTGGAGCAGCACGCGCTCGTACGGCGTGACCTGGGCGGACGAGCCCGGGTCGGGCTCGGCGTACTGCGGCTGGGACGCCAGGTGCATCCCCTGGTACGGGAGGCCGCGCTGCCGGCGTTGCGGTCCCTGGCCGAGGACATCGGAGCGACGGCCCACCTGACCCTGGTCGACGGGGCGGAGGCGCTGGCCGTGGCGGTCGTCGAGCCCACGTGGACGGAGTACCACGTCGCCTACCGGGCCGGGTTCCGGCATCCGCTGGACCGGGGGGCCGCCGGACGGGCGATCCTCGCCGCGCGCCAACAGATGGTGGCGGAGCCGGGATACACCTTGACGCACGGGGAGTTGGAAGCCGGGGCGTGCGGGGCGGCGGCTCCGCTGGTCGGCGTCACGGGGGTCGAGGGCAGTGTGGGGGTCGTGATGCTGGCGGACGCGGTGCCGGAGCGGGTGGGGCCGCGAGTGTTGGACGCGGCACGGGAGGTCGCGGAGGCGCTGCGCTGACGTTCGGGTGTCGTTCGGCTGAGGTTCGTGAGCGGTCGCGGGGCGCGGATTGCGGGGCGGGAGGCCCTGGGCCCAGGGCGCAGGCTTTCCGCCAGGGGGCGTGGGTGCCCGCAACCCGCGCCGTCAGCCCCGCGCGACCTGCCCCTGGCCGGAACCCGCCCCCGCGTTAGATTGATCTCGTGCTCTCTCGTCTCTCGCGCCCCAGGGCCGTCGCCGTCTGTGCTCTGCCCGTCGTGGCTCTGATCGCCACGGCGGTCTTCGCACCGCTGCCGTTCTCGCTCACGCAGCCCGGTCTGACGGCGAACGTGCTCGGTGACAACAAGGGCACCCCGGTGATCACGATCTCCGGTGCGCCGACCCGCGACACCAAGGGTCAGCTGCGGATGACGACCATCGAGGCGACCAACCCGGACACCCGCGTCTCGCTCGGCGACGTGATCGACAGCTGGTTCCGCACCGACCAGGCGGTCATGCCCCGCGACGCGGTCTACCCGAGCGGGCAGAGCGTCAAGGAGATCGAGCAGCACAACACCGAGGCGATGACGCAGTCCCAGGACGCCGCGACCCGGGCCGCGCTGAAGTACCTGCAGCTCAGCGACAAGAAGGTCAAGGTCACGCTGAAGCTCGCCGACGTCGGCGGCCCCAGCGCCGGTCTCCTCTTCACCCTCGGCATCATCGACAAGCTGGGCGGCGACGGCAGCGGCGGCGACCTCACGGGTGGCCGCACCATCGCCGGTACCGGAACCATCGACGCCGACGGCGACGTGGGCGCGGTCGGGGGAGTGGCCCTGAAGACCCAGGCGGCCCATCGGGACGGGGCGACCGTCTTCCTGGTGCCCGAGGCGGAGTGCTCCGACGCGAAGGCCGAGCTGCCGAAGGGGTTGCGGCTGATTCCCGTGACCACGCTGAAGAGCGCCGTGAGCTCGCTGACCGCGCTGGCGAGCGGGAAGGGGTCCGTCCCCGCCTGCTAGGACCGGGTAGAACCGGGGACGAGCGCCGGCTTCGGGGTCGCGAGACGCAGGCCCACTTCCACGAGGGTCCAGCCCAGGCGGGTACGGAGGCCGGGCGTCGGCTCGGCATGGTCGGCGAGGCGGTGACCATGGGCCTGGGTCCGCGCCCGGGCTTGAGCGCCCAGGCGGTACGCCTCCGCTTCGGCGCGGAGTTCGGCGGTGCGGAAATGGTGCTGGGCGAGATGGGCGTCGGGGTTCATCGGGTGGCTTCTCCGTCCTTGGTGATCGGGAAGGCGTGCGTGTGGATGCGTACGAGCTCGGCGTCCGGGGTGTCCGCCGCGGGCAGGTCGCGGTAGCTCTCGATGACGGCGTGCAGCTTCTCGATGAGTTCGCGAGCGAGTTCCGGTGTGAGCCGGAGGTTCATGTCGCTCATGTCGCTGCCGTGAGCCCATTGCTCGGGCCAGGTGTGCCGGTTGCCGAGCCAGGTGGACAGTTCCCGGGCGTGCTTGGTCGCGATCTCGTGCATGACCATGTCGATGGCGCCGCGCACGCTGGGGTTGGCGTCCACGAACAGGGCGTCGTCGAACATCAGCCCCTCATGGGCGGCCTTCCACCAGCGCTCCCGGCCCTTGCCGTGCTCCGGGGCGTCCACCACGAAGCCGTGTGCCGCCAGCTGACGCAGGTGGTAGCTGGTGGCGCCGCTCGACTCGCCCAGCCGCTCGGCGAGTTGGGACGCGGTGGCGGGGCCGCCGAAGCGCAGGGCGTCCAGCAGCTGCATGCGCAGCGGGTGGGCGAGGCCACGCAGGGAGCGGGCGTCGAGGTGGTGGATCCGGCGTTCTTCGGGCTGGGGCTCGGGCATGTGTACAAAGGTAGTGTTGCAAAGCTTCCTTTGCAACGGACTTTTTGCATCACCTTCTTTGCAACCCCTCGCCACCCGACTCCGACCCCCGGGGTCGCAGCAGCAGTTCGGCGAGCGAGGCGAGCCAGTCCAGCAGCAGGGCGAGGGAGACGGTGAGGACCGAGCCGAGCACCAGCACGGGCATGCGCTGACTGGTGATGCCGGCGGCGATGAGGACGCCCAGGCCGCCGCCTCCGCCGAAGGCCGCCAGGGTCGCCGTACCCACGTCGAGGACCAGGGCCGTACGGACGCCGGCGAGGATCAGGGGGACCGCCAGGGGCAGTTCGACTCGCCTGAGCACGTCCCACGGTGACATGCCGATGCCGCGCGCCGCCTCCAGCAGCGTCGGGTCGTTCGCCTTCAGGCCCGCGATCGTGTTCGACAGGACCGGGAGGGCGGCGTAGAGGGTGATGCCGATCAGGGGCGCCTTCAGGCCGGGGCCGAGCCAGATCACCAGCAGCGCCAGCAGGCCGATCGCCGGGGCCGCCCGGCCCATGTGGACGAACGCCGTCGTCACCGGGGTCACCCTCCGGCATGCCTGGCGGGTCAGCAGGATCCCCAGCGGGATCGCGAGGACGAGGACGAAGAACGTCGAGACCGCCGTGAGTTCGATCTGCCGCCACAGCGCCTTCGGTACCTGGCCGTTCGACAGCGCGTGCTCGGAGAGCGGGTCGAGGTCGGCCTGCCGGAACCACAGCCAGGTCGCCAGCAGCACCGCCACCAGCGCCGCCGGCAGCAACGTCAGCTTCTGCCAGGTGATGCGCGGCCTCAGCCGGCTCGGGCGCGGCGGGACTCCGTCGGCCTCCTCGCGCTCGTCGAGCCGGGGACTGCTCACGCCTTCGGCTCCCCTCCGACGCCCTCCTGCTCGGCGTGCGTCTGCGCGGCCCGCAGTTCCTCCAGGTCGTGCCGGTGGGCCCGCGCCTCCAGCCGGTCGGCCTCCAGCAGTTCGTGCACGGAGTTCACCAGCGTCTCCACATCGACCACTCCCGTGTACTCGCCGCGCCGCCCGGTCACCGCCACCCGCCCCGCGCTGTCCGTGAGCACCGCTTCCAGCGCGTCCCGCACGGTCGCCTCCCGGGTCACCGTGTCGCTCACCAGCGTCCCGGCGCGCGCCAGCGAACCCTTGGCACGCATCAGGTCCCCGCGCCGGAGCCACTTGTAGGGCCGGCCGCGCTTGTCGAGCAGGAGGATCTCGTTGGAGGGGCTGGCGCGGAGCTTGCTGAAGATGTCCTGGAGGGGGGCGTCGACGGTGACCGTCGGACAGTCGGAGATCTCGACATCCCGTACGCGGGTGAGGTCGAGCCGCTTGAGCGCGGCGCCCGCGCCCACGAACCCGGCCACGAAGTCGTCCGCCGGGTGGGTGAGGATCGCCTCCGGGGTGTCGAACTGGGCGATGTGCGACCGCTCCCGCAGGACCGCGATCCGGTCGCCCAGCCTGATCGCCTCGTCGAAGTCGTCGGTGGCGAGAACGATCGTCTTGCGCAGCCTGTGCTGGAGCCGGACCAACTCGTCCTGGAGGTGGTGCCGGGTGATCGGGTCGACCGCGCCGAACGGCTCGTCCATGAGCAGCACCGGGGGATCGGCGGCCAGTGCCCGGGCCATCGCCACCCGTTGCCGCCGGCCGCCGGACAGCTCGCCGGGATAGCGGCCGCGGAATTCGCCGGGGTCGAGCCCGACGAGGTCGAGCATCTCCTCGACCCGCTCCCGGATCCGCGCCTTCGGCCAGCCGGTCATCCTCGGTACGAGGGCGATGTTCTGGGCGACGGTCATGTGCGGGAAGAGACCGGATGCCTGGACGACGTACCCGACCTCGCGGCGCAGCCGGACCGGATCCATGTGGGTGACGTCCTCGCCGTTGATCCGGATGCGACCGCCGGACGGCTCGATCAACCTGTTGATCATCTTGAGCGTCGTCGACTTGCCGCAGCCCGACGGGCCGACGAAGACGACGACCTCGCCCGCCTTGAGCTCCAAGGTGACGTTGTCGACGGCGGGAGCGGCGCTTCCCGGATACCGCTTGGTGAGGTGCTCCAACTCGATGGACGCACCGGACGCGGCCGCACCGGACGCCGCCGCACCGGACGCCGCCGCCCCCGCTGCCCCTGCCTCAGTCACGGATCCCCCTGGAAACGGTCACCCGTCCGATCAGGACGTACGCGGCGTCGAACAGCAGGGCCAGAACGGTGATCCCGAGCGTGCCCGCGAGCACCTGGTTGAGCGCGTTCCCACTGCCTCGGGAGGCAAGACCGCGGAAGATCACCTTGCCGAGGCCGGGCCCGGAGGCGTACGCCGCGATCGCCGCGATGCCCATCAGCATCCGCGTCGAGACCCGGATCCCGGTCAGGATCGGCGGCCAGGCCAGCGGCAGTTCGACCCGCACCAGCCGCATCGGCCCGGACATCCCGATGCCCTTGGCCGCGTCCACCAGCGAGGGGTCCACCGCGCGCAGGCCGGCGATCGCGGTGCGCACGACCGGCATCAGCCCGAACAGCGCCAACGCGATCACGGTGGGCGGGACGCCCAGGCCCACGACCGGGACGAGCAGACCGATCACGGCGAGCGAGGGAACGGCCAGGACGGTCGAGGCGGTCGTGGTGGCGAGGGCGCCGGCCCACTCGGTGCGGTAGGTGATCACGCCGATCGACACTCCGGCCAACGTGGCCACGACCACGCACAGGAAGACGACTCCGGCGTGCTGGTACGCGTCCGTCAGCAACTGCTGGTGGCGGTTGCCGAGGTACTCCCAGAAGCTCACTCCACCCCCAGGTCGGCTAGGTTCCCTCCGTGTCCCCCGCCGCCTGCTCCACCAGCGGGATGATCCGCAGCGGAACGGGGTTCTCCATGACGATCGCGGTGGAGGCCCGGACAATGCCATCAAAGCCGACAACCCGGTCGATGACCCGTTGGAGGTCGGCGTTGGAGCGGGCCACCAGCCGGCACATCATGTCGCCGGTGCCGGTGGTGGTGTGCAGCTCCAGCACCTCCGGCACGGTCGCCAAGTGGGCCCGTACGTCCGGCCCTTGCCCCTGCCGGATCTGCAGTGTCGCGAACGCGGTGACCGGATAGCCGAGTGCCGCCGGATCCACCTCGGGACCGAACCCGCGGATGACTCCGTTCGACTGAAGTCGGTCCAGCCGCGCCTGCACGGTCCCGCGGGCCACCCCCAGCCGCCGGGACATCTCCAGCACCCCGATCCGCGGCTCCCGCGCCAGCAGCACGATGATCCGCCCGTCCAGCTGATCGATCCCCACGACGGCCCTCCCGACACTGGAAGCCACTGGTCATCCTGTACAGAAAGCCCGACGAAGCGGGCGGGTAGCTGGTCAGATTGCCCAGTGAAAACGCGAACTGTTGCGCACCTTGCAGCCACAGGTGACGCTTCCCCTATGACGCAGACCACACACCACACTCCCGACACCGCCCGGCAGGCCGATCCCTTCCCGGTCAAGGGAATGGACGCGGTCGTCTTCGCCGTGGGCAACGCCAAACAGGCGGCGCACTACTACTCCACCGCCTTCGGCATGAAGCTGGTCGCCTACCGCGGACCGGAGAACGGCAACCGCGAGACCGCCTCGTACGTGCTCGAGAACGGCTCCGCCCGCTTCGTGTTCACCTCCGTCATCAAGCCCGCCACCGACTGGGGCCACTTCCTCGCCCAGCACGTGGCCGAGCACGGCGACGGCGTCATCGACCTCGCCATCGAGGTCCCGGACGCGCGCGCCGCGTACGCCTACGCCGTCGAGCACGGCGCCCGCTCCGTCGCCGAGCCGTACGACGTCAAGGACGAGCACGGCACGGTCGTCCTCGCCGCGATCGCCACGTACGGCGAGACCCGCCACACCCTCGTCGAGCGGACCGGCTACGACGGCCCCTACCTCCCCGGCTTCGTGGCCGCGAACCCGATCGTCGAGCCCCCCGCCCACCGCACCTTCCAGGCCATCGACCACTGCGTCGGCAACGTCGAACTCGGCCGGATGGACGAATGGGTCGGCTTCTACAACAAGGTCCTCGGCTTCACGAACATGAAGGAGTTCGTGGGCGACGACATCGCCACCGAGTACAGCGCGCTGATGTCGAAGGTCGTCGCCGACGGCACGCTCAAGGTCAAGTTCCCGATCAACGAGCCCGCCCTCGCCAAGAAGAAGTCCCAGATCGACGAGTACCTGGAGTTCTACGGCGGCGCCGGCGTCCAGCACATCGCGCTCAACACCAACGACATCGTGCAGACGGTACGGACCATGCGGGCGGCCGGAGTCCAGTTCCTCGACACCCCCGACTCGTACTACGACACCCTCGGCGAGTGGGCCGGTGACACCCGCGTCCCCGTGGAGACCCTGCGCGAGCTGAAGATCCTCGCCGACCGTGACGAGGACGGCTACCTCCTGCAGATCTTCACCAAGCCGGTCCAGGACCGCCCGACCGTGTTCTTCGAGATCATCGAACGCCACGGCTCGATGGGCTTCGGCAAGGGCAACTTCAAGGCCCTGTTCGAGGCGATCGAGCGGGAGCAGGCCAAGAGGGGCAACCTCTAGTCACCACCCCTCCGCGTCCATCACCGGCACGTCCGCCAGGGACGGCTCGCCCAGCTCCGCCAGCGCCGCCCGGGCCGTCCGCACGTGCACCGGGGAGAAGTAGGGGTTGATCCGCAGCGCCTCCTGCAGGTGCCTGCGGGCCGGCCCGTACCGCTGCAGCCCCCGCTCGATCATGCCCCGGTGGTAGGCGTACGGAGCACTCCGTACGCCGCCCCCCTTCGCCTGGTCCGTCGCCACCGTCGCGAACCGCAGCGCCTCCTCGTCCCGCCCCGCCCGGTGCAGCGCCCACCCCAGCGCGTCGGCCACGGCGATCCCCGGCTGCCGGTCCCACTCGGCCCGCAGCCGCCGTACGGCGACGGACGCGTCCCCGTGGTCCGCCTCGAACTGCCCGAGCACCAGCTCCTCGTCCGCTCCGCCCTCGGCGGCGACGCGCACCCGCGCCCGCAGCAGGTCGTACTGCACCCGGGCGGCCTGTCCGAGCCCCAGCGACTCGTACAACTCGCCCAGCTCCAGCGCGTACTGCGGACACGGCTGCTGGGCGAGCGCGACCCGGTAGGCGTTCAGCGCCTGAGCCGTCCGGCCCAGCGCCGCCAGCACCCGGCCCCGCCCGGCCTGCGCGGCCCGCTGGCCGGGATCGAGCCGCACCGCCTCCCGGAAGTACCGCAGCGCGTCCTCCCGCTCGCCGCGCTCCCAGGCCAGCTGCCCGGACCGCTCCAGATAGGCCGCCCGCTCGGCCGGCGCCCGAGCTCCCGCCGCCGCGTCGGACAACGCGGCCGCCGCGTCCTCCCGCCGGCCCCGGTCCCGGTAGACGGCCGCGGCCCGCGCCAGCACGTCCGGCCCGGAGCGCAGCTTCAGCAGCCGGTCCAGCGCGGCGCGGGCCGCCTGCTGGTCGCCGAGGCCGGTGTAGGCGTCGATCAGCAGCGGATACGTCGTCCAGCGCCGGGGCCGCGCCGCCCGGGCCGCCTCCGCCCAAGCCTTCGCCGCCCGGAAGTCCCGGCGCGCGTTCGCCAGGGCCGCCAGCCCGCCGAGCGCCTCGGCGTTCCCCTGGTTCCCCTTCCCGCTCACCCGCAACGACGTACGCAGCGCGGCCTCGGCCCTCGGGTAGTACGCGGGGTCCGCGGTCCGCCGCCCCTGCTCCACATAGGCCGTCCCCAGCACCGCCCACGACCCGGCGTCCTCGGGGTGCGCCCGCACCCGGGCCTCGCGCTCACCGATCAGCGCCGCCAGACCGGGCAGCGCGGCCGGCACCCCGGCGACGACCGCCCTGTGCGCCTGCGCCCCCGGTGCCGGAGCGGGCGCCCGGGTATGGGTCCGCTCCGAGGGCGGCAGCATCAGCACCCCGCCGAGCACGGCACACCCGGCGACCGAGGCGATCAGCAGCCGTCCGCCGGCCCGCCGGACCGGCGCGGGAGCCTCCTCGTCGTTCTCCATGGCGCTCACTGTGCGGCAGCACGATGAGCGCATAACGGCTTGGCGCAGCTGCCGTACTCGGGGTTCACACCGATGGCCCCCGGTGCGAACCTACGATCATGAGCCGTATCGAAGCGCCCCGCGACGAAGACACAGCAGCGACCGGCACCCTCCTCGGCCGTCTGCGGGGCGGTCTGCCGGCTGACGCCGTCCTCACCGACCCGGACGTCACGGCCTCCTACGCCAACGACATGGCGAGCTTCTGCCCGGCCGGCACCCCGGCGGTGGTCGTGCTGCCGCGCACCGTCGAACAGGTCCAGCACGTCATGCGCACCGCCACCGAACTGCGCGTCCCGGTCGTCCCGCAGGGCGCCCGCACGGGCCTGTCGGGCGCTGCCAACGCCTCCGACGGCTGCATCGTGCTGTCCCTGATCAAGATGGACCGGATCCGGGAGATCAACCCGGTCGACCGCATCGCCGTCGTCGAACCGGGCGTCATCAACGCGACCCTCTCCCGAGCGGTCGGCGAACACGGCCTCTGCTACCCGCCGGACCCCTCCAGCTGGGAGATGTGCACCATCGGCGGCAACATCGGCACCGCGTCCGGCGGCCTGTGCTGCGTGAAGTACGGAGTGACGGCCGAGTACGTCCTCGGCCTTGACGTCGTCCTGGCCGACGGGCGGCTGATGTCCACCGGCCGCCGTACGGCGAAGGGAGTCGCCGGGTACGACCTCACCCGCCTCTTCGTCGGCTCCGAGGGTTCGCTCGGCATCGTCGTAGGGGCGACCCTGGCCCTCAGGCCCCAGCCGCCCGAGCAGCTGGTGCTGGCGGCCGAGTTCCCGTCCGGGGCCGCCGCCTGCGACGCCGTGTGCCGGATCATGGCGGGCGGGCACGTGCCGTCCCTCCTCGAACTGATGGACCGTACGACGGTGAAGGCCGTCAACGACCTCGCGCACATGGGACTCCCGGAGAGCACGGAAGCCCTGCTGCTGGCCGCCTTCGACACCGCCGACCCGGCCGCCGACCTCGCCGCCCTCGGCGCGCTGTGCGAGGCCGCCGGTGCCACCCAGGTCGTCCCGGCCGACGACGCGGCCGAGTCCGAACTGCTCCTCCAGGCACGACGTCTGTCCCTCACGGCGCTCGACGCGGTCAAGGGCACCACGATGATCGACGACGTGTGCGTGCCCCGCTCCAAGCTCGCCGAGATGCTCGAAGGCACCGAGCGGATCGCCGAGAAGTACCAGCTCACCATTGGCGTCGTCGCCCACGCCGGCGACGGCAACACCCATCCCACCGTCTGCTTCGACGCGTCGGACCCCGACGAGTCCCGGCGCGCCCGCGAGTCCTTCGACGAGATCATGGCGCTCGGCCTGGAACTCGGCGGCACGATCACCGGGGAGCACGGCGTGGGCGTCCTGAAGAAGGAGTGGCTGGCACGCGAGATCGGGCCGGTCGGGGTGGAGATGCAGCAGCAGATCAAACGGGTCTTCGACCCGCTGGGCATCCTCAACCCCGGCAAGCTCTTCTGAATCCCGGTTGCGAACCCGCGTGGTGCTGAACCCGCGTGGTGCTGAACCCGCGTGGTGCTGAACCCGCCCTCCGGCAGGGTCACCGGGCGAGCAATTGATCGAGCGCGTCGTCGATGCCTATCTGCTCGCCCTCGGTCCCCGGGGGTACCGCCCGCAACGTGCGCTCCAGCCAGGCGGACACCTGGGCGGCGGGGGCCTCCAGGAGGGCGTCCCCGGCAGGTGAACTCAGCGCCATCAGCACGACACCGCGGCCGTCCACCTTGGCCGGCCACGCCCGCACGTCCCCGTCCCCGCACGCCCGGAACACCCCCTCCACCAGCAGCTCGCGGGCGAACGTCCAGTTCACCGGGTGGTCGGAGGCGATGTGGAAGGTGACGTGCACGGCGTACGGGTCGTCGGAGCGGTAGCTCAGCCGGGCCGGGACCGGGAAGCTGCGCTCCGGGGACAGGATGAGCTTGAGCTCCAGTTCGCGCTCGACAACGGTGTGGTGCATGGCGGGGGTCCTCTCTCGCGCCGTCTCGGACCACGGGCCGGCCCGTGGTGGGTCCGTGGTGGTCCGGCCTGGGTCCGTGGTGGGTCCGTGGTGGGTCCGTACGAGGGAGAGGGGGAGAGGGCGCGAGCATTACGCGGGTTCGGCGAATCTTTTTCCGGCAGGGCGTCGGCGGGCCCTTCTCAAAAGTGTGGGTCCGGCGGGACTGGCGGTGGGGGTTGCGTCGGTCTGATAGATGTGGAGGCCCTCATTTGGCCCCCGAGCAGATTCCGGACGACGGACATGAGCGCCCCAACCCCGGCCCCCGGTGACGACAGGCCCCGCGAAGGGTTTTACCCGGACCCGTCCATTCCTGGATATGTCCGGTACTGGAACGGTTCCGCCTGGGTACCGGGCACCAGCCGACCGGCCCCGACGGACGGCGAACCGCTCGCCCCACCGTCCGACGACGGCCCGGCAGGCGGGACCGCCCCGGCCGCCTCCGCGGCCTCGGTGGAGGAGACGGGCCCGTACTTCTTCGACGAGGACCCGGTCGCCGGACCCGGTCCGTCCGGCGGGCCCGGCGGGGCTGCCCCGTCCTCGCGCACGGGCGCCCAGCACGGTGGCCCTCCCGCCCCCGCGACCGCCTGGGGCGCCGACCGCTCCCACCAGTCGGGCTTCGGAGCGGACCAGGACCGCCGGGTGTCGTGGGGGGCGCCGCAGGGTGCCCAGCCGGAAGGGCCCGAAGGTGGGAGGGAGGGGGCTGATCCGCGGGTGCCGCGGGCGACGGGGGCCGGCGACGGGCCGTCCCAGCCCGACGGTCGTTCCGCCCGTACGGACGGCACCGCGATGATCCCGCCCGCCGAGCCGGACGACGCCGACGCGGGCAACACGTTCATCTTCCGCAGGCCCACGGCCGGACGCGGGGGAGCGGCGGCCGGCGCCGGAGCTCCCGGTGTCCCGGGTCCCGGTGGCCCCCCTGCCGACGAGGGCACGGTGACCTTCCGCGCGCTCTCCCCGCGCACGGCCCAGCAGAATCGGGCGGCCGGGGCGCACCAGGGGAGCACGGGCCCCGGATCCGCCCAGTCCGCGTCCGGCGCGGCGCCCGGAGCGTTCGGCGCCCAGTTCTCCGGGGGCGGCGGTGCGGGTACGGGAGGTCCGGCAGGGGCGGCCGGGGGAGCCGGTGGGTCCAGAACGCCCGGTTCCGCCGACCCACGGGCACCCCACGCCACCGGCCACCCCGGCACCGGCGCCCAAGCCGCGCCCCCGGACGCCTCCGCGTACTCCGGCACTCCCGCGGTCCCCGGCCCCCAGGAAGCCCCCGGCTTCGGTGCCGGAAAGGCTGCGGCCGCCCGGGCCGCCGCAGCGCAGCCCCAGGCGGGCACCGGAGCCGGGGCAGCCGCCCAGGCCCCCTCGGCGCCCCCCGCCGCCCTCTCCGGGCCGCAGGCGACCCCCGCGGCCGGCCCGAGCGTGCCCCACCAGTCCGGCGGCCCTCAGCCGACCGGCCCCCAGCCCGGCTCAGGCACCCCCGCCTCCGCCCCCATGACCTCCGCTCCCATGGCACCCGGCGCCGGTGGCGGCCAGCCCTCCTGGGCGCAGCAGGTGCACCGGCTGGCAGGGGCGGACGACGGCGAGCAGCCGGTCACGCCCTGGAAGCCGCCTGTCGACGACATCTTCCAGGCGGCCGCGCGGCGTCAGGCGTCGGCCCGTCCCGCGGGGCTCGGCAAGCGGCTGGCCGCCCGGCTCGTCGACACGGTGGTGCTCGCCGGTGTCACCGCCGTGGCCGCGGTACCGCTCGGCACCAAGGCGATCGACCACGTCAACGAGAAGATCGACGCGGCCAAGCTGTCCGGCGAGACCGTCACGGTGTGGCTCCTCGACGGCACGACGTCGACGTATCTCGGCATCGTGCTGGCCGTCCTGCTCGTCTTCGGCGCTCTCTACGAGGCGCTGCCCACCGCCAAGTGGGGCCGCACTCTCGGCAAGAAGCTGTTCGGGCTGGACGTGCGGGACATCGAGGGCCACGAGGCCCCGTCCTTCGGCGCGGCCCTGCGCCGCTGGCTGGTCTACAGCGTGCCCGGACTGCTCGTCGTGGGAGTCGTGGGCGTCCTGTGGTGCCTGATCGACCGGCCGTGGCACCAGTGCTGGCACGACAAGGCCGCCCATACGTTCGTCGCCGGCTGACCAGGTTCACGGCACAAGCGCCGGAGGATCCGGCGGAATCCCGAATCGGTCGCGGTCCTGGCGAGTACTCCGGACGGCCGCTCGCCGGATGCGGAGCCGGAGGGTTCGCGGTCGACTCGGGCCATGAGCACCGAACCTCCCGGCTCCGGTCAGCCGCCGGAAGACGACCCGTTCAGGAAGCAGCCCCCGCCTGACGAGGGCTCCGGTTCGCCGTACGACGCCCAGCCCCCGTACGGCAGCGGGCCCCAGCCTCCGCCGGGCGGTGATCCCTACGGTTCCGGCGGTCCTCAAGGAGGCGACCCTTACGGTTCCGGCGGTCCTCGGGGCGGTGGTCCCTACGGGTCCGGCGGCCACTACCCCGGCGATCCGCTGGCCGGCATGCCGCCGCTGGCCCCGAGCGGCAAGCGCACCCTCGCCCGGATCATCGACATGATCATGGTCGGCATCGTGGTCTGGCTGCTCACCCTGGCCTTCAACGTGCACGAGTACAGCATCGACGACAACAACATCGAGTTCGGCAAGTCGTTCGGGCAGTCGTTGATCGCCGCCGTGCTCTACATCGCCTACGACACCGTCATGATCAGCAGGACGGGTCAGACCCTCGGCAAGAAGTGGCTGGGGATGCGGGTCGCCGGCCTCGACGACGGCGCAACGCCCTCCGTGCAGACCACGCTGATCCGCTCGGCGGTGCTGTGGATCCCGTTCGCGTTCTGCTGCGCCTGCGTCTGGACCGCGATCTCGGGCGGCTGGAGCTACTTCGACAAGCCCTACAAGCAGGGCCTGCACGACAAGGCGGCCAAGACGGTCGTGGTCAGCACTGACTGACCACCCTCGGTCCGTCCCCGGTGCGCTCTCAGCGTCGGTCAGGAAGCAGCGCGCTCGTGCACCGGACGCTCGGACGCCGCCGCGGCGATCGAGGCCGTCGCCGACGCGGTCTCCGGCTGCGTCTGCGCGGTCTGCGTCGCGGGCCGGTTCACCGCGACCACGCGGGACCTGGGCATCGGGATCGTCATGGCGACCAGCAGACCGAGGGCGAGTGCCGCGAGGGCGATGATCACGATCCCCACGCCCGAACTCGTCTCTGACAGCAGCAGCATGGCGAGCGTCGAGCAGATCACGGTGCACGAACCGTAGGCGAGCTGTGCGGCCGTCGGGCGAGGCGTGACAGTCGGACGAGGCATGGCAATCGTGTCCTCGGAAGTGGGGGTCCACGGGGGCGTCGGCCTGGCTTTCCGCCGATTTCAGGGCGTTCCGCCAATCGACTCTAATCGCCTGCATGCCCGAGCGGAACGACAGGTAAGCGTGACCTGACCAACAGGGCCGGAGCACAGGGGGCGCACGGGTTCATGGCGTCCAGCAAGTGGACAGAACCGCGCGCCCGTTCGAGGGGGTGTCGTCGCCCTCCGTGAGCACGCGCGCGGTGGTCCGGCGTTCGTAAAGCGGACGCCAACTTCATATAGTGCAATTGACCTGCTCAAGTCAAGGTCTGTCTTTTCTTCCCAACCTCTAGTCAAATGTCGTCACTTGACTACACGCGTTGAACAGCGCGCGCGGACCCACCAGGCCCAGGACCCCCCTCCTTCCGCGCGCCCGGACGCGGGGGAGGAACTCAAGTGACCAGCAGATCCTGGCAGTTCAGAACGGCGGCGACAGTCGTCGCGTTCGCCGCGGCGACGGCGACCTTCTCGGCCTTCTCGGTGGCCCAGGCCGACTCGGCCGCCGCACCCCGGGCCGTGGACGGGCACGACCCGCAGCCGGCCAAGATGAAGGGGCATGACCTGGACGGTCCGCTGTCCAAGACCCAGGAGGCCCAGCGCGAAGAGGCGCTCAACCAGGTCATATCCGGCTCCGCCAAGGTGCGGGACCGCAACGGCTCCAAGGTCGTCAAGCTCAAGGGTGACGACAAGTACGTCGAACTCGGCCGCGAACAGACTGACAAGATCTTCACGATCCTGGTCGAGTTCGGCGACCAGGTCGACAGCCGTTACGGCGGCACACCCGGCCCGCTGCACAACCAGATAGCCCAGCCGGACCGCGCGCAGAACAACAGCACCGCGTGGCAGGCGGACTACAACCAGAAGCACTTCCAGGACCTCTACTTCGGCACCGGCAAGAACACCGAGTCGCTGAAGAAGTACTACGAGAAGCAGTCCTCGGGCCGCTACTCCGTCGACGGCGAGGTCACCGACTGGGTCAAGGTCCCCTACAACGAGGCCCGTTACGGCTCCAACGAGGCGTCCACCGGCGCCTGGTACGCCGTGCAGGACGGCGTCAACGCCTGGGTCGCCGAGCGCGAGGCCGCCGGTGACACCGCCGCCGAGATCAAGGCGGAGCTGGCCGAGTTCGACCAGTGGGACCGCTACGACTTCGACGGCGACGGCGACTTCAACGAGCCCGACGGCTACATCGACCACTTCCAGATCGTGCACGCCGGCGAGGACGAGTCCGCGGGCGGCGGTGCCCAGGGCGAGGACGCCATCTGGGCCCACCGCTGGTACGCCTTCGGCACCGACGCCGGATCCACCGGCCCGGACACCAACAAGCTCGGCGGCACGCAGATCGGTGACACCGGCATCTGGGTCGGCGACTACACCATCCAGCCGGAGAACGGCGGCCTGGGCGTCTTCGCCCACGAGTACGGCCACGACCTGGGCCTGCCCGACGAGTACGACACCGCCGGCGGCGAGAACTCCACCGGCTTCTGGACGCTGATGTCCTCCGGTTCCTGGCTCGGCACCGGCAAGGACGCCATCGGCGACCTGCCCGGCGACATGAACGCCTGGGACAAGCTGCAACTGGGCTGGCTCGACTACGACATCGCCCAGGCGGGCGTGAAGTCGAACCACACCCTCGGTGTCGCGGAGTACAACACCAAGAACCCGCAGGGCCTCGTGGTCCAGCTGCCCGACAAGACGGTCACCACCGAGGTCGTCGCCCCGGCGCAGGGCAGCAAGCAGTGGTGGAGCGGCAGCGGCAACGACCTGCGCAACTCCCTCGCCCGCACGGTCGACCTGACCGGCAAGTCGTCCGCGAGCCTCACCCTCGACGGCTGGTGGGACATCGAGGCGGACTACGACTACCTCTACACCGAGGTCTCCACGGACGGCGGCACCAACTGGACGCCCGTCGACGGCAAGCTGGCCGACGGCAGCGCCATCCCGCGTGACGGCAGCGGCAAGCCCGCGCTCACCGGCACGGTGGACGCGTACCAGAAGCTGACGTTCCCGCTGGACGCCTACGCCGGGCAGAAGATCGGCCTGCGCTTCCGCTACCAGACCGACGGCGGCGTGGCCCAGAGGGGCTTCGCGGCCGACGAGATCACCGTGACCGCCGACGGCGCCGCCCTGTTCTCCGACAACGTCGAGTCTCAGGACGCGGCCTGGACGGCGAGCGGCTTCTCCCGCATCGGCGCGTCCATCACGGACGACTACCCGCAGTACTACATCGCCGAGAACCGCCAGTACGTGTCGTACGACAAGACCCTCAAGGTCGGCCCGTACAACTACGGCTTCTCGACGACCCGTCCGGACTGGGTGGAGCACTACCCGTACCAGAACGGTCTGCTGATCTGGAAGTGGGACACCTCCCAGGCCGACGACAACACCAGCCAGCACCCCGGCACGGGTCTGATCCTGCCGATCGACTCCCACCCGACGCCGCTGAAGTGGTCCGACGGCACGCTGATGCGCAACCGCGTCCAGGCCTTCGACTCGACCTTCACCCGGCAGCAGACGGACGCGATCACGCTGCACAAGGCGGACGTCCCGACCAAGATCAAGTCGCGGGCCGGCGTCCCGGTCTTCGACGACGGCACGTCGAGCTACTACGACGCCTCGAACCCGTTCGCGGGCGTCGAGGTCACTGACACCGACACCCGGATCAAGATCACCAAGGAGCCGGCGGACGGCTCGACGATCTCGGTCCAGGTCGGACCGTCCGCGAAGTAAGCGGCGTATTCGCAGGTCAGAAGCGTATCGGCGGCAACCCCCTGGCGGGTTGCCGCCGATCGTGTTTAGGTGCGTCCTGTGGCTCCCTTATTGACACAGGCTTCGACGACGACTCGCACGGGGGTGTGACCGCATGGCCGCAGGAGGTTTCTGCAAGCTGCCGACCGGCAGCGTGGTGGTGGCATTGAACCTGCCCAGCCCCACCGCCGAGGGCACCGGCAGCGTCCGCTTCCTCGTGCACGCCCAGAACCGTGCGCGCGCCCTGACCAGGCTGCGCAACCTGGGTATGCGCGCGGTCTACCTGCGGGGCAACGCGGCCCCGCCGACCCCGGACGAGATCACCGCGGTCCTGCACCATCCGGACGGCCTGATATGGCGTACGGCCCCTGACAACGGTGTCGGCGGCCCGGAACGCGTCCAGGAGCTGTGGCACCCCGTCCGGGCACTGCTCAGGCGCCCGGCGACACCCACGGGGCCGACCGTGACGTAGCGCCGCGCGGACCCGTCAGGACGCGCGGACCCGTCAGCAGGTCAGGAGGGAGCTCCCGAGGCGGGACACCTAGGCGACCACGGGCTTGCCGGACAGCTCCACGCCCGCCTCCCGCAGCTCCTCCAGCGCCCGCTCGGTCGTGGCCTCGGCCACCCCGGCGGTCAGGTCCAGCAGCACCTGGGTACGGAAGCCCTCCCGGGCGGAGTCCAGGGCGGTGGCGCGGACGCAGTGGTCGGTGGCGATACCGACCACGTCCACCTCGTCGACCTCCCGGGCGCGCAGCCAGTCGGCCAGCGTCACGCCGTTCTCGTCGGCGCCCTCGAAGCCGCTGTAGGCCGCCGCGTACGCGCCCTTGTCGAAGACGGCGTCGACCGCGCCGGAGGCGACCGCGGGGGCGAAGTTCGGGTGGAAGCCCACGCCCTCGGTGCCGGCGACGCAGTGCGCGGGCCAGGAGTGGGCGTAGTCGGGGTTGTCGGCGAAGTGGCCGCCGGGGGCGATGTGGTGGTCGCGGGTGGCCACGACGTGCTGGTACCCGGAGCCGGCCGCCTGACCGATCAGCTCGGTGACGGCGGCGGCGACATCGGCACCCCCGGCCACCGCGAGACTGCCCCCCTCGCAGAAGTCGTTCTGCACGTCAACGACGATCAAGGCGCGGCGCATGGTCGGTGTCCTTCGGTTATGGACGACTGGGTCATGGAAGGGATGAGGGCCCGGCCGGTGAACTTCCGAGCCTATTGACTCCAAGGGCCGCGCGGGAGGGGGCGTTCCGGGCGTTTCCCGGCACACCCGCCTTAGCTACCCGTGCGCCCGTGCGCGTACTCCGTCGGAATGACCGGTTCCCCGCGCGACAGCTGGGTCGCCGACAGGGGCAGGCTGCCGCGGGCGGTCGCGTGCCGGTCGCGTACGACGTCCAGGGGCTCGCGGGCGACGACCTCGCCGCCCTTGACGAGCTCGACCAGCAGCTGCCGCTCGGCCAGCTCGGCCGGCACCGGCCCTGTGCCGACGACCTCGGCCTCCGCGATCCCGTGCTCGTCCAGGCGCCGCGCGGCCCACTTGCGGCCGCCGACGGAGGTCTTGCCGCCGGTGGACTTCTTCGCCACCGGGACCAGCGGGGCCTTCGGGTCGGCGGTCTCGGCGCGGGCGACCAGCTTGTAGACCATCGAGGCCGTGGGGTGTCCGGAGCCGGTCACCAGCTGGGTGCCGACGCCGTACGCGTCCACGGGCGCCGCCCGCAGCGAGGCGATGGCGTACTCGTCCAGGTCCGAGGTCACGATGATCTTGGTGTCGGTGGCGCCCAGCTCGTCCAGCTGCTGCCGTACGCGATGCGCGACCAGCAGCAGGTCCCCGGAGTCGATCCGTACCGCGCCCAGCTCGGGCCCGGCGACCTCGACGGCCGTCCGGACGGCCTCGGTGACGTCGTAGGTGTCCACGAGCAGGGTCGTGCCCCGGCCCAGCGAGTTCACCTGGGCCTGGAAGGCGTCCCTCTCCTGGTCGTGCAGGAGGGTGAAGGCGTGGGCGGAGGTGCCCACGGTGGGGATGCCGTAGCGGAAGCCGGCCGCGAGGTCGGAGGTGGTGGTGAAGCCGCCGACGTACGCGGCGCGCGCGGCGGCGACCGCGGCCAGTTCGTGGGTGCGGCGGGCACCCATCTCGATCAGCGGCCGCCCGCCGGCCGCGGAGGCCATCCGCGAGGCGGCCGCGGCGATCGCCGAGTCGTGGTTGAGGATGGACAGGATGACGGTCTCCAGGAGCACGCACTCGGCGAAGGACCCCTCGACCCGCATGATCGGCGAGCCCGGGAAGTACACCTCGCCCTCCGGATAGCCCCAGACGTCACCCGAGAAGCGGTACGAGGCGAGCCACTCCAGGGTCTCCTCGTCGACGATCGAGTGCTCCCGCAGGAAGCCGAGGACGTCCGCGTCGAACCGGAAGTTCTCGACGGCGTCCAGGACCCGCCCGGTGCCCGCGACGACGCCGTACCTGCGACCTTCCGGCAACCGCCGGGTGAAGACTTCGAACACGCTGCGCCGTTCGGCGGTACCCGCCTTCAGCGCCGCCTGCAGCATTGTCAGCTCGTACTGGTCCGTGAAGAGCGCCGTAGAGGGAACGTCCACCGGCAGCCCAAGGTCCGCTGTGTTCATGGCAAGAGATCGTACCCCCATTTCGTCAGTGTGACGATTTACGGGGGGCGTGGCAGCATGGGCCTTGTGACGTCACCCGCTCCCCTTGAGACCGAACGCACCGAGTCGGCGGAAGAGGTCTTCGCCGTCCCGGAACCCGACGTCCCCTGGGTCACCATCGTCCACAACGACCCGGTCAACCTCATGAGCTACGTGACGTACGTCTTCCAGACGTACTTCGGCTACTCGAAGGACAAGGCCACCAAGCTCATGCTCGATGTCCACCACAAGGGCCGGGCGGTCGTCTCCAGCGGCAGTCGCGAGGAGATGGAACGCGACGTGCAGGCCATGCACGGCTACGGTCTGTGGGCCACCCTCCAGCAGGACCGGAAGTAGCGAACTCCCTTCATGCCAGGACACTTCGAACCGCTCCCCGGCGGCGGCGCGGCCGTCGCCCTCGACGACGTCGAGATCTCCATCATCCGGTCGCTGGCCGTCCAGCTCCTGGAACTCATCGGCCCCGGCCCCGCCGAGGACACCCCCGACGACCCGCTCGCCGAGCTGTTCGCGGAGGGTCCCAGCGAGCCCCCCGCCGACCCGGTCCTCAGACGGCTCTTCCCCGACGCCTACAGCGACCCGGAGGGCGCCCCCGGACCGAAGCAGGCCGAGGAGGAGCGGGCGTACTCCGCCGAGTTCCGCCGCTACACCGAGAACGATCTGAGGGCCGGCAAACGGGAGAACGCCCTCGCGGTGATCCGCTCCCTGGACGCGCTCGACTCGGGCGGCAAGGAGGCGGCGTTGCTCAAACTGTCGCCCGGCGAGTCCCAGCAGTGGCTGAGCGCCCTCAACGACCTGCGGCTGGCGATCGGCTCCCGGCTGGAGATCACCGACGAGGACGACAGCGACCTCCTCTACCACCTGCCGGACGAGGACCCGCGCAAGCCGATGGTGATGGCCTACCTGTGGCTGGGCGGGCTCCAGGAGACACTCGTCAGCACGCTCATGCCCTGACTTGTGCCTAGTTGTGCAGGTTTTGTGTTCGCTCAGCGGACGCTCAAATCCGGATAACGATCACATCACCGTGACGGGCACCTATGCCCGCGAGAGGTCGCTTTTGTCTGCCTCTCCCTGTGCGCTGCGCCACACCTCGCCCGGGTGATCAATGTGGCGGCCGTGATAAATCTTCACGACCGCCCGGCGAACACCACCCATGTATTCGCCCGGGTGCGCCACCGAGCCGACGGACCGTCGGCCAGGCATGAGTGGGCTCGAGGAAGATCGAGCCCGCTCACACTCCATCATCCGGGGGGATCGAGACCCGGTCCGAGGCCGACGAAGGCCCGGGTCGGCATGGAGAAAGGCGCACCACATGACCTCAGCGCAGGTCGACACGGAGAAGACCCCTGAGGGAGAGGGGTACGAACGCGGGCTCGGCAGCCGCCAGGTCCAGATGATCGCGATCGGCGGCGCCATCGGCGTCGGCCTCTTCCTGGGCGCCGGGGCGAACATCGCCAAAGCCGGACCCAGCCTCATCTTCATGTACGCCCTCGCGGGCGTGATCATCTTCTTCATCATGCGGGCGCTCGGCGAGCTCCTGCTCTACCGCCCCGTCTCGGGCTCGTTCGCGGAGTACTCACGCGAGTTCCTCGGCCCGTTCTTCGGCTACTTCACCGGCTGGACGTACTGGCTGATGTGGGTGGTCACCGGCATGGCCGAGCTGACCGCCGCCGCGATCTACGTCAACTACTGGTTCCCGGACATCCCGCAGTGGGTGACGGCCCTGGTCTTCCTGGTGATCCTCTTCGGGGTGAACCTGATCTCCGTGAAGCTCTTCGGCGAGCTGGAGTTCTGGTTCTCGATGGTCAAGGTCACCGCCCTGATCGGCATGATCGTGATCGGCCTGGGCGTGCTCACCTTCGGCTTCAGCTCCGCCGGCGACACCGCCGCCGTCTCCAACCTCTGGCAGTACGACGGCTTCTTCCCCAAGGGCATCGGCTCGTCCCTGATGACCCTGCAGGGCGTCATGTTCGCCTACCTGGCCGTCGAGTTGGTCGGCGTCACCGCCGGCGAGTCCGAGGACCCGGAGAAGACCCTCCCCAAGGCGATCAACACCCTGCCCTGGCGCATCGCCCTCTTCTACGTCGGCGCCCTCACCGTCATCCTGTGCGTGGTTAAGTGGACCGAGTTCACCGACGGGGTGAGCCCCTTCGTGGAGGCCTTCGCGAAGATCGGCATCCCGGCGGGCGCGGGCATCGTGAACTTCGTGGTCCTCACCGCCGCCCTGTCCTCCTGCAACTCCGGCATGTACTCCACGGGCCGCATGCTGCGGAACCTGGCCGACAGCGGTGAGGCCCCCGCGGTCTTCAGGAAGCTGTCCTCGACGAAGACGCCGGCCTTCGGCATCACGGTCTCGGTGCTCTTCATGGGCATCGGCGTGATCCTCAACTACATCGTCCCCGAGAAGGCGTTCGGCTACGTCACCTCGGTGGCCACCGCGGCCGGCATCTGGACCTGGCTGATGATCCTGATCAGCCACGTCCTCTACCGCCGCGCCGTCGACGCGGGCCGCCTGCCCGCCTCGTCCTTCCCGGCCCCCGGCGGCGCGAAGTGCAGCTACGTCGCCATCGCCTTCCTGCTCTTCGTCACCGGCCTCATCGCGTACGACGCCGACGCCCGCGTCTGCCTCTACGTGATGGCCGTGTGGGCCGCCGCCCTGGCCGTCGGCTGGGCGATCCTCAAGAGCCGCAACCCGCAGATCGCCGCACGCGGCGACTCGGAGCTGGAGAAGGTCGGCTGACCTCTCCGCTCACGATGTGGGCCGCCCCGTACCACCCCTCGGTACGGAGCGGCCCACCCGTCGCCCACCACCGCCCTGCCTGACGCGCTGCGCGCGGCCCCTCTGGATCTCCTGTCTATCCTGACCACCATGCTGACCATCACCCAGGCCCTGTTCGACCAGATCGTCGCGCACGCGCGCAAGGACCACCCCGACGAGGCGTGCGGCGTCATCGCGGGCCCGGCGGGCTCGGACCGCCCCGAGCGGTTCATCCCCATGCTGAACGCGGCCATGTCGCCCACCTTCTACGAGTTCGACTCCGGCGACCTGCTCAAGCTCTACCGGGAGATGGACGACCGGGACGAGGAACCGGTGGTCATCTACCACTCCCACACGGCGACCGAGGCCTACCCCTCCCGCACCGACATCTCCTACGCCAACGAACCCGGCGCCCACTACGTCCTCGTCTCCACCGCCGACACCGACGCCGCCGGCCCGTTCCAGTTCCGCTCCTTCCGGATCGTCGAGGGCGAGGTGACGGAGGAGGAGGTGAAGGTCGTGGAGGCATACTGAGCGTCGTACGCCAGGACAACTCGCCGTATCGGAGAAGGTGTTGACGCAGCCGACGCGCACACGGCGCCCCACGCTGGAGGACGTCGCCCGCCGGTCGGGAGTCTCCAAGTCCACCGTGTCACGGGTGATCAACAGTGAGGCCCGGGTCCGCGCCGAGGTCGTCGACCGCGTCCGCGAGGTGATCGCCGAACTCGGCTACGTCCCCAACCAGGCCGCCCGGCAACTGGTCACCCACCGCACCGGAGCCGTCGCGGTCGTCGCGACCCAGCCGGAGAACCGGCTCTTCCTCGACCCCTTCTTCGACCGTCACCTGCGCGGCATCCGCCGTGAACTCGCCCGGCACGGCGCGCAGGCCGTCCTGCTGTTCCTGGACGAACCCGACGACTACGCGCGCGTGGCCGACTACCTCGGCGGCGGCCATGTCGACGGCGCCCTGCTGTTCTCCCTGCGCCCCGGCGACCGGCTGCCCCAGATGATCGACCGCCTCGGCCTGCCCGCCGTCTTCGGCGGCCGCCCGCTCCTGCGCGACGCCGACCCGGTGCGCGGTCAGGCCTACGTCGACGGTGACAACCGCGGCGGCGCCCGCCAGGCCGTGCGGCACCTGGTCTCGCTCGGCCGCACCCGGATCGCGACCGTCACCGGGCCCTACGACCAGGAGAGCTCCGCCGCCGACCGGCTCGCCGGCTACCAGGACGTCGTCCCGGACGCCTCCGCCCAGCTGATCGAGAGGGCCGACTACACCCAGCGGGGCGGCGCCGACGCCATGGCCGCGCTGCTCGACCGGTGCCCCGGCCTGGACGCCGTCTTCGTCGCCTCCGACCTCATGGCGTCCGGCGCCCTGCAGACGCTGCGGGAACGCGGGCGGCGGGTGCCGCAGGACGTGGCGGTGGTCGGATTCGACGACCTGAGGGAGATCGCAGAGTCCACCGAGCCGCCGCTGACCACGGTCCACCAGGACGTCGAGGAGATGGGCCGCCTGATGGCCCGGCTGCTGTTCGACCGTACGGAGCACCCCGACGCCCCGGCCCTGTCCTCCGTCGTCGTCCCCACCCGCCTGGTGCTCAGAAAGTCAGCCTGAGGGCCCCCAGGACCTCGCCGACCCGGTGCTGAACTGTGCGGTCTCACTCTCCGGCCGGAATCCGTCCGGAATGTGGGACCACACTCCGGGATCCGGACCGGGAATCGATACGATGACCCCATGGTTCTTGACGACGTGAGCGAGAAGACGCCGGGCACGCTGCTCGTGGCGCGGCTGCACGTCGACCTGTGCAGGCTCGCCAGCGCCATCTGTTGACGCCGGTCCTGCCGCCGTACGGCCGTGAGCCGCGGCGCCCGACACGCACCACCCGCTGTTGTACTGCGCTGCCGCGCGCCCACCGACCAGACTTCTTCCGACAGGAGCCCGCCACCATGGCCATCGAGGTCCGCATCCCGACCATCCTCCGCCAGTACACCGACGGCCAGAAGGCTGTGGAGGGCAAGGGAGACACCCTCGCCGAGCTCTTCACCGACCTCGAGACCCGGCACACGGGCATCCGGGCCCGCATCGTGGACGATGGCCAGCTGCGCCGCTTCGTCAACGTCTACCTCAACGACGAGGACGTCCGCTTCCTGGACGGCATCAACACCAAGCTCGCCGACGGCGACAACGTCACGATCCTGCCGGCCGTGGCCGGCGGCATGGTCTAAGGCCCGCTGACCACTCATGCGTTACGACTCCCCGCTGGCCGCGGTGGGCAACACCCCTCTGGTGCGCCTGCCGCGGCTGTCGCCGTCCGCCGACGTCCGCATCTGGGCGAAGCTGGAGGACCGCAATCCCACCGGCTCGGTCAAGGACCGCCCCGCCCTGCACATGATCGAGCAGGCGGAGAAGGACGGCCGCCTGATCCCCGGCTGCACGATCCTGGAGCCCACCTCCGGCAACACCGGCATCTCCCTCGCGATGGCCGCCAAGCTCAAGGGCTACCGCATGGTGTGCGTGATGCCGGAGAACACCTCGCAGGAACGGCGCGAACTGCTCGGCATGTGGGGCGCGGAGATCATCCCCTCGCCCGCCGCGGGCGGCTCCAACACCGCCGTACGCGTCGCCAAGGAGCTCTCCGCCGAGCACCCCGACTGGGTGATGCTCTACCAGTACGGCAACCCCGACAACGCGGGCGCCCACTACGCCACGACCGGCCCGGAGATCCTCGCCGACCTCCCCTCGGTCACCCACTTCGTCGCGGGCCTGGGCACCACCGGCACCCTGATGGGCGTCGGCCGCTTCCTGCGCGAGCACAAACCGGACGTGAAGATCGTCGCCGCCGAACCGCGCTACGACGACCTGGTGTACGGCCTGCGCAACCTCGACGAGGGCTTCGTACCGGAGCTGTACGACGCCTCCGTCCTCACCACCCGCTTCTCGGTCGGCTCCGCCGACGCGGTCACCCGCACCCGGGAACTCCTCCAGCAGGAGGGCATCTTCGCGGGCGTCTCCACCGGCGCCGCCCTGCACGCGGCGATCGGCGTCGGGAACAAGGCGCTGAAGGCGGGCGAGAGCGCGGACATCGTGTTCGTCGTCGCCGACGGCGGCTGGAAGTACCTCTCGACGGGCGTCTACACGGCGGCAACGACGGAGGAAGCGATCGAGACCCTCCAGGGCCAACTCTGGGCCTGAGCCCCGCTGGGCAGCCGCCCGTTACGTAGCCAGGTGACGGACCTGGTCCCACAGGACCGGGTCCACCACGCCGGCCCGTCGGCGGAAGTCCTCCACGTGCACCTCGCGCAGCTCGTCCGTCTCCAGGAAGCTCGCGCGCCCGCGCGAGTCACCCACCGAGCCCGGCGGCAACGGGATCACCCCGGGCCGCTCGGCGTGGTGCCTGCTGGTGATCTTCGCGACCATCGCCCGGTCCCCGTGCACCACCAGCACCAGACAGGGCCGGTCCTTCTCGCCGGGCCCGTCCTCGTACGGCACGTTCGCCCACCAGATCTCCGCGGGCCGCGGACGGACCCCGCGCTTCCCGGGACGGCCGGGCGGCCGGGTCCGGCGAGCGGAGGGCCGATGCCCCCGCCCCCACCCGTCGACGAGCACGGCGACCAGAGCCAGCAGTACCACCGCGGCGAGCGCGAGCCACCAGGACGTGTCCATACCGGTGACGTTACCGGCGCGCGATCGCGCCCGCGCGCCCTCTCCAAAGTCTCACGCGCCCTCGGTCCAGCCGAACCGGTGACAGCACAGGTGAGTTCGCCCACAACAGCCCTTGGCGGAGGAGCGACCGGGGGTTTTGCGCCTTACGCTCGATCCACCGCACGACCCCCGACGCCACCACTCTCTTCGTTCCCGCCAGCGGAGGTTTCTGTTTTATGAAGCTCACCGTCGTCGGCTGCTCGGGGTCGTTCCCGTCCGCGGAATCGGCCTGCTCGAGCTACCTCCTCGAGGCCGACGGCTTCCGGCTGCTCCTCGACATGGGCAACGGTGCCCTGGGCGAGCTGCAGCGCCACTGCGGTCTCTACGACCTCGACGCGATCTTCCTCAGCCATCTGCACGCCGATCACTGCATCGACATGTGCGCGTACTTCGTCGCGCGCTACTACCGCCACGACGGCGGCCGCTGCGACCCGATCCCCGTCTACGGACCCGAGGGCACGGAACACCGCCTGACCACGGCCTACGCGGACACCCCCACCGCCTCCTCGATGAGCGAGGTCTTCGACTTCCACACGGTCAAGCCGTCCACCTTCGACATCGGCCCGTTCACCGTCCACACGGAACGCGTGGCGCACCCGGTCGAGGCGTACGGCATCCGCGTCGAGCACGGCGGCAAGTCCCTGACGTACTCCGGTGACACGGGCGTCACCCCGGCGCTGGACGAACTCGCCCGGGACACCGACCTGTTCCTGTGCGAGGCCGCGTTCACGCACGGCAAGGAGACCATCCCCGACCTGCACCTCAACGGCCGCGAGGCGGGAGAGACGGCGGCCCGGGCAGGCGCCCGCCGCCTGGTCCTCACCCACATCCCCCCGTGGACCGACCCGCGGGCCAACCTCGCCGACGCGCGCGCGGTGTTCGACGGCCCGGTGGAGCTGGCGACGCCGAGGGTGTCGTACGAGATCTAGTCCCCATGACATGCGGAAGGCCCCCGGAGTCTCTGGCTCCGGGGGCCTTCGTGTACGGGTGCGGCTACGCCTTCGTGAGGTCCTCGACCTCCTCCTCGGGCTCGCGGCCCGGGGTGGGGAGGTTCCACTTGGTGATGGCGAAGCGGAAGACGGTGTAGTAGATGGCGCCGAAGACCAGGCCGATCGGGATGATCAGCCAGGGCTTGGTGGCGAGGTTCCAGTTCAGGGCGTAGTCGATGAAGCCGGCGGAGAAGGTGAAGCCCGCGTGGACGCCGAGCGCCCAGGTGACCGCCATCGAGACGGCCGTGAGGACCGCGTGGATCGCGTACAGCACCGGGGCGATGAACATGAACGAGAACTCGATCGGCTCGGTCACACCGGTCACGAAAGAGGTCAGCGCCAGCGAGATCATCATGCCCATCACGGCCTTGCGGCGCTCGGGACGTGCCGAGTGGGCGATGGCGATCGCGGCGGCCGGCAGACCGAACATCATGATCGGGAAGAAGCCCGACATGAACTGCCCGGCCGTCGGGTCACCGGCGAAGAAGCGGTTCAGGTCACCGTGGACGATCGCGCCCGTGGCGTCCTTGAAGTCACCGAGCTGGAACCACGAGACGGTGTTCACGAACTGGTGCATGCCGATGGGGATCAGCGCGCGGTTGATGAGGCCGAACAGCGCCGCACCGAAGGCGCCGAGACCCGTCATCCACTCGCCGAAGTCGGAGATGACCTCGCCGATCGGCTCCCAGACCAGGCCGAAGAAGACACCCATGACCGTGCCGACGAACGCCATGATGATCGGCACCAGACGGCGGCCGTTGAAGAAGCCGAGCCAGTCCACCAGCCTGGTGCGGTGGAAGCGCTGCCACAGCACCGCGGACAGCAGACCCATGATGATGCCGCCGAGGACACCGGGGTTGTTGTAGGTCGCGGCTATGTCCGCGCCCGCCTGGACCTTCGCCTCGGTGACCGGGAACGCCTTCAGGACGTTGCTGTACACCAGGAAGCCGACCAGGGCGGCCAGCGCGGTCGAACCGTCCGACTTCTTCGCGAAGCCGATCGCGACACCGATGCAGAACAGCATCGGCAGGTTGTCGAAGATCGCGCCGCCGGCCGTGGCGAACACGGCCGTGACCTTGTCCGGCAGGTTCAGCTTGTCGTGGACGTCCTGCTGGCCGAAGCGGAGCAGGAGGCCCGCCGCCGGCAGCACGGCGATCGGGAGCTGCAGGCTGCGGCCGACCTTCTGCAGGCCCTGGAACAGTCCGGAACCCCGCTTCTTCGCGGGGGCCGCCGGTGTCGCGGTGGCGGAGCTCATACTTCCTCCATCGGGTGGTGGTCTACACCACTCAGTGGTGTAGACCATGTTGTAGCACGATGAAGGTGAGATAAGGAACCCACGCATTTCATCATGGGTTGGCGACCGCCCTGCGGGTGGTGTAGACCAGCTACGCACGATGTCGGTATCACGATGTCGGTGCACGACTTCGGTTCGGAGCAGGGAGAAGGAACATGGCCACCAAGGCTGAGAAGATCGTCGCCGGGCTCGGCGGCATCGACAACATCGAAGAGGTCGAGGGCTGCATCACCCGCCTGCGGACCGAGGTCGTCGACGCCGGCAAGGTCGACGAGGCCGCCCTGAAGGCAGCCGGCGCCCACGGCGTCGTCAAGATGGGCACCGCCATCCAGGTCGTCATCGGCACCGACGCCGACCCGATCGCGGCGGAGATCGAAGACATGATGTGAAGTGCGGGAATCGTCCCCGGCTTCACCCCCTGAAGGGCCCCTCTCCGAGCACCGCGAGAGGGGCCCCTTCCGCAGGTACGGCTAGGCTCAGCGGCATGTCTCGAATCGACGGCCGCACCCCCGAACAACTCCGCCCGGTCACCATCGAACGCGGCTGGAGCAAGCACGCCGAGGGCTCCGTCCTCGTCTCCTTCGGCGACACGAAGGTCTTCTGCACCGCCTCCGTCACCGAAGGCGTCCCCCGCTGGCGCAAGGGCAGCGGCGAGGGCTGGGTCACCGCCGAGTACTCCATGCTGCCCCGCGCCACCAACACCCGCGGCGACCGCGAATCCGTCCGCGGCAGGATCGGCGGCCGCACCCACGAGATCAGCCGGCTCATCGGCCGCTCCCTGCGCGCGGTCATCGACTACAAGGCCCTCGGCGAGAACACCATCGTCCTCGACTGCGACGTCCTCCAGGCCGACGGCGGCACCCGCACCGCCGCCATCACCGGCGCGTACGTGGCACTCGCCGACGCCGTCGCCTGGGCCCAGGGCAAGAAACTGATCAAGGCCGGCCGCCAGCCGCTGACGGGAACGGTGAGCGCGGTCTCGGTCGGCATCGTGGGAGGGGTGCCGTTGCTGGACCTCTGCTACGAGGAGGACGTCCGCGCCGAGACCGACATGAACGTCGTCTGCACCGGCGACGGCCGCTTCGTCGAGGTCCAGGGCACCGCCGAGGCCGAACCCTTCGCCCGCGACGAACTCAACTCCCTCCTCGACCTCGCCGTCGCCGGCTGCACCGACCTCGCGGCCCTGCAGCGCAAGGCACTTGATACGGCCCTCGAAAAGTAAAGGGCCCACCAAGAAGGACGGCCGCGCCGGGCAACCGCGGCGACCGTCCTCGCGTCACTACGGGTACGGGCGCACGGCCCACCACCGTGCGCCCGGCCACACGGGGGGCCCGCTGGGGGCCTGACCAACGGGAGGACCGGATCCATGGGCGCGAGCCGACGCCGCCGTAGTCGCCGTACCGTCATCGCCGCCGCCGTCGCGGCCGTCGGACTGACGGTCGGCCTCACCACCGGCTGCGACGCCGTCAACAAGGCCCTGGACTGCGTCCAGACCGCCGACGCCATCGCCGACAGCGTCACCGACCTCCAACAGGCTGTGGAGAACGCGTCGAACGACCCGACGCAGTTGGAGGAGTCCCTCGACTCCATCGACAAGAACCTCGACGACATCGGCGACAAGACCGACAACGCCGACGTCAACAAGGCGGTCGACAGCCTCGCCGACGCCGTCGGCAACGTCCGTACGGCCGTCAAGAACGGCGACGCGACCCCCGACCTCAGCCCGGTCACGGACGCGGCGGGCGAACTGACGAAGGTGTGCACGCCGTAGCCCCGCCGGTGCGGCCGGGATACTGGTGGGCATGACCCGCCTGATCCTCGCCACCCGCAACGCCGGAAAGATCACCGAACTCAGGGCGATCCTCGCCGACGCAGGCCTGCCGCACGAACTCGTGGGCGCCGACGCCTATCCCGACGTCCCCGACGTCAAGGAAACGGGCGTCACGTTCGCCGAGAACGCCCTGCTCAAGGCCCACGCCCTCGCCCAGGCGACGGGCCTGCCCGCCGTGGCCGACGACTCCGGCCTCTGCGTCGACGTCCTGAACGGCGCCCCCGGCATCTTCTCGGCCCGCTGGTCGGGACGCCACGGGGACGACCGCGCGAACCTCGAGCTGCTGCTGGCGCAGCTGTCCGACATCGCCGACGACCACCGGGGCGCCCACTTCGCGTGCGCGGCGGCCCTCGCCCTGCCGGACGGCACGGAGAGGGTGGTCGAAGGCCGGCTACGAGGCGTACTCCGGCACGCCCCCGTCGGCACGGACGGCTTCGGCTACGACCCGATCCTCCAGCCGGAGGGCGACACCCGGACGTGCGCGGAACTGACGGCGGAGGAGAAGAACGCGATCAGCCATCGGGGGCAGGCGTTTCGGGCGTTGGTGCCGGTGGTGCGGGAGGTGTTGGGTTGACGCATGGCGGAGGGGCTGCCAGACGGGCAGCCCCTCTACACGTGCGGCCGGTGGGATTCGAACCCACACGGGCTTTCGCCCACTGCGATCTAAACGCAGCTCGGCTGCCAGTTACGACACGGCCGCTCAAAACCGATCAGTACGCTGGACCGGCAGCGATCAGTGTACGGGCAGAGCGTGCTACGCGGCGAGGGGAAGCCGCTCCTTCTGACGGCACCACGTCTCCGTCAGCGCATGACAGTTCGGGCACAGGTATCGCAGATTCTCCCGGCGGTTGTCGCGCCAGTCACCGTTGACGTGATCGATCTGCAGTGTGATCGATTGGCCCAGCCACTCGCCTGTGTTGCCGCACGTCTCGCATGCGTACGGCACTCCGATCTCGGTCAGCGCCCGGTGAAGCTGAGATCTGTTGGTGCGTCCGGCGTCGGAGGGCAGGACAACGAGTACACGGTGAGAGATGGGCCCAGGTGCGGGGCGTTCCGGCTGCGCCCATGTCCGGCGCTTGAAGTGGCTCGTGTCCAGCCCGAGTCGGGTCGCCGCGCGTCGGACACGCCGGTGATTGGTGTCGTTGACGTCCAGCCCAAGGCCGCGCATGACGTCTGCGTAGCTCTCGGAGTGCTGCACGAGTTCGCGGAGCCTGTCCTCGGAGATCGATACGCGCCTGTGCGAGAAGTGCGCCGTGCCGATGGACTGGGTGCGCAGCATGCGGCTCAGGGTTGCCCGCGAGCGACTGTCGTCCGGTACGCCCAGTGCGCGAGCCACGCCGCGCACGCTGGTCGCCGTTGCCGCAGCCTCCCGGAGTTCTTCCGTGGTGAAGGGCAGGTCCAGGTCAGGCCGGTCGATACCGGGGAAGTGGCTGATGTCGATGCCTGCCGCCTGGATGCGGCGCCGAATGTGCGACAGAGTGCCGGTGGCCGGGGTGGCGCCCAGCTTCAGTGCCACTTCGCGCAGCGAGGACGACGAAGCGGCAGCTTCGGCGATGGCTGAGTCCGGGTACTTGCGCCACGGGCTGCGCTTGACGAAGTGGCTTGTGTCGAGTTCATGCCCCGCTACTTTCTCCTGTAGCACACGCCTTTGCCCCCCGCTGGGCGTGAGCCCGAGCCGCCGCATCAGATCTGACCAGTTGCGGGCCTCGGCGACGACTGGTGCGAGCTGATCCTTTCCGTACGCGTCCGCTCGCAATGCGCCGCGACCAGGGCTGGCGCTCATAGCCGGTCCGGGTGTGTCCTGCACGTCCATGCCCCTCCGATCTCGGCCACACGTTCGTGGCCTCGTACGGAGTAACGAACCGTAGATCGGACAGTCACGCCCGAAATCTGAAGTAAGTAGATATGCTGTAGCTCACCGGTGAGGCCTTCCAAATGCGGACTCTTGTCCGCTCGGGAGGCTTTTTTCATGACCTCAGCAGAGTTGGACATCCGACCAGCCACCCCCGCCGATCGCCCTACCGTCGAACGCCTCTGGCTTCTCTTCCGGCACGACCTGTCCGAGTTCGGCGGTCAACTGCCCAACCCTGACGGGACATTCCGTAGTGAGCGGCTGGAGGCTGCCTTCTCCGGGGATCCGGACTGGGCGCCGTATCTGTTCAGCGTCGGCGAGCATCCCGTCGGGTTCGCGTTCGTGCGGGCGCTCAGCGGGCCCACTCGGGTGCTCAACAGTTTCTTTGTCGTGCGGGGGGTGCGCAGGAGCGGGGTGGGACTGCGGGCCGTACGGGAGGTCGTCGCCCGGCATCCGGGGGAGTGGGAGATCGCGTTTCAGGACGCCAATGCCGGTGCTGTTCGCTTCTGGCGGCGGGTGGCCGTCGAGCTTGCCGGGGACCGTTGGGAGGAGGAGCGCAGGCCGGTTCCGGATCGGCCCGACCTGGCTCCTGATGTCTGGATCTCGCTCAGATACCCAAATCCTTGATGATCTTCGCCACGTGGCCCGTGGCCCGGACGTTGTACAGGGCCCGTTCGACCTTGCCCTGTTCGTCCACGACGATCGTGGAGCGGATGACGCCCATGTAGGTCTTGCCGTAGTTCTTCTTCTCGCCGTAGGCGGCGTAGGCCTCGGTGACGGTCTTTTCGGGGTCTGCCAGGAGGGTGACCTTGAGGTTTTCCTTCTCGCGGAACTTCGCCAGCTTTTCGGGCTTGTCCGGGGAGATGCCGATGACGTCGTAGCCGGCGGCGGCCAGGACGTCGAGGTTGTCCGTGAAGTCGCAGGCCTGCTTCGTGCAGCCGGGGGTCAGGGCGGCCGGGTAGAAGTAGACGATGACCTTGCGGCCCTGGTAGTCCGACAGGGAGACGTCTTTTCCGTCGGCGTCGGGGAGGGTGAAGGCGGGGGCCACGTCACCGGGCTGGAGTCGCTCGCTCATCGGGCCAGCGTAACCGGGGGTCCACATCGTGCGACGCGGCGCGGAGCTGACAGACTGTCCAGAACAAGCGGCAGCAACAGGTATCAGCTGACTTCGGAGGCCCTACGGTGGCGGACACGTCGGACACGAGAACACCGGCGCAGATCGAGGCGGACATCAAGCGCCGCCGCGAGGTGCTGGCCGAGACGCTTGACGAGCTCGGGGTGCGCGTGCACCCGAAGACGATCGTCTCAGACGCGAAGGCCAAGGTCGTCTCCCATGTCGACCACACGCTGGGCCGCGCCTACGTCGGGGTCAACCGCGTGGTGAGCGACGTCAAGGCGCAGCTCGTCGACGAGGCGGGCGCACCCCGGCTGGAGCGGGTCGTGCCGGTCGCGCTCGTGCTGGTCGGGGTGGTGGGGCTGCTGGCCCTGGGAACCCGGCGGCGCAGGGGCTGAGCGATACGACCCGCCGGCTTACGGTCGCGGCGAAGGCAGGTAGGTTCAGTGGTGTGAGCGCCAACAGAGACGAGCAGAGCACCCAGCACGACAAGCTGCCCATCCGGATGCTGCACGACCGTGTACTCGTGCGGCAGGACGCCGGCGAGGGCGAGCGGCGTTCCGGTGGCGGGATCCTGATTCCGGCCACCGCGGCCGTCGGGCGCCGGCTGGCGTGGGCGGAGGTCGTGGCCGTGGGGCAGAACGTACGGACCGTCGAGCCGGGTGACCGGGTGCTGTTCGACCCGGAGGACCGGGCCGAGGTGGAGGTGCGGGGCATCCCGTACTCGCTCATGCGCGAGCGGGATCTGCACGCCGTGGCCGCGGACCGGTTCGAGGGGTCGGAGGACTCGACGGGGCTGTACCTCTGACGCAGTACCGCTGATCCAGGGTTCGAAAGGGCTGATGACCTCCGTCACCAGCCCTTTTGGTTTTGCGTTCCCGTGTTACTGGCGGCGCGTGGTCGTCAGGCCGGGCCCCACCGTCGTGCCTGTGTTGCCGCCTCCCGGTGTTCCGCCGGGGTCGCCGCTGGTTCCCTCCGTGGTGCCGCCGTCCCCTGTGGTCCCGGTGGTGGTGCCGCTGCTGGTTCCGTCGGTGGTGCCTCCGTCGGTGGTGGGGGTGCCGCCGTTGGTGCTGGGGGTGCCGCCGCCTGTCGGGGTGCCGCCGGTGGGGCCGACTGTGGTGCCGCCGTCGGTGGTGGGGGTGGGGGCGCTGGGGGTACCGCCGCCTGTCGGAGTGCCGCCGGTGGTTCCGTCCGTGGTGCCGCCGTCGTTCTGGCCGCCGGTGGTCGGGTCGGTGGGCACGTCGGTGGTCGGGGCCTGGGATGCGTCGGAGCCCGGCTGGAGGTCGAGGTCGAAGTCGGTGACCGGTTTGCCCTTGAGGGCGTTCTTGGTGAACTGCGCCCAGATCTCGGTGGGGGCGCCGCCGCCGTTGATCCGGTTCAGGCCCATCGCGCCGTAGAGCGGCTCGTGCTTGGCGGTCACCGGGTCCTGGCCCATGACGGAGACGACGGTGGCGAGGTCGGGGGTGTAGCCGGCGAACCAGGCGGCGGTGTCCTTCTCGGCGGTGCCGGTCTTGCCGGCGGCGGGGCGGCCGGCGGCCTGGGCGGCGGTGGCGGTGCCGTTCTCGACGACGGACTGCAGGATGGATGTCGTGGTGTCGGCGGCTTCGCGGCTGACGGCCTGGCTGGTCTTCTCGCGGGGCAGTTCGACCTCGTCGCTGCCGTCCTTGGTGATCTTCTCGATCATCGTGTACGTGCCGTGCCGGCCGTGGTTGGCGAGGGTGGCGTACGCCTGGGCCATGTCGAGGACGCTGGCGGTGGAGGTGCCCAGCGCGATGGAGGGGGACGCGGTCAGGTCGGGCGTGTTGGCGGGGATGCCGAGGTCGACCGCGGTCTCCTTGACCTTGTCGGAGCCGACGTCCACGGCCATCTGCGCGTACACCGCGTTGACGGACTTGTCGGTGGCCTCGCGCACGGTGATGTCGCCGTAGGAGGTCTGGTCCTCGTTCTCGGGGGCGTAGGTGCCGCCGTCCCAGCCGACGACGGGGCGTTCGTTGGTGCCGTCGTAGACGGTGTTCGGGGTGATGACGCGGCCGTCCTGCGTCTCGGAGTCGTTCTGGACGGCGGAGGTGAACACGAACGGCTTGAAGGTGGAGCCGACCTGGAAGTCGCCGCGGGTGGCGTTGTTGGTGTACTGCTTCACGTAGTCGATGCCGCCGTACATGGCGATCACCTTGCCGGTCTTCGGGTCGACGGCGGCGCCGCCCGCGCGGACGTACCTGTCGACCTTGCGGTTCTTCTTGTCGAGCTTGGCCATCAGCTGGTCGTTGACGGCGTCGACGAAGGCGTCCTGCTTGCTCTTCTGCAGGGTGGTGGTGATGCGGTAGCCGCCGGCGTCGAGCTGGTCCGCGGTGAGGATCTTGTTCTCGGTGAGGTAGTCCTTGATCGCGTCCCGGACGTAGCCGCGCTGTCCGGACATGCTGGTGGAGGCGGTGGGCTCCTTCGGCATCGGGAATTTCATGCCGGCCCGCTCGGACGCGCTCAGCCAGCCCTTGGTGACCATGCCGTTCAGGACGTAGTTCCAGCGGGCCTCGGCGGCGGCCCTGTTCTCCGGGTGGGCGACGACGTCGTACTCGCTGGGCGCGTTCAGCAGCGCGGCGAGGTAGGCGCCCTTTGCGGCGTCCAGGTCGATGGCGTCGACGCCGTAGTAGGCCTGGGCGGCGGACTGCATGCCGTAGGCGTTGCGGCCGAAGTAGCTGGTGTTGAGGTAGCCCTGGAGGATCTGGTCCTTGGACTCGGTGCGGTCCAGCTTGATCGAGATGAAGAACTCCTTCACCTTGCGGGTGACGGTCTGTTCCTGGGCCAGGTAGTAGTTCTTCACGTACTGCTGGGTGATCGTGGAGCCGGACTGCTTGCCCTTGCCGGTGGCGGTGTTCCAGGCGGCGCGGACCATGGCCTTGGGGTCGATCGCGGACTCGGTGTAGAAGTCGCGGTCCTCGGCGGCCAGGACGGCGTGCTGGGCGTCCTTGGAGATCTTGCCGAGGGAGACGCTCTCGCGGTTGACCTGGCCGTCGCGGGCGAGCTGGCTGCCGTCGGCGTACAGGTAGACGTTGCTCTGCTTCATGGCGGCCGCGTTGGCCGACGGGATCTTGACCATGGAGTAGCCGAGGAAGAACAGGCCGGTCAGCAGCAGGATGCCGATGATGAACGTGCCGAGCACGATGCGCCAGGTGGGGATGATCCGCCGCCAGCCGGTCCGCTTGGGCCGCTTCGGCTTCTTCCCGGCCTGGCCGCCGGACCCGGGCCCTCCGGCCGCTTCCGGCTGTGTCGATGCCCAGCCCGGATTCGGCTGCTGCGGCTGCGGCTCGTCGCTCATGTCGTGCACGGACTCCTGTTTCGCGTCGTACGTTCCCGTACGCCTCGTACGCCTTCTGCGTCCCCTGTTGAAGACTCTCGCACCGGGCGTTCCGTTCCCGGCAATCGGCACGCGTCCCACCCGAAAATGCCTGGCACACCGCGTCACCGGCGCACTAGGCTCCTGCGCTTCGGTGTCTCGCGGCGAGGAGGGCGACAGCGGTGGGTGCGGCGCGGTTGTACGTTGCCGTCGCGGCGGGGGGATTCAGACGGTACGCGACGTATCGGGCGGCTACGGCCGCGGGGGTGTTCACGAACACCGTTTTCGGGGTGATCCTCGTCCACACGTATCTGGCGCTGTGGGACGAGCGGCCGCATCTCGGGGGGTACGACCAGGCGCAGGCGGTCACCTATGTGTGGCTGGGGCAGGCGTTGCTGGCGGGGCTGGCCATCCAGGGCGGGGGCTTCGAGAACGAGCTCATGGAACGTATCCGCACGGGTGATGTGGCGATCGACCTCTATCGGCCCGCCGATCTTCAGATGTGGTGGCTGGCGAGCGATCTGGGGCGGTCGCTGTTCCAGTTGCTGGGCCGGGGCGTGGTCCCCTTCGTGGTCGGGGCGTTGTTCTTCCCGGTGGCTCTGCCGGACGATCCGCTGATCTGGCTGGCGTTCGGTGTCGCGGTCGTGCTCGGGGCGGTGGTCAGCTTCGGGATCCGCTATCTGGTGGCGCTGAGTGCCTTCTGGCTGCTGGACGGCAAGGGCATGCTGCAGCTCCTGATGATCACCGGGGTGTTCTGTTCGGGGATGACACTGCCGCTGAACGTCTTCCCGGGGGTGCTCGGCGAGGTCGTACGGGCCCTTCCGTGGTCGGCGTTGCTGCAGTTGCCCGCGGACGTTCTGATGGGGAAGGCCGATCCGCTGGGTGCCTACGTCTTCGCGGTGGCCTGGGCGGTGGTGCTGCTGGTGGGCGGGCGGCTGCTGGAGTCGGCGGCGACGCGCCGGGTGGTGGTCCAGGGTGGGTGAGTCGAGCCGTCCGGTGGAGTCGAGCCGTCCGGTGGGGGCGAGTGGTCCGGTGGGGGCGAGTGGTCCGGTGGAGTCGAGTCGTCGGGTGGGGGCGAGTGGTCCGGTGGAGTCGAGCCGTCCGGTGGGCGGGCTGCGTGCCTACGGGCTGATCGCCGGGATGTGGATCCGCTCCAGCCTGGCCTACCGCGCCTCCTTCGCCATGACCGTGCTCGGCAATCTGCTGCTGTCCGGGCTCGACTTCGTCGCGATCTTGCTGATGTTCTCGCAGGTCGACGCGCTCGGCGGCTATCGCCTGCCTGAGGTCGCGCTCCTGTACGGCCTGTCCGTCACGTCCTTCGGTCTCACGGACCTGATGTGCAACTCGCTGGGCCAGCTGGGGCAGCGGGTGCGTGACGGCACGCTCGACACGCTGCTGGTGCGGCCGGCGCCGGTGCTCGCGCAGGCCGCGGCGGACCGGTTCGCGCTGCGCCGTGTCGCCCGTCTCACGCAGGGGATGCTGGTGCTGGGCTACGCGCTCGTCGCGGTCGACGTCGACTGGACCCCGCTGAAGGTGTTGCTGCTGCCGGTCATGCTGGTCAGCGGCGCGGCGATCTTCGGCGCGGTGTTCGTCGCGGGCGCGGCCTTCCAGATTCTGGTGCAGGACGCGGCCGAGGTGCAGAGCGCCTTCACGTACGGCGGCACGACGTTGCTGCAGTACCCGCCCACCGTGTTCGGGAAGGAGCTGGTGCGCGGGGTGACCTTCGTGCTGCCGCTGGCCTTCGTCAACTGGGTGCCCGCCGCCTATGTGCTGGGGCGGCCGTACCCGCTGGGCCTGCCGGAGTGGGCGGCGTTCGCGCCGCCGCTGGTGGCGGTGGGGTGCTGTGCGCTGGCCGGGTTGGCGTGGCGGGTGGGGTTGCGGTCGTATCGGAGTACGGGAAGCTGAGGGCTGATGGATACGGTGTTCATCGAACTGGACGGCGTCGAGAAGGTCTTCGACGTGCGGAGGAGGACCGGGTTCCTGAAGCGGGAGCGGCGGCAGGTGCGGGCGGTGGACTCGCTCTCCTTCACCGTGCCGCGCGGCGAGATGGTCGGTTACATCGGGCCGAACGGTGCCGGGAAGTCGACGACGATCAAGATGCTCACCGGCATTCTGACGCCGAGCGGTGGCCGGCTGCGGGTCGCCGGCATCGACCCGTCCCGTGAGCGCACCCGGCTCGCGCGTCGCATCGGGGTGGTGTTCGGGCAGCGTACGACGCTGTGGTGGGACCTGCCGCTGATCGACTCGTACAAGCTGATGCACCGCATGTACCGGATCCCTGACGCCCGTTACCGTGAGAACCTCGACCGTTGCGTCGAACTCCTCGAACTGGCCGACCTGTTGGAGGTGCCGGTACGTCAGCTCTCCCTCGGCCAGCGGATGCGCGGCGACATCGCGGCGGCGCTGCTGCACGATCCGGAGGTGCTGTACCTCGACGAGCCGACGATCGGGCTGGACGTCATCTCCAAGGCCAAGGTGCGGGAGTTCCTGCGGGAGTTGAACACCGAGCGCGGCACGACCGTCCTGCTGACCACCCACGATCTGCAGGACATCGAGCAGCTGTGCTCGCGGGTGATGGTCATCGACCACGGGCGGCTGATGTACGACGGTCCGCTGGCCGGCCTGCACGAGGTCGGCGAGAGCGAACGGACGCTGGTGGTGGACCTGGAGCGGGAGTTGCCGCCGATCGATGTGGCGCCCGCGCGGGTGGTGAAGGTGGAGGGGCCCCGGCAGTGGCTGGCGTTCCCGGCGCACGAGTCGGCGGCGGCGCTGGTGGCGCGGGTCGCGGCGGAGTATCCGCTGGTGGACCTCTCCGTGCGGGAGCCGGACATCGAGGCGGTGATCGCGAAGATGTACGCGGGGGCGTCCGGTGAGGCGCAGCGGGTGGTCCCGTAGCGGCCCGGCAGCGGCGGCCCCCCGGTTGTGGGTGGCGGGGCGGTCGCCCGGCCGTGCCCACGGCGGCTTGCGGCGTCTCGTAGCCGAGGGCCGGGGGAACTCGTACGCTGCTGTCCATGACCGACGACGCAGTCCCGGAACTTCGCGCATCCGACGCAGATCGTGAACGAGTCGCCGAGATCCTGCGGGACGCCCTCGCGGAGGGCCGTCTGGACATGGAGGAGTTCGGGGAGCGGCTGGACGCGACGTACAAGGCGCGCACGTACGGCGAGCTCGCGCCGATCACCCGGGACCTGCCGGCCGCCGCGGGCACCGACTCCGCTCCTCGGGTGTCGATGACCAAGGAGCCCGCACCGGACGGGAGTTGGGCGGGGCGGATCACCGGCGACGGGGGGCCGCCGGCCTGGGCGGTCGCCGTGATGTCGGGCTTCCAGCGCAAGGGCCGCTGGACGGTGCCCAGGCGGTTCAACGCCTTCGCCTTCTGGGGCGGCGGCGAGATCGATCTGCGCGACGCGGACTTCGCGGCCGGTGAGGTCGAGATCAACTGCATCGCGATCATGGGCGGGGTGCAGGTGATCGTTCCGCCCGGCGTCGAGGTCGTCGTCCGCGGGATCGGCGTCATGGGCGGCTTCGACCACCGCGAGGAGGGTGTGCTGGGCGACCCGGGCGCCCCGCGGGTGATCGTGACGGGCTTCGCCTTCTGGGGCGGCGTCGGCGTCGAACGCAAGCTCCCCCGCGCCGAGCGGCAGCGCCTGAAGGAGGAGCGCCGCCAGGAGAAGCTGGAGCGCAAGCAGTCCCGGCGGGAGCTGGGCCAGTCGTTCCGCGACGATCCGCGGGGGGCCCACGGGGCCCACCTCGGCATGCTCGACGACCACCACGAGCTGATGCGTGAGCGCCGGCGTGAGCGCCGGGAGGACCGGGAGGGACGCCGGGAGGAACGGCACCAGCGCCGCGAGGAGCGGGAGAGGCGACGGGACCGGGAGTACTGAGCCCGCGCGGGCAACCCCACCCGCGTACGGACCCTCACCCGCGTACGACCCGCACGCGCCCCCTACAACCGTGTCGGCGCCGACCCCTTCAGGGCGTTCAGGTCCAACGCCTGGGCCATCCGTTCGTACCCCAGGTCGCTGGGGTGGAGGTGGTCGCCGGAGTCGTAGTCGGGGCGGAACCTGCGTGGGTCGTAGGGGTCCCGGACGGCCTTGTCGAAGTCGACGACGGCGTCGTAGACGCGGCCCGCGCGGATCTCGGCGTTGATGGCCTGGCGGACGTTCTCGCGGGCCTCGGAGTAGCCGCGATGGCCGCCGAAGGGCATGAGGGTCGCGCCGATGACCTTGATGCCGCGGGCGTGGGCCTGGCGGACCAGGGTGCGCAGGCCGGCGAGGACCTGGTCGGGGTCGGCCAGCCGCGGGTTGCGCAGGATGTCGTTGATGCCGAGGTCGACGACGACGACCTTGACGTTGGTCCGGCCGAGCACGTCCCGGGCGAAGCGGCTCACGCCGGCCTGGTTCTCGGCGGGCCGGCCGAGGCCGTCGGCGAGGACCTGGTTGCCGCCGATGCCCTGGTTGACGACGCTGTAGCGGGGCACGTCCTGGCCCGAGTGGAGCGCCGCGTGCAGCCGGTCGGACAGGAGGTCGGGCCAGCGGCGGTTGGTGTTCTCGGTGGAGCCGACGCCGTCGGTGAGCGAGTCGCCGAAGGCGACGACGGTGCCCGCGGCCTCGTCGCTGAGCACGTCCAGCGCCGTCAGGTAGCGCCAGTACTCGGTCCGTTCGGTGTACGCGGTGGCGGTCGGGTCCTCGGTGCGGTCGCCCCGGGCGGCGTACGAGATCTGGCGGGCGTGCGGATGGTAGGTGACCGGGCCGGACGGGGTGGGGGAGTAGGTGGTGACCAGGATGTCGCTGTCCGCGGGGACGCGGAGGGCGACGGTGTCGCTGAGCACCTGCTGTCCGGCCGGGATGACGACGACGGTGTTGCCGCCGAAGGTGAGGCGCCGCATGGTCGCCACAACCGCCTCGGCGCTGCCGGTGCCCGCCGCGACGGCGATCGAGGCGTGGGTGACGGTCAGCGGCGACTGGCCGTACAGATTGGACAGCGTGATACGGGCACTCGTACCCCCGATGGCCGTGTGGACGACGTTGCGCAGCGAGCGGCCGGCCAGGCCGGCGGTCTCCGTGCCGGGTTCGCCGCCCACGGGGGAGGCGGACCAGCTGCCGACCCAGACTCCGGTGGAGGCCGGGGCGGCGGAGTTGTGCGGGGCGCGGGGCCCGGAAAGGCTGTTCTTGCTGCTCTCGCCGCTGCCGTCGTCGGAGGCGACCCCGACGTATATGGCGGCGGACAGTACGGCGATCAGGGCGACGATCGCGCTGAGCAAGGCATAACCGTGACGCCTGGTCATGCGGTTGCGTGTCTCCTTGGAGATGGGAGCCCGAGGCTCCGGTGTGATCACCTCATGATGCGTCATGAAGTCCGGGGTGGTGGACCAGGACCCCCCATTGGGCCGCCGGAGTGCTCCATGAGTTCCCCCTTCCGACAGACGCCGGGAACTCTTGTTTCGTTCCGGGAGTCGGTCAGGAAGGGACAATGTGTGCAGGGGATCACGAACGGGTGGAGTGGATGGAACGTACGGAACAGGACCAAAAGGGATCGGGCAGGTCGTCCGACGTGGGCCGGCCCGGCCGGCCGGCCGTGACCGTCGGCCGTGCGGCCGCCGCCGTCCCCGCTCCGGCCGCACGCGGAGTGCCCGCGGCGGCCGCGCGCGCCATGAACACGTTCAGTGAGGCGGACAAGGAGAAGCAGCGCGGAGTCCGCCGTATGAAGATCACCGCGACCAGCCTGCTGCTGTTCGTCGCGGTGGTGTACATCCTGGCGAAGTGGGCCTCGAACGAGGGTGCCGGTGCCTGGGCGGGCTATGTCGCCGCGGCCGCCGAGGCCGGCATGGTCGGTGCGCTCGCCGACTGGTTCGCGGTCACCGCTCTCTTCCGCCATCCCCTGGGCCTGCCCATCCCGCACACCGCGATCATCCCCACCAAGAAGGATCAGCTCGGCGTCTCGCTGGGCGAGTTCGTCGGCGAGAACTTCCTCTCCGAGGACGTCGTACGGCAGCGGCTGCGCGCGGTCGGCATAGGGAGCCGGCTCGGCGCCTGGCTCGCGGACCCCGAGCACGCGGACCGGGTGACGGCGGAACTGTCGGCGGCCCTGCGCGGGGCCCTGACCGTCCTGCGCGACTCCGACGTCCAGGCGGTGGTCGGCGAGGCGATCACGCGGCGGGCCGACGCCCAGGAGATCGCCCCCGGGATCGGCAAGCTGCTGGAGAAGATCGTCGCGGACGGCGGCCACCGGCGGGCCGTCGACCTGATCGTCGCCCGCGCGCACGACTGGCTGGTGCTGCACAGCGACTCCGTGATGGACGCCGTCCAGGGCGGGGCACCCGGCTGGACCCCCCGGTTCGTCGACAAGAAGGTCGGCGAGCGGGTCTACAAGGAACTCCTGCGCTTCTGCGCCGAGATGCGGGACATGCCCTCCCACCCGGCCCGCGGCGCCCTCGACCGCTTCCTCACCGACTTCGCCGCCGACCTCCAGTCCGACACCGAGACCCGTGCGCGGGTCGAGCGGCTCAAGGGCGAGGTGCTGGGCCGCGGCGAGGTCCAGGACCTCATCGCCTCCGCGTGGACCGCCGTCCGCTCCATGATCGTCTCGGCCGCCGAGGACGAACGCAGCGAGCTGCGGCTGCGCGTCCGCGCCTCCCTGCTGTCGCTGGGCTCCCGCATGGCCGTCGACGAGAAGGTGCAGGGCAAGGTCGACGGCTGGGTCGAGGGTGCGGCGGTCTACGTCGTCACCACCTACCGTCGCGAGATCACCTCCCTCATCACGGATACGGTCGCCGGCTGGGACGCGGAACACACGACACGGAAGATCGAGGCGCACATCGGCCGCGACCTGCAGTTCATCCGGATCAACGGCACGGTGGTGGGCTCGTTGGCGGGGTTGCTGATCTACACGGTGTCGCGAGCGCTGGGGGCGTAGGCGGGGCGCGGGCGGGGCCGAGGGGCACGGGCCCGGGGGGTCCGGGGCGCGGTCCCGGCGGGACCCGCACCGACACCGGTGCCCCACGGCGCGGGGCGTAGAGCGGCAGCGTGCGGGCACCCGATCGAGGTTCCGCTCGCTGAGGAGGGAGCCCATGACCACCGCGCAGGCCGCGACCGGCCGAACCGTCACCACCAACATCCCCGCCCGCCTGGACCGCCTTCCCTGGTCCCGCTGGCACTGGACGATCGTCTTCGGTCTCGGCACCGTATGGATCCTCGACGGCCTCGAAGTGACCGTCGTGGGCAACATCGCCAGCCGTCTCTCGGAGCCCGGCAGCGGCCTCCCGATCAGCTCCGGCCAGGTCACCGGTATAGCCGCCGCGCTCTACGTCGCCGGCGCCTGTGCGGGCGCCCTCTTCTGGGGCCGTCTGACCGACAAATGGGGCCGCAAGAAGCTCTTCATGATCACCCTCGCGGTGTATCTGGTGGCCACCGCCCTCACCTCGGTCGCCTTCGACACCTGGTGGTTCTTCACCTTCCGCTTCCTCACGGGCTTCGGCATCGGCGGCGAGTACGCGGCCATCAACTCCGCGATCGACGAGCTGATCCCGGCCAAGTACCGGGGCCGCGTCGACCTCATGATCAACGGCAGCTTCTGGCTGGGCGCGGTCGGCGGTTCGCTGCTGTCGATCCTCGCGCTGAACACCGACATCTTCCCGGCGAACGTCGGCTGGCGGCTGACCTTCGCGCTGGGCGCGGTGCTCGCCCTGGTGATCCTTCTCGTACGGCGTCACGTCCCGGAGAGCCCGCGGTGGCTGCTGATCCACGGCAGGGACGAGGAGGCGGAACGGATCGTCACCTCGATCGAGAAGCGGGTCGAGTCGGAGAACGGTGAGCGACTGGGCCGTCCCGAGGGCGAGATCACCATCCACCAGCGCCGCAGCGTCACCTTCATGGAGATCGCCCGTACCGTCTTCTCCGACTACCGCCGGCGCGCGATCCTCGGCTTCTCCCTCTTCATCGGCCAGGCGTTCCTCTACAACGCGATCACCTTCGGCTTCGGCGCGATCCTGACGACGTTCTACGACGTCCCGGCCGGTGACACCGGCTACTACTTCGCCGTCATCGCGCTCGGCAACTTCTGCGGCCCGCTGCTGCTCGGCAAGCTGTTCGACACGGTCGGCCGCAAGGTGATGATCTCGGGCACCTACCTGCTCTCCGGCCTGTTCCTGTTCGGCACGGCCTGGCTGTTCGACCGCGGTTCGCTCAGCGCGACCACGCTGACGGCCTGCTGGTGCGCGGTCCTGTTCTTCGCCTCCGCCGGCGCCTCCAGCGCGTACCTCACGGTCTCCGAGATCTTCCCGATGGAGACCCGCGCGATGTCCATCGCCTTCTTCTACGCCCTCGGCACCGCCGCCGGCGGCATCAGCGGCCCCCTGCTCTTCGCCGACCTCACCGGCACGGGCAAGGTCGGCGACACGGTCCTCGCCTTCCAGATCGGCGCGACCCTCATGTGCCTGGCCGGCCTGGTGGCCGCGGTCCTCGCCGTACGAGCGGAACGCCGCTCCCTGGAAGACATCGCCACGCCCCTGACAGCAGCGGACTCAGCAGAGTCGGCCCCGGCGGAGGACCCCGACGCCTCGACCTCAAACTCCCGAACGGCAACGGCGTAGCGCTACGCCAAGCCGGCGGACAGTTCAGCGACCGTGGCTCGGCCTGCCCTGTTGGCTTGCAGCGGCTGCCCTCCGGTCTGGGTGCGGGCAGCCGCTCAGCCCGGCTACACCCGGCCGCCCCAGCCGTACGGGCGGCTGCCTCCGCCGGGCTGCGGGCTGCAGCACCCACCCCGTCCAGTCGTGGGCCGTCGTGTCGTCTGGGGCGGTGCGGGTGGGAGTGGGCGGCGCCCGTCTGCGCGGGGCTGTGCGACACACCTCCGCTCAGCCTCAGTCCACGGCAGCTGCTCGTCGACGCCCCGTACGGCCCCCTCCCACCTACTGACCGGCGGTGCCGCGCCGCTCCCGGTCCCGCCTGCGCAGGAACAGCAGCCCTCCGGCCACCGCCGTGATCCCGGCCGCGGCCGTCCAGCCGACGATGTCGTCGGATCCGGTCGCGGCGAGGTCACCCCCGGCCCGCGGGGACGCGGACGCGGCGGCGGAAGTCGCCGTCCGAGGCCGGGCGCCCGAGCCGGTCCCGGCCCCGGTGCCCTCGTCGGAGTCCGCCCCGCCGGCCCCGGCCGACCCACCCGCGCCCGAGGTACCCCCCGTGGCGACCGCCCCCGCCCCGCGATCCCGCGTGAACGCCAACGTCCCGAACCCCAGCTGGTCGTACCCCCCGCTGTTGGGCCCGTAGTCCCCGCCGCCCCCCTCAGGGGCGGCCTGTGCCGCGGCCCGGGTGACATACGTGGCCGACAGCCCCCGCCGCTTGGTGTAGTGGTTGGCGATCATCGCCCAGATCGGCCGTCGCATACCCGGGTCCACGCCCGCCGCGCCGGCGGCGGTCTCGGCGCCGGACCACCCGTTGATCGCCCCCTTGGCCCGGGTGTTGGCGGTGTAGGACACGTCCCCGCCCAGGCTCCACTTGGCCACGTACTGGGCGCCCTTGAGGAAACGGCTGTCGTCGTAGCCGTACAGGTCGATCCCCTGGTTCCAGGCCATCTCGCACACCGTGCCCATGAGCCCGACGCCGAGCAGTGCGTGCCCCTGGTCGCGGCCGGCCTCCAGCCATTCGCCGAGCCCGTCGTCGTACACGACGGGTATGGCGTGCTTGACGGAACCGAGCCCCGCCCCGTTCTCGAAGTAGTCGACGGCCCGGCCGACTTGGGCCTTGTCGTCGCAGAAGATGCCCGTGGCCAGTACGCAGGCCATCGCCGTGAGGTCCCAGTTGGTCCAGTAGTTCGTGACGACGGCGTTGTTGTGATGGACCAGGAAGTCGTCGCTGAGCGGCGCGAAGACGGTGCTCAGCATGGACTGGAAACGCCCGAGGTCGAAGTCGGGGTGGTCACGGACGAGTTCGGCGGCGTTGGCGAACTGGTAGCCGTAGAGTCCGGCGGCGAGGAACCGGTCGGCGCTTCCTTCGAGGCTGGTAAGCCTCGCCGACCAGGCGTTCAGTATCGCGACCGCGGTGTCGAGGTGCGCGCTGTCGCCGCTGACGTGTCCGCGCAGGGCGTTCTGATAGGCGGCGTGGATGTCGTTGTAGAGGATCTGGTAGTTCTGCGGGCTGCCCGCACCCCGGTACACGGTGGCCTGCGGGTTCGCCGTCCAGCCGCTCTGCGCGTGCCGGTTGGCGGTCAGCTTGGCGAAACCGGCGCTGTAGGGCGCGGCGCCGGCCTTCACCTTGGCCGCCATACGGTCCAGGTCGGCGCGGGTGTGCAGCAGACCGGGGTGGACGAGGGTCGGGCCGGCCGCGTGGGCGGGGGCCGACGCGAGCCCCGTACCGACGGCGAGGGCTCCGGCGGCCGCACCCGTGGCCTTCAGCATGCTCCGGCGGCTGAACTGTCGTATCACGTGCTCACACCTCAACGTCTCGACGTCTCTGCGTCGTAAGTCGCGTTCCTGGCGGGGACGGTGAGGAGACGTGCGGGAACGGCGGCGATAACGAAAACTGGGTGTGAGCCGATCGCGACGAGCCGTGTCGGCGGACCGCTGAGCGGTTGCGGACCGCTCAGCCGTTCCGGTCCGCCACCGCCCACGACGCGAGGGCCACCGCGCCGGCCACCCCGAACACGGCCGGCCAGGCGCCGACCTTCTTGGCCAGGGGGTGGGACCCGGCGAAGGCGGCGACGTACGCCGCCGTCAGCGCGCCCGCGGCCTTCCCGCCCGCCCGCTGCCGCCACTGCTGTGCGGCCGTGGCCCCGGCGACGACCAGCACGGCCCCGCCCAGCTGCCGCTTCTTCGTCCACCGGGCCACGCCGTACCCGCCGACGATCCCGCCCGCCGCGACCACCGCGCTGGGAACCTTCGCCATGCCTGCCTCCTGCTCACCTGCGTGTTCGGCTGATGTCTCTCGTGCTGAGGCTAACGCTCATGCGACCCGCCGCCTCTAACCTGAGCCCAAGCTTGTCAAGTTTCCTCCTCCGAGCTATATAAGAAGGCGTAGGGCATCGCACAGAAACGCCTGAAGAAGGGAGTGAACTGTGATGCTCATGCGAACGGATCCCTTCCACGAATTCGACCGGCTCGCGCAGCAGGTTCTCGGCTCCACGACCCGCCCGTCGGCGATGGCCATGGACGCCTACCGGTCCGGTGACGACTTCGTCGTCCACTTCGACCTCCCCGGCGTCGATCCCGAGTCGATCGAGCTGGACGTCGAACGCAACGTCCTGAACGTCCGCGCCGAGCGCCGTTCCCCCGCCCCCGAGGACGCGGAACTGCTCGTCGCCGAGCGCCCCACGGGTGCCTTCACCCGGCAGCTCTTCCTCGGCGAGACCCTCGACACGGAACGGATCGACGCCTCGTACGACGCCGGTGTCCTGACCCTGCGCATCCCGGTGGCCGAACAGGCCAAGCCGCGCCGCATCCAGATCACGGGCGGCGACAGCGACCGCAAGCAGCTCAACAGCTGACCGACGGCAGTCGGAGACAACCGAAGGCAGCCGGAGAGAACCGGAGAGAACCGAAGCCAACCGACGAGAACCGAAGACAGGTACACGCGACAAGAGGCGCCCCGCGGGCATCCCCCACCCGCGGGCCGCGCCGCTCCCCCCCCCAGCCGGAGCATTCCGGCAATCCCGCGATCCAGAGAAGGAGCCCCCACGTGACCGTGCTGAGCGTGCGGCCGGTGCCCCGGCAGAACGACACCGCGCAGGACCGGCCCAGATGGACCGACCTGGTCGAGGCGGTACGGGAGGCCGGCCAGTACCCGACCACGGCGGAGGCGGAACGCGTCATCCGCATCGTCCTGTCGGCACTCGGCGGTCATGTGATCGGAGACGAACGGGTCGACCTGGCCCGCGCCCTGCCCGAAGAGGCGGCCCGGGTGGTCGCGTCCCAGATCCCGGCGACCCGCCCCCTGACCGCCGCGGAGTTCGTCGACACCGTCGCGGCCCGCATCGAGGGCGCCACCCCGGCCACGGCCCGCTGGGACGTCAGCTCGGTCCTGAGCGTCCTCCCGCCCTTGCTCGGCGACGACCTGGTGGACCGCCTCATCATCCAACTCCCGGCGGGTTACGCCCTGTTGTTCGGCCGCCCGCAACTGATGCCCACGGCGCGGCCCCGTACGCCGTGACCCCCGCGAGGTAACCCCGACAGGGCTTCGCCCCCGCCCGCTCGGACGCACACCCCGAGCAGACGGCACCCACGACACCGGCCGGGGCGAAGCCTGCCCGTCGGCCTGCCAGGTTCCTGCTGACGCTGTTGGCCAAGGACACCGAACTCGTTGCTTCCGGGGGCCTCACCCGACGTTTCGGAATCGTGACAAGCGCAGGCTTCCCCTCCCTCACCTGCACGGTCGTACGCCCCGCGACCAGCTATACACCTCACGTATACATGCGACGTATACACGGTGTGTAGAGTGTGCTCATGTCCATCGGTCACACCCTTTTGGGGCTCCTGGAGGCCGGCCCGCGCCACGGTTACGACCTGAAGCGGGCCTTCGACGAGACGTTCGGGCACGACCGGCCGCTGCACTACGGCCAGGTCTACTCGACGATGTCCCGGCTGCTGAAGAACGGCCTCGTCGAAGTCGACGGGATCGAGGCCGGCGGCGGCCCGGAGCGCAAGCGCTACGCGATCACCGACGCCGGCATCACCGACGTCGAGCAGTGGCTCGCGACCCCGCAGAAGCCGGAGGAGTACCTCCAGTCGGCCCTCTACACCAAAGTCGTCCTCGCGCTGCTCACCCACCGGGACGCCGCCGACATCCTGGACACCCAACGCTCCGAGCACCTGCGCTGCATGCGCATCCTGACCGACCGCAAGCGCAAGGGCGATCTGGCGGACCAGCTGATCTGCGACCACGCCCTCTTCCACCTGGAGGCGGACCTGCGCTGGCTGGAACTGACCGCCGCCCGACTCGACAAACTCCGTGAGGCTGTGGCCCGATGACGACTTCTCCCCCTGGTTCCCTGCTCACCGCGCGGGACCTGCGCAAGACCTACGGGCACACCCACGCCCTCGACGGCGCCGAGTTCTCCATCCACCCCGGCGAGGTCGTCGCCATCATGGGTCCCTCCGGCTCCGGCAAGTCGACGCTGCTGCACTGCCTCGCGGGCATCCTGCCGCCCGACTCCGGGTCGATCACCTACAACGGGCGTGAGGTGACGACGATGAGCGACGCCCGGCGCAGCGCGCTGCGCCGCTCCGAGTTCGGCTTCGTGTTCCAGTTCGGGCAGCTCGTGCCGGAACTCACCTGCGTGGAGAACGTCGCCCTGCCGCTCAGGCTGAACGGCACCTCCCGCAAGGAGGCCGAGCGGGCGGCGCTCGGCTGGATGGAACGCCTGGAGGTCGACGACCTGTCGGGCAAGCGGCCCGGCGAGGTCTCCGGCGGCCAGGGCCAGCGCGTCGCCGTGGCACGCGCGCTGGTCACCGGCCCCGGGTGCTGTTCGCCGACGAACCGACCGGCGCGCTCGACTCCTACAACGGCGAGCGCGTGATGGAACTGCTCACCGGCGCGGCCCGCTCCACCAACGCGGCCGTCGTCCTCGTCACCCACGAGACACGGGTGGCCGCCTACTCCGACCGCGAGATCGTCGTACGCGACGGCAAGTCCCGGGACATGGAGCGCGCCGTATGAGTCCGGGTCGGTGGGCCAAAGACCTGGCCATGGGAGCCAGGTTCGCCGTCACCGGCGGCCGCGAGGGCTGGGTCCGGATGACGCTGACAGCGGTCGGCGTCGGTCTCGGCGTGGCCCTGCTCCTGTTGTGCACCGCGGTGCCCAACGTGCTCGCCTCCCTCGACAAGGTGGAGGACGCCCGCTACGCCGACGTGTACGCCCAGAAGGCCCCGCCCAAGGCCGACAACACTCTCCTGATCGCCGACGCCGACACCACCTGGCACGACGACGACATCCAGGGCCGGTTCGTCCAACCCGAGGGCCGGCGGGCACCGCTGCCCCCGGGGGTCGACCGCTTCCCGGGCAAGGGCGAGATGGTGGTCTCTCCCGCGCTCAAGGACCTGCTGGACTCGGACGACGCGAAACTGCTGCGGGAGCGCCTGCCGTACAAGATCACCGGCACGATCGGCGAGAGCGGGCTGATCGGCTCGCACGAACTGGCTTACTACGCGGGCGCCTCGGGGTTGAAGCTCGTGGACACCTCGCCGGTGACGCGGCTGACGAAGTTCGGCAAACCGGACGTGGCGCCCGAGAAGACCGACCCGGTGCTGCTGCTCATGGTCCTGGTCGTGTTCGTGGTGCTGCTGACGCCGGTCGCCGTGTTCATCGCCGCCGCCGTCCGCTTCGGCGGCGAACGCCGCGACCGCCGTCTCGCCGCGCTGCGCCTGGTCGGCTCCGACCGGGGGATGACCCGGCGGATCGCGGCGGGCGAGGCGCTGGCCGGAGCCCTGCTCGGCCTGGCCGTGGGCACCGGCTTCTTCTTGCTCGGCCGCCAGAAGCTGGGTACCGGCGAATTGCTGGGCGTGAGCGTCTGGCCGAGCTACCTCGACCCCACTCCCGCGCTTGCCGCGCTGGTCGCGGTGGCGGTGCCGGTCGCCGCGGTGCTCGTCACGCTGCTCGCGATGCGGGGCGTGGTCGTCGAACCCCTCGGTGTCGTGCGCGCGGCCAAGCAGCGCAGCCGCCGGCTGTGGTGGCGGCTGCTGCCGCCTGTGGCCGGCCTCGGGATGCTCTACCCGATGATCGGCCAGGGCCACAAGAACGGAGACTTCAACCAGTACCTCGTCATCGGCGGCGTCCTGATGTTGCTGATCGGCGTCACCGCCCTGCTGCCCTGGGTCGTGGAGGCGGTCGTCGTCCGGCTCGGCAGGGGCCCGCTGTCCTGGCAGCTGGCCGTGCGCCGGCTGCAGCTGAGCAGCGGCACTGCCGCCCGCATGGTCAACGGCATCGCCGTGGCGGTGGCCGGGGCCATCGCGCTGCAGATGCTCTTCACGGGCACGCAGAGCCAGTACACCGAGAGCACCGGCCAGGACCCCAGCCGGGTCCAGATGGAGGTCGACTTCAGCGACCCCAAGCCGCTGTCCGGCATCGAGCGCGCATTCACCGGCACCAAGGGTGTCCGGGCCGCGGTGGCCCTGGCCCGCTCCCAGTACGGGGAATCACGTCGCGACCCGGAGAACAGCCGCGGACTGACCGTGGGCAACTGCGCCGCCCTGCGCGAACTCGCCACATTGCCCTCCTGCAAGGACGGTGACGTGTTCGTCACGCGCACACGGAGCGGCTACGAGGACCCCAGCAACGCATCCGAGATCGCCCTGGTGAAGTCCGGTCGGCCGCTCTACATCGACCCGTCGTACGACGGCGCCGGACGCGGCCGCGAGGTGCCCTGGACCGTTCCGGCGAACGTTCGGGAGGTGGACGCGCGCAAGGACTCACTGCAGGACTACGACAGTCTGCTGGTCACCCCCGCCGCCCTGCCCCGCGAGGCCGCGCCCGCGGTGTTCTCGGGCGGTGTCTTCCTGCGTCTGGACCCCTCGGTGCCGGACTCACGGGAGTACGTACGCAACGTCGCCGCCCGCGTCGACCCCCTGGCACAGACCTTCGGCTGGTCGGCCTCCCAGGAGGACGCCACGTACACCTCCATCCGCACCGGCCTGTTCGTCGGCTCCGCCTTCGTCCTGGCACTGATCGGGGCGAGCCTGCTGGTCTCCCAGCTGGAGCAGCTGCGCGAACGCAGGAAGCTGCTCTCCGCGCTGGTCGCCTTCGGCACCCGGCGCCACACACTCAGCCTGTCCGTCCTGTGGCAGACGGCACTCCCGGTCGGACTCGGCCTCGTACTGGCCACGGCGGTGGGCGTCACCCTCGGCGCGGTGCTGCTGAAGATGACCCGTACGCCGGTGACCATGGACTGGGCGAGCGTGCTCACCATGACCGGCGTGGGCGCGGCCGTGGTCGGCGTGGTCACCCTGCTCAGCCTGCCGCCGCTGCTGCGCATGATGCGCCCGGCGGGCCTGCGCACGGAATAACTCCTCGCGCATCCCGTGAAGTGGGCTCCTCCTGCCGGGAGGAGCCCACCTGCATGGGGCCCGGGAAACCCTTGGCAGGCCCTGTATGAGGCGATCAGGTCATTTTCGAAGACGGTCGCCCGAATTGTTTCCCATGAGACAACCTTTGCAAGAGCCTGAACGTCCAAAGAACAACAAGGAGGCACATCGTCTCCGTTGGGGGGAGCGTTCATGCTCAAGGTCAGCATCGTGGTGCCCGTCTACAACGCGGGCCCTTACATCGACATGTGTGCGCCGTCGCTCTTACGCCAGACCCTGGGGGAGGACGCGTACGAAATCATCTACGTCGACGACGGCTCGACCGACGACTCCGCGCAGCGCCTCGACGAGCTGGCGGGCAGGCACGCTCACGTGCGCGTGATCCACCAGGAGAACTCCGGCTGGCCCGGCAAACCCCGCAACGTCGGCGTCCGGGAGGCCCGTGGCGAGTACGTCCAATTCGTCGACCAGGACGACGAGTTGACCCCGGCGGCCCTCGAACACCTGCACGGACTGGCCACCCGCAACGGCTCCGACATCGTCCTGGGCAAGGTCATCGGCACCATGCAGGGTCCCAGCAACGTCTTCAAACGCACCGTGGAGCGCTGCACGGTGGAGGACGCGCCCCTCATCGAGAGCCTCACACCGCACAAGATGTTCCGCAGGGAGTTCCTGCTCGCCCACGACCTCAGGTTCCCCGAGGGCCCGGTGCGACTGGAGGACCAACTCTTCATGGTCCGCGCCTACTTACGCGCCAAGACGGTCTCGATCCTTGCCGACCACCCCTGCTACGTATGGAAACGCCGGGACGACGGCGGCAACACCAGCAGCCGCGGCACCACCCCGGAGGACTACTACGGTCACCTCCGCACGGTCGTCGAGGCCATCAAGCAGGACACCCGACCGGGCCCCCTTCAGGACCACTTGCTCCGCCGCTCCTACCGCGTCGAGCTCCTCCGCCCGGTGGGCGAACCCGGCGTCCTCAAGCGCAGCGGCAAGAACCTCGAGCGCTACTTCGACGTCGTACGCCGCATGGCCGTCGAGGCCTACCCGCCCGGCGTCCGCGACGGCCTCCCCGCCCTCACCAGACTCCGGGCGCACCTGCTGGAGGAGGGCCACCTGGACTCCCTCGTCGAACTCGCCCGCCGCACCCGGGGCATCAAGCCCGAGGTCACCGTCGACGACATCCGCTGGCGCGACGGAAAACTCCACGTCACCACCACGATCGGCATGCGCCGCGCCGACGGTGAACCCCTCGCCCTCGTCGAACGCTACGGCCGTATGCTCCTCGACCCCGACCTGCTGGCCGGCATCGAGGGCGCCGAGGGCTGGGAGGCCCCGCACCCCCTCGGCCACGCCCACGGCGAACTGCTCGTCCACGACACCGCCCAGGACCTGTGGTGGTACCCGGACGCCGACCTGACCCCGCGCACGCAACCGCTCGGCGGCGGCCGCCACCGCGTCGTGCTCACCGGCGAAACGGCCATCGACCCCCTCACCCTGGCCGGCGGCCGGCCGATGGAACCCGGCACCCACGTGGTGTGGGCCAGCGCCCAACTCCTCGGCGTGGGCCGCAGGGCGCGGGTGACGCGGAGCGCCGCGGCAACGGGCGGCACCGGAACCGGTGTCGATTCCGGCCGGGGCCCAGGAATCGGGATCGGCGGTGGTATCGGGATCGGCGGGGGTGTCGCCGGCGGTCTCGGCTTCGGCTCGGTGAGCGTCGGTACTCCGCCCCACCTGGTGATCCCGGCCTGGGGCGGCCCGGCCGACCAGCTCCGCCTCTCCGTCCGCCCGCCGGGCCGGGACACGCTCCCGCACCGCATCCTCCTGCGCACCACATCGGCCCCGCACATCCGCCGAGCGGCCCGCACGGTCCTCCACCGCCTGCCACCGGACGTACGCCGCCGTGCGAAGAAGCTGGCGCGCAGGGCGGACCCCTGGAGCGGCGGCTGAGGAGAGGGCGGCTTGGGAGAGGAGCCGGCACCCGGTCAGAACTTCTGGAAGGCGACCTTCTTGCCCTGCTCGTCCAACGGTTGCGGCGTGCTCAGCGCCGTTCCGTCGGCCTTGCTCGGCCATCCCGGTGGTTCGATGACGAACCAGTAGCGGGCGGCCGGCAGGCCGCTGCCGTGGGGAAACGGGATCGTCCTGACCACGGTGTGGCTTGTCACTCTGATCGCGGTGGCATTGTCCGGGAGCGGTCCGTACTCGACGAAGCCGTTGTCGTCGCCGGGCTCCTGTCCGCCTGACCAGTAGCCGCCCGCTGGGCTGTTGTCGAAGCCGCAGCCTCCGGACGACCAGTCTCCGCCGACTTCCGGCCCCCTGGGGTCGTCCACCGTCAGACACAGGCCCTCATCGCTCAGGAAGGCGTCCAACTGCCAGCGCACGCCATGGGTCACGTGCTGGGACAGCACGACGTAGTCGGGGAGGTGAGGGCCCTGTGCCGCACAGCCCGCCAGAAGCACGCAGGCCAGCAAGGCGACCGGTCCCGTGGCGGGGAAACGTCTCATGGCCCCGACCTTGTCAGAGTTACGGCGTCAGCACGATCCTCCCGAACACCTCACCGGCGTCCATCTTCCGGTGCGCCGGCGCGGCGTGCTCCAGCGGCAGCACCTCGTGCACCACCGTCCGCAGTCCGCCGCCACGACTCGCGGCGGTGAACTGCTCGGTCCGCACGGCACGTCGATCGGGTTCGCTCACGGTGTCGGCGCTGAAGGTGGCGAACGACAGTGACTTACGGAACGCGGCGATCATGCTCATGCCGAAGTCCGTCGGCGGCCGGCCCGCGACGATGCCGACGGCCACCATGCGGCCGTTGGGATTGAGCCGGTCGAAGAACGACGGCAGGTCCGCACCGGCGACGATGTCGATGATGACGTCGTAGCCCGCGGGTGCGTCCTCGCCTCCCTCGCCGGAGCGGTCCAGCACATGGGTCGCGCCGAGCTCGCGCAGGCGGTCGCCACGCTCGGCCGACGACGTCGTGACCGCCACCGCCCCGGCACCACCACGCGCCGCGAGCTGGACCGCCATGATCCCGATGCTGCCGGCCGCGCCGCGCACCAGCACCGACTCGCCAGGGGCGAAGCGGCCGTGGGAGAGGCCGAAGTGGGCCACCACTCCGGAGCTCCCGAGCGTCACCGCGTCGGCGGGCGACAGGTTCGCGGGGAGGGGGAGGAGCTCCTCGAGCGGGGCGATCGCCTGTTCCGCGTAGCCGCCGCCCAGGCCGGTGAACGCCCACACACGCCGACCGATCCACGAGGTGTCGACCCCGTCGCCGACCGCTGCCACGGTCCCGGCCACCTCGCTGCCGAGGACATGGCCTTCCTTGAAACCGTAGGCGGCAGCGAGAGCGCCGTCACGCCGGATCACGGCGTCGACGCCACCGACACCGATCGCCTCGGTGTCGATCAGCACCTGTCCACCGGCGGGAATCGGGGCCGGGAGGTCGATGACCGCCAGACCTTCGGGGCTTCCGAACGTCTGGATCGCGACTGCCTTCAATGCCGTCTCCTGGTTCCGGGACCGATCGGGTCCGCACTCGTGGCCTGCCACCGGACGCTAACGGACGCCACCGTCCGTTTGGCTAAAGTGAGAGCGGTGACCGACCGTTTGCCTCACGCCCTGCGCTCCGACGCCCTGGACAACCGTGAACGCGTCCTCGACGCGGCCCGCGCGCTGTTCGCCACCGAAGGCCTGAACGTTCCGATGCGCGAGATCGCCCGGCACGCCGGGGTGGGCCCCGCCACCCTGTACCGCCGTTTCCCGACCAAGCAGACGCTGGTCACCGAGGTTTTCCAGGACCAGATGCGGGCGTGCCACACCATCGTCGACGAGGGGCTCGCCGATCCGGATCCGTGGCGCGGCTTCCGCCGCGTGGTGGAGCGGACCTGCGAACTGCACGCACACAACCGGGGCTTCACCGAAGCCTTCATGTCGGCTTTCCCGGACGCGGTGGATTTCGCCGCGGACCGTGCGTACGCGATGAACGCGATCGCCGAACTGGCCCGTCGCGCCAAGGAGGCCGGCCGCCTGCGCCCCGACTTCGTCCTGGACGACCTGATCCTCATGCTCATGGCCCACAGGGGCATCCACGTACCGTCGGCAGCCGCACGGGTCACGGCTTCCCGCCGCTTCGCCGCGCTGGTGATCCAGGCGTTCCAGGTCTCCGCGACACACCAGCCGCTACCGCCGGTGCCACGTCTGGCTCCCGCGTTCCCCTGAAGACCAGTGCTCGGTGAGGGAGGAAACATGGCGCAGTACTTAGGGCCGCTGGAGCTGATCGGGGAACGGTGGGTGATCGGGGACCCGACGCGGAAGCAGGGCCTGTCCCTCGTGCTCACGCCCGAGGGCCTGGAGCACCACCGGCGCGGGGAGGCGGCACCCCTGCTCGCCGTCGAGTGGTCCCGGTTCATGGAGCTGCAGGTGCGAGCCGCCCACCGGAGGTGGCACACCACTCCCGGCCTCGGCCTCAGCGCGCAACCCGGTGCCGACCTGGGCCCGGACGGCTGCTCTCTGCATGGCCTCGTGCGCCATCCGTACGACCTGTGGTCGGCGCGGTACACCCATCACGAACGCCGTTACACGGGCGGTCACGTCATCGTGCTGAAGGCGCTGTTCGGCCGCCTCACCGAGGCGAGAGCGCTGAACCGGCTCGGTGATCCCGAGTGGCTGGGCGCGGCGGTCGCCAAGCTGTCGTCGCACACCTCGTGGTCCGCGTCCAAGGGCGACCTTCTGGTGAAGGAGACCCTTAAGAGTCTCGGCACCTGAGCGGTCACCCACGGCACACGACCAGTGGGTGTCGGCAACCCACTGGTCGTGTCTTCAGCGCCCCCCGCCATCAAGGGCGGCGACCTCGCGTACGGCCTCGGCGACGGCCGGGAAGTCCTTCTTGAGGATCGCCCCGTGGTTGCTGGCGACCTTCGCACCGATCTGGATGTTCGGGTTGCGGGCGGTCACCGCGTCGAGGCCGGTGCGTATCCGTTCCTGCTCGTCACCGCTGCTTCCGAAGGACGTCCCCGAAGCGACCACGTACCGCACGGGGACGGCGATGTCGTCCAGTACGGGGCCCAGTTCGCGTTCGCGGGAGAGCCTGCCGAGCTCGATGTTGCTGTTCGCCTGCTGTTCGGCGGTCATCCGCGGGGCCAGGCCGGTCGGGCGCAGCAGCGGCAGGAACCAGCTCATCCGTTTGAACAGCTTCCGGATCCGCAGCTCCATGGCCTCGTCGAGCCAGTCGTACGGGAACGCGCCGTCGACCAGGACCGCGCCCAGGGCACGCTCCGGGTTCCGGCAGGCCCAGTGCGCCCCGACGACCGCCCCGTAGGACCAGCCCACCACCAGCGCCCGGTCCACGCCCCGGGCCGCGAGAACGGCATCGACGTCCCGGACGGCGGCCTCGAAGGAATAGTCCGCCGAACGCTTCGACTTCCTGCCGCGGGCCCGCTCGTCGTAGGTGATGTGCCGCCATCCTGCCCCCAGTTCGGCGACGACCCGCCGCCAGTAGCCCTGAGTGGCGAACTGGCCGTTGAGGTAGACGACAGGGACACCGGGACCGCCGGTGTCGGTGACGGCCAGGGCCGTGTCGTCCACCTGCACCATGCCGGTCCACTTCGCGCCGGTCTCCGAACCGGCCGAGGACGTGCTGTTCTTCGTCATGTGTTCCCCCTGGTCGTGTGAGAGCGTCTGTTACGACTTCTCCAGGCCCTGTACATGGATCGCAGGGGTCCTGGTGTGGTGCCTCCTCAGAGGCCGCGGGCGGTGATGTCGCCGTGCGAGGTGGTGGCGCGGATCTCGAGTCCGGCGGTGCCGTCGTTCTTGAGGGTGTTGCTGACGCGGCCGTAGCCGGTGCCGGCGTCGAGGGTGGCCGAGACACCGGTGGCGGCGCCGACCGAGATGTCGCCGGACCGGGTGCGGAGCACGACCGTGCCGCGCACGGCCTCGGCGATCCGGATGTCCCCCTTCTCGGTGCTGATCTCCGCGGGGCCGCCCAGCCGGCCGACCTCGACGTCGCCGTCGCTCGCGGTGAGACGGACGCTCGCGGCCTCGTCGATCTTGATCTGGCGGTACGCGCCTTCGAAGACGACGTCGCCGAGGCGCCCGACGCCACGGAGCTCGGCGGCGGCGGACTTGGCCTCGACACGGGAGCCGGCGGGCAGCCGGACGGTGACCTCCAGGGCTCCGGAGGGGCCGAAGAGCTGACTGTCGGGTCCCGAGGCCGTGATCCGCAGGACGCCGTCGGCGTAAGTGACTTCCGTCTGCTCGGCGGTCTTGGTGTCGCGGCTCTTGGAGGGGTTGGCGGGCAGCACCTCGACGGTGGTGTCGGCGCGGTCCGCGGCGATGAACTGGACGCGTCCGGCGGGGAAGTCCAGGACGGCGGAGATCGGGGCGGGGGTGTCGAACTTCTGCATCGTGCTCTCCCTTGCGTTCCTTGTTTCCAACACCAGAAACGCTACGTTGCTTTCTAGATATCGGAAACACTGTTGTTGCACTGAGATGACATGAGTGCAGGTGAACGCAGGGAATCTGTTGCAACAACCAAGAGGGCAACGCAACGGCGATCGCCCGCACCATTGCAATGGCCGAGACGTGAACGCTATGGTGGATGGCGGATCATGGACCGCCACGAAGGATCACCAGGGAGATCGCGATGCCAGGAGGCAGGCTCACCCAGCAGGAACGCCGGCAGATCGCGCTGGGGCTGGCCGACAGCCTTCCCTACGCCGAGATCGCCCGACGCCTCGACCGTCCGACCTCGACGGTCACGCGTGAGGTGATGCGCAACGGCGGCCCCACCGCCTACCGCGCCGACCTGGCCCACCGCGCCACCGAACGCCGCGCCCACCGACGCACGCCCGCCTCCTCCCGTGGACCGGAGTCAGTCCCCCAGCCGCACGGACGCGACGCCGAGGCCGTGGCCGAGTACGAGGAGACGCTCACCACCGCCCTCATGGCCTCGGGGCTGACCAAGATGACGGCCCGGGTGCTGACCTGCCTGTTCACCACCGACGCGGGCAGCCTCACCGCGTCCCAACTCGCCCAGCGCCTCCAGGTCAGCCCGGCGTCCGTCTCCAAAGCGATCACGTTCCTGGAGAGCCAGAGCCTCGTCCGCCGAGAACGCGACGAACGCCGCCGTGACCGCTACGTCGTCGACGACGAACTCTTCTACCAGGCGACGATCGCCAGCGCCCGGTCCAACGACCAGCTCGTCGAAACCGCCCGCCAGGGCGTCGCCGTCCTCGGCCCCCACACCCCCGCCGCCGCCCGCCTGGAGAACATCGCCCGCTTCCTCGACTTCATCAGCGAAAGCATCACCCGAGCCGCCGAACAGGCCCGCGAAGTCCTCCACACCAAGCGGCCCGGAACAACGTCGAACGACCCCGCCCCGCCAAGCCCCGACGACGCATGGACATCCGACCACGCGTAGAAAGCCGTCTCGACCGCTCCGACCACGGGCCGATGAACCGGGGTCCTGGCAAGATGACTGGCATGGAACGTGTGCTCGGGATCGGTGGATACTTCATGCGGGCCTCCGACCCGGCGGCCCTGGTCGCGTGGTACCGCGACTGCCTGGGCCTGGACGCCGACGAGAACGGCCTGTGGCGTCAGGGAGCCGGGCCGACGGTGTTCGCGACGTTCGAGTCCGAGAGCGACTACTTCGGCTCCCGCGCCCAGCAGACCATGCTCAACTTCCGGGTCCGCGACCTGGACGCGATGCTCGCGCAATTGCGCACCAAGGGAGCGGACGTGGCGGAGGAGACGCAGGACATGGAGGGGGTCGGCCGATTCGGCTGGGTCACCGATCCCGAGGGCAACCGGATCGAGCTGTGGCAGCCCGCCTGACCGCACACGGCGCAGCGGACCGGAACCCGGCGCCCCCTCTGTCACGGGTTCAGCCCAGTCCGCGGTGATCGAGTGCGGCACGAACCCGGTTGAGCCCCTCCACTCTCCAGTGGTCCCGGTCGGGCATCTGGTCGTCCCGGCGCCAGCGCCAGGCCGAGAACAGCGCCCAGTTCAGGGCGCGGCACCGGTGGAGCAGGCCGAGGTCGGCCCCCGCATGGTGCTGTGCGACTTCTTCGGGCGCATGGGCGAGGTCGAACTCGACCGGCCCACGGCAGCACGTGCCGAGGTCCACGAAGAGCGGCCCTCTCCTCGTGTTCAGGAGGTTGCCCGGATGCGGCTCGCCGTGCAGCAGCTGGTCGTCGGGTCCGTCGCCGCTGATCGCGGTGGTCAGTCCGCTGAGTGTGCTGCTGAGGAGTTCCCGGTCAGGATCGGGTAGCTCAGGGGACTGCTCCCGGTCGTCCACCGCTTTCAGCGCCCCGGCGACTCGATCGGTGAAATGCGGTGCGCCCAGCTCGATCCGTCGCAGGGCGGCATGGTGCCGCTGGAGCGCGTCCGCGTAGTCGGCCGGCGCGATCTCCGATCCCACCGGTTCGTAGTAGGTCCACAGCGAGATGGCGAAGGCGTCCCGCACATGAACTCGGGGCTCGACCCGAGGATCGAGCTCAGCCACCGGAGCATCGACCTCGGCGAGGCGGCGAGCGACCTCCACTTCGAACTCGGAACCAGCCAGATGCCCCAAAGGCGCGACCCGGGCCAGAACACCGCAAGGGACCAGGCGCAGCGCGACGCGGTCGGAGTTGTGGACAACGATCACATCGTCGACGTGAAGCCCCAGCTCCGAAGCGGTCGCCCGTCCTGCCTCAATTGCGCGGCGGAGTTCTGATGGCTCCATAAGGTTCTCCCTCACTCATCGTCGAGCGCGCCAACACGTCCGGGGACACTAGCGGCGCCCCCGATGTCCGCGTGCATGTTTTTCGGCGCCCGAACCGGTGTGTCAGTCCCTCGCCCTACGGTGTGCCCATGAATCCTGAACTGCTGGACCGGTTACGTCCCTTCCGTGCCGAGGCGATCGCGAGAGGCATCCCCGCCGACGACGTAGAGCGGTGGTTGGCCACCGCCCGCCCTTGCGCGACGCTGACGCGGGGCGGGAACGGACCGGTCGTGGGCCGGTTCGGCGGTCCGCTCCTGCTTCCGGCCGACACCCCGGACCCCGAGCACCCGTACGTCGCCTCCATCGACCTCGCGGCCCTGCCCGCCGACGCGACGGACCTGCCCCTGCCTCCCGACGGCCACCTGCTGCTCTTCGCCTTCCCCGAGACCGCCGACTATTACGAGACCATGGGCAGCGTGGTGTACGTCCCCGCCGGTACGGCCGTCACGGAACGGGACAGGCACGCTTGGAACCCCTTCGACATCGACGACTACGAGGCGATGTTCAAGGAGTTCCCCGAGGGTCCGCTGTGGGCGACGACCGAGGTGTCGCTGCCCTACCACCACGCGGTCGAACTCTCCGGGGAGCCGTGGAGCGAGCCGCTTCCCGGACATCCCCGCTCCGAAGAACTCGTCGCCGTGTGGGAGAGCACCCATGACGACATCGCCGCCAAGGGGCCGCTGCAGATCGGGGGATACGCCGATGAGGAGGCCATCCACGGCGATCCGGTCGCCGCTGCCGTGTTCCATGCAGTGAAAGCGGCGGAACTGGGCCGGTGGGACGGACCGGTTTCGGCCGACGTCTCGGACTGGGTGCTCCTGGCCGACTGGCAAGCCGGAATGGACGTCCAGGGCTGGGAAAGCGCCACCGTCCACTGGGTGATCCAACGCGAGGACCTGGCCGCGCGCCGCTTCGACCGTGCGTACACCGGGGTCTTCTGGAACCCGTGACCGGTGTCCTGAGTCGCTCCGTCCGGCGCTCCTTCCGGTGCTCCTTCCGGCGCTTCGTCCGGCGTCTCTTCCGTTCTCTTCCGGGTCTCTTCTGGTGTCTCTGCCGGCGTTGCGACCGCGCAGAAGTTCTCAAGTGAGGCCTTCGAGGAAGTCCGAGAGGGCGATGTGCAGGATTTCCGGCTGCTCCAGGTGCAGGTCGTGGCTGGTGCCGGGGACGCTCATGGACAGGGTGGCGGGTCGCTGCCGGAGCATCTCGTCGGCTTCCCGCGCCGGGATGATGCCGGCTTGGGCCAGGACGACCAGGGTGGGGCACGCGACCTGCCCCCACTCGTGCCGGAAGGAACGCCGGGCGTTCTCCGCCAGCGAGCGGACCATCACGTCCCGGTCGAAGCGGGGCCACCATCCGTCCTCGCGTTCCTCCAGCCCGGCCGCCCAGCCCGCGCCGACCGGACCGCCTCCGAGGAACGCGGCCGCCTCCTCGCGTGAGGGGAACGGCGTCGGCCACGAGTCGAGCCATCGGCCGATGTCCTCGGGGGCGTTCGGGTTCGGGCCGCCGGGGCCGGCCTCGACGAGCACGAGCGCGCGGACCAGTGCGGGATGCGCGGCGGCGGTGAGCATGGCCGTGTGCCCGCCCAGCGACTGGCCGACCAACACAGGCCGCCGCAACGCCAGTTGACCGGCGACGGCGACGACGTCGGCGACATGGGCGGCGCGGGAGACGTCCTGAGGGTGGCGCTCACTGGCGCCGTGCCCGCGCTGGTCGACCGCGACGACCCGATACCGGGAGCACAAACTGCCTGCCAGCGCGTCCCACTCACCCGCGTGACCGGCCAGGCCGTGCAGCAGAATGACGGGCTGTCCCGGCCCGCCCCAGTCCCGGCAGACAAGCCGGACGCCGTCTCGCACCACCACGTGTTCGGACCATCCCACGTCGGACCTCCGGAGAGTCGGCCGGCCTCGATCATGCCGCAACCGCCGTGGAGTGTCTGCCCACCCAGCGGCCCTTCCGGTCACGGCACTAGCATGGAGACTTCTCGCGCGGGGGTGACCGAATGCGGCGGACACGGTTGGTGGGCGCGTCTCTGCTCGGGCTCGTGCTCGCCGGCTGTACTGGACCGGGGAACACGCCTTCCGGCGACTCAGCGCGTACGACGGTCTCGGCACCCGGGGATCCCAGCGCCCCGCGCACCCCCGTGGTCGTATCGGGCCCCTGGCGTGCGTGGACCACCTCCCTCTCCGCGCGGGAGGAGACCTGTGGGGCGACGGCTCATCAGATCGTGTGCGGCACCCGCTCCGGCGGCCTCGTCGGGCGGTCCCGGGCCGACGGCGAGGTCACCTGGGCCGTCCCGGCAACCGGCGGCGCCAAGAAGAACGGCCGACTCGTCGTCGACGCGGCTGACGAACGGGCCGTCACCGGAGCCGGCGGGGTACTGCGCGCCGCGAATCTGCGCACGGGCACGGCCGCCTGGACCCAGCGGCTGCCCGACGGCACCGTCCCCGCCGCCCTCGGCGCGGCGGACGGGACCGTCTACGCCCTCGAAGCGCCGGCCACGACCTACCCCGCGCAGGCCCTCGACGCCTTTCGGGCATCCGACGGCAAGAAGCTGTGGCACCGCACCGTCGACGCGGACCCGTACACAGACATCGCCGCTTTCGGCGGCCGCGTCTACACCACCGACGGCAAGAAGGTCACCGCCCGCGACGCCCGTACCGGCGCCGCACTGGCGACCAGCTCGCGGGGCACCGAGTGCCTGAACCTCGTCTCCGGCGGCCATTACCTGGTGTGCGCCGGCAGCCCGAACTCCTCCAGGGACAGCTTCCCGCCGCTCCAGCGCCTGGACCCGGTCACCCTCAGTCCTCTGCCGACCGCCGAGGACACCGGCGAGAAGCCCGAGCGCGGTCTGATCTCCTCCGACGGTGTGCTGGTCCTGTACGAGGACAGCCCGGAGGACCCGGGCGCCGGCGCCTGGAACGCGTACGACCTGGTCCACCACCGCAGGCTGTGGAGTTACGACAACACCACCGAGGAGGCCGGCCTGGCCGGCGAACGATTCGTCACGTTCACCCCCGGCAACGTAGCCGCCGTCAGGGGACGCGTGATCACGATCGACCTGCACGCCGGCCCGCAGGCGACCGGAGCCGCCGCGCCGCGCATGTCCGCGCCGTACTCACAGACGAGGACCGGGGAACACCCCGTGCTCGTCCTCCCGGGCGCCGACGCGGGCCATGTCGTCGTCCACGCCCTGACCCATCGCTCTTTGCGGTCGATCCCGCTCCTCTCGGTGGGCGGTTTGTGAGCTTTTGAGTGAGTCTGTTGTCGCCTGATGGTGTGGCGGCGGGGCGGAATCTGCCGGTCCGTGGTTGTTGATCTGGTGATGTGACCGGCCCGCACCCTAAACGCAGACGGCGAAACAGCCTTGCCGGGCCGTGCGGGTGGCGGAGTGGTTGGCTGCGCGATCGCGCGGCCTCGGTGCACGTGTCGTAGGTAAGCCGGGTGAACACGCGAGCAACTTCACTCGGTGATCAATCTGCCGGACAGGGCCCGTCCCGGGGGCAGTGTTTCGGTGGCGCGACCGACCGCGCAACCGTGACCCCGCGGACATTTGTGGGGGACCCTGTGAACGCCCTGAGACGCCGCAGGGCTGCTGGATAAGCTGCGCTGGCGCCCAAGATCAAACACGAAGGGCCGCCTCGCAGGGGCGTAGGGGTGGCCGGACAGGTACGGAAGAGTGCGAAAGACAACGGGGAAAATCCTCGCGCTGGGCACCATGGCGACACTGGCGGTGGCCGTCAGTGCCTCGCCTGCGGCTGCGGCTGACAAGACGATCCGCAACGTCAAGGGTGTGTATGGCATCAGCGGGGAGTATTGGTACAAAAGCGGGTCCTCGACGCGCGCCCTGAACTCCGTCGGGGCTCACAAGTCGGATCTCAAGAGGAAGTCGACGCTGTACGCCCGTTGGCTCTACAAGAAGCCCGGCGGCACCTACAAGGTGGGCAAGTCCTGGAAGAAGGCGACACTGACCCGCGTGTACGACGGAACCTACGACGCCCACGCCGGCTGGGGGAAGAACGGCAGCCACACCGGGCCCAAGTTCCCCAAGAACACGGTGATCTGCACCCAGTTCAAGGGCAGCTCCACGAAGGTGTGCGCCACCCTGAAGTAGGGCGCTGGCGAGCAAGCACCTGCTTGCCATGATCGATGGGATCATCCCCCGCGGGGACCCGGTCGGCGAGGCTGGTGACGGTCTTGCGGGTGATCGTGAGGTGCTCCAGGTGTATCTCGGCCTCCCGCAGCCGGGTCTGCAGGGCGTCGGCCCGGCACCGTTTCACGGTGTCTGGGCCGGCCGGTCGCCGGGGTCAGCCGCGCACCGCGGCCAGGCATGCGTCGTACAGGTCGATGATGTCGCCCTTGCCGCCGTTGTCGACCCACGTCATCGACGCGGCATCCAGGCACGCGAACGCCGTCGCGATCACCGCGCGGGCCCTCGCGTCCGCGCTGCCGACAGCAGCGTCCATGCGCGCCTCGACGAGCGGCAGCAAATCCTCCTGGAACCGCAGCCGCTTCTCGAGCCAACCGGCACGCAGCGAGGGAGTGTTGTGCAGGAGACGGAACCGCTCCAGGGCCTGCTCGCGGCTGTCGTGCAGGGCCAGTACGGCGGCAATCCCTGAGCGCAGGGCCTCCCAGACACCGACGTCGGCCGGCAGTTCGCTGATCGTGTCCGCCAGGACCTGCCCGAACCGGTCCTGGTCGCCACCGAGAAGGTCTTCCTTGGTGCCGAAGTAGCGGAAGAGGGTGCGCTGGGAGACCCCGGCCTCTCGGGCGATCTGGGCGATGGTCGTCTCGTCGTAGCCCTGCTCGGTGAACAGGCGCAGAGCCGTGTCCAGGATCTCCTGGGCGGCCAGCCGCCGTGACCGGTCCCACAGCGTGGTCGGTGCGTCCGTCGCTGTCCCGGCTTCCTGCTTCATGCCCACCAGATTAACCCAGCACTGCCAGAGTGGCACTCGCTATCCACTTGGCAGTCGCTGCCACGTAGGCATACGCTGCCGAAGGCGACCGTTTGCGGTTCAGCCCCGCACCCAACGGGCCGTAGCCGCTCACCGAGCACTCCCTACCTCCCAGCAGCACACAAAGGAACGCATCATGCCTGCACCCGCAGCTTTGATCACCGGTGGAACGAGCGGTATCGGCAAGGCGACCGCTGAACTGATCCACTCCCGCGGCTACCGCGTCATGGTCACCGGCGTCAGCAACACCGCCGACGCCGGACTTCCCGAAGACGTCACGGTCGTCCGGGCCGACGCACGGTCCCTGCCGGACCTCGACCATGCGATGGAGCAGGCGCGCCGGCGATTCGGCTCCCTCGACCTGCTCTTCCTCAACGCGGGCGTCTCCCGGCCCGGCCCGCTCGAATCAACCGACGAAGCAGCCTTCGACGCCCTGTTCGACATCAACGTCAAAGGCACCTTCTTCACCCTGCAAAAGGCGCTCCCACTCCTCAACGAGGGCGCCTCGGTCGTGATCACCGTGGGCGCCGGCGAAGGGATCGGAGCCGCCATGACCGCCGCCAAGGGCGCGCTCGTGCCCCTCATGCGGTCCCTCGCGCTCGAACTCGCCCCCCGCCGCATCCGCGTCAACGCCGTCAGCCCCGGACTGATCAACACCCCTGCCTACAGCAAGTTGGGCGTCTCCCAGGAAATGATCGACACCTGGGCCGAGGGCGTCCCACTCGGCCGCGTCGGCGCTCCCGCCGACATCGCCGAAGCCGTGGCCTTCCTCGCCTCGGACGCCGCCGGCTACATCACCGGCGACAACCTCATCGTCTCCGGGGGCATCGGGGTTCACGCCCGCGCGTGACGCGTGGTCCCGCACTCGGCTCCATCGGCACGGTGTTCCCGTCGGCAGCGGCACAGCCGCGTGGCCAGCAGGGTGTTCCACCTGCTGGGCTTCCCTTCGCCGTCTCGATGGGAAAGCGCAGCTCGCCGGGATGGGGGGTCTCCAGCGGCCGGCGGCCGTCCGTATCGCGTTCGGCCCGGACCAGGTCGATCACCTCGGCCACGCGGTCGTCGGGGATGACACCGGCCGCGCGCAGGTGGCCGAGACCGCGCAGCAGGTCGGCCCTTACCGCCCCGGCACCAGAGCCGAACTCCACCCGGCATCGTTGACCTCCCATCGCCGCCCCGACGACCTAGTGTGGAAAACGGAGGCAACAGCATGGGCGCATCGGAGTACGCCGGGCTGTCGGCAGGAGTGACCGGTGGCGCATCAGGTATCGGACTGGCCACGGCGCGGCTGAGCATCGCCTGCGGCGCCCGTGCCGCCTGCCTCGGCCTCAAGCCCGACGACGTGCCCGCACCGCTGTGTGTCGGCTCCGGCACCGCCGGCACGCCGTGGACCGGCCGTCTGCTGGACCGCGCCGCCGCCCCCGAGGCCGACGCGCAGCACCGGGCGCCCGCCAGCCGATGGGCCGACTTGTCACCACCGACGACGTCGCCGGCGCCATCGCGTACCTCGCGAGCCCGCTCTCCGGTTCCTCCCCAGCTACTGGTCTCGCCGTCGACGGCGGCATGCACGGACTGTGGATCCGGCACCGCGTCCGACCTCCCGCACGAAACCGTCCGCAAGGAGAAGCAGCCGTGAAGACTCGACGCCTCCGCTATGGTCTCGGCGCCGTCACTGCCCTCGCCGTCACCGTGCTCAGCGCCTGCGACGGCTCCGGTGCCGACGCGGACGGCGACCCGGTGGTGGGCGTCGACTACCCCCGCTCCGACACCGACTTCTGGAAGGCGTACATCAAGTACACCCCGCGGTTCGCCAAGGAACTCGGCCTGGAGCTGAAGACCACCCACTCGCAGAACGACGTCGCCAAACTAGCCGCCAATGCACAGACGTTCATCATCAACGGGGTGAAGGGCGTCGCGATGGCCCCGCAGGACACCGCCGTGATCGCGCCCACCCTCCAGCAACTGGCCGCGCAGAAGATCCCCGTGGTCACCCTGGACACCCGTCCCGACACCGGCAAGGTCTACATGGTGGTGCGCGCCGACAACCGCGCGTACGGAGAGAAAGCCTGCAGGTTCCTCGGCACCAAGCTCGGCGGCGAGGGCGACGTCGTCATGCTCCAGGGCGACCTCGCCTCGATCAATGCCCGGGACCGCACCGAGGGGTTCAACGAGTGCATGAAGGAGAACTATCCCAAGATCAAGGTCTTCGGGGAGGAGACCAACTGGGACGGGGCGGTCGCGGCGCAGAAGCTGCAGGCGGACCTCACCACTCACCCTGATATCAAGGGCGTCTACATGCAGGCCAGCTTCGCGCTCTCCGGCACCCTGCAAGTGCTCAAACAGCAGGGTCTGCTGGTCGGCCCGAAGGACAAGAGGCATGTGTTCGTGGTCTCCAACGACGGCATCCCCAGGGAGCTCAAGGACATCGCCCAGGGCAAGATCGACGCCACGGTCTCCCAGCCCGCCGACCTCTACGCCAAGTACGCCCTCTACTACCTGAAGGCGGCGATGGAGGGCAAGACGTTCAAGCCCGGCAAGACCGACCACGACAGCACGATCGTCCGAGTCCGCGACGGTGTGCTGGAGGACCAGCTGTCCGCACCGCTGGTGACCGCGGACGGCGGGACCTACGGCGGGGTTCCCAGTCTCAAGAGCGACAACCCGTCCCTCTGGGGCAACAACCTCGGCTGACCTCGCACGGCGTGCGCTCGTCGAACGCCTCCTGTGCCACCGCGCCCAACTGCCGGCCGCCGTCGTGCCGCGGGTCCCGGTACCCGGCCTGCCAGGCAGCGTTGTGCCGGTACCCCGGATCGCGTTGTGCCGGTACCCCGGTTCCGACCTGCCCAAGCGGCAGGCGCGCCACCGGCACGGCCGCACAGCCCAGGGACCACTCCACGAGCGCGGCAGCCGGTCCGTGCGCGCGGCGAGCAGGCTGCCCGGCACCGGATGCCGCACCACGTAGCCGACGAACTCGACGGACATTTTCGTCACCGGACGGGAACCCAGGGCCGTGCTGCACCGGAACCTCCTGATGACGGCGGTTACGACAGACTTGCTGGTGTGGGGATGTCCACGGGCCGGCTGAGGAGCGCGTCGATGGCGGTGCGTCCGTCGTCGACCGCGGCGCGTTCGTCCTCGGTCAGCGGGACGGAGCATCACATCCCTGGCGGTCAAACCCGGTGCAACGGTTCGCGCATCATCGCGGCGAACACCGGTGAATCGGCGAAGGGCTGCTGTTCACCGATCTTCTCGTACCGTTCCTAAAGACTGAGCGGGGAGTGAGTCCTGTTGCCAGGACCGGTGCTCAGCCGGGTGCTCCGAACGGTGTTGGGCACCCTGGTCGCCCGCTTTCGCTCCACGGCCCGGCGGCGCGCATCCGGTGCGCGGTCCGGGAATGTGGGGGCGGGTTTCCTCACGCCGTCGGGTGTCCGGTCGGGCCTGGGCGGTCCGATGCCCCGCACCATCACTCTGGTGATGCGGGGGCGGTGCCGACCGTCGCCGGACCGGATATCCGAGGGCGCGTCGCCCGATCGCGATGCCAGCCGCATCGTGCCGGGACATCTTGCGTCGGGGGGTGGTCAGCGGCTGCTGCCAGTGCTGGGCACCCCACCGGCTGGTGTAGGCCGGATCCACCGCGACGATCGCGATGCCCTGTTCGGCGGCCATCGAGATGAGGCGGGCGCGGAGTCTGGCGGTGGGGAAGCGGGAGATCAGGCGGTGGAAGCGTTTGTTGCGGCCGTGCTTCTCACGGCTGGTGCCGTCGGTGAAGTCGAGGTCCTCGATGGCGATCGCGGACGCCCCGCACCGCCGGGCATAGTGCAGGAGCCGGGTCAGGGCGTGCCGGATCTGCGCGTCCCGATGCTGGGCGCTGCCGGCCAGGTCGTAGAAGAACCGCCGGGGTTCGCCGACCGGGTTGCCGTGGACATCGAGGTGCCAGGCGGCGAGGTGATCATCGTTCATGTCCACCCCCACCACACCCCGCGCCAGCGCCGCCTGAAGCGGCAGGACGGGGGTGGCGGCGCGTTGCCAGGACGCGGTCACATACCAGCGCCCGCGTACGGGGTCGTGGTGGATGCGGTAGGCCACCGCCCGGTTCGCGGTGATCCGATCCAACCACTCCTGCCCGCGATGGCGGAACGCCACGGTCGCGTCCAGCAGATACCGGCCGTGGGGTGCGTTGGCCAGGTGGGTCAGCGGGGCCGGGAGCTTGATGGAGATCTGTCCGGTGCCGGTGACGCGGATCGTCTCGTTGCCGAAGCGTTTGCCCGTTTCTCCGTCGGCGGCCAGAAACATACGCTCTGCCCGCCAGCGCTCCCGCCAGGTCTGCTCGTCCAGTCCTGCCGCCTGAAGATGGTGGCGGGTGCGGGCGAGGCGTTTGCCGCCGCGCACCACCCGGACGCGGCCCGCCGCCCGGTCCGCCTCCACCACCGTCAGCCGGTCCTTGAGCATCTGAAGGCGGCGGGACTTGGCATGCCACTCGCCCGGCGAGGCATAGCCGCGCACCAGCCCCTGCCGCCTGTCCGCCTTGGCACCCAGCGGTCGGGCCAGCCGCGCCTCGATGGACGCGATCTGCCCGCGCAGCCACGCCAGATGGGCGGCCTGCCCGCGCCTCGCCAGCGCCCACTGATCGTGCGTGGCCTTGGTGATGCTGCCCGCCCACCGCGCCGACGACCTCCCCGTCAGCGACCGTTTCCGCACCGCCCACGAGGCGGCATCATGTGCCAGCCCCTGCCCGCAGCGCTCGGCGAGATCCCCGGCGGCCAGCGACCCCAGAAACACCCCCACCTCGCTCAGCACCGCCGCATCGGCCTCGCTCACCCGCAGCCGGTCCCGAACAGCCACCCCGGCCGGGCCGGGCACCACGAACGACGCCGCCACCTCCCGCAGCACACCCACCCGCTCCCCCTCCCGCCCGGCCGAAGACCCCCGTCACGGCAGTCAACGAGCAGCCCTCGCAAAGGTCACCCATTCGATTCAGGAACTTCCGTTCCCTTCCCGACAGCAAGCGACCACAGGACATCCCAGGCCGGAGCACAGCGGAACATTCGCACCCAGCACGGACACTCACCCACACTCACCGGAGTCACTCATGCTCGGTAAACCGGCAGCAGTTCCCGACCCCTCAACGCTCATAGAGGCCTGGACTTTGCCGTCCCCCGCCTTCGGGTTGACGAGGAGCGTCACCCGCTCCTCGTCCCTGTTCGCCAAAAGCTCCTCGTGAACGCGGTGTGCGAGGCCCGTGCCGCGCCAAGGCCGTCGGACCACGATCTCGTTCAGTGCGAGCGTGCGCTTGCCGGTCTCGGCCGTGTGCCCGTCGGGCAGCGGGGTGGTCATGGACGACCACCAGCGAGTGCCGGGACCGAGCGGGGTGGCGTACGCGAAACCGGTCGGCTCAGTCCCGTCGTAGGCGATGACCGCTTCCCAGCCGGGCGCCGAACGGTGCGCTGTCAGACGCTCGTTGAAGCGTTCGGTGGAGTAGAAGGGGCCGGTCAGGCCGAGGTCTCGCTGGCGTACCTCTACATGGATGTCCACGATCGTCTGTCGCACCAGCTCGACATCGGTGTAGTGCCGCAGCTCAAGGCTCACAGGAACTCCTTTTCAAACCATTCGCGCTTGACGGGGGCCTCGGGGGCGAGGCCGTGGAGCCGTTGTCCGAATGCGTTCACCAGGCGGGCGGTGCGACCATGCCGAGCCTGGGCCGGAATCTTGGACGGTGCCCCTTCCTGCATGGCAGCACGACCTTGATCCGCGGTCGCCCAACAGGCACCTCAGCGGCCGTGCTCGACGGGCTTCCAGTTGTCGTTCCAAGTTCCGTGCGCCAGGGCTTGTACGAAAGAGCACCAAGCGCTGTCTCGTACCGCAACAACGGGGCCACTCGCGTTCTTGGAGTCACGTATCAGTGCACGCTCGCCGGTCAACGCACACTCGACACACTCACCTCCGGCACCATTGCTGTATGACGACGTGAACCACACCCGAGGGCTTTGATCCATGGGCTCTGCGATGCTCAACTTGTGTATTCCTTCAGTACGGAGGCGATCAACTGGGCGGAACGCTGAGGACTGAGGGCTGCGGCCCGCAGACCGTCGAATGCCCTCGTGTACTCACGAACATGGTGCTCGCCTTCAAGGTAGGTCGCGTCAGTGATGCCGTCCCGATACACCAGGTCCGGGTCCTCCTGGTCGGGGAAGCCCAGCATGGTGAAGGAGCCCGTGGCCGGATAGGTGCCCGAGTCGAAAGGAAGCACCTGCAAGGTCACGCTCGGCAACTGGGCTGAGTCCAGAACCCGTTCGAGTTGCTCGCGCATCAATGCCTGGTCCCCGATGACGTGGCGAAAAGCGCCTTCGTTCACAACGAACCAGGCATCGGGGGCGCCAGTTCGAGTGAGCAGAGTCTGGCGCTCCATGCGTACACGTACGGCTCTGGCGATGTCCTCGGCCGCCATGTGAGCTCCCGTCTTGTGGAGCTCGCAGGTGTACGACTCGGTTTGCATGAGGCCTGGAATCAGCTCGCATTGGTACTGACGGAACGTGGAAGCCTCCTGTTCCAGACCGATGTAGATGTTGAACCATTCGGGGACACCGGAGCCGTGCACCTGCCACCAACCCCGCGTCTTGGCCTCCCGGGCCAACGACTTGAGGAAGTCGCGCAGCTCGTCGGTAGTGGAGTAGAACCGGCACAGCGCGTCGATGTCGGACGGCTGGACCCGGCCGCTTCCCGTCTCCATCCGGTTCACCTTGGATCCGCTCCAGTCCAGTGCCTCACCGACCTGTGCGCAGGTCAGAGTGCTCTTCTCTCGGAGCTTCTTCAGCTCGATCGAGAGACGGCGGCGGCGTGCCGTCGGTGAACCAGCCATCTCAACCCTCCGTGGAGTAGCGGACGTTCAGTCTCGCGCCAAGGTGCGCACCTGCCAATCACTCGGAAGTGGGAATCCCGCCGTGCACATTGCACGACGGGATGTGTTGCGGCCACTCTGGTGGACGGCGCCACTCACCGTGAGGGTGCGTAACGCTCCGCTGTCCACGCGGAGATGGCATGCGACGAGAGGGAGTCTTCGTGATCCAGGAAGCGTGTGTGTCACGTAAGGCTTGGAACCTGGACTTCACAGCGGAACCCGAAGAAGTGGCCGCTCTGCGCCGGATCATGCGGCTGCACCTGGGGGTGTGGGGCCTGAGCGACGTCACGGACGCGGCCCAACTCTGCGTGAGCGAGCTGGTCTCCAACATCATCACGCATGTCGGCGTGGGTACTCCGGCCACACTCGCGGTCTCGATGAACGGTGCTCATCTACGCATCGAAGTCCACGACCCCGACACGCGCGCCCTGCCCACCCTCCTGGACGCGAACGTCGACTCCGAGTCCGGGCGGGGCATGGCCCTCATCAGCGCCATTGCCGTCCGTTGGGGCGTTCAGCTCCATCCTGATCGGAAAGTGACATGGTGCGAGCTGGCGACAGGGCTCACGGCACCGAACGGGCCCCTTGGCGGTCTCAGTGTTTCGCGCGCTGAAGCACTGCTCGGCTTGTGCGCAGGGACGCAGCTGCCTGGCGATTTCGAAGCAGGCAGACGAGTTCAATGATCGCTGAAATAGCGGTGATTGATGTCGTTGCAGATCTTCTTCACCGGCTTCGGGCACACGGTTGCGATTCCGCCCAGATCATCGACCGTGCCCAGCGACACTTCGATGCCCAGACGGAACGGACTCCCCGGGAGCCAACGTGCCGTCTGCAGCGGTTGGATCAGGCCAAGTTGAGCGGCATCTCAAAACTCTGTGCAAAGGAGGAGGCCTGAGGTTACTGTGCTTTCTGGCAAGGGCGTTCGCTCTTGCTGAGGCTCTAGGGCTACAGCTCTAGGGAAGGGAGAGTTCAGCATGCCCAGGTACGTGCATGTGCCGACGGAAGCAACGCATCAGCTCATCCGGCAGGCGTACGAGGCGGGTGGCCCCTATCAGTGGGCCAGGGAAGCGTGGAAGAACTCTGAGGAGAGCCACGCGTCCATCATCCAGTTCGGGATCGAGGAACAGGCCGCGGAGAGCCGTGGCGTCCTGCGACGGACGATCATGGATAATGGCGAGGGCATGGAGCCCGAGGACCTCAAGATCTTCCTCACCACGTTCGGCGGCGGTGGGAAGCCCATCGGGATGGATCAGAACTTCGGGCAAGGTTTCAAGTCCGCCGTCTTGCCTTGGAATCCTTATGGCGTCGTAGTCATCAGCTACACGCTCAGCAACCCCGACGGCGCCATGCTGTGGATCTATCGGGATGACCAAGGGAACTACGCCCTGAAGGAGTGGCCGGCGCAGGACGAGGACGGTGAATTCGTCTCGTACTTGTCCACCCCTCAACCCTTCAACGACCCTGCACACGGCTGTGACTGGGGTGCCATCCGACCCGACTGGATGGAAACCGGCACCATTATGGTGCTGCTCGGCCAGTCCGCGGAGTCGAGCACCTGGCAGGGGGACCCCGAGCCGTCCCGCCACGAGAACGTCGACGGACTGATCAAGTACCTCAACGGCCGCCTGCTCGAAGTACCCGAGCGAAACGGTGTGCCTATCGAGACCACCGTCTTTGACCTGTACGAACGTAAGAGCGCAGAGAGGCGCGCGAGCAAGGACAAGACCGTGGTCCTGCCGAGCGGGCAGGAGATGGTGTGGCGGCCGCGTCGGATTTACGGTCTTCGGCACTTCATCCCTCGCACTGAACTCACCGGGACCGTCCAGGTAGATGAACACGGGACTGAGGCCGAGTGGTTCTACATTCCCGAGCCAGAAGACCCAGTTAAGGGATCCCGGGACTACGTCAATCAGCGCCCAGTCGTCGCTGTTGACTACCAGGGGGAGCTTTACCACGCAGACTCGGCTAAGAGTCGGTACCGGCAGTTCGGCATCACTGACGAGATCAGGGGACGCACATGGCTCATCCTGCGTCCTCCGGTCTACAGCGACAGTCGGCCGATGGAATGGGGCGTCCTCACTCAAGCGTCCCGGAACATGCTCATGGCCAAGGGAGGCGTTGATCTTCCGTGGGACCAGTGGGGGGATGCATTCTTTGCACGCTTCCCTGAGGAGCTTGCCCGTGTACGCGACGAGGCCCGGTCGGGTAGTCGAGGACAGAGTGATGCTTCGATGGCCAAGAACTTGTCGCGGATTCTGGATCGCCTGAACCCTCGGTTCAAGGCGTCCAGAGTCCTCTCTTCGGCAGCGGGCCTGGTCATGGGCTTTCCCAGCGGAGCTACGGCTGGGATCCCGGGCAGCCAGCGGACCACTAGCAACAGCGGCGGCAAGGGAGCAGCTGGCGGGGCCGGCGGCAGTGGGGGGCCACAGCAGGTGCTGGCCCCTGCCGTAGGCGGTACGGCATCCGGAAGGTCGGCGAGGGCCAAGGGCGGATTCCCGGCGTTCGAGTGGAAGAGGTTCGAGCCGGATGAGGCCAAGTTCCTCGCGCGGTACGACCAGAACGACACGATGATGTTGTCGGATGGCGTGGTGTCTCAGGGAGTTGTCTTCCTGAACGAGGCTCATCCTGTCTTTATCCAGGAGTGCAACTACTGGGTGGACAGTGTGTGGCCGAAAGCAGACCCGAAGCAGGTCCAAGAGTTGGTTCACCGGGTGTATGGCGAAGAAGCAGTTGCTCACGTCGTCCATGCGCAAAGGCTTAACGGAACCGTTGTAGCCAACAACGGTAACAAGCCGACAGTGATCAGCGAAGACGACGTCCAGCAGTTTCTGGAGCCCGTTGCCTTGTCATCGGCTCTCCTCGGGCTTGTGAACGTCGAGCAGCGAATCCTGACACAGGGCGGGGGTCTGTTCGGCAGCCGGGCGAACGCCCAGTAGGGCAACGCAACTGTGCCGCCGCGTGCTGAATAGCTGCGGCGGCACAGTAGTTTTTGCTCAAAGAGCTTTACTTGCTACTAGATGCTGGTGAATGTGTCTGGCCAAGTTTTCAGCTAGGCCGACTGGAACGGCGTTTCCGATCTGTCGGGCAATCTGTAGCTTGGTGCCGCACCACTTAAAATCCTCGGGGAAGCCCTGGATTAGAGCTGCTTCGTAGTGAGTGATAGGGCGGTCGATAAAAGGGTGAAGATAGCGACCCTTTTCGGGCTTGAAGAACTCGGTGCGGATCGTTACAGATGGCGTCTTCAGCCGCAGTCGTCCCATCACATCGCCAGTGCCGCTGTTATGGCGGTCCCAACTTTCCGTTGATAGGCTGACCACTTCTCCGTCGATCACTGCAGTCTTGCCGCGAAGATCTTTCCTATTGCCGCCGGGTGGAATCGCCTTGTATCTGGCCAGGGAAAGCGCGGTCGGATTTCTACCGATGTGGAGTTCGCTAGTTCGATATATCCCAGGCACGGAATTCCCGAGGATTTCCGCCTCTCGCGCCGGGAGTGAATTGGTGAGAGGGTATTCGGGGCTCTTTCTGAAGATCCCCTCCACAGTCACCCACGGCAGGCGCCCGGGCGCGTCAAAAAGTGCCGGGTCGTCTGCTGGATCCTTTTCGTGTGTCGGAACCGGGTTCCCCAGCGCCGGCAAGTCCTTGTGCGTTGCGATGACAATAGCGCGCTTCCTGGCCTGAGGTACTCCGAAATCGGCAGCATTCAAAACGGTCCGCGCGGTGAGGCTATATTTTCGCAGGAGCCCTCGCTTGTTTGACGCGAGAAGGTCCCGGTACTCAGGTGAGTTGAAAAATCGATCTACGTTTTCAATGACGAAGATTTTTGGTTCCAGTGCTGCGACTGCACGCACGTACTCGCGCCACAATTTATTTCTCGGGTCAAGTGGGTTCTCTTCCCCTAGCCCTGAAAAACCCTGGCAGGGCGGGCCTCCGAGAATTACATCCACTTTCCCTTTGTACGGAGAGGGGTCCCAATCCTTGATGTCACCAGCGAAGACATCGCAGGTACTGCCGTCGCCATCACTGAAGTTCGCCGCATATGTAGCAGCGGCGGCCTTGTCGAACTCGACTGCTGCAACCGAGTGGTATGGCGAGGCTTCGCCGGGAGCGGGTTTGTACGAGTGGAAGCCTTGGGAGAAGCCGCCGCAGCCAGCGAAGAGGTCGACGACGTTGATCCTGGCAGTGGTGCGGGCGGTCATGACGGACAGACTACAGACTCGGCGTGCCGCCTCTCGGCCTGGCCGGAGGGTAGCAGCTTGCCGGTGGCGGTGCAGGCCACGCTCGGCATGTCAGGCCGCCTTGTCGGCCGAGGGCTCGCGCAGTACGTCGGCTATCGCGGATGCGACAGCGTGCGCAACAGGAGGAGGGAAGGCGTTCCCGATCTGCTTGTACCGCGCGGTCCTGCTTCCGGCGAACTGCCAGTCCTCCGGGAAGCCTTGAAGTATCGCAACCTGCTCCGGAGTGAGCTTCGGGTAGCCCTTCCTGCCGCCCCTGCCGACGCCATGCTGCAGAACGAAGTCAGGCCCGGGAACCTGCGCTGCTGTCGAGTTTCCATTGACGGCCATTTCCGCCCACCGGTTTTTGGCGCGCTCCGGCCCCAGGTCTCCGCCGCCATGTTTTTCGGAACCTCCGACGATGGTTGGAGCGATGCCGTTAGCGAGGCGCGCCCACTCTGCTGCTCCCTGCCAACCTCCGGATTGCATGGACTCTTCCAGTACCTCGCCTACCGTCTGTGGGAGTTCCCAGGAGCCCAGAGGCCATTGAAAACCTCTAAGCCCCTTTTGTATCGCCACAATCAGAGTTCGTTGCCTCGTCTGGGGCACGCCGAAGTTTTGAGCATCCAAGACGGAGAACTGCACTTCGTAGCCCATGTCCCCCAGTGTATCCGTAATTTGATTCCGAACTTGAAGGAATTCCCGGCTCCGTGCCAAGGTCTTAACGTTTTCTAGCATCACGGCGCGCGGGCGGAGGGTCTCGGTGAGTCTGAGAGCCTCGGGCAGCAGGTCGCGTTCGTCAGCGGCTCCCTTCTGGGCGCCGGCTATCGAGTAAGGAGTGCAGGGAACACCTCCAGCAAGGAGGTCGACGGTGCTTATGCCAGCGTCCCGCTCTGGCTCAAACTCGCGGAGATCCTTTTCAATAACGTTCCACGAGGGACGGTTAAGACGAAGTGTTGCGCAGGCTTCAGCCTTTCGCTCCACCAGCGCGAGATGCCGGAAGCCAGCTCGTTCGACCCCTATGGCCTGTCCTCCGCCGCCCGCGCAGATCTCGAGTGAGGTCAGGTTCTCACTGCTCAGCAAGGTCATCCTCCCCGTCTAGACGATGCTGGAGGAGAGAGTAGACGACCGGACTGACAATCGTTTCTGCCTGCGGCTTTGCCTGATCTGCGAAGCCGCTCTTGGCAGTTGGGCCCCATCGCAAGAACGGGGACGCTGGTGCGATTTGAAAGGGTTTAGCACCAAAGGCGCCCAGATGTCACCTATAGTTGCTAATGTCTGGCTTGGGGGTTTGCCTTTCTCTGACCAGTTGGATGATCTCGGCGGCCACCACCTGGGTCGACGCATGCTCCCAGTAGCGCAGCACGAGCCACCCCGCCTTCTCTAGCTGCCTGTCGGTATCTCGGTCACGTGTGACGTTACGAGTCACCTTGTCCGACCAGTAGCTGGGGTTGGTCTTCGGCGAGACATAGTGTTCCGGACAGCCGTGCCAATAGCAGCCATCTATGAACACGGCAACCTTGGCGGGACGGAACACCATGTCTGCTGTCCGGCGGAGATCAGGCAGCGGCCTGGCTGCGACTCGGTATCGCAGCCCGCTAGCGTGCACAAGCCGCCTGACGAGAAGTTCCGGCTTAGTGTCACGGCTCCGCACAGCTTGCATGTTGCGTCGTTTTGCAGCAGAAGATGCCCAGGAACCCTCTGGAGGGACCCAGATTTCAGGGTTCTCGACTGCTTTCTTTCGCGACATGACGTCCTTGCCCGGTTGACGGCCTGAAGCAGGAACCACGCTACGGGATGGCTGGTTTGCGTGGCAGTGGCCGCATAGGTTGTCACACGCCCATCACCGACACGGTGGCTCTCCTGTAAAGGCCAAGCAGTGTCGTATTGTGCCGCGGTTGCCGTGGGGCCGCCCGCTTCCTTGCCGGTGTCGTGCCTCCGCGGCCCGCATCAAGGGCGCTTTGAGTCGGCTGGCGCCGATCGGCCTTCAGGTGACCCTTGATCCGGGCCGCTCCGACACGGAGAAGAAGCGAGCGGACGGCCCCGGAGGGGTGGGGCCTGGCGGCTGTTCCAGGGGCCGCCCGCTGCGGGCTTGGCCGGGGTTTGTGGGCGCGGTAGCGCCTCGCCTGCGCGCCGGGTCGGCTTGGCGGCTTGTGGGCCTAGGGGGTCCGGCGGTGCTGCGTCGGGTTTTGGAGGGGATGGGCCGTAGGCGCGGGCGTTGGGTGTTACGAGCCGTGGCAGGCGTCGTACGGTTTGGCCGACCTACACCAACAAACCGCCCCCCGCTCCGGAGGCCAGGAAACCGCCCGCCCCCGTGCCGCCAGCGTCGTCGCGTACTGCGGCAGCAGTGACACGTCCTCCGGTGACGTGCCCTCCGACGCCGCGAAGGCCTCGTACGACGGGACCGTGCCCGGCACGATGCCCAGGTTGGGTGTGCCGGAGGCGGCCAGTTCGCGCAGGGACGTTTCTATCGTCGTCAGGTGGGCCTCGTGGGAGGGGTACTCCGCGGCCAGCGACGGATACGCGTCCACCAGCTCCGCCAGTTCGTCCGCCGGCCAGTGGAGGATCGCTACCGGGAACGGGCGGGACAGGGCCTCGCGGTAGGTGCCGAGTTCCGCTCGGAGGCGGGAGATCTCCGCTTCCAGTTCCGCCGGGTTGTCGGAGCCGAGGGACCAGACGCGTTTCGGGTCGTGGAGTTCGTCCAGGGATACCGGGGACGAGTGCAGGGTGTCGGCGAGTACGTCCCAGTCGTCGTGGGGGACGCCCAGCATGCGGCGGACCCGGTGGCGGCCGAAGAGGAGGGGGTGCATGGAGTACGGGGGCTGCTGGACGTCCGCCAGCAGCAGACCCGTGCCCTCCGTGAACGTCTCCTGCGCCGCCTCCAGCTCGTCGTGGGACTCCAGGGCCTCCGCGACGATCACCCAGGGGGCGGGGTCGCGGGGGGCTGCCGCCCGGACTCCCTCGATGATCGCCCGGGCCTCGGCCTCGTGGCCGTACTCCCAGAGGTTCGCGGCCTTGAGGGCTCGTACCAGATGAGGGTTCTCCAGGCCGGTCGGTGACGACAGCAGGCGGTCGTAGAGCGTGCTCGCGGCGGGGCGGTCGCCGGCGAGTTCCAGGTGGGCCGCGGCCTGCAGCAGCAGGGCCTCGGCGTCCTCGGGATACAGGCCGGCGGTCCGCTCCAGGCGTGCCGCTTCGGCGGTGTGGTCTACGTTCTCGGCAGGCGTGTCGGGGCGCATGGGGGACACCGTACTGCCGAGAGGTGTCGGAGGAGAGGTACGTGCAGGCCAGAGGGCAGAGGGCAGAGGGCAGAGGCCAGGGCCCGCCATCACTCCCGCTCTCGGGTACGGGGCGGCAGGGACGTGGGGCCGGTGGTCGGCGTCCGGCGTCCGGCGGCATGGGCCGTCCCAGCCACCGCCGCGTCGGGGACCGCGCGCGGCGGAGCCGACGGCGCGGGTGCGCCTCCCGCCCGGCCGCCCGGCCGCCCGGCCTGGGAGGCCTGGCAGCCCGGGCGGGCCGCAGGGGGCCTAGATCGTCACCCCGTCGATCTGCAGCGTCTGCACCGCCTTCGCCGCGAACGGGACCGCCACCGTCTTTCCGCTGAGGCGGGTGTCCGAGTACGCCGTGTACTTGTCGCCGCCCGTGGTGACCGTGTTCCAGCGCGGGACCAGGCCGCCCGAGCCGCCGGTGACGGTGGTGAAGCGGGAGAGGTCGAAGGTCAGGGTCTGGGCGGAGGTGGAGGTGTTCAGGGCGACGATGACCAGGCGCTTGGCCGAGGCGTCGTAGGCCGCGGCGGCGTAGCTGACGCCGGTGTCGAGGATCCGCATGCCGGGGCGGATGTGGCGGCTGAACTGGGCCATCACGTAGTGCTTCGTCTGGACCGTGGTCGGCTGGAGGGTGTTCGCGTCGTACGCGATCATCGCCCAGCCCGCGGACGGGTCCATGACCTGCCAGTAGACCCAGGCGGTGGGGTGGAGCCAGCGGAAGTCGTAGAGCAGGTTGCTCGCCATCGTGAAGCCGGTGCCGTCCTTGTCGCCGGTCTCCGAGTTCCACAGCGCCTTGCCCGACGTCGTGACGACGTCCGAGTAGAGCAGGTCCCTGCGGCCGTCCGCGCCCTGGTAGCCGTGTACGTTGACCCGGTTCACCAGGGCCTTCGTGGACGAGCTGAAGGAGCCCCAGGTGGTGCGCGCGAGGTCGTAGCTCGTCTCGTCCGAGGCGGAGATCCTGGTGGCGGTCAGGCCGCGCTTGTCCAACTCGCTGCGCATGTAGGGGAGTACGGCCGACTGGACGGTGGCGTCCATGTGGCAGCCCTCCTGCGTGCCGGTCGCCGTCCACCAGGACGACGAGGGCTCGTTGAAGGGGTCCACGGTCGCGAAGTTCACGCCCCAGTTGTCCTTCGCGCGCAGTGCCACCGCGGCCAGGTGGGAGGCGTGCTGGCGGTAGTTCCAGGACTGGAGGTTGTTGCCGCCGTCCGAGGCGCCCGACGGGTTGTGGTTGAGGCACATCCACCACATCGGCGAGTTCGCGAACAGTTCGGTCGTCGCGCCCCGGGACGTCGCCTTCACCAGCATCGCGCGCTGGTTGGCGTCCGCGTTCCAGTTCCAGGCCGAGGACGTGGGGTCCTCGTTGTTCCAGTCCTGCCAGTAGCCCTCGATCTGCTTGAAGGAGGGGATGTTCGGCGAGGCGGTCATCGACGTGCCGCCCACGCTGTTCCAGCTGCACGCGCCCAGGTTGTAGCGGGCGATGTTCAGTCCGAGGCCGGGGAGCGCCGTGCCGTTGTACGACACCGACTTGGTGGTGAAGAAGAGGTCGGCGAAGTCGTCCCGGGCGCCGAAGACGTTCGCCCACCAGGCCAGCGAGGTACCCCAGCCCTCCCAATTGCCGTACGACGTACCGGGGTTGACGGCGATCGTGGCGTCCGCTCGTGCGGTGCCGGTCGCCAGGGCGCTGCCGAGGAGGGTGCCGCCCGCGGCCGTGAGCAGCGTTCTGCGTCGGATCATGGCTTCTCCGAACTCCGAGTCGATCGACACCGGTCCCTGAACCGGAGTCGTGGCCTGTCCCGCTGATGCCAGGACGAAGCATCGGGTGTGACGCGTGAGGTTGTCGATAGTTCTGCAAGCCCTTTCTAAAACCTCTGGAGGAAGTCCGGTATCCCGAACGGGAGGGGTGCGCGGGGCAGTGTTCGCGCGGCGTCGGGCTGGTGACTTCGAGGCCCCGCGCCTATCGTGCGGGCGGTCCCGGGACCGGCCCCGATTCCGGGCCCACGTCTGGATCCAGACCCGGGCCCAGTCCGGGCCCCGGTCGAGGTCTTGCAAAAGGCGGGAGGCGTACGCATGCGGCTTCACGTCGTGCACCACGGCATACGACGCCGGCGTGCCCTGCGCCGACGGGCGCTGTGGGCCGGGGGCGAGGTCCTCGTCACCGTCGGGATCCTGACGCTGCTGCTCGTCGCGCACCAACTGTGGTGGACCAACCGCCAGGCCCGGGAAGGCGCCGAGCGCAAGGTGGAGGTGTTGGAACGGCAGTGGGGAGGCGGCGTCGGCGACCCCGGCGGCAGCAGCAACGACCCCGGCGACGGAAGCGACCCCGACCTCGCCCCTGGCGACGGCGGCGATTCCGGTACGTCCGTCCCGTCCGCGTCCCCCGAGCCGCCGGGGGAGCGGTCCGCCGCCGGCGGCCGGCCCTCGACGCCCCGCCACTCCCAGGCGTACGCCATCCTCACCGTCCCCCGCCTCGGCCTCCGCGTCCCCGTCGCCGAAGGCATCAGCAAGGCGAACGTCCTCGACAAGGGCTACGCCGGTCACTACCCCGGCACCCAACAGCCGGGCCAGGCAGGGAACTTCGCCCTCGCCGGGCACCGCAACACCCACGGCGAGCCCTTCCGGTACATCAACCGGCTGCGGCCGAAGGACACCATCGAGGTCGAGACCAGGACCGCGACCTACACGTACACCGTCGACCGGACCCTCCCGCAGACCTCGGCCCGGGACGCCGGCGTCATCCAGCCGATCCCGCGTTCCACGGTCCACCCCGGCCACGGATACACCGACCCCGGCTCCTACCTGACCCTGACGACCTGCACTCCGGAGTACACGTCCAGGTACCGTCTCGTGGTGTGGGCCGAGCTCGCGGAGGTGAGACCGCGCTGAGCCACAACTGGCCTACCGCTGACCTACTATGGCGAGACAGGCGCAAGAAGTCGCAACAGCGGTACGAGGGGAGGGGACCGGTCGTGATCCGTCGCTGGACCAGTTGGACCAGTTGGACCAGCCCGCGCCCCGTCGCCGTACTGCTGATCCTCCTCCTGGACCTCGCGCTGCTCGACGTCGGCGGCGGCCTCTCGGCCACCGTCGCGTTCGCCGCCACCGCCGCGGCCGGCGCCGCCCTCGCCGTCTGCAGTCTGCTCGCCTCGCGCGCCGCGCCCGCCGTCCCGCCCACCCGGGTGCGTACGGCCATCCGCGACCGCGCCCGCCGTACGGCGTTCCTGCCGCAGCGGGACCCCGACGCCAAGGGGCGCAGCCGCCCCCGAGCGCCCGGACACGCCCTCCCGACGACCGTCGCGTAGGGCGCCCTCTTCCACGAGCCGGACCCCGCGCGGGTCGTCATGCCGTTCTCACCACTCCCGGCACGACGAGACCCCCGGAGGGCTCACCCATGTCCGTTTTCGCCGACCTGGTCCAGCACCTGGCCGACCTGCTCCAGCCGCTGTTCGGCGCCACCGCGGCCGCCGCCGCGATCATCTTGTTCACCGCACTCGTACGACTCCTCGTGCACCCCCTGTCCCGGGCGGCGGCCCGCGGCCAGAAGGCGCGCACCCGGCTCCAGCCGAAGATCGCCGAGCTGCGGAACAAGCACGCGAAGAACCCCGAGAAGCTGCAGAAGGCCGTCCTCGCGCTGCATGCCGAGGAAAAGGTGTCGCCGCTGTCCGGCTGTCTGCCGAGCCTGCTCCAGATGCCCGCGTTCTTCCTGCTCTACCACCTGTTCTCCAGCACGACAATCGGCGGCCGGACGAACGAACTGCTCACCCACCAGCTGTTCACCGCGCCCCTCGGTGACCGCTGGACGGACGCGCTCGGCGGCGGCGGGCTGTTCGGCGGCGCGGGACTCGTGTACGTCGGCCTGTTCGTGCTCGTCGCCGCGGTCGCCGCGTTCAACTACCGCCGTACGAAGGCGATGGCGGCCGCGAGTGAGACGGCGCCCGTGGCGGGCGGCGAGCAGGTGCCCGGGCTGGGCGCGATGAACAAGGTCATGCCGTTCATGTCCTTCTTCACGCTGTTCACGGTGGCGGTGGTCCCGCTCGCCGCCGCGCTGTACGTGGTGACCAGCACGACATGGAGCGCGGTGGAGCGGGCGGTGCTGTACCGCTGAGCCGGGGCCCCACCGAGAAGGACCGGGGTGTGCCGGTCCAGTCCGTGAACCGGGTATTGCGGACTGGACGGCCAGCTTGGAGGATCGACCAGTCCTCCGATGGCTGTACCCGTCGGCGGACCGCCCGCGATCGAGGGAGATGGGGATCATGAAGCTGCTGCGAGTCGGTACGGCGGGGTCGGAGCGGCCCGCGCTGCTCGACGCCGAGGGGGTCCTGCGGGACCTGTCCGGTGTCGTTCCGGACATCGACGGCCCGCTGCTCGCCGACGAGACGGCCCTGAGCCGGATCCGCGCCGCCGTCGACGAGGGCTCGCTGCCCGCGCTCGACGCCACCGGGCTGCGTGTCGGACCGCCGCTCGCACGGATCGGCAAGATCGTGTGCATCGGGCTGAACTACCACGACCACGCCCGCGAGACGGGGGCCGAGCCGCCGCCGGAGCCGGTGATCTTCTTCAAGGCCGCGGACACGGTGGTCGGGCCGCACGACACGGTGCTGGTCCCGCGTCTGTCCGTGAAGACCGACTGGGAAGTGGAACTGGCGGTCGTCATCGGACGTACGGCCCGGTACGTGGAGTCGGCCGAGGCCGCGCTCGGGCATGTCGCCGGGTACGCGATCTCGCACGACGTGTCCGAGCGGGAGTTCCAGATCGAGCGGGGCGGGACCTGGGACAAGGGGAAGAACTGCGAGACGTTCAACCCGCTCGGGCCGTGGCTGGTGACGGCGGACGAGGTTCCGGACCCGCAGGACCTGTCACTGCGGCTGTGGGTCAACGGGGAACTGAAGCAGGACGGGACGACCGCGGAGCAGATCTTTCCGGTGGCGGAGGTCGTGCGGTACGTCAGTCAGTTCATGACGCTCTACCCCGGGGACGTGATCAACACGGGGACGCCGGCGGGGGTGGCGATGGGGCACCCTGAGCCGAAGCCGTATCTGCGGGCCGGGGACGTGGTGGAGCTGGAGATCGCGGGGCTGGGTCGTCAGCGGCAGGAATTCAAGGACGCGTAGCGCTCCGCGGGCAGAGCCGGGGAACTGCGGCGAGTCCGCCGGCCGCGGGCCGTCCGCGGCCGGTCGCGCGGTTCCCCGCGCCCCTTTGGCCGAGCTGTGGCTGCCCACGGTTGAACCAGAGGTTGATGGTGCCGTACTCCGCAGACGCAGACGCAGACGCAGACGCAGGCGCGCTCGCGGGGGCGGCGGACCAGGCCGGGTGCGGTGACCGTCCCGAAGCGCCTCTGCCGCCCCGCTCCGTGGAAGCGACACCGGGCCTCGTCCGACTGTGGAGCCACCCTGTGAGTAATACCTGTGGCCGGAGAATGGTTTCCGTTTCTTCGGTAGATTAATCTGGTGATTGCATGTCCCCCGGGGGGCGCATCGTTGCAGAAGGGGCGCGCAATCGCATTGCCGGCGCTGTCTGTGGTTGCCGGGCGATCCAAATCTGCCTCATGTTCACTCTTGCGCGTGAATCTGGTTTTTATCGGGAACCCGGAGGCTGTGTCCTGCTGTGCTTTGGTGTGAACTTCACTGGAACAGCAGGAAAGAAACCGTATGCGTCATACTTCTAAATTCCGGCTGGCGGTCACGGTCATTGTCGGGCTACTCAGTGGCGCCTCGGCCATGTTCGGTGTGATCGCCAACGGCGACCAGCGACTGAACACCGTCTTCTTGGTTCTCGGAGGCACGGCCGCCGCCGCAGCGGCTGGACTGACGTTTCTCGTCCAGGGAAACCAGCCGGTACCTCCTGCCCCGCTGCCGGCCGACAAACGCGCAGACGTCAGGTTCCAGGCGGCCGTACATCCCGTGGCCGAAAACCTGGCGTCTCTCGCATCGATGTCGACCGACGCCCCTGACCTGCGAGGAACCATCAACCGGGCCCTGGTGCAGACTGCGGCGCACCTCGTCGAGGAGGCCGGCTGCGTCGCCGCCTTCTACGCCCTGGAAGAGGACCCCGACAACAAGGGGACCGACAGGCTCGCCAAGCGGGTCACCTCCACGGAATCCGCGGATCTCCCGGCCTACTACAAGGCGGACCGGGGTGCCGGATCCTATCTCCTGGACATCGCAACGGGCACAAAGGACCGATGCGTCAAAAACTATGAAGAGGACCCCGAGAAATGGCGCATCGATCTCATCGACGGATGCACCACGGCCCTCTTTGTTCCCGTCCGGGCGGGAGAGATTCCCAAGGGGATCCTGATCGTGCAGGCCATTGAGGCCGGTTGCTTGGAGGACGGCAACGAAAGGAAGAAGTACGGGGCCATCGCACATCTGATCGGAGCCAGTCAAGCCGTAGCGGATCTCACGGCACGGGTCCGGAGCCTGCCTGCTCAGGCCAACGATTCTCCCAAAAAGTCACCGTCCGTGAACGGTGCGGGCGCGGAAGGACATGATCCGGAAAAAGCATCCGATCCTGATGCGGATTCCATCCGTGAAGGGGAATGAATCTGGATACAGTGAAAGAGCTCAGCCAAACTGCATCGAGGCACTGGGGGAATCCAATGAGTGATCGTGAAACCGTCATCGTCGGATCCGCGCAACGCTGGCTGAACGGCAAGGAGTCGAGCAAGCAGTACTTCCTGCGGGCGGAACGCGCCGCCACGTCAGGCCCCCCTACCCTGGGCGGCCGGCTCCTGGGCCTTCTGCACCGACTTGTCGAAGGCCAGCTACGACGGTGAACTGACCTGCCGGCCGAGGCGGGACGTCCTCCTCGAGAGCCCACCGAGGACGTCCCACGTTCAGGCGCCGCGCGGTACCAGTGGCAGAACCCACGGCCGACGCGAGGCGTGATTCTCAGGCCACCAGGTCCGCGAGTCGGCTCCAAGCCGCCCTCGGCAGGGAGTCTCGCGGCTCGCCGTCCACCACCTGAAGGGCCACGTGGTCCGCGCCCGCCTCGCGGAACGCGTCGATACGGGCGCGGATCGCCGACTCGTCCCCCCAGGCGAACACCGCGTCGATCAGGCGGTCGCTGCCGCCGTTCGTGAGGTCGTCCTCCGTGAAGCCGTGGCGGAGGAAGTTATTGGTGTAGTTGGGCAGGGCGAGGTAGACGGCGAGGGCCCCGCGGGCCAGGGAGCGGGCCCGGGCCGGATCGGTCTCCAGGACGACCATCAACTCCGGGGCGAGGAGCGGGGCCGAGCCCAGGATCTCGCGGGAGTAGGCGGTGTGCTCGGGGGTCACCAGGTACGGGATCGAGCCGGCGGCGCGGTCACGGGCCAGCTCCACGGTCTTCGGACCGAGGGCCGCCAGGAGGCGGCGGTCCGCCGGCAGTCCCGCCGCGTCCAGGCCGTCGAGGTACGCGACGAGCGCCGAGTACGGACGGCGGTACTGGTCCGCGCTCTTGGCGTGGCTGACGCCGAGACCCAGGAAGAAGCGCCCGGGGTGGGTCGCATCCAGGTCGGCGAAGGCGGTCGCGGTGTCGGCGGGCTCGTGCTCCCAGATGCTCTGGATGCTGGTGCCGACGACGATCCGCGAGGTCCCCGCGATCAGCGGGGCCGCGTCGGCGGCGGAGGTGTTGCCGCCCAGCCAGATCGCGCCGTACCCGAGCTGCTCCAACTCGGCCGCGGCCTCGGCCGCTTCGCCGCGCAGGGCAGGGTCCTTGGCACGCAGGCCGCCCCACCAGATGCCGTACCGTCCTACGGCGTCCTTCACGGCGTTGCTCATGGATTCGGTCCCTTCGGTCGGGGTGCGGTACACGGGTGCCAACCGGAGGGCCCTTCGGGATCTTCCCGTAACTCCCGGTAACCCCCCCCGTAAGGACCTTCCGTTTCCTCTCCTCCCCGCTTCCGTCACAGCTCCAGGAACTGCTCCAGCGCTTCCACGACGAACCGGTGGTCCTGCAACTGCGGCAGCCCGGAGACGGTCACCGCGCCGATCACGCCGACGCCCTCGACGGTGATCGGGAAGGAACCGCCGTGGGCCGCGTACTCGTCCGGGTCGAGGCGCGAGGACTCCTCGAACGTGGTGCCCTTGGCGCGGCAACGGGCGCCGACCAGGTAGGAGGCGGACCCGTAGCGCTCCACGACCCGGCGCTTGCGGGCGATCCAGGCGTCGTTGTCGGGGGCCGAACCGGGCAGGGCGGCGTGGAAGAGCTGCTGGCCGGCGCGGTGGATGTCGATGGCGACCGGCGCCTGCCGCTCCCGGGCCAGCTCGACGAGGAGGGAACCCAGCGCCCAGGCGTCGTCGTGGGTGAACTGCCGGAAGACGAGGCGCCGTTCCTGTGCCTCCAGTTCCTCCAGGGGCGGGGTGATCTCCGGGTGGAACTTCGGGGTGATCTCCTGGTTGTGCGTCACAGCTTCACCGTCACTCCGTCGTGGGCCGAACGGCGTGCCGCCTCCAGTACGTCGAGGGCGGCGGCCGCTTCCAGCGCGGGCACCGGGTTGGCGCCGCCGTCCGTGAGGGCCCTGGCCACGGCCGCATAGTAGGCGGGGTAGTCGCCGGGCAGGGTCGGTTCGGGGCGGCCGCCGCCGGTCAGCGGGGACTCGCCGGCGCCGACCCGCCCCCACAGGTCCTCGGGTTCCCGGCCCCACTCGTCCGCCGTCGGGCCCGGGCGTCGCCCGTCCTTCAGGGCTGCCTCCTGCGGGTCGAGGCCGTACTTCACATAGCCCGCCCTGGAGCCCAGCACCCGGAAACGGGGGCCGAGTTGGGCGGTGGTCGCGGTGGCGTACAGGTGGGAGCGGACGCCGCCGGCGTGCGTGATCGCGATGAACGTGTCGTCGTCGGTCTCCGCGCCCGGACGGCGGATGTCCGACTCGGCGTACACCGAGACAGCCGGGCCGAAGAGGACCAGCGCCTGGTCGACGAGGTGACTGCCGAGGTCGTACAGCAGACCTCCGATCTCTGCCGGGTCGCCGGACTCCCGCCAGCCGCCCTTCGGCTGCGGACGCCACCGCTCGAAACGGGACTCGAAGCGCCATACGTCGCCCAGTTCGCCCTCGGCCAGGAGTTTGCGCAGGGTCAGGAAGTCGTTGTCCCAGCGGCGGTTCTGGAAGACGGAGAGGAGCAGTCCGCGTTCGTCCGCCAGGGCGGCCAGCTCGCGCGCCTCGGCGGCCGTACCGGCGACCGGCTTGTCGACGACGACCGGGAGGCCCGCCTTGAGGGCGGCGGTGGCGAGCGGGACGTGCGTCTTGTTCGGGGACGCGATGACGACCAGGTCCAGGTCGCCGGCCCGGTCGAACAGCTCGTCCGGGGTGGCGACCGGGCGCACGTCCGGGAACTCGGTGCGGGCCTGGCGCTGCCGCTCGGGGTTGGACGTGACCACCGTGTCGAGGGTGAGGCCCTCGGTGGCGGTGATCAGCGGGGCGTGGAAGACGGAGCCGGCGAGGCCGTAGCCGACGAGGCCCACGCGGAGGGGGGTGCCGGCCGTACCCGCCGCACCAGTCGTACCAGTCGTACCTGTCATGCGTCCCACTTTCGCAACGCTGTTGCCAAAGTGCAAGCGGCGGGGAGAATGGGGGCGTGATGAGGGCGGAGAGCGGCGGGGTGGACGGTGCGGATTCCGGCAGGCGAAGGGCCGGGCTCGGCGTGAACCTGTTCGCCCTGCGCAGTCACAACACCGCACTCGTCCTCGATCTGCTGCGGACGGCCGGGGCGCGGGGCATCAGCCGGCTCGAACTCGCCGAGCGGACCGGGCTCACCCCGCAGGCCGTCAGCAAGATCACCGCACGGCTGCGGGAGGACGGGCTGGTGGCGCAGGCGGGCCGCCGGGCGTCCACCGGCGGCAAACCGCGCACGCTCCTGCGGCTGGTGCCGGAAGCCGGACACGCGGCCGGGGTCCACCTCGACCGGGACGAGCTGCGGGCCGTGCTCGTCGACCTCACCGGAACCGTGGTGGGGCAACGCCGGGCCGCGCTGGATCTGGGGGCGGGCGCGGACGCCGTGGTGACGACGGTGGCCCGGGGGACGGAGGGCCTGGTGGCCGACACGCTCGGGGCCGGTGGGGCGGGCCCGCTCGCGACGGCCGGTTCCCTCCTCGGGGTCGGCGTCGCGCTGCCCGGGCCGCTCGACCACATCCGGGGCGTGCTGCACCGGGTCACCGGCTTTCCCGAATGGGACGGGTTTCCCCTGCGGGACGCCCTGGCCCGGCGGCTGCGGGTGCCGGTGGTCGTCGACAAGGACACGAACGCCGCCGCGCTGAGGCTCGCGGTGCGGGGGGAGAGCGGGAGTGAGGACGCCGGTGCGGATGGGGGCGGGGGCGAGGGCGGGTCCTTCGCTTATCTGCACCTCGGCACGGGGCTCGGCGCCGGGCTGGTGATCGGCGGCAGCGTGCATCGCGGGGCGCGGACCGGGGCGGGGGAGTTCGGCCACCAGGTCATCCAACTGGACGGGCCGGTGTGCGGATGCGGGAACCGGGGGTGCGTGGAGGCGCTGTGCCTGGAGGCGGTGGCGCGGGGGGAGTGGGGGCGGGCGGCGCGGGTGCTG
>NZ_JOEV01000009.1 GCF_000721105.1 Streptomyces cellulosae
GGTCAGGGGCAGGCCTACGGCTATCCGCAGCAGCCCGGACAGACCCCGCCCCCACCCCCTCCCCCGGCCCCGCCGCAGCAGTAGCTCCCAGCCCCCCGGGCCATGAACGAAGGGCGGCCGGTGCCCGAGGCACCGGCCGCCCTTCGACGTCCCGCAGAGGGACCGGGACCTACCCGGCCTCCCCCGCGACCAATTCCCGGCACCGCTTCACGTCCTCCGCCATCTGCACCAGCAGCGCGTCCAACGTGTCGAACTTCGCCTGTCCGCGCACGAACGCCAGGAAGTCGACGGCGACATGCAGGCCGTACAGGTCGAGGCCGACGCGGTCGATGGCGTACGCCTCCACCGTGCGCTCGGTGCCGTCGAACTGCGGGTTCGTGCCGACGGAGATCGCCGCCGGCATCGCCTCGCCGTCCACGTGCAGCCAGCCCGCGTAGACGCCGTCGGCGGGGATCGCGGTGTGCGGGAGGGTCTCGACGTTGGCCGTCGGGAAACCGAGTTCACGCCCGCGCTGGGCACCGCGGACGACCACGCCCTCCACCCGGTGCGGCCGGCCCAGGATCTCGGCGGCGCCCTCGACATCCCCCTCGGCGACCAGGCGCCGGGTCAGGGTCGAGGAGAACGGCTCGCCGCCGCCCGCCTCGCCGCGCACGTACAGATCGACGACCTCGACCTCGAAGTCGTACACCTGGCCCTGCTCGACGAGGAACTCCACGTTGCCCGCGGCCTTGTGGCCGAAGCGGAAGTTGGGGCCCTCGACGACCGCCTTGGCGTGCAGCTTGTCGACGAGGACCTTGACGACGAAGTCGGCCGGCGAGAGCTTCGAGAACTCGGTGGTGAAGGGGAGGATCAGGACGGCGTCCACGCCCAGCTCCGCCATCAGCTCGGCGCGGCGGTGGTGCGGGGCCAGCAGCGGCGGGTGGCTGCCCGGGCGCACGACCTCGCTGGGGTGCGGGTCGAAGGTGACGACCACGGACGGAACGCCCAGCTCACGCGCGCGTTCCACGGCATGCCTGATGATCAGCTGGTGTCCGCGGTGCACTCCGTCGTAGGACCCGATGGTGACGACGCTGCGCCCCCAGTCCTGGGGAATGTCCTCCAAGCCACGCCAGCGCTGCACTGTGACCGCTCCTCGTCGCATCCTCGCCGAACCCGAACCCGTGTCCGTCGCTCTGCCTGTTACGCAGGTCTAAGGGTGCCATGCCGGGTGCCCCGGCCCGGCATCGGCATGGGGGCTGTGACCCGGCGCACGTGCCCGGCCACGCGGGAGGGGTGCACGGGCTCCCTCACGCGGGCACGGGGACGCCCGCCAGGTTCTCGATCGTCCGACGTGCGCTGGGCCCCACCACCACCGCCCACTCCTGAGGCGTCTCGGTCAGCCAGCCGGCCACCCGCGCGGCGAAGCCGGGAACGTGTCGTCCCAGGTCGACGAGGTCGCGGTCGAAGCGGGTCGCGCCCTCCGGCGTGCGGACGAGGAGGAGACCGGTGCGGTGGACCAGGCCGCGGGCGACCAGAGGGTCGTCGTCGCGGGAGGCCGCCGCGTGCAGTACGGCGATCAGGACGGACAGGTCTCGTTCATGGGCCAGGAGGAGTTCGAGGAGTTCCTGGCGCACGGGGCGGGAGACGGGGGTGCCGGGGGCGGCGAGTACGGCCGCGAGGGCCGCCCGCGCCTGCTCCGGACCACCGTCCAGCAGTCCGGTGACCAGCGGGAGGAGGACCGTCCGGGCGGCGGGCCCGTGCTCCAGACACCGGTCGACGTACGCGGCGACGTGCACGGCGGCTTCCGGGCGGCGCTCGACCGCCTCCCGCACCAGGGCGGCGGCCCGGCGGCCCAGGGCGGGCGTGGTGACGTCGGCGAGGGTACGCAGGGCCTCCCCGGGCTCCGGGCGGCACAGCCGGGCACGGAAGGCGTCGAGGATCTGTTCGGGGTGGGTCGTGAGGGCGGGGACCAGCGCGCTCGGCGGGAGTTGCGGGTCGCCGGCCACGAAGTGCCCGAGCGCCTGCGGGAGATGACGGGCCCGGGTGTGCGGATCCCGGACCAGCAGGGCGAGTGCGCCGCCGTGCACAGCACCGTCGTCGGGGCGGGCGAGCAGGGCGAGGGCGGCATGACGCAGCAGTGCGCGGTCGGCCTCGGTGCGTACGTGCGGGGCGGCTCGCAGCCCGTACGCCACCGCCGCGCTCCGCCGCGCGGACCGCTCGTCGTGCGCCCACCGGTCGACGGCCCGGCAGATCGCCGGCGGTTCGTCCTCCGCGAGGACCGCGAGCAGCTCGTCCGCACGCGGGTGCGCACCGGCCACCAGTGCCTCCGTGAGGTCGTCCGGGGCGCGGTGCCGGTGGGTGTGCAGCAGCGCCTGCGCGGCCTTCGCGACGGTCGCGTCCGGGGTCGCGGGCAACGGCCGCTCGTCCTCGAACCAGCGGGTGAGCTGCGGTTGTACGGCGATGGGGTCGGCGGTGAGCAGCCGGGCCACTGCGTCCAGGAACCGTGGGCCTTCCTCGTGCGGGGGTCCGTCGGCGAGGACGAGCCGCCGGAGGAGGTCGAGGCGGGTCTCCGCCGGGAGCGGCAGGGCCGTCCAGAAGTCGGGGCCGAACTCCGCGGGCATGGGTCGTCGCTGCTGCCGCCAGGTGACGATCCGGTCGGTGAGCAGGCGCAGCACGGCGGTGTACGGCGTCGCGTCGGGGACGCGTCTCAGGGCGCCGGTGAGGAGGCGGGTGGCCCACCAGGAGTCCGGGTCGACGTCGAGCGCGTACACCAACTCCTCCAGGCGGAGGGCCAGTTGCGGGGTGCCGTGCTGGCGGGCGAGGAGCAGCAGAGCCTCGAGGACGGGGCCGATGCGGTGCTGCGGGACGGGTGTGAGGGGCTCGGCGGGCGCGGTGCCGGGTGAGTGGCTGCGGCGACGGTGGACCAGGGCGCGCAGGGCCTCGTCCAGGTCGAGGTGCATGCCCTGGATCCAGTCGGCGAGTTCCTCGTGGGCGAAGCGGTAGCCGGTGCCGGCGGGGACGAGGAGGCCCTCGGCGAGGACGGCGGACGCCCAGCCGGTGCCGCCGCCGAGCCGCGCGGGGGCCGTGCCCCAGGGGAACACCGCCTCGAACGACCCCCGGTCCACTTCCCCGTGGCCGAGGCCGAGACTGCGGCGGGCGGCCTCGTGGACCTGGCCGGAGACCTTCGCGGCGAGGCGGCGTACGGCGCCGCCGCGCAGGCCGCGTTCGGCGGCGAGACGGACGGCGATACGGAGACAGATCAGGTCGAGGTACGCGGAGAAGACGTCGTTCCTGTCGACGTTTCCGGCGAGGGTTCCGTCGACGTTTCCGGCGAGGGCTCGGTCTTCGCCGCCGACGAGGGTTCCGTCGACGCCGCCGACGAGGGTTCTGTGGATGCTTCCGTCCACCTCGACGTGGGCGTGGGGCCCGTCGGGGAGGGCGGCGCAGATCTCCGAGAGGAGGCGGAGGGTGAGGGGATGCCGGGCATCAGGGGCGGCGAGGGCGTGCTCGGGGATGCGGTAGCGCGCGCGGGCCTGGCGGGCCTCGTCCTCGTCCAGGTCGCCGAGGTCTACCCGGGGCGGGAACGGCCGAGGTGTCTCGCCCTGGCCGTTCCCGCCCTCCCAAGGGGCTGCCGCCCCCGGCCCCTCGCTCAGCGGCTTTCCGGGAACGTGCAGCAGGTCCGCCGGAAACCGGGCCCCCGCTCCCTCCCAGTACTCCTCGCGGCATGCCACCACCAGCCGGGCCCCCGTCTCCCGCAGCCAGGTGGCCGTCCCGTCGGTCCAGTCGGTGAGTCGGTGGGCGAGGACCGGAGGCATCTCCTCCGGGCCGTCCAGGAGGAGCAGGAGGGGTCGGCCGGCGGTGCGGGAGACACGGGCCAGCCGGTCAGGGGTGAGGTCACCGAGCTCGGCGGGCGGCACGGTCCGCGAGGCCGCGACGATCCTCGCGGCCCGGTCCACCGCCCGACGCGCCGCGTCCGCGACCGAGCGGTCACCGTCCTCGAGATCGGCTCCTCGCAGCCACAGCGTGGGCGCCGGTTCCCTTCTCCACTGCCGCCGCCCGGCCAGGGCCGCGAGCTCGGTCGTACGCCCGGTCCCCGGATCCCCGACCAGCCCGAGCACAGCAGCCGCACCGCGCTCGAACGCCCCGAACTCGGCAGCGGTGACGCCACGCTCGACGGGCTCCGCACCACCGGCCGCCACCGGCCCGTCCTGTCCCACCGACGTGGCCGTCAGTTCCAGCACGCCCGCCAGGTTGAGGTCGGCGCCGTAGGCGGGGACCGTGGCCGCGTTCTCGGTGAGGAGGGCGGCGAGGGGGCCGTCCTGGTCCGGGCGCAGGGGGAGGGCGAAGCCGGCGTCCCGGTGGCCGTTGTGCAGAGCCGTGCCGAGGACGCCGATCACCGCGCCGGTCGTGGCGTCGAGGACCGGTCCACCGGCGGCCCCGCCACCCCGCCGCAGCGCGTCCCGCCCCGCCGTCCCGATCGCCAACTCCAGTACGTCGTCCAGAAGATGGAAGCCCGCCGTGGCGGTGTACGTCGCACCGGCCGAGCCCAGGACCCGTGCCTCACGCCAGCACCCGGCCGGGACCCTGACATAGCTCCCGGTCTCGACCCGGTCCCGCACGGTCACGGGGAGCGGGTCCACGTCGAGCCCCTCGGTGCGTACGAGCGCCAGGCCCAGCTCGGGCAGCGGCGTCACATCGTCGGCGGTCACGACGCAGCCGCGGTCCCCGGCGTGCAGGAAGAGCCGCGGCAGGCCGTCGACGGTCTCGTGGCCGGTGATGAGCGTGCCGTGGTGGTCGGCCAGGAAACCGGTGCCCCGGGGACGGCCGCCGAGGTCATGGATGCGTACGAGGGCTTCCTCACGCCCGGGGCCCTCCCCCGGCCGAGGCGGCAGTGCGACGTCACCGGCCCGCGCCGCCCCCGCGGCCTCGTCGGCGTCCCCGGTCCGCCGGCCCTGTCCCGCCATGGTCGAACCTCCCCGCCGTACGCATGCGCGTCTCCCGTCCACACACAGGTGCCTGTTCTCGACGGTAGGCGGGGGATGATCAGCCGGAAAGATCGCGTGGCGAACGCGCCCCCTTCCGCTCCCCCGGTTCACTCCGAGCGCCTGCCCGGACGGGTGAATGGACGGGGGGCGTTGGATACACCCTAGGTGGGGGAACCGAGGGGGGACCGTGGAGCGGCGGCAGGGACGACCCCGTGACGCCGCTCCACGGGCGGATGCCCGACGAACCTCGTGCCGGTCTCAGCCGAAGACAGCCAGGCTCTTCGCCTTGCCCTTCTGCTCCTCGACGAGGGCCAGGAAGACACCGTCGGGATCGAAGACCGCCACGGCGCCCTTGCCGACGTACTCCTCCGGCATGTCGAGCCGGACCCCGTTCGTCAGCAGCCGGGCCCGTCTGGCGTCCACGTCCCAGCGGGGGAACGCGGCCCCGGCGGCCTCGGCGACCGGCATCACCGTCAGGTCCTGCTGGAGCTGGTCCAGGGTCCTCGCGGAGTCCAGCTTGTAGGGGCCGACCCGGGTGCGCCGCAGTGCCGTGAGGTGTCCGCCGACGCCCAGGCCGGCGCCGAGGTCACGGGCCAGGGCGCGGATGTAGGTGCCGGACGAGCAGGTCACCGACACCACCAGGTCGAGCACCGGGGTGCCGTCCTCGGCGACGGCGTCCCTGATGTCGTACACCGCGAAGGAGGAGACCGTGACCGGGCGGGCCGGGATCTCGAACTCCTCGCCCTCCCGCGCCCGCTTGTAGGAGCGGACTCCGTCGATCTTGATGGCGCTCACCTTGGACGGCACCTGCATGATCTCGCCGGACAACTCGGCGACCCCGGCGTCGATGGCGTCGCGGGTGACCTTCGAGGCGTCGGCCGACCCCGTGATCTCGCCCTCGGCGTCGTCGGTCAGGGTCGTCTGGCCCAGGCGGATCGTGCCCAGGTACTCCTTCTCGGTCAGCGCGAGGTGCCCGAGGAGCTTGGTCGCCCTCTCGATGCCGAGGACGAGCACGCCCGTCGCCATGGGGTCGAGGGTTCCGGCGTGGCCGACGCGACGGGTCCGGGCGATCCCGCGCATCTTGGCCACGACGTCGTGCGAAGTGAAGCCCGACGGCTTGTCGACGATGACAAGGCCGTCGGGCGTCCGGTTCTTCTGGGTCATTCGGCGGCGTCGTCCTCGTCCTCGCCCGGCTTCCTGTACGGGTCCGCGTCACCGGCGTAGGTGGCGCCGGCCGAGACCTCGCGCACCTTCTCGTCGGACTGGCGTGCCTTGTCGAGGAGGTCGTCGATGGTCTTGGCGGTGTCGGGCAGCGCGTCGGCCACGAAGGTCAGCGTCGGCGTGAACTTCACGCCCGCCGCCGCGCCGACCGCGCTGCGGAGCACGCCCTTGGCGCTCTCCAGTCCGGCGGCCGCGGCCGCCCGCTCCTCGTCGTCCCCGTACACCGTGTAGAAGACGGTCGCCTCCCGCAGGTCACCCGTGACCCGGGTGTCCGTGATGGTGACGTTCGAGCCGAGCCGCGGGTCCTTGATCCCGCGCAGCAGCTTCTGGGCCACCACCTCTCGGATGAGGTCCGCCAGCCTCTTGGCACGCGCGTTGTCGGCCACTGGTCGTCTCCCGTTCTTCCTGTTCCACGTTCAGAAAATCTCGTCGCCGAGATCTGCGAAATCTCATCGCCGACATCTGGTCGCCGATGCGCTGCTCCTAGTCGTCGTCGCCGTGGAACCGCCGTCTGACGGACAGCAGTTCCACCTCGGGGCGGCCGGCGACCAGCCGCTCGCACCGGTCCAGTACGTCGGTGATGTGCCCCGCGTCGCCGGACACCACGGCCAGGCCGATGACCGTCCGGCGATGGAGGTCCATGTGATCCACCTCGGCCGCGCTCACCGCGTACTTGCGCTGGAGCTCGGCGACGATGGGGCGGACGACGGAGCGCTTCTCCTTCAGCGACCGTACGTCGCCGAGGAGGAGGTCGAAGGACAGCGTCCCCACATACATGTGTGCAACCGGTTCACCCGCCGGTACGGGATCGATGGCCCCGCCATCCACGTGGCAGGGACATCAGAACCGTACAACGAACGGCCGGGGCCGATCGACGGAAATTACTCTCCGTCGACCGGCCCCGGACCGGACCGTCCCGGAAGCCCGAGCGCTTACGCGCGCGGCTTCTCGCGCATCTCGTACGTCGCGATGACGTCGTCGACCTTGATGTCGTTGAAGTTTCCGAGGTTGATACCGCCCTCGAAGCCTTCGCGGATCTCGGTGACGTCGTCCTTGAAGCGGCGCAGACCGGAGATGGTGAGGCTCTCCGCGACCACCTTGCCGTCGCGGATGAGGCGCGCCTTGGTGTTGCGCTTGACCTCGCCCGACCGGACCAGGACACCGGCGATGTTGCCCAGCTTGGACGACTTGAAGACCTCGCGGATCTCCGCCGTACCGAGCTCGACCTCTTCGTACTCCGGCTTGAGCATGCCCTTGAGGGCCGCCTCGATCTCCTCGATCGCCTGGTAGATGACCGAGTAGTACCGGACGTCCACGCCCTCGCGCTCGGCCATCTGCTGTGCCCGCCCGGCGGCGCGCACGTTGAAGCCGATCACGATGGCGTCGGAGCCCATCGCCAGGTCGATGTCGGACTCCGTGACCGCACCGACGCCGCGGTGCAGGACGCGGATGTCGACCTCTTCGCCGACGTCCAACTGGAGCAGAGAGGACTCGAGCGCCTCCACCGAACCGGACGCGTCGCCCTTGATGATGAGGTTGAGTTCCTGCACCAGACCGGCCTTGAGGGCCTCGTCCAGGTTCTCCAGGGAGAACCGGACACCCCTGCGGGCGAAGTTGGCGTTCCGCTCACGAGCGGCGCGCTTCTCGGCGATCTGGCGGGCCGTACGGTCCTCGTCGACGACGAGGAAGTTGTCGCCGGCGCCCGGGACGTTGGTGAGACCGAGGACGAGGACCGGAGTCGACGGACCCGCCTCTTCCAGGTTGTCTCCCTTGTCGTCGAGCATCGCGCGGACACGGCCGTACGCGTCGCCGACCACCATGGTGTCGCCGACCCGCAGGGTGCCTCGCTGGACCAGCACGGTGGCGACAGCACCGCGGCCACGGTCGAGACGCGACTCGATCGCAATACCCTGCGCGTCCTGCTCCGGGTTGGCCCGCAGGTCGAGCGAGGCGTCCGCGGTGAGGACCACGGCCTCCAGAAGTGCCTCGATGTTGAGGCCCTGCTTGGCGGAGATGTCGACGAACATGGTGTCGCCGCCGTACTCCTCTGCCACCAGGCCGTACTCGGTCAGCTGACCGCGCACCTTGGTCGGGTCGGCACCCTCGACGTCGATCTTGTTGACCGCGACCACGATCGGCACGTCGGCCGCCTTGGCGTGGTTCAGCGCCTCGATCGTCTGGGGCATCACACCGTCGTTGGCCGCCACCACGAGGATCGCGATGTCGGTCGACTTGGCACCACGGGCACGCATGGCGGTGAACGCCTCGTGACCCGGGGTGTCGATGAAGGTGATCTTGCGCTCTTCGTCGTTGACCTGAGTCGTGACCTGGTACGCACCGATGTGCTGCGTGATACCGCCGGCCTCGCCCGCGACGACGTTCGTCTTGCGGATGGTGTCGAGGAGGCGGGTCTTACCGTGGTCGACGTGACCCATGACGGTCACGACCGGCGGACGCGCGACGAGGAACTCCTCGCCACCCTCGTCCTCGCCGAACTCGATGTCGAAGGACTCGAGCAGCTCGCGGTCCTCCTCCTCGGGGCTGACGATCTCGAGGACGAAGTTCATCTCGTCCGCGAGGAGCTTCAGCGTCTCGTCGGAGACGGACTGCGTGGCAGTGACCATCTCGCCGAGGTTCATCATCACGCCGACGAGCGACGCCGGGTTGGCGCCGATCTTCTCCGCGAAGTCGGTGAGGGAGGCACCGCGCGACAGGCGGACGGACTGTCCGTTGCCGCGAGGCAGCATCACACCGCCGACCGACGGGGCCTGCATGGCCTCGTACTCCTGGCGCCTCTGCCGCTTCGACTTGCGACCACGACGCGCGGGACCGCCGGGACGGCCGAAGGCGCCCTGCGTGCCACCACGGCCACCCGGACCACCGGGACGACCACCGAAGCCGGGACGACCGCCGCCACCGCCACCGGGACCACCGGGACGACCGGCGAAGCCGCCGCCACCGCCACCGGGACCACCGGGACGACCGGCGAAGCCGCCGCCGCCACCGGGACCGGCCGGACGACCGGCGAAGCCGCCGCCACCGGGACGACCGCCGCCGCCACCGCCCGGACGACCGCCGCCGCCGGGACCGCGACCGCCGGGACCACCGCCACCGGGGCGGGGGCCGGCAGCCGGACGCTGCGGCATCATGCCGGGGTTCGGACGCGCACCGCCGGGACCACCGCCGGGACGCGGACCGCCGCCCTGCGGACGGGGCATACCACCCGGGGTGGGACGCGCGCCGCCCGGAGACTGCGGACGGGGACCGCCCGAAGCGCCCTGGGGACGCGGACCGCCGCCCTGGCCCTGCGGACGCGGAGCGCCGCCGGGGGCACCGGGGCCACCAGGACCGCCGGGCCGCGGGGCGCCGCCCGGACGGGGCGCCTGCGGGCGCGCCATGCCGGTGGAGCCACCGGAGGTGAAGGGGTTGTTGCCCGGACGCGGACCGGCCGGACGAGCACCGGGACGCGGCGACTGGCCACCCTGGCGCGGAGCGCCGGGACGCTCGCCACCACGGTCACTGCGGTCACTGCGGCCCTGGCCGCCCTGACCGGGACCACCCGGACGGGCACCCGGACGCGGCGCCTGGCCTGCCGGACGCGGAGCGCCCGGACGGGGGCCGGAGCCGGTGCCGGTACCAGAGCCGGAGGAGGCGGCCGGTGCGGCGGGAGCCGCCGGCGGTGCCGTGAACTCGGGCGTGGTCGGAGCCGGGGACGCCGGGGCGGGCCGCGGCGCGGGCTTCGGGCCCGGGGTGGGACGGGGGCCGGGAGCGGCCGGCGCGGCGGGAGCCGCGGGCGTCTCGGCGGCGGCCGGCTTGGGAGCCGGCGGGCGCGGGGCGGCCGGACGGGCGCCCTGCGCGGGAGAGGGGGCACCCGGCCTGGCCGGGGCAGCCTTGCGTGCGGGGGCGGACTTGCCGCCTCCGTTGCCCTGCTGGAGGGCGTCAGTCAGCTTGCGTACAACGGGCGCCTCGATCGTCGAGGACGCCGAACGGACGAATTCACCGAGTTCCTGGAGCTTGGCCATGACGACCTTGCTCTCCACTCCGAACTCCTTGGCGAGTTCGTATACCCGGACCTTAGCCACTTCGCTCCTTTTAGGTCCGGGTTGCGTCCGGACCGTCGCTACTTCATGGGCGTACTCATCGCGTGCTCATCGAGTGCTCATCGCAATCTCGACCTACTTCCAACTCGCGGGGTACCAGGGCCGCACGGGGATCCGTACGACACTCCTTGCGGTGTCGCCTGCACAGCGAGAGCTGCTCAGCAACCTTCTGTCTGCTCGACGTACCGGCGCAACGCCATTACGTCGAGCGGGCCCGGGACGCGCAGCGCCCTCGGGAACGCCCGGCGGCGTACCGCCTGGTCGAGACAGACCGAGACGGGGTGTACGTACGCACCCCGGCCGGGCAGCGTACCGCGTGGATCGGGGACGCATGCGTCCTTGATCGCCACGGTCCGCAGCAGTTCGGTCCTGGCCGCTCGCTCCCGGCACCCCACACAGGTGCGTTCAGGGCATACTCCGGTGCGCGTCCGGCCAGACACTCTTAAGTCTACCTCCCCGTAACGACCTCACCCCTTTGGGGCAGGAATCGAACGGTTGTTGTCGTGATCTCAGCGGCCTGCGGCTTGGATCTATTCCCCCAGCCGCCTGCCCGCCCTACTCGCCGGGCTGTTCGGTGTCCGGACGGATGTCGATCCGCCAGCCGGTCAGCCGGGCCGCGAGGCGGGCGTTCTGGCCTTCCTTGCCGATGGCCAGTGACAACTGGTAGTCGGGGACGGTCACCCGCGCGGAGCGGGCGGCCATGTCGACGACCTCGACCTTGGACACCCGGGCGGGTGACAGCGCGTTCGCCACCATCTCGGCCGGGTCGTCCGACCAGTCGACGATGTCGATCTTCTCACCGTTCAGCTCGCCCATGACATTGCGCACCCGCCCGCCCATCGGACCGATGCAGGCACCCTTGGCGTTCAGCCCGGAACGGGTGGACCGGACGGCGATCTTCGTACGGTGACCGGCCTCACGGGCGATGGCGGAGATCTCGACGGACCCGTCGGCGATCTCCGGCACCTCCAGCGCGAAGAGTTTCTTCACCAGATTCGGATGGGTACGGGACAGGGTCACGGACGGACCGCGCACCCCCTTGGCCACCCGGACGACGTACGACCGAAGCCGCATGCCGTGCTGGTACGTCTCACCGGGGACCTGCTCCTGCACCGGCAGGATGGCCTCCAGCTTGCCGATGTCCACGAGCACGTTCTTCGGGTCGCGGCCCTGCTGGACCACGCCGGTGACGATGTCGCCCTCACGGCCGGCGTACTCACCGAGCGTCGCGTCGTCCTCGGCGTCGCGCAGCCGCTGCAGGATGACCTGCTTGGCGGTCGTGGCGGCGATACGGCCGAAGCCGGACGGGGTGTCGTCGAACTCGCGGGCCTCCTGGCCCTCCTCGAGGTCGTCGGGGTCCTCCTTCGCCCACACGGTCACATGCCCGGTCTCCCGGTTGAGCTCCACGCGCGCGTGTCGGCGGCTTCCCTCGGTGCGGTGGTAGGCGATGAGGAGGGCCGACTCGATCGCCTCGACCAGCAGGTCGAAGGAGATCTCCTTCTCCCGCACCAAGCCCCTCAGGGCACTCATGTCGATGTCCACGGCTACGCCTCCTCCTCTTCCATCATGTCGTTCGCGTCCTGCTCGTCGCGCTCGTCGTGCTTGTCGTGCTTGTCCTTGCGGTTGAACTCGACCTGCACACGTGCCTTGTCGATGTCCGCGAAGGCGATTCTGCGGGTGGTGGCCTTGCGGCCCTTCACACCGGGGATCTCCACGTCCAGGCCCTCGTCGTCGACCTGGAGGATCCGGGCGACCAGTTCGTCGCCCTCGTGCAGCTGGAACTTCACCAGCCGGTCGACAGCGCGCACATAGTGCCGGTGCTCCTTGAGGAGGCGCTCAGCGCCTGGGGTTCCGACCTCCAGGGTGTACTCGCCCGGCCCCATCGCGTCCGTCTCGTCGAGCTTCGCCGAGAGCGCGCGGCTCACATCGGCGATCTGGTCCAGATCCGCACCGGTGTCCGAGTCGACGACGACGCGCAGCACCCGCTTGCGTCCGACGGAGTCCACCGCGATCTCCTCGAGATCGAGGCCCTGGGAGCCGACGAGCGGTTCCAGAAGTTCTCGCAGCCTCTCGCTCTGGGTGGTGCTCATCCGGGTGACTCCTCGGCCGCGTGTGCTGTTGTGGGTTGGTCGCGTGTCTGGTCAAAGGGTATCCGGTCGCGGGGGGTGTTGCGGTCCACCGGGCGGCCGGCGGGGACCGTCGCGGGCTCGCCCGGTGCCGGTGAGTGGCGGCGGCCGGACGCGCGGGTACCGTGATCACCGCGGGGCCGGACCTGCCCGCCCGTATGTTCGTACGAGCCTCCCGAGGACGTCTGCCGTGCCGTACCCCCCACCGTCGCGCACCCCCTCGGGGCCGCGCAGAAGAGCGCTGCTCGTCTCGGCCGCCGGGGCCGCCCTGCTCGCGGGCTGCTCCTCCGGGACCGAGGAGTCCGAGGAGGAGGCGGGCGGCAGTCCGTCGGCGGCCGTGCGGGCACGCGCGCGTGCAGCCCGGGACAGCCGGGGCCTGACCGAGCGGTACGACCTCGTCCTCGCCGCCCACCCCGCGCTGGCCGACCGGCTGGGGCCGCTGCGCGCGGAGGTCGCCCGGCACACGGAGGCCTTCGGCGGCACCCCGACCGCCTCTCCCGAGCCGTCCGGGACCTCACCCGCTCCTTCGTCCTCCCTTTCACCGTCGGCCGCGCCACCGGGGAACGAGAAGGACGCCCTCGCCGGGCTCGCCGCCGCCGAACGGGCCCTCGCGGACCGGCGGGCGAAGGCGCTGCTGGACGTACCGGGCGAACTGGCACGGCTGCTGGCCTCGGTGGCGGCGGCCGGCGCGGCGCACGCGTATCTGCTGACGGAGGGTGCGAAGTGAGGGACCGCGAGCTGACCGCCCTTCAGGCGGCGCTGGCCGCCGAGCACGCGGCGGTCTACGGCTACGGCGTCGTCGGCGGACGGATCCGCCCGGACCGCCGCGCGGAGGCGACAGCGGCGTACGACGCCCATCGCGCCCGGCGGGACGCGCTGGTCCGTGAGGTGCGGGATCTGGGCGGGACACCGGTGGCCGCGGCGCCGGCGTACGCGCTGCCCTTCCCGGTGCCGGACTCGGCCGCGGCGGTGCGGCTGGCCGCCGAGCTGGAGGACCGGGTGGCCGGGGTGTACTCGGATCTGGTGCGGTCGGCCGAGGGCGAGTTGCGGGGCACGGCGACCGGGGCGCTGCGTGAGGCGGCGGTGCGGGCGGTGCGCTGGCGCGGCGAGAGCGTAGCCTTCCCTGGGCTCGCCGAGCGGGACCGGGCCGCTTCGGCGCCGGCGTCGGGGACGCCCACCGCATAGGACGTACGGCTGCATGGCTGTACGGCTGAACACGGACGGAAGGGAAACGGCTCGGGTATGGCTTTCGAACCGCCGCCGCGTCTGGTGAGAGCTCTCGGAGAGACGGCACCGGACGCCGACGGCTGGCTGGAGAAGCTGCCCGAGGCGGCCCTGCGGGCCGTCGCGCTGCACGAGTTGACCGTCGAGCGGGTGCAGGTGCCCGGCGGGCGCAGCAGCCTGGTCGTGCTGGTGCGGCGGCCGGACGGGACGCCCGCGGTGCTCAAGCTGGCCCCGCTCCGGGCGCGCCCGGAGAGCGAGCGGGCCGCGCTAGTCCGCTGGGCCGGTCTGGGTGCCGTACAGCTGCTCGAACCCCCGACGACCGAGGGGGTGCTGCTGCTGGAGCGACTGCACCCGGATGTCTCGGTGAGGTCCCTGCCGGAGGCCAAGGCGCTGCTGGAGGCGGCGGGAACGCTGCGGCGGCTGTGGGTGGAACCCGGGGGCCATCCCTTCGAGACGGTGGCCGAGCGGACCGGGCGGCAGGCCGAGGCGATGCGGGCACGTGCCGCCACCGACGCCGAGGTGGCGCCCCTGGTGGACGCGGCGCTCGCCACCCGCGGGGAGCTGTTGGCCGCGCCGCCCGAACACCGCCTGCTGCACGGGACGTTCCGGCAGAGCAAGGTGCTCGCCGGGGAGCGGATGCCGTGGCTGGCCGTGGGACCCGACCCGGTGGTCGGCGAGTGCGCCTTCGATCTGTCGCGGCTGGTGCGGGACCGGGTGGAGGACCTGATCGCCTCGCCGTCGGGGGCGGCGACCACCCGACGGCGGATCAAGCGGCTGGCGGAGTCCCTGGACGTGGACCAGGAACGGCTGCGGGGCTGGACGCTGTTCCGGGCGGTGGAGTCGGGCGTGCGGGCGCGCCGGGTCGGGCGCCCGCGGGACGCCGAACTGCTGCTGGAGTTCGCGGGCTGGCTCTGACTCCCCGCCGGGGGCGGTCAGGCGGTCAGGCGGGCGATCGCCTCCTCGACCGTCAGCTCCTCGCGCTCACCGGTGCGGCGGTCCTTCAGCTCCAGCACGCCCTCGGCGGCACGTCGGCCGGCCACCAGGATCTGCGGTACGCCGATCAGTTCCGAGTCCGTGAACTTCACGCCCGGGGAGACTCCGGCCCGGTCGTCCACCAGGACGCGGACACCGGCCGCCGCCAGCTTGCCGGAGACGTCGAGGGCCAGCTCGGTCTGCAGGGCCTTGCCCGCGGCGACGACGTGCACGTCGGCCGGGGCGACCTCCTTGGGCCAGCACAGGCCCTTGTCGTCGGCGGTCTGCTCGGCGAGGGCCGCGACCGCGCGGGAGACGCCGATGCCGTAGGAGCCCATGGTCACGCGGACCGGCTTGCCCTGCTGGCCGAGGACGTCGAGCTTGAGGGCGTCGGCGTACTTGCGGCCCAGCTGGAAGATGTGGCCGATCTCGATGGCCCGGTCCAGCTTGAGGCCGGTGCCGCACTTGGGGCAGGGGTCGCCTTCCTGGACGACCACGACGTCGACGTACGCGTCGACCTCGAAGTCCCGGCCCGCGACGACGTTCTTCGCGTGCGTGTGCTCCTTGTTGGCTCCGGTGATCCAGGCCGTGCCGGGGGCCACGCGCGGGTCGGCGATGTACGTCACCTTGTCGCCCAGGCCCTGCGGGCCCACGTACCCACGGACCAGGTCGGGGCGGCCCACGAAGTCCTCGGCGGTGACCAACTCGACGGCGGCGGGGGCGAAGTGGGCCTCGACCTTGTCCAGGTCGACCTCGCGGTCGCCGGGCACGCCGACGGCGACGATCTCGCCGTCGACCTTCACGAGGAGGTTCTTCAGGGTGGCGGAGGCCGGGACGCCGAGGGAGGCGGCGAGGGTCTCGATGGTGGGGGTGTCGGGGGTCGGGATCTCCTCGGCGGCGGGCACGCCGGCGGCGTCCACCGGCTTCAACTCGTACGTGGTCGCCTCGGTGTTGGCCGCGAAGTCGCAGTTCGGGCAGTCGGCGAAGGTGTCCTCGCCGGCCTCGGCCGGGGCGAGGAACTCCTCCGACTTGGAGCCGCCCATGGCGCCCGCCGTGGCGGCGCAGATGCGGTAGTCGAGGCCGAGACGCGCGAAGATCTTCTGGTAGGCCTCGCGGTGCAGGGCGTACGAGCGGGCGAGGCCCTCGTCCTCCAGGTCGAAGGAGTAGGAGTCCTTCATCAGGAACTCCCGGCCGCGCAGGATGCCGGCGCGCGGGCGGGCCTCGTCACGGTACTTGTGCTGGATCTGGTAGAGGATCACCGGCAGGTCCTTGTAGGAGGACGCCTGGTCCTTCACCAGCAGGGTGAAGATCTCCTCGTGGGTCGGGCCGAGGAGGTAGTCGCCGCCCTTGCGGTCCTGGAGGCGGAACAGTTCGGGGCCGTACTCGTCCCAGCGGCCGGTGGCGTCGTAGGGCTCACGCGGCAGCAGCGCGGGGAGCAGCACCTCCTGGGCGCCGATCGCGTCCATCTCCTCGCGGACGATCCGCTCGATGTTGCCGAGGACCTTCTTGCCGAGCGGCAGCCAGCTCCACAGGCCCGCGGCGGTCCGGCGGACGTAGCCGGCCCGGACGAGCAGTTTGTGGCTGAGGACCTCGGCGTCCGCCGGGTCGTCGCGCAGCGTCTTCGCCATCAACTGGGACATGCGCTGGACCGGTGCGTTCGCCATGGTTCTCGTACTCCTGCTACTGGGGGTCCCCCCGCTCGAGCGCAGCCGAGAGTGGGGGAGGGTGATGGCAGGAGGTTAACCGGGGGGCCCATCCCGGCGGTAATCGGTTAACGGCGGCGGAGCGGGAGGGGAGCGCCCATCACGGCGTACGGCTTGGGGGCGCTGGGGAACAGGACCTGGCGGGCCAGGTCCTCGTAACCGAGGGAGCGGTACAGGCCGCGGGCGGGGCTGTCGGTGTCGATCGCGGAGAGGATCGAGCGGGGTTCGTCGGCGGTGTCCGTGATCGTGGTGATCAGGGACCGGCCGATGCCGCGGTTCTGGTGGCGCGGGTGGACGTGCAGCTCGGTGATGACGAAGGAGTCGTCGAGCCAGTCGTCCTGGCCGCGAGCCCTGAGGTACGGCTCGACGACGGTGGACCACCAGTGGGCGCGGTCGTTCGGCATGCCGTACACGAAGCCCACCAGGCGTCCGGCCTGGGTGGCGCCGAAGGCGCGGGCACCGGGGTAGGTCATGTGACGCAGGACGATCTGACGGCGTACGGCCACCTCGTCGGGGCCCAGGCCGAAAGCGATGGCTTGGACGGCTAGGGCCTCATCGACGTGGGCGGACAGGTCCAGGGGGTCGATGACGAGGTCCATGGCGGGGAGCCTACAGGGGGGTTTCGGTCCGCTGCCGAGTGCGGGTTGCACAGGGGGTCCGAAAGCTCCGAAGCAGGGAACGCGGTCCGTCAGAAGAGAATGCTCATGAACGCGCCGATCTCCTGGAACCCCACCCTCTGGTACGTCCTTCTCGCCGCGGTGTTGAAGTCGTTGACGTACAGACTCACCACCGGGGCCACGTCCGCCAGGGCGTAGCGCAGGACCGCCGCCATGCCGGGCGCCGCCAGGCCCCTCCCCCGGTACTCCGGGGCCACCCAGACGCCCTGGATCTGGCAGGCGCGGTCCGTCGCGGCGCCGATCTCCGCCTTGAAGGCGACCTTGCCGTTCTCGTCGAGGCGGACGAAGGAGCGGCCGGCGCCGACGAGTTCGGCGACCCGGGCCTGGTAGAGGAGGCCGCCGTCGCCGGCCATCGGGGAGACGCCGACCTCCTCGGTGAACATCGCCACACACGCCGGCATGATCGTGTCCATCTCGTCCTTGCGCGTGCGGCGGACGTGCGGATCCGGGGCGATGTCGGCCGGCATGCGGTCGGTGACCATGAGGGGCTGGCGGGCGCGGACCTCGCGGGCGGGACCCCAGCTGGGTTCCAGCAACCGCCAGAGCTGGGTGGTGGGTTCGGCGGGGCCGACGATGGAGGAGCAGCGGCGGCCGGCCCTTCTCGCCCGGTCGGCGAAGGCGCGGACGGCACGCGGGGTGGCGCAGATCGGGACCAGGTTGGCGCCCGCGTAGCACAGGGACGTCAGCATGCCGTCCTCGTACCAGCCCCACATCTCGCCGCCGAGCCGCCACGGGTCGAGGCCGGCCACCTGGACCCGGGAGGTCACGAAGGCGTTCGCGACCGGCTCGCGGTCCAGGACGGCGAGCGCGGCGTCCAGGTCGCTCGGTTCGAGGACCCGGGAGGTCGTCTGGGTCAACACGGGCGGGGCCTCACACTGGGATTCTGCTGATCTCCGCACTGTACCTGCGGAAGCTGGGCAGCGTCGCCGGGTGTTCTGGTTGCCGCTCGCTCAGAAGTGGCCCGGGGATGCCGTGCCCCCTGGGGGCTGCCGCCCCCGGACCCCCGTCGGCGGCCCTGAAGGGGCCTCGTCCTCAGACGCCGGACGGGCTGAGATGCCTGGACCTGCGCTGCGGGGCCTCGGCAGACTTTCCTCGGCCCCTCGGCCCCTCGGCCCCTCGGCCCCTCGGCCCCTCGGCCCCTCGGCCCCCGGGTCCCCTGCCCTGTCAGCCCGCCACCGACACCGACGGTTCGCCCGACGCGACGCCGTCCGTCTCCATCTGCTCGGCCAGCTTCATGGCCTCCTCGATGAGGGTCTCGACGATCTTGGACTCGGGAACGGTCTTGATGACCTCGCCCTTGACGAAGATCTGGCCCTTGCCGTTGCCGGAGGCGACGCCGAGGTCGGCCTCGCGGGCCTCGCCGGGGCCGTTGACGACGCAGCCCATGACGGCGACGCGCAGCGGGACCTCCATGCCGGTCAGGCCGGCCGTGACCTCTTCGGCCAGCTTGTAGACGTCGACCTGGGCGCGGCCGCAGGAGGGGCAGGAGACGATCTCCAGGCCGCGCTGCTTGAGGTTCAGGGACTCCAGGATCTGGTTGCCGACCTTGACCTCCTCGACCGGCGGGGCGGAGAGGGAGACGCGGATCGTGTCGCCGATGCCCTGGGAGAGGAGCGCGCCGAAGGCCACCGCCGACTTGATCGTGCCCTGGAAGGCGGGACCGGCCTCGGTGACGCCGAGGTGCAGCGGGTAGTCGCACTGGGCGGCGAGCTGCTTGTACGCCTCGATCATCACGACCGGGTCGTTGTGCTTCACGGAGATCTTGATGTCCCGGAAGTCGTGCTCCTCGAAGAGGGAGGCTTCCCACAGGGCGCTCTCGACCAGGGCCTCGGGGGTCGCCTTGCCGTACTTCTGGAGCAGGCGCCTGTCCAGGGAGCCCGCGTTGACGCCGATGCGGATCGGCGTGCCGTGGTCCTTCGCGGCCCGCGCGATCTCCTTGACCTTGTCGTCGAACTGCTTGATGTTGCCGGGGTTCACACGGACCGCGGCGCAGCCGGCCTCGATGGCCGCGAAGACGTACTTGGGCTGGAAGTGGATGTCCGCGATCACCGGGATCTGTGACTTGCGGGCGATGGTCGCGAGGGCGTCCGCGTCGTCCTGGGTGGGGCAGGCCACGCGGACGATCTGGCAGCCGGACGCGGTGAGCTCGGCGATCTGCGGATCAAGGTCCAGGTCCCGTCAGCGGCGGGCTCCAGGCTTCGAGATTACGGCACGTGCGACAGCGCGAGCACTCCCCCGCCTCGAACCACCCGGCGGGGGGACCTCCGTCGGCCGTCAAACCCCCTCAAGGGGAAGCGGCCCGGCATGGAGCATGCCGGGCCGCCGGGAACGCCGTATGGCTAGGAGATTCTCACCGGGTTGACCACGTCGGCGATCAGCACCAGGATCGTGAAGCAGATGAAGATCCCCGCGACGACGTAGGCGACCGGCATCAGCTTCGCCACGTCGAACGGGCCGGGGTCGGGCCGCTTGAGCACCCTCGCCAGGTTGCGGCGCAGCGCCTCCCACAGGGCGCCCGCGATGTGGCCGCCGTCGAGCGGCAGCAGAGGCAGCATGTTGAAGAGGAACAGGGAGAGGTTGAAGCCGGCCACCAGCATCAACGCCATCGCCAGCTGCTGGGTGGGCGGGATGTCCAGGGTGAAGATCTCGCCGCCGACGCGGGCCGCGCCGACCACGCCCATCGGGGAGTCGGGTTCGCGCGGGCCGTCGCCGAAGGCGGCGCTCCACAGGGCCGGGATCTTGCCGGGCAGGGCCGCGAGGGAGTCCACGGCGTCGCCGACGCGGTCGCCCATCCAGGTCACCGAGTCGCCGAAGTCCTGCTTCACGATGCCGGTGGCGGCGCTGAAGCCGAGGAAGCCGGCGTTGACGTACTGCCCCTGGACGTACTGTCCGCTGGAGTCCTTCTTGGCGACCTGATTGTCGGCGATCTTCGCGTGCAGGGTGAGCTGCTCGCCCTCGCGGTCGACGACGATCGGCACGTCCTTGCCGGGGTTGGCGCGGATCAGGTCGGACAGCCGGTTCCAGTCGTCCGTACTGACTCCGTCGAAGGAGACGATCTTGTCGCCCGCCTTCAGGCCGGCGGCCGCGGCCGGGGAGGCCGGGTCGGACTTCTTGCAGTCGTCGCGGTTCTCGCTCTGCGCGATGACGCACTGGGAGACGGAGCTGACGGTGGTGGTCTGCTGCGAGATGCCGAAGCCCATGAGGACGGTGAGGAACAGCGCCACCGCCAGGATCAGGTTCATGAACGGGCCCGCGAACATCACGATGACCCGCTTCCACGGCTTGCGCGTGTAGAAGAGGCGGTTCTCGTCACCCGGCTGGAGCTCCTCGAAGGCGGCCGAGCGGGCGTCCTCGATCATGCCGCGCCAGGGCGAGGTGGAGCGGGCCTCCAGGCGGCCGTCCGGGCCGGGCGGGAACATGCCGATCATGCGGATGTAGCCGCCGAACGGGATGGCCTTGATGCCGTACTCGGTGTCGCCCTTCCTGCGGGAGAAGACCGTCGGGCCGAAGCCGACCATGTACTGCGGCACGCGGATGCCGAAGAGCTTGGCGGTGGACAGGTGCCCCAGCTCGTGCCACGCGATCGACACCAGGAGGCCGACGGCGAAGAGCACTATGCCGAGGATGAACATCAGGGTCGTCATGCACGGGCCTCCGCCGTCTGTGCCGTCAGTTCCCGGGCCCGGGTCCGCGCCCAGGTCTCCGCTTCGAGGACGTCCGCGACGGTGAGCGAGGTTCCCGCACGCGGGGTGCCGTGCTCGTCCACCACCCGGGTCACGGTCTCCATGATCCCGTTGAACGGCAGCGCGCCGGCCCGGAAGGACTCGACGCACTCCTCGTTGGCCGCATTGAACACCGCCGGGGCCGTGCCCGCGAGCTGTCCGACGCGGCGCGCCAGGCCGACGGACGGGAAGGCGTCGTTGTCGAGCGGGAAGAACTCCCAGGTCGACGCCTTGCTCCAGTCGAACGCCGGCGCCGCGTCGGGGACGCGTTCGGGCCAGCCCAGCCCGATCGCGATCGGGCCGCGCATGTCGGGGGGTGTCGCCTGGGCGATCGTGGATCCGTCCGTGAACTCAACCATCGAGTGGACATACGACTGCGGGTGCACGACCACCTCAATCCGATCGAAGGGAATGTCGTAGAGGAGGTGCGCCTCGATGACTTCGAGGCCCTTGTTGACGAGGGTCGCGGAGTTGATGGTGATCACCGGGCCCATGGCCCAGGTGGGGTGCGCGAGGGCCTCCTCGACGGTGACGTTCGCCAGTTCGGCCTTCGTCCGGCCGCGGAAGGGGCCCCCGGAGGCGGTGACGACGAGCTTGCGCACGTCCGCTCTCGTGCCGGAGGCCAGTGCCTGGAACAGCGCCGCGTGCTCGGAGTCGACCGGGATGATCTGGCCCGGCTTGGCGAGAGCCTTGACCAGCGGACCGCCCACGATGAGCGACTCCTTGTTGGCGAGCGCGAGGGTGCGGCCCGCCTCCAGGGCGGCGAGGGTCGGGGCGAGGCCGATGGAGCCTGTGATGCCGTTCAGGACGGTGTGACACTCCGCGGAATCGGCGCCGGCGAGCCGGGTGGCCGCGTCCGGTCCGGCGAGTATCTCGGGGAGCGGCTCTCCGGGGCCGTACTGGGAGCTCAGGGCCTCGCGCAGGTCCGGTACGACGTCCTCGCGGGCGACCGCGACGGTCCGCACCCGGAGCCGACGCGCCTGCTCGGCCAGGAGCGCCACCCGGCCGCCGTTGGCCGAGAGCCCGGTGACCCGGAACCGGTCGGGGTTGCGCAGCACGAGGTCGATGGCCTGGGTGCCGATCGAGCCGGTGGAACCGAGGATCACCACGTCCTTCGGGCCGGTGCCCGCGACCGGGTCGTGGACGAGGTGCGGGTCGGCGAGGGCAGACGGGGCTTGCGCCCCGCGCCCGGTGGGGGCTGGACTGTCGCTCATCCCCCCATTGTGGCCGCACGAGGCTGTGCGGAGGACAGCGCGTCCCTCACCCGGGGGGCGCACAGGCCGGCGGGCGCGCGGCCCGCCGGCCCGGGACACGTCAGCGGATCGGCCGGTGCACGTTCTCCCGCCGGCTCGGACCCGGTGTCGCATCCGCGATCCACGGCCCGTCACCGGACGGATCGACGATGCCCTCCTCCAGCCACTCGTAGGTACCCGACAGCACACCCTTGACGACCGTGCGGTCCAGGTCGTCGGTGTTGGCCCACAGGCGGCCGAAGAGTTCCTCGACGCGGATGCGGGACTGGCGGCAGAAGATGTCGGCGAGCTGGTAGGCCTCGCGGCCGTGGTCGCCGTTGCCGCGCAGCAGCTCGGCGCGGACGCAGGCCGCGCTCATCGCGAACAGTTCCGCGCCGATGTCGACGATCCGGCCCAGGAAGCCCTGCTTGGTCTCCATCCGGCCCTGCCAGCGGGACATGGCGTAGAAGGTCGAGCGGGCGAGTTTGCGGGCGGTGCGTTCGACGTAGCGCAGGTGCGGGGAGAGGTCGATCTCGCGCTTGAACTCGTTGTAGGAGGTGGGGAGCTGGCCCGGTCCCGCGACCAGCTTGGGCAGCCACTTGGCGTAGAAGACACCGGCCTGGGCGCCTGCCTTCGCCTTGTCCGTCAGGGACTTGTCGGGGTCGATCAGGTCGCCGGCGACGGACAGGTGGGCGTCGACCGCCTCGCGGGCGATCAGCAGGTGCATGATCTCGGTGGAGCCCTCGAAGATGCGGTTGATGCGCAGGTCGCGCAGGATCTGCTCGGCGGGGACCCCCCGCTCGCCGCGCGCCCGCAGGGACTCCGCCGTCTCGAAGCCGCGGCCGCCCCTGATCTGGACCAGTTCGTCGGCCATCAGCCAGGCCATCTCGGAGCCGTAGAGCTTGGCGAGGGCGGCCTCGATGCGGATGTCGTTGCGGTCCTCGTCCGCCATCTGGGAGGAGAGGTCCACGACGGCCTCCAGGGCGAACGTCGTCGCCGCGATGAAGCTGATCTTCGAACCGACCGCCTCGTGGAACGCGACCGGCTTGCCCCACTGCTCGCGGGCAGCCGACCACTCGCGGGCGATCTTCAGGCACCACTTGCCGGCGCCCACACACATCGCGGGCAGCGACAGGCGGCCGGTGTTGAGGGTGGTGAGCGCGATCTTCAGACCCGCGCCCTCCGGGCCGATGCGGTTGGCGGCGGGGACCCGGACCTGGTGGAAGCGGGTGACGCCGTTCTCCAGGCCGCGCAGGCCCATGAACGCGTTGCGGTTCTCGACGGTGACCCCCTCGGAGGAGGACTCGACGACGAACGCCGTGATGCCGCCCTTGTGGCCCTCGGACTTGGGCACCCGGGCCATCACGACGAGCAGGTCGGCGACCACGCCGTTGGTGGTCCAGAGCTTCACCCCGTCGAGGACGTAGTCGTCCCCGTCGGGCACGGCGGACGTGGCCAGGCGGGCCGGGTCGGAGCCGACGTCCGGTTCGGTCAGCAGGAACGCCGAGATGTCCGTGCGGGCGCAGCGCGGCAGGAAGGTGTCCTTCTGCTCCTGGGTGCCGAAGATCTTCAGCGGCTGCGGGACGCCGATCGACTGGTGGGCGGAGAGCAGCGCGCCCACCGCGGGGTTCGCGGAGCCGACCAGGGCGAGGGCCTTGTTGTAGTAGACCTGCGTGAGGCCCAGGCCGCCGTACTTGGTGTCGATCTTCATGCCGAGGGCGCCGAGTTCCTTGAGGCCGTCGATGATCGCGTCGGGAATACGGGCCTCTCGTTCGATCAGCGCGCCGTCGATCTTCGTCTCGCAGAAGTCGCGCAGCTTGGCGAGGAACTCCTCGCCGCGCTGGGCGTCCTCGGTGGCCGGCATCGGGTGGGGGTGGATGAGGTCGAGCCGGAAGCGGCCCAGGAACAGTTCCTTGGCGAAGCTGGGCTTGCGCCAGTCCTGTTCCCGGGCTGCCTCCGCGACCTGACGCGCTTCGCGTTCGGTGACGGCAGGTCGGGAGGGGGTGGGTGGAGCGGACATTGAGGCTCACCTCGCCGCGAATCGGGATCTTGGGGCCGTTTGGTTACCGACGGGTGCTACCCGATCGTATGTACCCGATCCGGGCCGCTCCCACCACCCCTCGCGGGCCGTTCGGCCGATGCCGGCCGGCCGGTCGCCCCGAAAGGTCCCACCGCATGGCCCCGCGGGGCCGGTCGTGGTAGGCAGGGACCGCGACACCGCGCGGAGCGGCGGCACCGGGCCGGCCACGGACCCGCCCCGAACCCGCCCCGACCCGCCCCGCCGCGGTCTCACCCGGAAGTCCGCCCGGCGAGGACGCGTCGAAGAGGGTGCACAGGAGAGTCTTTGTCGAAGCGCTTCGACAACCTATGGACACCCACCTCCGGTGGAGCTACTGTCGAACCACCCTCACCCGCCATTGTTCGCACTGCGCACTGTCGAAGCGCTTCACAAAGCTTGGAGAGCTGGATGGTCACCCTCGCCGAGGTCGCCCAGCACGCCGGAGTCTCGGCGAGCACGGTGAGCTATGTCCTCAGTGGCAAGCGGTCCATCTCCACGACCACCCGGCAGCGGGTCGAGCAGAGCATCCGCGAACTCGGCTACCACCCGAACGCAGGCGCCCGCGCCCTGGCCAGCAACAAGTCGAACATCATCGCGCTGATGATCCCGCTGCGCACCGACATGTACGTGCCGGTGATGATGGAGATCGCCATCGCGGTGGCCACCACCGCCCGCACCCATGGGTACGACGTCCTGTTGCTCACCGGCGAGGAGGGCCCCGACGCGGTGCGCCGCGTCACCGGCAGCGGGCTCGCCGACGCGATGATCCTGATGGACGTCGAACTCGACGACGAGCGGCTGCCGTTGCTGCGCGGCACCGACCAGCCGTCCGTGCTCATCGGGCTGCCCGCCGACACCACCGGCTTGACCTGCGTGGACCTCGACTTCAAGGCGACGGGCGCGCTGTGCGTGGAGCACCTCGCGAAGCTCGGGCACCGTGACATCGCTGTCATCGGCGAGGCCCCGGCCGTCTACGAACGGCACACCGGTTTTGCCGAGCGCACCCTCGACGGACTGCGGTCGCGCGCCCAGGAGCTGGGTGTACGGCTGCTGCACCGGCCGTGCGACGGCGGGTACGACGCGATGGCCGTGACCTTCGCCCGGGTACTCGACGAACGCCCGGGCACCACCGGGTTCGTGGTCCAGAACGAGTCGGCGGTCGAGCCGCTGCTCGCCCTGCTGCGCCAGCAGGGCCGGGCCGTGCCCGAGGACGTGTCGGTGGTGGCGATCTGCCCGGACCAGGTCGCCGTGCAGGCCTCGGTGCGCCTCACGTCCGTCGCCATCCCGGCGCAGGAGATGGGCCGGCACGCCGTGGAGCGCCTGGTCGCCAAGCTGGAGGGCCACGGCACCGACGAAGTCGTGCTGATCGCGCCCGAGTTGACGGTCCGGACGAGTACGGGACCGGCTCCGGCCGTCGCATCTTGACCTGCGTTCACCTGACCGGTGTTCACCTGAATCGCGTTCCCTGACCCGCGTTCCCTGACCCGCGTTCCCTGACCCGCGTTCCCTGACCCGCCTCTGCCCGACCTGCCCTTCCCTATCTGCCTCCCTGATCTGTCTCGCTGATCTGTCTCGCTGATCTGCCTCCCTCGATCTGCCTTCAGCCGCGCACGCCCCCCTGCGGCACCGCCATGTCCGCACCCGTCGTCTGCCCTCCTTCAAGGAGCCCCTCGTGAATCAGCCTGCCGAAACCCAGCCCCTGGCCGGAGGTCAGCCCCAGGTCAGCCTCGCGCAGTCGTCACCCACTGTCGGCACTTTCCGGGAGCGGGACGGCGCGCTGGAGTGGAGCGGCCGCCAGGAGACGGTGCGGATCGAGCCGTGGGGGCCGGACGCGGTCCGGGTCCGGGCCCGGCTCGGCGGTCCGGTTCTGGAGGGGCTGCCGGGCGCGCTGCTCGACGAGCCGCCGGTCACCGAGTCCACCGTCAAGATCGAGGACGGGCACGGCTCGCTGACCGTCGGCGCGCTGACCGTCGAGGTGAGTGCCGAGGGCCTGATCCGTTTCCTGCGCACCGAGGACGGCTCCGAGGTCCTGGCCGAGGAGCGCGCCCACTTCTGGTGGCCGGGCTCGCGCCTGTACACCGCCGTCGGCAACGGCCACCACCGCCTGGAGCAGCGTTTCGCCGCCTACGAGGACGAGAAGCTGTACGGCCTCGGCCAGCACCAGCACGGCCGCCTCGACCAGAAGGGCCTGGTCCTGGACCTGGTCCAGCGCAACGCCGAGGTCGGCATCCCGGTCCTCGTCTCCAGCCGCGGCTACACCCTGCTGTGGAACAACCCGGCGATCGGGCGCGTGGAGCTGGCCGGCAACGGCACCCGCTGGGTGGCGGACTCGGCCCGGCAGATCGACTACTGGATCACCGCGGGCGCTCCGGCCGAGGCCCAGCGCCACTACAGCGCGGTGACCGGGCGCACCCCAATGCTGCCGGAGTGGGCGGCGGGCTTCTGGCAGTGCAAGCTGCGCTACCGCACCCAGGACGAACTCCTCGCCGTGGCCCGGGAGTACAAGCGCCGGGGCCTGCCCCTGTCCGCCATCGTCTGCGACTTCTTCCACTGGACCCACCTGGGCGACTGGAAGTTCGACCCGAGGGAATGGCCGGACCCGGCGGCGATGGTGCGCGAGCTGGAGGAGCTCGGGGTGAAGCTGGTGGTGTCCGTGTGGCCGTCGGTGTCCCCGCTCTCCGAGAACCACCAGCTCATGGAGCAGCGCGGCTACTTCATCGGCACCCAGTACGGCCCGATGGCACACGCCGACTGGCCGGACAAGGAGGTCGCCTCCACCGTCCAGGTCGCCTTCTACGACGCCACCAACCCCGAGGCCCGTGACTTCGTGTGGTCACGTGTCAAGCGCAACTATCTGGAGCCGTACGGCATCACGGCCTTCTGGCTGGACGCCTGCGAGCCGGAGCTGAAGCCGGGCTTCTCGGAGAACCTGCGCTACTGGGCGGGCCCGGGCCTGGAGGTCGGCAACATGTATCCGGCCGAGAACGCCCGCACCTTCTACGATGGCCTGCTGGCCTCCGGCGAGGACGAGGTGATCTCCCTCAACCGCTCGGCGTGGGCGGGCAGTCAGCGCTACGGCGCCGCCCTGTGGTCCGGTGACATCGGCACCGACTTCCCGACCCTGCGCCGCCAGATCGCGGCCGGCCTCAACACGGCCCTGTCGGGTATCCCGTGGTGGAACACGGACATCGGCGGCTTCCACGGCGGCGACCCGGACGACCCGGCGTACCAGGAGGTCATGGTCCGCTGGTTCCAGTTCGGCGCGCTGTCCCCGCTGATGCGTCTGCACGGCTTCCGCGACCCGGGCATGCCGCTGGGCCCGGACATGACCGGCGGCCCCAACGAGGTGTGGTCGTACGGCGAGGAGGCCGGCGCGATCCTGGAGAAGTACCTGCGGCTGCGCGAGCGCCTGAAGCCGTACGTCCTGAAGGTCATGGGCGAGGCGCACGACGAGGGCCTGCCGGTCATGCGGCCGCTGTTCCTGGAGTTCCCCGGGGACCAGGCCACCTGGTCGGTCGACGACGCCTACCTCTTCGGCCCGGACCTGCTGGTCGCCCCGGTGCTCACCGCGGGCGCCACGGTGCGTACGGCGTACCTCCCGGCGGGCGCGACCTGGACGGACGCGTGGACCGGTGAGACGTACGAGGGCGGCGTGACCGTCACGGTCGACGCCCCGCTGGACCGCATCCCGCTGTTCCTGCGGGACGGGGCGCGGCTGCCCGTAGCGGAGTAGCCGTGCCGGACGCGGAGGTGCGGCCGGTCCCGTCGGGGAGGGACCGGCCGCGTCGCCGCGCGGTGGAGTGGTCAGCTGCTGCTGACCGTCAGGTTGTTGGTGGTGAAGTCCAGGCCGCCGGACGACGAGGTGATCTCGAAGCCGAACTGCACGTCACCGATGGTCTCGTTGCCGAACCAGCCCTTGGTGTCCTTGATCCACTTGAGGATCGGCAGGATGTTCACCGAGCCGGAGGACGAGTTCGAGGTGCGCACGAAGGAGAACACCTCGTTCGCCCCGTTGTTGCCCTTGTAGACGGTCCAGGTGTGACCGCCGAGCGTCACGTTCCCCTGCGAGGTGCCGAGGGGGCCGACGGCTCCGGTCTTGTTGACCCAGAGCATGATCTCGTAGTCGTAGTCGGTGTCCCAGATGTCGTACGACGTGTTGTACGCGCCGGACGAGGGGACCGTGACGTTGTAGTTGCTGGAGAGCGAGCCCAGCGAGGTGATCGACTTGTTGATCACCTTCTTGGAGTTCGGGTAGGACTTGATGCCGCCGGTGTTGGGGTGGTTGGCGTTGACGCCCCAGTTGGTGCCGGAGTTGGCCCAGATGCACTGGCTGCCGGCGCCGGAGCCCCAGATGTTGTTGTAGAGCGTGTAGCCGTTCAGGGTCGTGTTGCCCCACTGGTCGCAGGTGTTCCAGACGGCGGCGGAGGCGGGGGCGGAGGCGAGGCCGACGGTGGCGCCGATGGCCATCGCGGGGGCCAGCACGGCCATGGTGACCTTGCGAAGTGTACTCTTTGCCATGGTGTGTCCCTTTCCATGGGTGGGGGGAATGCGGGGGGAGATGGTGCGGGGGGGATCACCACGCCCTCAGGGTGAGGACGTGTTCTTCCCCGGCGACGAGGTCGATCGGCTCCGCGCCGGAGGAAGTCCTGAGTTCGACCCGGTGCGTGCGGGTGGGGCGCACGACCGCGGTCACTGTGTGCCGGCTCCAGGTGAGGTCGAGCTCCGCCCCGAACCGGGTGCGGAGGCCTCGTAGTTCGCCCTCGGGGTACGTGGTCGGCAATGCGGGCAGCAGGACCAGCCGGTCCGGGGTCGACTGCACCAGCGTCTCGATGACCACGGCGGGCAGGGTGTGCGCGGCGTCCGCGTTGTAGACGTCCCGGTTCGGGTAGTGCGCGCTCATCAGCGAGGCGTGGAAGAAGTCGCCCTTGAGGACCTGGCCGAGGGCGTGCGCGACCCTTTCGCCGTCGCGCAGGCGGGCCGCGACCAGGGCATGGTGGAGGTGGCCGTGCGCCGAGTCGTTCTCCGAGCCGCGCAGTTCGAGGGCACGGTGGGCGGCGGACGCGAGGTCCGGGGTGTCGTACGGGGTGATCTCGTCCAGCGGCCAGACGCCGTAGAGGTGGCTGAGGTGCCGGTGGTCGTAGTTGTCGTCGAGGCCGGGCCAGGCCCACTCGGCGAGGGCGCCGTCGGCGTTGACGCGGTGGGGCGGGAGACGGTCGGCGAGCGCACGCCAGGCCGGCGCCTTCTCCGGGTGGTACGCGGAGGCGGTGAGCAGGGCGTGCCGGGCCGCCGAGAGGTCCATCGCCGCGTTGACCGCGCCCCAGCCGGCGTTCGCGGGGCGGTTCTCGGGCGAGTAGGAGGGGACGACGGCGAGGTGCCCGTCGGCGTCGGTGCGGGTGAGGAAGTCCTCGTAGAACTGGGCCACCTGGGCGAGGGCGTGGGCGGTGCGCGGGTCGTGGGCGCCGCGGGTCTCGTCGTGGTCGACGAGCGGCTTGAGCAGCCAGTCGGCGCCGGCCGTCCACAGGTGCAGGGGGTACTCGCGGCTGAAGTGGTACGTCAGTCCCGACTCGCCGTCGGTGTGGGCGGGCGCGACCACACCCCGGGCGCCGAAGACGGTACGGGCGTTCTCCCGCCAGTCGTCCAGCTGACGGTGGATCAGACCGGCGAGTGCCTCGGTGACTTCGGGCAGCGCGGCCGCTGCCGCGGAGGCCGTCTGGAGGTTGAGGTTGGCGTCGTTGGTGAAGGCTCCCGCCCACGCGGTGTTCCAGTCGCCGGTCCACAGCCCGACGAGGCGGGGCGGGAGCGTTCCGGCGGCGGAGAGCAGGTGGTAGCGGCCGGCGGCGAAGAGGCGCTCCAGGAGGGCCGGACTGCCGGGGCGGTCGAGCAACTCCGAGCCGGACAGGGTGCGTTCGGCGGGGTCGGCGTGGAGGTCGAGGGTCACCCGTTCGTACGCCGTGCGGTGGAGGGTGGTGTGGCGGTCCAGGAGGCCGGCGTACGGGTCGTCGCCGGTCTCGTCCGGAATGAGATCCCTGAGGGCGCGGGCCTGGGTGAGGGGGTCTTGGATGTCCGGGACATCCGAAGCAGCGGTGGCGGCTGGTACGGGTGAGTGGCGCAGGACGCGGGTGAGGAGCAGGACGGACTCGGCACCGGTGATGCGCAGGCCGGGGGGCGTGAGGGTCGTACTGCCGCCCGTGACCACGACCAGTGTGACCCCGGTGTAGGCGCGGTCGCTGCCGGGATAGCGGACGCGCAGGGTGAGCAGGGCACCCTCGGGGGTGAGAACGGCGCCCTGGCCGACGGCGAGGTCGTGGGGGGCGCCGGGGAGCCGGTGGTCGAGGGAGATGTCCAGGTGGGGGGTGTCGATCTGCTGGACGACGACGTCGTCGGCGCGGGAGACGAAGACCCGGCTGCGCCACCCTCCACAGTCCGCCGATGCCTCACCGGTGGTGAAGTCGACGGTACGGCGGTAGGCGCGCGGTTCATCACGACGGTACGCGCGCGGTTCCCGTGAGGCCGGTCTGCGCAGCCGTATCCGGAAGGCGGGGTGGAAGGGCTGGACCCACTGGAGGTCACGGCCGTCGGTGAAGGTCTCGGCGGCGGTCAGGTCGCCGGCGAGCAACCGGTCTTGCAGTGCGGGGAGTTCGGCGGCCAGCTCGGGCGGCCGGGCGCGTTCACCGCCATTGGGGCGGACCAGGGCGTGATGGGTGACGATGACGCGCTCGTCCTCCGGGTCGCCGAACACAAGGGTGCCGTGGCGGCCGTTGCCGCTCAGGAAGGCGTCCTCCCAGCGGGTGGCGGGCCGTGGCTCCCAGGTGGCGTGGACGGGGCCCGTCGTCATGGCTTCAGCACCGCCACCCCATAGCGGCCGAGGGTGATCTCGTCCGTCACGGTCGCGCCCGTCAGGAGGTCCCGGTGGGTGCCCGGCACCTCGACGGTCACGGACTCCCGCCCGTGGTGGAGGAGGAACAGCAGGTCACCGCGGCGGACCGCCTCGACCCGGTCCGGCAGTCCGTCGAGCACCGGGCGGACCCCGGTACCGGCGGCGATCCGGGCGAGCAGCTCACGCATCGCCTCCGGCTCGGGGAGCGTCGAGACGTACCAGGCGCGGCCCTTGCGGAGCACGGCGGGCAGCCCGTCGAGCTCCCCGCCCTTGTACGCGGCCTCCGTCTCGGCGTCCTCGGTCTTCTCGATCTCCTCCGACCACAGGGTGCCGCGGAAACCGTCGCACTCCACGTGCTCGCCCTCGTCCAGCGGCCACCACTCGTGCAGCGTGCGGATGCCGAACAGGTCGCGCAGTCGTGGGTCCATGCCGCCGGGCCGGACCCGGTCGTCCTCGTCGGCGACGCCGGTGAGAAAGCCGGAGACCAGGGTGCCGCCGCCGCGGACGTACGCGAGGAGGTTGTCGACCGCCGCGTCCGTGAGGGCGTACAGCTGGGGGACGACGACCAGTCGGTACGTGCCGAGGTCGTGCTCGGGGTGGGCGAAGTCGGTGGTGAGGTGGGCCTCCCAGAGGGCGCGGTGCCAGGCACTGAGGAGGTCGGGGTGGTCGACCCGCGTGGAGGGGCGGCCGTCCTGGGCGGCGGCCCACCAGGCGTGCCAGTCGTGCAGGACGGCGATGTCGCTGCTGGAGTGACTGTCCGTCACCTCCTGGCCGATGCGAGCGAGTTCGGCGCCGAGCTGCTTCACCTCCTGGTACGTCCGCCCCTGCTCCCCCGCGTGGCTGACCATCCCGGAGTGGAACTTCTCCGCGCCCTGCCGGGACTGGCGCCACTGGAAGTAGCAGACGGCGTCCGCGCCACGGGCCACGGCCTGGAGGGACCACAGGCGGTTGAGGCCTCGCGGCTTGGGATGGTTGACGCCCCGCCAGTTGACCGGTCCGGCCGCCTGCTCCATCAGCATCCAGGGGCCGCGTGCCTGTGAACGGGTCAGGTCATGGACGAGGGCTCCCTGTTGGGCGCCGAAGGGGCTGCGCGGATCGGGGTAGAGGTCGACCGAGACGACGTCCTCCTCCTCGGCCCAGCGCCAGGCGTCCTGGCCCACCCACAGCGGCATGAAGTTGGTGGTGACCGGGACGTGCGGAGTGATCCGGCGGACGATGTCCCGCTCGGCGGTGTAGCACTCCAGCAGCATGTCGGACGTGAACCGCTTGAAGTCCAGCACCTGGGTGGGGTTCTTCAGGTAGTGGGCGTGGCGGGGTGTGTGGATCTCGGCCCAGTCGCCGTAGCCCTGGCTCCAGAAGGCGGTGCCCCACGCGGTGTTGAGGGCGTCGAGGGTGCCGTACTTGTCCCGGAGCCAGCGGCGGAAGCGGGCGGCGGCCTCGTCGCTCCAGTCGTAGGTGCAGTACTCGTTGTTGATGTGCCACAGGTTGAGGGCCGGGTGGCTGCCGTAGCGGGCGGCGAGGTCCTCGGTGAGGGCGGCGGCGTAGCGGCGGTAGGTGGCGCTGGAGTGCGAGAAGTGCTGGCGCCCGCCCCACCATTCGGTGCGGCCGTCCTGGTCGACGGGCAGGGTGTCGGGGTGCAGATGCCCCATCCAGGGCGGCGGCGAGGCGGTCGGAGTGGCGAGGACAACGCCGATGCCGCCCGCGTGCATCAGGTCCATCAGCCGGTCCAGCCAGCCGAAGTCCCGCTCCCCCGGGCGGGGTTCGAGCTTCGCCCAGGAGAAGACGCCGAGGGTGACGGAGTTGACGCCGGCGTCCTTCATCAGCCGGACGTCCTCGCCCCAGGTCTCCTCGGGCCACTGCTCGGGGTTGTAGTCGCCGCCGTAGAGGATGCGGCCGCGCGTGGCATCGGCCAGGGTGGGCCTGTTTTCCGGGGGCATCAGACGGGCTCCCCGTACTGGATGCCCCGGCCGTTGGTGGCGATGTAGACGCGGCCGTAGAGCCGCGGGTCGGCGGCGATGGTCGCGCCGGTCCAGCCCCACTGATGCTGGTCGTCGTTGACGCGCACCCACGTCTTCGCGCCGTCGTCGGAGCGGTACACGCCGGTGATCGCCTCCGTGGCGCCGACCTGGTAGATCGCCGGGTAGTCGGCGCCCTTGGCCGCCTTGCCGAAGGCGAGAGTGTGCGAGGCCCAGCAGCTGGTGAGCTTGGTGAAGGTCGCTCCGCCGTCGGTGGACCGGTACAGGCCGTTCGTCTTGGTGCTGAGCCACAGGTCGCCTGAGCGCCCGGGGGCCGCGGCCAATTGGAACTGGCTGTCTCCGGAGGGCAGTCCGCTCGCGCGTCCGGTGAAGGTGAGGCCGCTGTCCGTGCTGACGAACAGGGTGCCGGTGTCGGTGTCGTAGGCGTAGAAGCGCGTCGGGTCGGCCGGGTCGGCGAGCGGGGTGGCGCCCTTGGGGTAGGTGGAGACCTCGGACCAGTTCGCTCCGTTGTCCGTGGAGCGCTGGGCGGGGTACTTGGTGCCGTCCCAGTGCACGAAGGTCCACAGCAGCACGTTGCCGTCGGCGTTGGTGGCGATCGGCCCCGGCGCGTCCTTGGCGAGGGCGGGCTGGGTCGCGAAGGGCGCCCAGGTCTTGCCGCCGTCGTTCGAGAAGGCGCCGTTGCCGTGGTCGCCGAAGCCCGTGCGGACGACGTACGAGGGCTTGGCCGCGGCCTGCGCGAGTCCCGTGGCCGACCCGAACACGGGGTTGCTCGCCATGCCCCGCGACGGCGACGCCGTGAGCCGCTCGTGGTACATCACCCCGATGTCCCCGAGACCGCTGAGCAGGTGCGCCTCCCCGGTCGGGGGCGAGATCAGCTGGCGTACGGAGGTCTCCTCCAGGCCGCGGATCTGCGGCGCCCAGTGCTTCAGGTCCCGGGTGCCGTAGAGGGTGGCGCCGGTGCCGTAGACGATGTGCTTCGAGTCGTACGGATCGACGGCGAGGGCCTGGATCCACCAGCCGAACTTGGGCGCGTCGGCCCCGAAGGTGAGGAACGGGGTCTCGGACACGTCGAGGACCGCGGACTCCTTGAGGGAGGTCCAGGTGCGGCCGCCGTTCGTGCTCCGGTACAGGGTGTCGACGGCCGCCCAGCGGTTGTTGGTGGAGACGACGACGGTGCCGGGGCGGCGGGCGTCCACGGCGACACCTCCGTAGCCGAAGGTGTCCGAGGAGCCTCCCCCAGGGGTGGTGCCACCCGGCTTCACCGGGGTGACGTCGGTCCACGTGCCGCTCGCCGTGACCAGCTTGTGCACACTGCCGTCGGACTGGCCGTTGGGCCCGGGGGCGTCGGCGTACGTCACGTACAGCTCGCGGGTGTGGCAGTCGTAGGCGGCCCGGATCGGCACCTTGGCGGAGGTACCGGAGGGCTGCGCGGGGACGGCTTCCCAGGTGGTGCCGTCGGAGGTGCGGTACAGGTTGGCGGCGGTGCCGTCGGAGTCGCCCCAGCCGGCGTACAGCGTGCGGCCGGCGGCGACGAGAAGGGTGACGCCCTGGCCGCTGCTGCTGGGGGTCCCCGGGAAGGTACTCGCGACCGCCCAAGTGGCCCCGCGGTCGGTGGACTTGAGCAGGCCGTCGTGTCGGGTGCCCAGCCACAGTGTGTCGCTGTCCCGCGGATCGACGAGCAGCCGCTCCCCGGTCCCCCGGCCGTCCTCGTTCCCCCCGAGCTTCACGGAGAGGTCGGTCCGGGTCCAGGTGGCACCGCGGTTCTCGGACCGCAGCACGGCCCCGTTGCCGGCCCAGGACTGGGCGTAGGTGCCGAGCGCCAGGTAGACCCGGTCGGGGTGGGCGGGGTCGACGGCCATGGCCTCGACACCGAGGAGGTTCCAGTCGTCCCAGCCGAGGTCGTCGTTGAGCGGAATCCACCGGGCGCCCCGGTCGTCCCACCGATAGGCCCCGCCGATGTCGGTACGGGCATAGGCGAGCCCTCGCACGGAGGGATGGAAGAGAACACCGGTGACGAATCCGGTGCCGCCGATCACGGCGGTGCGCCAGCGGTAGGCGGGGGCGGTGGTCTCGGCACCGTACGCGCGACCACTCTGAAGGACGGGAACGGCGGTGAACGCGGCGGCAGCCGCGGTCCCGGCAAGAACAGCACGCCGGCTCAGCCTGGACGTAAGCATGACAAACCTCGCTCTGAACTAAGGGGGACTGAGCACGCCCAGGGGCGCGGGGACGGTATCGACGTGCGGCTCCGCCGCGAGGGGCGTCCCCCGGGGTTCGAGCGAAGTCGAGAACGTGGGGGGAGCGCCCCGTCACAACGGACCCGCAGCCGCCGAAGGGCAGAAGCCCCTGTCGAGAAGGCGCAGGTCAGCCCTTCACCGCGCCCGTCAACATGCCCTTCTTGAAGTGCTTCTGCACGAAGGGCGACAGCACGGCGACCGGAAGCAGCGCCATCACCATGACCGCCATCTGGATGGCCAGACCCGACAGCTGCCCGGTCTTGATGGCCTGTCCGAGTCCCACCGGTGCCTCCTGCTTCTGCACCAGCTGGATCATGACGTTCTGCAGCGGCATCTTGTCCTGGTCGTTCAGGTACAGCGACGCGTTGAACCAGGCGCTCCAGTACCCGACGGCGTAGAACAGGGTGATCACCGCGAGGACCGCCCGCGACAGCGGCATGACGATCTGCCACAGAACCCGGAAGTCCCCGGCGCCGTCGATGCGCGCGCTGTCGATGAGTTCCTGCGAGATCCCCATGAAGAAGCCGCGCAGCACCAGGACGTTGAAGACGCTCAGCGCGCTCGGCAGGATCAGCGCGAGATAGCTGTCCGTCAGGCCGAGGGACTGCACCAGCAGGTAGGTAGGGATGAGGCCGGCGCTGAAGAACATGGTCGCCAGCAGCGTCATCAGGATCCAGCGGTGGGCGAGGGATCCGCTGCGGGACAGGCCGTAGGCGCACAGGACGGACACCGTCATCGAGAACAACGTGCCGACCAGGGTGACGAGGACGCTGACGAGCGTGGCGCGGGTGACCTGGCCACCGCTGAGCAGCTCCCGGTAGGCGATGAAGGTGATGCCCTTGGGCACCATCACGAGGCCGCCCGCCTCGTCGATGGTCTTCCGTGAGGAGAGGCTGGTGACGATCACGATCCACAGCGGGAAGAGCACCGCCAGGCAGGCGAACGTCAGGGCGAGGCCCTTGCCCGCGAGGCCGGCCTTCGAGGGCTCCTCCTCCCACGCCGGGCGCTCGGGTGCGGCCCACAGGCGCGGCTTGCTCGCCGGCTTGTCGATGACGGTGGTCACTTCTTGTACACCCCCTGCTCGCCCATGAGATGGGCCACTTTGTTCGCGGCGAGGACCAGGCCGATGCTGACCACGCCCTTGATGAGACCGGCGGCGGCCGCGTAGCCGAAGTCCTGGTTGCGCACGCCGTTCCACCACACGAAGGTGTCGAGGACCTCTCCCGCGCCCGTGCCGACACCGTCCCGTTGCAGCAGGATCTGTTCGAACCCGACGGTCAGGGCGTCACCGACGCGCAGCACGAGGAGGAGGGCGATCACCGGGCGCAGGGCGGGCAGCGTGACGTGCCACATGCGGCGCCAGCGCCCGGCGCCGTCCATCGCGGCGGCCTCGTACAGGTCCGGGGAGACCGAGGCCAGCGCGGCGAGGAAGACGATGATCCCCCACCCGGCGTCCTTCCACACGCTCTGCGCGGTGATCAGGAACGCGAAGGTGTTCGGGTCGGTCATGATGTCCAGCCCGTCGTACCCGTGCTGCCGCAGCAGCTGGGAGAGCATGCCCGCGCCGCCGAACATCTGCTGGAAGACGGCGATGACCAGGACCCAGGAGAAGAAGTGCGGCAGGTAGAGCACGGCCTGCGCGACGGCCCGCACTCGGGGCCGGACCACGCTGTTGATGAGCAGCGCCAGCAGGATCGGGATCGGGAAGAAGAGCACCAGCTGGACGAAGAACAGCACCAGGGTGTTCTGGACGGCGTTCCAGAAGGCGGAGTCCTCGAAGATCCGCTGGAAGTTCTCCATGCCCACGAAGGGGCTGTGCAGCATGGAGACGATGCCGTTGTCGCTGATGTAGGGGTCGTAGTCCTGGAAGGCGACGATGTTGCCGAGGATCGGCAGGTAGTTGAAGACCAGGACCAGCAGGACCGCCGGCAGCGTCATGAGGATCAGGGTGCGGTCCCGCTTGAACCTGAGCCGCAGGCTCAGCTTGCCCGAGCCTTCTTTCTCCCGGGAACGGGTGGCGCCACCGGACGCCACCGGTCCCTTGACCGGCGTGCTGGCCTCGGCGCTGCTGCGAGGCACCGTGCTGTGGGACACGGCTGTTCTCCTTGCCTCAGAGCCCGGTCAGCTCGCCGCCGTGCCGTTCTCGTCGAGAAGCTTCTTGTACCAGTCGCGCAGCTTGTCGCCGCCCTTGCTCTTCCAGTCGGAGATGGCCTGCTGCATGTCGCTGATCTTCTTGTGGCCCCGGATGATGTCGTCCTCGAGCTGCTCGAAGTCGTTGGCGAGGTTGGTGTACCGGGAGGGCTCGGTGATCTGCAGACCCCAGAAGGACGACTTCTTGGTGAAGGCGCCCATCCGCTGCTCCCACTCGACCATGGCCTTGGTGTAGTCCGGGAGGTCGGGGTGGGCGGTGGTCGCGGCGGGGCTCGCGACCATGACGTAGGCGTTGAGGACCTCGTTGTTGCCCCTGTCGTTCTTGACCGGCACGCCGTCCTTGATCGTGTAGTGCGTGCCCTCGACGCCGTAGTTGGTCATCATCCACTCCTTGGTGCCGTACGGCGCCGCGGTGACGTTGGCGACCGCCAGCACGTCGCGGATGACGGACTCGGAGGCCTTCTTGCTGATGAAGGAGAAGATGCCGGCCGGGTTCTGGGCGTACAGCGTCGGGTCACCGCCGTCGTGGTTCCAGATGTCCATGCCCCAGACCTTGAAGTCCGGGTTCTGGGTGGCCTGGGAGGCCTGCTGGCCGTACCAGTTGACGATGTTGTTGTTCCAGATCAGGAACTCACCGGCGGCGAACTTGGGGGCCGGGTCGGTGGCCTGGCTCTTGCCCAGCTTGAAGTCGGGGTGGACGACCCCGGCGGCGAACAGCTTGCGCGTCCACTCCAGCGCTTCCAGGTACTGCGGGGTCTCGATGCGGTTGATCAGCTTGCCGTCCTGCATGTTCCACCAGAGCGGCTTCTCCCCTCCCCCGAGCACCTCGAAGGTGTTCATCGCGGTCCACTTCATGTCACCGCAGGCCCACCGCTTGGCCCGGGCGTTGGTGATCTCCTTGCACAGGGCCATGAACTCGTCGGCGGAGCGCGGAACCTCGTAGCCCTCCTTGTCGAAGATGTCCCGGCGGTACAGGGGCACGATGGTCTGGACGGACGGGGCGGGCTGCGGCAGGCCCATCAGCTTGCCGCCGAAGATGGAGCGCTGCCAGGCGTCGGTGGGGATCGCCGCGAGGTTCGGGTACTCCTTGGCCTTGTCCCCGGACAGGTACGGGCCGAGGTCGGCCATCTTGCCGACGATGGCGCTGGGTATCTTGCCCATCATGTTCCAGCTGGGGATGACGACCACGTCCGGGACGTCACTGGAGGCGAGGACCGCGCCGAGCTTCTGGTCGTAGGTGTTGCCGTCCTGGTTCTGCCACTGGACGTCGACGCCGATCAGGTCGTTCATCGACGTGTAGTAGGGGTTGTTCCCCTTGGGCGGGGAGCCCCAGAACGGCGACATGATGGTGACCTTGCCACCCTTGCCGAGCTTCTTCGCGACCGAGGTCTTGAGGGAGGAGCCGTCGAGTTTGGCGGTGAAGCCCATCGACGACCCGTTCTTGGACGGGATGTCCGGCGTCACCACGTTGCTCGCGACGAAGGCCGGCAGGATCTTCTTCGCGTCCTTGCCCGACGTGGTTCCCTCACGCGCCTTGCTGTCCGAACCGCCGCAGGCGGCAAGCAGCGGCATCCCTCCGGCCACCGCGGCGGTGGCGACCGCCGTCGAGGCGAGGAAGCTTCTCCGGCTCGGCCCGGAGGAGGCGGAAGCGGCGTTCGGCGTCATTGCGTCAACCCTTCATGGCGCACCAGGACACCCGGCGGTGGGCCGTCGGCTGCGGTGTCTTCAGTGGAACTGGCTGAGCTGAAGCGGTTCTCGGATCCCCGGAGGACGCACACCCAGCGGCGGCGATTCCTCGCGGTCGAAGTAGTCGAAGCGCTTCGATGTTGCTGCGAGGTTAAGTGAACACCCAGGGGTGCACAAGGGTCGTTCCCAAGATTCCTGCGCCGTAGGGAGGAAACAACCGAGCCTTTACGCGGCTTGAAATGTCGGCGGGGAGTCGGAGTTGTTGCTCCGGGGTGTCTTGACACCCACCCCCGGGTCGAATGAGCATCGAAGCGCTTCGAAAGCGCCTCGTCGCTCCATCGCAAGGGGAACCCCAGTGACCGCACAAACGCCGCCTACGCCGCCTTTCCGCGATCCGCACCTGCCGTTCGCGAAGCGCATCGACGACCTGCTGTCGCGGCTGACCCTCGACGAGAAGACCGCCTTCCTGCACCAGTTCGCGCCCGCCGTCGAGCGCCTCGGCATCGCCGCGTTCCGCACCGGCCAGGAGGCGCTGCACGGCGTCGCGTGGATGGGCCCGGCGACGGTGTTCCCGCAGGCCGTGGGACTCGGCGCGACCTGGAACACCGATCTCGTACGACGGGTCGGCGAGGCCGTGTCCAAGGAGACCCGCGCGATGCGCGCCCGCGACGACCGCGTCGGCCTCAACGTCTGGTCGCCGACGGTGAACCTGCTGCGGCATCCGCTGTGGGGCCGTAACGAGGAGGGCTACTCGGAGGACCCGAAACTCACCTCGGCCATCGCCACCGCGTACACGCTCGGCCTGCGCGGCGACCACCCGACGTACTGGCGCACCGCACCCGTCCTCAAGCACTGGCTCGCCCACAACAACGAGACGAACCGGGACACTTCGTCGAGTTCCGTCCGGCCGCGCGTGCTGCGCGAGTACGACCTGCGGGCGTTCCGCGAGACGGTCGAGGCGGGTGCGACGGCCGGGGTGATGCCGGCCTACAACCTGGTCAACGGCCGCCCGAACCACGTCTCGCCGTATCTGCGCGAGCAGCTGCGCGCCTGGACCGACGAGGACCTGCTGGTCTGCTCGGACGCGGGCGCGCCCAGCAACCTGGCCGACTCGGAGCACTACTTCGACACCCACGAGGAGGCCACCGCCGCCGCGCTCCTCGCCGGTGTCGACAGCTTCACCGACCACGGCACGGACAGCTCGCAGATCGTCCAGCGAGTCCGGGGTGCCCTGGACCAGGGGCTGTTGACCGAGGCGGACATCGACACGGCCGTGCGCCGTCAGCTCTCGGTCCGCTTCCGCCTCGGCGAGTTCGATCCGCACCACGACCCGCACGCGGACACGGACGACTTCGACACCCCCGCGCACCGCGCGCTCGCCCAGGAGGCCGCCGAGCAGGCGATCGTGCTGCTCAAGAACGACGGTGTGCTGCCGCTGGCCCCCGACTCCCGGATCGCCGTGGTCGGTCTGCTCGCAGACGAGTGCAAGCTCGACTGGTACAGCGGCACGCTCCTGCACCGCTCCACCCCGCTGGAGGGCCTGTACGAGCGGTTCGGCGCCGAGCGCGTGGAGTTCGCGGAGGGGGTCGACCGGGTCCGGCTGAGGACGTCGGCCGGGACCTTCCTGCACGTCCCCCCGGCCGACGCGACCGACGAGGTGCGCGGCGCCGAGGGCGCGCTCGACCCGGCCCTGCTCGCGGGCCGTACGGACCTGCCCCCGCTCACCACCGACCCAGCCGGCACCGAACTCGCGCTCGTCGACTGGGGCGAGGGCGTGCTGACGCTGCGCGCGCCCGACGGCCGCTACCTCTCCGTCGCCGAGGACGGATACGTCCGCGCCTCCGCCGACCAGCCCGGGGGCTGGATCGTCCAGGAGACGTTCCGCCTGGAACCGCACGAGAACGGACACCTCCTCAGGCACGTCGGTACGGGTCGCCACGTCTCTGTGTCCGCCGACGGAGTAAAGGTTGCCGACGAGAATCCGGAAACGTTCGAGCTGATCATCGTCGAACGCGGTGAGGACGCGGTGACCCGGGTCACCGCGGCGGCGGACGTGGTCCTGGTGGTGGCGGGCAACGACCCGCACATCAACGGCCGCGAGACCGAGGACCGTACGACCCTGCGGCTGCCCGCCCACCAGGAACGCCTGCTGCGCGCGGCCCGCGCGAGCAACCCGAACACGGTGCTGGCGCTGACCTCCGCCTACCCGTACGCCGTCGACACCACGGCCCTGGCGGCGGCGCTGTGGACGGCACACGGCGGCCAGGCGGCCGGCACCGCCCTCGCCCGGGTGCTGGCCGGCGACGTCTCCCCCGCGGGCCGCCTCCCGCAGACCTGGTACGCCGACGACGCCGATCTGCCCGGCCTCCTCGACTACGACGTGATCGGCAGCCGACAGACCTACCTCTACTTCGAGGGCACACCGCTGTTCCCGTTCGGACACGGCCTGTCGTACGCGTCCTTCTCGTACGGCGACCTGGCGACCCGGGTCACCGACGGCACCCTCCGCGTCTCCTTCACGATCACGAACACCGGTGACCTGACGGCCGACGAGGTCGCCCAGCTCTACACCCGCGCCGTGGACCCGACGGTCCGGCGCCCGCGCCGCGAACTGCTCGCGCACCGCAGGGTGACGCTCGCGCCGGGCGAGCAGACGGAGACGGTCTTCGACGTTCCCTTGTCCGCCCTGGAGTTCTGGGACGTGGCCAGGGACGGATGGCGGCTGGAGCCTGGGCCGTACGACGTCCTGGTCGGCGCCTCCAGCGAGGACATCCGCCTCCGTACGACCGTGCGGCTCGACGGCGAGCCCGCCGCACCGCGCCCCGTGCTCGAACGGGGCCTGGAGGCGGCCGACTTCGACGAGCAGAGCGGTGTCGAGATCGTCGACCGGACGAAGGCATCGGGCGACGCGGTGACCGCGGCGACCGGCCGCGACGGTGAACTGCTCTACCGGAACTGCGACTTCGGCGGCTCGGTGACCGAGGTGAGCGTGTCGGTGGCGGGCGAGGGCACGGTGGAGGTCTCCCTCGACGGCGACCCGGTACTGGCCGCGCTGACGGTGGAGGCGCCCGGGACCGGCGGCCCCTACGACTACACCACGCTCGGCGCCGAGTTGGCCGCCGAGGGCGTGCACGACGTGCGCATCGGACTGCGCGGCCCTCTGCGGCTGGCGCGCGTCGGCTTCTCCGGTCGAGGGTCCGGACAGGCCGATTGAAGGAGAGGCCCGGCACCGGAAGGCATCGGTGCCGGGCCTCTTCGGGAACCCTGTTGTGAAAACGGTTCCCACTACTCAGGGGGCCGTTCGGGGTACTGGGCTCAGAGGGCCAGGCCGGTCAGGACCAGCACGCGCTCGTACGTGTAGTCGTCCATCGCGAACTTCACGCCCTCGCGGCCCACGCCGGACTGCTTGACGCCGCCGTACGGCATCTGGTCGGCGCGGTAGGAGGGCACGTCGCCGATGACGACACCGCCGACCTCCAGGGCGCGGTGGGCACGGAAGGCGGCCTGGAGGTCGTGGGTGAACACGCCTGCCTGGAGGCCGTACTTGGAGTCGTTGACGGCGGCGAAGGCGTCGGCCTCCCCGTCCGCCTTCCGCACCGTGAGGACGGGCCCGAAGACCTCCTCGCAGGAGATCGTGGTGTCGGCCGGTACGTCGGTGAGGACGGTCGGCGCGTAGGAGGCACCGTCGCGCTTGCCGCCGGTGAGCAGCTGGGCCCCGGCCTCGACGGCCTCCCGCACCCACGCCTCGACCCGCTTGGCGGCGTCCTCGCTGACCAGCGGGCCGACGTCGGTCGCGTCGTCGGCCGGGTCACCGGTGACCTGGGCCTGAACGGCGCTGACGATGCGCGGCAGCAGCCGGTCGTACACGGAGGCGTCCGCGATCACCCTCTGCACGGAGATGCAGGACTGGCCGCCCTGGTAGTTGGAGAAGGTGGCGATGCGGGTGGCGGCCCAGTCCAAGTCGGCGTCGGAGGCGTAGTCGCCGAGGACGACGGCGGCTCCGTTGCCGCCCAGCTCCAGCGTGCAGTGCTTGCGCGGCACCGAGTCCATGATCGCGTAGCCGACCTTCTCGGAACCGGTGAAGGAGATGACCGGCAGCCGCTCGTCCTGGACCAAGGCGGGCATCCGGTCGTTCGGGACGGGGAGGATGCTCCAGGAACCGGCCGGGAGGTCGGTCTCCGCGAGCAGTTCGCCGATGACGATGCCGGAGAGCGGGGTGGCGGGCGCCGGCTTCAGGATGATCGGAGCTCCGGCCGCGATCGCCGGGGCGATCTTGTGGGCGCACAGGTTCAGCGGGAAGTTGAACGGCGCGATGCCGAGGACGACGCCCTTGGGGAAACGGCGGGTGAGGGCGAGACGGCCCTGGCCGCCGGCGTCCGTGTCGAGCCGCTGGGCCTCGCCGCCGTTGAACCGCCGGGCCTCCTCGGCGGCGAACCGGAACACGGAGACGGCCCGGCCGACCTCGCCCCTGGCCCACTTGACCGGCTTGCCGTTCTCGGCGGAGATCAGCCGCGCGATCTCCTCGGTGCGTTCGACCAGGCGCCTGCTGACGTGGTCGAGGGCGGCGGCGCGGACGTGGGCCGGGGTGGCGGCGAAGTCCTCGCGGACGGCGTACGCGGCGGCCACGGCCTCCTCGATCTGGGCGTCGGTCGGCAGCGCGACCTTGCCGACGAGGCCGCCGTCCCAGGGGGAGGTCACGTCGAGGGTGTCCTCGCCGGTGACCTGGCGGCCGGCGAGCCAGAAGGCGTGGCTGGAAGTCATGTCGGGTCCCGGCCCTTCCGCGTTGGGGGTGGGTGTCTCGGATCGTCGGGTCCACCGTAGGGCGCGGGAGGACGAGGGAGGTTTCGCCGATATGGAGCAGTGGGGGGCGGCGGCGCTACGGTTCGGCAGGGTAGGGGTGCCGCTCCCTGGGGCCCTTCCCTGGACCCACGCTGAGGGCTCGTGAGGCTGCGCTGGGGCCCTCCCGGGGCCCGAGCGGGGCGCGTGGCGCCTGGGGCCGCGCTGGGGGCCGCCCTCCTCTGGTCCCGCGGCCTGCGCCCGAGCGGGGCGGGTGCTGCGGGCCCCCTGGCGCCGCGGGGCCGGAGCGCGGCACTGGGCCCGCGCGCTGCGGGCCTGCCCTGGGCCCAGCCTGAGTGCCTACTCCGCAGTCGTGGCCTTCAACGCCAGCCACAGCTCCATCCGGACGTCCGGATCGTCCAGCGAGCGGCCGAGGATCTCCTCCACCCGCCGCATCCGGTAACGCAGCGTATGCCGGTGAACTCCCAGGTCCGCGGCCGCCGCGTCCCACTGCCCGTGCCGTGACAGCCAGGCCCGCACGGAGGCCACCAGGTCCCCCCGCCCGGTCGCGTCGTGCTCGTGCAGCGCCCGCAGCAGGCCGTCGGCGAAAGCCTTCACCGCGTCGTCCGCGAGCAACGGCAGCACCGACCCGGCCGCCATCTGTTCGTGCTCCACGCAGACCCGCCCCCGTCGCCGCGCGACCGACAGGGCCTGCTCGGCCTGCTTGTAGGCCGCCGCCGCGGCGATCGGACCGGCCGGCGCGGACATCCCCACGACCAGCTCCGCCTCGCCGGCGACGGCCGCCTCCTCCCGCACCCCCTCCCGCGCCGCCTCCAACGCCGCCGCGTACTCCCCGCACGCGGCCACCGCCGCACCCCCGTCCGCGGCGAGCACCACCAGCCGCTGCCCCTCGCTCCCGCCCTCGGGCACGACCAGGACCGCCTCCCCGGCACGCGCCGCCGCCGACTCCACGACCTCGGTGAGCGCGGCCAGCGGATCGTCGTGCGGGTCGGAGGCGGCCAGCGTCGCCGCTGTCGGCCTGCTGGGCGGCACATGCGCGTGGTCGTCGGACTGCACCCGGGCGGCCGACGCCGCGGAGGCCGACTCGGCGACGATCATCCGGTAGGGCGCGTCCAGCAGTTCCCCGTACAGATCCCCCGCGACCGCCCGCGCGTGGTCCGGCTCCCCGGCGAGCAGCATGCGCAGTACCGCCGCCCCGACCCGCTGCTCGGCAGCGTGCAGGGACCGGGAACGTTCCGTGGTGAGCGTCAGCAGGGCGATGGCCGAGTGGACGGCGTACCGCTCGGCCGTACCGAGGGCCGCGGCCGTGCCGACGGCCAGCGCCGCGCGCGGTCGCCGCCCGGTGCCCAGCGAGTGCAGTTCCACCCGGTCCTCGTGCTCGGGTCCGCCCACCACGGAGGAGGCGGGCGCGGGCCGTTCCCGCAGCCGTTCGACGTCCGCGGTGAGCCGGGCGGCCCGACGCCCCGCCCACTCGGGCGCGGTGGCGACGACGGCGCCGGAGGCGTCGTAGAGCGCCGCCCATCCGTCGACCTGCGCGGCCAGCGCGCTCAGCACGCCTTCCGGTCCGGTCGCCAGCGCCTGCCTGGTCAGCTCGCGCTGCGCGGCGAAGCCCGCCGTCACCGCCCGGTACTGGTCGGCCGCGATCGCCGCGGAGACGGCCTTGCTGATGGCGAGGAAGGGGGTGCGACGCGGCACCTCCAGCAGCGGCAGTCCCTCGTGTTCCGCCGCGTCGACGAGGGCCTTGGGGATCTCCTCGTAGGTGACCCCGACGGCGAAGCCGAGACCGACCACCCCCGCGCCGGCCAGCCGCTTCACATAGCGCGCCATCGCCTCCGGGTCCTCCGCGTCCAGCTTCAGCGCGGTGACCAACAGCAGTTCGCCGCCCTCCATGTAGGGCACGGGGTCGGCGAGTTCGCTGACGTGGGCCCAGCGCACGGGCACGTCCAGGCGGTCACCGCCCGCCCGCACGGTCAGCTTGAGCGCGGAGTGGTGGACGAGCGAGGCGAGCGTGGGAGGCATGGGGCCTTCAGGTATGTGCGACAGACAGGCGTGACGGTCGTGTGCGGGCGTCGTGATCTTTGTGATCTTTTAGCCGTCACGTATGAACGACCTATGGCGATTCTGCCTCACTGTACGGTCGCCGGGTCACCTCAGCCCCGCAGATCCACCAACAACGGCGGCGCGTGCTCCCCCTTCACGTTCGTCAGAGACAGCACCGCGTGCCCCGGCGGCACCCCGTGCGCCAGTTCGGACGCGGACCACCGCTCCCGTTCGACCTGCCGTACGGTCACCGCCCGCGCGGTCGGCGCCTTGCCGGTGATCACCCGCCGCACCGCGTGCAGCACCTTCCCGGCCGGGGTCTCCGCGATGATCTGCCGGTCGGTGACGTCCCGCGCCTCGATCCACTCCTTGCCCCACACCTCGGCGAAGTCCTGCCCGTCCCACGGGGTGAGCCCGGACAGCGCCATCCGGCACCCGGTGGCCCCGAGCAGCGGCCCGCGCAGCGGCCTCGGTACGTCGTCCAGCGTGCGCAGCGTCAGCACGACCCCGGCGTTGCCGGACCGCAGCCGCTGGATGCCCCGTACGGCTTCGGGGGTCACCACACCGGTGGCGTCGTCCAGCACCAGGCAGGCGAACAGCGACCGGTCCTCCCGTACCGCCACGCTCGCCGAGAACTGGGCCAGCACCAGCCGCGCCAGCATCCGCGAGGCCTCGGCGTGCCCGCGCTGCGGCAGGTCGATACGTACCCGCACCGGGTGGTCCAGCGCCTTGAGGGAGAAGGGCCGCGACTGTCCCGACGTGTCGAAGAACCCGGCGAAGGCCGGCCGGTCCAGCAGCGCCACCCGGTCCGCGAGGATCCCGCCCACGTCCCCGGGATGCCCCATCTGCCGCTCCCGCGCGTCCAGTTCGCGCAGCAGCGCCTCCTGTCCGGTGTCCTGAAGTCCCTTGCGCAGTGCGGCCAGCGGCCCGGGCGTCCCGTCGAGCAGCCGGCGAAGCTCCGGTACGGCGGGGAAGCGGCCGTGGACGGCGTGGAACGGTCCGAGCAGCTGGGCGAGGACGGTGGTGGAGCGGCGGGTGTCGCCGCCCTGGTGGGGTTCGGCGAGGTCGCCGACGAGGGCTTCGGCGAGCACGGCCGCGGCCTCGTCCGGGTCGGTCGTGCCGCCGTACAGATCGAGGTCGTACACGGATTCGGGATTCCCGATCTGTACGACGACGTCGTAGGCGTCGGCCGGACCGAGCCCCGCGCCCGCCGCGCCGACCACGACGACGGCGGCCCGCCCGGCGAGCGCGTGCAGGCACAGCGCCTCGGCGAGCGGCCGCACCACGGTCCCGGTCTTGCCGGAGCCGGGCGGGCCGACGGCGAGCAGGGAGGTGCCGAGCAGGTCGGGGTCGAGGCCGAGGCCGGTACCGCGGTAGGCGTACGGATTGCGGGCGTCGTCGGCCGTGGTGCCGAGCCGGACCTGGCCGGTGACCAGGTCGTGCCGGGCCAGCCGGGTCGGCAGGTCGCGTTCGCCGGAGGGGTGCGGGCAGGCGGCGGCACCCTCCTGGAGAACGGCGCCGGTGAAGGTGGCGAGGCTGTGCCGGCCGCTGCGGACGCTCTGCCAGGCCCGGGTGATCCGGGCGTGGTCGACGTCCCGCATCAGCCCGGCCCTGGCCTCGGCGGCGAGCCGCTCGGCGGCGTCCGCTGCTCCGGCGTGCCGCAGCTGGGGCCACTCGGCGGGGTCCTGCTCGGGGACGGGCGGCCGCTCGGGCGTGGCGGCGGCGCGGTTCCAGGCGGGCGGTCCGAAGCGCCGCCAGACCTCGCTCCAGCGGCCGAGCCGGCCCACGACGATCATGATCGCGAAGGCGATCAGGGTGTAGTAGCCGTACCAGAGGACGGCGTTGCCGACCCGGTCGTCGCTGTGCCGCCAGGAGTCCGGGGTGAACAGTTCGAGCGGCAGCACCCACCAGCCGCCGAGGTAGCCGTTCCACAGCAGCGACCAGACCAGCCACCCGCACAGGAACGCGATCAACGCCCCGCTCAGCAACTGCCGCGTCGGGATCTGCTCCGGCTCCTCCTCGGGCCGGTGCTTGTGCCCGAACCGCCACACCCCCGGTGCCGCCTCCGGGCGCGGGGTCCGCAGCCACGCCAGGAAGGCCGACCCGTCCGGCATCGGCGGCACACCCGGGACCGGAGCCGGCGGCCGTGGCGGCATCGCCGGCATCCGAGGGGGCCCCGCCGGACGTGGCACCGGGTTCGCATGCGTACCCCGCGCGTCCTGCGTCCCGTCGCTGTCCATCGCCCTCGCCCCTTGACCAGCCGTTCCGTCCACCATCAGCGGTCAATCTAACGCCCCCCGAAGGGGAGTTCACCGCTTACGCGGCCGGGTGTCCGATGAGGTGCGGCCCCGCCGCCATGTCCACCGCGGACAACCCGAACCACCGACAACGCCCACATGGAGCATGCCCACCCCACACCCCTCGCCCTAGCCTGCGAGAAAAGACCTCATGCGTCCGGAAGACACCCGCCCGGAAGCCCCGGAAGAACCGGAAGCTCCGGAAAGCCCGGAAGCCCCGGAACACCCGGGCCACAGAACCGCCGGACCCACCGAACACCCGGACCCACCGAACGCCCGGACCCACCGAACGCCCGTAATCTCCGGAACGCCCGGAATCTCCGGTCGCAAGACATCAGGGAGCCCTCATGACCGCACTTCCGCAGGAGCGCCGCGTCGTCACCGCCATCCCCGGCCCGAAGTCGCAGGAGCTGCAGGCCCGCCGCACTGCCGCGGTCGCGCAGGGCGTGGGTTCCGTGCTGCCCGTGTTCACCGCGCGGGCCGGCGGCGGGATCATCGAGGACGTCGACGGAAACCGCCTGATCGACTTCGGCTCCGGTATCGCGGTGACGTCCGTCGGCGCCTCCGCCGAGGCCGTCGTACGCCGCGCGTCCGCCCAGCTCGCCGACTTCACCCACACCTGTTTCATGGTCACGCCGTACGAGGGGTACGTGGAGGTCGCCGAGGCGCTGGCCGAGCTGACCCCCGGTGACCACGCCAAGAAGTCGGCCCTCTTCAACAGTGGCGCCGAAGCCGTCGAGAACGCCGTGAAGATCGCGCGGGCGTACACCAAGCGCCAGGCGGTCGTCGTCTTCGACCACGGCTACCACGGCCGGACCAACCTCACGATGGCGCTGACGGCCAAGAACATGCCGTACAAGCACGGCTTCGGCCCGTTCGCGCCGGAGGTCTACCGCATGCCGATGGCGTACGGCTACCGCTGGCCGACCGGCCCCGAGAACGCGGGCCCCGAGGCCGCCGCGCAGGCCGTCGACCAGATCACCAAGCAGGTCGGCCCGGACAACGTGGCCGCGATCATCGTCGAACCGGTCCTGGGCGAGGGCGGCTTCATCGAGCCGGCCAAGGGCTTCCTTCCGGCACTCGCCCAGTTCGCCGCCGACAACGGCATCGTCTTCGTCGCCGACGAGATCCAGTCCGGCTTCTGCCGTACCGGCCAGTGGTTCGCCTGCGAGGACGAGGGCATCGTCCCGGACCTGATCACCACGGCCAAGGGCATCGCGGGCGGTCTGCCGCTGGCCGCCGTCACCGGCCGCGCCGAGATCATGGACGCCGCCCACGCGGGCGGCCTGGGCGGCACCTACGGCGGAAACCCGGTGGCGTGCGCCGGCGCACTGGGCGCGATCGAGACGATGAAGGAGCTCGACCTCAACGCGCGGGCGAAGGCCATCGAGGCGACGATGAAGCCCCGCCTCATCGCCATGGCCGAGAAGTTCGACGTCATCGGCGACGTCCGCGGCCGGGGCGCGATGATCGCCATCGAGCTGGTCAAGGACCGTACGGCCAAGGAGCCGAACCCGGAGGCGACCGCCGCGCTGGCCAAGGCCTGCCACCAGGAGGGTCTGCTGGTCCTGACCTGTGGCACCTACGGCAACGTACTGCGGTTCCTGCCGCCGCTGGTCATCGGCGAGGACCTGCTGAACGAGGGCCTGGACGTCATCGAGCAGGCGTTCGCGCGCATCTGAGGGTGGCCGGCCGTGGCCGCGGGGGCGACCACGGCCGACTGCTGCCGCCTCCCGCGTCCGGGGGGCGGCCGCGCGCCCATCTGTCGGATCGTCCGCACATCTGATTCCCGCCAACGGCAGACCGTGTGAAGAAGGTGTGCGGGGTGGATGGGAGGACTCGATTCCGCCTGTCCTCGCCCCATCCGCTGGCGTAGGTTCTATCCAGATGAGAGATACACCCCGCCCACAGGGGACTGTGGGCGAGTACAGGCCGGGGCCTCCCCAGCTTCGACCTGGTCGTGCCCTCGCGCACACAACCGGTGCCTCTGGCTCCGGATCTCCTCACCGATCGGACAGTCGCCCGCCCCAAACCCCCCGGGGCGCGCGACCATCCGGTCCGTTCGGCCGCCCCGGAACCACCCCCCCTGTTCCGGGGCGGCCGACCTTCTTCTTCCTTCTCGGGCTTCCGGCCCTTCTCTTCGCGTTGATCACCTGGCAGGTCGTCGCCGACGGCCCGCTGCTGCGCGCGGACGAGCGCGTCAGCCGCGCCCTGGTCCACCCGGACCGCTTCTCCGGCGGCCTTTCCCACCTGGGCGACGTCCAGGCGGGAGTCCCGGTCCTGGCCGCCGTCCTGGTGTACGTCGCGGTGCGCCACCGCCGCGCTGGTACAGACCGCTGGTGGCTCCCGTCCGCCGCGGCGGCCCTCCTCATGGCCCTGGTGCCGGCCCTGATCATCCCGCTGAAGGAACTCACCGCCCGCCCGGGGACCCCGGTCATGCCCCCCGGCACCGGCTACTTCCCCTCCGGCCACACGGCCACCGCCGCCGTCGCCTACGGCGGCGCGGCGCTGCTCCTGCTGCCCTGGCTGCGCTCGACCGCGGCCCGCCGCGCCTGCGTGATCACCTGGGCCGTCCTCGTCCTCGCCGTCTCCTTCGGCCTGGTCCGCCGCGGCTACCACTGGCCACTGGACGTCGTGGCCAGTTGGTGTCTGTGCGCAGTGCTGCTCGCGTCGCTGTGGCTGTTTCTCGGGCGGCGCACGACCGCCTGATCGTCACGCCCGGCCTCCGGTCGCCCGCCTCCGTCCGGTCGCCCGTCACCCAGGTCCCGGTACGGCACACCTAGTCGCCCTTCTGTGTCGCGAGGTCCGCCGCCGCCTCGTGCATGGCCAGTTCGAGGAGGGCCGGGTCGGTGAGGGTGCCGGAGCCGTCCGGCGGGACCAGCCAGCGGACCGAGCCGGTGGAGCGGCCCGGGTACGGCACGACGATCCAGGTGCCGGCGCCCGCCGTGCGGATGCCCGTGCCGAGCCAGCGGGCCGCGGTGCCGGGCGGGACGAGGAACCCCATCCGGGCGTCGCCGAAGTCGACGAGCACCGGGCCCGGCCGGTCGAGGACGCGGGTGAGGACGTCGAGGGTGGGATAGCCGAGTTCGCCCGGCAGGATCAGGACGTCCCAGGCCCTGCCGGCGGGCAGGAGCGCGACCCCGTGGGGGTTGCGCTCCCATTCCCGGCGGCAGGCATCGGGATCGGGTGCCACGGATGCGAGCCACGCCACCGCCGTCTTCGCCCCAGTCATGAGGGGACCTCCCTTTCGCTCTGGACGCGGGTCGCGTCATGAGGGACAGGGAGGTCTTCGGCGACCGTCACCCGGGGTCTGACATCCCGTTGGAGTGAACCGCCGAACCGGTGAGCCGGGGAACCGCTGAACCGGTGAACCGGCTCGCATGTGACGGATCAGCTGTCGAAGCCGAGACCCATCCGGTCCATCGTCCGCAGCCACAGGTTGCGCCGGCCCCCGTGCGCGTCCGCCCGTGCCAGCGACCACTTGGTGAGGGCGATGCCCGTCCAGGCGAAGGGCTCCGGCGGGAAGGGCAGTGGCTTCGTGCGGACCATTTCCAGGGAGGTGCGCTCCGTGGGCCGCCCCGCCAGCAGGTCCAGCATCACGTCGGCGCCGAAGCGGGTGGCCCCGACCCCGAGACCCGTGTAACCCGCCGCGTACGCCACCCTGCCGTGATGGGCGGTGCCGAAGAACGCCGAGAAGCGCGAGCAGGTGTCGATCGCGCCGCCCCACGCGTGGGTGAAGCGCAGGCCCTCCAGCTGCGGGAAGCAGGTGAAGAAGTGCCCGGCGAGCTTGGCGTAGGTGTCCGGGCGGTCGTCGTACTCGGAGCGCACCCGTCCGCCGTACGGGTAGATCGCGTCGTAGCCGCCCCAGAGGATCCGGTTGTCCGCGGAGAGCCGGAAGTAGTGGAACTGGTTGGCGCTGTCCCCCAGGCCCTGTCTGTTCTTCCAGCCGACCGACGCCAGCTGGCCGGCTGTGAGCGGTTCGGTCATCAGCGCGTAGTCGTAGACCGGGACGGTGTACGCCCGCACACGCCTGACCAGGTTCGGGAAGACGTTGGTGCCGAGCGCCACCCTGCGGGCACGGACGGATCCGTACGGAGTGCGCACGGCCATCCCGGCGCCGTACGGCTTCAGGCTGAGCGCCGGAGTGCGCTCGTACACGCGGACGCCGAGGCGCAGGCAGGCCCGCTTCAGCCCCCAGGCGAGCCTGGCCGGGTTGAGCATGGCCACGCCCCGGCGGTCGTGGAGCCCGGCCTGGAAGGTCGGGGAGGCGACCTGCTCCCGTACGGCCTCGGCGTCCAGGAACTCCACGCCGTCGGCGAGGCCCGCCCGCTCCATCTCCTCGTACCAGGCGCGCAGTTCTCCCGCCTGGTAGGCCTCGGTGGCCACGTCGATCTCGCCGGTGCGCTCGAAGTCGCAGTCGAGGCCGTACCGGGCGACCGCCTTCTCGATCTCGTCGAGGTTGCGGGTGCCCAGCTCCTGGAGCCGGTGGATCTCGTCCGGCCAGCGGGCCAGACCGTTGGACAGGCCGTGGGTGAGGGAGGCGGCACAGAAGCCGCCGTTGCGGCCGGAGGCGGCCCAGCCCGCCTCGCGGCCTTCCAGCAGGACGACATCCCGCCGCGGGTCGCGCTCCTTGGCGTTCAGCGCGGTCCACAGTCCGCTGTAGCCGCCGCCGACGACCAGCAGGTCGCAGGTCTCGGCGCCGGTGAGGGCGGGCTCGGGGCGGGGCCTGCCGGGGTCGTCCAGCCAGTACGGGACCGGCTGGGCTTCGGAAAGGGACTTCGTCCAACGACTCATGGCGCTCGGGGCCATGATTTCAACTCCCTACAGACGTTTCGCGGTCATGCCTTCTGCTTGGTGCGGCGATTTCCCACGACCATCGAGGACAGGACGAGCAGTACGGCGACGAGGAACATGGTCGTACCGATGACGTTGATCTGAACGGGCGTTCCGCGCTGCGCCGAGCCCCAGACGAACATGGGGAAGGTGACGGTGGAGCCCGCGTTGAAATTGGTGATGATGAAATCGTCGAAGGAGAGCGCGAAGGACAGCAGCGCGCCCGCGGCGATTCCGGGAGCCGCGATGGGCAGCGTGACCCGGAGGAACGTCTGCACGGGACTGGCGTACAGGTCCCGCGCGGCCTCCTCGAGCCGCGGATCCATCGACATCACGCGCGCCTTCACCGCGACGACGACGAAACTGAGGCAGAACATGATGTGGGCGATCAGGATCGTCCAGAAGCCGAGCTGGGCGCCCATGTTGAGGAACAGGGTGAGCAGCGAGGCCGCCATGACGACCTCGGGCATCGCCATCGGCAGGAAGATCAGCGAGTTGACGGCCCCCCGCGCGCGGAAGCGGTAGCGCACCAGCGCGAAGGCGATCATCGTACCGAGGACGGTGGCGCCGATCGTCGCCCAGAAGGCGATCTGAAGGCTGATCGACAGCGAGCCGCACATGCCGGCGACCCCGCACGGGTCCTTCCAGGCGTCGGTGGAGAACTGCTGCCACTGGTAATTGAAGCGACCCTTCGGTTTGTTGAAGGAGAACACCGTGACGACGACGTTCGGCAGCAGGAGATATCCGAGCGTGATCAGTCCCGCGATGACGACGAGATGGCGCTTGAGCCAGTTGACGAAGGTCATTTCTAAACCAGATCCTCCGTGCCGGACTTGCGGATGTAGACCGTGACCATCACCAGAATCGCGGCCATGAGGATGAAGGAAAGGGCTGCCGCCGTCGGATAGTCGAGAATCCGCAGGAACTGGGACTGGATGACGTTTCCGACCATGCGGGTGTCCGTCGAGCCGAGCAGGTCCGCGTTGACGTAGTCGCCGGCCGCCGGGATGAAGGTCAGCAGTGTGCCGGATACCACGCCCGGCATCGACAGCGGGAAGGTGACCCTGCGGAAGACGGTCCAGGGGCGCGCGTAGAGGTCGCCCGCCGCCTCGTGGAGGCGTCCGTCGATGCGCTCCAGCGAGGTGTACAGCGGCAGGATCATGAACGGCAGGAAGTTGTACGTCAGTCCGCAGACGACAGCGAGTGGCGTGGCCAGTACGCGGTCGCCGGAGGTCCAGCCGAGCCAGTTCGTCACGTCCAGGACGTGCAGCGTGTTGAGGGCGCCGACGACCGGGCCGCCGTCCGCGAGGATCGTCTTCCAGGCCAGGGTGCGGATCAGGAAGCTGGTGAAGAACGGGGCGATCACCAGGATCATGATCAGGTTCCGCCAGCGGCCCGCGCGGAAGGCGATGAGATACGCCAGCGGGTAACCGAGGACCAGGCACAGGACCGTCGCCGCGGCGGCGTAGGCGACCGAGCGCAGGAACTGCGGCCAGTACTGGGACAGGGCGTCCCAGTAGGTGGCGAAGTGCCAGGTGACCTTGTAGCCCTCCTCAAGGGAGCCCGTCTGCACGGACGTGGAGGCCTGGTAGATCATCGGCAGCGCGAAGAAGACGATCAGCCAGAGGATGCCGGGCAGCAGGAGCCAGTACGGGACGAGGCGCCCGCGTTGGCGCGGGGGCCTCTTCTCCGGAGCGGGCGCCACAGGAGGCGCTTCGGCGAGCGTCGACATCAGGCGGCCGTCTCTTCCTGGACACCCGCGGAGCCCGTCGTCCCAGCAAGCAGGGACTGGGCCGCGTCGAGACCGAAGGTGTGCGCCGGGTTCCAGTGCAGGACGACCTCGGCGCCGGGCACCAGCCGGGCGTCACGGTCGATGTTCTGGGCGTAGACCTCGAACTCGGGGCAGACGGGGCTGTCGACGACGTACTGCGTGGAGACACCGATGAAGCTGGAGTCGGCGATCGTGCCGGTGATCCGGTTGCGGCCGACCGGGATCTCGCCCGCGTCGTCGGCGTGGGTGAGGGATATCTTCTCCGGGCGGACGCCCACCAGCACCTTGCCGCCGGTCGTCGTCGGCGCGGAGCACCGCGCCTCGGGGAGGACCAGCTTGCCGCCGCCCGCCTTGAGGACGATGTCGTCGCCGATCCTGGAGTCGACCTCCGCCTCGATCAGGTTGGAGGTGCCGAGGAAGTTGGCGACGAAGGTGGTCTTCGGGTTCTCGTAGAGATCGGCGGGCGAGCCCAGCTGCTCCACGCGGCCCGCGTTCATCACGGCGACCGTGTCGGCCATGGTCATGGCCTCCTCCTGGTCGTGCGTGACGTGGACGAAGGTGATGCCGACCTCGGTCTGGATCCGCTTGAGCTCCAGCTGCATCTGGCGGCGCAGCTTGAGGTCGAGGGCGCCCAGGGGCTCGTCGAGGAGGAGCACCTTGGGGTGGTTGATCAGCGCGCGGGCGACCGCGACACGCTGTTGCTGGCCGCCGGAGAGCTGGTGCGGCTTCTTGCGCGCCTGTTCACCCAGCTGGACGAGATCGAGCATGTCCTCGACCTGCTTCTTCACCGACTTGATACCGCGCCGGCGCAGGCCGAAGGCGACGTTCTCGAAGATGTCGAGGTGCGGGAAGAGGGCGTAGGACTGGAAGACGGTGTTCACCGGCCGCTTGTACGGCGGCAGGCGGGTGACCTCCTGGTCACCGAGGAAGACCGTCCCGGAGGAAGGTTCCTCCAGGCCCGCGATCATCCGCAGGGTGGTGGTCTTGCCGCACCCGGAGGCACCGAGCAGGGCGAAGAAGGAGCCCTGCGGGACGGTCAGGTCGAGCGGGTGTACGGCGGTGAAGGAGCCGTAGGTCTTGGCTATGCCCGACAGGCGGACGTCGCCGCCGTGGTCGGTCGTGTCGGTCGTCGTCACAGTGATCACGCCCCAGTCAGCTTCGCGAACTTCTCTTCGAACTCGGTTTCTTCCTTCGAGCTCAGCGAGCGGAAGGCGTGGGACTTCGCGGCCATGGCCTTGTCCGGGATGATCAGCGGGTTGTTCGCCGCATCCTTGTCGAGCTTCTCCAGCTCGGGCTTCACGCCGTCGACCGGACACACGTAGTTGATGTACGCGGCGAGTTCGGCGGCCGGCCCGGGCTCGTAGTAGTAGTCGATGAGCCGCTCGGCGTTCGTCTTGTGCCGGGCCTTGTTGGGGATCAGCAGGTTGTCGGTCGACGTCATGTAGCCGCTGTCCGGGATGAGGAAGTCGATGTCGGGGCTGTCCGCCTTGAGCTGGACCACGTCGCCGGCCCAGGCGATACAGGCCGCGAAGTCGCCGCTGGTGAGGTCGGAGGTGTAGTCGTTGCCGGTGAAGCGCCGGATCTGGCCCTTGTCGACGGCCTTCTGGAGACGGGCGATCACCGCGTCGTAGTCGTCGGCGGTGAACTTCGCCGGGTCCTTGCCCATGTCCAGCAGGGTCATCCCGATGCTGTCGCGCATCTCCGACAGGAAGCCGACGCGGCCTTTGAGCTTGGGATTGTCGAGCAGGTCGGAGACGGACTTCACCTCGACGCCGTCGAGGGCCTTCTTGTTGTAGGCGATGACCGTCGAGATGCCCTGCCAGACGTACGAGTAGGCGCGGCCGGGGTCCCAGTCGGGGCTGCGGAACTGGGCGGACAGGTTGGCGTAGGCGTGCGGCAGCAGGGAGGGGTCCAGCTTCTGCACCCAGCCCAGCCGGATGAGGCGGCCGGCCAGCCAGTCGGTGAGGACGATGAGGTCGCGGCCGGTGTCCTGGCCTGCGGCGAGCTGCGGCTTGATCTTGCCGAAGAACTCGTTGTTGTCGTTGATGTCCTCGGTGTACTTGACCTTGATGCCGGTCTTCTTCGTGAACTGGTCGAGCGTGGGGTGGTGCTTCTCGCTGTCGTCCACGTCCATGTACTCGGTCCAGTTGGAGAAGTTGACGATCTTCTCCTTCGCCGAGTGGTCGTCCGCGGAGACGCCTCCCTGCGTCTTGCCCGCCGCGGGGATGCCGCAGGCGCTGAGCGCCCCGAGACCGCCGACCGCGAGCGCGCCGCCCGCGGAGGCGCGCAGCAGTGAACGCCGGGTCATGGCGGCCCTGCCGTTCCTGAGGCTGCGCCGCATGGCGGCCACCTGGGCCGGGGACAGGCGGTCGGGCTCGTACTGCTCCATGCGCGTGGTGCCCTTTCGGGAGTGCCCTTTGGGGAGTGGCCTTGTGGAGTGCCTTTTCGGGAGTGCCTTTTCGGGAGGGTGTACGGCCGCTGGCCGGGCGGCCCGGATACGGCTACCGGTCCCCGAAGATCGTGCGGTGCCAGTCCTTCCGCGACACCGCCGTGTTGTCGAACATGACGTGCTTGATCTGGGTGTATTCCTCGAACGAGTACATGGACATGTCCTTGCCGAAGCCGGACGCCCGGTACCCGCCGTGGGGCATCTCGCTGATGATCGGAATGTGGTCGTTGACCCACACACAGCCCGCCTTGATCTCGCGGGTGGCACGGTTCGCCCGGTACACGTCCCGGCTCCACGCGGAGGCGGCGAGCCCGTACGGGGTGTCGTTGGCCAGCCGGATCCCCTCGTCGTCGCTGTCGAAGGGCAGGACGACCAGGACCGGCCCGAAGAGCTCCGACTGGACGATCTCGCTGTCCTGGGCGGCGTCCGCGACCAGGGTCGGGCGGTAGTACGCGCCGTTCTCGAGCTCCCCCCGCGGAGCCTCGCCGCCGGTCACCACGCGCGCGTAGGCGCGCGCCCGGTCGACGAAAGCGGCGACGCGGTCACGCTGGACATGGGAGATCAGCGGGCCGAGGTCGGTGCCCGGCGCGAACGGGTCGCCGAGCCGGACGGTCTCCATGAGGGCGGCCGTCCGCTCGACGAACGCCTCGTAGAGGGGACGTTGCACGTACGCGCGCGTGGCGGCCGTGCAGTCCTGCCCGGTGTTGATGAGCGCGCCCGCGACCGCGCCGTGGACGGCCGCCTCCAGGTCCGCGTCGTCGAAGACGAGGAAGGGCGCCTTGCCGCCGAGTTCCAGGTGCAGACGCTTGACGGTGGCGGTGGCGATCTGCGCGACCCTCTTGCCGACGGCGGTGGAGCCGGTGAAGGACGTCATGGCCACGTCCGGGTGGCCGACGAGATGCTCGCCCGCTTCCTTGCCGGTGCCGTTGACGATGTTGATCACGCCGTCCGGGATCCCGGCGTCGGTGGCGGCCCGCGCGAAGAGCAGCGAGGTGAGCGGGGTGAGCTCGGCGGGCTTGAGCACGATCGTGTTGCCCGCGGCGATCGCCGGGAGGATCTTCCAGGCGGCCATCTGCAGGGGGTAGTTCCAGGGCGCGATGGAGCCGACGACACCGATGGGCTCGCGGCGGACGTACGAGGTGTGGTCGCCGGAGTACTCGCCCGCGGACTGGCCCTGGAGGTGGCGGGCGGCGCCCGCGAAGAAGGCGGTGTTGTCGATGGTGCCGGGGACGTCGAACTCGCGGGTCAGCTTGAGCGGCTTGCCGCACTGGAGGGACTCCGCGCGGGCGAAGTCCTCCGCCCGGTCGGCGAGGACGGCGGCGAACCGGTGCAGGGCGTCCGAGCGCTCCCCCGGCGTGGCCGAGGACCAGCCCGGGAAGGCGGCGCGGGCGGCGGCCACGGCGGCGTCGACGTCGGCGGCACTCGCCGGCTCGTACGTGTACACCTCCTCGCCGGTCGACGGGTCGACGACCGCGTGCGTACGGCCGGAGGTGCCCTGGGTCAGACGGCCCCCGATGAACTGCGCGCCGTCCGCGAAGCGTTCCCGCGCCGGGAATCGTTCCGGGGTGGCAGTGCCCGGGTTGTGCATGTCGCTCTCGCTCTCCTCCGCCGGCGCCCCGCGATGGTCGGAGGCGGGTGGCGTAGCTCCAGCTCGATTTGAGTGCCGATCCTGACAGAGCAAAGGGCACTCAACAAGGGATTCCGTTGTTGCCTTTTGGTTACGCGACGGAATCTGTCGACCGGGTGTCGAGTCGGCCTGGAAAAGGAGGGACGGAATGTCAGTGGCGGCTGTCAGACTCGCCTGCATGGAGAGGACCAGGGGGATGATCTACTCACGGGAAGCGCTGATCACGGAGATCCGGGCGGGGGCCCGGTTCAAGTACCTGTACTTCTGGGGGCACCGGCCACGGCCTGACGGCCGGATCGGGGCGAGCTGCCTGAGCCAGTGGTGGCCGTCGCCGTTCACCGTGGCCGGGGTGACCTACGCGACCGCCGAGCACTGGATGATGGCGGGCAAGGCGCGGCTCTTCGACGACGCCGAGGCGGAGCGACGGGTGCTGGCGGCCGGCCATCCGGCCGAGGCCAAGAAGGCGGGGCGGCTGGTGCGCGGCTTCGACGAGGCCGTATGGGAGCGCGAGCGGTTCGGGATCGTGGTCGAGGGCAGCATGCACAAGTTCGCCTCGGACCCCGGCCTGCGGGAGTTCCTGCTGTCCACGGGCGAGCGAAGCGGGAGGGGCGGCCTCCCGGCCGAAGGCTGGGGCAGGGTGCTGGTGGAGGCGAGCCCGGTGGACCGGGTGTGGGGCATCGGCCTCGCCGCGGACGATCCGGCGGCCGAGGATCCCGAGCGGTGGCGGGGGCCGAACCTGCTGGGTTTCGCGCTGATGGAAGCGCGGGACCGACTGCGGGCGGGGCTCACGGACCGGGGGGAATGAGGCGGGGCCGGCCCTCTCGGGCCGGCCCCGTCTCCACCGCGGAATCTCACGGACTCAGCCTGACTTGGGCGGACCGAGGCCGGCGCACGCGCACTCCGGCTGACTCAGATGGCGCTCATGACGCTCGCGAAGGCCAGGAGCCCCAGCAGCGGCAGGATCACCGTGGCGACGATCCCGCAGACGAGACCGGCGGTCGCCGCGCCCTTGTTGGTGGCCTCGCCACGGCCCGCCCGGCCCCGGCCGATCGCGCCGAAGATGATCGCCAGGATCCCGAGTATGACCCCGAAGAACCACAGGACGAACGTCACGCTGAAGACGACGCCGATGATGCCCAGCACCAGTCCGGTCGTGCCCATGCCGTTGCTCGGCTGCGTTGCCATGCCGTAGCCGGGCGTCTGCGGGTAGGCGCCCACCGCGGGGGCGACCGGGTAGGACGGCGCCGGGCTCCCGTAGGAGGGCGCCGGGCTCCCGTAGGGCTGGGCCGGGTTCGGATAGCCGTACCCCGGAGCGGACCCGGCCGGCGGATAGGCGTAGCCGCCGGCCGGCGGCTGGGACGGCGGCTGTGACGGCTGTGGCGGCTGCTGCGGCGGCGGCCCGAACCCACCGGATCCGGGATTGGCGTCGGACATGAACTGCTCTCCCCTCGTTGCCTGCCAGGGCATCGTAGTGGCCCCGGTCACCTCGGGGATGCGGTTGTGCGGGCCGGATTCAGCGCTCCGACGCGGCGGACACCGACACGGCGTGGAGGGCGCCGTAGGAGGAACCGGAGTCCCAGTCGTCCTCCGAGTTGATCGCGGCCGTGATCCCGATGGCGATGAGCACGATGACCGCGACACCGAGGACGATGCCGACGATGCCCGTGATCAGACCTGCCTGCGCCTGGCCGTGGTTGTCGGCCTCGCCGCGCTGGACGCGCTTCTTGCCCTTGATGCCGAAGATCACGGCGAGGATGCCGAGCACGATCGAGACGACGCCGTAGAGGCAGAACAGACAGCAGGCCAGGATGCCCAGGACCATCGCGGCGGTGCCCATGCCGTTCTGCGGCGGCGCCTGCATACCGGGCCAGCCGTAGCCGGCGGGATAGGACGGGTAGCCGTATCCGCCGGGGGCCGCGGGGTCCGGGGGCGCGAAGGGCGGAGGCGGCACGGCGCCGGGGCCGGAAGCGTCCGCGCCCGGGAAGGGCGGAGGCGGCACGGCACCGGGGCCGGAAGCGTCCGCGCCCGGGAAGGGGGTGGCGCCGGGGGGCGGGTAGCCGGGCGAGCCGTGGCCGGGGGCGGCGAACCCGTCGGCGGGCATCGAGGTGACCGTGGCCTGGTCGTGCACGGACGGCGGCTGCGCGGCGGGAGGCTGCCCGGTGCCGGGCACCTGGCCGGAGCCGGGGGTCCGGTCCTTGTCCAGGGACGGCCTGCTCTCCGGTGGTGCCCAGGGGTCGCGGCCGCCCCCGGCCTCCCCGCCCGGCTGCGTTGCGTCCGTCATTGTGATGTCCCCCCAAGGTCGATCGTTCCGCCATGCTACGGCCTGACGAACCGCACGCCGGAGCCGGTACCGGCCGCCGAGGCGGCTCCGCGCGGCCACGGCCTACGATGTCAGCGCACTCGATCAGCCGATCACCCGCGCCGCACCGCACCCGGTGCCCGGCGCCCTGCCCGGGGAGGCCCCCATGACCGACCACCTCGTCGACGCCCGTGCCCCACGCGAACTGCACGCCTTCATCGCGTCGCTGCCCAAGGCCGAACTGCATGTGCACCACGTCGGCTCGGCCTCCCCGCGCATCGTGTCGACCCTGGCCGCCCGCCACCCCGACTCCAAGGTGCCCACGGACCCCGAGGCCCTGGCCGACTACTTCACCTTCACGGACTTCGCCCACTTCATCGACGTCTACCTGAGCGTCGTCGACCTGATCCGCACGCCGGAGGACGTACGGCTGCTGACGTACGAGGTGGCCCGGGATCTGGCCCGGCAGCAGGTGCGGTACGCCGAGCTGACCATCACGCCGTTCTCCTCCACCCGCCGGGGCATAGACGAGCTCGCCTTCATGGAGGCGATCGAGGACGCCCGCAAGGCGGCGGAGGCCGAACTCGGCACGATCCTGCGCTGGTGCTTCGACATCCCGGGCGAGGCCGGGCTGGAGGCCGCCGAGGAGACGGTACGGCTGGCCACCGACGAGCGGCTGCGTCCGGAGGGGCTGGTGTCGTTCGGGCTCGGGGGGCCCGAGATCGGCGTGCCCCGGCCGCAGTTCAAGCCCCACTTCGACCGGGCGATCGCCGCCGGTCTGCACTCCGTCCCGCACGCCGGCGAGACCACCGGCCCCGAGACGGTGTGGGACGCCCTCACCCACCTGCGGGCCGAGCGCATCGGCCACGGCACCAGCTCGGCACGGGACGAGAAGCTCCTCGCCCACCTCGCCGAGCACCGGATCCCGCTCGAGGTGTGCCCGACCTCCAACATCGCCACGCGCGCGGTGCGCACCCTCGACGAGCACCCGATCAAGGAGTTCGTGAAGGCCGGGGTGCCGGTCACGATCAACTCCGACGACCCGCCGATGTTCGGCACCGACCTCAACAACGAGTACGCGGTCGCCGCCCGGCTGCTGGACCTCGACGAGCACGGCGTGGCCGAACTGGCGAAGAACGCGGTCGACTCCTCGTTCCTCGACGAGGCCGGCAAGACCCGGATCAAGGGCGAGATCGACACGTACACCGCGCGGTGGCTCGCCCCCTGACGCCCGTGCACCGCCCGGTCCGACGCCCGTGCACCGCCCGGTCGCCCGCCCCGGAGCCCGACGCCGCCGGGCCCGCCGGGGCCGACCACAATGGGCGCATGCAGAAGCTGACCGCCGTGGCCCACCGCGGCGACCCCTACCGCGTCCGTGAGAACACCCTCGACTCGCTGCGTTCCGCGCTCCGGCGGGGCGCGGACGCGGTCGAGATCGACGTACGGCTCACCCGCGACGGTGTGCCCGTCCTGCTGCACGACGACACGCTGAAGCGGCTGTGGGAGCACGACCGTCCACTGCTGTCGCTGTCGGCGGACGAGGTGCGCGGACTCACGGACGCCCGGGTGCCGACGCTGGCGCAGGCGCTGGCCGCGACCGACGGCGGCCGCGTGATGATCGACCTGCCGGGCACACCGGATGTCCGGGCGGCCCGCCGGGTCGTGGACGTGGTGCGCGAGTGCGGGGCCGAGGAGCGTGTGTACTACTGCGCGGGCGCCCGGGCCATGCTCGCCGTACGCGCCGCCGACCCGGCCGCCGAGATCGCGCTGACCTGGACCACCCTGGCCCCACCGCGTCCCGCGCTGCTGTCCGCGGTCCGTCCGCGCTGGCTCAACTACCGCTTCGGCCTGGTCGACCACGCCCTCGCCGAACGGGTCCACACCGACGGTTACCTCCTGTCCGTCTGGACCCCCGACACCCGCCGCTCGATGCGCCGCCTCATCGGCATGGGCGTCGACTCGATCACGACCAACCGCATCGACGCGCTGCGCGCCCTGTGCGACGGCGGCTAGCGCCCGCTACACACGGGACAGCTGAGCCACCGTCGCCGGGTCGGCCGGGGTGGCGCGGGTGGCGTACTGCGGGACGGGGGTGTCGTCCCCGCCGGTGTCGCGGACGAGGCCGTAGCGCCGGGCGCCCTGGGCGGGGCCGGTGGTGACGTCCCGCCGCACCGCGTCCCAGGTGGTCGGGAAGACGCTCAGGCCGTAGTCGGCGCCCCGCTCGTTCACGGTGAGGGTGACGCTGCCGTCCACGTAGAAGTACTCGTTCTGCCACATCTGCTGGGTGCCGGCCGGCAGGACGGCGTAGCCGGTGGCCGCGTTGCCCATGCCGGTGGCGGAGGGGTCGGTGGTGCTGACGGGGTCGTCCATGCGGCGGCCGCCGCCGGAGGCGACGTGGAAGAGCCTGCCCTTCAGGCCGGTCCAGGCCGGCATGACCAGGCTGCCCGCCCGGTACTGGGGCGAGATCTGCCAGCGGACGAGGACGTACCCCCGACCGCTGAGCGTCACGCTGTCCCCGCGGTGGTTCATGGTGGCGTGCGCGCCGCCGGTGCTGGTGATGCCGGACTCGGGCCGGTGCGGGAGGGGAGCGGGCTCGGCGTTCGGCCCGGGTGCCCGGTCGACGGCGTCGACGACCGTGCCGTACAGGTCGGTCCTGGTCGTCGGGGTCACCGACGGGGAGGACGATGCGGGCGAGGGGGGCGAGGAGGGCGGTGCGGCCGGTGGCGGTGGTGGGGCGGAAGTGGTCGCCGGGCCGGGGGTGATGACGGCCGCGCGCGGAGGCGGGGCGTCCGGGGTCCGGGTGACGACGTAGGCACCGCCGGCCACGACGGTCACGCCCGCGGTCAGGGCGACAGCTGGCTTGGCGAGTGCGCCGACCACCTTGGCGGACCAGCCGGCGGAGGTGGAGGCGACCGTGGCGGCCGCGGCCGTCTTGCCGCCGAGGGCCAGCGACAGCGTGAAGCCGACCGGGACCGGGACGAGCGCGATCCCGACCAGCAGACGCTCCGCCGGTACGACCGACTCGCGCGGGTCACCGCAGTAGCCGCAGCCCCGGATGTGCCGGGCCAGCCGCTTGCGCCAGACGGAGTCGGGGCGGCCGTCCCAGCGGCCAGTCAGTTCGCGCAGGTCCAGGCAGGCGCCGTCGAGGGCGCGGACGATGCCGCGCGAGGTCTCCAGGCGTTCCTTCATCCGCTGGACGCGCACGGCGGCGTGCTGCCGGCTGACACCGACCGCGGCGGCGAGCTCGCGCCGGGTGAGTTCGCCGGCGACCTCCAGCCACCACAGGGACAGCAGCTGCCGGTCCTCGTCGTCGAGCCACCGCACCGCCTCCGCGACCTCGCGCCGCTGGCCCTCCAACTGGAGCCGCAGCACGGTCAGTTCCGCGAAGTCGGCGGCCTGGGCCGCTGCCTCGTCGAGCGTCTCCGTGGACCTGCGGCGGGCCCGGTCCCGGATCTGCCGCATGGCGATCGCGACCAGCCAGGACCGGAAGCTGTCCGGGTCGCGCAGAGAACCCAGGTTGTCGACGGCCCGCAGCATGGTCTCCTGCACGACGTCGTCGACGTCGGCATGGCCGTTCAGGGCGCGGCCCACGATGTTGTACACCAGCGGCAGCCAGCCCGCGACCAGCTCGTCCAGCGCCCGTCGGTCACCGGCCTGCGCTGCCGCGATGGTGGAACTCCACTGCCGCGTGTCCACGTCGTCCTTTCCGTCACTTCAGTGCTGCACGCACCCTCTCAGGCGGGCCCGGGAGGTTGGCTATGCCGGGGATCACACGTGGAGACGGCGTGAAGGCGTCCGCGATAACAGTTTTTGCCCCTCCCTGGGTCGCCCCTAGGGGTGATCCCTCCGTCATCCCCTTGCCCCGCAAGGGAGTTGATCGGGGTGCGACCGGGGTCGGTGCCCTACTCGCCGACGATTCCGTGACACGACGGACGACCGGACGATGATCACCAACGATCACCGCCCCTTCCGCCGACCCTGGAGCACCCGCATGCGCGCCTTACGTCGTACGACCGTCCTCGCCGCGTCCCTCGTCCTGGCCCTCGGCGCCGCTCCGCTGGCGGCCCCCGCCTTCGCCGCGACCGCCCCCGCCCCGGCCGCCGCGCACGGCACGACGACCGGCGACCTGGACACCGCCGCCCTGCGCGCCGCGCTCACCGGCCTCCCGGACCAGGACGCGACCTTCGCCGCCATCCGGGTCGGCGGCCGCGACGGCACCTGGCGCGGCAGCGCGGGCGTGCAGGACCTGGAGAGCGGGGCGTCGGCGGACCCGGACGCCCGGTTCCGGGCCGGCTCGACGACGAAGGTGGTGACGTCGGCGGTCGTCCTGCAGCTCGCGGCGGAGGGCGAGGTCCGCCTCGACGCGCCCGTGCAGCACTACCTCCCGGGCCTGTTGTCCCGGGAGTTCAAGCCGATCACCGTACGGCAGCTGCTGAACCACACCAGCGGCATCCAGCCGGGCGACAGTCTCGGGAACAGCTTCGAGGAGGTGTACGCCCACCGCTTCGACACGCTGGCGCCCCGGCAGGTCGTGGCGTCGGCGGTGGCGAAGGGACCCGAGTTCTGCCCAGGGAAGCAGCAGCACTACCTGAACATCAACTACACGATCCTCGGTCTGCTGATCGAGAAGGTGACGGGACACTCGTACGCCGCGGAGGCCACCCGGCGCGTCCTGCTGCCCGCCGGGATGCGGGACACGTACTTCCCCGGCACCGACCCGGTCATTCGCGGCCCGCACAACCGCGGCTACCAGACGGTGAAGAAGGCCGACGGCACGACGGACCTGGTCGACGTCAGCGACTGGAACCAGGCCGACCGGTGGGCGGCAGGGGACATGATCTCCACCACCGCCGACCTGGAACGTCTGGTGAACCGCCTCTTCCGGGGCGACCTGGTGCCCCGGCCGCAGCTGAAGGAGATGTTCACCGTCCCGAAGGGCATCGAGGGCGCCGACATGAGCGCCGGACTGCAGCGCTTCGAGTTCGAGGGACGGGTCTACTGGCTCAAGTCGGGCGCCCGGTACGGCTACGGCACGCTGATCGCCGCGACCCGGAACCTGTCGCGCACGCTGGTCGTCTCCGTCGGCGCGACGGACGTGAAGAGCGAGAACATGAACCCGGTGACCGAGCGGATCGCACGGGCCGCGCTCAAGTAGCGGGGACCGGCCGGGCGTACCCGGCGATCGTCTCCAGGCGCTTGATCTTTTGCCGTACGACGTACAGCGGGATCACCCCGAAGACGCCGAACGCCATGTCGAGCACGCTCCACCAGAAGGGGATGCCCCGGACCGGGCCGCAGATCAGGGCCAGCGGGATGATGCCGGCGCAGGCGATCATGCCGAACTCGACGACCCAGATGTTGCGGACCGGGTCGCGGTAGGGGCCGTAGAAGGCGACCGCGATGACGAGATGTGCGAAGGCCAGCCAGTCCGTGCCGTAGAGGACGAAGGTGTACTCGGCGTCGACGGTGTCGAGGCCCTTGCGGACGCGCTCGATCCACTCCGTCAGGGCGGGCAGGTGCTCCTGGGCCGACAGCGCCCGGAGCAGGTCCTCGGTCCAGCGCAGTTCGTGGACCAGGGGGAAGGCCGTGGCGCCGCTGAGCACCAGGCAGACGATGAAGATGACCAGCCATGCGCGGATGCCCTTGAGGAGGGTGGCTCTGTCGCTCATGGCAGCAGCGTACGCCCATGTTTGAACACGTTCAAAAAGGCTCGGGGTCCGGGAAACACCACGGCCCCGGACGGGAACCCATCCCGTCCGGGGCCGCGCGTCACTGCGTGCCGACTACGCCTCCAGCGACGTCATCACGTGCTTGATCCGCGTGTAGTCGTCGAAGCCGTACCCCGACAGGTCCTTGCCGTAGCCGGACTTCTTGAAGCCGCCGTGCGGCATCTCGGCGACCAGCGGGATGTGCGTGTTGATCCACACGCAGCCGAAGTCGAGCTTCTTCGACATCCGCATCGCGCGGCCGTGGTCCTTGGTCCACACCGAGGAGGCGAGGGCGTACTCGACGCCGTTGGCCCACTCCACCGCCTGGTCCTCGTCACGGAAGGACTGGACGGTGATGACCGGTCCGAAGACCTCCTTCTGGATGATCTCGTCGTCCTGCTTGACCCCGGAGACGATCGTCGGGGCGAAGAAGTACCCCTTGTCGCCGACGCGCTTGCCGCCGGTCTCCACGCGCGCGTGGGCGGGCAGGCGGTTGATGAAGCCCTCGACCTGCGCGAGCTGGTTGGGGTTGTTCAGCGGGCCGTACAGGACGTCCTCGTCGTCCGGCTGCCCGGTCTTGGTGTCCGCGGCGGCCTTGGCCAGCGCCGACACGAACTCGTCGTGGATCGCCTCGTGGACGAGGACCCGGCAGGCGGCCGTACAGTCCTGGCCCGCGTTGAAGAAGCCCGCGACCGAGATGTCCTCGACGGCCTTGGCGATGTCGGTGTCCTCGAACACGACGACCGGCGCCTTGCCGCCCAGCTCCAGGTGGACCCGCTTGACGTCCCTCGACGCGGACTCCGCGACCTGGATGCCGGCGCGCACCGAGCCGGTGATGGACGCCATCGCCGGGACCGGGTGCTCGACCATCATGCGGCCGGTCTCACGGTCGCCGGTGATGACGTTGAAGACACCCTTGGGCAGGATCGAGCCGAGGATCTCGGCGATCAGGACCGTCGAGGCCGGGGTGGTGTCCGAGGGCTTCAGGACGACCGTGTTGCCCGCGGCGATCGCCGGGGCGAACTTCCACACGGCCATCATCATCGGGTAGTTCCACGGCGCGACCTGCGCGCAGACGCCCACCGGCTCCCGGCGGACGATCGAGGTCAGCCCCTCCATGTACTCGCCGGCGCTGCGCCCCTCCAGCATGCGCGCCGCGCCCGCGAAGAAGCGGATCTGGTCGATCATCGGCGGGATCTCTTCGTCACGGGTCAGCCCCACCGGCTTGCCCGTGTTCTCGACCTCGGCCGCGATGAGGTCCTCGGCGCGCTCCTCGAAGGCGTCGGCGATCTTGAGCAGGGCCTTCTGACGCTCGGCGGGGGTCTTGTCGCGCCAGCCGGGGAAGGCCTCGGCCGCGGCCGCCATCGCGGCGTCCACGTCCGCCTGTCCGGACAGCGGCGCGGTGGCGTACGCCTCGCCCGTCGCGGGGTTGACGACCTCGGTGGTCCGTCCGTCGGCGGCGTCCCGGAACTCACCGGCGATGTAATTCCGTAGTGTGCGCAGCCCACGCGGCTCGGTGCTCACTGCCGGCCTCCTGTCAGTGATGGAACTGTTGCGGGGTGTCCGATTGCTGAGACACCCACCCTAATCCGCAGGCTCACGTTTTCAACACCCCTGATCGTGCCAAGGCTGCGGAATCCGCAGATCTCACTCTCGTAAACAACGAATTTCATCGATGGAGCCTTGCGAAAGTATCGAGACCTCGTGCACAGTGACATCGTGGCCAGTCGAAGCGCAGACCCCAAGGACTCACGGGAAATCCGCGAGTCCCCCCGCGAGTCCGCTCGCGAATCCAGGAACGGCAGCACCCCCCACCTGGATGCCGTCTCCCTCGCCATCATCGAGCAGCTCCAGGAGGACGGCCGCCGGCCCTACGCCGCCATCGGCAAGGCCGTCGGCCTCTCCGAGGCGGCCGTGCGCCAGCGCGTGCAGAAGCTGCTCGACCAGGGCGTGATGCAGATCGTCGCCGTCACGGACCCGCTCACCGTGGGTTTCCGCCGGCAGGCGATGGTCGGCATCAACGTCGAGGGCGACGTGGAGTCGGTCGCCGACGCGCTGACCGCCATGTCGGAGTGCGAGTACGTCGTGATGACCGCGGGCTCCTTCGACCTGATGGTGGAGATCGTCTGCGAGGACGACGACCACCTCCTGGACGTCATCAACAGGAACATCCGAGCCATCCCCGGAGTGCGCACCACCGAGAGCTTCGTCTACCTCAAGCTCAAGAAGCAGACCTACATGTGGGGAACCCGATAATCGTGAGCACCGACAGCCCCAAGGACCTCAGCAGGACCGCGTACGACCACCTGTGGATGCACTTCACCCGCATGTCCTCGTACGAGAACGCCCCCGTCCCGACGATCGTCCGGGGTGAGGGCACCTACATCTACGACGACAAGGGCAAGCGCTACCTCGACGGCCTCGCGGGGCTGTTCGTGGTCCAGGCCGGCCACGGCCGCGTGGAGCTGGCGGAGGCCGCCTTCAAGCAGGCGCAGGAGCTGGCGTTCTTCCCGGTGTGGTCCTACGCCCACCCCAAGGCCGTGGAGCTGGCGGAACGCCTCGCCGGCCACGCGCCGGGCGACCTGAACAAGGTCTTCTTCACCACCGGCGGCGGCGAGGCCGTCGAGACCGCGTGGAAGCTCGCCAAGCAGTACTTCAAGCTGACCGGCAAGCCCACCAAGCACAAGGTCATCTCGCGCGCGGTCGCCTACCACGGCACCCCGCAGGGCGCCCTGTCCATCACCGGCCTGCCGGCCCTCAAGGCCCCCTTCGAACCGCTGGTCCCGGGCGCCCACAAGGTCCCCAACACCAACATCTACCGCGCCCCGCTCTTCGGCGACGACCCGGTGGCGTTCGGCCGCTGGGCCGCCGACCAGATCGAGCAGCAGATCCTCATGGAGGGCGCGGACACGGTCGCCGCGGTCTTCCTGGAGCCGGTGCAGAACGCGGGCGGCTGCTTCCCGCCCCCGCCCGGCTACTTCCAGCGGGTCCGCGAGATCTGCGACAAGTACGACGTGCTGCTGGTGTCGGACGAGGTCATCTGTGCCTTCGGCCGCCTGGGCACGATGTTCGCCTGCGACAAGTTCGACTACGTCCCGGACATGATCACCTGCGCCAAGGGCATGACCTCGGGCTACTCCCCGATCGGCGCCTGCATCATCTCCGACCGCCTGGCCGAGCCGTTCTACAAGGAGGACAACGTCTTCCTGCACGGCTACACCTTCGGCGGCCACCCGGTCTCCGCCGCCGTCGGCCTCGCCAACCTCGACCTGTTCGAGCGCGAGAACCTCAACCAGCACGTGCTCGACAACGAGGGCGCGTTCCGCTCGACCCTGGAGAAGCTGCACGACCTGCCGATCGTCGGCGACGTCCGCGGCAACGGCTTCTTCTACGGCATCGAGCTGGTGAAGGACAAGGCGACCAAGGAGTCCTTCGACGACGAGGAGACCGAGCGCGTCCTGTACGGCTTCCTCTCCAAGGCCCTGTACGACAACGGCCTGTACTGCCGTGCCGACGACCGCGGCGACCCGGTCGTCCAGCTCGCCCCGCCGCTCATCTCCGACCAGGGCACGTTCGACGAGATCGAACAGATCCTGCGCGCGACACTGACGGAGGCGTGGACGAAGCTCTGATCTTCGTTCCGGAGGACGCTCCGATCCTCGTTCCGGACGACCCTCCGATTCTCGTTCTGCATGATCAACACCGGCCCCGGTGCCGCCCGTTCGAGTGAGAAAGGGCGCCCCGGGGCCGTGTGCTGTCCGGCGTCCCGGCACCGGCTGCCTAGCGTGCCTGTGACCGATCGGCCCTGTCTTCGTTCCCCCGCACGGGGGACGTGGCACGGGAAAACGGATCAGAACGAGGTGTACGCCCATGGAGGCCCCGCCCGACAACGACGTGCTCTGGGCACACTCCCTGCACTTCACCCACCGCGACGGCTCGCCCGGACTCGGCGGCGTCTCGCTCGGTGTGAGGGAAGGCGAGATCCTCGCCGTCAGCGGCCCGCGCGGCAGCGGCAAGACGACCCTCCTCGGGTGCCTGTCCGGCCTGGTCTCGGCCCAGCGCGGCGAGGTCTGGTTCAACAGTGTGCCGGTCCACTCCATGGGCCCGATGGCCCGCGAACGCCTGCGCCGGGACCGCTTCGGCTGGATCGACCCGGTCCCGGCCCTCGTGCCCGAGCTGAACGTCTGGGAGAACGCCGCCCTCCCCCTGATGCTGCGCGGCACCAGCCGCCGTCGCGCCAAGACCGCCGCGCTGGAGTGGCTGGAGCGCCTGGACATCGGTGACCACGCCCACAAGCGCCCGCACGAACTGCGGCAGTCCGAACGCCAGCGCGTGTGCATCGCGCGGGCCCTCGCCCCGGCTCCCGCGGTCCTGTTCGCGGACGAGCCGACGGCCCCCCTGCACCGCGCGGACCGGTCCCACGTCCTGCGCACGCTCACCACGGCGGCCCGCTCGCACGGCATCACGGTGGTGCTGGCCACTCACGACCCGGAGACGGCCGCCCTCGCCGACCGCACGGTCCCGCTGCTGGACGGGCGGCATGTGCACACCGTGCACCTGCCCCCCGTCCCGGAGACGGAAGGCCGGGCCACGTGCTCGCTCTCCGTCTGACCCGCGGCGCCCACCCGGCCGTCCAGCTCCGCCGCCTCCTGGTCACCGTGGCCTCGGCCGGCACGGGCTTCCTCCTGCTGTGCACCCTCGGCTACGCGATGAGCCACCCCGACGACCAGGACGGCTCCCTTCTCCGCCTGGCGTGGTGCGCCACCCCGCTGGCCGCCACGGTGTACTTCGCGGTCGCCGTCGCCCGCACCGACCCGGCCGGCAGGCCCCGCCCCGGCCTTTCCGCCGTCGGCCTCGGCCCGACCCGCCTGATGGCCGTCTCGGCGACCATGACGGCCCTGTCCTGCACCCTCGGCTCCCTGCTCGCGTTGGTGTTCTTCCTGCACCTGCGCGGCGACCTGACCGGCATGCCCTTCGACGGAGCGGCGGCCGAGTTCCTGGCAGCCGACTACGAGTTGCCGCTCCCGGCGGCCCTGACGCTGCTGGCCCTGGTCCCGGTGACCGCGTCGGTGGCGGTGGGGCTCGCGTCCCGGCCACGGGAGGACCGCCCGGCGCCGGCGCGGCCGGTGATCCGGTCGTTCGGCCGCTTCGGCGCGTACGGCACCGCCACGGCCAGGGAGACCTTCGGGGCGTACGGCCGCTTCGGGGCGCGCCTGCGGGCGACCGCACCGCGTCCACAGGCAGTGGAGACGGTGGACGGTGGTGCCGCCGGGGCGGATGCGGACGCGAACGGTGACGCCGCCGTGCCCGACCCACCGAACCCCGAGCCGGACCCCGGCACCCTTCCCGAGACCCTCCCGCCGCTCCCCGCCGAAGCCCCCCGAGGCCTCCCCTGGGGCATCGCCGTACTCGCCGCGGGCCTGGCGGTGGAGGCCTACGCCGGCAGCTCCGGAAGCAGTTCGGAGGCTCTTCTCCCGGGCGGAGTCGTCGGTGCCTCCTCCGTTCTGGTCGGCTGGATCCTCACCGCCCTCGGCCTCGGCCTGGCCGGCCCCGGCCTCACCCACCTGTGCGGACGCCTCCTCCAGTCCGCCCGCCCCGGTGCCCTCCGCCTTCTGGCCGGCCGCGTCCTCATGACGGAGTCCATCCGCGTCGGCCGACCGCTGGGCGTCGTCTGCGCGGTCGCGTCCGGGGCGTACGCCATGGCCGCGCTGTACGACACGACAGAGCCCTCCTTCGGCCCGCTGACCACCCTCGGCCTGCTGCTGGTCACCGGCTGCACCGTGGCGACCCTGTGCACCGCCGCCGTGGAGGCCAAGCAGGCTCGCGCCGAGATCACGGCCGCCCTGCTGCGGCTCGGCGCACCGGCCGCCCTGCTGCGCAGCGCCGCCGCCCTGCGCGCCGGCGCGCTGCTGGCCGTGTTCGGCCCGCTCACCCTGCTCGTGGCAGAGCTGGCGGCCCTCCCGCTGGCGGCCCGCTGACACAGTCGTACGACATCCGTACGAAAAAAGTCTCCGTCGGGCGATGACTTCCGGACGGTGGCACCGTCTACCCCAGCGAACAGCACGGACCCGATGGGAGAGACCGATGACCTCGACGTACCAGCAGATGATCTTCGTCAACCTGCCCGTGAACGACCTCGACGCCTCCAAGAAGTTCTTCACCGAGCTGGGCTACTCGATCAACCCGCAGTTCAGCGACGAGAACGCGGCCTCCGTGGTGATCAGCGACACCATCGTCGCCATGCTGCTGACCAAGCCGTTCTACGCGACCTTCACCAAGAAGGAGATCGCCGACGCCACGAAGACCAGCGAGGTCCTGGTCGCGCTGAGCGCCGAGAGCCGCGAGAAGGTCGACGAGCTGGTCGACAAGGCGCTCGCGGCGGGCGGTTCCCCGGCGGGCGAGACGCAGGACCACGGCTTCATGTACGGCCGTTCCTTCGACGACCCGGACGGCCACACCTGGGAGGTCGTCTGGATGGATCCCGCGGCTGTGGAGGGCTGAGCCCCGCCGCGCCCAGAAGCCTCCTAGCATGGGCGGGTGCAGACGATGCCCGCCCATGCGGCCCACCACGACGACCGTGAGATAGAGACGCTGGAGGAGTTCGACGCGACCGTCCCGGCGCGCGGCACCCTCGCCGGATTCCGGGTCCAGGGCGTCGACCTGACGGACCGCACCCGCGAACTGCTCGCCACGGACACGGCCGGAGCGGTCTTCCTCGGCTGCCGGATGCGCGAGGACGCCGCCGCCAAGGTCCGCGCGGACGGCGCGCTGGTCTTCCCGCCCGTTCCCGACCTGCCCTTCGACCCGTACCGGGGCCTGGTCTACTCCCCGGACGAACTCTTCGAGAACCTCGCGGACGGCTACGAGGCCACACCCGACGCCCGCGCGTACGCCTGGTTCCAGCAGACCAAGGCCGACGGCGACATATTCGCCTCCATGCTCCGCGCGATCCACGACGACGCCGTCTCGGACGCGCTCGACGAACTCCTGCGCGGTGCGCGGGTGGTGGGCGTGATGGGCGGCCACGCGATGGCGCGCGGGACGGAGGAGTACGCCGGTGCCGCGCGGCTCGGCCGGGAGCTGGCACGTGCCGGTTTCACGGTGGCCACCGGCGGCGGCCCGGGCGCGATGGAAGCCGCCAACCTCGGCGCGTACGCGGCCCCCTACGACGACGCGATGCTGACCGAGTCGCTCGGCATCCTCGGCAAGGCGCCCCGGTTCACGCCCTCGGTCTCCGAGTGGGCGCGGGCCGCCTTCGAGGTGCGTGACCGCTGGCCGAAGGGCGGGCCCTCCGTCGGTATCCCGACCTGGTTCTACGGCCATGAGCCGCCGAACGCCTTCGCCGGGCACATCGCCAAGTACTTCGCGAACGCCACCCGTGAGGACGGCCTGCTGGCCCGCTCGAACGCGGGTGTGGTGTTCCTGCCGGGCGCCGCCGGGACCGTGCAGGAGATCTTCGACAACGCGACGCCGAACTACTATGAGTCGCGCGGCGAGCCCACGCCGATGGTGCTCGTGAACCGGGCGCACTGGACGGAGAAGCTGCCCGCCTGGCCGCTGTTGCGGGCGCTGGCGCGGGAGCGGTCGATGGAGACCCGGATCGCCCTGGTCGACCGGATCGAAGAGGCTGCGAGGGCCTTGAAACGTATCGGTGGTTAATAAGCAGGCAAAACCAACCCCCGCCGGGGGCATATGCATTGACACTACTTATGCAGCGCTTATAAACCTGTGAGCCTGATGGGGGAGCTGATGTGGATCTGACGTCACCTCACCGCCCCCTCCACCCCCCGCATTTACGCTTCCTGTAAAGGACAAACGTGGCAGTCCTGTCCATATCCCGTCGTACCGCTGTGCGCACCGCGCGCGTCCTCGGTGTCGCCTCCGCCTCGGCCGCCCTCGCGCTCAGCGCCGCGGGCAGCGCGCTCGCCTGCAACATCAGTGAGTTCTCCGCCGAAGCCAAGTGCGACGGCACCAAGGGCGTCATCATCGTCACCGACAAGGACGCCAGCGGCACCCCGGCGACCGTGACCGTGTTCCTGGAGAACAACGGCGCCGACGCGAAGCAGGTCGGCTCGCAGGACATCGTCGGTTCCCGCGCGGGTGAGACCATCACCTTCAACGAGGACTGGTCGCCCAACGCCGAGTACCGTATCCGCGTCCAGGCCGGGAAGGACAAGGATCACCTGATCGTCGACAAGGACATCACGCCGAACCTGACCACCCCGTCCGAGGGCTGCGCCAAGGACGAGTCGACCCCGCCGACCGCCCCGTCGTCGTCGCCGCCGTCGGAGTCCGCCTCGACCCCGGCCGAGGAGTCCGACAGCCCGGCCCCGAAGCCGACGCCTTCGCAGGCCGAGAGCACCGCCCCGGCGGGCGCGGCGAGCAACGCCCCGTCCCCCGCGGCCGGTGAGTCGAACCTCGCCGAGACCGGTGCGAACTCCAACACCGGCCTGATCGCCGGCATCGCGGGCGCGCTGGTCGTGATCGGCGGCGGCGCCGTCTTCTTCGGCATGCGCCGTCGCGGGGCGAACAGCAGCCGCTGACGCTCCGTCAAGGTACACAGGTGTGGCCCGTCCCCGCTGCGGGGGCGGGCCATCGCCGTGTGTCATCCGAAGGTCGCCCGTTCCAGCCAGAACTCCAACAGGGCCCGCTCGCCGAGCACCTCCAACCCGGGGGCGTCCAGCGGCAGCCGGCGGTAGAAGGCGAGCAGTACGGCGGTGAGCGGGCCACGCAGCGCGACGGTCGCCTTCTCGTGCCCGCGCCTCCAGGCGAGTCCGCCCTCGGACAGCTCGACCGCCCACTCGGCGTTCAGCTCCGGCGCGGTGTCCGTGGCGTGCAGATGGATGCTGCGGGCAGGCCCGCGCAGTTCCTCCGCCTTCTCCCGCGGCCGGGTCCGCTGCGCGAACTGAGCGATCTGCAGCCATTCGTCGAGCGCGTCGGCGGCGACGTCCGGGGCGAGTTCGTAGGGCAGTGCGGCGGCGAGGGTGGCGTCGGCGCGGTGGATCGTGATCTCGTGGGTCATACGGCGGGCCCAGAACCCGGAGGTGGGGATCCCGGACCACGCCCACACCCTCGTGTCCGGCCCGGCCTCCCGCAGCGTCCCGACGATCATCTCGCCGGTCTCCGCGAGCCAGGCGTCCAGCGCGGCGGCGTCGCCGGTGGCCTCCGGCCCACCCCCCGACGGCACCTGGTCCTCGGGGATGTCCGACTGGCCCCGCGTCCGCACCAGCAGCTCCACCCAGCGCAGGGCGCCACCCGTGTGCCGTACGAGCTGTTCCAGCGACCAGTCCGGGCAGGTCGGCACGGTCGACGACAGGTCGGCCCCGGAGGTCACCACGGCCCTCAGCAGGCCGACCTGGTGGCCGATCTCGTCACAGTAGCGGTCATGGGTCAGCAGCGTCATGCCCCGCACCCTAGGCGCGCCCGTCTCGGTCGAGCACCACGATTTCCGCCGCGTCGAACTCCACCCCGACCGTGTCCCCGACCTCCGGTGCCTCCCGCAGCGCGCACGCCGCCTCCAGCCGGGGCGCGTCCTCCTCCGGCCGCAGACGGACGGCGACATGCGTGCCCTTGAACGTCCGCGCGGCCACCGCGCACCGCAGCCCCGTGTCGGCGCCCACGAGCCGTACGCCCGCCGGCCGCACCAGCAGGCTGCGCACGCCCTGCGCGGACCCCACCGGGACCGGCAGCTTGCCCCACGGGGTGTCGGCGGCCTCCCCGGCGACCGTGCCCTCCACGACGTTCTCGAAGCCGAGGAAGCGCGCCACGAACTCGTCCGCGGGGCGCTGCCACACGTCAAGAGGCGTACCGGACTGGGCGATCCGCCCGTCGCGCATCACGACGACCCGGTCGGCGAGCGCGAACGCCTCTCCCTGGTCGTGCGTCACCGCGAGCACCGTCGTCCCCAACCGCCCGAAGAGCTCCCGCAGTTCGACCACCAGCCGCTCCCGCAGCGACCGGTCCAGCTGCCCGAGCGGCTCGTCCAGCATCAGCAGCCGCGGCCGGGGCGCAAGGGCCCGGGCCAGCGCCACCCGCTGCTGCTCCCCGCCGGACAGCGAGGCGACGGCCCGCCGCCCGGCGCCCGGCAGCCCGACCAGCTCCAGCAACTCCCCTACCCGTTCGTCCTGTTGCCCCTTGGACGTGCCGTGCATCCGCAGCCCGAACGCCACGTTCTGGCCCACGTCCCGCTGCGGGAACAGCTGGTGGTCCTGGAACATCAGCCCGACCCCGCGCTTGTGCGCGGGCACTGCCGCCTGGTCGCGCCCGTCGAGCACCACTCGCCCGCCGTCCAGGGGCTGCAGCCCGGCCACCGCCCGGAGCAGCGTCGACTTTCCGCTGCCGCTGGGCCCCAGCACGCACACGATCTCGTGCTCGGCGACATCGAGGCCGACCGCGTCCAGCACGGCCCGCCCACCGAACCGTACGGTCGCGTCCTCAAGGCTCAGCAGCATCTAGAACTCCCCGGTCCGGTCGGTGCGCAGCCGCTCCAGGACCAGCAGGGCCACCGCGCACACGATCATCAGAATCGTCGAAAGGGCCATCGCCTGGCCGTAGTTGAGCTCACCGGCCCGTCCGAGCAGGCGCGCCACGGCGACCGGCAGGGTCGGGTTGTCCGGTCGCGCGATGAACACCGTGGCGCCGAACTCCCCCAGCGACACGGCGAACGCGAAGCCCGCCGCGACCAGCAGCGCCCGCCGCACCATCGGCAGATCCACCTCGCGCCACACCCGCCACGGCGACGCCCCGAGCACGGCGGCGGCCTCCCGCAGCCGTACGTCCACCGCCCGCAGCACGGGCAGCATGGTCCGTACGACGAAGGGCACGCCGACCAGGGCCTGGGCGAGCGGCACCAGGATCCACGAGGCCCGCAGGTCCAGGGGCGGCTCGTCCAGGGCGATCAGGAAACCGAACCCGACCGTCACCGCGGACACCCCGAGCGGCAGCATCAGCAGCGCGTCGAATCCCCGGACGAACCGGCCCGCGTCACGCCGCGTCAGCGCCGCGGCGGCCAGTCCGCCGATCACCACGGCGATGGCGGTCGCGGCGACGGCGTACTGCAGCGAATTGCCGATCGCCTCGATCGGCGGGACCAGGAAGATCCCGCCGTCCTCGCTGGTCAACGCCCGGTAGTAGCCGAAGTCGGGTGCGTCAAGGGACCGCTGCACCAGCACCGCGAGCGGCAGCAGGAGCAGAACGGCGATCGAGGCGAGGACGCCTGCCAGCAGCGCCCACTGCCCGGCCCCGCGCGGCCGGCGCGCGGTCGCGGAGGCGTCCACCAGCCGCAGGGCCGTCTCCCGCCGCCGTACGGTCCACGCGTGCAGGGCGAGGACCGCGCCCACCGCGACGAACTGCACGATCGTGAGCACGGCGGCGGTGGACAGGTCGAAGATCTCTGAGGTCTGCCGGTAGATCTCCACTTCGAGGGTGGAGAAGGCCGGCCCGCCGAGGATCTGCACGACTCCGAACGACGTGAACGTGAAGAGGAAGACCATCAGCGCGGCGGCGGCCACGGCGGGCGCCAGGGCGGGCAGCGTGACCTGCCGCCAGGCCGCGAGCCGGGACGCGCCGAGCATCCGCGCGGCCTCCTCCTGCCGCGGGTCGAGCTGGGACCACAGGCCGCCGACGGTCCGTACGACCACCGCGTAGTTGAAGAAGACATGCGCGAGCAGGATCGCCCACACGGTGGTGTCCAGCCGTACGCCCCACAGCTCGTCCAGCAGCCCGCCGCGCCCCACGAGTGCCAGGAACGCCGTCCCGACGACGACCGTCGGCAGCACGAACGGAACCGTCACCACGGCCCGCAGGACCTGCTTGCCGGGGAAGGCGAAGCGCGCGAAGACGTACGCGCCGGGAAGCGCGACCAGCAGGGTGAGAGCGGTGGAGGCGAACGCCTGCCAGGTGGTGAACCACAGGACGTGCCGGATGTCGGGCTGCGCCACGACGTCCACGATGCGGCCGAACTGCCAGCGCCCGTCGACCTTGAGGCCACGCGCGACGATGGCGGCGACCGGATAGGCGAAGAAGACCGCGAAGAACGCGACGGGCACGGCGACGAGGCCGAGCCGCGCCGCCGCGCTCCTCCTGCTCCTGCGGCCCTGGCGCGGGGCTACTTCAGTACGAGTGAGGTCCACGACTTGACCCACTGGTCACGGTGGTCGGCGATCCGGTCCGGAGCCATGGTCTGGGGGTTCTTGGCCTGCGGCCCGAACTTCACGAACTCCTCGGGCACCTGGGCGCCCTTCCGCACCGGGTAGACGAACATGTTGAGCGGCATGTCCTCCTGGAACCGCTTGGTGAGCAGGAAGTCGAGGAACGCCTTGCCGCCCTTGGTGTTCTTCGCGTTGCTCAGCAGGCCCGCGTACTCGGTCTGGCGGAAGCAGGTCCCGGTGGCGACGCCCGTGGGCGCGGTCTTCGGCTTCGGGTCGGCGTAGATCACCTCGGCGGGCGGCGAGGACGCGTAGGACACGACCAGCGGCCGGTCGGCCTTGGCCTTCTTGCCGCCTGCGGAACCGGAGAACTCCTCGTTGTACGCCTGCTCCCAGCCGTCGACGACCTTGACGCCGTTGGCCTTGAGCTTCTTCCAGTAGTCCTGCCAGTTGTCGTCGCCGTACTTCGCGGCGGTCCCGAGCAGGAACCCGAGGCCCGGCGAGGAGGTGGCGGCGTTCTCGGTGACGAGGAGGTTCTTGTACGCCGGCTTGACCAGGTCGTCGAACGAGGTGGGCGGGGTCAGCTCGTGCTTGCTGAAGTACGCCTTGTCGTAGTTGACGCAGATGTCGCCGGTGTCGATCGGCGTGACCCGGTGCTTGTCCTGGTCGACCCGGTACTCGGGCAGGACCTGGTCGGAGCCCTTGGCCTCGTACGACTGGAAGAGCCCGTTGTCGAGCGCCCGGGACAGCAGGGTGTTGTCGACGCCGAAGAAGACGTCGCCCTGCGGGTTGTCCTTGGTGAGGATGGCCTTGTTGACGGCCTGGCCGGCGTCGCCGTCCTTGAGGACCCTGACCTTGTACCCGGACTGCTTCTCGAAGGCCGCGAGGACGTTCTTCGACACGGCCCACGAGTCGTGGCTGACGAGGGTGACCGTCTTGGAGCCGCCGCCGGTCCCGCTGTCGGACGATCCGCACGCGGACAGGCCGACCATGCCCAGTCCCACGACCACGGCCGCGAACCGCCTGCTGGTGATGCTCACTGAATTCCTCCTGGGTGACCAGGAAGAGACGCGGCCCTGCCCGGGACCGCCGGAGGAGTCCACCGGCTCCCGGGCAGGGCGCAACAGCTTGAGTGATGACCGAACTTCCTACCCAGAATGACCTGGGCGAGGTTCAGAGGGTCTGCGGCCTGGTTGCCGCACTCTCAGCGCTGTGGCGCTCCCCTGTCGGAATATGAAGATGTCGGAATATGAAGATGTACGGACGGACGTCACACTACCGCTCGGTCGCGGCGAGCTGACCACACGCCCCGTCGATCTCCTGTCCACGGGTGTCCCGAACCGTCACCGGCACACCATGGGCGGCGACGGCCTCGACGAACGCCTTCTCGTCCTCGGGGCGGGAGGCGGTCCACTTCGACCCGGGCGTCGGGTTGAGCGGGATCAGGTTGACGTGCACGGGCTTGCCCCTCAGCAGCCGCCCGAGCCGGTCACCGCGCCAGGCCTGGTCGTTGATGTCCCGGATCAGGGCGTACTCGATGGACAGCCGGCGGCCGGACTTCTCGACGTACTCGAAGCCGGCGTCGAGGACCTCGCGCACCTTCCACCGGGTGTTCACGGGGACGAGGGTGTCGCGCAGCTCGTCGTCGGGGGCGTGCAGCGAGATGGCGAGGCGGCACTTGAAGCCCTCGTCGGCGAAGCGGTGGATCGCCGGGACGAGTCCGACGGTCGAGACGGTGATCCCGCGGTGCGAGAGGCCGAGCCCGTCCGGCTCGGGGTCGGTGAGCCGCCGGATGGCGCCGACGACCCGGTTGTAGTTGGCGAGGGGTTCGCCCATGCCCATGAAGACGATGTTGCTGAGCCGCGCCGGGCCACCGGGGATCTCCCCGTCCCGCAGCGCGCGCATCCCGTCCACGATCTGGTGCACGATCTCGGCGGTGGACAGGTTCCGGTCCAGCCCCGCCTGCCCGGTCGCACAGAACGGGCAGTTCATCCCGCACCCCGCCTGCGAGCTGATGCACATGGTCACCCGGTCCGGGTAGCGCATCAGCACCGACTCGACGAGCGTCCCGTCGAACAGCCGCCACAGCGTCTTGCGGGTGGTGTCCTGGTCGGTCGACAGATGCCGGACGACCGTCATCAGCTCGGGCAGCAGCGCCTCCTGCAGGCGGCCGCGGGAACCGGCCGGGATGTCCGTCCACTCCCCCGGGTCGTGCGCGTACCGCGCGAAGTAGTGCTGCGAGAGCTGCTTGGCACGAAACGGCTTCTCCCCGACCGCGGCCACCGCTTCCTTACGCTCGGCAGGCGTGAGATCGGCAAGGTGCCGCGGCGGCTTCTTGGCTCCGCGCGGGGCGACGAAAGTGAGTTCTCCGGGTGCAGGCATAACCCTCCCAGTGTCGCAGATCAACTCCGGGAGCCCAGGCCGGAGCGGGGTGGGGGTGGTCACCCGTGGGTGCCGACTGTCAGCGTTGGTCGGCCTCGCACGGCCCAGAGACGGCCCAGCACTGCCCCGGCGCTTGCAGTAATGCCCGCCCCGGCCTCATCAATCGCCACTTCCATCACCGCGTACTTTTACGCGCCACGCGATTCTGTCGAAATCGGTAGCACAACAATACGAGGAAAGGTGAAGTTCATGGGCGATCAGTCCGCTTCGAGCCGTCTGTCAGCTCGCACCGCCCTCGATCAGGCGTCCGGTACCGCTCCTGCCCGCAGCGGTCGCGCCAGTCGTGCCAGCAACCCGGCGACCAGGGCTGTCTGGGCCGGCACGGTGTCGGGGTAGATGAACTCGCCCTGAGCGTGGGCGCCGTCGCCGACCGCGCCCATGCCGCACAGCACCGGCAGTCCGAGCGCGGCGACGAAGTTGGCGTCGCTGGCGCCACCCACGGCGGCGTCGGGCAACTCGTCGCGGCCCTGTTCGCGGGCGACCTCACGGGCGAGGGCGAGAAGAGGGGCGGAGGCGGTGTTGAGGGTCATCGGCGGCCGGTTCCAGGCGTGTTCGATCTCGATGCGGACGCGGGGGTCGCTGATCTCGATGGCGTCCAGTTCGGCGTCGACACGGTCCTGTTCGGTCAGGCTGCTGACGCGGACGTCGAGGCGCGCGGTGGCCTTCCCGGCGACGACGTTGGTGGCGGAACCGCCCTTGATCAGCCCGGTGTTGATCGTGGTGCCCCTGTCGGGGGCGGCGACGGCCGCGGCGGCGACCACGAACTCGGACAGCGCGGTGATCGCGCTCGCCCCGTCCTCAGGCGCGAGCCCGGCGTGCGCTTCGACGCCGGTGGCGGTGACCCGGAAGATCCCGGACCCCTTGCGGGCGGTCTTGACCGCGCCGTGGGCGGTCGGCTCCAGCACCAGGGTGACGTCGGCCTGCCGTGCGACCTGCTCGATCACCGGGCGCGAGGACAGGGAGCCGATCTCCTCGTCGCCGTTGAAGAGGAAGGTGACGGTGGGCACGGGTGCGCCGCTGTCGCGAACCAGTTTCAGGGCCCAGATGCCTTGGGCCAGACCGGTCTTCATGTCGAAGATTCCCGGTCCGCTGAGCTTCGCCCTCCCGTCCGTCTCCGGCTGTTCCCAACCGGCGAGCGTGCCGGTCGGCCATACGGTGTCGTAGTGGCCGACGAGCACGACGTGCCGGGCAGCGGTGCCGGTGTAGGTGAGGGTGAGGGTGTCCCCGCACTCGCCGCCGGGGTGGCGCTGCTCCTGGTCGGGCCGCCCGAGCCGGTGGACGGTCAGTTCACGCAGGAGGTCCAGGCCTGCTGCGAGGCCGGGCAGGTCGTAGCTGCTGGTCTCGTGGCGGACGAGCGTCAGGATGTCGGTGACGATCTCCGACGAGACGTTCCGGGCGCGGGCGGTGAGAGCGGCAGCGGGGGATGCGGTCATGATCTGCTTTCTCGTACGGAGAAGCGAGGCGGGGGGGGGTGGCGTCTTCGGCGGAAGCGGGGGTCAGCTGACGCCGAACGGGATGCCCAGCAGGTACCAGGCCACGAAGAACGCGACCCAGACAACCCAGACGACGGCGGCGATCGGGATCGTGAAGGAGGCCAGCGTGCCGATGCCGGCGGACTTGCGGTGCTGCTGGATGAAGCCCAGCGCCATCACGAAGTACGGGCTCATCGGGGTGACGCAGTTGGTGACCGAGTCGGCGACGCGGTAGACGGCCTGGGTGGTCACGGGCTCGATGCCGATGAGCATCAGCATGGGCACGAGGACGGGGGCGGCCAGGGCCCACAGGGCGGAGCCGCTGGTGACGACGAGGTTCATGAACGTGATCAGCACGGCGACGCCGACCAGTACGGTCCAGCCGTTCATGTCCAGGTCGCGCAGGGTCTCGGCGCCCTTGACGGCGAGGATGTCGCCGATGTTCGTCCACTTGAAGTAGGCGAGGAACTGGGAGATCGCGAAGAAGAGGACGAGGATCGGCGCCATCGACCGGGCGCCGTCGGCCATCGCGGCGAGGATGTCGCGGGCCGCGGAGAAGGTGCCGGTCATCCGGCCGTAGACGGTGCCGAGCACGGCGAAGAACACGCCCAGGACGAGCGCCATTCCGCCGATCAGCGGGGAGTCGACGATCCCGCCGTCCTCGCCGCGCAGCGGTGAGGACGAGGGGGCGATGGTCACCACCAGGAAGGCGACGAAGGCGAGGGCGACCAGTCCGGTCACGCGCAGGGCGCGGCGCTGCTGCCCGCTGACCTCGATCGCGTCCAGTTCGTCGGCGTTCAGGGCGGTGACCGGCTCGTCGGGCTCCAGGTCCGAGCGGCGGGCGAGGACCTTGTCGACGACGAGTGTGATCACCAGGGCCACGAGGACCGACGAACCGAGGCCGAAGAAGTAGTTCGCGACCGGGGTGACGACGTAGCCGGAGTCGATGGTGTGGGCGGCGGCGGTGGAGATCGACGACAGCAGGACATCGGTCGTGGTGAGGGACGGCGAGGCGTCGTAGCCGGCGGAGATGGAGACGTAGGCGACGATGCAGCCGAGCACGGGGCTGCGGCCCGCCGCGCGGAAGACGAGCGCACCGAGCGGGATGAGGGTGACGTAGGCGGCGTCACCGGCGACATGGCTGACCATCGCGGTCATCGACAGCGCGAAGGTCAGGTACCTGCCCGGTACCCGGGCGACCATGCGGCGCAGCAGGGCCGTGAACAGTCCGCTGCGCTCGGCGACGGCGATGCCGAACATCACGGTGAGGATGGTGGCCAGCGGCGGGAAGGCCGCGAAGTTGTCGACGGCCCCCGCGACGGCCATGGTGAGGCCGTCCTCGCTGAGCAGGTTCCGCACGGTGATGACCTCGTGCGTGCCGGGATTCAGGGTGCTGACGCCGGCGACCGCGAGTACGGCGCTGAGGACGGCGACGACCCCCGCGAGGATCCAGAACAGCCAGAACGGGTTGGGCAGTTTGTTACCGATCTTCTCGATCGCCGCGAAACTCCGGAACGCGGTACGCAGGGCTCTCGACCGGGGCTCGGTCGGCTGCGGCTGGGCAGAGGTGGCACTCATCGGTACCTCTTCGCGCATGAGGGGGATATTCCTGCGAACAATGGCAGTCCGATGAGAGATTATCTAGCCCTTGGATGTAACAGTGGGATTAATCGGCAGCCTAGAGTGGGGGCATGACCCGCCCTCTCCTCGACGAGCTCGACCGGCGCCTCATCGGAGCGCTGCACCTGGCGCCCCGCGCCACCTGGGACGACATCGGCGGGATCCTGTCCGCCGACGCCAGCACGCTCAAACGCCGTTACGACCGGCTGCACGAGGCCCGGATGGTCCGGGCGATCGGGCAGGCCGACTGGGGCATGCACTCCACGGCGATGCCGGTCCACGTTTTCCTGGACATTACCGGCGAAACCCCGCTGGCCGTCCTGGACCGGCTCCGTGACCTGCCCCACGTGCAGCTCCTGGCGCAGATCTCCGGCGACCATCCGCTCTACGCCGTCGTCCACGCCCCGTCCGAGGCGGCCACCAGCGAGGCGATCGACGGAATGTTCTCGGTCCCCGGTGTCCGCCGCGTCAACGCCCTGCCGGCGCTCAGCACCCTGCGCCGGGGCGTCACCTGGGACCCGCAGTTCCTGACCGAGGCCGAACGGGCCGACCTGCTCGAACTGACCGGCGCCCGCCCCGAGGGCGCGGCGAGCGCGACTCCCCCCGCCAAACCGCTCAGCGAGGCCGAACGCACCGTCGTCGCCCAGCTGATCCAGGACAGCCGGGCCTCCGCCGCCGCCATCGGCCGGGCCGCGGGCCTGGCCACCTCCACGGCGCACCGGGTCGTTCGCCGGGTCCTCGACGAGGGGTGGGTCAAACCGCGCCTGGAGATCGTGTCGGAATGGCTCGGCTTCCAGACCCCCTTCATGCTCCGCCTGCGAGTGGCCCCGGGCGAAACCCCCGACGTCATGCGCCGCATCGACCAGCTCCCCCAGACCCGGCTCGCCGCGCACGTGGCCAGCGACATGTCCGTCCTCGCCACCGGCCTCGTCACCGACCGCTCCGCCCTGGCGCTCTTCATCGACAACGAGCTCGCCAGGATCCCCGGCATCCTCACCGCCCGCGTCGACGTCATGCTCGCCGAACCGCGCCGCTACTGGCTGGACCGGGACCTGGCCTCCGGTCTCGGCGCCTTCCACGCGCCGACGCTGCTGTGAGCCCGGCCGGCGTCGGGCGGCGCAGTGTGGTCACGCCCGTCACAGGCGGCACAGAACCGAAGGGACCGTCGGCCCAGTGATCCGAGTCAGGCCCCCGACCGACGCCGAACGCGCCGGGAGGGGGCCTGATGGCACCTGATGTCCTCGAGCCGGCCCTGTCGGCGCCCAGGGTCTACGCCACGTCGCGCTCCAACCTCTCCTTCAGCAGCTGCTCGTCACGCGGCAGCTCCGTGCGGAGCTGGCGGCGGACGAAGAGCGGGACGAGCAGCTTGCCGAGGCCGTGGCCCTCGAAGTCGGCCTCCATCGTCACGCGCGAGCGGCGCCCCTGTTCGAGCGGTTCGACCTCGCCGTGGACGTGCGCTCTGACAGGGCCGTCGACACCGTGCAGACCCCAGCTGTACGGCGGGACGATCTCGGTGAACTCCAGGGTCATCGGCATCTCACGGGTGCCGACGCGCCGGGTGACCCGGACCCGGGAGCCCTCGTGCAACGGGCCTTCGTCGAGCCGCTCCGCAGCAACGGCGCTCAGCTGCCATTCCGGCAGGTGGGAGGAGTCTGTGACATACGCGAAGACGTCGTCGGGGCTGCAGTCGATGTCGATCACTTCTCGGATGGCGGACATCGCGCCCTCCTTCCAGCGTGCACCGTTTGCCGGCGTGCCTCGTTTGAGGGACTTACACCGGAATCGTCCCACTCGATGTGCGGGGGTGCCATCGCCCGCCTCCGGGAACGCGAGAAGCCCCCGCCGAAGCGAGGGCCTCACGAAAGCGACGTACGAACGGTGCGCGTGGTGCGACGGACGGTACGGCCGGTCAGCCCGACCCCACGAAGATCACCAGCAGCAGCCACACCACAGGAGCCGTCGGCAGCAGTGAGTCCAGCCGGTCCATGATGCCGCCATGGCCCGGCAGCAGCGTGCCCATGTCCTTGATGCCCAGGTCCCGCTTGATCATCGACTCGCCGAGATCGCCGAGCGTGGCGCTGGCCGCGACGGCGAACCCCAACAGCAGGCCCTGCCACCACAACCCGTCGTCGATCAGGAACTGCATACACAGCGCGCCCGCCACCATCGCGAACGAGACCGCCCCCAGCAGGCCCTCGCGGGTCTTTCCGGGACTGATCCGCGGGGCGAGCTTGTGTTTGCCGAAGCGCCATCCGATGGCGTACGCGCCGGTGTCGCTGACGACGGTCAGGAGCAGGAACGTCAGCACCCGACGCGGTCCGTCGTCGGCGGTGAGCATCATGGCGACGAAGGTGGCCAGGAACGGGACGTAGAAGGCCGCGAAGACGCCCGCCGTGACGTCCTTGAGGTAGCCCTCCGGCGGTTCCGTCATCCGCCAGACCAGGACGGCCAGCGCGGTGAGCGCCATCGCGACCCAGGCGGCCTCGGCGCCCCGGACGTACCCGGAGACGACCATGGCCGCACCGCCCAGCGCGAGCGGGACGAGGGGCGCCTTGATGCCCTTGCGCTCTTCCAGCCGCTTGGTCAGCTCCCACAGGCCGACGACCACGGCCACGGTTATCACGCCGACGAAGACGGCCTTGACGACGAACAGGGAGGCGACGATCACCACACCGAGTCCGACACCGACCCCTATGGCCGAACCCAGGTCACGGCCCGCGCTCTTCTTCTGCGGCGCGGACGCCGGCTGCGAGGCGTCGGGCATGGGCTCCGGATTCTGCGGCGCCGCCCCGTAGGGCCGCGCCTGCGGCGTGTCGTAAGGCCCGGGGGACCGGAACTGCGGTGTCTCGTCGCGGAACAAGGGGCCGCTCGCCCGAGCGGCCCCCCGGTCGTCATCCTGGTCTCCGCCGTACACGGGTTCGTCGGGCACGATGGGCATGGGGCGAGTGTGCTGCGCGTCATGCGCATCGTACGCGGGACCCGTCGGAGCAGCCCCCTGGACAGGTCCCTGGTCGGACGGTCCCCAGTACCCGGCGTGGGGACCGGCCTGCGAGCCGGCGTGGGCACCGGCTTGCGGCCCGGCCTGTGACCCGGCTTGTGGCGGAGCGCCCCAGGAAGAGTCGTTCATCAGACCTCGAGCAGCTCGGCTTCCTTGTGCTTGAGGAGCTCGTCCACCTGGGCGACGTACTTGTGGGTGGTGTCGTCGAGCTCCTTCTCCGCGCGGCGGCCCTCGTCCTCACCGACGTCGCCGTCCTTGACGAGCTTGTCGATGGCGTCCTTGGCCTTGCGGCGCACCGAGCGGATGGAGACCTTGCTGTCCTCGGCCTTGGTCCGGGCGACCTTGATGTAGTCGCGGCGGCGCTCCTCGGTGAGCTCGGGGAACACCACCCGGATGATGTTTCCGTCGTTGCTCGGGTTGACGCCCAGGTCGGAGTCGCGGATCGCCTGCTCGATGTTGCGCAGCGCGCTCTTGTCGAACGGGGTCACGACCGCCATGCGCGGCTCCGGCACGGAGAACGAAGCCAGCTGGTTGATCGGCGTCGGCGCACCGTAGTAGTCGGCCACGATCTTGTTGAACATCGCCGGGTGCGCACGGCCGGTGCGGATCGCGGCGAAGTCCTCCTTGGCGACCACGACGGCCTTCTCCATCTTCTCCTCGGCCTCGAGGAGGGTCTCTTCGATCACCACTTGCTCCTGCGTGTCTTGAGTAGGCCCGGCTGCGGTTCCTTGGTGAGGGCGGCGGCCGGCTGCGTCGCGTCTTCTTCCTGCACGGTTCCCGACCGGCAGGACATTGTCCATCCCCCGGCCAGGGTCCGTCCCGTCCGTCCCCGGACGGGGTGGTTCGTCGATTCGTCAGTCCCGGCTGCCCTGGTCACCCACCAGCGTGCCGATCTTCTCACCCTTGACGGCGCGGGCGATATTGCCCTCCGCCAGGAGCTCGAACACCAGGATCGGGAGCTTGTTGTCGCGGCACAGCGTGATCGCGGTCATGTCGGCGACCTTGAGGTCGCGGGTGATGACCTCGCCGTAGCCGAGAGAGTCGAACTTGACCGCGTCGGGGTTGGTCTTCGGGTCGGAGTCGTAGACCCCGTCCACGCCGTTCTTGCCCATCAGCAGCGCCTCGGCGTCGATCTCCAGGGCGCGCTGGGCGGCGGTGGTGTCGGTGGAGAAGTACGGCATGCCCATACCGGCGCCGAAGATGACCACGCGGCCCTTCTCGAGGTGGCGCACGGCACGCAGCGGGATGTACGGCTCGGCCACCTGTCCCATGGTGATGGCGGTCTGCACGCGGCTGTCGATGCCCTCCTTCTCCAGGAAGTCCTGGAGGGCGAGGCAGTTCATGACCGTGCCGAGCATGCCCATGTAGTCGGAGCGGGCCCGGTCCATGCCACGCTGCTGGAGCTCGGCCCCGCGGAAGAAGTTGCCGCCGCCGATGACGACGGCGATCTGCGCGCCGTCCCGCACGACCGCCGCGATCTCGCGGGCGATCTTGTGCACCACGTCGGGGTCGACACCCAGGCCACCGCCACCGGCGAAGGCCTCTCCGGACAGCTTCAGCAGAAACCGGCCGCTCACTTTGCCGTCGTCGCTCTTCTGGGCCTTGGTGGTCATGGGGATCCCGCCTCTTTCACGTGGTGCACATGCGAAGAAGGCCATTGCCGGTGGGGTGTCGTTCGCATCCCATGCGCGGCAATGGCCTCCTCGTCAGATCTGCTGTCGTCCCCCACGCACGCGTGCGTGAAGGCGTACGCGGACGACTACTACGACCCTATCGGGGTCGAGCGCCGAGCGCGGTACGGACTCAGATGCCGACCTTGATGCGCGTGAAGCGCTTCAGGGTGACACCGGCCTCGTCCAGAACCTTCTGGACCGACTTCTTGTTGTCGAGCGCGTACGGCTGGCCGAGCAGCGTGGCGTCCTTGAAGAAGCCGTTGAGGCGACCCTCGACGATCTTCGGCAGGGCGGCCTCGGGCTTGCCCTCGGCGCGGGTGGTCTCCTCGGCGACGCGGCGCTCGGACTCGACGACCTCGGCCGGCACGTCCTCCTTGGAGAGGTACTTCGGCGCGAAGGCGGCGATGTGCTGGGCGACACCCTTGGCGATCTCGGCGTTGGGCTTGTCGAGCTCGACCAGGACACCGATCTGCGGCGGCAGGTCGGGCATCGTGCGGTGCATGTACGCCGTCACGAAGCCATCCGCGAACACCGCGAAGCGGTCCAGGACGATCTTCTCGCCCAGGTTGGCGTTGGCCTCGTCGACGTACGCCTGAACGGTCTTGCCGGACTCGATCTCGGAGGCGAGCAGGGCCTCCAGGTCGGCCGGGGCGGTCTTGGCGACGTGCTCGGCGATCGCGGTGGCGACGGCCTGGAACTTGTCACCCTTGGCGACGAAGTCCGTCTCGCACTTCAGCTCGACCAGGACACCGGAGGAGTTGTCGTCGGCGATGACCGAGACCACGGCGCCGTTCTCGGCGGAGCGGCCCTCGCGCTTGGCGACGCCCTTCTGGCCCTTGATACGGAGCGCCTCGACGGCCTTCTCGACGATGCCCTCGGCCTCGTCCAGCGCCTTCTTGCAGTCCATCATGCCGGCGCCGGTGAGCTCGCGGAGCTTCTTGACGTCGGCGGCGGTGTAGTTCGCCATGATTTCTGGAATCTCTCTCGAAGTCCGAAGATCTACGGGCGGACGGCGGGGGCTTCGTGGGCCCCCGCCGTCCGGAACCCGTAGGTGGTGAGGGGTCAGGCCTGCTCGGCGTCCGCGGCAGGGGCCTCGGCGGCGGGGGCCTCGGCGGCAGCCTCGGCCGGAGCCTCGGCGGCGGGGGCCTCAGCCTCGGCGGCCGGAGCCTCGGCCGCAGGGGCTTCGGCCTCAGCGGCGGGCGCCTCGGCGGCAGGGGCCTCGGCCTCGTCCGCCTTCTTCTCGCCCTCGAGCAGGTCGCGCTCCCACGCGGCCAGCGGCTCGCCCGCGGCCTTGTCGCCCTTGCCCTCGGTGGCGACACCGGAGCGGGAGATGAGGCCCTCGGCGACCGCGTCCGCGATCACACGGGTGAGCAGCGTGACGGAGCGGATCGCGTCGTCGTTGCCGGGGATCTTGTAGTCGACCTCGTCGGGGTCGCAGTTCGTGTCGAGGATGGCGACGACCGGGATGTTGAGCTTCCGGGCCTCACCGACCGCGATGTGCTCCTTCTTGGTGTCCACGATCCAGACGGCGCTGGGCACCTTGGACATCTCGCGGATACCACCGAGGGTCTTCTCCAGCTTGGCCTTCTCGCGCGAGAGCACGAGAAGCTCCTTCTTGGTCAGACCGGACGCGGCGACGTCCTCGAAGTCGATCTGCTCGAGCTCCTTGAGGCGCTGCAGACGCTTGTAGACGGTCGAGAAGTTGGTGAGCATGCCGCCCAGCCAGCGCTGGTTGACGTAGGGCATGCCGACGCGGGTGGCCTGCTCGGCGATGGCCTCCTGCGCCTGCTTCTTCGTGCCGACGAACATGACCGTGCCGCCGTGGGCGACGGTCTCCTTGACGAACTCGTAGGCGCGGTCGATGTACGACAGCGACTGGAGCAGGTCGATGATGTAGATGCCGTTGCGCTCCGTGAAGATGAAGCGCTTCATCTTCGGGTTCCAACGACGGGTCTGGTGACCGAAGTGGACGCCGCTTTCCAGCAGCTCCCGCATCGTGACGACGGCCATGGCCGTTCTCCTTGGTGTTCTCGGTTGTGCCGCGCGCGCCGGGATGGCACGCGCGCCTGACGCCCGCGATGCGCCGTGCCGCTGGGGACCGAGTGGCGCTGACACCGACCGTGGGACGGTCTGATGTCGGGGCGTGCGAAGTCGACCCGGTGACCCGGATCGCCAGAAGAAGTGTACGGGACCGGCGAGGGACCGGGTGACGCCGTTGTCCACAACCGGGGAGTAGTCCACAGGTCCCGGCCATGGTCGCGACGGGTGCGGGACGGTTCCCGTATGCGAGCGATGCGATATGCGGGTGGTTGTGGGCGTACGTGGCCGGTGTTGCTGTTGCTGCTGACGGCGGCGCTGCTGACCTGCGCGGCCCGGCCGGGCGGAGAGCCCGTCCCCCTGGGCCCGGCGGCCACGGACACGACGGTTCCGGCCATCGGCCGTACCTGGCCGGTGGGTGTGCGCCCGGCCGTCGTCCGCGGCTGGGAGCCCCCGGCGACGACGTACGGCCGCGGCCACCGGGGCGTGGACCTGTCGGCGCCTCCCGGCACCCCGGTACGAGCGGTGGCGGCGGGCCGGGTCTCCTTCGCGGGCAGGGTCGCGGGCAGGGGGGTCGTCTCGGTGGAGCTGACGGGGACGGGCGAGCCACCTCTGCGCACGACGTACGAGCCAGTTCGGACCTCGGTGAAAAAGGGCCAGGAGGTGGCGGCGGGCGAGGTGATCGGCACGGTGGAACCGACTGGTTCGCATTGCGCGTGCGTGCACTGGGGCCTGCGGCGAGGCGAGACCTACCTGGACCCGCTGTCGCTGCTGCCGAAGTGGCTGTTGCACCGGGGCCCGTCGAAACTGCTGCCGGTGATCGGCGTACCACTACCGGGGTAGCCGACCTCGTCGGCCGCCCCAGCCGGGGCATTCGGAGGTCACCGACCCTTGCCGCCGACCCCAGCCAGGGCACCCCCGGGAAGCCGGCCTCGTCGCCTCCCAGCCAGGGCACCCCCGCGAAGCCGGCCTCGTCGCCTCCCAGCCAGGGCACCCCCGCGAAGCCGGCCTCGTCGCCGACCCTTGCCGCCGACCCCAGCCAGGGCATCCCCGCCAAGCCGGCACCCGTCGACCGCCGCCGCCTGGGTAATCCCGCGAAGTCGGCACCCATGGACCAGCCCCATCGGAGCAATCCGCGAAGCCGCCACTCGTCGACCGCCCCAGCCACGGCATCCGCATCCGCATCCGCCCGAGCGCGGCCAGTCGTGCCGTCTGAGGCGGCTGCCGGTCCAAACGAGGGTGGCACTCCGAAAGCGCCGGGCTGGGTGGCCCACCTGCGGGCCCGGCCCGGCCGACCCGGCGTCAGCCCTGGACACCCCGCAGTGCCATGGACACCGCCGCCTCGGCGATCACGGCCGGCTCCTCCGCCGCACCCAGCTCGGTCCGCCGCACCGCCGCGTCCACGACGCCCTGGAGCAGCATCGCCGCCAGTCTGGGCTGCGCGTGCCCCATCTCCCCCAGGGCCGCCACGATCATCGTGACCAGCCCTCCGTGCGCGGCCCGGATCTTCTCCCGGGCCGCCGCGTCCAGCTCGCTCGCGGAGATGGCGACCACGGCTCGGTGCCGCCGGTCCCCGACCAGTGCCAGCTGCTGCCGCACATACGCCTCAACCTTGGCCTGAGGCCCGTCGGCCGCGTCCATCGCCGCCGACACCTCCGCCGCCCAGACGGGAAAGTCGGCCTCGCACAGCTCCTCGACCACGGCACCCCGCGACCGGAAGTACTCGTACACGGACGACCGGGCAAGCCCTGTCCTCTCGGCGAGGGCAGGGAAGGTCAGCGCCTCCGTCCCGCCTTCGGACAACAGGGAACGAGCCGCGTCCAGCAGGGCGGCTCGTTGCATCGACCGGTGCTCGGCCACGGAGGCCGCTCGAATCCTTGGCACGTCAACCACTTTACGGACGAACCATCCCGCAGGGGAGTCACCGCCCCGGACCACGGCTCTTCGGGCCGGTCAGCGCCCGAAGCTCGCCAGCTTCGCCCGCAACTGCAGCACGGACTTGGTGTGGATCTGGCTCACCCGGCTCTCGGTGACCCCCAGCACGTTCCCGATCTCCGCGAGCGTGAGCCCCTCGTAGTAGTAGAGCGTCACGACGGTCTTCTCCCGTTCGGGCAGCGTGTTGATCGCCCGGGCCAGGAACCGCCGGAGCTCCCGGTCCTCGGCGACCTCCACGGGGTTGTCGGCGGCGGTGTCCTCCAGCGTGTCCATGAGGCTCAGCCGGTCACCGCCCTCGCCGCCGACATGCAGCAGCTCCTCCAGGGCGACCACGTTGGCCAGCGACAACTGGCTGAAGACGGCGTGGAGGTCGTCCACCGCGATCCCCATCTCGGCGGCCACCTCGGCCTCGCTCGGCGTCCGTCTGAGCCGCGCCTCCAGCGTCGCGTACGCCCGCTCCACGTTGCGTGCCTTCTGCCGCACCGAGCGCGGGATCCAGTCCAGCGCCCGCAGCTCGTCGATCATCGCGCCCCGGATCCGGGTGATCGCGTACGTCTCGAACTTGATCTCCCGGTCGATGTCGAACTTCTCGATCGCGTCGATCAGCCCGAAGACGCCGGAGGACACGAAGTCAGCCTGTTCCACGTTGGGCGGCAGACCCACGCTCACCCGCCCCGCCACGTACTTCACGAGGGGCGAGTAGTGCAGGATCAGCTGCTCTCGCAGCCGCTCGTCCCCCGTCGCCTTGTACGACCGCCACAGTTCCTCGAGTGTCGAGGGAGCGGGCGGCCGCACGCTGCCACCCTCGCGGGCGGCTGGGGGGATCGCCGCCCGGTCGGACCCGGAGGTGTGCTGGGGCATTCGTCGCCTTGTGCCGTTCTGCTGTGAAGTGGTGTTGCCTGGGGGAGCCGTCGGTCTGCTGTCGAGTCGCCTGTCTGCGTCGCAATCCTCGTGAGCGTAGCGTGACTGAAGTGTCGCGGTGCGCGAAGGGCGTGGCTCGGGCCGTTCGCGGACGCGTTCCGCCGGGCACTGCGACAAGGCGCCGCGCTCGCTCTGCGTAAGCGCGACACCACGCCAACTGCGGGGATTCGCAAGGGTGTCAGGGTTCCCCCGGACGGCCGAACACACACGGTCAACACCCATGTCGACGACCTCGTACGGAGATCATTGACTGGCGTGTCAACTTCCAGCCGTCGCCGTGTCGTTCGACGTAACCAAGTGCTCGTAGTTCGTACAGTCTCGCGACGGCGTCGTCCTGGGTCGTCTGCGCCCCACGGGCGATCTCGTCCGCGGTCGCCGTGTCACGCCCCGGCAGGGCGGCCAGGACCCGTCGGGCGGCGGGGTCGAGGAGATCCCGCGGCAGCACGGGCCCGCGCCGGTCCGGGGCCAGCTCCCCCATGTCGCCGACCAGTTCGACGACTTCCGCGGCGTCGGTGACCAGCACCGCGTCCTGCCGCAGCAGCTCGTGCACACCGGCGGAGAGACCGCTGGTGGCGGGCCCCGGAACGCCCATGGTGTGCCGGCCCAGCCGCTGTGCCGCCCGTGCGGTGACCAGGGAACCGCTCCGATAGGCGGCCTCGACCACCACGGTGCCCCGGGTGAGCGCGGCGATGACCCGGTTCCGCAGCACGAACCTGCTCGGCGTCGGATGGTCCCCGGGCGGCAACTCCCCGATCACCAGCCCCTGTTCCGCGATCCTCGTGAGCAACTGGGTGTGCCCGCGCGGGTAGGGCCGGTCCACCCCGCAGGCCAGGACGGCGACGGTGGCGCCGCCCGCGGCGAGGGCACCGCGGTGGGCGGCCCCGTCCACGCCGTACGCGCCGCCGGACACCACCACCCAGCCGCGCTCGGCGAGGCCGGCGGCGAGGGTGGCCGCCATGTGGGCGCCGTACTCGGTGCAGGCCCGGGCACCGACGACGGCCACCGACCTCAGCGCCCACATCCGCAGACTGGGTAGGCCTCGCACCCACAGCCCCAGGGGCCGCGCGTCCCCGAGATCGTCGAGCTGGCCCGGCCACTCGGCGTCCCCGGGGACGAGGAACCGCACCCCGGCGCCCCGCGCGACGGCGAGGTCCTCCTGCGGCTCGGCCCGCACGGCCCGAGCCACCAGCCCGGCCCACCGCTTGTCACTCACCCCGGCAAGAGCCTCCCCGCCCTCCCGCAGCCTCCTCGCCACCAGGCCCACCCCGAGCTCCCGCACCCAGCGCCCGGCGACCTCGTCCCCGGGCTCGACGACGCGGGTGAGGAACACCCGGTCGAGGAGTTCGCCGCGCGGATCGTCGTCCCCGTTCACGTCAGGGCCCCGATGGCCATGGGCACGCCTCGCGGCACTCCGGTGCGCAGTTGCAGGGCCAGGGCGACGTCGGCCGCGTCGGGACGGTCGTGGCCGACGAGGTCGGCGACGGTCCAGGCCACCCGCAGGACCCGGTCGAGCCCGCGAGCGGTCAGCACGCCCCGCTCCAGGCTCCGCTCCGCCTCGTCCATGGCTCCGGGCGCGGCATGCCAGCGGCTGCGCAGCTCCCGTCCGGGCACCTCGCTGTTGGTGCGCCACGGAGTGCCGGCCATCCGGGCGAGCGCGCGGGCCCTGGCCTCCCGGACCCGGTCGGCCACGGCCGCCGTCGACTCGCCCGGGGCACCTCGGCCGCTCAGCTCGGAGCGGGTGACACGGTCCACCTCGACGCGCAGGTCGACCCGGTCGAGCAGGGGGCCGGAGAGCCTGGCCTGGTAGCGCCGGATCGCCGAGGGCGGGCAGTCGCACAGGCTGTCCGTCAGGGAGAAGCGGCCGCAGGGACAGGGATTGGCCGCCAGCACCATCAGGAACTTCGCCGGGAAGCGCACGACCCCCGCACTGCGGGCGATCACCACGTGCCCCGCCTCCAGGGGCTGCCGGAGGGCATCCAGGGCATGGCTGCTGAACTCGGGGGTCTCGTCCAAAAACAGCACCCCACGGTGAGACAGCGAGACCGCCCCGGGCCGGGCGACACCACCGCCCCCGCCGACCAGCGCCTGCATGGTCGCCGAGTGGTGCGGGGCGCAGTAGGGGGCGACGTCGACCAGGGGCTTGCCCGCGGGGAGCAGTCCGGCCACCGAGTGGACCGCGGTGACCTCCAGCGACTCCTGACGGCTGAGCCGGGGCAGGATGGCGGGCAGCCGCTCCGCGAGCATCGTCTTGCCGGCTCCTGGCGGTCCCTCCAGGAAGAGGTGATGTCCGCCCGCCGCGGCGACCTCCACCGCCGTACGCGCCGACCTCTGGCCCACGACGTCGGCGAGGTCGTGACCCTGGTCCAGGTGCGCGGCGCCCATGCCGTGCATGCCCGTGGCGGTGCCCGTGCCCGGCAGGCGCAGGCCGGCGAGCAGCGGGTCGGGGCGGCCCGCCTCGTCGGGTTCCTCCTCGGGTACGGGTTCGTCCGCGAGGACCGCGATCAACTGCCGCAGGCTGCGCACCCCCAGGATGGAGACGTCGGGCACCAGGGAGGCCTCGGCGGCGGCGCACTCGGGCACGACCACCTGCTCGTAGCCGGCGTCGGCCGCGGCCAGCACCGCCGGGAGGATGCCCCGGACCGGCCGTACCCGTCCGTCGAGTCCCAGCTCGCCGATCATCACGATGTCGGCGAGCACCCGCGGGTCGATCCGCTCGGCGGCGCCGAGGACGGCGCAGGCGACGGCGAGATCGAACCCGGAGCCGGCCTTCGGCACCGAGGCCGGGCTGAGCCCCACCGTCAGTTTCTTCTGCGGCCACTCGGCCCCCGAGTTCACCACCGCGGCCCGAACCCGGTCCCGGCTCTCGGTCAGGCTCTTGTCCGGGAGTCCCACCAGGGTGAACGCCGCGACCCCGGGTTCGAGGTCGGCCTGGACCTCGACCACCACCCCCTCGACGCCCACCAGCGCCACCGAGCACGTCCGGGCGAACCCCATCAGGCCACCCCCCGCACATGCTCGACGACGGGTGCGCCGCGGGTGGGCAGGACGACGCCGACCAGGTCGATGCGGACGCCTCCCGGCGGTGCTCCCCCGTGGGAGTGAATCCAGTGTTCGGCGAGCCCCCGCAGCCGCTGCGCCTTGTCGGGGGTCACCGCGGACATCGGATGCTCGAAGAGACCCGTCCGCCGGGTCTTGACCTCGCAGACGACCAGGACGTCGCCGTCCCGTGCCACGATGTCGATCTCACCGGTCCTGCCGCAGCGCCAGTTGCGCTCCAGGACCGTCATCCCGGCTTCCACCAGCCGCCGGGCGGCGAGCGTCTCACCGTACTTGCCGAGTGCACTGCGTGCGTTCATGTCGGCACCACCTCCGGCACCAACGGTCACGCAGCCGAGCCGACCGAGTTGATCTTGGTGGACTACTCGCCGGTTGTGGAAAACTCCGTCACTTCCGCGAGGGATCACCCCGCCGAAGGCTTCAGCCGCCGGGCATCTCCAGATCGTTCTTGTTCAGCTCCTCGATGTTCACGTCCTTGAACGTAAGCACCCGGACCTGCTTCACGAAGCGAGCCGGCCGGTACATGTCCCACACCCAGGCATCCGCCATCGACACCTCGAAGAACACCTCACCCTGGACCGAGTGCACCTGCATCTCGTAGTCGTTGGTGAGGTAGAAGCGCCGCTCGGTCTCGATCACGTATTTGAACAGACCGACGACATCGCGGTACTCCCGGTAGAGCTTGAGCTCCATCTCGGTCTCGTACTTCTCGAGGTCCTCGGCGCTCATGGCATGTTCCCCTTCAGCCGTGCGATCCCCCCATTGTGCGCCAGTCCCGCGAGCCCCTAGACGATTTCGGTGTCCAGGGTCACGGGCCCGGCCGGGGGACCTTCGTCGAGCAGCCGCTGGAGCAGCTCGGCGAGTCTGGTCGGATACACCGTCTCATGTGCCCGGGTCAGTTCCTGACACGTCCACCAGCGCGCTCCGGCGACGCTGCGCCGCTCCAGCTCGGTCAGGGCCGTCGCCCCGGTCGCCGTAGTGGTGGTACGGGCCAGGTAGTACCACTCGTCCTGGTCCCAGCGGCGGCCCGCGAACGGAAACGAGCACATCCGCCGCCAGAGCACCGGGCCGAGGTCGACCTCGGTGATGCCGGTCTCCTCCGCGAGTTCCCTGAGCGCGGCCTCTTCACGAGTCTCGTCCCCCTCCAGGCCGCCGCCGGGTGTGAACCACCAGTCGTCGGCCGGATCGTCCGGCTCATGGCCGTGCAGCAGCAGGATGCGGTCCTGAGGATCGAGCAGCACCACCCGGGACACCTTGCGCAGCCCGCCTTCCCGGAAGCCCTCGGGAGACGTGTCGTCCGCCTCAGTGGGCACGGGCGGGCTCCGTCCGGGTCCGGGAGCGGCCGCCCACCCGCTGGGCGATCGGGCCGTACGCGCCACCGCCGAGGACGAGCACCGCACCGGCGACGATCAGGACGACGATCGTCCGCAGCGGACCGGGCGTGGAGAGCGGGCCGAGCGTCTGGAAGCCGGTGGGCTTCTTCAGCATGCCCTTCATGGGCCATACGACGGCGTCCACCCGGGCCCTCACGGCGTTCTGCGACACCGTGCCGCCGGCCGCGTCGCTCAGGTGGGCCGAGGAGTCCAGGGAGCCCTGGCGCTCGTCACCGAGCAGGAAAAGCCGGCCCTTGGGCACCGTCACGGTCGGGATGACCTTGTCCTCGGCGACGCTGCCCGCCGGCAGATACGGTTCGTCGATCTGCTTGCCGTTGACGGTCAGCTTGCCCTTCGTGCAGCAGGACACCGTGTCCCCGCCGACAGCGACGACGCGCTTGACCACGAGGGCGTTACTCACCCAGGCCGTGTCCTTGAAGACGACCACGTCGCCCCGGCGTACCTCGTCACCGTCCACGCGCTCGGCCATGACCCGGTCACCGGCGGCGATCGTGGGCGACATCGAGCTGGTGGGCACGGTGTACGGCCGGTAGAGCACCGCTCCCCAGGCGAAGGCTCCCAGGAACAGCACAATGCCCAGTGCGACGGCCAGTCCGGACAGTCGCTGTCCGGTCCGGCTGCCCACCGGGCCCGTGCCTGTGCCGCCGCTGTGCGGGGCCGTACGTGTCGTGCTCTCACCCATGGGTCCGCACCCTACCCGGCGGTACCTGACCCGGTCAGCCCCTCCGGCCGACCAAGGTCATCGCCGCACCGGGAACCTCAGCGCGTCTCGGCGGCCGAGGTCTTCCTGCGGCGCCACAGCGCCACCGGCACGACCCCGGCGAGGGCGAGCCCGTTCGGGGCGACCGTGAGGGCGGCCGAGGCCGACGACTTGGTGTCGAGGCCCTTCTGGTCGAAGGTGTCAGGGACCGGCAGGGTGCCCCAGCGGTTGATCGGCCAGGCCTTCACGACGGCTCGCCCGACGACGTCGTCCACCGGAACCATGCCGTGGTGCTTGTCGCTCTGGTTGTAGCGCGAGTCACGCGAGTTCTGCCGGTGGTCGCCCATCACCCAGATGTAGCCCTTGGGCACCTTCACCGTGAACCGGCCGCCCTGGTCGTCGACGCTGCACGGGGTGTTGCCGGGATACACGTACGGCTCGTTCAGCGCCTTCCCGTTGACCATGAGCGGGCCGCTGTCCTTGCAGGAGACGGTGTCGCCGCCCACGCCGATGACGCGCTTGATCAGGTCCTTCTCCTCCGCGGACGGCATCAGGCCGATCCAGCTGAGGAACGTCTGCACCGCGTTCGGGTTGGCCGTCGGCTCGCCCGCCAGCCAGTTGTCGGGGTCGTGGAAGACCACGACCTCACCGCGCTCGGGCTCGGAGCCGAACCACGGGGTGAGCTTGTCGACCAGAACGCGGTCACCCTCCTGGAGGGTGTTCTGCATCGAGTCGGACGGGATCGAGAACGCCTGCACCAGGAAGGTCTTGATCAGCAGCGCCAGCACGAGCGCGATACCGATCAGGATGGGCAGCTCCTTCCAGAAGGAGCGCGGCTTCTTCGCCTGGGGCGCCGAGTCGCCGGATCCCCGGCCGTCCGTCCCGGTCTGCTCGGCCGTCGTGCCCTCCTGTGCCGCACCGGCGTCATTCCCGGAGGTCACGGCGCTGTCCGCGGCCGGGACGGCGCTCTCCGCGGGGCGTCCGCGGGGTTCCTCGCCATCGTGCCCGGACCGTGCGCCAACCGCCACATCCCCCACGCCAACTCCTTACTCTGTGCCGCTGCCGCCTGCGCCGTACCCGGTGCAGACCCACCACTCCCATAACGAGCGGGAGTTCCGCAGGGCTCGGGAGTTGGACCGATCCGTTCGGACCGTCGGGAGCAACCCTAAGCGACGGCGGACCAGCCGCGGTCGACCCGGCTGCCGAGTCGGACACGGAGGCGTAGGTTTTGGGCTCCTCCAGCTCGCTCCAGTGCCCGAACGGCCAGGCGATGACCTTGGCCCGACCCACCACGGAGTCCACGGAGACCGTGCCGCCGTAGTCGGTGTTCTGGTGCGCGCGGGAGTCCGCGGAGTTGCCCCGGTGGTCGCCCATCACCCACAGCCGCCCCGGCGGGACGGTGATGTTGAACGGCGTCTCGGACGGGGCGTTGCCGGGATACAGGTAGTTCTCGTTCAGGGGAACGTCGTTGACGGTGACCCGGCCCTGCGCGTCGCAGCACTTGACGTGGTCGCCGCCGACGCCGACGACCCGCTTGATGAGGTCCTTCTCGTTGTCCGAGGGCAGCAGGCCGATGAAGGTGAGCCCCTCCTTGACCTGCTTGACGACGACGGGGTCGTCCTTCTTCGTGGCCGGCTGCTCGTCCTGGAGCCAGCCGCCCGGGTCCTTGAAGACGACGACGTCCCCGCGCTCGGGCTTGGAGCCGAACCACGGGGTGAACTTGTCGACCAGGACCCGGTCGCCGATCTGGATGGTCTGCTCCATGGAGCCGGACGGGATCACGAACGCCTGGACGAGGAAGGTCTTCAGGACGAGGGCGATGAGGACGGCGACGCCGACGAGGAGAGGTATCTCCTTGATCGCGGAACGCCTGCGGCGCCGCTTGACCTTGCGCTGGAGCTTGCGCCGCTCGGCACGGCTGCGTCCCGGTCCCGCGCCCGTGCCGGCCAGGGCGCGTCGGGAGCCGGTGGGCAGCAGATTCTCGGCCGCGCTGGACGACGTACCGCGTGGTCGGCCGCGGTTACCCATGGGCGCCCACCGGGGTCGGCTCTTCGGCGGCCGGCACGCGCGCGTAGGCGGCGGGACGGCGCAGCCGGGCGAAGCGGTCGCCGGGCCACAGGATCCAGTCGGCCCGGCCGATGACGTCGTCGACCGGGATCATGCCGCCGCCCGGGGAGCCCAGATGGTCGCGGGAGTCGCTGGAGTTGCCGCGATGGTCACCCAGGACGAAGAGAGTGCCCGGGGGCACGTCGACGTCGAAGGGCACCGTGGACGGGCTGTCGCCGGGGTACAGGAAGGTCGACTCGTCGACGGACCGGCCGTTCACCTCGATCCTCCCCTCCTTGTCACAGCAGACCACATGGTCTCCCCCCACACCGACAACGCGTTTGATGTAGTCGGAATCCCCGAAGTACCCGGTTCCGTCGAACACGATGACATCGCCGCGCCGCGGATCGGCACCGAAACGGTACGCCAACTTATTTACGAGAACGCGGTCCCCGATCCTCAATCCGTTTTCCATGGATCCGCTGGGAATCTGGAAGGGCTGCACCACGAAGGTGCCGAGCAGCAGCACGAACACCAGGCAGACCAGCAGCGTGAGGGTGATCCGACCGCCGGGTACCGACTCGGCGGCCCGTGACACCAACGCGAAACGCGACCGGCCCTCCGGTCCTCCCGGGTCCGAGATCTCCTCGGCATCGGAAGGGCGGGAGGAGCGGTCGCGCTCCGTCGGCTGTGCTTCGGTGTCCATCGGGGCCAGATGCTATCCGGCCCCGCTGTGACGCCCGAGAAGCGCTCAGTTCTCGCGCTTCTCCTTGATCTTCGCGGCCTTGCCGCGCAGCTCGCGCAGGTAGTACAGCTTCGCGCGACGCACGTCACCGCGCGTGACGAGCTCGATCTTCTCGACGATCGGGGTGTGCACCGGGAAGGTGCGCTCGACGCCGACGGAGAACGAGACCTTGCGGACCGTGAAGGTCTCGCGGACACCGGCGCCCTGACGGCGGATGACGACGCCCTTGAACTGCTGCACACGGGAGCGGTTGCCCTCGATGACGCGCACGTGGACGTTGACGGTGTCACCCGGGCGGAAGGCCGGGATGTCGCTGCGCAGCGACGCGGAGTCGACGGTGTCGAGCAGGTTGGACATTTCGTCTGCTTTCTTCGCTGATGCCACAGGTCATCAACGGAACTAGGGTGTCGAGAAGGATGCTGTCCACGTCGGGGCGGGCGTCGTGTCCCCCTGTGGCAGGGGCGCACGCCGGACGCACAACAGCGACCTATTGTTCCACGCCCTCTGTCCTGCGCCAAAATCGGCCGTACGGCTCCCCCTCGGGGTCCGGTGCCCAGCCCAGGATGGAGAGCATCTCGCGGTCCTTCTTGTCGAAGGCCTTGGGGTCGCAGCGTTCGATCAGGTCGGGCCGGTGGGCTGTCGTACGCCTGAGTGCCTCGTCGCGGCGCCAGCGCGCGATCTTGCCGTGATGTCCGCTGAGCAGCACGTCCGGGATCCCGTGTCCGCGCCACTCGGGCGGCTTGGTGTAGACGGGGCCCTCCAGGAGGTTGGCCATGGCTCCGGGTGCGAAGGAGTCGTCCCGGTGGGACTCGGCGTTGCCCAGGACGCCGGGCAGCAGCCGGGCCACGGCCTCCGTGATGACGAGGACGGCCGCCTCGCCGCCGGCCAGCACGTAGTCGCCGATGGAGACCTCGTGGACGGGTATCCGGGTGGCGTACTCGTCGATGACGCGGCGGTCGATGCCCTCGTAGCGGGCCGGCGTGAAGAGCAGCCAGGGACGCGCGGAGAGCTCGACGGCGAGTTCCTGGGTGAAGGGACGGCCGCTGGGCGTGGGGACGATCAGGGCGGGCGCGTGGGAGCCCGTCTCGTAGCCGTCCGCGAGGACGGAGTCCAGCGCATCGCCCCAGGGTTCGGTCTTCATGACCATGCCCGGTCCGCCGCCGTACGGCGTGTCGTCGACCGTGTTGTGCCGGTCGTACGTCCACGAACGCAGGTCGTGGACGTGCACGTCCAGCTGTCCACGCGCGCGTGCCTTGCCGACGAGGGAGACGTTCAAGGGGTCGAGGTACTCGGGGAAGATCGTGACGACGTCGAGCCTCATGCGCTGTCGTCCCTGCTGGAGGCGATCTCCGCCTGGTCGTCGATCAGCCCGGGCGGCGGGTCGATGACCGCCTTCTGCTCCTCGATGTCGATCTCCGTGACGATCTCCTCGACGAAGGGGATCAGGACCTCGCTGCCGTCGGGGCGCTCCACGACGAACAGGTCCTGCGAGGGCAGGTGCGAGATCTCGGTGATCCGGCCGACCTCGACGCCGTCCTTCGTCACCACGTCCAGGTCCATCAGCTGGTGGTCGTAGTACTCGTCCTCCTCCTCGGGGAGCACCTCCGGGTCCACCTCGGCGATCAGGAGGGTGTTGCGCAGCGCCTCGGCGGCGGTGCGGTCCTTCACGCCCTCGAAGCGCAGAAGGAGACGGCCGCTGTGGACGCGGCCGGTCTCGACGGTGAGGGGGCCCGTGGAGGCGGGGTCCGTGAGCAGGACGGCGCCGGGCGCGAGCCTCAGCTCCGGCTCGTCGGTACGGACCTCGACGGTGACCTCACCCTTGATGCCGTGGGCACGGCCGATGCGAGCGACTACCAGCTGCACTGTGCTTGCTTCTCCTGATCTCCGACAGCCTCTACGGGACTGCGTGCACGACAACGGGCCGGGGACGGCCCAGTGGCCCTCCCCGGCCCGAGCCGGTGCTGCGTTGCGTCAGCGGACGTGGTCCACGTCGACGAGGTCGACGCGGACACCGCGGCCGCCGATGGCGCCCACGACCGTGCGCAGGGCGCGTGCGGTGCGGCCGTTGCGGCCGATCACCTTGCCGAGGTCGTCCGGGTGGACCCGGACTTCCAGCACACGACCACGACGCAGGTCACGCGAGGCGACCTGCACGTCGTCAGGGTTGTCGACGATGCCCTTCACGAGGTGCTCAAGCGCCTCTTCGAGCATGCTGCTCAGGCCTCGGTCGACTCAGCCGAAGAGGACTCAGCGGGAGCCTCGTCCTTCTTCTCGGCCTTCTTCTTCGGGGTGATCGCCTCACCCTTGCCCTCGTCGTCGCCGCCGAGAGCCTCGAACGTCGGACGCGCGGCCTTCTCGGCCGGCTGGAGCAGCGGAGCCGGGGCGGGCTCGCCCTTGAACTTCTGCCAGTCGCCGGTCTTCTTCAGGATGGCGAGCACGGGCTCGGTCGGCTGAGCGCCGACGGAGAGCCAGTAGGCCACGCGGTCGGCGTCGACCTCGATGCGCGAGGGGTTCTGCACCGGGTGGTACAGGCCGATCTCCTCGATCGCACGACCGTCACGACGGGTACGGGAGTCGGCGACGACGATGCGGTAGTGAGGCGCGCGGATCTTGCCCAGACGCTTCAGCTTGATCTTGACTGCCACGGGAGTGGGTTCTCCTGAATTTGACGTGGTTGGGCACGGCAGATGGCCGCGTGGGGTTGCGGTACCCGAGTGCCCGATGGACGCGTCAGCCGGAGGCGAGAGGGTTCCTGTGCGGCTGTCGAGTACAGCTAGCCATTGTGCCATACCCGGCGGGTCGCTCTGGACCGAGGCTGTGGTGAAGCATGCCTGAGAGGCACCCGGCGCTGCTGGACAGCTCGGGTGCGGGATCCTGCGCCGCCGGGTGCCGTCGGCGGAGTGCGCGACGGCACCCCCTGTACCCGTGCCGCGGGCTCGACCGGCAGCCACGAGATGCCGGTGCTCGCCCCTCGCCCGGGTCAGCCGGCCGCCGCGCCCACGACCTCCGGGATCCGGAACGGCTTCCCGCAGCCCCCGCACACGATCGGAGCCTGGGCCAGGACGGACGGGACGACCCGTACGTTCCGGCCGCAGTCGCACACCGCCTTGACGCGGACGCCGCCGCCGGAGGAGCCGTGGCGGGCGGCCGGGCCGCGGAAGGTGCGGGAGGTGTCGGACGTGGTCGCCGCCGAGTGGGCCTTGAGGGCCCGCTGCAGGCGCTCGACGGTCGGGCGGTATCGGCGCTTCGCCTCGGGGGTGAGCACGACCAGGGAGAAACCGCTGCTGGGATGCGGTTCCTCCGGGTGGTCGAGGCCCATCTCCTCGGCGATCGCGAGGAATCTGCGGTTGTGGTAGCGGCCGGCACGGGAGGTGTCGCGAATGCCGCGCGCGGCGGCGATGCCATGGACTGCCTCGTGAAGCAGTCGCTCGAAGGAGAGCTCGTGACCGCAGGCGGACGACGACTCCCCGATCAGGGACTCTGGCGCGGCAAGATCGGGCAACTCGGGGTGGTACCGCTGAATGTCGGCCCACGCCTGTGCCAGCTCTGCGGCGAGAACAGGTGGTGTCTGTGTCGTGCTCACGTAATGACAACGAGCCAGGGTGCCGCTGTGTTCCGATTCCGGGGCATCCCAAATAATTTGCACGTACCCGTCAGTTTGCCGCTGATGCGTCCTGACGAGGGCGGGTGCGCTGATCTGTGGAGAAGCCGCACAGCTCCTCCCAAGGTGGTGCGTAGCCTGACGTACGTCCACCCGTCAGATCCCGTCCACGCGCCGAGGTGGCTGTGGTCCGCCGTTGCGCAAGGGGCGTTTCGGTCGCTCTCCCGCCGGAGGGCGTCACCTCAGTAAGCACGCGCGACGACCGCGACGTTACCGGGCGCGTCGTCGGCGTCGGGCACCGACCCGTCCTCGGCGACCAGACACCGTACGGTCACCGCGTGCTCGCCCAGCTCGGCCTCGCCGTCCTTCCCCAGCACCGCCCAGGGGATGCGGGCCCAGCGGCCGGCAGCGGCGGCCTCGACGGCCTCCTCGTTCGTCGACGCCTCCACGGTGCGGGACTCGCGGCGCTCGCGGGACTGGGTCAGCAGCAGCGCCTGGTCCTCTTCGAGGATCGCGGGGACAAGGGCCGCCAGCGCGTCCAGGGACACCGGCTCCTTGCCTCCCGGGATCCGCCGCACCAGCATCGCGGTGCCGTTCTCCAGGTCACGGGGTCCGACCTCGACGCGTACGGGTACGCCCTTGAGCTCCCAGTCGACGGCACGGCGGCCGAAGGGGGTGTCCACCCGGTCGTCGACGTGGACGCGCACCCCCGCGGCCCGCAGCCGGTCGCCGATCTCGTGGACCTTGGCGAGAACCGCTTCGTCGTCCTTGATCGCGAGGACGACGGCCTGGGTCTGTGCCAGTCGCGGCGGGACGCGCAGTCCGTTGTCGTCGCCGTGCATCATCACCAGGGCACCGATCATGCGAGTGGTCGACCCCCAGGAGGTCTGCCAGACCAGTTCCTGGGTGCCGTCCTTCGACAGATACGAGGTGTTGAAGGCCTTGGCGAAGTTCTGGCCCAGCTCGTGGCTGGTGGCCATCTGCAGGGCCTTGCCGTCGCCCATCATGCCTTCGAGCGTGAGGGTGTTGATCGCCCCGGCGAAGCGCTCGGCCGCCGTCTTGCGGCCGGGCACGACGTCCATCGCGAGGACGTTCACCATGAAGTCCTCGTAGACCCGGCGGTGGATGTGGGCGGCGAAGTCGCGGGCGTCCTCGTAGGTGGCGTGCGCGGTGTGGCCCTCCTGCCACAGGAACTCCGTCGTACGGAGGAACAGACGCGGCCTGAGCTCCCAACGCACCACGTTGGCCCACTGGTTGATCAGCAGGGGCAGGTCGCGGTAGCTCTGCACCCACTTCGAGAAGTAGTCGTTGACGATCATCTCGGAGGTGGGCCGGACGACCGCCGGCTCCTCCAGTTCCTTGCCGCCGCCGTGCGTGACGACCGCGAGTTCCGGCGCGAAGCCCTCGACGTGGTCCGCCTCCCGCGCGAGATAGGACTGCGGGATCAGCAGCGGGAAGTACGCGTTCTCGGTGCCCGTCTCCTTGATGCGGGCGTCCATCTCGGCCTGCATCCGCTCCCACAGCCCGTACCCGTACGGGCGGATCACCATGGTGCCGCGCACCGGACCGTTGTCGGCCAGTTCGGCCTTGGCGATCAGATCCTGGTACCAGCGCGGGAAGTCGTCCGCCCGCGGGGTGAGAACGGGTGCCTTTGCCATGGCGCGATGGTACGGGCCCAGGTTGCCGGGATGTGAAATCTCGCCACAGGGGCACTCAGCCCGCAAGCCGGACCCGACAACCCCTGGACGCGCGGTCGAGTGCGGAGTTATCTGGCATACGGGGGGAGTGCGAGCGCACTGCACGGGGGCTACGGAAACGGGCACAGGGGAACCTCTCGGCGGATTGGGGCGCTTACCTATGACACCTACGCTCGTGCGGCAGCACCGGTCCCAGGCGGGCGAAACGGCCCGCGTGGACCGCGGGGCACGCGCGCGTGACTGGTCGGAGATCCAGGAGCGGATGCTGGTGCCGCTCTACGAGGCCGTCTACGAGCGACTGGAAGTGGGCCTGAGCACCCGGCTGCTGGGGCTCGGCTGCGGTTCCGGGCTGGCCCTGCTGATGGCGGCCTCCAGAGGGGCCGCGGTCACGGGTGTCGACGACTCCTCTCCCCAGCGGCTCGACCTCGCGCGGGAGCGGCTGCTGCCCGAGGCGCGGGGCACGCGCGCGGGGGGCGAGACCCGGCTGGTCGGGGGAACGCCCCAGGACGCGGCCGACGCCACGACACCGGCGTACACCCTGGTGACCGCCTTCGAGCCCATCGGGTGTCTCGCGGGCGACTCCGAGGGCCTCGGTGAGCTGCTCGCCTCGGCGACGCCGCTGGCCGAGCGGGGGGCTGCCGTGGTGCTGGCCGGCTGGGGCCCGCCGGAACGGTGCGCCACGACCTCCGTCCTGCGGGTGGCCACCAAGCTGGCGGATCCGCTGCGCAGCGCGGGCAGCTGGCGCCCCGCCCTCCGGGACGACCTGGAGGAGGTCGCCCACCGCGCCGGACTCAAGCCGGACGGCTCCGGCCGGGTCGCCTGCCCCTTCGGGTACGCCGACACCGAGAGCGCCGTACGAGGGCTGCTGTCGACGGGACTGTTCGACGCGGCGATCTCCGCCACCGACCAGGCGCAGGTCGACAAGGAGCTGACGGAGGCCCTGCATCCGCACCGGCGCCGGGACGGCACGGTGTGGATGCCGAACGTGTTCCGGTACCTGATCGCGCGTACGCCCTGAGCACGAGGAGGGCGATCAGCGATGGATCGGCCGGAAATCTTCGGTGCTGAACGCCTGAGGGCGCCCCTCCGGAGAAGGGCGCCCTCAGGGACGTAGGGCCGGGGCCGTCAGCCCATGAACTTCTTGAACTCGTCCGGCAGCTCGAAGTCCTGCGGGGCCTGCTGGCCGGGCACACCGAAGGCGCCGCCCCCCTGGGCCGCGGCGGCGCGGCGCGCGGCCTCCTCCTGCTCCTGCTGCTTGCGCTTCATCGGGTTGCCGGAGCGCTGCTTGCCCTTGGCCTTCTTGGGCTGCTTCTTGGAGCGGCCGGGGCCGCCGCCCATGCCCGGAACACCCGGCATCCCGGGCATGCCGCCGCCCTGAGCCATGCGGGACATCATCTTGCGGGCCTCGAAGAACCGCTCGACCAGGCCCTTCACCGCGCTGACCTCGACACCCGAACCCTTGGCGATACGGGCACGGCGGGAGCCGTTGATGATCGTCGGCTCCTGGCGCTCGGCCGGGGTCATCGACTTGATGATCGCGCCGATGCGGTCGACCTCACGCTCGTCGAGGTTGTTGATCTGGTCCTTGATCTGGCCCATGCCCGGGAGCATGCCGAGCAGCTTGGAGATGGAGCCCATCTTCCTGACCTGCTCCATCTGGGCCAGGAAGTCGTCCAGGGTGAAGTCCTGGCCCTTCTTGGACGCCAGCTTGGAGGCCATTTTCTCGGCCTCTTCCTGGCTGAACGTCTTCTCCGCCTGTTCGATCAGGGTGAGCAGGTCACCCATGTCGAGGATGCGGGAGGCCATCCGGTCAGGGTGGAAGGCGTCGAAGTCCTCGAGCTTCTCGCCGTTCGACGCGAACATGATCGGCTTGCCGGTCACCGAGGCGATCGACAGGGCGGCACCACCGCGGGCGTCACCGTCGAGCTTGGAGAGAACGACACCGTCGAAGCCGACGCCGTCGCGGAAGGCCTCGGCGGTGTTGACCGCGTCCTGGCCGATCATCGCGTCGACGACGAACAGGATCTCGTCCGGCGAGACCGCGTCGCGGATGTCCGCGGCCTGCCGCATCAGTTCCTGGTCGATGCCCAGGCGGCCGGCGGTGTCCACGATCACGATGTCGTGGACCTTGGACTTCGCGAAGTCGAGGGAGTCCTTGGCGACCTTGACCGGGTCGCCGACGCCGTTGCCCGGCTCGGGCGCGTAGACCGCGACACCGGCGCGCTCGGCGACGACGCTGAGCTGGTTCACGGCGTTCGGGCGCTGGAGGTCGGCGGCGACCAGGAGCGGCGAGTGGCCCTGCTCCTTCAGCCAGCGGCCGAGCTTGCCCGCGAGGGTGGTCTTACCGGCACCCTGCAGACCCGCGAGCATGATCACGGTCGGCGGCTGCTTGGCGAAGCGCAGGCGCCGGGTCTCGCCGCCCAGGATCGTGACGAGTTCCTCGTTGACGATCTTCAGGACCTGCTGGGCCGGGTTCAGCGCCCGCGAGACCTCGGCGCCGAGGGCACGCTCCTTGACGTTCTTGATGAACGTGCGGACGACAGGCAGGGCCACGTCCGCTTCGAGGAGTGCGATGCGGATCTCACGCGCCGTGGCGTCGATGTCCGCTTCGCTCAAGCGCCCCTTGCCGCGCAAGTTCTTGAAGGTCGCTGAAAGGCGATCGGAAAGAGTATCGAACACGGCGGCGTCGGTCCTCGGAGTCGGGAGCAGTGTGAGCGTCTTCCAGGGTATCCGGCCGCGCAAGACAATCGTCCCCGCCCGCTGGAGACAGCGGGCGGGGACAGGAACGCCGCGGGCCGTTCAGGTCATGCGCGCAGCGTCTCCTCCAGCCTGCGCGCGGCCGAGGCCGCCTCGCCGGCCGGCAACGGCACGCCCTCGCCGGTGGTGACGTAGAAGGCGTCGACCGCGTTGGAACCCAGCGTGCTGACGTGCATGCTGCGCACCCGTACCTTCGCGTCCTCCAGCGCCCGCCCGATCCGGTGCAGCAGCCCGGGGGCGTCGTGAGCCCGGACCTCGATCACCGTCGCGTGCCGGGAGGCGGCCGGGGCGACCTTCACCCGGGCGGGGGGCGCGACCACCCCGCGGCGGCGCGGATAGGCCGCGTCCCGCTCGGCGAGCCGGGCGGTGATGTCCAGCGAGCCGTCGAGGGCCCGTACGAGGTCGGCGCGGAGCCGGGCGGCCTGCGGCAGGGAGCCGTACTCGGCGGCGACCCGCCAGTTCAGCAGCAGCACGGAGCCCTCGACGCCGTCCGGCAGGTCGAGGGTGCGCAGTTCGGCGGTGCGGACCGTGAGGCGGTGCATGGCGAGAACCCCGGCCACCGCGGGCAGCACGCCCGCCTGGTCCGGTACGGCGATGAGGAGCTCCACGCCGAGCGGCTCGGGGTCACCCGACGGCTGGTCCTCGGTCGGCGGTTCGGTCTGCGCGCGCAGCGACAGTACGGGGCCGCCCGTCGCCATGGCCTCGATCGCGAGCCGTTCCTGCTCGGCGGTGGGCGCGGCGGCCTCGGGGTCCTCCGGTTCGCCGCCGGAGAGGACCGCGGAGACCCGCTTGACCAGGTCGGCGACGAGGGAGCCGCGCCAGGACGACCAGGCGGCCGGGCCGGTGGCCAGCGCGTCCGCCTCGGTGAGCGCGTGCAGCAGCTCCAGCGTGCTCTGCGAGCCGACCGCCTCGGCGACGGAGCGCACGGTGGCCGGGTCCTCCAGGTCACGCCGGGTGGCCGTGTCGATGAGCAGCAGGTGATGGCGTACGAGGGTGGCGAGCACGGCCACCTCGGCGCGGTCGAAGCCGATGCGGGCGGCCACGTCCTTGGCGATGATCTCGCCGGCCACGGAGTGGTCGCCGGGCCAGCCCTTGCCGATGTCGTGCAGCAGCGCGGCGACCAGGAGGAGGTCGGGGCGGTGGACGCGGCGGGTGAACTCGGAGGCGCGCACGGCGGTCTCGATGAGGTGCCGGTCGACGGTCCACACGTGCACGGCGTTGCGCTGCGGCCGGCAGCGCACCCGCTCCCAGTCGGGCAGCAGCCGGGTGATCAGCCCTTCGGCCTCCAGCGCCTCCCAGACGTCGATGGTGGGCTGCCCGGACCCGAGCAGCGTCACCAGCTGTTCGCGGGCCTCGGCGGGCCAGGGCGTGGGCAGGGGGCGCACGGCGGCCGCCATCCGCCGTACGGCGTGCAGGGAGAGCGGAAGCCCGGCCTCCGCGGCGGCGGCCGCGGCACGCAGTGGGAGCACCGGATCGCGCTCGGGGCGCGCGGCGCGGGCGAGCACCACCTCGCCGTCCTGTTCCACCACGCCTTCGGCCAGTGGGGACCGCTCGGCGACGGGCTTGCCGCCCCCGAGCATGGCGCGCAGCCGCGGCCGCACGGCGCGCGACTTGAGCACGCGCCCCACTTCACGCCAGGTGACATCACTGGCGTACGAGATGACCCGCGCCGCCTCGTACACCTGCCGCAGCAGGGTGTCGGCGTCGAGCAGGCCGAGCTCGGCCGCGACCTGGTCCTGTTCCTGGAGTGCGAGCCGGTCGGTCGCGCGGCCCGTGGTCAGGTGCAGGGCGTCCCGGACGTCGAGGAGCCGGCGCCGCGCGTCGTCGAGGCCCTCGCGCGGGGCGTCGGCCAGCCAGGAGGCGGCGACGGCGCGCAGGGCGGTGGCGTCGCGCAGACCGCCGCGCGCCTCCTTGAGGTCCGGCTCCAGCAGGTACTGCAGCTCACCCTGCCGCTCGCCGCGCTCGGCGCACAGTTCCTGGAGCTCGGGCAGGCGTTTGGGGGCCTGGTTGCGCCAGTCGGCGAGGACGGCGGTGCGCAGGCCGGCGGTGAGAGCGAGGTCACCGGCGAGGTGGCGGGCGTCCAGCAGGCCCAGTTGCACCTTGAGGTCCTCGGCGGCCGTCTTGCGGGCCTCGGCGGGCGTACGCACCGAGTGGTCCAGGGCCAGGCCCAGGTCCCAGACGGGGTACCAGAGGCGGTCGGCCAGGGCCGCGACCGCGTCGGAGTCGCTGCCGTCGTGCAGCAGGAGCAGGTCCAGGTCGCTGCGGGGGGACAGTTCCCCGCGGCCGTAGCCGCCGACGGCGACCAGGGAGACCCCGCGCAAGCCCTCGGCGCCGGCGCCGAACAGCCCCGACAACCAGTCGTCCGTGAGCTCGGACAGCGCCGCACGGCGCGGCGGCCCGGACTGCACCCCCTCGGTGAGGAGACGCAGCCGGGCCGCCGCATAGCCGCTGGGTCCCGAGTCCTCTGCATCCTTGCGCATGTCCGTACTCGTCACCCAGTGGCTCCTGTTCTCTTCTGCTGTCAGAGCGCGTCCGGGCCGCGCTCGCCGGTGCGGACCCTTACGGCGGTCTCGACCGGGAGGGACCAGACCTTGCCGTCACCGATCTTGCCGGTGCGGGCGGCCTTGACGATGACGTCGATCAACTGCTCGGCGTCGTCGTCCTCCGCCAGTACCTCGATGCGGATCTTCGGGACCAGGTCGACCGTGTACTCGGCACCGCGGTAGACCTCGGTGTGGCCCCGCTGACGACCGTAGCCGCTCGCCTCGGTGACCGTCAGGCCGTGGACCCCGAAGGCCTGGAGGGCTTCCTTGATCTCGTCGAGCCGGTGGGGCTTGACGACAGCGGTGATGAGCTTCATGCGTCCACCTTCTTGCTCTCCGTCGCGGCCAGGGCGGGACCGGCGGATCCGACGACACCGCCGCCGGCGCCGCTGAAGTCGTATGCGGTCTCGGCGTGCTCGGCCTGGTCGATGCCGGCGACCTCCTCGTCCTCGGTGACCCGCATACCGATCGTCTTGTCGATCAGGAAGGCGAGGATCGCGGAGGCGACGAGGGAGTAGGCGAGGACCGCGAAGACACCGGCGCACTGCTTCCAGAACTGCGTCATGCCGCCGCCGTAGAAGAGGCCCTCGACGTCGGACTGGCCGTGGCCGCTGGCGAAGAGGCCGATCAGCAGGGAGCCGACGACACCGCCGACCAGGTGGACACCGACGACGTCGAGCGAGTCGTCGTAGCCGAACCTGTACTTCAGGCCGACGGCCATGGCGCACAGCACACCGGCGATGACGCCGACGGCGATCGCGCCGAGCGGGGAGACCGCGCCACCCGACGGGGTGATGGCGACCAGGCCCGCGACCGCGCCGGAGGCGGCGCCCAGGGTGGTGAACGCGCCGTGACGGATCTTCTCGTAGGCGAGCCAGGCCAGCATGGCGGCAGCCGTGGCGACCTGCGTGTTGACGAACATCAGCGCGCCGACGCCGTCGTCGTTGCCGAGCCACGAGCCCGCGTTGAATCCGAACCAGCCGAACCACAGGAGGCCCGCGCCGAGCATGACCAGCGGGAGGCTGTGCGGGCGCATCGGGTCCTTCTTGAAGCCGACCCGCTTGCCGATGACGAGGATCACGCCGAGCGCCGCGGCACCCGCGTTGATGTGGACCGCCGTACCGCCCGCGAAGTCGATGACGCCCAGGTCGAAGGCCCAGCCGCCGGCGCCCCAGACCCAGTGCGCGACCGGGAAGTAGACGACCGTGGCCCACAGGGCGACGAACAGCGCCCAGGCCGTGAACTTGACGCGGTCCGCGAGGGCACCGCTGATCAGGGCGGGGGTGATGATGGCGAACATCATCTGGAAGACCATGAAGACGAAGATCGGGATGGTGTAACCGTCCCACAGCTGGGTCAGGCCGACATTGCTCATGCCGACCCAGTCCGAGTTCCAGCCGATGATGCTGCCGGAGTCAGTACCAAAGGCCATGGAGAAGCCGTACAGCACCCACAGGATGGTGACGATCCCTATGCTGATGAAGCTCATCATCAGCATGTTCAAGGTGCTCTTGACGCGAACCATGCCTCCGTAGAAGAAGGCCAGGCCCGGGGTCATGATCAGCACCAGGGCGGAACAGATAAGCATGAAGCCTGTGTTGGCGGACGACAGCTTGGGTGCGTCCGCCGCGATCATGATGGCTGGTGCCATCGGCGTCTCCTCGTCATTGGTACGGCCCCGTGCGGGCGAAGCCTTGAGCGGTTATGAGGGGTGGGCCGGTTATGCGCCATGAGATTGACGCAGCGCGGTTTCGATGGAAGCCCCTCATTGTTTCGCCGCCGTGACGAAGGCGCCTTGCGTGTTACGCCTCGATGAACTGGCAGATGTGGTCCGAGTCGATCGTTATCGTGGCGCAACCTTCGGTTCGGGGAAGCAGTCCGGCCGCGGTCGGCCTTCCGATGACCTGGCATGGGGGAGCCGAGTCGGGCAGTTCGGGAGGGCCGGCCGCGGCCGGGGTTCGGGGAGGCGGGCCGCCCCGTCAGACCGCCTCGGCGGTCTCGGGCAACTCGATGGCGAGCTGGTCGGTGAGGTCCACGACCTCCGCGAGATCACCGAAATCGCGTACGGCCGTGTCGACCGTCTTTCGGATACGAGTGTTGACCCGCTCGGAGCGGACCTTCTTGGCGATCTGCATGGCCTGCGCGGTCAGCACGGTGCTCTGCTCGGCCTCCCGCTGGAGCAGGTGCACGGTGGCCATCCCGATCAGGTTCAGTGCGTACGACCGCTGGTGCTCGTCGTCCTTCGCGAAGAGCTCGACGGCGCGCCGCATCAGGGGCTCGGCCAGGGAGGCGTAGGTGGGGCTGCGGCCGGCGACGTAGGCGAGGTCGCGGTAGGAGTGGGAGTTCTCGCCGTACAGCTCGGCCTCGGAGAAGAAACGGATCCAGTCGGGGTCCGGCTCGTCCCACTCGTCGGCCTCGGCGAAGACGTCCTCGGCCATCCGGACCGCCCGTTTGCACTTGCCGGGCTGCCCCATGTTGGCGTACGCGCGAGCCTCCATCGCATACAGCATGGACTGGGTGCGCGGGCTCGCGCAGTCCCGGCTGCCGTACTGCGCGAGGTGGATCAGCTCCAGCGCGTCGTCGGGCCGCCCGAGGTGGATCATCTGGCGGCTCATGCTGGACAGGACGTACGAGCCGAGCGGCTTGTCACCCGCTTCCTTGGCGGCGTGCAGGGCGAGGACGAAGTATTTCTGCGCGGTGGGCTGCAGCCCGACGTCGTACGACATCCAGCCCGCCAGCTCGGCGAGCTCGGCGGCGACCTTGAACAACGTGCGGGTGGTCGCCTCGGGCTGGGGTTCCTGGAGCAGGTCCGTCACCTCGTGCAGCTGGCCGACGACCGCCTTGCGGCGCAGGCCGCCGCCGCACTGGGCGTCCCACTGGCGGAACATCATCGTGGTCGACTCGAGAAGCTCCAGCTCGGGCCGCGACAGCCGGCCGCGACGGGCCGCGGACGACACGGGCTCGGGTTCCTGGCGCGGGGCGGAGGGCCCGGGCACCAGCCAGCGCTGCATGGGTTCGATGAGGGACGGGCCCGCGGACAGGACCAGCGAGGTTCCGAGGAAGCCGCGCCGCGCCAGCATCAGGTCGCTGCGCGAGAACTCGCTGAGCAGGGCCACGGTCTGCGGGCCCGTCCAGGGCAGGTCGACCCCGGTCGCGGACGGTGACTGGCGGGCGGTGCGCAGTCCGAGGTCCTCGACGGAGACGACACAACCGAACCGCTCGGAGAACAGCTCGGACAGGATCCGGGGAATGGGTTCGCGGGGGTTCTCGCCGTCCAGCCAGCGACGGACGCGCGAGGTGTCGGTGGAGATGTGGTTGGCGCCCAACTGGCGGGCCCGGCGGTTGACCTGGCGCGCCAGCTCGCCCTTCGACCAGCCGCTGCGGACGAACCAGGAAGTGAGCAGTTCGTTGGGGCGCTTCTCAGTGTTCGCGGCGTGCGTCGTGTCCGTTGCGTCCGTCGCGTGCGTTGCGTTCCTCGCGGCCGCCGCGTCCGCCGCGCTCGCCCCGCTACCGCCGTTGCCGCTCACTGGAACGCCCCCATCCCTGAAACCACTTGTCACTGAGTGCGCCAAGGCCTATCAGAATGCCGGTAAATACCGCCTCCCGTCCGGCAGTTGCCATCCTTCGAACGGGGGGCCGACTTGCCTCCGGCATACCCACATGTGCATGTGCCCCCAGGACTCGTGCACTCAGCGTAATCCGACGATCACGCGTCCAGCCACGGCGATCCCGGAAACGCCACCATTCGCCACCCCTTCGAATGAACTAAGGGTGGTCGCCGCGCGATTCACTTGACAGAGAGCGAACGAGAGGGGGCGGAGCGGTGCATTCAGGGGCGTGCACCGACGTGCGCACCACCCGGGCTACACCTGAGCGCCGCACGGACGCAGAATATGGCGACGGAGAGTCACAGTTCGCGTTCGCCGCGTAACCAGCGGCGCGCCGGACACGTTGGAGGGGGCATGGACTTCACGATCGGCGGCATTCGGGAGATCCGCTCCGGTTCACGTCGACGCGGCCGCTCGTCGGAGTGCACCGCCGTCGCCGAGTTCACCGGTCTCTGGGGCTGGGACGTGGTCCCGGGCGCGCGTGCCGCGGCGGGCGCCTGCTCGTGCGGCCGCGCCGACTGCGAGGCCCCCGGCGCCCACCCCTTCGGCTTCGCGTCCCGGGTTCCGGCCGGGGCCACGCTCGACGAAGTGACCCGCGCCTGGGCGGAGTTCCCCGGCGCCGCGGTGATGCTGCCGGTCGGCCGGGCCTTCGACGTGATCGAGGTGGCCGTGCCCGCCGGACGCCGCGCACTGATCCGCCTGGAGCGCATGGGGCTCCCGCTCGGCCCGGTGATCTCCACCCCCGAGGGCCGCGCCCACTTCTTCGTCGCTCCCGGCGCCGCCGCCGAGCTGCCCGACCTTCTCTACCGCATGGGCTGGGACGACCCCGCCTCCCTCGGCCTGCGCGGCCTCGGCCCCGGCACCCACATCACGGCCCCGCCGTCGGACCGGGGCGGACGGGGCCCGGTGCGCTGGCTGCGTCCGCCCGAACTGGACACGGCCACGAAGCCCCCGTCGGCGAGGCTGCTGCTGGGCACCCTGGCCTACGTGGCACACCGGTCGCGCGGGTAGCCGGACGCCTCACGCCACAGCCGGCCAGGTCGGCCGTACACAGCGAAGCGCCCGCTCCCGACTGCACCTCGGGGGCGGGCGCTTCTTGGCGTGTTCCATCGGTCAGTCGCCGATGAGCGCGTCCACGAACGCTTCCGGCTCGAACGGTGCCAGGTCGTCGGCGCCCTCTCCCAGGCCGACCAGCTTCACCGGCACACCCAGCTCCCGCTGCACCGCGATCACGATGCCGCCCTTGGCCGTGCCGTCCAGCTTGGTCAGGACGATGCCCGTGATGGCGACGACCTCGGCGAAGACGCGGGCCTGGACCAGACCGTTCTGGCCGGTGGTGGCGTCGAGGACGAGCAGCACCTCGTCGAGCGGGGCCTGCTTCTCGACGACCCGCTTGACCTTGCCGAGCTCGTCCATGAGGCCGGTCTTGGTGTGCAGGCGCCCGGCGGTGTCGATGAGCACGACGTCCGCGCCCATCTCCTTGCCCTCCTTCACCGCGTCGAAGGCGACGGAAGCGGGATCACCGCCCTCGGGCCCGCGCACGGTGTGCGCACCGACCCGCTCGCCCCAGGTCTGCAACTGATCGGCGGCGGCGGCCCGGAACGTGTCGGCGGCACCGAGGACCACGCTGCGCCCGTCGGCCACGAGCACGCGCGCGAGCTTGCCGGTGGTGGTGGTCTTGCCGGTGCCGTTGACGCCGACGACCATCACGATGCCGGGCTTGCTGGTCTCCGGCTCGGTCCTGACCGTGCGGTCGAGGTCGGTGCCGACCAGCTTGAGCAGTTCGTCGCGCAGCAGACCGCGCAGCTCGTCCGGCGTCCGGGTGCCGAGTACCCTCACCCGCTCCCGCAGCCCCTCGACCAGCTCCTGGGTGGGGGCCACGCCGACGTCGGCGGTGAGGAGGATGTCCTCGATCTCCTCCCAGGTGTCCTCGTCGAGGTGCTCGCGCGACAGGAGCGTGAGCAGCCCCTTGCCGAGGGCGTTCTGCGAGCGGGAGAGCCGGGCGCGCAGCCGGACCAGGCGGCCGGCCGTGGGCTCCGGGACCTCGATCTCGGGGGTTACGGGGGCTTCTGGGACAGGGGGCTCCTCGACGACGACCGGGGCCGAGCCGTCCGGGAGATCCACCTCCTCTATGGTCCGGCGCGGTTCGTCGCGCGGCGTCTCGGCCTCGTCGCCGACGTGCGGCTCGGCCGGAGGGGCGGTGATGTCGGGGGCCGAGGGGGGCGGTGGGGGCAGCGACTTCTTGCGCCGGCTGCCGACCACGAGCCCGCCGAGCGCACCGAGCACGACCACGGCGATGACTACAACAAGGATGACGATGTCCATAACCCACCCAGTATCGGCCATGGGGCGATCCGAACCCAGTTTGTGCCTTCCTCCAAGGGGAGGGGTCGTCCCGGGGCGCCGTCGACCTCGGCGTCCTGCTCCTGACCGTAGGAACGATCCCGTCCGTGTCGTACGGACTCGACCGCGGTGGCCCCCGGGCGAGGAGTCCGCACCCCTGGCCGTCTGACGCACCGTCAGCTAACGTCCCCTTCCCACCCGCCGTTTCCCACCCAGCGTGAAGGGGGACCCCCCATGCCCGTCACGGTCGTCCGTTTCAACCTGGTCGAACCCGGCGCCACCCCCGCCTCGCTCGGCGCCCGCTACCGGGCCGCGCTGGAGATGGCCGCGTACGCCGACGGCCACGGGATCACCACCGTGCAGACCGAGGAGCACCACGGCGTCGACAACAACTGGCTGCCCTCGCCGTTCGTCTTCGCCGGCGCGGTGTTCGGGGCCACGCGCCGGATCGCGGTCACGGTCTCGGCGGTCATCGGCCCGCTGCACGACCCGCTCAGGCTGGCCGAGGACATCGCCGTACTGGATCTGCTCAGCGGCGGACGGCTGGTCACGGTCGCCGGGATCGGGTACCGGCCCGAGGAGTACGCGCTGTTCGACGTGGAGTGGAAACGGCGGGGCCGGCTCCAGGACGAGGTGCTGGAGACGGTGCTGAAGGCCTGGACGGGCGAGCCCTTCGCGTACCGGGGCCGTACGGTACGGGTCACCCCGCGCCCCTGCTCCGACCCGCACCCCCTGCTTTTGGTCGGCGGCTCCTCGAAGGCCGCCGCCCGCCGCGCCGCCCGCCTCGGGCTGCCCTTCTTCCCCAGCGCGCACCTGCCGGAGCTGGAGGCCTACTACAAGGAGCGGCTGGTCGAGTACGGCACCGAGGGCTGGACCATGATGCCGGCCGCGCAGACGCCCCTGCTGCACCTCGCCGAGGACCCGGACGAGGCCTGGGACCGCTACGGTTCCCACTTCCTCCACGAGGCACGGACCTACGCCTCCTGGCAGTCCGGCGACATCCGCTCGGCCGTGCGGTCGGCGGCCACGACGGTGGACGAGCTGCGCGCGGAGGGCGTGTACCGGATCCTCACCCCCGACCAGTGCCTGGCCCAGGGCCTGGACAACCTGGTCCTGCATCCCCTGGCGGGCGGGATGCCGGTGGAGGAGGGGTGGCGCAGTCTGCGCCTGTTCGCGGAGCGGGTGGTGCCGGAGCTGGCGGGCTGATCCCCGTACGAGAACCGCCGTCCCGGCTCGGACAGTGGCCGAGCCGGGACGGCGGCGGGGTACGGGGAGAGGGCAGCGGGGACTTGGCCCTTCCCCCCGAGTTCACGGGGTGCCTCGGGGTACGGGGCTCAGCCCATCTCCTCCAGGGACTTGCCCTTCGTCTCCTTGACGTACTTGAGGACGAACGGGATGGAGAGGGCGGCGAAGACCGTGTAGATCACGTAGGTCGCGGAGAGGTTCCAGTCGGACAGCGACGGGAAGCTCGCGGTGATGGCCCAGTTGGCGATCCACTGCGCGGCGGCGGCCACGCCCAGGGCCGCGGCACGGAGCTTGTTCGGGAACATCTCGCCGAGGAAGACCCAGACGACCACACCCCAGGACAGGGCGAAGAAGAGCACGAACACATGGGCGGCGATCAGGGCGACCCAGCCCTGCGTGGCCGGCAGCTTGCCGCCGACGAGGTCGTAGCTGAACGCCCAGGCCTCCAACGCCAGACCGATCACCATGCCGACGGAGCCGATGAGGGCCAGCGGCCTGCGGCCGACGCGGTCGACGAAGATCATGGCGACCACGGTGCCGACGATGTTGATGATCGACGTGGTGAACGAGTAGAAGAACGAGTCCGCCGGGTCGACACCGACCGACTGCCACAGCGTCGAGGAGTAGTAGAACGCGACGTTGATGCCGACGAACTGCTGGAAGACCGAGAGGCCGATGCCGATCCAGACGATCGGCTTGAAGAAGAAGCCGCCGCCGAGCAGGTCCTTGAAGGCCGACTTGTGCTCGCTCTTCATGGCGAGCTCGATCTCGGTGACCCGGGCGTCCAGGTCGATCTTGTCGCCCTCGACCTCTTCGAGGATCTCGCGAGCGCGTTCGTGCCTGCCGACGGAGATCAGGAAGCGGGGGGACTCGGGGATCGCGAAGGACAGCAGACCGTAGAGGACGGCCGGGATCACCATGACGCCCAGCATGACCTGCCACGCCTCCAGGCCCATCAGCTTGCCGCGCTGGTCGCCGTCGGCGGCGTTCAGCAGTCCCCAGTTGACCAGCTGGGAGATGGCGATGCCGACGACGATCGCGGCCTGCTGGAAGGAGCCGAGCCGGCCACGGTAGGCGGGCGGGGCGACCTCGGCGATGTACGCGGGGCCGATCACGGACGCCATACCGATGGCGAAGCCGCCGACGACCCGCCAGAAGGCGAGGTCGTACAGCGCGAAGGGCAGTGCCGAGCCGACGGCGCTGACCGTGAAGAGGGCGGCGGCGATCTGCATGCACCGGATGCGGCCGATGCGGTCGGCTATCCGGCCGGCGGTCGCGGCGCCGATGGCGCAGCCGATCAGGGCGATGGCGATGACCTGTGCCAGGGCCGCCGATCCGACCTCGTACCGGTCGCGGATGGCCTCGACGGCACCGTTGATCACGGAGCTGTCGTAGCCGAAGAGGAATCCGCCCATCGCGGCCGCCGCCGCGATGAAGATGACGTGCCCGAGATGATCGGGGTGAGCCGTTGCGGCTCCTGACTTGGACGCCTGCGCTGTGCTGGTCACGTGTACTCCTCGGGCCACCGGCAACGCCGCCGGCGGGGGTCGGCCCTTCGAGGTAGGTGGTACCTGAAGGTAAAAGCAACATTGCCGAGACTATGCCTTCAAGTTTCGAAGTCAAGAGGCGGGTAGCCACGAGCATGCCCGGCAAAGTGGCAGTCTCGCGTTCAAGACTTGAAGAAATGAAGGAGGTCCAGGCCAAAGAGGTCGAGCGGAGGAGGCGGAGCAGCGGGAGGGCGCAGGAGCGGAAGTGAAGGAGATCAGCGAAGCCGCTGCGAGATGACCTTCGAGACACCGTCGCCCTGCATGGAGACGCCGTAGAGCGCGTCGGCGACCTCCATCGTCCGCTTCTGGTGCGTGATCACGATCAGCTGCGACGCCTCCTGCAGCTCCTGCATGATCCGGATCAGCCGCTGGAGGTTGGTGTCGTCGAGTGCCGCCTCGACCTCGTCCATGACGTAGAACGGGCTGGGCCGCGCCTTGAAGATCGACACCAGCAGCGCCACAGCGGTGAGGGAGCGCTCGCCACCCGACAGCAGCGACAGCCGCTTGACCTTCTTGCCCGGCGGCCGGGCCTCGACGTCCACGCCCGTGGTGAGCATGTTGTCGGGATCGGTCAGCACGAGTCGTCCGTCGCCGCCCGGGAACAGTCGGCTGAACACGCCCTCGAACTCACGGGCCGTGTCCCGGTACGCCTCGGTGAAGACCTGCTCGACGCGCTCGTCGACCTCCTTGACGACCTGGAGCAGGTCGGCGCGGGTCTTCTTCAGGTCCTCGAGCTGCTCGCTGAGGAACTTGTGACGTTCCTCCAGTGCCGCGAACTCCTCAAGGGCGAGCGGATTGACCTTGCCGAGCTGCTGGTACGCCCGCTCGGCGGCCTTCAACCGCCGCTCCTGCTCGGCCCGGTGGAACTGCCTGGGCTGGTTGCGCGGGTGCTCCGGATCCTCCGGCAGCTCCTCGCCCTCGGCGGGGGGCGAGGGCGGCACCAGCTGGTGCGGGCCGTACTCGGCCACGAGCCCCGCGGGTTCCACACCGAGTTCCTCCAGCGCCTTGGTCTCCAGCTGCTCGATCCGCAGCCGTTTCTCGGCGCCGAGTACCTCACCCCGGTGGACTGAATCCGTCAACTTGTCGAGCTCGGCCTTGAGGTCGCGGCCCGTGGTGCGGGCGGCGGTCAACTCCTGCTCGCGGCGGGCCTTGGCGGCCTCCGCGGCGGTGCGCTCCTCGTCGGCGCGGGCGAGGGAGACCTCGACGTGCGCGAGCAACTGCCGGGCGCCGGAGGCGACGGCCTCCGCCACCGCCGCCTCGTGTCGGAGCCGCGCCCGCCGCTGCTCGGCACGCGCGCGTGCCTCGCGCTCCGCACGGGCGGCCCGGTCCAGCGCATCGGCCCGCCCGGACAACCCCTTGACCCGTTCCTCGTGCGTACGGACCTGAAGCCGGGCCTCCATCTCGGTCTGCCGGGCGTTGGCACCGTCGGCGGCGAGCCGGTCCCGTACGGAGGTGTCGGGCTCCTCCTCGACCGGCATCTCCTCGGCCACGGCGAGCCGTTCGGCGAGTTCCTCGACCTCCTGCAGAGCCCGGTCGAGCGCCTCCTGCGCCCGGGCGGCCGCGGCGACGGACCGTTCCGCCTCCCCCGCGGCCCCGCGCGCCTGCCCGGACAACCGCCCGAGCTGCTGCGCCACGGCCGACTTCTCGCGGTCCGCGGCCCTGCGCCGCTCCCCCAGCTCCTCGACGAGCGCGGCGCACTCCTTCCGCCGCTCCACGGCGGCGTGCTGTGCCTCGGTGAGTTCCTCGCACCGCACGGCCAGCTCTTCCAACTGGGCGGCGGCCTCGTCCACGGAGGCCTGCACTTCCAGCAGGCTCGGCGCCCCGGCGGACCCGCCCTGCGCGAAGTGCGCACTCAGCAGGTCTCCTTCGGCTGTCACGGCGGTGAGATCAGGGCGCGCGTAGACAAGATCCTCGGCGTCCTCCAGGGTGCCGACGACGACGATGCCCCGCAGGAGGCGTCGTACGGCAGGCATGAGATCGGAGGGAGCGCGGACCAGGTCGGCGGCGAGGGGAGGACCGGCAGGGCGGGGGGTTCCGGAGGCGGCCGGGGCGTGGTCGGCGGGGCGGTGGTCCCCCGACGCGGGCAGGGCGGGGCCGGTGTCCACGCCCGGGGCTGACGGGGCCTGGTCGGCGGGGCCGGTGTCCACGCCCGGGGCGGGCGCGGCCTGGTCGGCGGGCCCGGTGTCCACGCCCGGGGCGGGCGCGGCCTGGTCGGCGGGCCCGGTGTCCACGCCCGGGGCGGGCGCGGCCTGGTTGGCGGGCCCGGTGTCCACGTCCGGAGCTGACGGCCCGTGGTTGGCGGGCCCGGGACTTCCCGGGGCTGACGGCGCACAGGCGGCCGAGGCGGTGTCCCCGTCCGGGGCGGACGGCGCGTGGTTGGCGGGCCCGGTGCCCACGTCCCCGTTGCCTACGTCCCCGTTGCCTACGTCCCCGGTGCTCGCGTCCCCCCGGGCCGCCGCGGACCAGGCCCCCGGCGCGTGGTCCCCGGCCCCGGCCTCCGTGCGCTCCCCCGGCCGCGCTTCCCCGGTGTTCCTCGCCGAGGCCGGCGTCCGTGTCCCCGCGTCCCTCTCCTCCGGCGCCCCCGCCAGCAACAGCGCCGCCCGGCCCGCGTCCTGCTTGCGCAGGAGGCGGATCGCGTCGGCGGCGGCGGACGGGGTGGTGACCGCGAGGGCGTCGGCGGCGACGCCGAAGGCGGCGGCCAGAGCGACCTCGTGGCCCGGCGTGACGGTCAGGAGTCCGGCGGCGGGGCCGAGCAGGCCGCTGAGGCGGTCCTTCGCCGCGAGCAGCGCACCCGTGCCGTCCTTGCGGCGCAGGCCCAGGGCGAGGGCCTCGTGGCGGGCCTGGGTCGCGGCCCGTCTGCGTTCCGCCGCGGTGGCCGCCTCCCGGGCCGCCGTGAACGCGGCCTCCGCCTCGGCGAGTTGCCGCTTGGCGGCGTCGTGCCGCTCGGCGAGTTCGGCGTCGCCGGCGTCGAGGCCGTCGACCTCGGCCTTGAGCGCCTCGTACTCCTCCTGCGCGGCGAAGGCCCGTTCCTGGGCCTCGTCACGGGCGGCGGCCAGCCGGTCGATCTCGGCCTGGGCGGAGGACGCGCGGGAACGGGCCGCGTTGACCTGGCCGTTGAGCCGGGCGAGACCCTCGCGGCGGTCCGCGATCGCGCGGGCGACGTCCTTCAGTCGCCGCTCCTCATGTGCCAGCTCGCGTTCCAGGTCGGCCCGGTGGGCGACCGTGTCCTCCAGGGCACGTTCGGCCGCCTCCAGGGCGGCTTCGAGCTCGGCCTCCTGCTCACGGATCCGGGCGGCCTCGCGCTCCATGTCCTCGGGGTCGCGGCCGCGCCGCTCCTCGGGGGGCACGGAAGTCGCGCTCTTCACGCGCGCGTCGGCCAGGGAGATCGTGCCGCGCACTCGCTCGGCCAACTGGGAGAGCTCGTACCAGGTCTGCTGGGCGCGCTGGAGCCGGGGGGTGAGCTGCCGTACCTCGTCCTCCAGGAGCGCCTCGCGCTGGAGGGCCTTCTTCAGCTCCAGCTCGGCGGCTTCCTTGCGTTCCTTGAGCGCCGCCTCGTCCGCGATCTCGGCCTTCAGCGCCTCCCGCAGTCGTACGAGATCGTCGGCGAGCAGGCGCAGGCGCGCGTCGCGGAGGTCGGCCTGGATCACGGCGGCTCGGCGGGCGACCGCCGCCTGCCGGCCGAGCGGCTTGAGCTGGCGCCGGAGTTCGTCCGTCAGGTCCTGCACGCGCGCGAGGTTGGCCTGCATCGCGTCCAGTTTCCGCAGCGCCTTCTCCTTGCGCTTGCGGTGCTTGAGGACTCCGGCCGCCTCCTCGATGAAGGCCCGGCGGCCCATGGGGTCGGCGTGCAGGACGGAGTCGAGCTGGCCCTGACCGACGATGACGTGCATCTCGCGGCCGATGCCGGAGTCGGACAGCAGTTCCTGGATGTCGAGGAGCCGGCAGGTGTCGCCGTTGATCTGGTACTCACTGCCGCCGTTGCGGAACATGATCCGCGTGATGGTGACCTCGGCGTACTCGATGGGCAGGGCCCCGTCGGAGTTGTCGATGGTCAGGGACACCTCGGCGCGGCCCAGCGGGGGTCGGCCGGTGGTGCCGGCGAAGATGACGTCCTCCATCTTGCCGCCGCGCAGCGACTTGGCGCCCTGTTCGCCCATGACCCAGCTGAGGGCGTCCACCACGTTGGACTTGCCCGAGCCGTTCGGTCCGACGACGCACGTGATGCCCGGCTCGAACCGGAGCGTGGTCGCCGATGCGAACGACTTGAACCCTCGGAGGGTCAGGGCCTTCAGGTGCACGCCGCTGGACTCTACCTTCCGGGGGTGTCTCACTCCATGAACCCACGGTTTCACCGATGAACGTGCAGGGCACACCAGACGTTAAAGACGGTGAAAGGATGCGTCGGTCAGCAAAGCGGGGGAGAACGCGGAGCGGGGGCAAGAAAGAAGGGACGCCGAAGCGTCCCTTGCAACTCTGACAACTTAGCGGTTGATATGGGCTGCCCAACCACTGCGTGAGCTGTCGTGGAGCGATGCAGCGATCAGGTGAGCGCAGGCTCCGCCTGGTGTGCGTCGATGCTCTCCATGATCCTGTCGTGAGAAGCGGCAGCCGCGAGCGAGTCGTTCTCGGCCTGGATCCGTACAAGCTCGGATTCCAGGTCCTGGACGCGCTGCTGGAGCCGTCGCATCTCGGCGAGGAGTCGAGGGTCGGAGCCGCCGACGTAACCGAGAAGCGCCTTTGCCATGATGGATGGTCCTCCACACTGAGTGACCGACCGAAGCGGTGTGGGTCGTGAGGGATTCGCACCCGCATTGCTTGGCATTGTTGAGTTGTGCTGCCGTTCAACCATGCCAAACAGGTAAGGTGCGCGGGGTGCTTTCAGCGTCTCACCAAAAAGTTTGACGGTCAACACGATCACGCCCCGTATTGGCGGGCACCCCGGTTCTGCGCGGCCTGGAACGGCGGCGCGACGGCTCTCACAGGGCCCTCGGGGCGTGTCGATCATCCTTACGTGCGGAGCCTGCCACTGCAAGGGGTTCTTGGCAACCACCAGGGCCTTTCTGCTCCAGGCATGTGCCGGTGGCACGACCCTCCGCTTCCGCCTGCGTCGTTTTACAGAACCGGGTCAGCGGATGGCGAAGCCGTCATAGCCCCCGCGCGGTGTGTCCCAGATCTCGGTGACCCCGTCCACGCGCCCGGGCGTGTCGTCACCCTGGAGCCAGTCGAGGAGCCCCTGGCACCCCGGACGCGGGCCCTCCGCGACCACCTGGACCCGGCCATCGGCCAGATTGAGAGCAAAGCCACTCAGGCCGCCGATCTCCAGGGCCTTGGCACGGGTGAACCAGCGGAAACCCACACCTTGGACGCGTCCCCGCACCCAGGCGACCAGCCGTACATCCTCGCTCATGACTGCAACCTAACCGGGCAATGTCTCGTCTGACACTTCCTCCCCTGGCGCCATGCGGTACCGTCCTCCACCAATGAATCTCATACGAAACTCACTCGATCGTGTGAGTTTTGTGACCTTGGTTGGCCGGGGGGACGCGTCGACCGCCAGGACGAGAAAGGCAAGGACATGGGACGCCACCGACGCTCCGCCGCCGGCCGCGCCGCCACGGGCCGCGCCACGGGAGTCACACAGAACGGCTCTTCCACGGGGAGCCACCATCCGCAGGACTCGTACAGCTTCGACTACGAGCCGCGGGGCTCCTACGTTCACGGCGCGCAGGACTCGTACGCGGGAGACCGCCCCACGATGGGCACAGCCGCCTATCTGAACCCCGAGGGTCACGCGGAGCCCCCCGCCCCGGCCCCGGAGACGTACCCCGAGACCCCCGACCCGGCTCTTGACGCGTACGCCGAGACGGCCGCAGCACGCAGTGCCGCCTACCTCTTCGCGACGGAGGAGGACTACGCCACGGTCTTCGGCACCGACGGCTTCAGACCCGACGGAGGGTCCCGGCGCGGGCGCTCGCGCCGCCGCAAGAAGCGGACCGCGACGCCGGTCAAGACCGGTCTGCTCGGGGTCTCCGCGGCGGTCGCCCTCGGCACGGTCGCGGTCGCCACGGGCGCCGTGCCCGGCCTCGACAACTACAAGATCGGCGGGGGCGGCCAAGGCGGCGGCGACAACGTGCAGGCCGCCGGCACCCCCACCAACAGCCCGGCCGAGCAGGGCGGCACCTCGGGCAGCGCCCAGAGCCGCGACGACTCCGCGTCGACCAGCCGCGGCGCCGAACGCACCGTCTCCCCCACGCCCTCCCCCTCGACTTCCACCTCCACCTCGCCGTCGGCGGCCCCGACCAAGACGCCGCCGAAGAAGCCCACGGCCACGCCCAGCGAGAAGCCGAAGCCCGACCCGCAGCCTCCGCGCAGTCAGGCCACCAAGGCGCCGGAGGAGCCCAGCGCTCCCGCCGCGACCGTCTCCGCCGAGGCCCAGGCGGCGGCCGAGGTGCTCAAGCTCGTGAACGAGGAGCGGGCGAAGGTGGGCTGCGACGCGGTCGCCGCGAACAGCGCGCTGTCCGAACTGGCCGAGACCTTCAGTCAGGCCATGGCCGAGCAGGGCTTCTTCGACCACACCGACCCGAGCGGCGCGACGCCGTGGGACCGTGCGGCGAAGGCCGGGATCACCGGCCTGGGCGGCGAGAACATAGCCCGGGGCCAGGCCGACGCGGCCGCGGTGATGGAGGCGTGGATGAACAGCCCCGGCCACAAGGCCAACATCCTCAACTGCGACTTCACGACGCTGGGGGTCGGCGTGCAGTTCGGGGCGGGCGGCCCGTGGTGGACGCAGGACTTCGGCTACTAGGTGTCCTGTCCTGATCGCCCTGCGGGCGCGTCAACCGTGGCAAACAGTGCGCTAACCCACGGTTAGTGCAACCTGTTGGTTAGCGCTGTGGTCGCGTACGCTTGGGCCATGGACACCATGCAGGAGCGCACGGAGGCGCAGGACCTCCCGTACGACGTGTTCGCCAGGGCCTGCCCTTCGCGCGGCACGCTGGAGCACGTCACGGGACGCTGGGGCGCGCTCACCCTGGGCGCCCTGCACGAGGGCTCGCTGCGTTTCAACGAGTTGCGCCGCCGGGTCGACGGCGTGAGCGAGAAGATGCTGTCCCAGACCCTGCACGCGCTGGAGCGCGACGGCCTGGTCCACCGCGAGGCCCAGCCCACCAACCCGCCCCGGGTGGACTACGAACTGACCCCTCTCGGCCACGAGCTCGCCGAGCGCCTGCTGAGCCTCATCCGCTTCGTGGAGGGCCGGATGGACGACGTGCTCGCGGCCCGGCAGCGTTACGACGTGACGCGCGGGGCGCGCTGACAGCGCGGGCAGAAGTAGCTGGACCGGTTCATCCAGGGCCGTCGGCGCATCGGAGTGGCGCAGCGCCTGCAGGGCAGGCCCTCGCGCCCGTACGCGTCGAGCGAGCGGTCGAAGTAGCCCGATTCGCCGTTGACGTTGACGTACAGGCTGTCGAAGCTGGTGCCGCCGACCGCGAGGGCCTCGTTCATCACGTCCCGGATGTGGCCCAGGAGTTCGGCCGTCCGCGGGCGGGTGAGGTTCGCGGTCGGGCGCTCGTAGTGGATGCGGGAGCGCCAGAGGGCCTCGTCCGCGTATATGTTGCCGACGCCGCTGATCAACGACTGGTCCAGCAGGGCCCGTTTGACGGTGCTGCGCTTGCGGCGCAGGGCCTGGTGGAAGGCCTCGTCGTCGAAGAGCGGGTCGAGGGGGTCGCGGGCGATGTGCGCGATCACGTCGGGCAGTCCGTCGGGGCTCGTGTCGTGCAACGACAGGCCACCGAAGGTGCGTTGGTCGACGAAGCGGAGCTCGGTGTCGACCTCGTCCGCGAACCTCACCCGGATCCGCAGGTGCTTCTCGTCCGGCGCCGCGTGCGGCTGGACCAGCAGCTGGCCGCTCATGCCGAGGTGGGCCAGGATCGCCTGCCCCGTGTCCTCGAGCGGCAGCCACAGGTACTTGCCGCGCCGGCTGGGGGTGCCGACGCGGTGACCCCCCAGCCGGTGGGCGAAGTCGTCCGCGCCGGCCACGTGACGGCGTACGGCACGCGGGTGCAGCACCTCGGCCTCGGCGACCGTCCGATGGGCGACCCACCGCTCCAGGCCGCGCCGGACGACCTCGACCTCGGGCAACTCGGGCATGGGCTCCCCCGTGACAAACCGGTGTATGAGCCGAGCGCCCGCCCTCGGAACACGGGGGCGGGCGCTCGGACTGCGCTCGTTCGGTCAGGCGGAGACGGACGACGGACCTTCGCCGTCCTCCTGGGCGGCCTTCTCGGCCACCGTCTTGGCGCGCTCGTCCGCCGCGGCCCGGATGGACCGCCACGCGGATTCCGCGGCCTGCTGCTCCGCCTCCTTCTTGCTGCGGCCGGTGCCGGTGCCGTACGAGACGCCTCCGACGCGGGCGGCAGCAGTGAAGGTCTTCTCGTGGTCGGGGCCGGTCTCCGTGACCAGGTACTCGGGCACGCCGAGTCCTTCGGTCGCGGTGAGCTCCTGGAGACTGGTCTTCCAGTCCAGGCCGGCTCCGAGATTCGAGGACTTCTCGATCAGCGGGTCGAACAGGCGGTGCACCAGCTCCGCCGCCGAGTCGAGCCCCTGGTCGAGATAGACCGCGCCGATCACCGCTTCCAGGGTGTCGGCGAGGATGGATGCCTTGTCCCGGCCGCCCGTGCCCTCTTCACCGCGGCCCAGCCGGATGAAGGAACCCAGGTCGAGCCCGCGGCCGACCTCCGCCAGCGCACGCGAGTTGACCACCGCGGCCCGCAACTTGGCCAGCTGGCCTTCGGGCAGGTCGGGGTGGGTGCGATACAGCGTGTCCGTGACCACGAGGCCGAGGACGGAGTCCCCGAGGAACTCCAGGCGCTCGTTGGTCGGCAGGCCGCCGTTCTCGTATGCGTAGGAACGGTGGGTCAGCGCACGCACCAGAAGGGCGGACTCGAGTGTGTACCCGAGCCGCCCTTCCAACAGCGTGTGGGACGAGGCCATGTTGTCCGCCGGGTCACCCGCACCTGTGCGGGCACCGTTCTTCTTAGGCGTGGACACAGTGCCTCTCACCAGCCGCTCAGACCTCGAGGACCTGGCGCTTGTTGTAGGTGCCGCAAGACGGGCACGCGATGTGCTGCTGCTTGGGCTCGTGGCAGCGCTCACACGCAACCAGGGTGGGGACCGCAGCCTTCCACTGCGACCGGCGGTGGCGCGTGTTGCTGCGCGACATCTTCCGCTTCGGAACAGCCACGGCTACTTCTCCTGCTTCTCGTCGACGCCCGCTTCGGCGCCGCTGATCTCGTCCTTCTCGCCATCTTCGAGTGAACCGGCGAGTCCCTGCAGTGCCGCCCAACGGATGTCGACGGCGTCATGGTGGTGGTCCGGGTCGTCCGCAAGGCGCGCGCCGCACTGGGCGCACAGACCTGGGCAGTCTTCCTGGCACACCGGCTGCATCGGCAGTGCGAGCACCACCGCGTCCCGCAGCACGGGTTCGAGGTCGAACAGGCCGTCCTCGATGAAGAGCCTGTCCTCGTCGTCCTCGGCGTCGTCGGCCGGTTCCGCTTTCACGCGGCCCCGGTCGTCGGCGTCAGGGTACGAGAACATCTCCTGGAAGTCCGCTTCGAGCTGCAGCTCCAGCGGCTCCAGACACCTTACGCACTCCCCCTCGGCCGTTGCACGGGCGGTGCCGGTGACAAGCACACCTTCCATGACCGACTCGAGCCGGAGTTCGAGCTTCACCGGGGCGCCTTCCGGCACTCCGATGACCCCCTGGATCCCGAGATCCTTGGGGGCGTCGATCGTGCGGGTCAGGCGCTGCAGCGCACCAGGCCGCCGACCCAGCTCGTGTGTGTCGAACACAAGAGGGTTGCGGTGGTCGAGGCGGGCGTTCAGGGCCATTCCTGCTTTCGATCTGCTGAGCTCGGGAACACTGCCCTTCGGTGTTCCCGGGCAGCGTTGATCGCGGACGTACACGCGACCGAAGAGCCAGGATACTGGACCTTTCGCGAACGGCCCAATCCGGTGGTCGCTGCCCGCCGGGCGCGGCTGTCAGCCGTTGCCTCGTCCCTGCTCGTAGGCCCGCAGCTGCTCCGCGCTGATCATGCTGGTGTCGAAGAGACTGGTCTCGTCGAGGGCGTGCGCCTGCTGCGGAATGTACCCCTGCTGGTCCTGCTGGTTTTGCTGGTCCTGGTGGGGCTGGTGGTCCTGGTGGGGCTGGCCCTGGTGGGGGTCGTACGCGGGCTGCTGGCCCTCGTAGCCCTGGTAGGCATACGGATCGGCCTGCTGGTAGCCGTACTGGTCCTGCTGGGTGCCGTACTGCTGCGGGTAACCGCCGTAGGGATCGGCTGCCTGGTGCTGGTAGCCGTACGCCGGCTGCGGGGCCTGCTGGTCGTAGTGCTGCGGTACGGGATGCTCGGCCGGGGCGGCAGGAGCGTCCGCCTCCGCCAGGGCGACCAGGTCGGCGAGGTAGTCGGCGTCGCTGGAGTGCTGCACGGTGGAGTCGTCGTCGGCGAGCAGTCCGAGGTCGTCGCTGGCGATCCGGCCGTGCAGCTTCTGGCGGCCGCGGCCGACGGCCTCCAGGGTCTTGGCGAGCACCGCCTCGAAGGCGCCGAGCTTGACGTCGACGTACTCGTCGGCGGTGCGGCGCAGGGTCTGCGGGTCGTGGCTGCGCTCGGGGGCGTCCTCGTCCTCGTAGCCCTGCTCGTCGGTGCCCGGGCCGGTACCGAGGAGCTTCTCGCGGCCGCGTCCGACCGAGCCGAGGGTCTTGGTGAGCACGACCTCGAAGTTGGCGAGCTTGGAGTCGACGTAGTCGTCGGCCTCCGCGCGGATCTCCTCGGCCTCCTGGCGGGCCTCGGAGAGGATGCGGTCGGCCTCGGCCTGGGAGCGGCGGGCGACCTCCGTGTCGGAGATCAAGGAGCCGCGCTCGGCGTGCGCCTGCCCGATGATCCGCTCGGCCTCCTGGCGGGCCTGCTCGACCATCTGCTCGCGGTCGCCGATCAGCTCCTGGGCCTGCGCCAGGGAGCCGGGCAGGGCCTGGCGTACCTCTTCGAGCATCGCGAGCAGTTCGGCGCGGTTGACCACGCACGAGGCCGACATGGGCATCGACCGGGCACCGGAGACCGTGGCCACGATCTCGTCGAGCTTCTTCTGCACGTCCACCTGTGCTCGCCACTCTCTACAGCTGTGTTGGAGACGGACGGGACGACTGTAGCCCCATCAGTCCTTGCGCAGGCGCTCGTTCAGAGCCTCGAGAACCCTGGGCGGCACCAGGTGGGAGACGTCTCCGCCCCAGGTCGCGACCTCCTTGACGAGCGAGGAGGACAGGAAGCTGTAGGTGGGGTTGGTCGGCACGAAGAGCGTCTCCACACCCGACAGGCCGTTGTTCATCTGGGCCATCTGCAGCTCGTAGTCGAAGTCGCTGACGGCGCGCAGGCCCTTGACGATGGCCGGGATGTCGCGTTGCTTGCAGTAGTCGACGAGGAGGCCGTGGAAGGCCTCGACGATCACGTTGCCGTACTCGGCGGTGACCTCGCGGATCAGGTCGATCCGCTCGTCGATGTCGAACAGGCCCCGCTTGGACTTGTTGATCATGACCGCGACATAGACCTCGTCGTACAGACGGGAGGCGCGGGAAATGATGTCGAGGTGTCCGTTGGTGATCGGGTCGAACGACCCGGGACAGACGGCGCGGCGCACTTGAGATCCCTCGCTCTCCGGTCCGGTCATCGTGCGTCTTCGCACGTAGAGGCGGCGCGACCGTACCAAAACGTTCCCTCGCCGTAGCGACGGGCCCGAATCGCCTCGAAGCCGTCCGGCCAGTGGAAGGTGCCGCCTCTGGTGCTGCGCTCCACGGTGACGAGGGCGTCGGTCGCGAGCCAGCCCCCCGAGCGGAGTGTGAGCAGGATCTCCCGAAGATCGTCGTCGGAGACGGCGTACGGGGGGTCGAGAAAGACGAGGTCGTACGGCAGAGCCGGCGGTTCCTGGATGATCTGCCGGGCCTTGCCGGCGCGGACCTCGGCGCCGGGCAGCCCCAGGGTCTTCACGTTCTGCCGGATCGTGCGGGCCGCTCGGGCGTCCGCCTCGACGAGGAGGGTGTGTCCCGCGCCGCGGGACAGGGCCTCCAGGCCGACGGCGCCGGAGCCCGCGTACAGGTCGAGGACGCGTTCGCCGTCCAGGGGGCCGCCGAGCAGCGACTGCCAGGTGGAGAAGAGGCCTTCGCGTGCTCGGTCGGAGGTGGGGCGGGTGCCGGTCCCCGGCGGGACGGCCAGGCGGCGTCCGCCGGCTGCTCCGGCGATCACGCGGGTCATGTCCTCGGTCCTTGTCCGTACGTCGGTGGAGCTCGGTGGGTTTCGGTGGGGTTCCAGTGTCTCAGCCGGTGGGCTGTGCGCACCGGCTCACCCCTCGTCACCCCTTGCCATCCCTTGTCATCCCTTGTCATCCCTTGTCGAGGTACTGCTCCCTCTCCTCGTCCAGCAGGGCGTCCAGGGCCGTGCGCAGACCCGGGAGTCGGGTGAGGTCCGGGTCGGCGGCGACGAGGGCCGCGGCCTCCTCGCGGGCCTCGGCGATGATCTCCTCGTCCTCGATGACGGCGAGCATCCGCAGGCTCGTGCGGGCGCCGGACTGGGCCTGGCCGAGGACGTCGCCCTCGCGGCGCTGTTCGAGGTCGATACGGGAGAGCTCGAAGCCGTCGAGGGTGGCGGCCACGGCGTTGAGCCGCTGCCGGGCCGCGCCGGCCTCGGGCATCTCGGTGACCAGGAGACACAGGCCGGCCGCCGAGCCGCGGCCCACCCGGCCGCGCAGCTGGTGCAACTGGGAGACGCCGAAGCGGTCGGCGTCCATGATCACCATGGCGGTGGCGTTGGGCACGTTGACGCCGACCTCGATGACCGTGGTGGCGACCAGGACGTCCGTCTCGCCGGCGGCGAAGCGCCGCATGACGGCGTCCTTGTCGTCGGGGTGCATACGGCCGTGCAGGACCTCCACCTTCAGTCCCTGGAGGGGACCCTTGGTGAGCTGGCCGGCCACGTCGAGGACGGCCAGCGGGGGCCGCTTCTCGGCCTCGTCCTCGGCGGACTTCTTCCGCTTTTTCGGGTCGTCCTCCTCGTCCCCGATACGGGGGCAGACGACGTACGCCTGATGGCCGTTCTCGACCTCCTCGCGCACCCGCTCCCACGCCCTGGTGAGGAAGTGGGGCTTGTCGGCGGCCGGGACGACATGACTGGCGATCGGGGAGCGGCCGGCCGGGAGCTGGTCGAGGACGGAGGTCTCCAGGTCACCGAAGACGGTCATGGCGACCGTGCGCGGGATGGGAGTCGCGGTCATGACGAGCAGGTGCGGCGGCTGCTTGCCCTTGCCGCGCAGGGCGTCCCGCTGCTCGACGCCGAACCGGTGCTGCTCGTCCACCACGACCAGCCCCAAGTCGTGGAACTGCACCTTGTCCTCGATCAACGCGTGCGTGCCGATGACGATCCCGGCCTCCCCGGTGGCGAGGTCCAGCATCGCCTGCCGGCGCGCGGCCGTCCCCATCGACCCGGTCAGCAGCACCACCTTGGTGGCCTTCTCGGCTCCGCCGAGCATCCCGCCCTCGGCCAGCTCCCCCATCATCTCCACGACTGACCGGTGATGCTGCTGGGCCAGCACCTCGGTGGGCGCGAGCATGGCGGCCTGGCCACCGGCGTCGACCACGGTGAGCATGGCGCGCAGGGCCACCAGCGTCTTTCCCGAGCCCACCTCTCCCTGCAGCAGCCGGTGCATCGGGTGGTCGGTCGCCAGGTCGTCGAAGATCTCCCGGGTGACCTTCTGCTGGCCGTCGGTGAGGGTGAAGGGGAGGCGGTCGTCGAAGGCCGTGAGGAGGCCGTCCGGCTTGGGGGTGCGGGGCACGGCCGGGAGTTGGGCGTCGGCGTGGCGGCGGCGGGCGAGGGCGACCTGCAGGACGAAGGCCTCGTCCCACTTGAGGCGGGAGCGGGCGTCGTCGATGTCGGCCTTGGTGTGCGGGCGGTGGATCTTCAGGAGGGCTTCGGGGAGGGAGACCAGGCCGCGGCCCTCGCGCAGGGAGCCGGGGAGCGGGTCGACGGCTTCCTGGGCGCTGGGCAGCACGGTCTGGATGGCCTTGCCGATCTTCCAGGACTCCAGTTTGGCGGTGGCGGGGTAGATCGGGATGAGGGCGCCCGCCCAGGTGTCGACGGTCTCCGCCGCTTCGTCGTCGGCGCCGCGCAGCAACTCGTACGCGGGGTGAGCCAGTTGGAGGCGGCGGTTGAACACGGAGACCTTGCCCGAGAACATCGCGCGGATGCCCGGCAGGAGTTCCTTGTGGGGTTTGTGAACTCCGTGGCCGAAGAAGACCAGTTGGAGCCGGCCGCTGCCGTCCGTGATCGTGACTTCCAGGCGCTGCCCCTTGCCCCGGGGGGCTTTGGCGGAGGCGAAGGTGTGCAGGCGGGCGTCGGCGACCTGGGCGACCACCGTGACGTGCTCTTCCATGGGCAGGTCGGCGAGGTGGGTGAGCTGGCCGCGCTCCTCGTACCTGCGCGGATAGTGGTGCAGGAGGTCGCCGACGGTGTGCAGGCCGAGATGCTCGGCCATCACCTTCGCGGTGGCGGGGCCGAGCACCGACTTCAGTGACTGTTGCAGTGGTTCTTTCAGCGCGGGCACGAGATCCATTGCACACCACACCACTGACAATGCCGTATATGTCCCGGGAAACCCCTGGTCAGACGGCTGGTTGACGCCGTAGGATGACGCGCTCCCGGCCCAGCCACCTCTGCGGTCACCGTCCTACAGGGACCGCCCGACCCCGCGCCGTCGCCTGTCCCCCCACCGGCGCTGCGACGATGGATTCCCAGACCTCACAGTCATCCCAGGCTTCCCAGCCACCTCATACGTTCCAGGTCGACCTGCGCGGCCTGGTGGACCTGCTCTCCCACCACCTCTACTCCAGTCCCAAGGTCTATCTGCGCGAGCTGCTGCAGAACGCGGTGGACGCGATCACCGCCCGGCGGGCGGAGCAGCCCGACGCCCCTGCCCGGGTGCGGCTGTACGCCGAGGGCGGCTCCCTGCGTGTCGAGGACACCGGCGTGGGGCTCACCGAGGCGGACGTGCACACCCTGCTGGCGACCATCGGGCGCAGCTCCAAGCGGGCCGACGGGTTGCAGGAGGCCCGTTCGGACTTCCTCGGACAGTTCGGCATCGGGCTGCTCGCCTGTTTCGTGGTCGCCGAGCGGATCCGGGTGGTCAGCCGCAGCGCCCGTACGCCGGGTGCGGCGCCCGTGGAGTGGACGGCGAGCGACGACGGTTCGTACACCGTGCGGACGCTTGCGGACGAGGCCCGGCCCGAACCGGGCACCACCGTGCATCTGACGGCCCGGGCCGGTGCCGGCGAGTGGCTCACCGGGGAGCGCGTCCTGGCGCTGGCCCGGGACTTCGGGGCGCTGCTGCCGTACGACGTCAGGGTGGGCGAGGAGGAGGTGACCGATCTGCCGGCGCCCTGGGACCGGGCCTATCCGAGTCCCGCGGGCCGCCGGGTGGCGCTGGCGCGGCACTGTCACGACCTGTTCGGCTTCACCCCGCTGGACGCGATCGACCTGTCCGTCCCGGTCGCCGGGATCCGTGGGGTGGCGTACGTGCTGCCCTCGGCGGTCAGTCCGGCGCAGCGGGCGGGTCACCGGGTGCACCTGAAGGGCATGCTGCTGACCGAGCGGGGCGAGCAACTGCTGCCCGACTGGGCGTTCTTCGTGCGCTGCGTCCTGGACACCGACAGCCTGCGGCCGACGGCCTCGCGCGAGTCGCTGTACGAGGACGAGACGCTGGCCGCCGTACGGGAGGCGCTCGGCGAAAGGATCCGGTCCTGGCTGACGGGCCTGGCGGCCGGTGATCCGGAGCGGCTGGCCGCGTTCCTGTCGGTGCACCATCTGGGTGTGAAGTCCCTCGCGCGGCACGACACGGAGATGCTGCGCACGATGCTGCCGTGGCTGCCCTTCGAGACGACCGACGGACGGCTGTCCCTGGAGGAGTTCGCGCAGCGGCATCCGGTGGTGCACTTCACGCGGTCCGTCGAGGAGTACCGGCAGGTCGCCCCGATCGCGTCCGCGCAGGGCGTCGGGGTGATCAACGGGGGCTACACGTACGACAGCGAGCTGATCGAGGCGCTGCCCTCGGTGCGGCCGGGGACGGTGGTCGCCGAGCTGGACGCGGACACCGTGACCGCGCACCTGGACGCGGTCGACCCTGCCGAGGAGCTGGCGCTGTCCGGCTTCCTGGCGGCCGCCCGGGCCAGACTCGACCCCCTGGGCTGTGACGTCGTCCTGCGTGCCTTCCATCCGCTCTCGGTGCCCGCACTGCACCTGGACGACCGGGCGGCCCGGCACGAACAGGCCCGCGCGGAGGCCGAGGAGCAGGCCGACGACCTGTGGGCGGGCATCCTGGGCTCGCTGCGGGGCAGCGCTCCGCGCGCGCGGCTCGTGCTCAACCATCTCAACCCGCTGATCCGAAGGATCAGTTCACTCGGCGACCCGGAACTGATCGGCACCGCCACGGAGTCCCTGTACGGGCAGGCCCTGTTGATGGCGCAGCGGCCGCTGCGGCCCGCGGACTCGGCGTTGCTGAACCGGGCGTTCATCGGCCTCCTGGAATGGGCCACGCACAGCGAGGACGGTCACCGATGAGCGGGATCACGGACTTGGACGCGCTCCGTCAGGCGATGGCGGAGAACTCCGAGCAGCCGGAGGGACCGGCCCGCAACGCGCGCGCGGAGCAGCTGCTCGCCGAGGCGGAGAAGCTGAACGTCCCGCTCGCGGTGATCGAGGCGCTCGGGCACCAGCTGAAGGTCTACAACTACAGCTCCGAGAAGGACAAGATGTTCGTCCCCTTCGCGCGTCTGCTGCGCATGTGGGACGAGCGGCCCGGGGACTTCGACGAGTACGAGACGCACTCGCTGCACTGGGTCTTCAAGTGGATGTCGTCCGGCATGCTCGACCAGCCGCACATTCCGCTGGCGTCCGTCGAGAAGTGGCTCGGCGAGATGGAGCACCGCTACCGGCTCGCCGGTCACTCCGAACGGGCCGTGCGGAGCGCCGAGTTCAGCGTGGCCGCGCACATCGGGGACGTGGCGCGGGCGGAGCGGGCGTACGCCGCGTGGCTGGCCGCCGACCGCGACAGCATGGCCGACTGCCACGCCTGCGAGCTGCACGGGCAGGGCTGGTGGCAGGCGGAGCGGGGGCGGGACGCCGAGGCGCTGGAGCTGTGGGCGCCGGTCCTGGAGGGCGAGTTCAGTTGCGCCCACGAGCCGCACACGGTCCTCGCGTCCTCCCTGGCGCCCCTGCTGCGGCTGGGCCGTGTGGACGAGGCGCGCGCCCACCATCTGCGGGGCTTCAGGCTCGTACGGGCCATGGAGAGCATGCGCGGCGCCTACGCGGACCATGTGGAGTTCTGCGCGCTGACCGGCAACGAGGCGCGCGCGCTGGAGCTGCTCGCTGAGCGGCCGGCGTACTTCACGGACGACGGGCATCCGCGCAGCGGGCTGGACTTCATGGCCGTGGTGACGCTGCTCATGGACCGGCTGACCGAGCTCGGGCTCGCCGACCAGCAGGTGCCGGGACCGGCCGGCCGGGCGTGGACCGCCCGCGAACTCGCCGCCCACGCGCGCGGGCAGGCCCTCGCGCTGGCCGCCCGCTTCGACGAACGCAACGGCACCGGGCACGTCAGCGAGCGGGCACGCGCGCGTATGGCGCAACGGCCTCTGGTGGAGAGGCTGCCCCTGGGGGTGCGTTCGGTCCGGGCGGCCCCTGTGGCGCCGGTCGCGCAGGTGCCGGCGACCGGGGGCCCGGAGGAGCCCGACCTGGCAGCGCTGCTCACCGAGGCGCGGCGGCTGTCGGACACGCTGCAGCCGAACGCCGTCGAGGCGTGGGCGGCCGTCGCGCGCGCCGCGGAGGGCGTCGAGCTGGACGCCCGCGACCGGGCGGAGATCGCCGACCACCGGGCCATGGACCTCGGCCCGGAGGGCATGCCGTTCTTCGAACGCGCCGCCGAACTGTACGCGGAGGCCGGTGACCCGGGCGAAGCTCTGGCGGCACACACGCGTGCGGCCTACGTCCGTGCCCTCACGGGCCACGTGGACGAGGCGCTCGCGGCGGTCGCCGGACCCTACGACGAGATCCTCGCGCTGTACGCCGAGGGCGGGACGGGCGTACGGCAGACGGCGTCCGTGCTGATGGGACGGGCGCGGATCCTCATGCGGCGGTTGCAGGAGGAGCACGGGGCGCGTGAGGAGCCCGGCCCGGACGACGGGCCTCTTGAAGGCGCGGCGGTGAACGGCGGCTCCGCGGCGGGCGATGAGGTCGGCGGCGACTCCCCGGAGGGCTCGGTCGGGGCCGACGGCCTCGTGAAGGAGGCCGCCGGGACGGACGGGCTCGTGGAGAAGGCTGCCGGGACGGACGGGCTCGTGAAGGAGGCCGCCGGGACGGACAGGCTCGAAGAGGGGCCCGCCGTCACGGACGACCTCCTAGGGGGGCCTGCTGGAACACACGGACTTGCAGAGGGGGCCGCGCGAACGGGCGACCTTGCAGAGGGGCCCGCTGGAACGCACAGCCTCGAAGAGGGTTCGGCCCGCACCGAGAGCCTCCTGGAGACCTCCACGGGAATCGACCGCTCTCAGGGTGACGCAGGCGGTGGCTCCTCGTTCGGCTCGGTGCTCGCCGAGGCGGAGATGGCCGCGCGGGAGGTGCTGGCCCTGGTCGACGGGCGCACCGGGGACGACGTCCGGCTGGCCACGCGGGCCGCCGAGGCGCAGGCCATGCTCGCGGAGCTGGCGGCACAGTCCGGGGACACGGAGACGGCCGCGGAGCTGTTCACGCGGGCGGCGGAGGGCTTCGTCGGGGCCGGACTGCCGTGGTTCGCCGTGGAGTACGAGGCCCGGCTCGCCGCGCTCGCGCACCACCTCGGCGACCTGACCGAGACGGAACGGGCACTGCGGTCCGCCCTGGAGCACGGCGGACCGCACCTGGAGCCGACGGGGCGGGCACAGCTGCACCTCCAACTCGCCGAGGTCGTCGGCGGCCGGGGGGACGCCGAGGAGGCCGGCGAGCACGCCCTGGAGGCGGCGCACTGGGCCGACGAGGCCGGGGAGGGTCCCACACTCGGCACCTGGGCCCGGCACCAGCTCGGCGGGTTCCTGCTGCGGCAGGGCCGCTGGGCCGAGGCCGCGGAGATACTGGAGTCGGCGCTGCCCGACCTGAGCCCCGAGACGCACGGGGACGGCGCGATCGTGCAGACGCAGTGGTGGCTCGGCGACTGCCTGAGCGAACTCGGCGAGCACCGACAGGCGGCCGAACGGCGGCTCCAGGCGGCCGAGATCGCCCGGCACTGGCCGGAGCAGCACGACCACGCCACGCTCGCCCATCTCGCCGCCGAGTCCCTCGGACAGGCGGGGCTGCCCGCCGAGGCGGACCGCGCTTACGCGCGCGCGGGCGAGCTGTGGCGGGCCCTGGGCAACGTCCACGGACTCGTCCGCTCGCTACGGGCCCGCGCCTGGCTCGCGCTGCGCACCGAGGACGGGCCCGACGCGGCGCGCGAGTTGATGGCGGGCGCGGTCCGGGAGTGCGAGGCGGCGCTGGGGGCGGCCCCGGACGACGAGGAGACGCGGCTTCGCCTGGTGGCCGAACGCGGCCACACCCACCGGCAGTTCGGTGACCTGCTCGCCCGTTCCGCCGCCGAGGACGCCGAGGACGACTCGATCCGGGCCGTGCTGGAGGAAGCCCTGGCCCAGGTGGCGGAGGCGATCGTCGTGTTCTCCGCCCTGGGACCCGAGGCCCTGCCCAGCCGCACCGGCGCCGAACTCGCCGCGGGCTGGCTGGAGGCCGACCTGAGCCGTCCCGCGGACGCGGCCGCACGCGCGCGTGCGGTGCTGGCGGCCTACGCCGGGGACCAGGACGAGACCGCGCGGGCACGCCGGTCCGAGGCCCGCCAACTGCTCGACGTGGTGGAGGAGCAGACGGCCGGCTGAGCAGCGGGTGGGGAAGGGCAGCCGGCCGGGCGGCGGGCGGCAAGAGAACAGCCGGTCGAACAGGGGAGGGCCCGCGACAGCCAGTCGGCTGAGCAGCGGGAAGGGGACGGACAGCCGGCCGAGTGGCAGACGGGGAAGGCAGCCGACCGAGCGGCCGGTGTTGAAACCGACAGCCGACCGAGCGGCCGGCGTTGGAACCGACAGCCGACCGGGCAACTGGGCGGCGAACAGTCAGTCAGCCGATCGGCAGACGCACGGCAGCCAGCCAGCTCAGCGGCGTTCGGGGAAAGGCAGGCCGCAAAGGACCCCGCACGCACCCGCACCCACACCCACACCCACACCCACACCCACACCCACACCCACACCCGACCATCACCACGCCCCGCCCTAGCGGCGACCGCGAAACGTGGCTACTCGACCCCGATGAGCAGCACGGCTCCCTGCCGCCCGCCCCGGTACACCACCGTGTCGACGGCGAGGTACGACTCCCGAACCCGCGCTTCCAGGTGGTCGGCGACGGCGTTGGGGGCCTCGTCGCCCAGGACGAGGGTGACCAGTTCGCCGCCGGCCGAGAGCATGCGGTCGAGGACGGTCTCCGCGGTCGCCCGGACGTCCGCGCCGATCACGGCCACGTCTCCCTCGATGAGCCCGAGGACGTCACCGGCCTGGCAGATGCCGGCCATGGTCCATGACTGGCGTTCCGCGACGACGACTTCTGCGTACCGGGTGGCTCCGGCCGCCGAGGTCATCGTCACGACGTCCTCGTCGAAGCGGCGTTCCGGCTCGTGCACGGCGAGCGCGGCGATGCCCTGGACCGCGGAGCGGGTCGGGATGAGGGCCACCCGGATACCCTCGGTGCGGGCCTGTTCGGCCGCCGCGGCCGCGGTGTGGCGCAGATCCGCGTCGTTGGGCAGCAGCACCACCTCGCGCGCGTGGGCACGCCGTACGGCCTCCACGAGCTCCCCGCTCGCGGGCGGTTCCCCGGGCCGGGCGAGGACGGTGGTCGCGCCCGCCTCGGTGTACAGCACGGCGAGTCCCTCACCGGGGACGACGGCCACGACGGCACGCTGGACCCGCTCCCGGGGCGGCCGCTCGGCACCGGTGGTGTGCACATCGCCGAGCCCGAAATGGGTGATCCTGATCCGGTACGGCCGCCCGGCCTCGACGCCCGCCTCGACGGCGGCACCCGCGTCGTCGACGTGCACATGAACGTTCCACAGCCCGTCGCCGCCCACCACGACGAGCGAGTCCCCGAGGGCGTCGAGCCTGGCCCGAAGCCACTCGACCGCCTCGTCCTCCGCCTCCAGGAGGTAGACAACCTCGAAGGCCGGCCCGCTCTCCACCGGACCCGCCGGCCCGTTCCCGCAAGCCCCGGCGTCGTCCGGATCCGCCGGATCCGCGGACCCGCGCGCGGGAGACGCCACATCGCCGCGCCCCTGCCGCTCGACACCCTCCACGCGCGTGTGCGCCCCGGAACCGGACACCGCGCCCGGCGACTCCCCCGTGAACGTCTCCACCAAGGCCCCGAGGACCGCCACCAGCCCCCGTCCGCCCGCGTCCACCACCCCGGCGCGCTCCAGGACGGCCAGCTGGCCCGGAGTCGCGGCGAGGGCCGTGCAGGCACCCTGGTGGGCGGCCCGGGCCACCGCCGCGCAGTCGCCCTCGGCTCCGGTGGCCGCGTCGGCGGCGGCCGAGGCGACCGTGAGGACCGTGCCCTCGACCGGGTGGGCCACGGCCTGGCGGGCGGAGTCGGCCGCGTGCCGCAGCGCGGACTTGAGGCCCTGGCCGTCGGTGTGAGCGGTCTCACCGTCGGCGGCGAGCACCTGCGCCATGCCCCGCAGCAGCTGCGCGAGGATCGTCCCCGAATTGCCCCGCGCGCCGATCAGCGCCCCGTGCGCCATCGCCCGCACGGCATCGGCGAGGGTCGGCCGGCCGAGGGTCCGGTCGGCCTCGTGACCGGCGAACACCGCCTCCACGGCCCCGGCGGCGGACTCCACGGTGAGATACAGGTTGGTGCCGGTGTCCCCGTCCGCAACGGGATACACGTTGATCGCGTCGATCTCCTCCCGCGCCCGTCCGAGCGCGGTCAGTGCCAGACCGCACCAGGTGCGCACCGCGAGAGCATCGAAGAATGTCTGCGGCACCTGCGCCACCTGCGCCTCCCTGAGCTGCTGGACGTGGGACGCAGCGTAGACCTCGGGGGGCGGTCCACCGGAAGCGGGCCGGAGCAGAGCGCTGAGCAGCCATGGTAGTTTCGTTCTACTGGCGCGGTCGTTGTATGCTGCTCCGGTTGCCCGATCCAGATCGGGCATTCTTCCCCTGGCAGCGCCACTCAGATCTCTGATCCTACGATCTCGATCCCCGGCATGCCGGGATCCACCGTAAGTGCATCTGAAGTCTTTGGAGTGACCCGTGGCTGCCAACTGCGACGTCTGCGGCAAGGGGCCGGGCTTCGGCAACAACATCTCGCACTCGCACCGCCGTACGCCCCGTCGCTGGAACCCGAACATCCAGCGTGTGCGTACCGTGGTGGGCGGGACGCCGAAGCGCGTGAACGCTTGCACCTCGTGCATCAAGGCCGGCAAGGTCTCGCGCTGACGCACAGCTAAGCGCGCGGCCACTGCTGGTTCGCTGCAGATAGCCGGTCCCACCCTGGTGGGCCCGGCTTTTTGCATGCCCACGCCCACCCGCTCGAAGAGCCCGCTCCATCAGGAAGCCGACCGGGAAGGTGGCGACCGGCATCCGGCAGCGGGACTACCCGGCCTCTTCGGAGCCCTGAGGGCGGAACGCCCAGCCGTGGTCCACCGGTCCGATGCCGCCTCCCAGGGCGAACCCGGCCGCGATCGCCCCGGTCACGTACTCCTTGGCCGCCGCCACCGCCTCCGGCACGGACTGCCCCTTCGCGAGCTGCGACGCGATCGCTGAGGCGAGGGTGCAGCCCGTGCCGTGCGTGTGCCGGTTGTCGTGGCGCGGGGCACGCAGCCAGTACTCCTCCGAACCGTCGGTGAGCAGGTCCACTGCCTGGCTCCCACCCACCCGCACTGCCTGGTCCCCACCCACCCGCCCGGTGCCCTCCGGCAGATGACCGCCCTTGATCAGCGCCCAGCGCGGGCCGTACGCCAGCACGGCCGCCGCGGCCCGCCGAAGGTCCGCTTCCGACTCGACGCGCACACCCGTCAGTTGGGCCACCTCGTCCAGGTTCGGCGTGGCCACGGTGGCCGCCGGCAGCAGCCGCGTCCGTACGGAGTCCAGCGCGGACGCGGCCAGCAGAGGGTCCCCGTGCTTGGACACCCCGACCGGGTCGACGACGGCCGGCGCGTCCGTCCCGCGGATCAACTCCGCGACCGCCTCGACGAGTTCGGCGGACGCCAGCATCCCGGTCTTGACCGCCTGGACGCCGATGTCGTCGACCACACTGCGGTACTGGGCCCGCACCGCCTCCACCGGCAGCTCCCAAGCCCCCTGCACGCCCAGGGAGTTCTGCGCGGTGACCGCCGTGATCACGCTCATACCGTGCACACCGAGCGCGAGCATCGTCTTCAGGTCGGCCTGAATGCCCGCGCCCCCGCCGGAGTCGGAGCCCGCGACGGTGAGCACCCGAGCAGGCGCGCTCATGACTCGATGTCCCCGAAGTGGTCCCAGCCGCCCTTCTTGGTCCACGGCGCCCCGTCCACCGTCACCTGGGGCAGCGCCGACGGGTTGAGGACCTCGCCGATGACCTTCCAGCGGGCGGGCAGCTTCACGTCCGGCGGGAAGGTCGCCACGATCGCGTGGTCCTCGCCCCCGGTGAGCACCCACTGCATGGGGTCGACGCCGACGGCCTGCCCGATGTCGTTCATCTGGGACGGGATGTCGATCGCGCCGGAGCGGATGTCGATGCGGACCTTGCTGGCCTCGGCGATGTGCCCGAGGTCGGCGATCAGCCCGTCGCTGACGTCGCACATCGCGGTCGCCCCGAGCCCGGCGGCGGCCGGACCCGCGTGGTAGGGCGGCTCGGGGCGCCGGTGGGCCTCCACGAAGGCACGCGGCGAGCGGAAACCGCGGGAGAGCACCGCGTATCCGGCCGCCGACCAGCCCAGCCAGCCGGTCACCGCGACGAGGTCGCCGGGCTGGGCTCCCCCGCGCGTCACGGGCTCGTTGTTGCGCAGGTCGCCGAGCGCGGTGATCGACACCATGATCGTGTCGCCGCGCACGACGTCCCCTCCGACCACGGACGCGCCCGCGACCTGGCACTCGTCGCGCAGTCCGTCCATCAACTCGCTCGCCCAGGTCACCGGGAGTTCGCCGGGGACGACCAAACCGAGCAGCAGGGCGGTCGGCACCGCGCCCATGGCGGCGATGTCGGCCAGGTTCTGCGCGGCGGCCTTGCGGCCCACGTCGTAGGCGGTGGACCAGTCGCGGCGGAAGTGCCGGCCCTCCAGGAGGATGTCGGTGCTGGCCACGACCCTGCGGTCGGGCGCGGCGACCACCGCGGCGTCGTCGCCGGGGCCGACCCGGACCGCCGGGGTGGTGGTGAGACGGGAGGTGAGCTCCCTGATGAGCCCGAACTCACCGAGCTCACCAACAGTGCCCTTCATTGCCCTTACGCCCCTTCTGTCCCTGTCCGTGCCCGCTCGCGCGTCACCAGTGTCCTCGATACGGTCGAGGTGACCGTCAACTTCTGTCGTGCCTGCACTACGGCGCGCGAGTCGCGGCCCGCGCGGGTCTCCCCGTGGCGAGCGGCGACGCGATACCGTGGCGTTCCTTTTCCCCACATGATCCTCGTGGCCGCCCTGGAGGTTCCGTGGTACAGGCGTACATCCTGATCCAGACGGAGGTCGGCAAGGCGTCGACCGTCGCCGAGACGATCAGCAAGATCCCTGGAGTCATCCAGGCCGAGGACGTGACGGGACCGTACGACGTCATCGTGCGCGCCCAGGCCGACACCGTGGACGATCTCGGCCGCATGGTGGTCGCGAAGGTCCAGCAGGTGGACGGCATCACCCGTACCCTGACCTGCCCGGTGGTCCATCTGTAGCCCCCGTCTACCCTTGGCCGGTGAACTTCTTCCGCCACCGGCGCCGCATCCTCGCCGTGCCCGCGTTCGCTCTGTTGATCACGATCGCGGGCTGCTCCTCAGCAGACGACAGCGCGTCGGCGGCGGTTCCCAGCCCGGACGCGAAGGCGGCACGGCTGTGCCGGGATCTGAACAAGGTACTGCCGTCCGCGGTGGACGGTGAGAGCCGCCACGACCCCGAGCCCGTCTCCGCGTTGACGGCGGGCTGGGGAGGCCCGGAGATCATACTGCGCTGCGGTGTCACCCAGCCGCCCAAGATGGTCGACCCGGCGGTGGCGAAAGGAGACGACCCGGACGCGGTCGCCGGCGGGGTGAACGGCGTCGACTGGCTGATGGAGAAGCGGGGCGGCGGGGCGTACCGCTTCACGACGGCCAACCGCACGGTGTACGTCGAGGTGACGGTGCCGAAGGGGCGGGACAGTTCGGGTGTGCTGATAGATCTCGCACCGGCGATCAAGAAGGCGATCCCCGAGGGAATCGCAGACTAGGGCCTGTCCGGCGGGTCAGGCCGGCTGGGGGCAACGCTGCCTCGTCGGCACGGCTGAGCGGGACCGGGTGTGTCCAGGGCGACGCCGCGGAGGAAGCCGACGCGATGGCGGTCCCCCGCTCGAGCGAAGCCGAGCGTGGGGGAACCGGTGGCCGACGACAACACCGCGGACGGGCGTGGCAGGCCCCGCGACGCCGGCCTGATCCGCCGGACAGGCCCCAGGGCGCTCGACCACGCCCAGGCGCCGCGCCGGGTCAGCGCAGGCCCGTCGAGCGGCGCATGGCCGCCTGGATCAGGCGGTCCACCAGTTCGCCGTACTCGACCCCGCTCGCCCGCCACATCTGCGGGTACATCGAGATCGGCGTGAAGCCGGGCATCGTGTTGATCTCGTTGATGACGAACTCGCCGTCATCCGTGAGGAAGAAGTCCGCGCGGACCAGGCCCTCGCAGGAGGCCGCCTCGAAGGCGTCCACCGCGAGCTTCTGCACCTCGGCCGTCTCCTCGGGCGTCAACGGGGCCGGCACGAGGCCGGGCGTGGAGTCGATGTACTTGGCCTCGAAGTCGTAGTACGCGTGCGCGTCCGGCGGCGGGATCTCCGCGGGGACGGAGGCACGCGGGCCGTCCTCGAACTCCAGCACCCCGCACTCGATCTCACGGCCGCGCAGCGCCGCCTCCACGAGGATCTTCGGGTCGTGCCGCTGGGCCTCGGCGATCGCCTCGTCCATCCCCGACAGGTCGTCGACCTTGGTGATGCCGATCGACGAACCCGCGCGCGCGGGCTTCACGAACAGCGGCCAGCCGTGCTCGCCGGCGAAGTCGACGATCTTCTTGCGGGCGGCCGACTCGTCGCTCTCCCACTCACGCGGCCGGATCACCACGTACGGGCCCACCGTGAGCCCGAAGGAGGTGAACACCCGCTTCATGTACTCCTTGTCCTGGCCGACCGCGGAGGCGAGCACACCGGAACCCACGTACGGCACGCCGGACAGCTCCAGCATGCCCTGGAGGGTGCCGTCCTCGCCGTACGGGCCGTGCAGCACCGGGAAGACGACATCGATCTCGCCGAGCACCTTGGGCACCGATCCGGACTCGCCGTAGACGACTTCGCGGTTGGTGGGGTCGACGGGGAGCACCACGCCGCCCTCGCCCGACTCGGCGAGCTCGTCGACGCTGGGCGTGCGGCGTTCGGTGATCGCCATGCGCTCCGGTTCGTCGGCGGTGAGCGCCCACCGGCCGTCCCGGGTGATGCCGATCGGCAGGACGTCGTACTTCGTCCGGTCGATGGCCTTGAGGACGGCTCCGGCGGTGACCACGGAGATCCCGTGTTCGGAGCTGCGTCCGCCGAACACGACGGCCACACGCGGCTTACGAGGCGGCTGCTCAGGGCTCTGAGGGAGGTTATCGGTGCTCATATCGCGATGAGAGTACCCGTTGGTAGTGCCGTGAGACAGCGCCCGCCCGGCGGCGTCGCGCGGCGTCGCTCAGCGTCGTTCCGGCTTCGCGCTGCGCGACATCAGCTCCTTGAGAGCGACCACGGGAGGCTTGCCCTCGTGCACGATTCCCACGACCGTCTCGGTGATGGGCATGTCGACGCCGTGCCGCCGGGCCAGATCCAGCACGGACTCACAGGACTTGACGCCCTCGGCGGTCTGCCGGGTGACCGCGATGGTCTCCTGCAGGGTCATGCCCTTGCCGAGGTTGGTGCCGAAGGTGTGGTTGCGGGACAGCGGCGAGGAGCAGGTCGCCACCAGGTCGCCGAGCCCGGCGAGTCCGGAGAACGTCAGCGGGTCGGCGCCCATCGCGAGGCCGAGCCGGGTCGTCTCCGCCAGCCCGCGCGTGATGAGCGAGCCCTTGGCGTTGTCGCCGAGTCCCATGCCGTCCGCGATGCCGACGGCCAGACCGATGACGTTCTTGACCGCGCCGCCGAGTTCGCAGCCCACGACGTCGGTGTTGGTGTACGGGCGGAAGTACGGCGTGTGGCAGGCCGCCTGGAGCCGCTGGGCGAGGTTCTCGTCGGTACAGGCGACCACCGCGGCGGCCGGCATCCTGGCGGCGATCTCGCGGGCGAGGTTGGGCCCGGTGACCACGGCGACGCGGTTCTGGGGCACCTTGGCGACGTCCTCGATGACCTCGCTCATCCGCATGGCGGAACCGAGTTCGACGCCTTTCATCAGCGACACGAGGACCGTGCCGGGCGCGAGCAGCGGCGTCCACTCGGCGAGGTTGGCGCGCAGTGTCTGGGAGGGGACGGACAGGACCGTGAAGTCGGCGTCGGCGGCGGCCTCGGCGGCGTCCGTGGTGGCCCGCATGTTCTCCGGCAGTTCGACACCGGGGAAGTAGTCGGGGTTCGTGCGGGAGGAGTTGATCGCTTCCGCGACCTGTGCCCGGCGCGCCCACAGAGTGACCTCGCACCCCGCGTCGGCGAGCACCATGCCGAACGCCGTCCCCCACGAACCGGCGCTGAAGACCGCCGCCTTGACCGGCTTGCTCACGTGCCCTGCCCTTCTGCCTGCTTCCTCTGCGTCTGGGGCTGCTGGCTCTGTGTCCGCTGGGTCGGTGTCTGCTGGGTCCGCTGGGCCGGCTGCGTCTGTGCCCGGGTCCGGCGCCGCTGCTCGATCCGCTCGCGGCGCGGGTCGTAGGGCCTGGCCGGTGCCTTCTCGCCGCGGATCTCCTCCAGCTGGCGGGTGACGGCGGCCATGATGACCTCGGTCGCTTCCTTGAGGAGCTCCGGGGTCATCTCCTTGTCGTAGAAACGCCGCAGGTCCACCGGGGGTCCGGCGAGGACCTGGTGGGTCTTTCGCGGAAAGAGGTCCGGCTTCTTGGCGTACGGCGGCAGCACCTTGTTGGCGCCCCACTGGGCGACCGGAATCACCGGGCACTTGGTCTGCAGGGCGACGCGCGCGGCACCGGTCTTGGCGGTCATGGGCCAGCCGTTCGGGTCGCGGGTGAGAGTGCCCTCGGGGTAGAAGGCGACGCACTCACCGCGCTCCACGGCCGCGATGGCGGCCCGGAAGGCGCTCAGCGCGTCCGTGCTCTCGCGGTAGACGGGGATCTGTCCGGTACCGCGCATCGCTGCGCCGACGAATCCCTTCCTGAAAAGACCGCTCTTCGCCAGGAATCGCGGAACGCGGCCGGTGTTGTACTGAAAGTGCGCGTACGCGAAGGGATCGATGTGCGAATTGTGGTTCACCGCGGTGATAAAGCCGCCATCAGCCGGAATGTGTTCCATTCCGCGCCAGTCCCGCTTGATCAGAACCACCAGCGGCGGTTTGCAGAGCACCGCTGCCAGGCGGTACCAGAAGCCGATTCTGCGGCGGGGCACGCGGACACCTTCCTCTAGGGCCTGGGGCCGCACAAGTGTCGCGCCAGGCCGCCGGTCTGTCGAGAACACCGTACGCCCCGACTCCGTGACCGCCAGGAGGCCCGGTGACGGCTGAGTAACAATGGCCGCGACAAGACAGGGACGGAGCGCTCGTGCAGTGGACGTTGGTCATACCCGTGAAACCCCTGGCGCGGGCCAAGAGCAGGCTCTCGGACACCGCCGCCGACGCGCTGCGCCCGGGCCTCGCCCTCGCCTTCGCCCAGGACACCGTGGCGGCCGCGCTGGCCTGCCCGGCCGTGAAGGATGTGTCAGTCGTCACGGACGACCCCTGGGCGGGCCGTGAGCTGGGCGCGCTGGGCGCCCATATCGTCTCCGACGAGCCGCACGGCGGCCTCAACGCCGCTCTGGCGCACGCGGCGGCCGCCGTACGGTCAACGCGCCCGGAAAGCGCCGTGGCGGCCCTGAACGCCGATCTGCCGGCGCTACGCCCCCTGGAATTGGCCAGGGTGCTGGACGCGGCCGCGGAATTCCCCCGGGCTTTTCTCCCGGACGCCGCCGCAATCGGCACCACTCTGCTGGCCGCCCGGGAGGGCGCTCAATTGCGGCCCGCCTTCGGCATGGATTCCCGGGCCCGCCATCGCGCCTCCGGAGCGGTCGAACTCACCCTCGACGCGGTGGACTCGGTACGGCAGGACGTGGACACCGGCGCCGACCTGCGGGCCGCGCTCGCCCTCGGGGTGGGTCCCCGCACGGCGGCTCAGGCCGCGCGGCTGCTGATTCCCGGGCAGTAGGCTGCCGTCATGCAGGCCACCGCATACACGTACGACCCCGACAGCCGCAGCGGACAGGTGCTGCTGGACGACGGCACCCCGGTGCCCTTCGACGCACCGGCGTTCGACGCGGGCGGCCTGAGGCTGCTGCGGCCCGGGCAACGGGTGCGCATCGAGACGGAGGGCGAGGGCGAGACCCGCCGGATCACGCTGGTGACGCTGCAGACCTTCTGAGGACGTTCTGAAGAGCGTTGTGAAGCCGGTCGGAAGCCGGTCTGAAGATCCTCTGCGAACGCCCTGAAGACGCTCTGTGTGCGCTGTGAGAACGCTCTGAGGGCGCTCTGCGATGCGCTGCCTGACAACGCTCCGCAGAAGCGAACACGCCGCGGGCCGGGCTCCGTGCGGAGTCCGGCCCGGCGTGTGAGTGCCCCTGTAGCCCTACCTCTTGCGGGCGGTGGCCTTCTTGGCGGTGGTGGTGCGAGCCGTCGACTTCCTGGCGGGGGCCTTCTTGGCCGTCGCCTTCTTCGCCGGCGCGTTGGTGGCCGTGGCCTTCTTCGCGGTGGTCTTCTTCGCCGCGGTGGACTTGGCGGCCGCCGTGCTCTTGGCGGGCGCCTTCTTGGCCGGGGCCTTCTTCGCGGTGGCCGTGGTCTTCTTGGCCGTCGTCTTCTGCGCGGTGGTCTTCTTCGCCGCGGCCGACGCCCTCTTCGCCGGGGCGGCCTTCTTGGCGGCCGCCTTCTTGACCGTCGCGGAAGCCCCGCCGGTCAGGCTGCCCTTGGGCGCCTTCTTGACGGCGACGTCGTTCTTCGGGAGCTTCTTCGAGCCACTGACCAGGTCCTTGAAGCCCTGGCCCGCGCGGAAGCGCGGAACGGAGGTCTTCTTGACCCGAACCCGCTCCCCGGTCTGGGGGTTGCGGGCGTAACGAGCGGGACGGTCGACCTTCTCGAACGAACCGAAGCCGGTGACCGAGACCCGGTCCCCCGCGACCGTCGCGCGGACGATGGCGTCCAGGACCGCGTCGACAGCGTCGGCGGCCTGCTGGCGACCGCCCAGCTTGTCGGCAATCGCTTCTACGAGCTGCGCCTTGTTCACGTCTTCCCCTTCGGAGACATTGCCAGAACTAGAGTGTTCAAGCGTTTTCGCACGTTAGGCAGATATATACCGCAAATCAAACACGAAACGGGCTTATCACCCGTGCGCCGCAACGAACTCGGCTGCTCTGGACTTGTTCAGCGTTCCTCGTCGGGGATTCGCCCCGCGTCGAGGTCCGCCACGAACCCCTCCAGACGCCTTGCCGCATCGGCGAGATCGTGCTTGGCCGCGGCCGTAATGACCAGCAGCTTCCGGGTCAGCGCCATCCGTACGCCCTCCGGGACTTGCAGTGCGCGCACCCTTGCGTGCGCTTCCTTGAGTTGGTCCGCGACTGCCGCATAGAGCTGGAGTTGGCCGTCGTGTTCCATGCACAGATTGTGCCATCTGGGGCGAGTTGTCGCCTGCTCAGGGTGCAACTGCCACCTCAAACGGCCTTCCCGGCACATGTGGGAGCCACGGCTTCACAGCACGCGTACCCCGGCAACAACCCTTCTAACGTGGGAAGTTGGCTCGGCCTCCAGCAGTGCGCAGGGCCGTTCGGGTGCCGACACAGCTGTACCCCCGATCGGGCTGATCGGGGGTACGGCGGGGGTGTCGCGGTGGCCGAAACTCGACCTGTTCAGTTGGTCCCGGATGTGTTCCGGGGGTGGCCCGGGGCCTCCGGAGGCGGTCCGGGAGTCCGGCCGGCCACCGGATCAGACCGGGAGCGTCCGCGGCTTGTACGACGGGCGCTTGGCCTCGTACGCGGCGATGTCCGCCTCGTTCTGCAGGGTGATGGAGATGTCGTCCAGACCGTTCAGCAGCCGCCAACGGGCGTTCTCGTCGAGCTCGAAGGGCGCGGTGATGCCCTGGGCGCGCACCTCGCGGGCCTCCAGGTCGACCGTGACCTCGGCCGTGGGGTCCTGCTCCGCGAGCTCCTGCAGCGCGTCCACGATCTTCTGCTCCAGAACCACCGTGAGCAGGCCGTTCTTGAGCGAGTTGCCGCGGAAGATGTCGGCGAAGCGGGACGAGATCACGGCCTTGAAGCCGTAGTTCTGCAGCGCCCACACGGCGTGCTCACGGGAGGAGCCGGTGCCGAAGTCGGGGCCGGCGACCAGGACGGTCGCGCCCTTGCGCTCGGGCTGGTTGAGGATGAAGGACGGGTCCTTGCGCCAGGCCTCGAACAGCCCGTCCTCGAATCCGTCCCGCGTGACCTTCTTGAGCCAGTGAGCAGGGATGATCTGGTCGGTGTCGACGTTGGAGCGGCGCAGCGGGACGGCCCGGCCGGTGTGTGTGGTGAATGCTTCCATGGCTCTCAGACTCCAGCGGGCGTACGGGTCTCGGCGTCGGACAGGTCGGCCGGGGAGGCCAGGTGGCCCAGGACCGCGGTCGCGGCCGCGACCTGCGGCGACACCAGGTGCGTACGACCGCCCTTGCCCTGCCGGCCCTCGAAGTTGCGGTTCGAGGTGGACGCGGAACGCTCACCCGGGGCCAGCTGGTCCGGGTTCATGCCCAGACACATCGAGCAGCCCGCGTGCCGCCATTCGGCGCCGGCCTCCTTGAAGACCACGTCCAGACCCTCGGAGACGGCCTGCAGACCCACCCGCGCGGAGCCCGGGACGACCAGCATCCGTACGCCGTCGGCGACTTTGCGGCCCTTCACGAGTTCGGCGGCGGCCCGCAGGTCCTCGATGCGGCCGTTGGTGCACGAGCCTACGAAGACGGTGTCCACCTTGATGGAGCGCAGCGGCTGTCCGGCCTCCAACCCCATGTATTCCAGGGCCTTTTCGGCGGCGTGGCGCTCCGAAGCGTCATCGTACGAAGCAGGGTCGGGGACGCTCGCCGAAAGCGGCGCGCCCTGGCCGGGGTTGGTGCCCCAGGTGACGAACGGCGCCAGCTCGGCGGCCTCGATGACGACCTCGGCGTCGAACTCGGCGTCGTCGTCCGTCTTCAGCGTCTTCCAGTACGCGACGGCCGCGTCCCAGTCGGCTCCCTCGGGGGCGTGCGGGCGGCCCTTGAGGTACTCGAAGGTGGTCTCGTCGGGAGCGATCATGCCCGCGCGGGCGCCGGCCTCGATCGACATGTTGCAGATGGTCATCCGGGCCTCCATCGAGAGCTTCTCGATGGCGGAGCCGCGGTACTCCAGGATGTAGCCCTGGCCGCCGCCGGTGCCGATCCGGGCGATGATCGCCAGGATCAGGTCCTTGGCGGTGACGCCGTCGGGCAGTTCGCCGTCGACCGTGATGGCCATGGTCTTGGGGCGGGCCAGCGGCAGCGTCTGGGTGGCCAGCACATGCTCGACCTGGGAGGTGCCGATGCCGAACGCCAGCGCGCCGAAGGCGCCGTGCGTGGAGGTGTGCGAGTCGCCGCAGACGACGGTCATGCCGGGCTGGGTCAGACCCAGCTGAGGGCCGACGACGTGCACGACACCCTGCTCGACGTCGCCCAGCGGGTGCAGGCGCACCCCGAAGTCGGCGCAGTTCTTGCGCAGCGTCTCCAGCTGTACCCGGGAGACCGGGTCGGCGATGGGCTTGTCGATGTCGAGGGTCGGGGTGTTGTGGTCCTCGGTGGCGATGGTCAGGTCGAGCCGCCGCACCTGGCGACCGCTCTTGCGCAGGCCGTCGAAGGCCTGCGGGCTGGTCACCTCGTGCAGCAGGTGCAGATCGATGAAGAGGAGGTCGGGCTCGCCCTCGGCGTGCCGGACGACGTGGTCGCCCCAGACCTTCTCCGCGAGTGTCCTACCCATCGCTTTCCCTCCGGCCGGCAGTGCTGCGCCGGCCCAACTAGAGATCTTGCGGAAGCGGCGCCCTCGTCCCCGCGTCCGGGCATCCGCCGCCGGGCCCCTTGTTCTGCGGGCCGCTGTGTCTTCCAGAGTGGCGTGTTCCACGGAAAATTGAACTTGCGTTTCACAGAGTGAGACGCGAGTATCGTTTCATGGACAACAGTAGCGGCGTCGGCGTTCTGGACAAGGCAGCCCTTGTCCTGAGCGCCCTGGAGTCCGGTCCGGCCACCCTCGCGGGTCTGGTCGCGGCGACCGGGCTGGCACGACCCACGGCCCACCGGCTGGCCGTGGCTCTGGAACACCACCGCATGGTGGCGCGCGACATGCAGGGCCGTTTCATTCTCGGCCCCCGGCTGGCCGAGCTGGCCGCGGCGGCGGGCGAGGACCGCCTCCTCGCCACCGCGGGACCGGTGCTCACCCACCTCCGTGACATCACCGGGGAGAGCGCGCAGCTCTACCGCCGCCAGGGCGACATGCGCATCTGCGTCGCCGCGGCGGAGCGGCTGTCCGGCCTGCGGGACACGGTCCCGGTCGGCTCGACGCTCACGATGAAGGCCGGCTCCTCGGCGCAGATCCTGATGGCCTGGGAGGAGCCGGAGCGCCTGCACCGAGGCCTCCAGGGCGCCCGCTTCACGGCCACGGCCCTGTCGGGCGTACGGCGCCGGGGCTGGGCCCAGTCGATCGGCGAACGCGAACCGGGTGTCGCGTCCGTCTCCGCGCCGGTGCGCGGCCCCTCCAACCGCGTGGTGGCCGCCGTCTCGGTCTCCGGCCCCATCGAGCGCCTGACGCGCCACCCGGGCCGCATGCACGCCCAGGCCGTCATCGACGCCGCCGCCCGCCTCTCGGAGGCCCTGCGCCGCACGGGCTGACCGCCGAACGCCGGCGACACCGGGAAGGGCGGGCCTCAACGCCGCGGCAGGCCCCTCCCGGCGGAACGCCGGCGAGCGACGGACACACCCGAGCGGACACTCTCAGGAGATCCGGAGCCGGTCGGCCGCCCGGTCCCCCCGTCGGCCGACCGGAACGACGCCGGTGGCCTTCCCCAGGCCGAACTCGGGCATGCTGACGTAGATCGACTCGTACGATCCCGCCGACACGACGTAGGTCTCGTGCCAGAAGCCGACCTTGCCCTTCCCCTCACGCAGCCGCCGGTTGAAGGCGGCCCACGCCGGCCGGTGCTTCCTGTCCGGCGCCGACGCGTAGGCGAGCAGCTTCTCCTTCGAGTCCCAGTACTGCACCACGTACAGCACGCGCGGGAAGCCCAGCAGGAACTGGTGACCCAGCAGGCCGCTGCCCTTGTCCCGCGACAGTTCGGCGATCATCGGCCCCATGGCCCTGACCACCGGCAGCCAACTGCGCGGCGCGGCGAAGTTGTTGATCCGCATTCCGATCAGGAAGACGACCACCTCGTCCTCGCTCGCCGCTGTCGTGCGTCCTTCGATCGGCTTGGCACCCATCGCGTCCCCCACTCACTCAGGTCGTGATCCGAATGTTGGATAGCTGCGCTATCCATGCTTGGATAGTGACACTCTCCAACGAGGGGCGCAAGAGGAAAGTGGGTGTGAGGGCGGATGCGACTGGCGGAGCTGAGCGAGCGCAGCGGTGTCACCACGGCGACGATCAAGTACTACCTGCGCGAAGGGCTGCTGCACCCCGGCCGCCGCGTCACGGCCACACAGTCCGAGTACGACGAGGAGCATCTGCGACGCCTGCGTCTGGTGCGCGCGTTGATCCAGGTGGGACGGATCCCGGTGGCCTCGGCCCGGGAGGTGCTCGCCGCCCTGCAGGAGGAGGACCTCGACCGGAACGAGCGGCTGGGCACCGCCGTGTGGGCCCTGCCGCACGGACCGGCGCCCGACGAGAGCGACCCGGCGACCGAGGTGGGCCGGCGCACCGCCGACGCCCTCATGGACCGGCTCGGCTGGAGCTACGGCCGCGCGTACGAAGCTCCCCCCGCACCGGCGTACGGGATGCTGGTGACCGCGATCGCCGCCCTCCACCGGCTCGGATACCCGTGCTCCGCCGAGGACTTGGAGCCGTACGGCCGCGCACTGGAGTTGCTGGCCGTCACCGATCTCGACCTGGTGGAGCGCTACCGGACGCCGGAGGAGCAGGTCGAGGCCGCGGTGGCGCTGACCGTGCTGTACGAGCCGGTGCTGCTGAGCCTGCGCCGGCTGGCGGAGGCGGAGGAGTCACGTCGGCGGTTCGGCGGCAGGTGACGGGACACGAAAACACAGGGGAAACAGGGGAACGCAGTAGGGCCCTCCCGAGGGAGGGCCCTACTGTCACGTACCCCCGACCGGATTCGAACCGGCGCTACCGCCTTGAGAGGGCGGCGTGCTAGGCCGCTACACAACGGGGGCGAGGATCGTACGTTTCCGCAGATCCGAGCTGGTCTACCTGGACTCGAACCAAGACTAACTGAACCAGAATCAGCCGTGCTGCCAATTACACCATAGACCAATGTGGTTTAGACCAGTTTGTACCCCCGACCGGATTCGAACCGGCGCTACCGCCTTGAGAGGGCGGCGTGCTAGGCCGCTACACAACGGGGGCCCTAGCGATCCTGCGTCTCAGAAACAATGGGTGCGACCCGAACTGTTCCCGCGGGAAGGATCTGTACCCCCGACCGGATTCGAACCGGCGCTACTGCCTTGAGAGGGCAGCGTGCTAGGCCGCTACACAACGGGGGCTTCGTGGAATCGATCTCCACTGGCGCAGATGAGCTCTGCGAGCTGGCCTACCTGGACTCGAACCAAGACTAACTGAACCAGAATCAGTCGTGCTGCCAATTACACCATAGGCCACTGGAACGCAAGCCCCTGAGGGGATCTTGTTCTAGTTCGCTCCCCCGGGATCCGGCCTTTCGGCCCGCTCCCCGGCGGCGCAGGAAGAACATTACCTGAAGGTGGACGGGGCTCCAAAACGGGTATCCGTGCCGAGGATCGCGGGGAGTTCGGCGAGGGAGGCGATCCGTCGCGGCCCCACCGGCGGCTCCACCGTCGCGTACACGTCCCCGCGGTCGATCCACACGGACAGCAGTCCGGCGTCGGCGGCGCCCCGTCCGTCGATCTCCGGATGGTCGCCGACGTACGCCACTTGGTGCGGGGCCAGTTCCAGCGCGTCACAGACGGCCAGGAACGCGGCGGCCTCCGGTTTGGAGACGCCGAGTTCAGCCGCGCACAGGATGACCTCGAAGCGGTCGTGCACGCCCAGGGCGCGCAGCTTGCGGTCCTGGACGTGGATGCTGGAGTTGGACAGCACGGCGTGTCGGTGGCTGGCGGCGAGGGCGTCCAGGGCCGGCAGGACGTCCGGGAAGAGGGACCAGGCGGTCTCGTAGTGACGCAGATAGCGGCTGAACCAGGCGTCGGCCTCGTCGTCGGTCATTTCCTTGCCGAGGAAGACCCGTACGCGGTCCCGGCGCTGTCCCTCGAAGGACGTCTCCCCGGCCGAGAAGCGGGCCCACTGCCGGTCGGTGATCTGCCGCCACCGTGCGATGGCCTGCTCGACACTGTCGTACGAGTCGAGCAGCCCTTCGGCGGTGAGGTGGACGCGCATGCCCATGCGGTCGGCCGCGGTGTAGTCGAAGAGGGTGTCGTCGACGTCCCAGACCACGGCGAGGATGCTCATGATCCGACGGTAACGCGGCCGCGTGCGGTCCGTCCCGCGGAAACGGCGAAGGTGCGGCACCCCACATCGGGGTGCCGCACCTCGTGGACGTACGGGTCAGGCGGTCAGCCTCGCCAGCGCCGCGTCGATGCGGGCCAGCGTCTTCTCCTTGCCCAGGACCTCCAGGGACTCGAAGAGGGGCAGGCCGACGGTGCGGCCGGTGACGGCGACGCGGACCGGGGCCTGGGCCTTCCCGAGTTTGAGACCGTGGGTCTCGCCGGCGGCCAGGACGGCCTCCTTCAGGGACTCCGGGGAGGTCCAGTCCGCGGCCTGAAGCTTCTCGCGGGCCGTGCGCAGAAGGGCGTCGCTGCCCTCCTTCATCGCCTTCGTCCAGCTCGGCTCGTCGAAGACCGGCTCGGGCAGGAACAGGAAGTCGACGTTGTCGGTGATCTCGGACAGGACCTTGAGGCGGGTCTGGGCGTGCGGGGCGATCGCGTGCCACTTGGCCTCGTCGAAGTCCTCCGGGGCCCAGGGGGCGAACGGGGCCTTCAGCCACGGGGCACAGCGCTCGGTGAAGTCCTTCACGTCCAGCAGGCGGATGTGGTCGGCGTTGATCGCCTCGCACTTCTTGAGGTCGAAGCGGGCCGGGTTGGGGTTCACGTCCGCGATGTCGAAGGCCGCGGTCATCTCGTCCATCGTGAAGATGTCCTGGTCCGCGGAGAGCGACCAGCCCAGCAGCGAGAGGTAGTTGAGCAGGCCCTCGGGCAGGAAGCCGCGCTCGCGGTAGAGGTTGAGCGACGACTGCGGGTCGCGCTTCGACAGCTTCTTGTTGCCCTCGCCCATGACGTAGGGCAGGTGGCCGAACTGCGGGATCTGCTGCGCGATGCCCAGTTCGATCAGCGCCTTGTACAGGGCGATCTGGCGGGGGGTGGAGGAGAGCAGGTCCTCGCCGCGCAGGACGTGGGTGATCTCCATCAGGGCGTCGTCGACCGGGTTGACGAGCGTGTAGAGGGGCGCTCCGTTGGCTCGTACGATCCCGTAGTCCGGCACGTTCTCCGGCGTGAACGTCAGCTCGCCGCGGACCAGGTCGGTGAAGGTGATCGTCTCGTCCGGCATGCGGAAGCGGACGATGGGCGTGCGGCCCTGGGCCACGTACTCCTCGACCTGCTCGGCGGTGAGGTCGCGGCAGTGGCCGTCGTAGCCGGACGGCCTGCCGGCCGCGCGGGCGGCCTCGCGGCGGGTGTCCAGCTCCTCCTGGGAGCAGTAGCAGCGGTAGGCGTGGCCGGCGTCCAGGAGCTTGCCCGCGACCTCCTTGTAGAGGTCCATGCGCTGCGACTGCCGGTAGGGCGCGTGCGGGCCGCCGACCTCGGGGCCCTCGTCCCAGTCGAAGCCGAGCCAGCGCATCGAGTCCAGGAGCTGGGTGTAGGACTCCTCGGAGTCGCGGGCCGCGTCGGTGTCCTCGATGCGGAAGACCAGCGTGCCCTGGTGGTGCTTGGCGAACGCCCAGTTGAACAGGGCGGTGCGGACCAGGCCCACGTGCGGGTTACCGGTGGGCGAGGGGCAGAACCGTACTCGGACGGCGGGGACGGATGCGCTAGCCACGCTTGACAACCTTGTTGGTGAGAGTGCCGATGCCTTCGATGCTGACGGCGACCTCGTCGCCGACGGTGAGCGGTCCGACGCCTGCCGGGGTGCCCGTGAGGATCACGTCGCCGGGGAGCAGCGTCATGGCCTCGGTGATGTTCACGATCAGATCCTCGATGGAGTGGATCATCTCGCTGGTGCGGCCGAGCTGGCGCTGCGAGCCGTTGACGGTGAGCTGGATGGTCAGGTCGGACGGGTCCAGGTCGGTCTCCACCCAGGGGCCGAGCGGGCAGGAGGTGTCGAAGCCCTTGGCCCGGGCCCACTGCTTCTCGCGCTTCTGGACGTCACGGGCGGTGATGTCGTTGGCGCAGGTGTAGCCGAAGATGACGTCCTTGACGCGCTCGCGCGGGACCTCGCGGCACATGCGGCCGATGACGACGGCCAGTTCGGCCTCGTGGTGCAGGTCCTCGGAGAAGGGCGGGTACTGGATGTCGTCGCCGGGGCCGATCACCGAGGTGGACGGCTTGAAGAAGGCGAAGGGGGCGTCGGGCACCTCGTTGCCCAGCTCGCGCGCGTGGTCCGCGTAGTTGCGGCCGAAGGCCACGACCTTGTTGGGGAGCACCGGGGGCAGCAGCCGCACCCTGGTCCCCGATTCGGAAGGTGCCAGCGGGACCTTCGTACCGGAGAGCTCGAAGTCCGTGAACGGGATGCCCTTGATGATGTCGAGGACGAGCTCGTCCGGCTGGTCACCCTCTACCGCGCCGAAGGCGACGTTCCCGTCGATGGAGAATCTGGCGATGCGCACGGGATCCTTGCGCCCCTCACTGAGAACTGGTGTGCGTGTCGGCCACCGGCGTGCCCGCGAGCCGACGCTGGACGCTCCAGGCTAACCGGTCGCAGGGCGTGATCATCGGGATCACCGCGGGAGGCGCCGCACGGAAGCGGGAGGCGCCGCACGAAAAGGGGAGGCGCCGCACGAAAAGGGGAGGCGCCGCACTAAAGAAGCTCCCCGGTCACCCGGAGAGCCTCATCGCGGCCGGCGACTGCGCGACTACTCAGCGGCGGAGGACCGGGCGGCGGGGACCTCCATCAGCACCGTACGCTTGGGGTTGGCGGTCTGCTCGGGGAGGTCGACTGAGTGCTCCGGCTGGTCCGGGGTCCGCAGTTCGTCGGCGTCCTTCAGGTGCGCCAGCGTCGTGCGCCGCGGGTTGGCGATCTTGTGGAACATCATCGTCGTCTTCACGGTTCTTACGAGACCTGTCCTGTACGTGCGCCGGGCGGGCCGAAGGGCGCCGCGGCCGACGCGGGTTGTCGGATGTGCCATCCCTGTAAAGCGTCAGGCTAGACACGCCATTCCCCGCCGAAGCCGCGAACACCCCATGACCCGCATGTGAGTTTGCTCACGAAGGTACCGGCAAATGGGTTATACCGGACAGGTAACCCACCCCCGCGAAACGGACATTGGCCGCCTGAAGCCCTCATTCCGCTCCTGATCATCGCGACTGGGACACCCCTCCCCTCCAGGTGACTCGCGGAGATAAGTCCGGTATGGAGGAGATCGGGTGACACAACCGGTGACTTCGTACTCACGTGCTGTCATGTAGGTCACGGCTCGGCTCACGGCCTTGTTGGAGATCCGGCACTGTGCTGGAATTCCACGGACCGCCGCAGGATCGAGCCGGCGCACAGGGGGCGCACAGAAGCGCCGAGTGGCGGCGAGAATGGGGGAGCCCGCGCCGGTCACTCACGACCATCAGGGTGCGTTTTCAGGACGCCCCCTACGACGCCGACACCGTCCTTCCGTTCGCGCGGAAGGGCGCCTGGTCCAGAGGTTGCGACGCTAGTGCAGGGACGTTTCAAGAGGGATGGCAGTGCTTCGGCGGAGCCGGAGCCGCATGGCGGGACTGGCCCGACGGCCGGCAGCTCCTCGCCCCAGCACGCCCAGAACCCGGGCCCGGCCGCGGTCGGCGACGGCGGTGAGCGCTCCGGGCGCCGCGGCGCGTCCACGGCATCAGGCTCGTCCGCTCCGACCACGCCGCCGGTGAAGCCGCCGAAGGGTGCGTCCGGACCCGGCTCGCGAATAGCCCTGCGCAACTGGCGCATCTCCACGCGTCTGGTCGCGCTGCTGACGCTCCCCGTGGTCGCGGCCACCACGTTGGGCGCCGTGCGCATCAACCAGTCCATGGACGACATCCAGCAGCTCGACAACATGAAGCTGCTGACCGAGATGACCAAGCAGGCCACCGAACTCGCCGCCGCGCTCCAGGAGGAGCGCGACCAGTCGGCCGGCCCGCTGGCGCACGGAGCGGCCACCGACTACACGGTCAGGGGCTACCGCAGCAAGACCGACCGGGCCGTGCAGTCGTTCACGAACGCCGCGGAGGACATCGACTCCGCCGACCTGCAGGGCGTCCGCGAGAGCCTCGTCGGCCTCGTCCGGGACCTGACCGGCCTGTCCCGGATCCGCAACTCGGCCTACGAGACCAAGAACAACGCCTCGCAGACCGTCGAGAGCTACCACCGCCTCATCACCCACCTGCTCGACCTCTCGCAGGACATGGCGGAGGCCACCAGCAACCCGGAGATGATCTCGCGCACGCGCGCCCTGGCGGCCTTCTCCTCCGCCAAGGAGTACGCGTCCGTCCAGCGCGCGGTCCTCGCGGCCGCGCTGCCGGCCAGCAACAACATCTTCGGCAATCTGAGCGAGAACGACCGGCTGTACGCCGACGGCGCCCAGGAGAGCGAGAACTCCGAGCTCGCCACCTTCCGCAGCATCTACGGCACGGACCGCGCCACCGAACTCCTCAAGCCCGTCGAGGACGGCAACCCCACCATCCAGGCCACCGACCAGTACGGCGGCCGTGCCTTCCAGACCGGTCTCAGCCAGTTGGACAAGCGCTCCTACAAGGACTGGGTGGACGACAGCTCGATCAAGATCGAGGAAATGGGCAAGATCGAGCACACGCTGCTCGAGGACATGGAGCAGAAGGCCCGCCAGCTGCGCAACGAGTCCGAGCGCGACGCGATCATCTCCGGTGTCCTGATCCTGCTCGTCCTCGGTATCTCGCTGGTCGGCGCGTTCGTCGTCGCCCGGTCCATGATCCGCTCGCTGCGCCGGCTCCAGGAGACCGCCACCAAGGTCGCCCAGGACCGGCTGCCCGAGCTGGTCAAGCAGCTGTCCGAGTCCGACCCGCAGGACGTCGACACGTCCGTGGAGTCGGTCGGTGTGCACTCCCGGGACGAGATCGGCCAGGTGGCCGCGGCCTTCGACGACGTGCACCGCGAGGCGGTCCGCCTCGCCGCCGAGCAGGCCCTTCTGCGAGGCAACGTCAACGCGATGTTCACCAACCTCTCGCGCCGCTCCCAGGGCCTCATCCAGCGTCAGCTCTCGCTCATCTCCGAACTGGAGTCCCGCGAGGCCGACCCGGACCAGCTGTCCTCGCTGTTCAAGCTCGACCACCTCGCGACCCGTATGCGCCGTAACGGTGAGAACCTCCTCGTCCTCGCCGGTGAGGAGCCGGGGCGCCGCTGGACCCGTCCGGTCCCGCTGGTCGACGTGCTGCGTGCCGCCGCGTCCGAGGTGGAGCAGTACGAGCGCATCGAGCTGGCCTCCGTACCGACCACCGAAGTGGCCGGCCGGGTCGTCAACGACCTCGTGCACCTGCTCGCCGAGCTGTTGGAGAACGCGACCTCGTTCTCCTCGCCGCAGACCAAGGTCAAGGTCACCGGTCACGCGCTGCCCGACGGCCGGGTCCTGATCGAGATCCACGACACCGGCATCGGCCTCTCCCCCGAGGACCTCGCCGCGATCAACGAGCGGCTCGCCTCGCCGCCCACCGTGGACGTCTCCGTCTCCCGCCGCATGGGTCTGTTCGTGGTCGGCCGGCTGTCCCAGCGCCACGGCATCCGCATCCAGCTGCGCCCGTCCGACTCCGGTGGTACGACCGCGCTGGTCATGCTCCCCGTCGATGTCGCGCAGGGCGGCAAGAAGCCCCAGCCGAAGCCCGGTCAGGGCGCCGGTGCCGGTGGCGGCATGGCCGCCGCGGCGGCCGGTGTGGCGGCGGCCCGGCGCGGCAACGGCCAGCCGGGCGGCGGTGCCCTCGGCGCCGGGGCCGGCGCCGGCGCGCTGGGCGGTGGTGCCCCCACGGGCGGTCGCCTCAACGCCGGTCAGGGACCGCGGGCCGCACTGCCCGGCCGGGACGCGGGCGGTCGTCCGGGAGCCCCGGGCGCGGCGCGCGGACCGCAGGGTCCGGGCGCGCCCCAGCAGGGCCGGCCCGCTCCGGCGGGTGCCGGCTTCGGCGCTCCGGCGCCGGGCGCGCCGCAGGGTCTGCAGGCCGCGGGCACCGGTGGTCCGCAGGGCCAGGCGCCGTTCGGCGGCGGCCAGGACGCCTTCGGAGGCGGTCAGAACGCCTTCGGGAGCGGTCAGGACTCCTTCGGCGGCGCCCGGGGTGCCGTCCCCCAGCAGCCGCCGTCCTCGAACAAGGGCTCGGAGTCGCAGGGCCGGCGTCGTCGGCCGCAGCTTCCCGGGCGCGGTGGTCCGCGGGCCGAACTGCCCGGCAGCAACCAGCCCCGTACGCCCAGCTGGAGCGATGAGAACGCGCAGCCGCCGGTGCCGCGGGCCTCGCTGGACGCCCCGCGCGGCCATGACGAGCAGGACTCGGCGCAGACCTCCCGGATGCCGCGGATCGACGACCGGCAGGGCCCGGGCGCGACGGCGGAGATGCCGGCGATACCGCGGCTCGACGACCGTCAGGGTCCCGCGTCCACTTCTGGGTTTGCCCGTCCGGACTTCGACGCTCCGGCGCCGGGCTCCCCGCAGCACACCGGGCAGTTCCCCCGTCCGGGCACGAGCGGCGGGCAGAACGGCCGCAGCGACCTGCCGGACCAGAACGCCGACGGCTCGTTCGTCCGCTCCGACGTCTTCGGCGCCCCGGGCGGTCAGAACGACCCGGCGACCTCGTCGACCACGGGTCAGTTCGCCTCCCCACAGGCGTACGACAGCGACTCGACCGGACAGTTCCCGCAGCCCGGGTTCGACGGCGCCAGTGGCCAGTTCGCCCGGCCCGGGTACGACGGCGGCTCCACCGGCCAGTTCGAGCGTCCGCAGGTCAACGGCCTGCCTGGCGGCGACTTCGGTGCTCCGCGTCCGCCGGCTCCGCAGCGTCCGCAGCAGCGGCCGGTCCGCCCGGAACCCGAGGCGCTGCCGCCCGCGGGTCCCGGTGACGGCCGCACACCGCTGTACGACACGCTCGAGACCAACTGGTTCCACGGTCAGCAGAACGAGCAGCAGAACGAGCAGCAGAGCAACGGCTCGGCTCCCGCTCCGGCGGCCCGGCAGCAGCCGCAGGCTCCCGCTGCCCCCCAACGTCCCGTAGCCAGCTCCTGGCGCAGCTCGCCGAACGACGAACTCGTCCGGCAGGCAGAGCGCGTCCGGCAGCCGGCCGCGGGCGGCGTCACCACCTCCGGCCTGCCGCGCAGGGTGCCCCGGGCGAACCTCGTCCCGGGCACGGCCCAGCAGCAACAGCACCAAGCCGGTCCGCAGGTCTCGCGTGCGCCTGACGACGTACGCGGCCGGCTGACCAATCTCCGTCGGGGCATCGCTCAAGGTCGACAGGCCGGTACCGGCCAGACCGGGAGCTTCCCGAGCCCCACTCACCAGCAGGAGCGTTAGTTGAGCCCGATGAGCCAGGCGGCACAGAACCTGAACTGGTTGATCACCAACTTCGTGGACAACACCCCCGGGGTGTCCCACACCGTCGTCGTGTCCGCCGACGGTCTCCTGCTGGCCATGTCCGAGGGTTTCCCGCGTGACCGTGCCGATCAGCTGGCGGCCGTCGCGTCCGGACTCACCTCACTCACGGCCGGCGCCTCCCGGATCTTCGAGGGCGGCGACGTGGCACAGACAGTGGTCGAGATGGAGCGGGGATTCCTGTTCCTGATGTCCGTCTCCGACGGCTCGTCGCTGGCCGTACTCGCTCACCCCGACTGCGACATCGGCCTCGTCGGTTATGAGATGGCGCTGCTGGTCGACCGCGCGGGCGCGGTGCTCACGCCCGACCTGCGCGCCGAGCTCCAAGGCAGTCTGCTCCACTGACCCGCACCGGATCCACCCGTGTCACCACATCACCGTCCGGCCGCCACAATTCCCCCCACCGGCCTTCAGACGGCTTGACCGATCGATCTTGCTGTCCCGCCCGGAGGACTCATGACCCCGCCCACCGCCTCTCATGATCCGTACGCGGAGCCGTACGAGGATGAGGGCGACCAGCCGCTGGTACGCCCCTACGCGATGACCGGCGGCCGGACCCGGCCGCGCTACCAGCTCGCCATCGAAGCCCTGATCAGCACCACGGCCGACCCTGCGGCGCTCATGGGGCTGCTCCCCGAGCACCAGCGGATCTGCCACCTGTGCCGGGAGGTGAAGTCGGTCGCCGAGGTCTCGGCGCTGCTGGCCATGCCTCTGGGCGTGGCCCGGATTCTTGTCGCGGACCTCGCGGAGGCCGGGCTCGTCGCCATTCACCAGCCGGGCGGCGACGAGAGCACCGGCGCTCCGGACGTGACACTGCTCGAAAGGGTGCTCAGTGGACTACGCAAGCTCTGACGGAGGCCGGGCGACCACCTCCGCGAAGATCGTGGTGGCGGGTGGCTTCGGCGTGGGCAAGACCACGTTCGTGGGCGCCGTCTCCGAGATCAACCCGCTGCGCACCGAGGCCGTGATGACGTCCGCGAGCGCGGGCATCGACGACCTGACCCACACCGGGGACAAGACGACCACCACGGTCGCCATGGACTTCGGCCGCATCACGCTCGACCAGGACCTGATCCTGTACCTCTTCGGTACGCCGGGCCAGGACCGCTTCTGGTTCATGTGGGACGACCTGGTGCGCGGCGCGATCGGCGCGGTCGTCCTGGTGGACACCCGCCGGCTCGCCGACTGCTTCCCCGCGGTCGACTACTTCGAGAACAGCGGTCTGCCGTTCGTCGTGGCGCTCAACGGCTTCGACGGGCACCAGCCGTATCAGCCCGAGGAGGTCCGCGAGGCCCTGCAGATCGGGCCCGACACCCCGATCATCACCACCGACGCCCGCCACCGCTCCGATGCCAAGGGTGCTCTGATCACGCTGGTCGAGCACGCTTTGATGGCACGTCTGCGGTAGCGCCCAAATCGTCCGTGCAATACGGCAGTTGTCGTAGATGTACCGGAGCCGACTGTGTCCTTTGACACGGTCGGCCCCGGTGTTCATAACGTTTCGGCAGAGGAATCCGGTGGTATGGCCACGCGTCGCGGTCAACCGGTCTCGCTGCGCGCACGAAAGCCCCGTCTTTTGGCGGGGCTCGTTCTTTATGACCGTTTTATCTGGGGCTTACATCACTCCGAATCCTCGCTCCGCACTGTTTGGAAGTGCGCAGGACGGCGTGCTGGAATGCCTGAACTGCCCAATAGTCAAAGACGTACTCACCGGTCGATGGCGCACTGGGCTCTGAGACACTGCGGCACAACGTTGGTGCCCGCCGCCGAGAGGTTGTTGGTCGAGTGAGGCGAAGCAAGAACGGTCCCGAGCCGTCGGCCCGGGGCAACTTCACCCCGCCGCCGCGCGGAGCGGCGTCCGCCCCTGTGCCCGGATCGGAACCAACGGCCGCGCCGGCACCAGGCGGCAGCCGTTTCTCCCCGCGCAACTGGCGGGTGCCGACCCGGCTGAACGCGATCCTGCTCATACCCGTGGTGGTCGGCCTGGTCATGGGCGGCTTCCAGGTCAAGAGCTCGATCGACACCTGGCAGCAGGCGGAGGACGCGGAGAACACCGCGGTTCTGGTCCGGGCGTCCCTCACGTACGCGGACGCGCTGTACAACGAGCGGGACATCACCGCCGCCCCGCTGCTCAAGGGCAAGAGCCAGACCGCCCGGGACAAGGCGACGGTCACCCAGGTCCGCTCCCAGACGGACAAGGCCGCGGACGCGTTCAGTGCGGCCGCGCGGAACATGCCGCAGAAGTCCGGCCTGCTGCGCCGCCTGCAGATCTTCCGCGACGCGGAGCCCAAGCTCCAGGGGCTGCGGTCGACCGCGTACACGAGCAAGCGCACCGGCGTGCAGACCGAAGAGGGCTACGTCGAGATCGCCCACCCCCTGATGGAGTTCTCCAACGAACTCGGTCTGGGCACCGGAAACATCACCAGCTACGGCCGGACGGTCTACGCGATCTCCCTCACCAAGGCCGCCCTGTCGCTGGAACGCTCCATCGGCATGCACCTCCTGATCAACCCGGGCCCCAAGGCGACCGACCTGGGCGCCCAGCGGGTCGCGCTGTCCTCGTACGCCTATCTGGAGGGCATCGCCGTCGAGGAGTACATCGGCGGTGGCACCGAGGCGGACGCGCAGAAGCTGACCGACGCCGAGACGAAGATCAAGGCGGACGGCGCGGCGCTGGCCCAGGAGGCCAAGGCCAAGGACTCGTCCTACGTTCCGCCGCCGTCCAACCCGACCGACATGGTCAGGGCCATCTCGACGCTCCAGACCACCGACCCCGCCGCGCGGGACGTGCTCGCCCGGAACGGCATCACGGCGAGCAACTGGTGGGCGGTCAACACCCTCAAGTACAACGCCTACCGGCAGATCGAGTCCGACCTGGCCGACAAGGCCGTGGCCGAGGCCTCGGACATCGCCGACAGCGCCAAGCGTGACGCCCTCATCACCGGTGCCGCCGTCGTGGTCGCGCTGCTCCTCGCGTTCATCCTGGCCGGCGCCGTGGCCCGGCAGATGAGCCGCGCGATGCGCCAGCTGCGCAACGCCGCCTTCGGCATCGCCGAGCAGCGTCTGCCGATGCTGGTCGACCAGCTCTCGCGCACCGACCCGGGCCGCGTGGACACCCGCGTCCAGCCCATCCCGATCACCACCCGGGACGAGATCGGCGAGGTCGCCCGCGCCTTCGACCAGGTCCACCGCGAGGCCGTCCGGCTGGCCGCCGAGCAGGCCCTGCTGCGGGGCAACATCAACGCGATCTTCACCAACCTCTCGCGCCGCAACCAGTCGCTGATCGAGGGCCAGCTGACCCTGATCACCGACCTGGAGAACAACGAGGCCGAACCGGACCAGCTGGAGAACCTCTTCAAGCTGGACCACCTGGCGACCCGTATGCGCCGCAACGGCGAGAACCTCCTGGTCCTCGCCGGCGAGGAGCCCGGCCGCCGCTGGGACCAGCCGGTCCCGCTGGTCGACGTGCTGCGCGCCGCCTCCTCCGAGGTGGAGCAGTACGAGCGCGTCGAGATGTCCGGCGTCCCGGAGGCCGAGATCCACGGCCGCGCGGTCACCGACCTCGTGCACCTGCTCGCCGAGCTGCTGGAGAACGCCACCACGTTCTCCTCGCCGCAGACCAAGGTCCGCGTCACCGCGACCCGGCTGCCCGACGGCCGCATCATGATTGAGATCCACGACAAGGGCATCGGCCTGACCGCCGAGGACTTCGCGGACATCAACCACAAGCTGGCCAACCCGCCGACCGTGGACGCCGCGATCTCCCAGCGCATGGGCCTGTTCGTGGTCGGCCGGCTGTCCGACCGGCACGGCATCCGCGTCCAGCTGCGCCCCTCCGGCGAGCAGGCCGGCACCACCTCGCTGGTCATGCTGCCGGACGCGATCACCCACGGCGGTGGCGGCGAGCACCAGCCGGACCGTGACGAGTTCACGGTCTCGCAGATCATCCCGGAGCAGAACTTCGGCGGCGAGAACTTCAACAACGGCCTGCCGATGCGCACGGCCGCGGAGCTCGGCTTCGACGACAGCCGCTACGAGGTCCCGGACGACATCCGGGAGCTGGACCCGGTGGGCCGCTCCCTGATGCGCGAGGAGCGCCGGGCGGCTCTGGAGGCCCAGTCGCAGGACCAGGAGCCCGGCTCGCAGGCTCAGGAGACCCCTGCGTACCCGGAGGCCTTCGACGCCCCGTCCGGCTACGACACCGGCCAGAGCGCCTTCCCGGAGCAGCAGCCGAACGCCTTCGACCGTCAGCCGACGTACGAGCAGCAGCGTCAGCAGGCCTACGAGGAGCCGCAGCAGCCGTCGTACGAGGAGCCACAGCGCTCCTACGGGCAGCAGCAGCGCCCCTCGTACGACGAGCCGTACTACGCGCCGAACGGCTCCCTGCCGCAGAGCGAGGGCTTCTCGTCGAACGGCGGCTACCCGGAGCCCACGTATCCGGAGCCGGTCCAGGAGGAGCCCGCGTCGGGCCGTGCCGCCGCCCCGGAGAGCTTCCCGGGCTTCGGTGAGCAGGCCTACCAGGACGACTGGCCGCAGAACGACGGCTACCGCAACGGGTATCCGGACCAGTACGCTCCGGAAACGGAATCAGCGCAGGCCGCTGACGTGAGCGAGCAGGAAAGCGTAGGCTTCGATCGTCCGGGACCGACCCCCTCCGTCGCCCACGAGCTGACCGATGCCGGGCTCCCCCGCCGCGGATCCACCGCGAGCGGCGTGAACGGCTCGGGCGGCGCGCGGCACACGACCCAGGAACCGTCGGCTCCCGCGCCGGAGAGCCGACGGCACCGACTCCTGGCGCTCGGCCAACGACGCGCGCTGGCAGCAGGCCTCGCAGCTCCGGAAGCCCAAGGCGGGCGGGGTGACCTCCTCCGGTCTGCCGCGGCGGGTGCCCAAGGCCAACCTGGTCGAGGGAGCCGCCGAAGCCACCCCTCAGGGAGGCCCACAGGTCTCCCGCGCTCCCGAGGACGTCCGGGGCAGGTTGAGCAACCTGCGCCGAGGGGTCCAGCGGGGACGTAACGCAGGCAGTGAAACGAACGGCCAGGGCTTCGGTCCTGACAGCACCTACAACCAGGAGCGTTAGTGTGAGCCCGATGAGCCAGGCGGCGCAGAACCTGAACTGGTTGATCACCAACTTCGTGGACAACACCCCTGGGGTGTCCCACACGGTGGTGGTCTCCGCCGACGGACTCCTTCTGGCGATGTCCGAAGGCTTTCCGCGCGACCGTGCCGACCAGCTCGCGGCCGTCGCCTCCGGTCTGACGTCTCTGACGGCAGGCGCCTCCCGCATCTTCGAGGGCGGCAGCGTGAACCAGACGGTTGTGGAGATGGAGCGGGGATTCCTCTTCATCATGTCCATCTCCGACGGTTCGTCGCTCGCGGTTCTCGCGCATCCGGAGGCGGACATCGGCCTCATCGGGTACGAGATGGCGCTCCTGGTGGACCGTGCCGGCACGGTCCTGACGCCCGATCTGCGTGCGGAGCTCCAGGGGAGCCTGCTCAACTGACAGACAGACGGTGCGTTTTGGCGTCCCGAGGCCATAAGGTTTCGGGACGCGGCTCCACAGCGTTGGGTGCCCCGGCACAGTCGGAGGAGGAGAGAGAGTGGCAACACCCCCAGGCGGTTCACCTTCGGGTAACTGGTCGTACGGCCCTGCCCAGGGTCAGGGCGACAGTTCCCAGAACCCCAACCGTTACAACTTCCCCTCCACTCCGAGCCAGCGGCGTCAGCAGCCGTATGCGCCCCAGCACCCCCAAGGTCCTGGGCCCTCGCCGTACGACCAGCCGCCGGCGCCGCGCATCCAGCCCGTGCAGCCGCAGCGACGCAACCCTGAGCCCGCGCCCGCAGGGGCGTCGAACAACCCGCTGGTGCGTCCGTACGCCATGACCGGTGGCCGGACCCGCCCGCGTTACCAGCTCGCCATCGAGGCGCTGGTGCACACCACCGCGCAGCCGCACCAGATGCAGGGCCAGCTGCCCGAGCATCAGCGGATCTGCCACCTCTGCCGTGAGATCAAGTCGGTAGCCGAGATCTCGGCCCTCCTGACAATCCCTCTCGGCGTGGCCAGGATCCTCGTCGCCGACTTGGCGGAGGCGGGCCTGGTCGCCATCCATCAGCCCGGCGGCGACGAGAACGCCGGCGGCCAGCCAGACGTGACACTGCTCGAAAGGGTGCTCAGTGGACTTCGCAAGCTCTAGCGGAGGGCCTTCCCGCTCCACCACGTCCGCGAAGATCGTGGTGGCTGGCGGCTTCGGCGTGGGCAAGACCACGTTCGTCGGCGCCGTCTCGGAGATCAACCCGCTGCGCACCGAGGCCGTCATGACGTCAGCTTCGGCGGGCATCGACGACCTGACCCACACCGGGGACAAGACGACCACCACGGTCGCCATGGACTTCGGCCGCATCACCCTGGACCAGGACCTGATCCTGTACCTGTTCGGCACCCCCGGCCAGGACCGCTTCTGGTTCATGTGGGACGACCTCGTGCGCGGCGCGATCGGCGCGATCGTCCTGGTGGACACCCGCCGGCTCGCCGACTGCTTCCCGGCCGTCGACTACTTCGAGAACAGCGGCCTGCCGTTCGTCATCGCCCTCAACGGCTTCGACGGGCAGCAGCCGTACAACCCCGACGAGGTGCGCGAGGCGCTCCAGATCGGCCCGGACACCCCCATCATCACGACGGACGCCCGCCATCGCGCTGACGCCAAGTCTGCGCTGATCACTCTGGTGGAGCACGCTTTGATGGCTCGCTTGCGGTAGTGGACGTGCGGCCACTGGGCTGCCTCGGATGGTCGTCGGCCGTCTGCGGGCAGTCTGTGGCCGATCGCGCCCACGCGGCGGAGCCGCGCATCGGTACCGCCCCGCCCCCCTGGGCAAGCGGAAGGGCCCCTCTTGTGAGAGGGGCCCTTCCTTATGACGTCGTACGGCTCAGTGCCAGCTGTGCGGGGCGCGGAAGCCGGGCTCGCGCTCCAGGCGGCGCCAGCCGGCCTTCGGGCGGCCGCGGTGGGTCGGGGCGGCGGACGGGGCGGCCGCCGCGCGAGCCAGGAGGATGGCCGTGATGGCGGCGACTTCCTCGGGCTCCGCGTGGCCCTTCTCGACACGAATGTCAGGGGTGCTCATAGGTCTCAGTCTCCGTGAGAGAGGTTTCCGCGGGGGTACCGCAGATGTTCCGCTGGGTTACTGCGGGGGGTTGCCGTGCTTGCGGGACGGCAGGTCGGCGTGCTTGGTGTGCAGCATCGCCAGGGACTGGATGAGGATCTCGCGGGTTTCCGCCGGATCGATGACGTCGTCGACCAGACCGCGCTCGGCCGCGTAGTACGGATGCATGAGCTCGGACTTGTACTCCTTGACCATGCGGGCCCGCATGGCCTCGGGATCCTCCGCCTCGGCGATCTGGCGGCGGAAGATGACGTTGGCGGCACCCTCGGCGCCCATCACGGCGATCTCGTTCGTCGGCCAGGCGTACGTCAGGTCCGCACCGATGGACTGGCTGTCCATGACGATGTACGCACCTCCGTAGGCCTTGCGCAGGATCAGGGAGATCCGCGGCACCGTCGCGTTGCAGTAGGCGTACAGCAGCTTCGCGCCGTGGCGGATGATTCCGCCGTGTTCCTGGTCGACGCCCGGGAGGAACCCGGGCACGTCCAGGAACGTGACGATCGGGATATTGAAAGCGTCACACATCTGGACAAAGCGCGCAGCTTTTTCCGACGCCTCGATGTCCAGGACACCGGCCAGGGACTGCGGCTGGTTGGCCACGATGCCCACCACCTGGCCGTCCAGACGTGCCAGCGCGCAGATGATGTTGCGGGCCCAGCGCTCGTGGACCTCCAGGTAGTCGCCGTCGTCGACGATCTCCTCGATGACCTTGGTCATGTCGTACGGGCGGTTGCCGTCGGCCGGGACCAGGTCCAGCAGGACGTCCGAACGGCGGTCCGGCGCGTCCGTGGACTCCGCGCGCGGCGGGTTCTCGCGGTTGTTCTGCGGGAGCATCGACAGCAGGTAGCGCACCTCGGCGAGGCACGTCTCCTCGTCGTCGTAGGCGAAGTGGCACACGCCCGAGGTCTCTGCGTGCACGTCGGCGCCGCCCAGGCCGTTCTGGGTGATCTCCTCGCCCGTCACGGCCTTGACCACGTCCGGGCCCGTGATGAACATCTGGGAGGTCTCGCGGACCATGAACACGAAGTCGGTGAGGGCGGGGCTGTAGGCCGCGCCGCCCGCGCACGGGCCGAGCATCACGCTGATCTGCGGGATGACCCCGGACGCCTTGGTGTTGCGCTGGAAGATGCCGCCGTAGCCGGCGAGGGCGGACACACCCTCCTGGATGCGGGCGCCCGCGCCGTCGTTCAGGGACACCAGGGGCGCCCCGGCCGCGATGGCCATGTCCATGATCTTGTGGATCTTGGTGGCGTGGGCCTCGCCCAGCGCGCCGCCGAAGATCCGGAAGTCGTGGGCGTAGACGAAGACCGTGCGGCCCTCCACCGTGCCCCAGCCGGTGATGACACCGTCCGTGTACGGCTTCTTGGCCTCCAGGCCGAACCCGGTCGCCCGGTGCCGGCGCAGCTGCTCGACCTCCCGGAAGGAGCCCGCGTCCAGGAGCAGCTCGATGCGCTCACGCGCGGTCAGCTTGCCCTTGGCGTGCTGCGCCTCGGTCGCCTTCTCGCTGGGGCCGGCCAGCGCCTGCTCACGGATCCCGTGCAGCTCGGCGACCCGCCCACGCGCGTCGGTCGGCTCACTCGTCAGCTCGTCCGTCGACTCACCCGGCGCCTCATCCAAAACGGTCATGTAGCGACCTTACGAACACCACCAAGAAAAGCTCGCCGTCGACTCCGTACAGTCTCCGGACCGTTTTCCTGGTACCACTGAACAGAACCGCAGGCGCATGCAGGCGTTCCGACTGCTCAGAGGGGATCGGGCTTGTAGAGGTCGTACAAAGTCGTCAGCTGAGAGTCACCTCACATTCGTGGGTGGCACATGCCCTCCCCGGAGTGACACTCAGGTCCAGTCGGCCGTCGGTAGAAGGCACCACGTGCGCCTCGACCGTGTCGTCCGCCCGGATCACCTCGCGCACGGGGTGGTCCCAGGTGATCCGCAGGGGTACGCCCGTACGGGGAGGCTCGCTCACGCAGAGGCTAGCGGTACGGCCCCGGCGGCGGAGCAGCACGCTCGCACCGGCGGACGCGGTCAGCCCGGCCGCCGTACCGGCCCGCCAGAAGTTCGCGGCCGTGAGGCCGAGCGAGGGGACCCGGACCGCCTGGCAGGCGCTGTCGTTGGCGAGGACCGACAGCCAGTGACGGTCGGCGGCGCGAGCGGCGACCGTGCGGCGGGAGGCTCCGGGCAGGAGGACGTAGAGGTACGAGGCGTCCGTCGGGTCGGTGCCGTGGTCCAGCCACAGGGTCTGCCAGCGGCGGGTGCGGCGCTCGGTGGCGCTGCCGGTGTTGATGTCGGACCAGGCGCCGGTGCGGTCCTCGCGCAGGGTCCGCAGGGACCCCTCGGGGACGATCCAGCCCCCGTGGTCCTCCAGGTGGGCCCAGCCGTGGCCGCGCACGAAGGTCTGGGTGCCGTTCTCCCCCAGGTTGCGGTTGTCGACGACCGTCTCGACCGGGACACCGTCCCCGCAGGTGATGCCGGCGCCGAGGCAGATGACCGCGTCCGCCACGCAGAACCAGCTCTTGCGGGCCTGGAGGGTGGAGCCCAGACCCTTCAGGTGCTGGCCGATGGCCGCGAACTCGCCGTCGGTGGTACCGCCGACCCAGCGGACGTCGGGCTTGGGCTCGCCCCACTCGCCGCCCGCCCGGTCCGGGAGGCGCTTGGTGGAGACGGTGGTGCCGGGGAGGCGGTACCAGTCGACGGTCGGCCAGAACCAGTCTGTGTACTGATCGGACCGACTGGACCGACTGGACCAACCGGACCGACCCGCCCCACCGTACCGACCGGCCCCACCGGCCCCACTGGCCTCACCGACCCCACCGGCAGGCCACCAATAGACCATCCCGGCGCCCGTGTGCCAGCCGCGCGGGTTCTCGCCGTTGCCGCACTCGTAGAAGGCGATGCGGTCGCTCGCCATGGCGATGGCGGCGGTGAAGGCGTCCCGGCGGTGGACCGCCCGGTCCATCGCCGGGAAGAGCCGGTGGCCGACGGGTTCCGGGGCGGCCCCGACCGGGGAGTCGGCCACCGCGTGCAGCCGGGCCAGGTCCGCGACGCCGTACTGACGGGCCATCAGGACCGGTGCCGACGTGTCCCGTTCGATCCAGCCTTTGACACGGGCGTACCAGCGCTCCCGCTCCTCGCGACTCGCGCCGGCGGCGAGCAGGGCGATCGCCGCGATGATGCCCTGGCCGTGGTAGTGGTCGCCGCGCATGACCTGGCGGTCGTCGCCCTTGAGGTAACCGCGGCTGATGGCGCGGCCGTTGACGCTGTCCATCGCCAACCCGTCGTGGATCAGCGGGGCGAAGGCGTGCTCCACGCTGTCCAGGACGATCTGCCGGTTCGGGTCGGTCACCTCCCACGCGGATCCGGCGAGCAGCGCGAAGAGGCGGCCGAGTCCGTCGAGCATGACCTGGCCGTACGTCCCCGAGTAGGCGACCTGGGTGTGCTGGACGAACGAGCCGTCGGCGTAGAGGCCGTCCCCCTGGGTGACGTACGGGAAGACCGGTGAGAGCGCGTCACGGGCGAGGGCGATCCGGTCGGGGGCGCGGCCCAGGACGCCACGCAGGGCGACGGAACGGCACAGGTCGACACGGTTGGCGCCGGTGGAGGTGCCGGAGTAGTCGGTGAGCATCGCGTCCGGGATGAAGTGGTCGACGGCGGCGCAGGCGGCTTCCCGCTGGGCGTCGGTGAGGTGGTCGTACAGGGCGATCGCGATGTCCATGAGCAGGCGCGGGCTGCCGATCTGCCATTCCCACCAGTTGCCGTAGCGGGTGGTGGAGGGGTGGTAGATCGTGGCCGAGAGGTGGTCGAGGCCGCGCAGTACGTCGGTGCGGAGCCCCTCGTCACCGGTCGAACCGGTGCCCTCCTGGGTGTACGCCTGGGTCATGGTCCACAGGCGGGCGTAGCTCTGGGTGATACCGGCGGGCGGGTCGTAGGGGTTGCCCGGCCACAGCCGGTCGGCGGCGGGGGCCATGGACGCGCGGAAGCCGCGGGCGAGGTCGCCGGTCTCGGCGAGGCGTGAGGCGTAGGGCTCGTCGGTCGGGTCGTAGCCGGTGCCGAGAGAGATGTCGAGCCAGCGCCGGCGCAGGACGGCGTACGGGTCGGCCGCGGCGCCGGAGGGCTGCCGGGGATCGCCGCCGGCACGGAATCCGGGGGCCGCCGCGGCCGTCGTCGCCAGGAACGCGGCCGTGAGCAGGAGCGCTCTGCGGCTGGACCTCGTGGAGGGCAGGGCTCGCCGGTCGGGAGTCATGACCACGTCGTCTACCACCTCGGGGTCTTCACGCCAACATTTCGCCGATGCCGTTGCCGCGGGCCCGGAATAGGTCTACCGTCATTCCCGTTCACCTCGTTGAAGATTCAACATCCTCTCCCCTGGAGCACATCATGGGCATCTTCGGCCGCAAGGACAGCACCGACACCACCACCGCGGCGCCCGCCGCCGTGAACCCCGACCTCGCCGCCCTGACCGGCGACTACACGATCGACCCGTCCCACTCCGCGATCGGCTTCACGGCCCGGCACGCCATGGTCACCAACGTCAAGGGCAAGTTCCTCGACTTCACCGGCACGCTGCACCTGGACGGTACCGACCCGTCCGCGTCCACGGCCTCCCTCGACATCAAGATGGACAGCATCGACACGGGCTCCGCGGACCGCGACGGTCACCTCAAGAGCGCGGACTTCTTCAAGACGGACGAGTTCCCGACCATGACCTTCCGCTCCACGTCGGCCGAGGCCCTGGGCGGCGAGGACTACCGCATCACCGGTGACCTGGAGATACTCGGCACCACCAAGCCGATCACCATCGACCTGGAGTTCAACGGCGCCGCGAAGGACCCCTTCGGCAACGAGCGCGTCGGCTTCGAGGGCAAGGCGGAGATCCTGCGCTCCGACTGGGGCCTGACCTGGAACGCGGCGCTGGAGACGGGCGGCATGCTGGTCTCCGACAAGATCAAGCTGAACTTCGACATCTCGGCGATCAGGAACGCGTGAGCTGTCGGCGCCGGTCAGCCGACCGCGCCCCTGAGCGCGCCCGCCCCCCGATCCGCATGGGGAGGCGGGCGCTCGCGTGTGCGGGCGACGTCGCGCCTCGCGCAGGTGTACGCCGTCACGCGTCCCGTGTGCCGAGCGCCACCGCTCCCCCCACGCACAGCACGCCCGCGTAGGCCGCCAGCACTCCCAGTCCCGGCCAGGGGCCGATCGGCAGGCGGTCCAGGTCCCTGGTGGCCTGGACGGACAGGGCCGCCGGCATCGGGGCCCAGCGTTCCAGTCGGTGCTGCCAGACCGGTGAGGCGACGAGGTGGGCGAGGAGGGGGACGACGTAGAGGACACCGAGGCCGAGGGTGAGCGCGCCCGCCGTGTCCCGCAGAAGGGTCGCCAGGGCCAGGCCCAGCAGGGCCACCAGGGTCAGGACGAGGACCGAGCCCGTCGCGGCGCGGAGCGTCGGGGCGTCGGTGAGGCTCGGTGCCTCGAATCCGTTCGCCGGGAGGATCAGGCGGGCCGTCGCGAGGGAGAGCAGGATTCCCACGGCGCCCGCGGCGGCCGTCACCAGCGACAGTGCCGTCGCCTTCGCCGCGAGCGCGCGCCATCGCGTCGGCATCGCCATGAGGGTCGTGCGGATCGTGCCCGTGCCGTATTCCGCGCCCATGGACAGGGCACCCAGGACCAGGCAGACGGCCTGGCTCAGCCTGACCCCCGTCAGGCTCAGTTGGACCGTGTCCTCGTGGCAGGCGGCAGGGGACGCGCACACCGCGGAGGTGAGGGAGGAGGTCGCCGCGGCGGCCACGGCCACCGTCAGGACCACCGTCGCCGTCAGCAGCCACCACGTGCTCGGCAGGGTGCGGAGTTTCGTCCACTCCGCGTGCAGCCACCTCACGCGTCCCTCCGGCGCAGCCGCCAGGCCGCCAGGAGCAGGGCGGCCGCCGCGTACCCGGCCAGGACGGCGAGGCCGTTCCAGGGGGCGAGGGGGTAACAGCCGCTCTCGGGCAGGCAGTTGTGCGCCACCTGCGGGTAGTACGTCTTGCCCTGCTGGATCGCGAAGGCCGCCGCCGGGGTCACCCGCAGCAGCCACTGGGCGGCGGGCAACGGGAAGGCGAAGGACAGGATCTGCGGGAGGACGACGAGGACCACCACCGTCGCGATCGCGCCCGCGCTGTTGCGGAGCACCACGCCCAGGGCCAGGGCCAGGACCGCCACCAGGGACAGCAGGGCCGCGCTGCCCGCCACCGCCCTCAGAGCCGGGCTGTCCAGCAGGGAGAGGTCGGGGAACTCGGGCGGTCGGAAGCCGTTGTCCCGCAGCCGGCTCTGGGCCAGCGTGAACCCGAGGGCGGTGGCGAGCAGTCCCGCCGCGAAGGTCAGCACGGCGATCACCGTCGTCTTCGCCGCCAGGACCTTCACCCGGGCCGGCGTCGCCGTGAACGTCGTACGGATCAGGCCCCGTTTGTATTCGCCGGTCACGAAGAGCGCGCCGAGGGCGACCAGGAACAGGAGGCCCACGAAGACTCCCTGGAAGCTCATCTGGACGGTGTCGGGCCCGTTCTCGTCGGGCGCGATGTCTCCGCGGCCGGTGAGGGTGTAGGCGCCGGCCGCGGACACCTGTGTGCTGCCCGGCGGGCCGTTCTCCGGCGCCGGGCCGTTGGGGGCGGCGCCGCCCACGTCGGTGCTCGTCCACCGGGCGCCGGCCGAGGTGCCCTTCAGGCCGAGGTGGTCGTAGGTGCCGGTGACGAGGCCGCCGCCGTACCTTTCGCTCGTGCCGCCGAACGCGCGGTGCACGACCAGGTGGGCCGGGGTGGCCAGGAACAGGCCCGCCTCGACGGTCCGCGGCAGACCCGCGAGGCCTACGGTCCCGATCTTGGACCAGCCGCGGCCATCGGCCGACTCGTAGCCCGTGAGCCGGTCACCCGTCCTGGTCAGGCGCAGCCAGCGGGGGGCGGTGGTGAGGTCGCCGGTGCCGCCCGCCGTGTCGTGGGTGAAGTTCCACTGCATACGGACGCCGTGGCCGGGGGTGGCCAGCACCGCCGCGTACGGGGAGCCCTGGTCGAGGTTCTGCTTGACGATGACCCCGGCCTTCGCCCACGGTTCCAGGCTTCTGCCGTCCGCGCTCCTCAGACCGGTGACCCGGACCGTGACGCTGCCGTCGCCGGTCAGCGGGCGGTGGGTGAAGCGGAAGGCGTCGGTGACCACCGTGCCGTCGGGGCCGAGGGTGACCTCGGGTCCGCCGCCGGCGGTGGAGCCGCTCGCGCCGAGCTGGGAGATCAGCACCGTGATCACGACGGCCACGGCCAGGACCAGCGGCCAGGCCCGGACCGTCCAGAACTTCGTCCATTCCGCCCGCAGGAGATGGGCGAAGCCGGTACGGCCCGGGTGGAGTCGCGAGCGGTACGGGGTGACGGTCGTCGTCATGGGGTCACCTCGTCGGCGTCGGCGTCGGCGGTGGAGGTGGCGGCGGTGGAGGTGGTGAACTCGTCGGCATCGGTGGTGGCGGTGAACTCGGCGGCGTCCCGGGTGAGTTCCATGTACGCCTCCTCCAGGCCGGCGCGGTGCGCGCCCACTTCGGCGAAGGGGACGCCGGCCGAGGTCAGCAGCTCGACGATGCGCTGGGCGGGCAGGCCGCTGACCGTGAGGGTGTCGCGGTCGACGACGGCGACGGTGGCTCCCTCGCGGGCGAGGAGCTCCATCGCCTGCGCACGGGAGTCGGTGCGCAGGCGTACGCGGTCGCCGGAGGCGGCTGCCAGGAGATCGGCGACGGTCGTGTCGGCGATCAGGCGACCCCGGCCGATGACCACCAAGTGGTCGGCGGTGTCCTCCAGTTCGCTCATCAGATGGCTGGAGACGAGGATCGCGCGGCCCTCGGCGGCCAGGTGGCGCAGGAGACCGCGGATCCACTGGATGCCCTCGGGGTCGAGGCCGTTGGCCGGCTCGTCGAGGAGCAGGACCGGGGGATCGCCGAGGAGGGCCGCGGCGATGCCGAGACGTTGGCGCATGCCGAGGGAGTAGCCGCCGGCCCTGCGCCTGGCCGCCGTTTCCATGCCGACCTGTTCGAGGACCGCGTCCACGCGGTGCGCGGGCAGGCCGTGGGAGTGGGCCATCCAGCGCAGGTGGTCCCGGCCGCGGCGGCTGGGGTGCAGCGCCGCGGCGTCCAGAAGGGCGCCGACCTCCAGGAGCGGGGTGCGCAGGGCGGCGTACGGGCGGCCCCCGATGAGCGCCTCGCCCTCGTCGGCGGCGTCCAGACCGAGGACGGTCCGCAAAGTGGTGGACTTGCCCGCGCCGTTGGGACCGACGAAGCCGGTGACCGTGCCGGGCTCGACCGTGAAGGAGAGGCCGTCGACCGCGAGGGTCCGGCCGAACCGTTTGCGCAGGTTGCGGACTTCGATGGTGGCATCGCTCATGGGGAGGGACGCTAGGCGGGGTTCGGCACGGTGTCGTCACGCCGGACGGGTCCCTCGCGTGGGGGACGCCGGGCGGGAGAGGGGTCGGCACAATGGCGGGGTGGGCGAGGAGAGATCGGTTCCGGCCAGTACCGCACGGCCCGTGGAGGCGGGGGCCGTGAGGAGAGCTGTACGGGTCCTTCCCGCGGTGCCCGTCGTGCTGGCCGTCGGTGAGGTGCTGGTGCGGGAGGGCGGCACCGGGGGCAACCTCGCCGTCGTGCTGCTGCTCGCCCTCGCCGGCACATCGCCGCTCGCCTTCGTCGTAGGAGGTGAGCGCGGCTTTCGGGTACCGGCCGCCCTCGCCCTCAGCCTCGGCTGTGTGCTCGCGCTGGTGCCCTTCCGGGCGCTCACCCTCGGCGGTGTCGTCGCCCAGTTGGTCTGTGTGTTCGTCCTGGGGCGGGCGGGGTGGCCGTGGCTCGCCGGGGTGGTCCTGGTGCCGTACGTGGTCGTCGCCCTGGTGGGGGACCAGGGGGCGACCCGGGTGGTCGCGGTGCTGGTGGCGACCCTCGCGTCCGCCGCCGCGGCCACCGGCATCACCCAGCGGGCCCGCACCACGTCGCTCGCGCACAGCGCGACCGAGCGGGCGTTCGCCGACACCCTCGTCGAGCATGCCGCACGTGGTGAACGGGCGCGGATCGCACGGGAGTTGCATGATGTCGTCGCCCACCACATCTCGATGATCGCGGTGCAGGCGGAGACCGCCCGGCTGACCACACCGGGGCTCCCCGCCGAGGGCGCCGCCCGCCTGCTGGCCATCGGGGACACCGCCCGGGGCGCGCTGACGGAGATGCGGCGGCTGCTGGGGGTGCTGCGGGAGGACGCCGCCGCTCACGGGACCGACGTTCGGCGGCGGCCGCAGCCCGGGATCGGGCAGCTCCTGGAGCTGGTCGACGCGTCGCGGGACGCGGCCGGTGCCCGGACCCGGCTGATCGTCAGCGGCCCGGTCGCCCCGCTCGATCCGGGCGTCGAGGTCACGGCGTACCGGATCGTCCAGGAGGCTCTGACCAACGCGCGGCGTCATGCGCCGGGGGCTGCCGTCGACGTGGAACTGCGATACGGGGCGGGCGGGTTGGGGGTGCGGGTGCGGGACAACGGGCCCGGTCCCGCATGCGGCGACGGCAACCGTCCCTCCCCCGGTGGCGACGGTCACGGGCTGCTCGGGATGCGGGAGCGGGTGGCGACCGTCGGCGGCTCGCTGCGTACCGGTGCGGCACCCGGTGGCGGGTTCCTGGTCGAGGCCCGGCTGCCGACCGGGACGGAGGCCCTCGCGTGACCGCCGGCCCGCGCGCCGGAATCCGTCTGGTGGTGGCCGACGACCACGAGGTCGTCCGGGCCGGTTACGCCGGGCTCCTCGCCACACAGAGCGACTTCACGGTCGTCGGCACCGCCCGCGACGGCGCCGAGGCGGTGCGGGGGTGCCGGGAGCAGTCGCCCGACGTGGTTTTGATGGACGTACGGATGCCGGTCATGGACGGCATCGAGGCGACCGCGCGGCTGCGGGGCGGGGTGACGGCGCCGCGGGTGCTGGTGCTGACCACCTTCGATCTCGACGAGCACGTGTACGACGCCCTGGCCGCCGGGGCGAGCGGGTTCCTGTTGAAGGACGTGACCGCGGAACGGCTCTTCGAGGCGGTGCGGGTCGTCGCCGCCGGGGAGGCGCTGCTGGCGCCCGCTGTCACCCGGCGGCTGATCGCCGAGTTCGCCCGGCTGCGCCCCCGGGCGCCGGCGCCGGGCACGCTGTCCGGACTCACCCCGCGCGAGACGGACGTCCTGCGGCTGCTGGCGGAGGGGCTGTCCAACCCGGAGATCGCCGAGCGGCTGGGCGTGGGCGAGGAGACGGTGAAGACGCACGTCAGCCGCATCCTGTCCAAACTGGGGCTCAGGGACCGGACTCAGGCGGTCGTCAGGGCGTACGAGTCGGGGCTGGTCGTGCCGCGGCTGCCGTGACCCGCGTGGAGTGACCGGAGTGGGGTGGCCGAATCCCGCCCCTTGTGTGAGCACTCACGGCGTTCTCATAATCCACCATCAGATTTTGTCCTGCCCATGCCAGTCCATAGGCAAATCTTTATTGCCAGCACTGTCATGCGCACGTCAATTCTGGGTTTCGGTTGCTCGAATCCGCAGCTCAACCCCCCACAGAAGGGCACCACGTTGAAGAAGCTCCTCACGGCCCTCAAGAGATGCGCGGCCGTCGGCGCCGTCGCCCTCGCGGTCGCCAGTCTTCAGCCCGTCTCGGCCGCCCAGGCCGCCCCCTCGCCCGTCATCGGCGGAACCCGCGCCGCCCAGGGCGAGTTCCCGTTCATGGTCCGGCTCTCGATGGGCTGTGGCGGCGCGCTCTACACCCAGCAGATCGTGCTCACCGCCGCGCACTGCGTCAGCGGCACCGGAGCCAACACCAGCATCACCGCCACCGCCGGGGTCGCGGACCTGCAGTCCACCACCGGCCGCGTCCAGGTCAGGTCCACGTACGTCTACCGGGCCCCCGGCTACAACGGCAACGGCAAGGACTGGGCGCTCATCAAGCTCGCGCAGCCGATCAACCTGCCGACCTTGAAGATCGCCACGACCACGCAGTACAACACCGGCACCTTCACGGTCGCCGGCTGGGGCGCGGCCACCGAGGGCGGTGCCCAGCAGCGCTACCTGCTCAAGGCCACCGTGCCGTTCATCAGCGACGCCACCTGCCGCTCCTACAGCGGTTACAGCGGTCTGGTCGCGAGCGACGAGATATGCGCCGGCTACGCGGCCGGCGGCGTCGACACCTGCCAGGGCGACTCCGGCGGCCCGATGTTCCGCCGCGACTCCGCGAACGCCTGGATCCAGGTCGGCATCGTCAGCTGGGGCCAAGGCTGCGCCCGCCCCAACGCCCCCGGCGTCTACTCGGAGGTCTCCACCTTCGCCTCCGCCATCGCCTCGGCGGCTTCCTCCCTCTGACGCGCGCCGCTCCTCGTACGTCTCCCGCATCCCGCGTCCCGTACGACGTCCACGGGCCCGGCGCTGTCCCGCGCCGGGCCCGTGCCCGCGTCCCCACGCCTGGTCGAACGGGTCAGAACCCGCCGCCGAAGTCCCCGCCGCCCCCGCCGAAGTCGCCGCCGCCGAAGTCCCCTCCCCCGCCGAACCCCCCGCCGAAGTCGTCGGAGTTGAAGTCGGCGCCCGACAGGTCGCCGCCCTCGTAGCCGCCCGAGCCGAAGTCGCCGTAACCCGAGCCGTAGTCGGCCGCGTAGGCCGGACCGGCCATCATGCTGCCGAGCAGGGTGCCGACGAGCAGGCCGGGCAGGATGCCGCCGCCGAAGTAGCCCCCCGCCCAGGGACCGTAGGCGGGCCCCGCGTCCCAGTACGGGCGGCGGCCGTACTCGGTGTCGACCTCGCGGACCACCGGGTCGCGGCCGTCGGCGAGCCGGGTCCGGTCGGCCGCGCAGACCGGGACCTCGCGGGTCGCGCCGCCCGGAGGCGTCCAGGTCATGTCGGCGACCGAGGGGCCGTGGCGCGGGTCGAAGAAGCAGGGCGGCCGGCGGTCGGGCAGCGGCCGGCCCTCGCGGCGGGCCGCCAGCGAGGCGAGCGAGAAGCGGCCGTCCTCCAGGGCCTGGGTGACGGCCCGTACGTCCTCCGGTTTCCCGGCCTCCGCCATGGCCGACTTCGCCCGGTCGTAGGCGTCCAGCGCCCGCTCGTAGTCCGCGCGCATGGTGTCGTCCGCGCCCACCTCCGCCGGATGGAAGTCGAGCCGGTCCAGTTCCTCGCCGAACGCGGTGATGTCCTCGTCGACGACCACCCGCAGCTTCTCCAGCGCGGCCCGCTGCTCCTCCGCGTGCCGGCGCCGGTTGCGCCGGACCAGGGTGTAGGCGCCCGCGCCGGCGACGGCCAGGACGATCCCGGTGGTGATCAGGCCGGTCGTGGGCACGCCGCTGCCGTCGTCACCGGAGGAGTTCCAGGTGGAGGGGGCCGAACCGCCCATGGTGGTGAGGGCGCTGTCGGTGAAGTCGTTCAGCTGGGCCCTGGCGTCCTCGCCCGCGACGGTGGTGGCGAGGTTGTGCACGGCGGCCCGCGGCAGGACGGCGGCGTCGGCCCGGGCGTCGAAGCGGTCACCGAGGCGGACCCCGTACAGGCCGGTGATCCCGGTGGCGGTGCGCAACTTCGTGAAGAGGTCCTGGGTGGGGTAGCCGGCGGGCAGCACGGCGAGGAACAGCGGCTTGTCCGCCTTCTTGATCTGCCGGGCGAGCACGTCGGCGTCCGCCGACGACAGCTGTGCGCGCGCGGCCGGATCGACGTAGACCGGGTTCTCGCGGAGCGATGCGGCGATCGTCGAGACGCCGGTTGCCGCGGAGGCACGCGGGGCGCCCGCCGTCAGGGCCGCCAGGGCGGTCAGGACGACGAGCGCCAGAGCGATCAGCAGTCCGACGGGGCCTCGGGGAAGTGTCGCGGCCTTCATACCTCGAACGTACCCGAAAGGCCGGGAATCGGGTGGGTGGGCAGCCGGGCGCCCAGGCCGTCGGCGGCCTCTCCCCGCCTGCCTGCAGGCGCCCGGTGAGCAGCGAGGACGTGCCTCACGCCGTGAGCGAACCGGTGCCCCCCCAGAGCCCTACTCCGCCGCCGGCTCCACCCCCGCCCGCAGCAACCCGTACGCGTACGCGTCCTCCAGGGCCTGCCACGAGGCGGCGATCACGTTCTCCGCGACGCCCACCGTCGACCACTCGCCCGCTCCGTCGGAGGTGGAGATCAGGACGCGGGTGGTGGACTGGGTGCCGTGGACGCCTTCCAGGATGCGGACCTTGTAGTCGACCAGATCCAGCTTGGCGAGCTGGGGGTAGATCTTCTCCAGTGCCACCCTCAGGGCCCGGTCGAGGGCGTTGACGGGGCCGTTGCCCTCCGCCGTGGCGACGATGCGCTCGCCCTTGGCGTAGAGCTTGACCGTGGCCTCGTTGGCGTGGGTGCCGTCGGGGCGGTCCTCGACGATCGCGCGCCAGGACTCGACCTCGAAGTACTTGAGGGGCTTGCCCTCGATCTCGGCGCGCAGGAGGAGTTCGAAGGACGCGTCCGCCGCCTCGTACGTGTAGCCCCTCAGTTCACGCTCCTTGACCCGGTCCACGACCCGGCCGACCAGTTCGCGGTCGCCGCCGAGGTCGACGCCGAGTTCCTTGCCCTTGAGCTCGACCGAGGCGCGGCCCGCCATGTCGGAGACCAGCATCCGCATGGTGTTGCCGACCTGCTCCGGGTCGATGTGCTGGTACAGGTCCGGGTCGACCTTGATGGCCGAGGCGTGCAGGCCCGCCTTGTGGGCGAAGGCGGAGACGCCGACGTAGGGCTGGTGGGTGGACGGGGTGAGGTTGACGACCTCGGCGATGGCGTGGGAGATGCGGGTCATCTCGCGCAGGCGGCCGTCGGGGAGGACCTTCTTGCCGTACTTCAGCTCCAGGGCGGCGACGACCGGGAACAGGTTGGCGTTGCCGACCCGCTCGCCGTAGCCGTTCGCCGTGCACTGGACGTGGGTGGCGCCCGCGTCCACGGCGGCCAGGGTGTTGGCGACCGCGCAGCCGGTGTCGTCCTGGGCGTGGATGCCGAGCCGGGCACCGGTGTCGGCCAGGACCGTGGACACGACCGCCTGGACCTGCGCCGGGAGCATGCCGCCGTTGGTGTCGCAGAGGATCACGACGGACGCGCCGGCCTCGGAGGCGGCCCGTACGACGGCCTTCGCGTACTCCGGGTTGGCGCGGTAGCCGTCGAAGAAGTGCTCGCAGTCGACGAAGACGCGGCGGCCCTGCTCGCGCAGGAAGGAGACGGTGTCGCGGACCATCTCCAGGTTCTCGTCCAGCGTGGTGCGCAGGGCGAGCTCGACATGACGGTCGTGCGACTTCGCCACCAGGGTGACCACCGGGGCACCCGAGTCGAGCAACGCTCTGACCTGCGGGTCCTCGGACGCCTTGGCACCGGGGCGTCGGGTCGCGCCGAAGGCGACCAACTGGGCGTGCCGGAAGTCGATCTCCTGCTGGGCGCGGGCGAAGAACTCGGTGTCGCGCGGGTTGGCGCCGGGCCAGCCGCCCTCGATGAATCCCACGCCGAAGTCGTCCAGGTGCCGTGCGATGGCCAGCTTGTCCGCGACGGTGAGGTTGATGCCCTCCCGCTGGGCGCCGTCGCGCAGGGTGGTGTCGAAGACGTGGAACGAGTCGTCGAGCTCGCTGGTTTCGGTCATGGTGTCAAGGCTCCTGTGTTGGATCTCGGTCTACCGGAATGACCGGCTCCACCGCCCCCACATGGTCCCTCGCGCTCTCGCCTCCGGCTTCGGGTGGGCCAGAAATGCGAAAAACCTCTCGCGGGTGCGAGAGGTCTGCGCGCGGGTCGAGGACGACGGTGTCCGCCCGTACGTGGTCGTACGTGGCGGTCACTGCGGACCGGCGCGCCTGCTGCCAATAATCATGGCGAACGAGAGCACGGGGGCAGTCTGGCACAATCCGCCCCCGTGCTCACCGCCCGTCTCAGCATGCGAGCCCCTGATCTTTCTCGCCTGGATGCCGATCTCTCAACCGGGGCCCGTCAGGCTCAGGGGAGTCGGCGGACGAAGCCGTCGTAGTGGCCGTTGGTGTCGTCGGGGACCAGCTGGACGGAGCGGCTGCCGAGGCCGATGCGCCGGGCGCCCGCGCTCACCGAGTAGAGCAACTCCCGCTCGCGGGTGACGGCGCGTCTGCGCCCCCGTTCCGCACGACGCGGCCCGCCCCGGGACCGGGACGGGCCGCGTCGTCGAGTGCGGGGCTGTCAGCCCAGCTTGTGCATCCAGCCGTGCTTGTCCTCCGTCACGCCCCGCTGGATGCCCAGCAGGGCCTCGCGCAGGCGGAGGGTGACCGGGCCGGGGGTGCCGTCGCCGTGGGTCCAGGCGTCGGACTTCGTCTTGACGTGGCCGATGGGCGTGACCACGGCCGCGGTGCCGCAGGCGAAGACCTCGGTGAGGTCGCCGGAGGCGGCGTCGGCACGCCACTGGTCGAGGGTGATGACGCCCTCCTCCGCCTTGTAGCCGAGGTCCCGGGCGACCTGGAGGAGGGAGTCGCGGGTGATGCCCTCCAGGATGGAGCCGGTCAGCTCCGGGGTGACGATGCGGTCGCCGTAGACGAAGGCGATGTTCATGGAGCCGGACTCCTCGACCTTGGTGCGGGTCACCGCGTCGAGGTAGACGACCTGGTCGCAGCCGTTGGCCGCGGCCTCGGCCTGCGGCAGCAGGGAGGCCGCGTAGTTGCCGCCGGTCTTGGCGTCACCGGTGCCGCCGGGGACCGCGCGCACGTAGTCCTCGGAGACCCAGATGGTGACCGGCTTGACGCCGCCGGCGAAGTAGGCGCCGGAGGGGGAGGCGATCAGCATGAACAGGTACTCGTTCGCCGGGTGCACGCCGAGCGCGGCCTCCGTGGCGAACATGAACGGCCGTAGGTACAGGGACTTCTCGCCGCCGTGCGGCGGCACCCAGTCGGCGTCCTGGCCGAGCAGCGCGTCGAGGGCCGCGATGAACAGCTCCTCGGGCAGCTCGGCCATGGCCATGCGGCGGGCGGAGGTGCGGAAGCGGCGGGCGTTGGCCTCGGGGCGGAAGACCGCGACCGAGCCGTCGGACTGGCGGTACGCCTTCAGGCCCTCGAAGATCTCCTGGCCGTAGTGCAGGACGTGGGTGGAGGGGTCGAGGGAGATCGGCCCGTACGGGACGAGCTGCGCCTCGTGCCAGCCCCGCCCCTCGGTCCACTTGATCGTCACCATGTGGTCGGTGAAGTGGCGGCCGAACCCGGGGTTGGCCAGGATCGTTTCGCGCTCGGCGGCGGAGAGCGGGCTGGCGGAGGGCTTGAGCTCGATCGTCGTGGGCGTCGTCATGAGTGGTGTCCTTCACCGGTTGTAGTGACGGGCCGCGCTCACGCCCGTACTGCCAGTGGCCAGTGTTAGGACGTCCGAGCATTCCCTCATTCCGCGGCTCCGCGTTCGATTATCGCTTGCGGGGAGCCATGGACGAAAACAGCGTGAATGCGGCCCAGGGGATGATGGTGGCACCCGGCGGGGACATGCGAAAGCCGCCGGGTGCTCAGTGACCCGGCGGCTTGCGGAAAGCGCGGCGGGTCAGCCGGCTACGCGTACGGCGAGCGCGTCGCCGATCTCGGAGGTGCTGCGGGCCGGCTTTCCGGTGCGCTCCGCGAGGTCGACGGAGACGGCCTCGTCGATACGGGCGGCCTCGGCCTCGTAGCCGAGGTGACGCAGCAGCAGGGCGACGGACAGGACCGTGGCGGTGGGGTCGGCCTTGCCCTGGCCGGCGATGTCCGGGGCCGAGCCGTGCACGGGCTCGAACATCGAGGGGAACTCGCCGGACGGGTTGATGTTCCCGCTCGCGGCGACGCCGATGCCGCCGGAGACGGCCGCGGCGAGGTCGGTGATGATGTCGCCGAAGAGGTTGTCGGTGACGATCACGTCGAAGCGCTCGGGCTGGGTGACCAGGTAGATGGTCGCCGCGTCCACGTGCATGTACTCGGTGGTGACGTCGGGGAACTCCGTGGCCACCCTGTTGAAGACGTCGGTCCACAGGTGACCCGCGAAGGTCAGCACGTTGTTCTTGTGGATCAGCGCCAGCTTCTTGCGCGGGCGGGCCTGCGCACGGGCGAACGCGTCCCGGACCACGCGCTCGACACCGAAGGCCGTGTTGACGGAGACCTCGGTGGCGACCTCGTGCTCGGTGCCCTTGCGGATGGTGCCGCCATTGCCGGTGTACGGGCCCTCGGTGCCCTCGCGGACGACCACGAAGTCGATCTGCGGCTCGCCGGCCAGCGGGGTGGCGACACCCGGAAGGAGCTTCGAGGGACGCAGGTTGACGTGGTGGTCGAAGGCGAAGCGGAGCTTGAGCAGGAAGCCGCGCTCCAGGACGCCGGAGGGGACACTCGGGTCGCCGATCGCGCCGAGCAGGATGGCGTCGTGCTGCTTCAGGGCGTCGAGGTCGGCGTCGGTGAGCGTCTCACCGGTCGCGTGGTAACGCGCGGCGCCGAAGTCGTAGTCCTTGGTCTCCAGCTTCACATCCTGCGGAAGGACGGCCGAGAGGACCTTCAGGCCTTCGGCCACGACTTCCTGGCCGATGCCGTCACCGGGGATCACTGCGAGATTGATGCTGCGAGACATGTCGGCACCGTACTCCTGGTCCCATGGGATGACACGACGCGTCCGCGATACGGACACGCCGGAGCGCGCTCACCTCAACCCTTTGCCGCGTATTCACCCGTACGCAGGACCGCCGTCGGGGTTCGCCGGGAACGTCTCCCTCATGGAGACCCCCGACTGCGGCATTCAGCCCGCGCTCGCGCGCCGGATGAGCATGGCCGAGCAGCACGAGTACCTGCGCACCCGGCTGTCCCGGCGCCGCGCGCTGGTGACGGCGGGCGCGGTGGCGGGGGGTCTGCTGACGGGGTGTTCGGGCGACGGTCCGAGGAGCACGGCCACCGGGCCGTCGTCCGCCGCCGCCTCGACCGCGTCGCGGGTGCCCGGCTCGGCCGTCGCGCCCTTCGGCCGCCATCTCGCGTTCGGTACCGACCCGCGGACCCGGATGCGGATCTCCTGGCAGGTGCCGGTCGCCGTCCGCAAGCCGTACGTCCGCCTCGGCACCCGGCCCGACGAGCTGAGCCGCAAGACCGAGGCCGAGGTGCGCGCTCTGCACACGCCCGGGGTGAGCGGGGTGCGGTCGGCGCTGGACCAGTTCTATGTGCACGCGGCCCTGGACGGTCTGCTCCCGGGCACGACGTATTACTACGGCGTCGGCCACGACGGCTTCGACCCGGCCGCGCCCGCCCACCGCTCGACGATCGGCTCGTTCCGTACCGCCCCCTCGACCCCGGAGCGGTTCGTGTTCACGGCCTTCGGCGACCAGGGAGTCAGCCGGGCGGCCACCGCCAACGACCATGTCCTGCTGCGCCAGAAGCCCGCCTTCCACCTCCACGCGGGCGACATCTGCTACGCCGACGGCACCGGACACGGCGAGAGGACGGACGGCTACGACCCCGGCTTCTGGGACCTGTTCCTCACGCAGAACGAGCAGGTCGCGAAGTCGGTCCCGTGGATGGTGACGACCGGCAACCACGACATGGAGGCCTGGTACTCCCCCGAGGGTTACGGCGGTCAACTGGCCCGCTGGTCCCTCCCGGACAACGGCTTCGACCCGCGCACGGCACCGGGCGTGTACGCGTTCACCTACGGCAACGTGGCCTGCGTGGCGCTGGACGCCAACGACGTGTCGTACGAGATCCCGGCCAACCTCGGCTACACCGACGGCAGGCAGACGGCCTGGCTGGACAGGAAGCTGGCCGAGCTGCGGGCGGACGCCTCGGTCGACTTCATCGTGGTCTTCTTCCACCACTGCGCCTACTCGACCTCCTCGCACGCCTCCGACGGGGGCGTGCGCGCCGCGTGGCTGCCGCTGTTCGCGAAGCACCAGGTGGACCTGGTGATCAACGGGCACAACCACCTCTACGAGCGCACGGACGCCATCAGGAACGGCGAGGTGGGCCGGCCGGTCCCGATCGGCGCCTCGACCGACCCGACCCGCGACGGGATCGTGTACGTCACGGCGGGCGGCGGCGGCCGGGACCTGCACGGCTTCCCGGAGGGCGTGAAGGAGAGCTACGAGGGGCACGTCAAGGACCGCGAGTCCGTGGAGTCCTTCCACTGGACGAAGACGCAGCAGTCCAGGAAGGAGACCGTGGAGTGGTCCCGGGTGCGCTACCGCGGGTTCTCCTTCCTCTCGGTGGAGGCGGAGAGCGGCGCGCGGCCCAGGCTCACGGTGTCGGCGCTGGCGCAGAGCGGGGAGCGCATCGACCATTTCGAGGTGCGGCGCGGCGCGTGAGTCCGCGCCGCACCTCGCACGGGTGCGGCTCCCGGTCCGTACGTACGGCCTGCGCGCGGCTCAGTGGCCGGTCGAGCCGCCGTTGTCACGGCGGTCGAGGGCCCGCTGGAGGGCCGCGGCGGCGTTCTTGCGGTCGGACTCGCTCGTACGGGAGATGTGACGGACTCGACGGCGGGCGGTCGTCTCGGCCATGGGGAATCGACTCCTTCGAGATCATGGAGTGCAGACAGGGGTTACGAGACGCCGGATCGGCGGGGAGCAGTGCCGCAGGGATCGCCTGCACAGGGCCCGGCTCACGACCGCCATTCGCTGGATCGAGCGAGACGTTCGGCTTCTACAAAGTTAAGGGAGGGTGTCCTGTCTGTCTCCACAATTACTCGGACTTCCTACTATCTGAGACGGCGGAGTGCGTCATTCCGCCCAGTTGTCCGATGTATTTGGCCCCGTCGGACTGCACACCTTCTTGACAGCCTCATTCGAGACCTCCACCCTCACAGTCATCCGATGACTGTCACAGGGAGAGCCGCATGCCCGCCATATCGGCCCTGTTAAGGCCGCGCCCCCTCGTCCTGACACTCTGTTCCGCCCTGCTCGCCACCGCGGTGGCCGCGCCGTCCGCCCTCGCCGACCCGACGGACCAGGGACGGTCCTGGAAGGTGACGGGTCCGCCCGGCTCGCCCACGGCCGTGGTGGCGCTCGACCCGGCGGACGGCCACCCCAGCCTCGCCGTCAGACGCGGCGACCGTACGGTCCTGGAGCCCTCGCCCGTCGGCCTGGTCACCGAACGGGCCGACTTCTCCAAGGGCTTGACCTTCACCGGCCGCACCGACCGTGCGGTGGCGGAGAGTTACACCAGCACGACCGGCAAGTCCGAGCGCCGAGTGGCCCTGATGACCGAGTCCCGCTTCCGTTTCCGTACCGCGTCCGGCGCCCGCGTCGACCTGCTGACCCGGGTGGCCCGCGACGGCGTCGCCTACCGCTACGTGATCCCCCGGGACCAGGGCGACGTCCTGCGCGAAACCTCCGCGTTCACGCTGCCCGCGGGCTCGGACGCGGTCATCGGCAAGTACCGCGCCGACAACGAGCTGCCCTTCGTCCGGTACGCGTCCGCGACGGAGCCGCCGGCCGGCTCGTACTCGATGCAGGCCCTCTTCAACACCCCCGGCGGCCGGGCCCTGATCGCCGAGTCGGACCTCAACGGCACCTACTCCGGAGCCCACTTGACGCACGAGGCGGGCTCCTCGACGTACAAGGTCGGCCTGTGGAACGACGAACCCGTTCAGGTCGAGGAGGGCTCCGGGCTCACCACCCCTTGGCGGGCGGTCATCACCGGCGACCTGGCGACCGTCACCCAGTCGACCTTCATCGACGACCTCGCCCCGCCCTCCCGCGTCCGTGACACCTCCTGGATCAAGCCGGGCCCGGCGCTGTGGACCTGGCTCGCGGGCGGCAAGGAGGCCGGGCAGAGCCTCGACGCGCAGAAGAAGTACGTCGACTACGCGGCCGAGCGGGGCTGGCCGTACGAGGTCGTGGACGCGGGCTGGTACTTCAAGCCCGGCGAGTGGGAAGTCATCGACCCCGAGTGGCAGACCAAGAACTGGATGCCCGAGCTGGTGAAGTACGGGGCGGCCAAGGGCGTCAAGATCCAGGTCTGGCTGCACTACACACTGCTCACGGACCCCGTCGAGCGTGAGAAGTGGCTGTCCACGCTGGAACGCTGGGGCGTGGCGGGCGTCAAGATCGACTTCATGGACTCGGAGTCCCAGGAACGGATGCGCTGGTACGACGACGTCCTGGAGGCCACCGCCCGCCATCACCTGATGGTCAACTTCCACGGCTCGACCATCCCGAAGGGCATGCAGCGCACCTGGCCGCAGGTGCTGACCTTCGAGGGCGTCGGCGGCGAGGAGAAGCGCACCAACACGGCCGAGCATCTCGCGTCCCTGCCCTTCACCCGCAACGTCATCGGCTCGATGGACTTCACCCCGGGCGCCTTCCACCGCCCGTACCGTCCCAACGTGGCCTCGGACGCGGGTGAGCTGGGCCTGACGGTGCTGTACGAGTCCGGCATCCAGAACCTCGCCGGAACCCCCGCGTCGTACGACGCCCGTCCCGAGGCCCGCCGCTACCTGGAGCAACTGCCCGCACGCTGGGAGCGGACCCGGCTGCTGACCGGTGACCCCGGGCGCGCCGCGGTCCTCGCCCGGCAGGCGCCGGACGGCCGCTGGTTCATCGGCGGCACGTTCGCGGGCGCGGCGCAGACCGTGGACGTACCGGTACGTCTCGGTGCGGGCCGCTGGCTGGTGGAGACGGTCACGGACGGCCCGTCGGGCCTCGTCCGCACACCGCACGCGGTGCGCGACGGCGACGACCTCGCCGTGCCGGTGGTCGCGGACGGCGGCTTCGCGGCGGTCGCCTGCCGGTGGCACCCGGGCCGTACGACCTGCGAGAGCTGACGCACGCGGGCCAGGTCGCCGTCCTGCTGGACGGCTTCCTGGCCCGGCGGGTGCGAGGGTCTCAGCCCATGTGCGGGTACGTGTAGTCGGTCGGCGGGGCCAGGGTCTCCTTGATGGCGCGGGTCAGGGTCCAGCGCATCAGGTTCTGCGGGGCGCCGGCCTTGTCGTTGGTGCCGGAGGCGCGGCCGCCGCCGAAGGGCTGCTGGCCGACGACGGCGCCGGTCGACTTGTCGTTGATGTAGAAGTTGCCGGCCGCGTAGCGGAGCTTGTCCATCGTGTACGCCGCCGCCGCGCGGTCGTTCGCGATGACCGAGCCGGTCAGGGCGTAGGCCGACACCTTCTCCATCTGCTCCAGCATCGCCTCGTACTGGTCGTCCTCGTAGACATGCACGGCGAGGAACGGGCCGAAGTACTCGGTCGTGAAGACCTCGTTCGCGGGGTCCGTGCACTCGACGACCGTCGGACGGACGAACCAGCCGACCGAGTCGTCGTACGTGCCACCGGCGACGATGGTGCAGGACGAGTCCGCCGCGGCCCGGTCGATCGCGGCCTTGTTCTTGGCGAAGGCGCGCTCGTCGATGACGGCGCCGATGAAGTGCGACAGGTCGGTGACGTCCCCCATGGCGATGCCGTCGACCTCGGCCGCGAACTCCTCCTTGAACCCGGAGTTCCAGATCGACGCCGGGATGTACGCCCGGGAGGTCGCCGAGCACTTCTGGCCCTGGTACTCGAAGGCACCGCGGGTCAGAGCGGTCTTCAGGACGGCACGGTCGGCGCTCGGGTGCGCGACGACGAAGTCCTTGCCGCCCGTCTCGCCGACGATGCGCGGGTAGCCGCGGTACTTCTCGATGTTGTTGCCGACCGTCTTCCACAGGTGCTGGAAGGTCTTGGTCGAACCGGTGAAGTGGATACCGGCGAGCTCCGGGTGGTTCAGCGCCACCTCGGAGACGGCGAGGCCGTCGCCCGTGACCAGGTTGATGACGCCCTTGGGCAGACCGGCCTCCTCGAGGAGCCGCATGAGGAGCACGGCGGCGTGGGTCTGGGTCGGGCTCGGCTTCCAGACCACCACGTTGCCCATCAGCGCGGGCGCGGTGGGCAGGTTGCCCGCGATCGCCGTGAAGTTGAACGGCGTGATCGCGTAGACGAAGCCTTCCAGCGGGCGGTGGTCCAGACGGTTCCAGACACCCGGGGCGTTGGCCGGGGGCTGCTCGGCGAGCAGGTCGCGGGCGTACTTGACGTTGAAGCGCCAGAAGTCGACCAGCTCACAGGGACAGTCGATCTCCGCCTGCTGGGCCGTCTTGGACTGGCCGAGCATGGTGGAGGCGGCGAGGGTCTCCCGCCAGGGACCGGCCAGGAGTTCGGCGGCGCGCAGGATGATCGCGGCGCGGTCGTCGAAGGACATCGCGCGCCAGGCGGGCGCGGCGGCCAGGGCCGCGTCCACGGCGTCCCGCGCGTCCTGCTCGGTGGCGTTGCCGTACGTGCCGAGGCGGGCCTTGTGGTTGTGCGGCTGTACGACGTCGAAACGCTCGCCGCCGCCCAGTCGCCTGACGCCGCCGATGGTGCAGGGCAGGTCGATCGGGTTGTCGGCCAGCTCCTTCAGCTTGGCCTCCAGCCGGGCCCGCTCGGGCGAGCCGGGGGCATAGCCGTGCACCGGCTCGTTGACGGGGGTGGGGACCTGGGTCACAGCGTCCATTGTTTCCGTAACTCCTTAGTGAGCGGTGTTGCGGGCGTCGTGGGGCGGGCTCAGCCTGTGGTGACGAGGGAGCGGGCGAAGAACCGCAGGTTGGCCGGCTTCTCCGCGAGCCGTCGCATGAAGTAGCCGTACCAGTCGGTGCCGTAGGCGGTGTAGACGCGCATCCGGTGGCCCTCGGCGGCGAGCCTCAGGTGTTCGTCGCCGCGGATGCCGTAGAGCATCTGGAACTCGTACTCGTCGAGCTTGCGGCCGGCGCGGTGGGCGAGTTCCTGGGCGATGGAGATGAGGCGCGGGTCGTGGGACCCGATCATGGGATACCCCTCGCCCTCCATCAGGACCTTCAGGATCCGCACGTACGCCTTGTCGATCTCGTGTTTGCTCTGGTGGGCGACCCCGGCGGGCTCCTTGTACGCCCCCTTCACGAGCCGTACCCGGCTCCCGTTCCCGGCGAGACGGCGGGCGTCGGCCTCGGTACGGAAGAGGTAGGCCTGGATGACGCAGCCGGTCTGCGGGAAGTCCTTCCGCAGCTCCTCGTGGATGGCGAACATCGAGTCGAGGGTGGTGTGGTCCTCCGCGTCCAGCGTGACCGTCGTCCCGATCGCGGCGGCGGCCTCGACGACGGGCCGGACGTTGGCGAGGGCCAGCTCGTGCCCGCCGGGGAGCGCCTGGCCGAACATCGACAGCTTCACGGACAGCTCGGCGCGGGTGCCCAGCTCCAGCTGCTTCAGCCGGTCAACGAGCTCCAGGTAGGCGTCCCGGGCCGCGGCGGCCTGCTCGGGCGTGGTGATGTCCTCGCCGACGACGTCCATCGTCAGCTCCAGGCCCCTGTCGGTCAGCTCCCGGACGACCGGGACGATCTCGTCCACCGTCGCCCCCGGGATGAAGCGGTCGACGACCTGCCTGGTCACCGGGGCCGCCGAGATCAGACGTCGGATCCGGTCGCTGCGCGACGCGGCGAGAATCACGGGACCCAGCACGGGGCACCTCCACATACCAACCCGGATGAGGCCGCACCCGACGATTCGGGAACAGCACGGGGAACCACCGTGAAACCTAAGGATCCCTCCGATCGTCGGCCATCGACAGCTGTCACGCATCCGTGCCGCAGATCTCAGACAGATGTATGAAGTCTGCGCCGAGTGCGGGAGAATGCCCACGTGATGACGCCGGAGCACAAGGACCACAAGGACCACCGGGACGACTACCAGGAGCTGGTCGACGAGATCTCCGAACTGCTCGGCGTCCCCGCGACCCTGGAGAACCGGGACTTCGAGCTGATCGCCTTCGGCGCCTACGACAGCGAGGGCGAGCTCGACGCGTCGGCGCTGGACCCGGTGCGCGCCCGCTCGATCCTGACCCGCCGTTCGACGGCGGCCGTCCGGACGTGGTTCGAGAGCTTCGGCATCACGCGGGCGACCGCCCCGGTCCGCATCCCGGCCACCCCGGAGGCGGGGGTGCACCGAGGGCGGATCTGTCTCCCCGTACGCCATCGCGGTGTCGTCCTCGGTTACGTCTGGCTCCTGGACGACGACCCGGGCCCGACCGAACGGCAGCTGACCGCGGCCATGGAGGTGACGGCCCGCATCGGCGCGCTGCTCGCGGACGAGGCGCAGCACGGGGCGGACCTGAGCCGGGAACTGCGGGCGGTCCTCACCGCCGAGCGGGACTGGCAGCACGACATGGCGGTCGCCGAGCTCCGCACGGCCCTCGGCCCCCGCGCCGACACCCTCCACACGATGGTCTGCGTCGCCCCCTGGCCCTCGGCCGACCCGGAGGACGCCCCCTCGGTCCGCACGGTGCCGGCGGCGACGGCCCTGTGCACGATCCCGTGGGGGACGACCGCCCACGCCCTCGCCCTGCTGGTCCGGCTCCGCTCGGCGGACGTCCTGACCCCGGCCACGTCGGCGGCGGGCCGGCTGCTGGAGCGGGCCCCCGGCGGGGCGGCGGGCGGGGACACGGGGGTGGCCGCGTCGGCCGCCGCGGGAATCGCGGCGGCTCGTGCGGGGCTGGCCGAACTGGGCGCGACCTGGCGGGAGGCCTCCGCGGCGGCCCGGGCGGCCCTGGCGGAACCCCGGTTCGGTCCGGTCGCGGAGTGGACGTCCATCGGCCCGTACCGGCTGCTGACCTCGCTGGCCCCGGGGTCGGCCCACGACCCCGCCGTACGCCCCCTGCTCTCCCCCGTCCACCGCGAACTCGCCCGCACCGCCGAGACCTACCTCGACTGCGCGGGCCAGGCCGGCCGCACGGCGGCGGAACTGGGCATCCACCGCCAGACGCTGTACTACCGCCTGTCCCGGGTGGAGAAGCTCACGGGGCTGGACCTGGACGACGGGGAGGACCGGTTGTTGCTGCACATGGCGTTGAAGGGGGCGCGACTGTAGGCACGGACGGGGCCACGGCACGGCCGGACCGTACCGTGGCCCGCGCCAACTCGCGGTTACCTCGTCGCGGTGGCCAGTGCCGCGCGGATGGCGTCCGCGTCGACCGGCCGGCCCTTCTCGTTCGAGAACGGCCCGTACGGGGTCCCCCACACCGGCGTGCCCGTCGCCTGCCGCCAGCCATCGGCCAGCGGTCCCGCGTCCACGACGCCGTACCCGATGGATTCGATGAATTCCGTCACCGCCGCCTTCGCCGGCGCGGAGTCCCCGGCGATCGGCAGGTACGAGCGGTCGGCCGCCCCCGCCGGGCGGGCCAGTGACAGCAGGTGCTTGAAGAAGATGTTGTTGAACGCTTTCACGACCATGGCGTCCGGGATGTACCGCAGCAGCAGTTCGCTCGAGGTGAGCGACTTGCTGTCGAGCTCGGGGATGTGCCCGTCACGCTCGGGGCCGTAGTTGCACGTGCCGGGGTTGCGCCGGCCGTCCCGACAGTGACGCCGCCGAGCGCGGCGGCCAACGGCGCTCGTCACCCCTTCGTGGCCGCCGCGATCACACGGCGCAACCCCTCGGTGAGCTGGTCCGCCTCGGGCGCGCCCTTCGGGTCGAAGGTCCACTGCATCACCAGGCCCAGCATCAGGACCAGATAGAAGTTGCCGAGGGTGTTCACGGTCTCGTCCGTGACGTCCTCCTCCCGCCCGCCCATGAACAGCGGGACGATGCCGCGCGCCCCCTCCCGCTGAGCCCGCGCCAAGTGCTCTCGGACCTCGGGCATCTGGTCACCCATCGCCACGATCTCCACGCTGAGCCGCCACAGACTGCCGGGCTCCCGCATGGTGTCGATGATGTTCGACCACACCTCCTGGAACCGTTCGAGGGATCCTGGCCGCGCGGTGCTTCCGGCGGTCACGTCGCCTTCGAACGCGTCACCCATCCCCTCGACCAGCGACACGTACGCCTGCGCCAGCAGCGCGTCCTTCGACCCGTAGTGGTACCCGATCGAGGCGAGGTTGGTCCCCGACTCCTTGACGATGTCGCGCGCCGTGGTGCGCGCGAACCCCTTCTCCAGCAGGCAGCGCTTCGCGCCTTCGAGCAGATCCTCGCGGTGTCCCATGCGGACCAGCCTATCCCTGGGTCCATACAAGCGTTCCATACGAGCGACTTATACACCCGTCCTAGACAAGCGTTTAAGACGCCCGTACAGTCAACCTCATGACGACGAACCCGACGAGCACGACCGCCTCCTCCGGCACCCGCGCCGGCCGCCGCGAATGGACCGCCCTCGGTGTGCTGATGCTGCCGCTGCTGCTGGTCTCGATGGACGTCTCCGTCCTCTACTTCGCCATCCCGGCGATCAGCGCCGACCTGGAGCCGAGCGGCACCCAGCAGCTGTGGATCTTCGACATCTACGGTTTCGTCCTGGCGGGCCTGCTCATGACGATGGGCTCCCTCGGCGACCGCATCGGCCGTCGTCGGCTGCTGCTGATGGGCGCCGCCGCCTTCGGCACCGCCTCACTGGTGGCGGCGTACGCCAACAGCGCCGAGACCCTGATCGCGGCCCGCGCGGTCCTCGGCATCGGCGGCGCGACCCTGATGCCGTCGACGATGGCGCTGGTCCGCACGATGTTCACCGACCCCACGCAGCGCACGAAGGCGGTCGGCCTGTGGTCCGGCGTGATGACGGCCGGGATCGCGCTGGGCTCGGTGATGAGCGGTGTGCTCGTCGAGCACTTCTGGTGGGGTTCGGTCTTCCTGGTCAACCTGCCCGCAATGGCCCTGCTGCTGGTCCTCGGCCCGATCCTGCTGCCCGAGTCGAAGAACCCGAACCCCGGACGCTTCGACCTGCTGAGCGTCCCGCTCTCCCTGGCAGCGGTCCTGCCCGTGATCTACGGCCTGAAGGAGATCCCGTCCGAGGGATGGAACGTGCGGTACGTCGTGTCGGTGACCGTCGGCCTGCTCTTCGCGGCGCTGTTCGTCCACCGCCAGCGCACCACGGCCTCCCCGCTCATCTCACCGGCGCTGTTCCGCACACACGGCTTCACCCCGGCGGTCGTCCTCAACCTGGTCTCCGCCTTCGGGATGATGGGCTCCGCCTACTTCACCACGCAGTACCTCCAGTCGGTACTCGGCAAGAGCGCCCTGGAGGCCGCGCTGTGGAGCCTGCTGCCTTCCGTGCTCATCGGCGTCGCCGGGCCGCTCACGGCCCAGCTCGCGCAGCGGGGCGTGCACCGCGCCCACCTCGTCGCCGGAGGCTTCGCGGTCAGTGCGGGCGGCTATGCGCTGCTGGCCCTGGCGGACACGGACTCGCTCTGGCTGCTCCTGGTGGCGTGCGGCGTCCTGGCCTCCGGCGCCGTCGCCGTGATGTCCCAGCTGACCGACCTGGCCATGAGCACGGCACCGGTCGAGAAGGCGGGCGCGGCCTCGTCGCTCCTGGAGACCGGCACCGAGTTCGGCGGCGCCCTGAGCATGGCCGTCCTGGGCGCGATCGGTACGGCGATCTACCGCCACGACATGCCGACCTCGGCCCCGGCTCCGGCCCGCGAGACGCTGGGCGGGGCGCTCGCCGTGGCCGACCGGGTGCCGGGCCTGGCGACGACGGCACGTGAGGCGTTCACCAGCGGAATGCAGGCGGCCTCGATCGCAGGGGCGATCGTGCTGGCGGGGGCGGCGGTGCTGGCGGCGATGACGCTGCGGCGGGTTCAGGTGCGGGAGGTGACTCAGGAGCGGGACAAGGTCCCGGCATGACAGAAGCCGGGCATGACAGAAGCCGGGTGACCCGAGGATTCTCGGCTCACCCGGCTTCTTGCCGTGAAGCGTCAGACCAGGTTCACCGCACGCGCGGACGTCGCCCCGATCTCCTCCGCGACCTCGGCCAGCGTCCCGGCCGGCACCGCGTCGTCGACGGTCAGCACGGCCAGCGCCTCGCCGCCGGCGACGGAGCGCGACACCTGCATACCGGCGATGTTGATGCCCGCCTCGCCGAAGACCCGGCCGACCGTGCCGACGACGCCGGGACGGTCCTCGTACCGCAGGACGACCATGTGGTCGGCGAGCGCGAGGTCGACGTCGTAGTCGCCGACCGCGACGATCTTCTGCAGGTGCTTCGGGCCGGCCAGCGTGCCGGAGACCGAGACCTCCTCGCCGCTGCTGAGCGTGCCGCGCACGGTGACGACGTTGCGGTGCTCGGCCGACTCCGAGCTGGTGGTCAGCCGCACCTCGACGCCGCGCTCCTGGGCGAACAGCGGGGCGTTGACGTACGACACCGTCTCGTCGACGACGTCCTCGAAGACACCCTTGAGGGCGGACAGCTCCAGCACCTTCACGTCGTGCTGGGTGATCTCGCCGTATACCTCGACGTCGAGGCGGACCGCGACCTCACCGGCGAGCGCGGTGAAGATGCGGCCGAGGCGCTCGGCGAGCGGCAGACCCGGCTTGACGTCCTCGGCGATGACGCCGCCCTGGACGTTCACCGCGTCCGGGACCAGTTCACCGGCGAGCGCGAGGCGCACCGACTTGGCGACGGCGATACCGGCCTTCTCCTGCGCCTCGTCGGTGGAGGCACCGAGGTGCGGGGTGGCCACGACCTGGTCGAACTCGAAGAGCGGGGAGTCCGTGCAGGGCTCCTTGGTGTACACGTCGAGGCCGGCGCCGGCGACGCGGCCCTCCTTCAGCGCCGAGTACAGCGCCTCCTCGTCGACGATCCCGCCGCGCGCGGCGTTGACGATGCGCACGCTCGGCTTGACCTTGCGCAGCGCCTCGTCGCCGATCAGGCCGAGGGTCTCGGGGGTCTTGGGCAGGTGGACGGTGATGAAGTCGGAGACCTCGAGCAGCTCGTCCAGCGACAGCACCTTGACGCCCATCTGCGCGGCCCGCGCGGGCTGCACGTAGGGGTCGTAGGCGACGACCTTCATGCCGAACGCGGACATGCGCTGGGCGACGAGCGCGCCGATGCGGCCCAGACCCACGACACCGAGGGTCTTCTCTGCGAGCTCCACGCCCGTGTACTTGCTCCGCTTCCACTCGCCGTTCTTGAGGGCGGCGTTGGCCTGCGGGATGTTGCGGGCGGTGGCGAGGAGGAGACCGCAGGCCAGCTCGGCGGCGGTCACGATGTTGGAGGTGGGGGCGTTGACGACCATCACGCCGGCCTTGGTGGCGGCGGAGACGTCGACGTTGTCCAGGCCGACGCCGGCTCGTGCGACGACCTTCAGTTTGTTCGCGGCGGCCACGGCCTCCGCGTCGACCTTGGTGGCCGAACGGATCAGGATCGCGTCGACGTCGGCGATGGCCGGAAGCAGTTCGGCGCGGTCGGCGCCGTTGCAGTGCCGGATCTCGAAGTCGGGGCCAAGCGCGTCCACAGTCGCGGGCGACAGCTCTTCAGCGATGAGTACGACGGGTTTCGAGCTCACGTGAGTCCTCACATGTCCAATGCGGACGGCCGTCCCGACGGCCGCATGCGGTGGAGGGGTGCTAGCCGCGTGGAAGACGCACGACGCTGTGGGCCTGACGCGTATGTTGTACGGCAGTGTAGTGGCGCGGCGGGGGTCGTCTTACGCCTTGGCGGAAGGATCACCCGGACGGGAGAGGTCCGGCCGCGGCGGGCGCCGCAGCCGGACCACCTCGTCAGGCGTCCTCGTCGTTGACCCAGCTCATGAGCTTGCGCAGTTCCTTGCCGGTGGTCTCCAGCAGGGACTCGGCGTCCTGCTTCTTGTACTCGTTGTACTTCTTCAGACCGCCGTGGTACTCGTCCATCCAGGCCTGCGCGAAGCTGCCGTCCTGGATCTCGGCGAGGACCTTCTTCATCTCGGCCTTGGTGGCGTCGGTGATGATCCGCGGGCCGGTGACGTAGTCGCCCCACTCGGCGGTCTCCGAGATCGACCAGCGCATCTTCTCCAGGCCGCCCTCGTACATGAGGTCGACGATCAGCTTCAGCTCGTGCAGGCACTCGAAGTAGGCGATCTCCGGCTGGTAGCCGGCCTCGGTCAGCGTCTCGAAGCCCGCCTTGACCAGCGCGGCCGTACCACCGCAGAGGACGGCCTGCTCACCGAACAGGTCGGTCTCGGTCTCCTCGGTGAAGGTCGTCTTGATGACACCGGCCCGGGTGCCGCCGATGCCCTTCGCGTACGACAGCGCCAGCTGGAAGCCGTTGCCCGTGGCGTCCTGCTCGACCGCCGCGATACACGGAACGCCGCGGCCCTCCTCGTACTGGCGGCGCACCAGGTGGCCCGGGCCCTTCGGGGCGACCATGCAGACGTCCACGCCGGCCGGGGGCTTGATGAAGCCGTAGCGGATGTTCAGGCCGTGGCCGAAGAACAGCGCGTCACCGTCGTTCAGGTTCGGAGCGATGTGCTCCTCGTAGACCTGGGCCTGGATCGGGTCCGGGACGAGGATCATGATGACGTCGGCCTCGGCGGCGGCCTCCGCCGGGCTCACCACGCGCAGGCCCTGCTCCTCGGCCTTCGCCTTGGACTTGGAGCCCTCGTGCAGACCGACACGCACGTCGACACCCGAGTCACGGAGCGACAGCGCGTGGGCGTGGCCCTGGCTGCCGTAACCGATGACCGCGACCTTGCGGCCCTGGATGATGGACAGGTCGGCGTCGGCGTCGTAGAACAGCTCGGCCACTTTGGGTTCTCTCCTTGGTGTGCAGGTGTTGCGTCCCACCGTATGACGGAGGGCGGAAGGGAAGTTTCGGGGTCTCGGTATACGGGCGGTGGACGGGCGGCCGGTGTCCCCGGCCGCCCGAATCCGTCGTTATGCCGACCGGTCCAGGGCGCGCAGCGACCGGTCCGTGATCGAACGGGCACCGCGTCCGATCGCGATCGTGCCGGACTGCACCAGTTCCTTGATGCCGTACGGCTCGAGCATCTTGAGCATCGCCTCCAGCTTGTCGCTGGAGCCGGTGGCCTCGATGGTGACGGCCTCCGGAGAGACGTCGACCGTCTTGGCGCGGAACAGCTGGACGATCTCGACGATCTGGGAGCGCGTCTCGTTGTCGGCGCGCACCTTCACCAGAACGAGTTCGCGCTGGACGGCCGATCCGGGCTCCAGCTCGACGATCTTGAGCACGTTGACGAGCTTGTTGAGCTGCTTCGTCACCTGCTCCAGCGGCAGTTCGTCGACGACACTCACCACGATGGTGATGCGGGAGATGTCGGGGTGCTCGGTGACACCGACGGCGAGCGAGTCGATGTTGAAGCCGCGGCGGGAGAACAGGGCGGCGATCCGGGCCAGGATGCCGGGCGTGTTCTCCACCAGGACCGAGAGCGTGTGCTTGGACATGTCTCTTTACGTCTCTCTCGCTCAGTCGTCTTCGTTGTCGCCGAAGTCGGGGCGGACGTCCCGGGCGGCCATGATCTCGTCGTTGGAGGTGCCGGCGGCGACCATCGGCCACACCATCGCGTCCTCGTGGACGATGAAGTCGACGACGACCGGACGGTCGTTGATCGAGTTCGCCTCCTCGATGACCTTGTCGAGGTCGTCCACCGATTCGCAGCGGATCGCGTAACAGCCCATGGCCTCCGACAGCTTCACGAAGTCGGGGACGCGGGTGCCGGCGCTCGGCTGCTTGCCGTCCGCCTCCGGGCCGGAGTGCAGCACGGTGTTGGAGTAGCGCTGGTTGTAGAAGAGGGTCTGCCACTGGCGGACCATCCCGAGGGCGCCGTTGTTGATGATGGCGACCTTGATCGGGATGTTGTTCAGGGCGCAGGTGGTGAGCTCCTGATTGGTCATCTGGAAGCAGCCGTCGCCGTCGATCGCCCAGACCGTCCGGCCCGGGACGCCGGCCTTGGCGCCCATCGCGGCCGGGACGGCGTACCCCATGGTTCCGGCGCCGCCGGAGTTCAGCCAGGTCGCCGGCTTCTCGTACTGGATGTAGTGCGCGGCCCACATCTGGTGCTGGCCGACGCCCGCGGTGAAGATCGTGCCATCGGGCGCGAGTTGGCCGATGCGCTCGATGACCTGCTGCGGGGAGAGCGAGCCGTCGGCCGGCTGGTCATAGCCGAGCGGGTAGGTCTCACGCCAGCGGTTGAGGTCCTTCCACCAGGCGGTGTAGTCGCCCTGGCCACCCTCGCTGTGCTCCTTCTGCACGGCCTGGATCAGGTCGGCGATGACCTCGCGGGCGTCACCGACGATCGGCACGTCGGCGGCGCGGTTCTTGCCGATCTCCGCCGGGTCGATGTCCGCGTGGACGATCTTGGCGAACGGGGCGAAGCTGTCCAGCTTGCCGGTGACGCGGTCGTCGAAGCGGGCTCCGAGGGCGACGATCAGGTCGGCCTTCTGGAGTCCCGTGACGGCGGCCACGGAACCGTGCATACCGGGCATGCCCAGGTGCTGCGGGTGGCCGTCGGGGAACGCGCCGAGTGCCATCAGGGTGGTGGTGACGGGCGCGCCGGTCAGCTCGGCCAGCACCTTCAGCTCGGCGGTCGCGCCGGCCTTGAGGACACCGCCGCCGACGTACAGGACGGGCCGCTTGGCGGCGGTGATCAGCTTGGCGGCCTCACGGATCTGCTTGGCGTGCGGCTTGGTGACGGGCCGGTAGCCGGGCAGGTCCATGGTCGGCGGCCAGCTGAAGGTGGTCTTCGCCTGGAGGATGTCCTTGGGGATGTCGACCAGGACCGGTCCCGGGCGGCCGGTGGAGGCGATGTGGAACGCCTGCGCGATGGCGCGCGGGATGTCCTCGGCCTTGGTGACGAGGAAGCTGTGCTTGGTGATCGGCATGGTGATGCCGACGATGTCCGCCTCCTGGAAGGCGTCCGTGCCGATCGCCTTGGAGGCCACCTGTCCGGTGATCGCCACGAGCGGCACCGAGTCCATGTGGGCGTCCGCGATCGGTGTCACCAGGTTGGTCGCGCCGGGGCCGGAGGTCGCCATGCAGACGCCGACCTTGCCGGTGGCCTGCGCGTAACCGGTGGCCGCGTGGCCGGCTCCCTGCTCGTGCCGGACCAGGACGTGGCGCACCTTGGTGGAGTCCATCAGCGGGTCGTAGGCCGGAAGGATCGTACCGCCGGGAATGCCGAATACCGTGTCGGCCCCGACCTCCTCGAGAGAGCGGATGAGGGACTGCGCGCCCGTGACGTGCTCGGGGGCGGACTGTCCTCCGGATCGGGGCCGCGGCTGCGGGTGATGGGCCCCGGTGGCCTGCTCGGTCATCGGCATTCTCTTCTCGATGCTGAGGGTTTTGTGCTGAGGGTTGGTGCTGAGGCTTTGTGCTGGTGTTTGTACTGCGGTTGTGTGCTGGGCGTTACGCGAAGTTTGTACGGTGTTCGGCTACTGCACGAACGGTTCCTGTGCAACAAAAAACCCCTCGTGCCATAAGGCAAGCGAGGGGAGCGCGCCGGGTGGGGTCGCTGGGAGTTCCGGGTCCGTCCGGACGTCACCAGCGTCAGCCGACGCGCTTTCCAAGTACGAGAATTCGGGTGCGCATGGCACTGACCCTCCCCCCGGCATGCACTCACTGTCAAGCGGGTGGGACGGGAGTCTCATTATGTGAGCGCAGCGCCGTACCGCCGCTGAGCACCGCGGTCACACCTCCCGTATACACCCCGGCGCCGCCGCCCGCGAACGCGGGTTCGACCGGCCCGTGCGGCACCGGATAGCGGCCGCTGCCCAGCGCCCGGCGCAGCCGGTACTCGTCCAGCGGACCGGAGAACGCCATGCCCTGCCCGTGCGTGCAGCCCATGGCGCGCAGCGCCATGACCTGCTCCGGCAGATCCACGCCGTCCGCCACCGACTGCAGCCCGAGATCGCCCGCGATGCGCAGCAGCCCACTGGTGATCTTGTGCAGCCGCGCGGACTCGACGACGCCCTCGACCAGACCACGGTCGAGTTTCAGTACGTCGACGGGGAGCCGCCGCAGGGCGGTGATGGCCGCGTAGCCACTCCCGAAGCCGTCCAGGGCGATCCGCACGCCGAGCCTGCGCAACGCGCTCAGCCGGCGCTCCAGCTCGTCCAGGGAGACCCGGGGGTCGATGTCGGACAGCTCGATCACCAGGGAGCCCGAGGGCAGCCCGTGCCGGGTGAGCAGGGCCTCTATCGAGCCGAGCGGCATCGAGCGGTCCAGCAGCCGACGGGCGCCCAGGCGGACCGCCACCGGCACGTTCAGCCCGGTCCCCGTCCGCTCGGCCGCCTGCTCGACGGCCTCCTCCAGCATCCAGCGCCCCAGCTCGGCGGTCTTGTCACTGTCCTCGGCCACCCGCAGGAACTCGGCGGGAGTGAACAGCACCCCCTGCGAGGAGCGCCAGCGCGCCTGCGCGGACACCGACGCGATCCGGCCGTCCTGCAGACCCACCACCGGCTGGTGCAGCAGCGTGAACTCCCCGTCGTGCAGTGCGGCCCGCAGTCGCGTGGCCAGCTCCGCCTTCCGTACGACGTCCTGCTGCATCTGTGGGGCGTACAGCTCGACCCGGCCCTTGCCGGCCGCCTTGGCGCGGTACATGGCGAGGTCGGCGTTGCGCAGCAACTCGCCCGCACCGAGGCCCTGTTCGGCGAAGGCCACACCGATGGAGGCGTTGACCCGGACATCGTTGCCGTCGATGAGATAGGGCTGCGAGAGGGTGGTCCTGAGGCGCTCGGCGAGCTCCAGTATGTGGCGTTCACGGGCGGTCCGGTCCTGGGATCCGTCGCCGATGATCAGGGCCGCGAATTCGTCGCCGCCTAGACGGGAGGCGGTGTCGCCGTGGCGAACCGCGTCCTGCAGTCTGCGGGCGGCCTGGACGAGCAGCTCGTCCCCGGCCTGGTGCCCGATCGTGTCGTTGACGGCCTTGAAGCCGTCGAGGTCGATGAAGAGGACGGCTGTGCCGTGCAGGGCGGCACCCCGGTCGGTGGAACGGCGGCCGGACAGGGCCTGCTGGACGCGCCGGGTGAACAGGGCGCGGTTGGGCAGGTCGGTCAGCGGGTCGTGCTCGGCGTTGTGCTGGAGCTGCGCCTGCAGACGCACCCTCTCGGTGACGTCCCGGCTGTTGAAGATGAGGCCGCCTTGGTGGCGGTTGACGGTGGACTCGACGTTGAGCCAGCCGCCGTCGCCGGACCGGAAGCGGCACTCGATGCGGGTGGTGGGTTCGTCGAGAGGGCTGGCGGCGAGGAAGCGGCGCACCTCGTGCACCACGCAGCCCAGGTCCTCCGGATGGATGAGTGCGGCCAGTTCCGTGCCGACGAGGTCCTCCGCGGGGCGGCCGTACACCCCGGCGGCGGCCGGGGAGACGTACCGGAGGATGCCGTTCGGCGCGGCGATCATGATGACGTCGCTGGAACCCTGCACCAGGGAGCGGAAGTGATTCTCCTTCTGCGCCAGTTCCTGGGCGAGGATGATGTTGTCGAGCAGCATGATGCCCTGGCGCATCACGAGGGCGAGCACCACGGTGCCGCCGGTGATGAGCACCACGCGGTCGACGCTGCGGCCATTGAGGACGTTGTAGAGGATCCCCAGGGTGCAGACGGCGGCGGCGAGATAGGGCGTGAGCGCGGCCAGGGAGCCGGCGATGGGCCGCGCGGCCGGGTACCGGCTGTGATCATCTGACTGCGCGGGCGGATGGTGGTGCGGACCGGTGCGCTGTCCCGGCAGGTGCTCGCGCACCAGGCGCGCGCGCCCCGGCGGATGCGGCCGGTCGGCGTCGCCCGCGGACCGCGGGGCGGCCCAGGGGGCGTACGCGAGCAGCAGCGAACCGGCGAACCAGCCCGCGTCGAGCAACTGGCCCGAGCGATAGGCGTCGTGCAGCAGCGGCGAGGTGAACAGGGCGTCGCACATCACGGTCAGGGCGAGTGCGCCGATGGCGGTGTTGACCGCCGTACGGTTCACCGACGAGCGCCTGAAGTGCAGGGCGAGCACCATGCTGAGCAGGACGATGTCCAGCAGCGGGTACGCGAGCGACAGCGCGGCGTGCGCCACGCTCGAGCCCTCGGACTTCGCCGCCTGCGCGAGGGCGAGGCTCCAGGACAGCGTGAGCAGGGAGCCGCCGATCAGCCAGGCGTCCAGGCCGAGACAGACCCAGCCCGCCTTCGTCTCCGGGCGCTTGGCGAGCACCAGCAGGCCCACGATCGCGGGCGGCGCGAAGCACAGGAAGAACAGGTCGGCGTAGCTGGGGCTGGGGACGGCGGTACCCAGGACGACCTCGTACCACCCCCAGACCAGGTTGCCCAGGGCCGCCATCGTCGAGGAGAGGGCGAACAGCAGCCAGGCGGGTCGAAAGCGGATCCGGGGGTCGCGGGCGTAGAGGAAGCAGGACACGGCCCCGGCGCCCGCCGCGGCGCTCAGCCCGAAATCGCCCATGATCAACGCGACTTCGCGCGAGCCCCAGCCGACCGCGGAACCGACGGCGTATCCCGCGCACACCAGGGCCAGGACGAGTTGGCGGACCAGGCTCGGTCCGCTGTCGGCGGCCGGGGGGCGGGCCGGTGCCGGCCCGCCCCCCGGCGCGGGCTGGACCCGCACCACCGCGTCGAGAGTGGTCGTGGAAGGCGGGGGCGAGTTCACCGGGCCCTCCCGGTCCTGGCCGCTCCGAGGTCCCTCGGGTCCCGGCGTGGCGGCTGCGCATGCCTTCTGCGGCTGCTGTGCCCGCGGTGATGGTGGCTGCGGTGGTGATGACCGCGGTGTCCGGCGCGACCGCCATGGTGACCGCGGCCGCGCGCGGCCGTGTGCCAGGGTCGCCGGCGGCGGCTCCGCCGCGTCGGATCGTTCGTCCATAGGCCGTGCATCGCCCGTCGCCCCCCTCACAGTCTGAAATCCATCCCCGGCGCCGAACGGTGCGCGGCGCAGCCCCTGTCGGGACGATACACCAGTCTCGTCACTCAGGGACATAGTTCCTCTACGCTCCGTGACGACCAGCGGCAACGCGAGCACGGACCGCGTCCGGGAGGTTGCGGAGGGTACCGGAAACGGATTGCGCCCCGGTTGCGTCCGTCGCGCGGATCGCGCGCGTGCGGCTCAACCCGCGGGGGTCAGACGCCGGTTGTGCCTGTCGTAAGGATCACGTTGCGCAGCGGCTCCCGGTTCACGAAACGGTTCAACTGGTCCACCAGGAGCCGCTTGGCGCGCGGCAGGAACGCGGACGTGGGGCCGCCGACGTGCGGGCTGATGAGCACGCCGGGCGCCTGCCACAGGGGGTGACCCGGCGGCAGCGGCTCGGGGTCGGTGACGTCGAGGGCGGCGGTCAGGCGGCCGCTCTCCAGCTCCGCGAGCAGCGCCTTGGTGTCGACGATCGGGCCGCGGGCCACGTTCACCAGCAGCGCGCCGTCCTTCATACGAGCGAGGAAGTCGGCGTTCACCAGGTGGCGGGTGGTCTCGGTGAGCGGTGTGACGAGGACGACGACGTCCGCGTCCGGCAGCAGGGCGTGCAGGTCGGTGAGTGGGTGCACCGGTCCGCGCGCCGTGGTGCGCGCGGAGCGCGCGACGCGCGCCACCCGCGCTACCTCGAAGGGGACGAGCCGGTCCTCGATCGCGGATCCGATCGATCCGTAGCCCACGATGAGCACGTTCCGGTCGGCCAGCGCGGGCCGGAACCCACCGCGCCACTCCCCGCGGTCCTGCGCGCGGACGAAGTCCGGAACGCCCCGCAGCGAGGCGAGGATCAGCGTGAGCGCCAGCTCGGCCGTGCTCGCCTCGTGCACCCCTCGCGCATTGCACAGCCGCACACCGGGGGGCAGATCCTTCAGGCCCGGCTCGACGGCGTCGGTGCCCGCGGACAACGTCTGCACGACCTGCACGGAGCTCAGCTTCGGAAGGGGGCGCAGCACGACGTCGACGGGCCGCATGTAGGGGACGACGTAGTAGGCGCAGTCGGCCGGGTCGGCGGGAAAGTCCTCCTCGCCGTTCCAGAAGCGGTAGTTGAGGCCCTCGGGGAGCCCGTCGATCTCCTCCGGCGGAACGGGGAGCCACACATCAGCAGCAGTCATGGTCTGGAGGCTATGTCAGGGACGCGGCAGCGCAGAGGTTAGGTTGGGGGACCGGGACAGGGAGGGTAACGAGCAGGTGGAGCGCAGGACGATCGGCGCGGCGGCGCTCGCGGTGGGAGCCGTCGGACTCGGATGCATGCCGATGAGCTGGGCGTACAGCGGTTCGCGGCAGCGTGGCGAGGAGTCGCTCAGGGCCGTGCACCGGGCGCTGGACCTGGGCTCGACGCTCCTGGACACCGCCGACATGTACGGCCCGTTCACCAACGAGCTGCTGATCGGACGGGCGCTGAAGAAGCGGCGCCAGGATGCCTTCGTCTCGACCAAGGTCGGCCTGTTGGTGGGCGAGCAGCACATCGTCGCCAACGGCCGCCCCGGCTATGTGAAACGGGCCTGCGACGCCTCCCTGCGGCGGCTGCAGACCGACGTCATCGACCTCTACCAGCTGCACCGGGCGGACCCGGAGGTTCCGGTCGAGGAGACCTGGGGGGCGATGGCGGAGCTCGTACAGGCCGGAAAAGTACGGTCCTTGGGGCTGTGCGCGGTGGGAGCGCGGGGCGGCCGCCGGTCCGGGGGCGGGCTGCACGACGCGACGATCCGGCAGCTGCGCCGGGTGCAGCAGGTCTTCCCGGTGAGCGCGGTGGAGGCGGAGCTGTCGGTGTGGTCGCCGGAGGCCACGGAGACACTGCTGCCCTGGTGCGAGAGCCGCGGCATCGGTTTCCTCGCCGCGATGCCCCTCGGCAACGGCTTCCTGACCGGCACGCTCACCCCCGGCGAGGGCTTCGAGCGGGACGACGTCCGCGCCCGCCACCCCCGCTTCACCGCGGAGATGATGGCCGCGAACCAGCCGATCGTGGCCGGCCTGCGCCGGATCGCCGGGCGCCACGGCGAGGACGTCACACCGGCCCAGGTGGCCCTGGCGTGGATCCTGGCCCAAGGGCGCCACGTCGTCCCGGTCCCCGGCACCAAACGGGAGCGCTGGGTGGCGGAGAACGCCCGGTCGGCGACCCTGCGACTGACCACGCGGGACCTCGCGGAGGTGGCGGGACTGCCGCGGGCGCGGGGCTCCTGGGAGTGACGGGCGGCGCGGGCGCACATCTGGTTGCGGTGATCGGGAACCTGTGAGGTGCGAGCGGTGTATGAACAGTAGAACCTGCCGCGAGACCACCGTCGAAGGGACCAAGATCGTGCAACGTCGAGTTGTGTCGGCCGCGTTGGCCACGGCCGCGCTCCTGCTGACGGCCGGCTGCTCCTCCGACGGCGGAGGGGGATCACCGGACGCCGGTGACAGCGCCGCACCGAGTCGTACGGCGGCGCAAGGGCCCTCGCCCTCCGGCCAGGCCGCCGAGCCCACTCCCCCCGCCAAGGGCTCGGCGAAGGTGGTGCGCACGGTCGCCGAGGGCCTGAACACCCCGTGGGGCGTGGCCCCGCTTCCGGACGGCGATCTGCTGGTCTCCTCCCGCGACAAGGGCACGATCACCCGGGTCGACACGCAGTCGGGCAAGAAGACCGAGTTGGGCGAGGTGACCGGCGTCTCCCCGGCCGGCGAGGGCGGTCTGCTGGGCATCGCGCTCTCCCCGGACTACGCCTCGGACCACATGGTCTACGCGTACTTCACCTCGGCCTCGGACAACCGCGTCGTCCGGATGCTGTACGACGAGAAGAAGCCGTCCGGCGAGCAGTTGGGCGCGCCCGACACGATCTTCAAGGGCATCCCCAAGGGCGTGATCCACAACGGCGGCCGGATCGCCTTCGGCCCGGACCGGATGCTGTACGCGGGCACCGGCGAGAGCGGCGACACCGGACTGTCCCAGAACACCAAGTCCCTGGGCGGCAAGATCCTCCGGCTGACTCCGGAGGGCGACCCGGCTCCGGGCAACCCGTTCCCGAACTCCCCGGTGTATTCGTTCGGCCACCGCAATGTGCAGGGTCTGGCCTGGGACTCCAAGCAGCGCCTGTTCGCCGCGGAGTTCGGCCAGGACACCTGGGACGAGCTGAACGCGATCAAGCCGGGCGGTAACTACGGCTGGCCGGACGCCGAAGGCAGGTCCGACAACTCCGCCTACCGCAACCCGGTGGCCCAGTGGCACACGGACGACGCCTCCCCCAGCGGTGCCGCCTACACCAAGGGCTCGATCTGGATGGCGGGCCTCAGGGGCCAGCGCCTGTGGCGCATCCCGCTCAAGGGCACCGAGGCCTCGGCCGACCCGCAGGCCTTCCTCCAGGGCGAGTACGGCCGGCTGCGCACAGTGGTCGCGGCGGGCGGCGACAAGCTGTGGCTGGTGACCAGCAACACGGACGGCCGGGGCAGCCCGAAGACCGGGGACGACCGGATCCTGGAGATACAGGTGAACTAGGGGCCTCGTGCTCAAGAGGCACGCCGGCCAGGGGGCTCGCTCCTGCGCGGGCCCGCTCCACCGCGCTCATTCCTCCAGGGAGTCCGCCAGGGGGTCCGCCAGGGGGTCCGCTGGGGAGTCCTCCTCGTCCGGCCTCTGCGGCCGCACGACGACAACCTTGCCGGAGGTGAGGTCTATCGGACCGCGCCCGGGATCGCCGTCGCCGACGTCCTCCCGGGTCAGCTCCAGCCGGTTCTGTTCGTCGCGGGTGTGCTTGCGGCCGGGTGCGAACAGCTCCTCGAACATGTTGAACACGGCGCCTCCCTGCCGGTCTCTTGCAGCGTACGCCTCAACCCGGCGTCGGCACCTGGGAAGCGTCGGCGGCGAACAGGTCCAGCCGATGGGCCACCGCCGCCGCCTCGCCCCGGCCGGAGACGCCGAGTTTGGCCAGGATGTTCGAGACGTGGACGCTGGCCGTCTTCGGGGAGATGAACAGTTCCTCGGCTATCTGGCGGTTGGTGCGGCCGGCGGAGACCAGGCGCAGGACGTCGCGTTCCCGGCCGGTCAGGCCGAGGGCACGGGCCGGGTCGTCCGGAGTGCCGGTCCCGCCCGGGCCTGCCCCGCCACCGGTCCCGGTCCGGCCGCCGTTCAGGGCGAGGGCGCCGGTCAAGGTGAGGCGGGCGCGCCGGGCGAGGTGGGCGGTGGAGTCGGCGAGGGGACGGGCGCCGAGGTGTTCGGCGACGGTGTGGGCGAGGCGGAGCAGTTCCGTGGCCCGGGCCCGCTCGGGCTCGCCGCCGCCCGCGAGAAGGGCTTCGGCCAGTCGGTACCGGACGCGGGCGAGGTCGTAGGGGTGCTCCAGGGGTTCGAAAGCGGCGACCACCTCCGACCACAGCTCGGGGGTGTCCTCCCCCTGCGCGCGGCGCACCTCGGCACGCACCCACTTCTCGACGGCGAGCCAGACGGGCGCGCCCGTGGTGATCTTCTTGACGGCGCCGAGGATGCGGTCGAGGGCGGCGGCCCGGCCCGGTTCGGCGGCGGGCACGTCGCGGGCTGCGGTCTCGGCCGTGGCGGCGGCCAGCAGGAGCGCCCAGCCGTAACGCTGGGTGCCGGGCGGGATGCCGGACTCCAGGATCCGGTCCAGTTCGGCGCGGGCGTCGGGCAGGCGGCCCTCCCCGGCGGCCACCGCGATCGCGATCCTGGCGAGGGGCAGGGCTTGCTGCGGCGTGGGGTCGTGGGTGCCGTAGTAGGCGCGGGCAGCGGTCAGATGGGCGGCGGCACCGGACAGGTCGCCCCGGACCAGGGCGAGGTTGGCCAGGCGGAGGGCACCGGAGCCCTGCGGCTTGGCGCTGTGGCCCACCCGCAGCGCGTTCTCGGCGGCCTCGGCGGCCTCGTCCCAGCGGCCGAGCGCGAACAGCGAGTCGGACAGGTTGCCCCAGATCCACGCCTCGGAGTCCAGCAGGCCGAACTTCCGGGTGTGGGCGATGCCCGCCTCCAGGATCGGCACCGCCTCCCGGGAGCGGCCGACGGCCTCCAGCTCCGAGGGCAGATTGACATGGGCGCGACTGGCCACATAGGTCATGCCCTCCTCGACGGCCCGCTCCTTGACCTCGTGCAGCTCGGCCAGCCCGGCCTCCACGTCGCCGGCGTCGACCATCAGGCAGCCGAGGGTCAGGCGGGCGTTCAGCTCGATCTCTCGGGCGCCTACCATGCGCGCGTACTCGACGGCCCGCTCGGCCGCCGAGAAGGCCTCGGGGCCGGGTTCGTGCAGCATCGCCCAGTTGGCCACCGTGGACAGCACCTCGGCGTGCACCTCGGACGGCGGCAGTCCGCGGACCAGGTCCTGGGCGGTGGCCAGCTCCTGCCAGCCGTCGCCCCGGGCCTGTGCCTGGACCAGCCGGGAGCGCTGGACCCAGAACCAGGCGGCGCGCAGCGGGTCCCCTTCGTCCTCCAGCAGCCGCAGTGCCCGTTTGATGATCTTCAGGGCGCGTTCGCGTTCCCCGCACAGCCGGCCGGCGACGGCGGCCTCGGCCATCAGGTCGAGGTAGCGCAGCGGGGTGGTGGCGGGGTCGCAGCCGCCGCAGGGCGGGTAGACCTCGATGCAGTCGACGGGGCGCAGTCGGGCGCGCACGTCCTCGGGGGCGGTGTCCCACAGCTCCATCGCGCGTTCCAGCAGCCGCAGTTGCTCGGAGTAGGCGTGCCGGCGGCGGGCGGTGACGGAGGCGTCCAGGACGGCGGGCAGGGCCTTGGCGGGGTCGTGGGCGTGGTACCAGTAGCTGGCCAGGCGCATCACGCGTTCGTCTGCGGGGACCAGCGTGGGGTCGGCCTCCAGGGCTTCGGCGAAGCGGCGGTTGAGGCGGGAGCGTTCGCCGGGCAGCAGGTCGTCGCTGACGGCCTCGCGGACCAGGGAGTGCCGGAAGCGGTAGCCGTCGCCGCCGGGTGCGGCGAGCAGGATGTTGGCGCCGACGGCGGCGCGCAGGGCCTCGATGAGGTCGTCCTCGGCGAGCCCGGCGACGGCGGCGAGCAGCCGGTACTCGACGGTGGAGCCGCCCTCGGCCACGATCCGGGCGACCCGCTGGGCGCTCTCCGGGAGCCCCTCGACGCGGACCAGAAGCAGGTCGCGCAGGGAGTCGGTGAGGCCGGTGCGGCAGCCCTCGTGGGCGGCGACGGCGAGTTCCTCGACGAAGAAGGCGTTGCCGTCGGTGCGTTCGAAGATGTCGTCGACCTGGGCCGGGTCGGGTTCGGCGGCGAGGATGCCGGCGATCTGCCGGCCGACCTCCGCCCGGTTGAAGCGGCCGAGCTCGATCCGACGGATCGTGCGCAGCCGGTCGAGTTCGGCGAGCAGGGGGCGCAGCGGGTGGCGGCGGTGGATGTCGTCGGCGCGGTAGGTGGCGAGGATGACCAGACGGCCGGTGCGCAGGGTGCGGAACAGGTAGGCGAGGAGGTGGCGGGTGGAGGCGTCGGCCCAGTGCAGGTCCTCCAGGACGACGACGACCGTACGGTCCGCGGCGACGCGTTCCAGCAGCCGGGCGGTGAGTTCGAAGAGGCGGGCCGTGCCCTCCTCGTCGTGGCGGCCGAGGGGCGCCTCGCCGAGTTCGGGCAGCAGCCGGGCCAGTTCCTCCTCCTGACCGGCGGCCGCGGCGGCGAGTTCGTCGGGCAGTTCACGGCGCAGGGCGCGCAGGGCGGTGGAGAAGGGGGCGAACGGCAGTCCGTCGGCGCCGATCTCCACGCAGCCGCCCAGTGCGACGACGGCTCCACCTCGGCAGGCTGCGGTGGCGAACTCCTCCACCAGGCGGGTCTTGCCGACCCCGGCCTCGCCGCCGAGCAGCAACGCCTGCGGCTCACCGGCGGCGGCACGGGCGAGCGCGTCGTTCAACATCTCCAACTCGTCGCCGCGGCCGACGAACACGGGACTGACGGACATGGTCTCCACGGCCCCGAGCATCGCACGCAGGTCCGACTCCACGGCACCGGTTTTCCCGCCGGGCCCGACCGCGACGGCCGTCCTGGCAGGAACGGCCGCCGCGGGTTTCGGGCGGCGAACAGCGGGATCGGTCGGCGCCGCGACCCCGTGCGCGGTGGCACCGGCCTCGGCGTCCCGCACCGCGACCCCGGAGGCAGCCGCCCTGCAGGCGAACGGCCCCGTGAGGTCGCCTGCCCGGGCACCGCCGTTCACGCCGTGCGGGCGAACCGGTGCCGGTGCGGGCCGTCGGTATGCGAGGCGGTCTCCGCCTGGCGCCGGGCGGCTTCGCGGCGGGCGGCGCGGTTGCCGCGGGCGGCCTGGCGGGCCAGGCGCTCCTGGTCGGCCCGGCGGATGAGGTCGGCGGAGCGGAGTTGCTGGAGCTCGTACTCGTACATGGCGGGTCCCTCGTGAGGTCGGTTTCGGCTTCGCTCGTTGCGATGCCTCAACCTTCGTCTCCCAGGTGGGTCCGCCACATCGGGAGAGTTCCGCATCTTCGGGGGCGCCCGGGGCCTTAGACGCGCGTGAGGGGCCTCAGAAGCTCCGTAAGGTGCTTACGGATGCCCTAAGACCCCTCAGGACCCGCGGCGTCAGCCCGCGGACGGCAGCCCGAGCAGGACGTCGGTGTACTTCAGGACGGCCAGCAGCAGGCCGATGACGCCGAGCGCGACACCGCCCCAGGAGACCGACTTGATCCACGCGGCCTGCGGCTTGCCGGGGGCCCCGAACGCGGGACGGGCGAGCACCACGACACCGACGACCAGGGCGAGGAGCGCGAAGGCTCCGCCCCACAGCGCGGTCGCGTGCCAGGCGTCGCCGTAGCCCTCGTCGAGCAACTTGTTGATGTTGCCGGAGGTCGAGGACTGTGCGCCCAGCTGACCGATGAGCGACTGGCGCGCGGACGCGACCGTGCCGACCCAGCTGCCGGTCAGCGACACGAGGCCGAGCGCCGCGGACACGACCGCACCCGCCCCCTGGCCGACACCGGAGGAAAGCTCGCCCTCGGTCTCGCCCGCGGCGAGAACCTCCGCGGCCTCGGCGGGCTCGGCGGCCTCGGTGTCCGTGTTCCCGTCCGCGGCGTCGACGCCGCCTTCGGCTTCGGACTGCGTCACCTCGTCGGTCTTGGTGACGTCCACCTTCTCCTCGTCGGTCGTGGTCTCGGCACCCGTGGTGGCGCCGGTCTCGTCAGCTGTCTTGGTTCCCATGGTGCGCACCGTACGGATCCTGTCTGAGAAGTTTCTTAATGATCGCTGTGAGCGGCACGCGCCCGTACCGCGCGCCATTCGGGGGCGAGGATCGACCACACCTCGAGGTCGAGTCGTACGCCGTGGTGCGGGTGGCTCTCCCGCCGCACCCCTTCCCGGGTCATCCCCAGGCGCCGGGCCACGTTCAGGCTGGCCTGGTTGTCCACGGCCGCGATCCACTCGACCCGGTGGATGCCGCGCTCCTCGACCGCGAAGTCGATCAGGACGCGCATCGCCCGGGTGACCAGGCCGCGTCCGGTGCCGGCGGGTTCCAGCCAGCAGCCGACCTCGCAGTTGCCCCTGTCCGCGTCGAAGTTCAGGAAGAGCACGCCGCCGACGAGCTCGCCCCGCAGCCACAGTCCGTGCAGGGAGGCCGTGTCCGCGGCGCGCAGGTCGGCGTACCGCTGGAGCATGGCCCGGGCGGAGGCCACGTCGGTCTCTTTCGACCCGAAGGCGATGAACCGCCCGATGAACTCCCGCCCCCGGTCCAGGTGTGCGAGGAACTCCTCGGCGTGCCACGGCTCCAGTGGCCGCAGTTCGGCGCCGTCGTCACCCAGGGATATCGCGTACATCCCGTTCTTCCCGCCCCTTCGCCAGTACGTCCGCCACCTCGGCGTCCGTCGCGGCGGCCAGCCTCTCATGGGCGGCGCGGCACTCGGGCGGCTCGATGCTGATGTGGGGCATACGGCGGTCCAGCCAGCGCGGCAGCCACCAGTTGGCGCCGCCGAGCAGATGCATCAGGGCGGGCACGAGCAGCGTACGGAGCACGAAGGCGTCCAGGGCGACGGCGGCGGCCAGCCCTATGCCGAACATGGCGATGACGCGGTCACCGCTGAGGACGAAGGCGAGGAAGACGGAGATCATGATGATCGCGGCGGAGTTGATCACCCGGCTGGTCTCCGCGAGGCCCACCCGGACGGCCCGCCGGTTGTCGCCGGTCTCCAGCCACTCCTCGTACATCCGGCTGACCAGGAACACCTGGTAGTCCATGGAGAGCCCGAAGAGCACGGACACCATGATCACGGGGAGGAAGGGCTCGATCGGGCCGGCGCGGCCGAGGCCGAGCAGTTCGCTCCCCCAGCCCCACTGGAAGATCGCGACGACGACTCCGAAGGCGGCGGCGACGGCGGCCACGTTCATCGCGGCGGCCTTCAGCGGGATGCCGACGGACCGGAAGGCGAGCAGGAGCAGCAGACAGCCCAGGCCGATGACCACGCCGACGAACACGGGCAGCTTGCCGACGATGATGTCGGCGAAGTCGTCGTAGCCGGCCGTCACCCCGCCGACCTGTATGTCGAGGGAGGTGCCGGTCTCGGCGCGGGGCAGCACCTCGGTCCGCAGCCGGTCGACGAGGTCGCTGGTCCTCTGGGACTGCGGCGGCGAGTCGGGGACGATCGTGAAGTACGCCGTGTCCCCGCCGGTGTCGTATGTCACCGGGGTCACCGACGCGATGCCGTCGGTGGTGCGGATGGTCGCGTCGAGGTTGTCGAGGAGGAGTTTGTCCTCGGCCCCGTCGACGTGGGTGACCAGGGTCAGCGGGCCGTTCACCCCGGGGCCGAAACCCTCCGCGAGGAGGTCGTAGGCCTGCCGGGTGGTGGACGCCTGCGGGTTGTTGCCCTGGTCGGAGGTGCCCAGGCGGAGGGAGAGCGTGGGCAGGGCCAGGACGGTGATGACGGACAGGGCGAGACCGCCGAGCACCTTGGGGTGGCGTTCCACGAACGCGGACCAGCGGGCGGCGAACCCGGTCGGCACTTCGGGTTGCGGACCGTGCGCCACGAGGTGCTGCCGTTCGCGCCGGCTCAGGGCGCGCTCTTTGATGAGGGACAGCAGGGCGGGCAGCAGGGTCACGGAGGCCGCGACGGTGAGGACGACGGTCAGCGAGGCGGCGATCGCGACGCCGTTGAGGAAGCCGAGCCGCAGGATCAGCATCCCCAGCAGGGCGATGCAAACGGTGGCACCCGCGAAGACGACCGCCCGCCCGGTGGTGGCGACGGCGTTGGTGACCGCCTCGGTGACGGTCAGGCCCCGTTTCAGTCCACGCCGGTGTCTGGTGACGATGAAGAGGGCGTAGTCGATGCCGACGCCGAGCCCGATCAGCATGCCGAGCATGGGCGCGAAGTCGGCGACGGTCATGACGTGTCCGAGCAGCACGATCCCGGCGTACGCGGCGCCGACGCTCACCAGCGCGGTGGCGATGGGCAGCAGCGAGGCGGCGAGCGAGCCGAAGGCGAGGAACAGCACGACCGCGGCGACGGCCACGCCGACCGCCTCGACCAGGTTCCCGCCCGACGACTCGGTGAGGCCTATCGCGCTGCCGCCGAGCTCCACGCTCAGCCCGTCGGCCTCGGCGTCCTCGGCCGCCCGCACCACGGCCTGCGCCTGGCCCGGGTCGAGGTCCTCGGCTGGCTTGTCGAAGGTGACCGTGGCGTACGCCGTGTGCCCGTCGGCGCTGATCCGGGCGGTGCCCGGTCCGTCGTAGGGCCCGGTGACGGCGGCGACCCCGGGCAGGCCCTCGATCCGGTCGAGGGTACGGGTCATGGTCTGTTCGACGTCGGCGGCCCGGACGGTGCCCGACGTGGTGTGCCAGACGACGGTGTCGCTGTCGCCGCCGAGGCCCGGGAACCCGGACCGCAGCAGCTGGGTGGCCTGGCCCGACTCGGTGCCGGGGACCTCGTAGTCGTTGGAGTACGCGGTTCCGGTGACGAGGGCGGCGGTGCCGACCGCGCCGAGGGTGAGGAACCACAGCAGGACGACGACCAGACGGTGCCGGACACACCAGCGCGCGAGGGCTGCCACGAACGAGCTCCCAGGGGACTGTATGAGGATCTTTGACCGGGAGCAGTCGTTCATTTCACTGCATGAACTTCATGACACCTCATGACACTTCATGAGGTGAACGGCCCGCAAAGAACGCATGAGCAATGTGAAGAACACTCTCGCAGCACGAGGTGATCGCTTACGGCTTTCATCGGCCTGTTCACAGGAATGGGAGCCAGATCACAGGACAGTAACGACGACTCTGTCACCTCAGTCGAACTGGTCGCCCCACGCCATCACCATCACCCCCGCGACCAGCAGCCACAGGGCCCGCCGGGTGCGTCCCCGGGAGCCGAGGAGCGACGCCAGCGCGCACACGGCGGCACCGCCGGCGTAGGCGGCAGGGACGAGGGCCGGCGCCGCGCGGGTGAGCCGGAGCGTCGCCGCGGCCACGCCGGCGAGGGCGAGCAGGACTCCGGTCCCGGCAGCCGCCCAGCGGGCTCGCCGCGCCTCCTGTTCCGTCGACGGGAAATCCGGGTGCGGGGCGGACGCGGGCGCTGCTAGCGTCCCGGCGTCCGTCGTCTCCGGCACATCGCCGCCGACCGAAGCAGGTGCATTGAATGAAGGTCCGACCGAGCTCCTACGCATCTCTTTCCCCTACGAAGGACACAAGGAGCCCGTTCACCGATGTCCGACCACACATCTCACACATCGAGGACCTCGACTGAAAGCCTCGCCGAGCGTCTGACCCACCCGCGCTACCCGCGCAGCAGCCGCTACGACGCCCGCTGGACCATCGACAACCAGATGGGTCCGCACGCCCTGTGGCTGCTGGAGTGGCTGGCCCCCGCCCTCGGTCTCGACGCGCTGCGCCCCGGCGCCCGCGTCCTCGACCTCGGCTGCGGCCGCGCGATGACCTCCGTCTTCCTCGCCAAGGAGTACGACGTCCAGGTCGTCGCCGCCGACCTGTGGGTGAAGCCCGACGACAACGCCGTCCGCATCGCCGAGGCGGGCGTCGCCGACCGGGTGCTGCCGGTGTTCACCGAGGCGCACGACCTGCCGTTCGGCGAGAGCACGTTCGACGCGATCGTCTCCGTCGACGCGTACCAGTACTTCGGCACGAACGATCTCTACCTGCCCACCCTGACCCGGCTGCTGAAGCCCGGCGGGCGGATCGGAGTGGTCGTACCGGCACTGCGTAAGGAGCCGGTGGGCACCGAGCCGCCGGAGCATCTCACGCCGTGGTGGGAGCCCGACTTCTGGTGCTTCCACACCGCCGACTGGTGGCGGCGCCACTGGACCCGCGGCGGGGCCGTGGAGGTCGAGGCGGCCGACTGGCTGCCGGACGGCTGGAAGGACTGGCTGCTGTGGTGCGAGGTGGTCGCCGAGGAGAGTCCCGAGGAGTTCCACCGACGCATGGCCCGTGAGGTCGGCGAGATGGTGCGCGTCGACGCGGGCCGCGCGCTGGGCTTCGTACGGGTCGTCGGCCGCCGTCCGTGAGGTGACATGACTCGGGGGCCGTGTCGGTACGCCGACACGGCCCCCCGAGTCATGTGCTCAGCCCTCGCTGACGCCCAGCTTCTGCAGGATCAGCTCCTTGACGCGCGCCGCGTCCGCCTGGCCGCGCGTGGCCTTCATGACCGCGCCGACCAGGGCGCCGGCCGCGGCCACCTTGCCGCCGCGGATCTTGTCCGCGACACCCGGGTTGCCCGCGATGGCCTCGTCGACGGCGGCGGTGAGCGCGCCCTCGTCGGAGACGACCTTCAGACCGCGCTTGTCGACGACCTCGTCCGGGGTGCCCTCGCCCGCGAGGACGCCCTCGATGACCTGGCGGGCCAGCTTGTCGTTGAGATCACCGGAGGCGACCAGCTTGCTCACCCGGGCGACCTGCTCCGGTGTGATGGCCAGTTCGTCCAGCGTCCGGCCCGACTCGTTGGCGCTGCGGGCGAGTTCACCCATCCACCACTTGCGGGCGGAGGCCGCGTCGGCACCGGCGTCGATCGTGGCGACGATCGGCTCCAGCGCACCGGCGTTGAGGATCGCCTGCATGTCGGTGGCGGAGATCCCCCACTCCTCGCGCAGCCGGTTGCGGCGGACCAGCGGCAGCTCGGGCAGCGCGGAACGGATCTCCTCGACCCACTCGCGCGTCGGAGCCACCGGCACCAGGTCCGGCTCCGGGAAGTACCGGTAGTCCTCGGCCTCCTCCTTCACGCGGCCCGAGGTCGTCGACCCGGTGTCCTCGTGGAAGTGCCGGGTCTCCTGGATGATCGTCCCGCCGCTGCCCAGTACGGCCGCGTGGCGCTGGATCTCGAAGCGGGCCGCGCGTTCCACGGACCGCAGCGAGTTGACGTTCTTCGTCTCCGAGCGCGTGCCGAACTTCTCGGTGCCGTGCGGGCGCAGCGACAGGTTCACGTCGCAGCGCATCTGGCCCATCTCCATCCGGGCCTCGGAGACGCCGAGCGCCTTGATGACCTCGCGCAGCTCACGGACGTACGCCTTGGCCACCTCGGGGGCACGTTCGCCCGCGCCCTCGATCGGCTTGGTGACGATCTCGATGAGCGGGATGCCGGCGCGGTTGTAGTCGAGGAGCGAGTGCGAGGCACCGTGAATACGACCGGTCGCGCCACCGACGTGCGTCGACTTGCCGGTGTCCTCCTCCATGTGGGCGCGCTCGATCTCCACGCGGAAGGTCTCGCCGTCCTCCAGCTGCACGTCGAGGTAGCCGTTGAAGGCGATCGGCTCGTCGTACTGGGAGGTCTGGAAGTTCTTCGGCATGTCCGGATAGAAGTAGTTCTTCCGGGCGAAACGGCACCACTCGGCGATCTCGCAGTTCAGCGCGAGACCGATCTTGATCGCGGACTCCACGCCGGTCGCGTTGACGACCGGGAGCGAGCCGGGCATGCCGAGGCAGGTCGGGCAGGTCTGCGAGTTGGGCTCGGCGCCCAGCTCGGTCGAACACCCGCAGAACATCTTGGTCTTGGTGCCGAGTTCCACATGGACCTCAAGGCCCATGACGGGGTCGTACGACGCCAGCGCGTCCTCGTACGACACCAGGTCGGTCGTGGTGGTCACGGTGAAACTTCCCTCTCAGCCCAGCAGGACGTCGTCGTCGCCCAGCCGCTTCAGCTCGCGGTAGAGGATGGCGAGGCCGGTGACGATGGCGACGGCGGACACGGTGGCGTCGATCAGGACGAGCGTGTCCTTCTCGGCGCGGGCCTTCTTGAGCCGCTTGGCGACGCCGAACGCGCCGAACGCGGTCCCGGCGATGGACAGGTACGTGCCGGACTTGGACTTCTTGAAGCCCTTGGCCTTGGTCAGTGCGCTCACAGCGACGGAGCCTCCTCGATCAGCGGGTGTCCCCACTTTTCCACGAAGGCGGCCTCCACGGCGGCTCCGACCTTGTACAGCCGGTCGTCCTTCAGCGCCGGGGCGATGATCTGCAGGCCGACCGGGAGGTTGTCCTCCGGGGCGAGACCGCAGGGCAGCGACATGGCCGCGTTGCCCGCCAGGTTGGTCGGGATGGTGCACAGGTCCGCGAGGTACATCGCCATCGGGTCGTCGGCGCGCTCGCCGATCGGGAAGGCGGTGGTCGGCGTCGTCGGCGAGACGATGACGTCCACCTGCTCGAACGCCTTCTCGAAGTCGCGGGTGATGAGCGTACGGACCTTCTGTGCGCTGCCGTAGTACGCGTCGTAGTAGCCGGAGCTGAGCGCGTACGTGCCGAGCATGATGCGGCGCTTGACCTCGGGGCCGAAGCCCGCCTCACGGGTGAGGGAGGTGACCTCCTCGGCCGAGTGCGTGCCGTCGTCGCCGGTGCGCAGGCCGTAGCGCAGGCCGTCGAAGCGGGCGAGGTTGGAGGAGCACTCGGACGGAGCGATCAGGTAGTACGCCGACAGGGCGAGGTCGAAGGACGGGCAGTCCAGCTCGACGATCTCGGCACCCAGCTCCTTGAGGAGGGCGACGGACTCGTCGAAGCGCTGGATGACGCCGGCCTGGTAGCCCTCGCCGCGGAACTGCTTGACGACGCCGACCCGCATGCCCTCGACACTGCCGTTGCGGGCGGCCTCGACGACCGGCGGGACGGGCGCGTCGATGGACGTGGAGTCGAGCGGGTCGTGCCCGGCGATGACCTCGTGCAGGAGCGCCGCGTCCAGGACCGTACGGGCGCAGGGGCCGCCCTGGTCGAGGGAGGAGGAGAAGGCGACCATGCCGTACCGGGAGACCGCCCCGTACGTCGGCTTCACGCCGACGGTGCCGGTGACGGCGGCCGGCTGGCGGATGGAACCGCCGGTGTCGGTGCCGATGGCGAGGGGTGCCTGGAAGGAGGCGAGCGCGGCACTCGACCCACCGCCGGAGCCGCCGGGGATCTTGGTGAGATCCCAGGGGTTGCCGGTCGGGCCGTACGCGCTGTTCTCCGTCGACGACCCCATGGCGAACTCGTCCATGTTGGTCTTGCCGAGGATGACGACGTCGGCGGCCTTCAGCTTCTTGGTGACGGTCGCGTCGTACGGCGGGATCCAGCCCTCGAGGATCTTGGAGCCGACGGTCGTCGGGACGCCCTCGGTGGTGAAGATGTCCTTGAGCGCGAGGGGGACGCCGGCCAGCGGCCCGAGCTTCTCGCCCCTGGCCCGCTTCTCGTCGACGGCACGGGCCTGGGCGAGGGCACCCTCACGGTCGACGTGGAGGAAGGCGTGCACCTTCTCGTCGACGGCCTCGATACGGGCCAGGTGGGCCTCGGTGACCTCGACCGCGGTGAGCTCGCCGGAGACGATCTTCGCGGCGGTCTCGGCCGCGGTGAGCTTGATGATGGAGATGTTGTCCGTCATGGCGGTTAGTCCTCCCCCAGGATCTGCGGCACCTTGAAACGCTGCTGCTCCTGGGCCGGGGCGCCGGAGAGCGCCTGCTCGGGTGTGAGCGACGGACGGACCTCGTCCGCCCGCATGACGTTCGTCAGCGGGAGCGGGTGCGAGGTCGGCGGTACGTCTTGGTCGGCGACCTCACTGACGCGTGCGACCGCGCCGATGATGTCGTCCAGCTGTCCCGCGAAGTGGTCGAGCTCTTCGGGCTTCAGCTCCAGACGCGCCAGCCGTGCGAGGTGGGCGACCTCCTCGCGCGTGATGCCAGGCATGCAGCGATCCTCTGGGGTGAGTGCGTGTGGTGTGAGGGCCAATCCTATGGGGCGGGGGGCCGTGGCCGTTAAACGGTTTCGCGGGGACCCGTCACCGCGGGGTTCGCGCCGCTCCCGCGCCTCGCCGGTTCCGCCGCTCCCACGCCTGGCTCCTCAGGAAGTGGTTGTCGTACAGCTCCTGCACCTCGAGGAGGCTTTCCGGGGTGACCTCGCCGAGCGCGACGCGCTGGAGGTGGCGGAAGTACTCGAAGCGTTCGACGCCCGGGGTGATGACGATGAGCAGGTCGGCGTCGGTGCCGGGGACGGCCGCGAAGGCGTGCGGGCGGCCCGGCGGGACGATGACGAGGTCGCCCCGCTCGGCGGTGACGACGTCCTCCCCGGACAAGAGCTCGGCGGCGCCGTCGAGCACGAAGAACATCTCGGCGGAGTTGTCGTGCCAGTGCGGGCGCGCGCCGTCGGCTCCGTCGGTGAGGGTGACGCGCTGGGTGGACAGCGCCCCTCCGGTCGCGCTGCTGTCGGCCAGCAGCTTCACCGCGGTGGGAGCGCGTCCGACCACCTCGGCCTCGGCATCGCGGACGATCACGGTCTGGTCGAACTTCGGTACGAACAGCGACATTCCTGGACCCCCTGATGTCGGTACGGACCTGCTCAGACGAGGAAGAGCAGCACGGCACTGATCAGTACAACGACCGCCGTGGCGAAGTGGATCCCGAACGCCGCGGCCTTGGTGCCGCCGTGCCGCAGCACTATCAGGGTGTCGCCGAGCGGGGCCAGCGCCACGACGAGCATGAACCAGGCCTCGGCCCGGGCGCCCACGAACAGCAGGAGGGCCAGGCCCAGGACCCCGTAGGTGGCATCGCGCAGCCCCTTGATCGCGAAGTAGGCGGCGTCCCCGTCCGGCTTGGCCGGCACGCCGTAGCCGGCGGCGGGGCGGGGCTGGAGCAGGAAGCGGGCCCCGATGAACAGGATGAACAGGTTGAGCACAACGGCGAGGGTGTACGCGGTGGCAGTCATGCCGAGCTCCGGGTTCTAGCAGCGCTAGGGACAAGAGCCACGCTAACAGAGCATCGACATGTTCGCTAGCGGCGCTAGAACTTCTGTATGTCGATCCAGACGCGCCGCGAGCGCGAACGACCGGAACGCAAGCGGCTGATCGTCACGGCCGCGGGAGCTGGCGGAGGCGGAGGCGGAGGGGTGGGACGCGGTCACCACACGGCGGCTGGCCGCCGAGATCGAGTACAGCCAGCCGGTCCTCTACAGCCACGTCAAGGGCAAGGACGCGATCATGCGGCGGTCGCGGTGGAGGGCTGCGCGGAACTGGCCACCGAGTTGGCGGCGGCGCGCAGGGCGGTGACGGAAGGGTCGGGTGCGACCGGTCGCCGTGCGGCGGGCGCGCGTGAGGTGCTGGCCGCGGCGGGCGAGGCGTACACGGCGTTCGCCCGGCGGCGGCCCGCGCTGTACGACGCGATGTTCACCCACGCCCTGGGGCTGCCGTTCGCCACGCCGGAGGCGCCGGCCGCGCTGTGGGAGGCGTTCGACGAGCTGGCGCGGGCGGTCGAACCGATCGCGGCCGAGGGCGACGAACCCGGTCTGCTCACGGAGACGTACTGGGCGAGCCTGCACGGCCTGGTGACCCTGATGCGCAGCGGCCGTCTGCCCGAAGAGTCCCACGAACGCCGCCTGACCCTGCTGACCGGTCATTTCGCGGCGGGCACCGACTGACGGCGGGCGTTCTGTGGCGGCTGCCGGCCCGGGAGGCTTCCCTGACGCCTCCGGCCGGGGGCCTCCCTGAGGCTGCCGGCCTGGGGCCCCTGAGCGCTTCGGCCACTGCGGGCCCGGGGGCTGCGGGCCGCGAGGCACATCTGCGGCGGCTCCGGCCCGGGGGGACCTCTGCGGAGGCTGCCGAACCGGGAGGGGACCTCCGTGGCGGCATCCCTCAACGCTCGCGGGGGCGCTTCCCCGGAGGCTTACGGCGGGATGTCCGTGGCGACGGCACGGTGGGGCGCCGGGACCGGGGTCGGAGGCCGAACGGGGATGTGTCCGGGCCGGAGCCCGAACGGGGATGTGTCCGGGCCGGAGCCCGAACGGGGATGTGTCCGGGCCGGAGCCCGAACGGGGATGTGTCCGGGCCGGAGGCCGAACGGGGATGTGTCCGGGCCGGAGGCCGAACGGATGGGCGCGGGCGTCACTCGGCGGCGGGGAGAGCCGCCCGGGGGCGCTGCCAGCCTCGCGAGCCGCGTGCCAGCAGCCATGCCGTGGTCTCCTCCGGGGGCATCGCGGCAGCGACCAGCCAGCCCTGTACGGCGTCACAGCCCAGGTCCCGCAGCCGCTCCCAGGTCTCGTCGTCCTCGACGCCCTCCGCGACGACGAGCAGGCCGAGGGAGTGGGCGAGGTCGACCGTGCAGCGGACGATCTCCGCGTCCTCGGTGTCGACGGCCAGCCGGGCCACGAAGGAACGGTCGATCTTCAGCTCGCTGACCGGGAGCCGCCGCAGGTGCACCAGCGAGGAGTAGCCGGTGCCGAAGTCGTCCAGGGACATCTTCACGCCGTGTCCGGTCAGCCCGGCGAGGGTGTCGGCGGCGCGCTGCGGATCCTCCAGGAGGACGTGTTCCGTTATCTCCAGTTGGAGCGCTCCCGCGGGGACTCCGTGCCGGGCCAGCCGGGCGGCGACCGAGCCCGCGAACCCGGGGGTGTGGACATCGCGCGGGGAGACATTGACGGCCACCGGCACGAACAGTCCCTGCGCGCGCCACCGGGCGACCTGCGCGAGAGCGGTGTCCAGGACGTACTCCGTCAGATGGGGCATCAGCCCGGACGACTCGGCGATGGCGATGAACTCGTCCGGCGGGACCTTGCCGCGTTCGGGGTGCACCCAGCGGACCAGGGCCTCCAGGCCGGCGACCTGGCCGTCGAAGCGGACCTTGGGCTGGTAGTGCAGCTGGACCTCGTGCGCGTCCAGCGCCCGGCGCAGATCGCCGAGCAGGCCGAGCCGGTCCGGTGTGTTGGAGTCCCGCTTGGACTCGTAGACCTCGACGCCGGTACGGTCCCGCTTCGCCTGGTACATCGCCACGTCCGCGCGGCGCAGCAGGCCCTCGGCGTCAAGAGCGTGGTCCGGGAAGACGGCGACCCCGGCGCTGGCCTCCAGCACGAGGGTGAGGCCGTCGAGGTCGAGCGGGGAGCTGAGGGCGGCGACGAGGCCGCGGGCGACCCGGGTCGCGGAGGTCGTGGAGTCGGCGACCGGCAGTAAGACGGCGAACTCGTCACCCCCGAGCCGGGCGGCCTCCGCACCGCGCGGCAGGGCCAGCCGGAGCCGGTCGGCTATCTGGAGGAGCAGCCGGTCACCGGCGAGATGACCGAGGGTGTCGTTGACCGAGCGGAAGCGGTCGAGGTCGATGAGCATCAGGGCGGAGCGGGCGCCGATGCGTTCGGCGTCGTCCAGGGCCGTCCAGATGCGTTCCAGCAGCCACTGGCGGTTGGGAAGCCCGGTCAGCGGATCGCGCAGCTGTTCCTCCGCCCGGGCCCGGGCTATCCAGAGGGTGGAGTCCAGGGCGATGAGGGGGATCGCGAACAACGGCAGCAGGATGGGCTTGGCGGTGGCGACCACGCAGACCAGGGGCGCGATGCCGAGCAGCGCGACCGCGACCAGGCCCTGTCTGACCAGGGCGGTGCGCGCGACGGTGGGCAGGCCGCCTGAGCGCGGGGCGGCCAGATACCAGCCCACGGTGCGGGTGACCGCGAGATAGGCGACCGCGACCAGCACCACCTGGGGGCCGGTGTAGAACGTCCAGGTGTCGGGACTCCAGGGCTGCTCGACCGACGGCACCCGGCCGAAGGCGCGCAGCAGCAGGGCGCCGGTGGCGATGCCGAGGATGTCCACCGCGCCGTGCAGGACGCCCTGCCGCCAGCGGTGACGGCGGGCCACGCCGACCAGCAGGACGACGGTCAGGCTGACCAGACCGGCCGACACCCAGCCGTACAGCAGCAGGACGGCGAGGGTGAGGGCGGCGCCGGAGCCGGTGCCGCCCCACCAGCGGGCACGGCCGAGCGCGACGAGGTGGCCGACGATGACGCCGGTGAGCAGGGCCAGCGACCAGCCGGCGGTGCCGGACGGGAAGAGCGCGTGCCCTCCGGTGAAGGCCCGGTAGAAGCCGGCGCCCAGGACGAAGCCGGCCGCCGCGACGATCGCCGCGGGCAGGGCGGGCCAGGACAGGTGCCGGTCCGGTTCGTCGCCTGGCAGTCCGGACGGGCGTTCGGCGGTGAGTTGGGGGGCGCCGCGGCCCTCGGCCGCCGTGTAGGGTCCGGCCGGGTACTGCCCGGCGGCAGGTCCGTCGCCGCCCGGACGCTCCCCGGGCCGCCGGCTCTCCCGCCAGGCGCCGGTCATCCGGCGCAGGCGCAGCCGTGAGTCCGGGGCGGCGCTCTCGCTCGGTTCCATTCCCGTCCCTCTCACAGCCGGCGGTGCCCACGCCACGCGGCCCGGTATCCGACAACAACCCTCGACGGCACCGCGTTGGAAAACCCTTGCCCCCGCTCCTGAAGACCCTTCAAGAGCAAAGGGGTGCCCCCACCGCAGCTGGGCACGGCAGGCGCACATCCCAACAGTAGGCCGCGGAACGCTTCCACGGGCACCGCTCGTCGGGGGTTGCCCGAATGCGCCCCGGCCACCCGTATGCATCTGGTATGCGCCGATCGGGTGGCCTTCAACCGCGACTCCTCGCTACTCCTCGGCGGGAAGCGCGACTTCGGCAGCCGCTTCGGGGCCCTGTTCCAGCAGGACGGCGAACCCGTCCTCGTTCAGAACCGGAACCTTCAATTGCATCGCCTTGTCGAACTTCGATCCTGGATTGTCACCCACAACGACGAATGACGTCTTCTTCGAAACAGAACCGGTCACTTTCGCGCCACGACTTTGCAATGCCTCCTTGGCGCCGTCCCGTGTGAAGTGCTCGAGCGTGCCGGTCACGACGACGGTGAGCCCTTCGAGGGGACGCGGCCCCTCGTCCTCGCCGGAACTGTCCTCCTCCATGCGGACGCCGGCGGCCTTCCACTTGCGGAGGATCTCGCGGTGCCAGTCCTCGGCGAACCACTGCTTGACCGCGGCGGCGACGATCGAGCCGACGCCGTCGGTGTTCTTGAGCTCTTCCTCGGTCGCCTCGTCGATGCGCTCGATCGAGCGGAAGTTGCGCGCCAGCGCCTCAGCGGCGACCGGTCCGACGTGACGGATCGACAGGCCGGTCAGGACGCGCGCCAGCGGTCGCTGCTTCGCGGCCGCGATGTTCTCGAGCATGGCGAGCGCGTTCTTCTTCGGCTCGCCCTGCTGGTTGGCGAAGACCGTGACGACCTTCTCCTCGCCGGTCTTCGGGTCCCGCTTGGGGAGCCCGCTGTCCTGGTCGAGGACGTACGCCTTGATGGGCAGCAACTGCTCGATGGTCAGGTCGAACAGGTCGCCCTCGTCGGTGAGCGGTGGCTCGGCGGGCTCCAGCGGCTGGGTGAGGGCGGCCGCGGCGACATAGCCGAAGTGCTCGATGTCCAGCGACTTGCGCCCGGCGAGATAGAACAGCCGCTCACGCAACTGGGCCGGACAGCTGCGGGCGTTCGGGCAGCGCAGGTCGACGTCGCCCTCCTTCATCGGCCGCAGTGTCGTGCCGCACTCGGGGCACTCGCCCGGCATCACGAACTCGCGTTCGCTGCCGTCGCGCAGGTCGACGACCGGGCCGAGGATCTCCGGGATGACGTCACCGGCCTTGCGCAGCACGACGGTGTCACCGATCAGGACGCCCTTGGCCTTGACCACGTCCTGGTTGTGCAGGGTGGCGAACTCGACCTCCGAACCGGCCACCGTGACCGGTTCGACCTGTGCGTACGGCGTGATGCGGCCCGTACGGCCCACGCCGACACGGATGTTGATGAGCTTGGTGTTCACCTCTTCCGGCGCGTACTTGTACGCGATCGCCCAGCGCGGCGCGCGCGAGGTGGAGCCGAGGCGGCCCTGGAGGGGGATCTCGTCGAGCTTGACGACGACTCCGTCGATCTCGTGCGCCACGGAGTGCCGGTTCTCCCCGTAGTACGCGATGAACTCCCGGACGCCGTCGAGGTCGTCGACCACCCTGTTGTGCGCGGAGGTCGGCAGGCCCCAGGTCTTCAGCAGGTCGTACGCCTGGGAGAGGCGGGTCAGGCCGTCGAAGCCCTCCAGGGCGCCGATGCCGTGCACCACCATGTGCAGCGGCAGGGTCGCGGTGACCTTGGGGTCCTTCTGGCGCAGGGAACCCGAGGCCGAGTTGCGCGGGTTGGCGTACGGCTTCTCGCCGGCCGCCACCCGTCGGGCGTTGAGGTCCTGGAAGGCCTCCATCGGGAAGTAGACCTCGCCGCGAATCTCGACGAGCCGCGGGACCCGGTCGCCCTTCAGCCGGTGCGGGATCTCCGCGATCGTCATCACGTTGGGAGTGATGTCCTCGCCGATCCGTCCGGTGCCCCGGGTGGCCGCGCGGGTGAGCCGGCCCTCCTCGTACGTCAGGTTGACGGCGAGACCGTCGACCTTGAGCTCGCACAACAGGTGGTAGCCGGGCGTACCGACGTCCTTGGCCACCCGCTCGGCCCAGGCGGCGAGGCCTTCGTCGTCGAAGACGTTGTCGAGGGAGAGCATGCGTTCGCGATGCTCGACCTCGGCGAGGTCCGTCTCGTACTCGACGGCGACCTTCTGGGTCGGCGAGTCCGGTGTGCGCAGCTCGGGATACTCCTCCTCCAGCGCCTCCAGGGTGCGCATGAGCTGGTCGAACTCCGCGTCGCTGATGACCGGAGCGTCTTTCACGTAGTACCGGAAGCGGTGTTCCTCGATCTGCTCAGCGAGCTGCGCGTGCTGCTCCCGTGCCTCGCTGGGCACCGTCGTCTCCGCTTGCTCTTCGCCGGCCACCGTGTTGTCCTCCCGTTACTCTGGGTTGTCCGCGAGGGACCTCGCCGCCCGGGCGCAGTGGGCGAGTGCCTCGCGTGCGTACCCCGGGGAAGCCCCCGCGAGTCCGCACGACGGAGTGACCGTGACCGCCTCCGCGAGAAGCCCCGGAGACAGCCCCAGCCTGCGCCACAACGACCTGACACCCATGACGCTACCGGCAGGGTCTGACAATGGACCGTCCGTGCCCGGCACCACACCGGCGAACAGCCTGGTGCCGCCCTCGACCGTCTCACCGATCGCGTCGTCGTCACGCTCGGTGAGGAGCGAGAAGTCGAGGGAGATCGCGGCCACGCCCGCCCGGCGCAGCAGGGCGAACGGGACGTCCGGTGCGCACGAGTGGACCACGACCGGGCCGCCGCCGTGAACCCCGATGACGTCCCGGAGCGTGTCCTCGATGACCTGGCGGTCGACGGCGCGGTGGGTGCGGTAGCCGCTGGCGGTCTTCACGTGGCCGCGGAGTACGTCGATGAGCGACGGCTCGTCGAGCTGGAGAACGGTCTGGGCGCCGGGGACGCGCCGCTGGACCTCCTCCAGGTGCAGGCGCAGTCCTTCGGCGAGGGAGGCTGCGAGGTCCCGGCGGGCGCCGGGGTCGGAGAGGGCGACCTCGCCGTTCTTCAGCTCCAGGTTGGCGGCCAGCGTCCAGGGGCCGACGGCCTGCACCTTCAGCTGTCCCTCGTAGCCCTGTGTGAACTCCTCCAGCGCGTCCAGGTCCTCGCCGAGCCAGGACCGGGCCCGCCGGGTGTCCCGCCCCGGCCGGTCCCCGATCCGCCATCCGCTGGGCTCCACGCGCGCGTACACCTCGACGAGCATCCCGGCGGTCCGGCCGATCATGTCGGCACCGGGGCCCCGGGCGGGCAGTTCGGGCAGGAACGGGAAGTCCTCGAAGGAGCCGGTGGCGGTCCTGGCGGCCTCCCGGGCGTCACCGCCGGGGAGGGAACCGATGCCGGTGGCGGGGGCGAAGCTGAAGTGTGCGTTCACATGGGGAAGCCTACGTAGGTCGTCGAGTGCGGGGCCCGGGAGGAGTCCCCACGGACAGCGGCCCTCAGCGTCCCGGTCGTACCGTCAGGTCGTTGATCTCCGCGTCTCTCGGCAGGTCGAGGGCCATCAGGATCGTCGTGGCGACCGACTCGGGGTCGATCCACCGGGCGGGATCGTACTGCTTGCCCTCCTGCTGGTGGACCTTGGCCTGCATGGGACTGGCGGTGCGCCCGGGATAGACGGTGGTGACGCGGATCCCGTTCGCGTGTTCCTCGTTGCGGAGGGAGTCCGCGAGGGCCTTGAGGCCGTGCTTGGAGGCGGCGTACGCGGACCAGTCGGCGTTCGCCCGCAGGCCCGCGCCCGAGTTGACGAACACCACGTGGCCGCGGGCGGCGCGGAGTTGGGGCAGGAAGTGGCGGGTCAGTTCGGCGGGCGCGATCAGGTTGACGTTGAGCTGGTGGCGCCAGGACTTGGGGGTCAGCTCGGCGACCGGGCCGAGGTCGACCACGCCCGCGATGTGGAGGAGGGAGTCCACGCGGTCCGGCAGCGTCTGGTGGGAGAAGGCCCAGGAGAGCTTGTCGGGGTCCGCCAGGTCGCCGACCAGTGTTTTCGTGCCGGGGAACTCCGCCGTCAGCTCCTTCGCCCGGCCGGCGTCGCGCGCGTGCAGGACGAGGTCGTCCCCGCGCGCGTGCAGACGGCGGGCCACGGCCGCGCCGATGCCGGAACCGGCTCCGGTGATCACATGTGTAGCCATGCCCGCCATGCTCGCATCACCTGGGAATCACCCGCGCATCACCTGATGCGCCCGCCCCGCACCCGTCTCCCCTGCCGTCACTCGATGCCCTGGCTCTCCTCCAGGTACGCCAGCGCCCCCACCGGTTCCTCCGCGAAGAAGACCAGGTCGGTCAGCGGACGGGGCAGGAAGCCCTCCTCCTCCATGCGGCGGAACTGTTCCTTGAGGCCGTCGTAGAAGCCCGCCGTGTTGAGGAGGACCACGGGCTTGTCGGTGTGGCCGTGCTTCTTCAGTTCCAGGATCTCGGTCGCCTCGTCCAGCGTCCCGGTCCCGCCGACCATGATGACCACCGCGTCGGCCTTGTCCAGGAGCAGCTTCTTGCGCTCGGCCAGATCGCGCGCGATCACCATCTCCTCGACGCCCTGCCGCGCCTTGGCCGCCAGGAAGTCCACGGAGACCCCGCAGAGCCGGCCGCCCGCCTCGTGCACCCCGTCGGCGACCACCTTCATCAGCCCGACGTCGGAGCCGCCCCAGACCAGGGTGTGCCCGCCCTTGCCGAGCAGTTCGGCGAACTCGCGCGCGGGGCGGACGTAACGGTCGTCGAGGTCGGCGGCGGAGAGGAAGACGCAGATTCGCATACGGCCACCGTACGCGGGAAGAACCGGGGGCCCGCGGGTGCTGTTCCGATATGGCCGAAGGACACACGATCACCATCGAGCAGGGCACGCGACGCGTACGGGTCGTCCATGGCGACCAGGTCCTGGCGGAGAGCGAACGGCCCCTCCTCCTGCGGGAGACGGGCTGTCCGGTGCGCTACTACCTCCCGCCCGAGGACGTACGGCTCGACCTGCTGACCCCCTCCGAGACCCACACCCACTGCCCGTTCAAGGGCACCGCCTCCTACTGGTCGCTGCCGGACGCGGCGGACCTGGTGTGGGCGTACCCCGAGCCCAAGGCGGACGTCGCCCTGATCAAGGACCACCTGTGCTTCTACGAAGTGGAAGTGCTGTGACCGGGTAGCAGTGTCGGCCGAACAGCGGTGTTGCGGCCGATTATTCCGGCGCTTTGCGGCAGTCTTCACAGGCATGGACAAGAAGACGCTTTCGCGCGACGGCACCCGCCTCGCGTACGAACGCACCGGCCAGGGCCCGGCGGTCCTGCTGGTGAGCGGCGCGATGTCGACGGGTGCCACGCTGCGTCCGCTGGCCGCCGTGCTCTCGGACCGTTTCGACGTCCTCGTGTACGACCGTCGGGGCCGCGGCGAGAGCGGCGACAAGGCCCCGTACGCGGTGGAGCGTGAGGTCGAGGACCTCGCCGCGCTGATCGAGGTGATGGGCGGCGAGGCCTCGCTGTACGGCATCTCGTCGGGCGGCGCGCTGGTGCTGCACGCGGCGGCGAGCGGGCTTCCGTTGCGCCGCGTGGCCGTGTACGAGGTGCCGTACGCCGTCGACGTGAGCGCCACGAAGGAACGCACCGAGTACACCGAGAAGCTGACCGAGGCGCTCGCCCAGGGGCGGCGCGGGGACGCCGTCGAGCTGTTCCTGAGGCTCACCGGGCTGGCCGAGGAGATGATCCAGGGCGCCCGGCAGTCCCCCATGTGGCCCGGCATGGAGGCCCTCGCGCCGAGCCTGGCCCACGACGACGCCGTGATGGGCGGCGGGCAGGTGCCGCGGGACGTGTTGGCCTCGATCACCGTCCCCGTCCTGTCCGCCGCGGGCGACGCGAGTCCCCCGTGGCTGCTGGAGGCGGCCCGGGCGGTCGCGGCGGCGGCCCCGGAGGGCACGTACCGGACGCTGGAGGGCCAGACCCACATGGTGGACCCGCAGGTGCTGGCACCCGTGTTGGCGGAGTTCCTCACCCCGTAGCACCGAGACCCGAGGGCCCGAGGTGGGGCCAGGCAGCCCCGATGTGGGTCAGGCCACCCCGGCCGTCGCCCGTACCGTGGAAGCGATCGTCGCCGACCCCACCACGCGCGTGCCGTCGTACAGCACGATCGCCTGGCCGGGGGCCACTCCACGGACCGGCTCCCCGAAGGTGACCTCCAGGGTGCCGTCGACCACTTCGGCCGTCACCTCCGTCTCGCCGCCGTGGGCGCGGAGCTGGGCCGTGTAGGTGCCGGACCCGGTCGGGGCGGCGCCGCACCAGCGGGGCTTGACGGCCGTGAGGGCGTTCACGTCCAGGGCGTCGGCCGGGCCCACCGTCACCGTGTTGTCGACCGGGGAGATGTCGAGGACGTAGCGCGGCTTGCCGTCGGGGGCCGGGGTGCCGATCCTCAAGCCCTTGCGCTGGCCGATGGTGAAGCCGTACGCGCCTTCGTGCGTGCCGAGCTTCGCTCCGGACTCGTCGACGATGTCGCCCTCCGCCTTGCCGAGGCGGGAGGCGAGGAAGCCCTGGGTGTCGCCGTCGGCGATGAAGCAGATGTCGTGCGAGTCGGGCTTCTTGGCGACCGCGAGACCCCGGCGCTCGGCCTCCGCGCGGATCTCGTCCTTCGTGGTGACCGTGTCGCCGAGCGGGAACATCGCGTGGGCGAGCTGCCGGTCGTCCAGCACGCCGAGGACGTAACTCTGGTCCTTCGCCATGTCGGAGGCGCGGTGCAGTTCGCGCGTGCCGTCGGAGTTCACGATCACCTGGGCGTAGTGGCCGGTGCAGACCGCGTCGAAGCCGAGGGCGAGGGCCTTGTCGAGCAGCGCGGCGAACTTGATCTTCTCGTTGCAGCGCAGGCAGGGGTTGGGGGTGCGGCCGGCCTCGTACTCGGCGACGAAGTCCTCGACGACGTCCTCGCGGAAGCGGTCGGCGAGGTCCCACACGTAGAACGGGATGCCGATGACGTCGGCGGCGCGGCGGGCGTCGCGCGAGTCCTCGATGGTGCAACAGCCACGCGCCCCCGTGCGGAACGATTGCGGGTTCGCGGAGAGCGCCAGGTGGACGCCGGTCACGTCGTGCCCCGCCTCGGCCGCGCGGGCGGCGGCGACGGCGGAGTCGACCCCGCCCGACATGGCGGCGAGGACGCGAAGGGGACGGGTGCGCTGCGTGGTGTCAGTCATAACCCTTCCAGGGTACGGGTGCGCGGGAACCGCAGCCCACGAGTATCCGTTCTCGATCACATGGGGGAGACAGGATCCAACGCGAAGGACGCCGACCGGCGCATCGGCCGGCGTGCCCTGCTGATCGGCGGCACGGCGGCCGCGGCGGGCACGGCCGTGCTGGCCCGTGACGAGCTGGCGCGGCTGTGGTGGCGCGCGCCCGGCGTGGAGAAACCGCGTGAGGAGGGTGTGGTGGACTCCGCGGGCGCGCAGTGGGTGGCCGCGTCGGACGCGAACTGGCGGCGCGCGGACCGGCCCGCCGACTACCCCATAGACATGGTGGTCATCCATGTCACCCAAGGCAGTCTGGACAGCGCGGTGAAGGCGTTCCGGGACCCGGGGCACGGGGCGGCGGCGCACTACATCGTCGGCAAGGACGGCCAGGTCACGCAGATGATCCGTGAACTGGACGTGGCCTTCCACGCGGGCAACCGCGCCTACAACGAGCGCAGTGTCGGCGTCGAGCACGAGGGATTCGTCGACCGCCCACAGGACTTCACGGACAGGATGTACACCGCCTCGGCCCGCCTCACGGCCGGGATATGCGCGCGCTACGACATACCCGTCGACCGCCGGCACGTCATCGGCCACGTGGAGGTGCCGGGGACGGACCACACCGACCCTGGGAAGCACTGGGACTGGCCCCGGTACATGAAGCTCGTACGGCGGGCGCGTACAGCCCTCGCCTGAGCGCGCACCGGGCGCGCTCCGGCCCTGGCCCGCGGCTTGCCTAAGTCAGCCCCGCGGCCCGCGCCCGTTCCACCGCCGGGCCGATCGCCTTGGCGAGGGCTTCCACGTCGGACTCCGTCGAGGTGTGGCCGAGGGAGAAGCGGAGAGTGCCGCGGGCGAGGTCCGGGTCGGTGCCGGTGGCGAGGAGGACGTGGCTGGGCTGGGCGACGCCCGCGGTGCAGGCGGAGCCGGTGGAGCACTCGATGCCCTGGGCGTCCAGCAGGAGCAGCAGGGAGTCGCCCTCGCAGCCGGGGAAGGTGAAGTGGGCGTTGGCCGGGAGGCGGCCGCCCGGTGCCGGGTCGCCGCCGAGGATCGCGTCCGGCACCGCCGTACGGACCGCCTCGACCAGGCTGTCGCGCAGGGCGCCGATCTCCCGGGCGAACCACTCGCGCTGCTCGGCGGCGAGCCGGCCGGCGACCGCGAAGGAGGCGATCGCGGGGGCGTCGAGGGTGCCGGAGCGGACATGGCGCTCCTGGCCGCCACCGTGCAGGACGGGTACCGGGGTGTGTTCGCGGCCCAGGACCAGGGCGCCGATGCCGTACGGGCCGCCGATCTTGTGGGCGGAGACCGTCATGGCGGCGAGGCCGGAGGCGGCGAAGTCGACGGGGACCTGGCCGAAGGCCTGGACGGCGTCGGCGTGCAGAGGAACGCCGAACTCGGCTGCCGCCGCCGCGAGTTCGGGGATGGGCAGGACCGTGCCGATCTCGTTGTTCGCCCACATGACGGTGGCGAGGGCCACGTCGTCGGGGTTGCGGGCGATGGCCTCGCGCAGGGCCTCGGGGTGGACGCGGCCGTAGGTGTCGACGGGGAGGTACTCGACGGTGGCGCCCTCGTGTTCGCCGAGCCAGTGGACGGCGTCGAGGACGGCGTGGTGTTCGACGGGGCTCGCGAGGACCCGGGTGCGGGCCGGGTCGGCGTCTCGGCGGGACCAGTACAGGCCCTTGACGGCCAGGTTGTCGGCCTCGGTGCCGCCGGCGGTGAAGACGATCTCGCTCGGGCGGGCGCCGAGCGCTTCCGCGAGGGTTTCCCGGGCCTCCTCGACGGTGCGTCGTGCGCGGCGGCCGGACGCGTGGAGGGAGGAGGCGTTGCCGGTGACGCTCAGGTGCGCGGTGAGTGCCTCGACTGCCTCGGGGAGCATCGGGGTGGTCGCGGCGTGGTCGAGGTATGCCATGGTGACGCCGATTCTACGGGCCGCGTACGGCGGACCACGGCGGGGCGCCTTGCCCGCGCTCCCCTCACAAGCTCCAGGACACCGAGTTGTCCAGCTGCATGAACGTGACGAGGACGACGAGGTCGGCGATTCCCAGACCGAGGCCGAGGTAGGCGCGGCCCTTGCGGGTGGTGCCTCGCCAGAGGGCCACCCCGGCCAGGGCGATGGCGATCGGGCCGAGGAAGAGGTTGAGCACCAGCAGGCCGAGCAGACCGAGGATGAAGGACGCGACGGCCATGCCGTCGGCATCGCGGGGACCGGCGCTGCGGCGCTCGGTGGTCGGGGCGGATGCGGTGAGTTGCATGACGGGTCAGCTCCCTTTGGGTCGGGGCGGTCGTACGAACGGCTGGTCGGTCGCACGGACGGCGAGTCGGCCGTAGGAACGGCTGGTCAGTCGCACGGGCGGCGAGTCGGCCGTACGAACGGCTGGTCGGCCGCACGGACGGCGAGTCAGTGCGTGGGCGTGCCGCGACGGCGGCCGTGGCGCTCGCGGATCGCGAAGATGCCGAGCCAGACGGCGATGACGACGGCCGCGACGAGGGAGAAGCTCAGCGGTGCGTGGGCGACCGTGCCCAGGACAACGCCGAACAGCAGGAGTGCGGCGACGAGGAACAGCATGGCGGGAATCCCCCTCCGTGACGTTTCGGTGAACGCTTGTGGTTACAGTTGTTCACTGACTTCCCAGTCTAACGCGCTTCACCGCTTTCCAATTCCAGAGAACAGTTGTTAACTGCATGGCATGAGTCACATCCTCGGCGTCCGCCAGACCCAGAAGCTGAAGACCCGGCAGGCACTCCTGGACGCGGCCCTTCGACTGCTGGAGGAACAGAGCCTGAGCAGTCTCGGCCTGCGCGAGGTCACACGGGCCGTGGGCGTCGCCCCGACCGCCTTCTACCGGCACTTCCGCTCCATCGCGGATCTCGGCGTGGCCCTGGTCGAGGAGGCACTGGGCAGCCTGCACCCGATGATCCGGACGACGGTGTCCGGAGCGGACGACAGCAGCCGGCGCATCACCCGCGCCGTCGAACTGATCGCCCGTCACGTGGACGCGTACCCCGCCCATGTCCGTTTTATCGCCCGGGAACGACATGGCGGAGTCCAGCCGGTCCGGGAGGCGATACGGGAGCAACTGGCCCGGTTCGGCCAGGAGGTGAGGGACGAACTGGCCAAGGACACCGAGGCGGCCGACTGGGGCGACGACGACCTCCTCATGCTCGCCCACCTCTACGTCGACCAGATGCTGATCACCGCCTCACTGTTCCTGGAGACGCTGGAGTCCTCGCCGGAGGAGCGGGAACGGGTCACGCGGGTGGCCGAGCGCCAGATGCGGCTGATCAGCATCGGCCGGCAGCACTGGCTGGACTGAACCGCCACGGATCGCACCGGCCCGGGAGATCAGCCCGAACCCCCGACCGGCCGCCCGTACAGCTCCGCGACGGAGGCGGCCGCCGCGGCCAGCTCCTGACGCACCTCCGGCGGCGAGAGCACCTCCACGCGGTCGGCGAACGCGAGCAGTTGGCGGGTCTCGGGGAGGAAGCCGTACGACAGGCGCACGGTCACCCACTCCGCGACGCCGTCGTCGTCCGGGAGGTGGGCAAGGTGCGGGGCGGCGATGCGCAGGAACATGTCGAGGCGGTCGCGGTGGACCCGGACGGTGACGTCGAGGCCGCCGGGGCGTTCCTCGACCTGGCGGCGCAGCACCTCCCACGCGTCGGCGAGTTCGACTCCCGGCCGTCGCCGCACGGGCTCGTCGAGGACGGTCGCCGACCGCACCCGGTCCGCGCGGAACAGCCCGGGTGCGGCGCGCCGGTCGGCGACCAGGTACCAGACGCCCCCCTTGGAGACGAGGCCGTACGGGTCGACGGTGTAGGTCCGCGGCTCCTTGGTGTCGCTGTGCCGGTAGCGCAGCCGCAGGCGCCGGTCGGTGAAGACGGCGTCCTGCAGCACGTCCAGGTCCACCGCCTTCTGCGGGCCGCCCTTCCAGCGGGTGGCGTCGACCAGGATGCGCCGCGAGGTCACCTCGGCGGCCGGGCGGTGCGGGGCGGGCAGCGCGGCCATCACCTTGCGCAGGGCCGAACCGAGGGCCGCGTCCAGGCCGAGCGCGGCGTGCGCGCCCTGGGCGGCCAGGATGAACAGCGCGCGGGACTCGTCGGCGGTCAGTCCGGTGACGTCCGTACGGAATCCGGCGAGCAGTTCGATGCCGCCGTGCCGGCCGCGCTCGGCGTAGACGGGGACGCCGGAGGCGGACAGGGCCTCGATGTCCCGGTAGATGGTGCGTACGGACACCTCCAGCCGGTCGGCGAGTTCGTGCGCGGGGACACGGCCGCGGGTCTGCAGGAGCAGCAGGATCGACAGGAGGCGGTCGGACTTCACGCCCCCCAGAATCCCGCCGGTCGCGATCCGGCGCAAATGTTGACGGAAACTGTCAGGTTATGCGGCGAAGCTCTGTGCACCGACCCGCAGAAAGGCTCCACACATGAACGCCATCGACCCCCGCCCCCTGTACTCCCGCGCCACCGAGCAGGCCGCCGCCCTCATCAGGACGGTACGGCCCGAGCAGCTGACCGGGCCCACGCCCTGTACGGAGTTCGACGTGCGCACGCTGCTGTCGCACATCGTCGGCGGCACCCGCCGGATCGCGGTCGTCGGCGAGGGCGGGGACGGGCTCGCCGTCCGGCCGTTCGCCGACGAGGTCGAGGACGACACCTGGGCCGCCGCGTACGACGAGGTCCGGAGCAGGGTGCTGAAGGCCTGGGCGAGCGACGCCCGGATGGACGCGCCGGTGAGCGTGCCGTGGGGCGAGGTCCCCGGTCGCGCGGCGCTCTCCGGCTACACGATGGAGCTCGTCACCCACACCTGGGACCTGTCCGAGGCGCTCGGCCACCCTCTCGAACTCGCGCCGGACCTGGCCGAGTTCGCACTCGGCACCGCCCGGCGTGTGCTGCCCGACCCGCTGCGCGACGCGGACACCCCGTTCGCCGACGCCACACCGGCCCCCGAAGGGGCCGACGCCTACGAGGAGTTGGCGGCCTGGCTCGGCCGTCGGCCCCTCATCGCAGCCTGACCCGCGCCAACTGCCGCGACTGCGCGACCAGTCGGTCCGCGCTGTCCCAGACCTCGGCGTCCTCCTCCAGGAAGCCGCCGGCCAGGTTGCGCGTGGTGATGGCCACACGCAACGGGCCCGGCGCCGGGCGGGAGCGGACGTGGACCGTCAGTTCGACCGTGGGCACCCAGCCGGACAGGCCGAGTTCGAAGGCGGTCGGGGGCAGCGCGTCGACGGCCAGGAGCAGCGCGAGGGGGTCGGGGTCGCGGCCGTCGGCGAGGCCGAACCAGGCCCGCATCTCACCGTTCCCGGACGGCGCGCCGAGCGCCCAGCCCAGGGTGGAGGGGTCGAGCTTGAGCATCAGCCGGTCGGTGATGGCGGAGCTGCCGTCGACCGGCGTGGGTCCGTCCTCGGGGCCGAAGCACTGGTCCATCGGCGGGATCACGGGGGGCTCGGCCGTCGTCCGGACGTCGTCGGGGAGGGAGTCCAGGTCGCCGTAGGAGGCGAGGACGCGGATGCGTTCGACCTCGCGGCCCTGGTCGTCGTACTGGAAGAGCGAGGCCTGGCCGGTGGAGAGGGTGCGGCCGGTGCGGACGACGTCCGTGCGCACGACCGCCGGGCCGGGCTGGGACGCGGTCAGGTAGTGCGCCGAGATCGTGAACGGGTCGGCGTGCGGCAGGGCGTCCGCGAGGGCGCGGCCGAGGACGGCCAGCAGGTAACCGCCGTTGACCGCGCTGATGATCGTCCAGCCGGCGGAGAGGTCGATGTCGTAGACCCCGGCCTCGCGGCGGGTGAGCGCGGTGTCCCGGTCGAACTCGCTGTCGCCGATGGTGGCGCGGCGCGCGGTAGCTGCTTCTGGCATGCCTGAACGGTACAACAGGTGACTACTAAGCGGTAGCTTTCCCTAGCGCCCTGGGTGAGACCTCGGCAACTTCTTGGTAAGTGTCCGTACTCGTCCATCAACCCCGGGCCCCGGCTTTCCCTCTGTAGAGACATGAGCCTCACCGGGACTTCGTTCTTCTACACCGTGATCGCGCTGGCCGTGGTCGCCCTCGTGCTGCCGTTCGCGCTGTGGTCGCGGATCCGCGGGCCCCGCCCCCTGCGGGCCGTGGGCCGGGCACTGATGCTGGTGTTCGCCCAGCTCACGGCGGTCGCCCTGGTCTTCGTACTGGTCAACAACGAGAACAACCTGTACGACAACTGGGCCGACCTGCTCGGCACGGGCGACCATGTCCAGCAGGCCGCCGACCTCGGGGCCGACGGCACCGGCGGCATCGCACTGCACCGGCTGCCCCGGGTCAAGCAGACGTTCAAGGAGGCCAGTGGGCCCGGCATGCACGCGGCGGGCGGGGTGCGGGTCACCCAGCTCACGGGCCGAGTGTCCGGCGTGAACGCCGAGGTCTACGTCTGGCTGCCGCCGCAGTACCACGAGCCGGCGTACCGCCACCGCAGGTTCCCCGTGGTGGAGCTGCTGCCGGGCTATCCCGGCTCGGCGAAGGCCTGGTTCGGGTCGCTGCATGTGCACGAGCAGCTGCTCCCCCTGATGCGCAGCGGCCGGGTGGCGCCGTTCATCCTGGTCGCCCCGCGCACCAACCTGCTGGCCGGAGTGGACACCGGCTGCGCCAACATCCCGGGCACGGTGAACGCCGACAGCTGGCTGAGCATCGACGTGCCGAAGATGGTCATGGACAATTTCCGTGCCGACCGGGCTCCGGCGGGCTGGGGGGTGGCCGGGTACTCGGCGGGCGCGCACTGCGCGACCAAGCTCGCCGTCGCCCACCCCGACCGTTACCGGGCCGCGGTCAGCCTGTCCGGCTACAGCGACCCCATCGGCGAGCGCAACTCTCTCACCGCGCAGAGCCTCGCCCTGCGCAACGCCAACAACCCCTATCTGCTGCTGAAGGAGGCCCGCACTCCGCCGCAGATCGCGCTCTACAACTCCGGCCAGCCGCACGACGGGTACGAGGCCGCCGTGGCCCTGCAACAGATCGCCAAGGCGCCGACGACCGTGCACGTGGTCTACATCCCGAAGAGCGCGGGCGGCCACACCATGGCGCTGTGGCGGCCGCAGATGGTCCCGGCGTTCCGCTGGCTGACCGAGGAGATGGGGCAGAGCCGCGTCGCACTGCGCCTCACTCCTCCCGTACCGTCGAACGTCGATTCCACGCGCGCGGCGCTCGCCAGTGGAACCGCATCGCGAGAAGGCGCAGCACGAAAGCCGTGACGACCGCGAGCGCGCTGGTCAGCGGGGTGAGGGCGGCGTAGCGGATGCACAGCGCGACCATGGTGGCGCCGACCATCGCCGGGACCGCGTACAGGTCGCGGTCCCAGCGCAGCAGCGACGGCACCTCGTTGGCGAGCACGTCCCGCAGCACACCGCCGCCGACCGCGGTGGCCAGGCCCAGCGCCGCCGACGCGGTGAGCCCGAGCCCGTGCTCGTACGCCTTCGTCGTCCCGGCGACGCAGAACAGACCGAGGCCGGCCGCGTCGAAGACGTTCACCGCCACCTGGATGCGTTCCACCTGCGGGTGCAGGAAGAAGACCAGCAGGGCGGCCAGCAGCGGGGTGAGGAAGTAGCCGAGGTCGGTGAAGGCCGCGGGAGGCACGGCCCCGATGATCACATCGCGGAACAGCCCTCCGCCCAGCGCCGTGACCTCGGCGAGCACGGCGATGCCGAACACGTCGAAGTTCTTGCGGACGGCCAGCAGCGCGCCGGATATGGCGAACACGAAGATGCCGACGAGGTCGAGCGTGTGCTGGACGGAGGGGCTGAATATTTGCTGGAGCACCCCATATTGTTACTCACAACGCGAGTGCACCTTGCAATGCAAGGCTAGAGGGCCGGTTTCCCTGTGGTGAACAGCCAGGTCTGGAACAGGTCGTCCAGCTGCTTGCCGCTGATCCGTTCGGCGAGGCGGACGAAGTCGTCGGTGTCGGCGTTGCCGTACCGGTGCAGCTTCGTCCAGGTGGGCAGCAGCTTGAAGAAGGCGGCGTCGCCGATGCGCTCACGCAGCACCTGCAGGGTCATCGCGCCGCGCTGGTAGACGGCGGAGGCGAACATCGTGTCGCGCTGCGGGTCGCCGACGACCGTCTGCCAGAAGGTGCTGTCGGCGGGCCGCGAGTTGTACCCGGCGAGGAAGGAGTCGTGCGCGGTGCGGGTGCCCTGGTGCTCGGCCCACAGCCACTGGGCGTAGGTGGCGAAGCCCTCGTTCAGCCAGATGTCCTTCCAGTGCGCCACCGAGACCGAGTCGCCGAACCACTGGTGGGCCAGCTCGTGCACGATCGTCGTCTCGTTGCGCACCGCCGAGTAGACCGGCTTCGACTGCACCTCCAGCGAGAACCCGGCCTGCGGCATGTCGTCGACGATCGCGCCGGTCTCCTCGAACGGGTAGGGCCCGAAGACCTGCGCCCAGTAGTCGGTGGCAGCGGCGGTCACGCCGTAGACGTCAACCGAGTTGCTGTTCGCGAGCACCGGGTCGATGGCGACGTAGATCGGGATGCCGGAGGGGGTCTTCCCGGTCCGTACGTCGAACTTTCCGATGGTGGCGGTGGCGAGGTAGGTCGCCATCGGCTTCGTCTCGCGCCAGTGGGTGTACGTCGAGCCGCCCTTGTCGTACGTCGACACCAGCCGGCCGTTGGAGACGGCGGTCAGGCCCTTGGGGGACTTGATCCGGATGTCGTAGGCGGCCTTGTCCGAGGGGTGGTCGCTGGACGGGAACCAGGTGGAGGCGGCGTTGGGCTCGCAGGCCACGAAGACGCCGTCGTCGGTCTTCATCCAGCCGTAGTCGGACCCGAAGACGATCGGACCGCCGAGGGGTTCGGGGACGCCGCCGTAGGTGACGGTGACCGTGAAGGTGCGGCCCTTGTTCAGCAACTCGCGCGGAGTGACGCGCAGTTCGTCGCCGTTACGGGTGAACTGGGCGCGTCTGCCGTTCACTTCGACTCTGGTGACCTCCAGCTTCTGCAGGTCGAGGTCGAAGGAGGACAGGCTCCGGGTGGCCTGGGCGGTGATCGTCGTACGGCCGTCGAGGCGGTCGGTGTCCGGGTTGTACGCGATGTCGAGGGCGTAGTGGCGGGCGTCGAAGCCGCCGTTGCCGAGTTCGGGGAAGTAGGTGTCACCGACGCCGGGGGCGCCGGGGACCGGGGCCGGGGCGGCGGCGATGGCCAGGAAGGAGGCCGCCGCGGCGGCGAGGGCCGCCACACGTGTCGATAAACGTGCCGAACGGGAGAGCGTCATGGATCGTCCCTTCGAGCGTGTGCCGATGAGTGACACGGACGACCCTGCGCTCTCCCGTTTAGGCATGCGCATGACTTTGCCAACTTGTCATGCGTTACTTGTCGGTTGACTCCTGGGCCTCACCGGCACCGTCGGCCTTGGCGACCTCGGCGGGTTCGGCCGCCTCCGCGGGTTCGGCGACCTCCGCCGGTTCGGCGACCTCCGCCGGTTCGGCGACCTCCGCGGGTTCGGCGACCTCCGCGGGTTCGGCGACCTTCGCCGGTTCGGCGACCTCCGCGGATTCGGCGACCTCCGCCGCCACCGCCGCCGACGTCTCCGCCGACTCCTCCAGCACCGCCTCCGGCACCAGCTCCGCGGCCTCCTTCGCGGCGGAGAGCAGCACCGTCTCCTGCGGGGCCTGGTCCTCGAAGTTCTCCGGGTGGTGGCAGGCGACCTGCTGGCCGGGCTTCAGCTCGGCCAGCGGCGGCTCGACCGTCTTGCAGATCTCCGTCGCCTTCCAGCACCGGGTGTGGAAGCGGCAGCCGCTCGGCGGGGAGATCGGCGAGGGCACGTCGCCCTTGAGCAGGATGCGCTCGCTCTTGGCTCCCCGGCGTTTGGGGTCGGGGATCGGCACGGCCGACATCAGCGCCTTGGTGTACGGGTGCATCGGCGCCTTGTACAGCGAGTCACGGTCGGCCAGCTCGACGATCTTGCCGAGGTACATCACCGCGATCCGGTCCGAGACGTGCCGGACCACCGAGAGGTCGTGCGCGATGATCACGTACGTCAGCCCGAGCTCCTCCTGGAGGTCGTCCAGCAGGTTCACCACCTGGGCCTGGATCGACACGTCCAGGGCGGAGACCGGCTCGTCCGCCACCACCAGCTTGGGGTTGAGGGCGAGCGCGCGGGCGATGCCGATGCGCTGGCGCTGGCCGCCGGAGAATTCGTGCGGATAGCGGTTGTAGTGCTCGGGGTTGAGCCCGACCACCGACAGCAGCCGCTGCACCTCCTTCTTCACACCGCCCTCGGGCTGGACGCCCTGGAGCTTGAAGGGCGCGCCGACGATGGTGCCGATGGTGTGGCGCGGGTTGAGCGACGAGTACGGGTCCTGGAAGATCATCTGCACGTCCCGGCGCAGCGGACGCATCCCGCTCACACCGAGGTGGGTGATGTCCTTGCCCTCGAACTCGACCGTGCCGCCGGTCGGTTCGAGCAGCCGGGTGATCAGCCGGCCCATCGTGGACTTGCCGCAGCCGGATTCGCCCACGACTCCGAGCGTCTCGCCGGAGCGGACCTCGAAGTCGAGACCGTCGACCGCGTGCACGGCGCCGACCTGCCGCTTGAGCAGACCCTTGCGGATCGGGAAGTGCTTCTGCAGGCCGGTGACCTTCAGCAGCACCTCGCCGTGCGGACGGTCGTGGCCCCGGCTCTGTGCCGGAATCGTCCCCGTTGTCTCGGCGTTCTGGGCTTTCTGGACTTTCTCGTCACTCACAGCTTCGGCGCAATCTCTTCGGTCCAGATACGCTCCCGCTGCTCCTGCGTCATGTGGCAGGCGGCCCAGTGCCGGCCACCGACCTCGGTCAGCTCGGGGCGGACCGTGCGGGTGACGTTGTCCTTGGGGATGTCGGCGTACGGGCAGCGCGGGTTGAAGGCGCAGCCGGCGGGGACGTTGATCAGCGAGGGCGGGGAGCCCTTGACCGGGATCAGCCGGTCCTGCTGCTCGCGGTCCAGGCGCGGCATGGAGCCCAGCAGGCCCCAGGTGTAGGGGTGCCGCGGCTCGTAGAACACCTTCTCGGCCGGGCCCCGCTCGACGCAGCGGCCGCCGTACATCACCAGGATGTCGTCGGCCAGCTCGGCGACGACGCCCAGGTCGTGGGTGATGACGATGACCGCGGAGCCGAACTCCTTCTGCAGGTCCCGGATGAGGTCGAGGATCTGCGCCTGGACGGTGACGTCCAGGGCGGTCGTCGGCTCGTCCGCGATCAGCAGCTCGGGGTTGTTGACCAGCGACATCGCGATCATCGCGCGCTGGCGCATACCACCGGAGAACTCGTGCGGGTAGCTGTTCACCCGCTTGTCCGGCTGCGGGATGCCGACCCGGTCGAGCATCTCCACGGCACGGCGCTTGGCGGTCTTCTTGTCCACGTCGTGGTGGACCCGGTAGGCCTCCACGATCTGCTGGCCGATCGTGTAGTACGGGTGCAGCGAGGACAGCGGGTCCTGGAAGATCATCGCCATCTCGCGGCCGCGCAGTTTGCGCACCGCGTCCGGGTCGGCGGTCAGCAGCTCGGTGCCGTCCAGCCAGATCTCACCGGAGATCTGCGCCTTCTTCTTGCCGTACTGACCGGCGGTGTGCAGCCCCATGATGCCGAGCGAGGTCACCGACTTGCCGGAGCCGGACTCGCCCACGATGCCGAGGGTCTTGCCCTTCTCCAGCTGGAAACTCAGGCCGTCGACGGACTTGACCAGGCCGTCGTCGGTCGGGAAGTGCACCTTGAGGTCGCGTACCTCGAGGAAGGCGGTGGGTGCGGGCCGGCCGGACACGGGTTCCCCCACGGCCGCTCCGGTCTTGTGCAGGTCGGTCATCCCAGCCTCACTCGCGGGTCGATGACGGCGTACAGCAGGTCCACGACGAGGTTGGCGACGGCGATCGCGAGGGCCGCGAACAGAGTCACCCCGAGGATCACCGGCAGGTCCTTGCTGCTGATGGCCTGGACCGCGGCGAGACCGAGGCCGGGGAGGTTGAACGTGGACTCCGTCAGGACGGCGCCGCCGAGCAGCACGCCGATGTCGAGACCGAAGACGGTCAGGATCGGCGTCATCGCGGACCGCAGCGCGTGCCGGGTGATGACGGCCCGTTCCGCGACGCCCTTGGCCCGGGCGGTGCGGATGTAGTCCTCGCCGAGCACGTCGAGCATGGTGGCCCGGGTGAGGCGGGCGTACATCGCCGCGTTCAGCAGGGCGAGCACGATCCAGGGCAGGAGCAGGGTCTCGAACCAGACGCCGACGGAGTCGTCGGTGCTGAGGTTGTCCGAGATGTGCACCCAGCCGAGGCTGTGGACGAAGATGCCCATCGCCACCATGCCGGTGAAGAAGATCGGCAGCGAGACGCCGCCGAGGGCGCCGATCATCGCGACTCGGTCCCAGACGGAGCCCCGCTTCAGCGCGGAGACGACGCCGGTGCTGACACCCGCGACCAGCCAGAGGACGCAGGCACCGGCGGCGAGCGCGGCGGTGACCGGCAGCGCCTCCTTCAGCGTGTTCCACACCGGCTCCTCCGTGACGAAGGAGTAGCCGAAGCAGGGGGCCGGGCAGCGGGTGACGTCACTGCCGTTGGCGTAGGTGCGGCCCAGCGGAATGCCCTTGACGAAGTCCCAGAACTGGATGAACAGCGGATCGTCCAGGCCCAGTTTGGTCCTGATGCCCTCGACCTGCTCGGCACCGGTGGCCTTGCCGGCGAAGAGGACGGCGATGTCCTGTCCCGCCCACTTGGGCAGCATGTAGAAGACGGTGAAGGTCGCGAGCAGTACGACCAGCACCATGATGACAACGGCGACCAGACGCCGGATGAGATAAGCAAGCACTGTGCGCGGCCCGGCGGTGGCCGGGGTCCTCCTCGTGGGAGGTCCCCGGCCACCACCAGAGCCATCACCTGCCCTTCGGACTGGCGGGATGGGGCGGCAAGGAATCGATCAGCTGCGGCTGCCCGGCGACTACTTCACGACGCCCAGCGAGACGTAGTCGTAGCGGCCGTTGTACGCGGCGGACGAGTAGACGTTGGTGAGTCGGGGGCCGCGCCACGAGATGTTCTTCTCGTAGATGAACGGCATCCAGTCGGCGTTGTCGAGCAGGCGCTTGTTCATGTCCTCGTACAGCGCCTTGGACTTGGCCGGGTCGGTCGAGGCGATCGCGTCGTCGAAGAGCTGGTCGACGCTCTTGTCCTTGATCTGCGACTCGTTGTAGTTGCCGTTCTCGAAGATGAAGCGGCTGTCGAACAGCGGCTGCGCGTAGCCCTGGCCGGTCGGGAAGTCCGGGCCCCAGCCGCTCATCGTCATGCCGTAGCCGCGCTCCTTCACGACCTTCGGCGAGCCGGTGATGCTGGAGGACTGGGCGCCGTCGATCGGGTCGACCTCGACCTTGATGCCGACCTTGCCGAGCTGCTCCTGCAGCGCCTCGGCCGCGTCGACCTCACCCGGGTTGTTGGTACGGGCGGTGAGCTTGGTGGAGAAGCCGGACGGCTTGCCGCACTCCTTCAGCGACTCCTTGGCCTTGGCGAGGTCCGGCTTGCCCTTGCGGGCGAGGACGCCGTACGGGTCGTAGTCGGTGTAGCCCGGGATCGTCTTCGGGAAGACGGAGTTGGCGATGTCGCCACCGGCGACCGCGCCACCGCGCGTCTGCTGCAGACCCGCGAAGTCCGTGGCGTAGAAGACGGCCTTGCGGCAGTTGACGTTGTCCAGCGGCTTCGCCGTGTGGACCAGGGCCACGTAACGGACGAAGGACGTCTGGATGTTGTCGATGTCCGACCGGTGGTCCTCGACGGCGCTGACGCGGCCCGACTGGGTCATGCCGGTGCCGTTGACGTCGATGTCGTAGTCGCCCTCCATCAGCCGCTTGTCGTTCTCCTCCAGGTTGGCGGAGATCGTCACGGTGATCTTGTCCGGCAGGGCCGGCCGGAGCGGGTCCGACGACTTCTTCCAGGCCGTGTTGCGCACCAGCACCAGGCTCTTGTTGGCCTTGTGCGACTGGATCTTGTACGGGCCGGAGGAGAACGGCTGCTGCGTGTACTTGGCGCCGGTGTCCTTGCTCTGCTTCACCGGGGCACCGGTGGGCATGGCCAGGAACTGCTCGAAGTCACCGTTGGGCTTGGGCAGCTTGAAGACGATGGTCTTGTCGTCCGGCGTCTCGATCGCCTTCAGGCCCAGCTTGTCCGCCGACTTGTCCTTGTACGGCCCCTTGTACTCGCCCTTGGGGTCGAGCGTCTGCTTGATGTACGCCGGGCCACCGGTGATGGTGTCGGTCGCCCAGATGCGCTCGATGCCGTACTTGATGTCCTTGGAGGTCAGCGCGGAGCCGTCCTCCCAGGTGAGGTCGTCACGCAGCTTGTACGTGTAGGTCTTGCCGTCGGCCGAGACCTCGCCGGGGCCGGTGGCGAGGTCGCCGACCAGCTTGTTCGACGCCGCGCCCGGCTTGGTGTCGTACGTGACCAGGGTGCGGGTGAAGAACCGCATGAAGTCCCAGGTCATGCCGTAGTACGTACGCTGCGGGTCCAGGGAGTCGAAGTCCTGCTTGCCGACGAACTTCAGCGTCCCGCCCTTCTTGGCGGAGGCGTTGACAACCTTGTTCAGCGCCGCGTTGTAACCGGCACCCTTCTCGCTCTTGTCGTCACCGTCACCGCCGCCGCACGCCGTGGTGGTCACCAGCGCCGCGACTACGAGGGCTGCGCCAGCAGCGAGCCGCCGCTTCGGGGAACCTGTGGGCATTTTCTCGTAACCTCCGAGATTCGCGGTCCCGGGCCTGTGCCGGAGAACCATGGGAAGAGCCACCTGACGGTGCGGCAGGGGCGATACCTGGGCTAGCGGTCTAGCGGTCTAGCGGGTCCCCTTGGGATCGAGCGCGTCCCGCAGGCCGTCACCGAAGAGGTTGAAGGCCAGGACGGTGACGAAGATCGTCGCACCGGGGAAGACCATGAACATCGGGTCGTGCTCGTACGTCTGCAGGGCGTCACGCAGCATGCCGCCCCAGGAGGCCGTCGGCGGCCGGACACCCGCGCCGAGGAAGCTGAGCGCCGCCTCCGTGAGGATGTTGGTGGGGATCATCAGCGTCGCGTAGACCATGATCGGGGCGAACAGGTTGGGCAGCAGTTCCTTGAACAGGATGTGCCGCCTGCCGCCGCCGAGGCTGCGCGCGGCCTCGATGTACTCGCGCTCCCGCAGGCTCAGGGTCTGACCGCGGACGATCCGGCCGACGTAGGGCCAGCCGAAGAATCCGATGACCAGGACGAGTACGGCGATCCGCACGCCCGAGCCGGTCAGTCCCAGCAGGTCGTCCGGGAGGACCGAGACCAGGGAGATGATGAAGAGCAGCTGCGGGAAGGAGAGCAGCACGTCCATGGTGCGGCTGATGAAGGCGTCGATCCAGCCGCCGAAGTAGCCGGCGATGATCCCGAAGAGCGTCCCGAGCACCACGGCGACCACGGCGGCGAGGAAGGCCACGAGGAGCGAGATGCGGGCGCCGTAGACGATTCGGCTGAAGACGTCACGGCCCTTGTTGGGCTCGACTCCGAAGAGGTAGTCCCCGCTCACTCCGCCCCAGGCGCCCTGCGGCAGGTTGGTCAGCGGGTCCAGTTGGTCCTGGTGGAACTCGTTCGGCGGGTGTCCGAGCAGCGAGACGATCAGCGGCGCGAACACGGCGACCAGCACCAGGACCAGCACGGTGATGCCGCCCGCGAGGGCGACCTTGTCCTGCTTGAGGCGATTCCAGGCGATCTGCTTGAGGGACCGGCCTTCGACCTTCTTCGTTCCAGGCCCCGCGGGATCGGCTGGAGCGCTCGGCGCCGCTTCCGCAGCAGTGTCGTGCAATGGCGCCGTCATGGCAGGGACCCCTCTCAACCGGCGGTGACCGGCCCGCACATGCCGCTGTAGCGGCTGATCGTCCGTCGAACACACGGGGGCGACCCCCCTATTGCGGGGAGTCTTCAACGCCTCGGCGATCAGGGGCCAGGGTTGGCGGTGAATGGATGCGCAACCGTGATGCACTACCAGCGATTCCGTTATCCGAACAGTGGGTAACACGTAACGGACGTGTGGAAGTTGGGACACCGGGGCGAAACGGGCACCATTGAGTCATCCGATGCCAATCTACGCGCAGAGACCGCCTGGCACGAAACGGGAGCCCGCGCAGGTGCGGGGGTCCCGTTTCGCCGGTCGTGGAAGACGGTGCCTCCTGCCGTCCCGAGGCCGTCCAAAAGATGCGGAGGGTTGTGTCGCCCGGTGCCGCTCGCCGGGGCGCCATGCGGTCGGGCGGGCAGTCGCCGGGCGCCGCCACTGCGCCGTGGCCGAAATCGCCCCCCACCCTCCAAAGAAAAGGGGCGCGAGCAAGGACATTCCGGCCGCGCCGGCCGGACCGCGCGCGGCGCAATCCCCAGCCTTCGCGCGGGTAACGCGCGCCTCCCGGCCCCTTTCCCGGTCCGCAGCGGTCCGCAGCGGTCAGTACCGGCCGCCGGCCTGGGGATACCCGTATCCGGCCGCCGGGGACTGGACCGGGGCGCCGTGCGCCTCACGGTCGTAGAAGGGGCGGGCGCTCGCCCGCATCCACAGGGCGACCGGGTCGTACTCGTCGGACATCGCCACCGTCGACACCGGCAGTCCGTCCGGGACCGCGCCGATGGACTGCTGCATCATCGCGCGTACCGAGTCCACGGCCGGCGGGCTGGTGTCGTACACATCGAGACCGATGGCGAGATACGGCGCCCCGAGCGCGGGCTGCACCCAGGCGCGGCGCAACGCCCGGACCGCCGGGGTGCGGTGGGCGTTCTGCGCGAGCAGGGCGTAGAACTGCGGGATCTCGATCGCGGGCTCGGACAGTCTCAGGGGTCCGGCGGGCTGGCGCTCGAGTCCCGTGGCGATACGGCGCAGATCGAGCCAGGGGATGCCGACGCCGCCGCCCGGGGCGTGCGGGTTGAGCCAGAGGCCGTAGTGGTCGGGGTAGAGGGTGCGGGCCACGTCGAGGCCGTCGACCACTTCGTACGACCTGTTCCAGCCGCTGGCCGACAACTCCTGGGCGGAGGTCACGCAGGGCGCGTAGCCGAACCCCTCGACCTGCATGTTTCCGTACTGGGCGTCGGGGGAGCCGGCCTGGCCGTGCCACAGCAGCATCCAGACCTGGCCGGAGGAGGGAGTGGCGAGCGCGCGCAGGAGTGCCTCATAGGCGTCGTAACGCCCGGGCGTCACCTGGCGCAGCATGTGCTCGACCTGCCCGGTCGCGATGCCGCTGGCGCTCACCTGTACCGCCCCTTCGAGAGTGTGCCCCGGATATGAAACCAGCTTAGGTTGCTCCACCGACAGCAGCCGCCCCGGAGCTCGGGGGTTGTCGGGCGTCGGCGGGTGCGGGTGCGGGTCGCGGGGCCGGGTGGTCCGCCCCTGGCGGGGTCGCTAGTAGTCCCTCGTGTAGAAGGGCCGTACCTGGTCTCGCATCCAGTGGCCCACCGGGTCGTCCGTCACGTCCAGCAGGACGAGGTTGACCGGCCAGGGGGCCGGGGTGGTGCCCAGGGCCCGGGCCAGGGCCTCCATGGGAAGGGCGCGCAGATCGCCCTCCCACTGGGAGAGTTCGACACCCACGAACATCACCGGGTCGGCCGTCTCGATGGTGGCGAGGCAGCGGCGGGCGGTGAGGACCACGCCGGTCGTGGCGAACTCGGCCGAGGCGGCGGACAGGAAGTCCACCGGGTCGTCCTGCCAGTCGGGCTCGTAGAGCCTGACCCGGCCACCGCTCGTGGGACCGTCCAGCGGGGTCCGGCCCGCCCGGCACAGCTCGGCGACCGCCCCCGGCGGAAGCGGGACACCGACCACACCGTCCGGGTTCACGGCGAGGCCGACCTGGGGCGGCAGACCGCGCGCGAACTCGACGGCGGGCGCGATGGTGTACGACATGTGCGAGCCGACGACCTGACGGAACTGCTCCTCGGAGCTGAACACCGGCACGTAGGCCTGGCCCTCGATCTCCAGGGCGGGCAGGTCCAGCGGACCGCTGTGCGGGCCGCCGCCGTTGGGCAGCGGCACCCAGACGAAACTGCGCCCGAGCACCTCGATGATCCGTCCGGCCGCCCCGGCAACGCCGAGGGAGGCGGACAGCACCTCCTCCAGCTCGTTGCCGGGCCATCCGCCGTGCGGATGGGGGTACGCCTGTGCCGGGATGCCCGAGAAGTCAGCGGGAAAATCCGCCGGGAAGTCCATCTGCCTGCCTACCGCCTGCCGAGTACTCACGTGCTGTGGCTGAAAAGGCTAACGGGTACCGGGCGCACGGGAGAGACCCGCGCGGTATCCGACCCGGCCGGGTCCCCTGGGGCGAGCCGGGGCCGACGGGTTCGGTGCACCCCGCTACCGGCCCGCCGCCCTCAGCCCGCGAAGCCGATGCGCCGCAGCACGTTCGCCGCGTCCCGGTCGATCAGGACCGCGGAGCCGCAGCCCGGGGGGAGGTCGCCCTGCTCCACGGCGCTGATCAGGCGGGAGGCCGCTCCTCGGTGGCGCAGGAACGCGTAGCGGGAAACCCCGCGGCCGCGCTCGCGTTGGCCCTCCAGGGCGGTGTCCGGTGTGACGTCGAGCAGGAGCAGGTGCAGGGTGCCGCCCCGGCGCCGGGCCTCGCGGGCCAGCCAGGAGCGCACCCAGGCCTGCGTACCGCAGTCGTGCACGACGACGCCCTCGCCGGAGCGCAGGGCGCGGCGCAGCCCGGCGTAGTGCGCGAGACGAACCAGCGGGCGGTAGACCGCGTACGGCAGGAAGCGGGGCATTCGCTCGTCCCAGCGGTCGCGGGTGTCCTGGGAGTCGATACGGGCCGCCTTGACCGTGCGGCGCATCAGCGTGGACTTGCCGCTGCCGGGCAGCCCGGTGATCACCACCAGGTCCTCGGGGCCGAAGAGCAGGGCGTGCGGGCTGCGGCCGTCGCGCTCCCGGAGGTCACGGACGACGGGTGCGCCGAGCGGGTCGCAGGCCTCCTCGGCCGGGGCCGTCGGCTGCTGGGGCAGCGCGAGGGCCGAGGTGGTCGCGTACGCCGTGGGCCTGTTCACCGTGATCGTCCTCCCCTGGGGTGGTCACGAGTCCCCTCCCCGTCGAGTGTAAAGAGAAGGTAATGCGCGGTCCCTCGCGTTTTCGTGCTCGTCCTGCCACAGGCCGGTCACAGATGCGGCCCTGCCGCACCCGACCGATGCGTGCAATGATGTCGGCGCCAACTGCATACCGGCCGTTTGAATCCGCGCGGGAGAGTTCCGGGCCGTACGTGTGTCGTACGGATGCCCGGGCGCCGAAGGAGCAAGTCCCTCCCTTGAATCTCTCAGGCCCCGTTACCGCGCGGGCGAGGCACATCTGAAAAGCGGGCCGCTGTTTCCGGTGGCTCCACCCAAGGTGCAAGTCGTGGTCCACCGTTCGCGGGGTCCCGACGAACCTCTCAGGTTCCGATGACAGATGGGGAGGAACGACCTCGCTGTCATGCCTTGGGAGACGACCGTCCGATGAGCAGTAACGAACCCTCAGAAAAGCGCCGCACCGCCCTCGACGCCCTGCATCGTTCGCTCGGCGCGACGATGACCGACTTCGCCGGCTGGGACATGCCCCTGCGCTACGGCTCCGAGCGCGACGAGCACAACGCCGTGCGCACCGCGGCCGGGCTCTTCGACCTCTCCCACATGGGCGAGATCACCGTCACGGGTCCGCAGGCCGCGGCGCTCCTGGACCACGCCCTCGTCGGCGACATCGGCGGCGTCAAGGCCGGCCGCGCCCGCTACACGATGATCTGCCGCGCCGACGGTGGCATCCTGGACGACCTGATCGTCTACCGGCCGGCCGAGACCGAGTACATGGTCGTCGCCAACGCCTCCAACGCCCAGGTGGTCCTGGACGCGCTGACCGAGCGCGCGGCGGGCTTCGACGCCGAGGTCCGTGACGACCGGGACGCCTACGCGCTGATCGCCGTGCAGGGCCCCGAGTCCCCCGGCATCCTGAAGTCCCTCACCGACGCCGACCTGGACGGACTGAAGTACTACGCCGGCCTGCCCGGCACCGTCGCCGGCGTCCCCGCTCTGATCGCCCGTACGGGCTACACCGGCGAGGACGGCTTCGAGCTGTTCGTCCGGCCGGAGCACGCCGTGGAGCTGTGGCAGGCGCTGACCAAGGCGGGCGAGGGCGTCGGTCTGGTCCCCTGCGGACTGTCCTGCCGGGACACCCTGCGCCTGGAGGCGGGCATGCCGTTGTACGGGCATGAGCTGTCGACGTCCCTCACCCCTTTCGACGCGGGGCTCGGACGCGTGGTGAAGTTCGAGAAAAAGGGCGACTTCGTCGGGCGCGAGGCGCTCCGGCAGGCCGCCGAGCGCGCTGCTTCGGCACCCCCGCGCGTCCTCGTCGGCCTGGTCGCCGAGGGGCGGCGGGTCCCTCGCGCGGGGTACGCGGTCGTCGCCGGCGGCGAGGTGATCGGCGAGGTCACCTCCGGCGCCCCCTCCCCCACACTGGGCAAGCCGATCGCGATGGCGTACGTCGACGCCGCCCACGCGGCGCCGGGCACTCCTGGTGTCGGCGTGGACATCCGGGGCAGTCACGAGCCGTACGAGGTCGTGGCGTTGCCGTTCTACAAGCGCCAGAAGTAGAGACTCACCGGAAACCCACCGGAAGCAGGGACTCGAGCGCCGGAGGCAGACACTTGAGCGGTCCGCGCGCGTGATCCCGCACACATTCCCGCTGTTCACGCAGGTTTCCAGCAGTCCCCCATTCACCAGCACTCCCCCGAGTACAGGAGAATTCAGGCCATGAGCAACCCCCAGCAGCTGCGCTACAGCAAGGAGCACGAGTGGCTGTCGGGCGCCGAGGACGGCGTCTCGACGGTCGGCATCACGGAGCACGCGGCCAACGCGCTCGGCGATGTCGTCTTCGTGCAGCTCCCGGAGGTCGGTGACACGGTGACCGCGGGCGAGACCTGCGGCGAGCTGGAGTCGACCAAGTCGGTCAGCGACCTGTACTCCCCGGTCAACGGTGAGGTCACCGAGGTCAACGAGGACGTGGTGAACGATCCGTCGCTGGTGAACTCCGCGCCCTTCGAGGGCGGCTGGCTGTTCAAGGTACGCGTCGCCGAGGAGCCGTCCGACCTGCTCTCCGCCGACGAGTACACCGCCTTTTCCGCCGGCTGAGGAGTCGTACACCCTTATGTCCGTTCTGAACACACCCCTGCACGAGCTGGACCCCGAGGTCGCCGCCGCCGTCGACGCCGAGCTGGACCGGCAGCAGTCCACCCTGGAGATGATCGCCTCCGAGAACTTCGCGCCGGTCGCGGTGCTGGAGGCGCAGGGTTCCGTCCTGACCAACAAGTACGCCGAGGGCTACCCGGGCCGCCGCTACTACGGCGGCTGCGAGCACGTCGACGTCACCGAGCAGATCGCGATCGACCGGGTCAAGGAGCTGTTCGGCGCCGAGTACGCCAACGTGCAGCCCCACTCCGGCGCCTCGGCCAACCAGGCCGCCCTGTTCGCGCTGGCCCAGCCCGGCGACACCATCCTCGGGCTCGACCTGGCGCACGGCGGCCACCTGACCCACGGGATGCGGCTGAACTTCTCCGGCAAGCAGTTCGACGTGGTCGCCTACCACGTGGACGCCGAGACCGGCCTGGTCGACATGGCGGAGCTGGAGCGGCTCGCCAAGGAGCACCGGCCGAAGGTGATCATCGCGGGCTGGTCGGCGTATCCGCGGCAGCTGGACTTCGCCGAGTTCCGCCGGATCGCCGACGAGGTCGAGGCCCGTCTGTGGGTCGACATGGCCCACTTCGCGGGGCTGGTCGCGGCGGGTCTGCATCCGAACCCGGTCGAGTACGCGGATGTCGTCACCTCCACCACCCACAAGACGCTGGGTGGCCCCCGCGGCGGCATCATCCTCGCCAAGCAGGAGTTCGCGAAGAAGCTGAACTCCTCCGTGTTCCCGGGCTTCCAGGGCGGTCCCCTGGAGCACGTGATCGCGGCCAAGGCGGTCTCCTTCAAGGCCGCCGCGAGCGAGGACTTCAAGGAGCGCCAGCGCCGTACGATCGACGGCGCGCGGATCCTCGCCGAGCGGCTGACCGCGCCGGACGCCCGCGAGGCCGGGGTCAACGTGCTCTCCGGCGGTACGGACGTGCACCTCATCCTGGTCGACCTGCGCGAGTCCGAGCTGGACGGGCGGGCCGCCGAGGACCGCCTCCACGAGGTCGGCATCACGGTCAACCGCAACGCCGTCCCGAACGACCCGCGTCCCCCGATGGTCACCTCGGGCCTGCGCATCGGCACGCCCGCCCTCGCCACCCGCGGCTTCACGGCCGCGGACTTCGCCGAGGTCGCGGACGTCATCGCCCAGACGCTGAAGCCGTCCTACGACGTCGAAGCACTCAAGGCACGGGTCAGGGCGCTCGCCGACAAGCACCCGCTGTACCCCGGCCTGACCAAGTAAGTCCCCGGTGGGGCGCCCGGACCGGGTGCCCCACCACCCCGTACTGAGGAGTGACCGTGGCCATATCGGTCTTCGACCTGTTCTCGATCGGCATCGGCCCCTCCAGCTCCCACACGGTCGGCCCGATGCGCGCGGCCCGCATGTTCGCCCGGCGACTGCGCAACGAGGGCCTGCTGGAGCGGACCGCCTCCGTACGGGCCGAGCTGTACGGCTCCCTCGGCGCCACCGGTCACGGCCACGGCACACCCAAGGCGGTGCTGCTGGGCCTGGAGGGCGCGTCGCCCCGGACGGTGGACGTGGAGGGGGCCGACGAGCGGGCGGGGGCGATCAGGTCGTCCGGCCGCCTGAGCCTCCTCGGCGAGCACGAGATCCCCTTCGCCTTCGACGACGACCTGGTCCTGCACCGCCGCAAGACGCTCCCGTACCACGCGAACGGCATGACCCTGTGGGCGTACGACGCCTCGGGGGCTCAGCTGCTGGCGAAGACGTACTACTCGGTCGGCGGCGGTTTCGTCGTGGACGAGGACGCGGTGGGCGCGGACCGCATCAAGCTCGACGACACGGTGCTGAAGTACCCCTTCCGCACCGGCGACGAGCTGCTCCGCCTGACCCGGGACACCGGCCTGTCGATCTCCGCGCTGATGCTGGAGAACGAGCGGGCCCGGCGCACCGAGGAGGAGATCCGGGCGGGGCTGCTGGAGATCTGGCGGGTGATGCGGGAGTGCGTGGCGCGCGGCATGTCCCGCGAGGGCATCCTGCCGGGCGGCCTGAAGGTCCGCCGCCGCGCGGCCCTCTCCGCCCGCCAACTGAGGGCGGAGGGCGATCCGTTGGCGCACGCGATGGAGTGGATCACGCTCTACGCGATGGCGGTGAACGAGGAGAACGCGGCGGGCGGCCGGGTGGTGACGGCCCCGACGAACGGCGCGGCGGGCATCATTCCGGCGGTGCTCCACTACTACGTCAACTTCGTGCCGGGCGCCGACGAGGACGGAGTCGTCCGCTTCCTGCTCGCCGCCGGCGCCATCGGCATGCTCTTCAAGGAGAACGCGTCCATCTCCGGCGCCGAGGTCGGCTGCCAGGGCGAGGTCGGCTCGGCCTGCTCGATGGCGGCGGGCGCGCTCGCGGAGGTCCTCGGCGGCTCCCCGGAACAGGTGGAGAACGCCGCCGAGATCGGCATGGAGCACAACCTCGGCCTCACCTGCGACCCGGTCGGCGGCCTGGTCCAGATCCCCTGCATCGAACGCAACGGCATGGCCGCGGCCAAGGCGGTCACGGCCGCGCGGATGGCGATGCGCGGCGACGGCTCCCACAAGGTCTCCCTCGACAAGGTCATCAAGACCATGAAGGAGACCGGGGCGGACATGAGCGTGAAGTACAAGGAGACGGCGCGGGGCGGGCTGGCGGTCAACATCATCGAGTGCTGACCTGTGGCGACCGGCCGAGGTTGACGTTTCCACGTCGCGCGCCGATCACCCGTGCCAAGGTGGGACCGCAGTAACCGATCAACTCCTGTCCCCCCACAGGCACTCAGGGAGTCGCCCATGCTCCGCGGCATCGACGTCAGCGCGTATCAGTCCTCGTCCTACGGCACGGACGGTCTCTCCTTCGTCTTCATCAAGGCGACCGAGGGCCGTTCGTACGTCAACCCGAAACTCGCCGCCCAGACCAAGCGGGGCCGCGACGCCGGCCTGGTCGTCGGCTTCTACCACTTCCTCTGGCCGGGCAACCTCACGGCCCAGGCCGAGTACTTCGTCAAGCACGCCCCCGAGAAGGCGGGCGACATCCTCGCCGTCGACTGGGAGACGACCGGTGACGGCACGCACGCCAGCAACGCGGAGAAGGACAGCTTCATCCGCAAGGTGCGGGCGCTCAGGCCGCACAACCGGGTCGTCCTCTACTGCAACCGGCACTTCTGGCTCGACGTGGACGACACCTCCTACGCCGGCGACGGTCTCTGGATCGCCGACTACGTCACGGCCGGCAAACCCCGTATCCAGGCGAAGTGGCGTTTCCACCAGTACAGCGACGACCCGCACGACAAGAACGTGGCGAACTTCGCCGACAAGGCCGTGCTGCGGGAGTGGGCGAAGCGGGACTGACGCCCGAGGGCCGAGGAAGCCGAGGTGCCGGAAGAGCCCGAGAGGCTACGCGCGGAACTCCGGCACCCGCTCCGGGCTCGCCTCCGCCAGTGCCTTCCTGACTCCCTCGACGCCGGCACGCAGTCCGTAGACCGGGGTGCCGGGCTGCTGGCGCCAGGAGTCGTCGAGCCCGCCCGCGTCGACCGTGTCGAAGCCGAGGTCGTCGATGAGGGCCCGCACCTTCTCCTTGGCCGCCTCGTCGTCGCCGGCCACCGGCAGCGCCACGCGGTCGGCGGCACCGGCCGGTCGCGGCCGGTCGAGGATGTCCTGGGCGTAGGTGCCGTTGAAGGCCTTGATCACGGTGCGGCCGAGGTGCCGCTCGGTCCAGCGGCTCTCGGTGAGCCCCTCGTCCAGGATCTCGGCGATCCTCCCGTCACGCTGGGGGTAGTAGTTGCCGGTGTCCACCACGGCGGCTCCCTGCGCCGCCCCGTCGAGGAGACCGGACGGCAGGTCGGGGACCGCCTTCAGGGGAACCGTGACGACGACCACCTCCGCGCCGCGCGCCGCCTCCTCCACCGGGACGGGGGTCGCGCCCGTCTCCTCCGCGAGGGCGGTGAGGGTGTGGGGGCCGCGGGAGTTGGCCACGGAGACGTCGTGGCCGAGGGCGGTGAGCCGCCGGGTGAGGTTGCCGCCGATGTTGCCCGCGCCGATGATGCCGATCTTCATGACAGCCCGCTCCAGATGTCGATGTCAGGACCGATGTGTGCGCATGTGTACCCATGCGCGCTCTTGCACCTGTCCCGCACCAACCGAAGCCGGCCGTGGGCTATTCCGGACCCCCGCCGAACGGGGGATCGCCGACCGGAACGGGCGGCCCCGCAACAGGGCCGCGCCGTGCTCACGTCACTTGTTCAGGTACGCCCAGAACTCGTCGAAGGACAGGACCTTGTCGCCGTTGAGGTCGCGGCTCTTGATGATCACCTCGGCCACCGACTCCGTGACGTTCCAGTCGCCCTGCTGAGCCAGGGCCGTCTTGAACTCGGCGGCGGTGATGAAACCGTCGCCGTCCGTGTCGATCCGCTCGAAGTGCTTGCGTGCCTCGTCGATGTCCGCCACCGATCCGCCCCATTCTTCATGTTTCGCTGTCGTGCCGGCTTACTGCCGCAGGTCAGATTAACGGCCCGTCCGGGCCCGCAGCGCAGTGACCACCCAGGAGAACTCCTGCTCGTACGACGGCTGGGGTCCGAGCCCCTTCACGAGGGCCGCCAGCTCCCGGTAGCGGGCGAGCCGCGTGGTCGTGGCCGCCTCCAGACTTTTCCGTACGGCGTCCAGGTCGGCGTTGCCGAGCAGCCCGCGCAGGATGTCGTAAGTCCGATGCCGTCGTCGATCACGTCTGCGAGTGTGGGCCTTCCAGTGGGTGGAGACTCAAGGAGCGCGGCGGTGGAGACTCTCCGGGACATTCTCGACGCGGCGGCCATGGGTGTCTTCCCGCCCGCGGACGGCCGTACGACCGTCGTCCCCCAGCACTCCCACCGGGACGCCGGTGTGCTCGCCTTCACCGCGCACTCGGTGGTCTTCACGGACGAGGACCCCGCGTGGGTGTACGAGACCCTGCGCGCGGTCGACTGCGACGCGCTCGCCGCGACCATGAACGCGCGGTTCCTGTCGGCCCTCATGGAGCGCACGGGGCGCGGGAGTGACACGATCGACGTGCTGACGGTGGGTGCCCCGCTGCCGGGCGAGCCGCCGCTCGCCCTGCGGGAGATCGACGATCCCGGTCATCCGAGGGTGCTGAGTTCCCGCAGGCGCCGCGACGACGTGCGGGTGTGGGCGGCGGACGGCGGCCTGCTGGTGCTGGGGCGCGGGGTCGCGGGGCGGCTCGAGGTGGCGGTCGAGGTGGCCGAGGACGTACGGCACCGGGGGCTGGGGCGGGCTCTGGTGCGGGCGGCGCGGCAGCTGAGCGGGGGCGAGCCGGTGTGGGCCCAGGTCTCTGCGGGGAACGCCCGCAGTCTGCGGGCGTTCCAGGCGGCCGGTTATCTGCCGGTGGGCTCGGAGGTACTGCTCAGCGCGCGGTGAGCGACTGTCACGTTCGGACAGCCCGTCAGCGGAAGATGCCGGTGTGGCCGAGGGAGTAGCGGCCCGGCTGCGGGTACACGGCGAGGCCGTGCGGGCCGTTGCCGACCTTGATGCGGGCGAGCTGGATGCCGGTGCGGGTGTCGATGGCGTACACCTCGGAGTTGTAGCGTCCCGACAGCCACAGGACCTTGCCGTCGGCGGAGACGCCGCCCATGTCGGGGCTGCCGCCGTCGGGCAGGCGCCACTTCCTGGTGAGCTTGTTCTGGGTGAAGTCGAAGACGGAGACGGTGCCCTCGCCGCGGTTGGACACGTACATCTCGCGTGAGTCGCGGCTGACGTAGAGGCCGTGGGTGCCCTTGCCGGTGGGCAGGAGGGCCGGCTGGGTGAACGTGTCGCCGTCCAGCACCCACATGCCGTCGGCCATCATGTCCGCGATGTAGAAGCGTTTCCCGTCGGGCGAGATCTTCACGTCCTGGGGCATGGCCCCCTCGAAGGGCAGCTTCAGCTTGCCGACGACCTTCATCCTCTCGGTGTCGACCTTGAGCAGTTCGCCGCTGAACTCGCAGGAGACGATGAAGTACCGGCCGTCCAGGGAGAAGTCGGCGTGGTTGACGCCGTAGCAGGAGACCGGGACGGTCTTGATCCGCTTCATGGTGTGCGGGTCGCGGAAGACGAGTTCGCGGTCGAGGGAGGCCATCACGACGGCGTACCTGCCGTTCGGCGTGAAGTAGAGGTTGTACGGGTCGTGGACCTCGACCTCCTTGCCCGCCTTGCCGGTCTTCGGGTCGATGGGGGTGAGGGTGTGGCCGCGGTTGTTGTTGACCCACAGGGTCTTCAGGTCCCAGGAGGGCACGACGTGCTGGGGCTGCCTGCCGACCCGGATCGTCTCCACGACCTCGTACGTCTTCGGGTCGATGACCGAGACGGTGTCGGACTCGGTGTTGGGGACGTAGACGCGGGAGGGGAAGTCCCTGACCACCGGGGAGAGCCTGTTCGGGCGGTCGGCCGCGTAGACGTCCTCCGGGTCGAGGACGGGCGGCATGCCGGGCAGACCGAGGACCGTTCTCTTCTTCGCCGGTACCGGGACGGCCGCCTTGGTGGGGGACGCCTCGGCGGGGCGGTCGTTGTTCTCGGTGCCGCACGCGGCCAGCACGGTGAGGGCGGCGCCGAGGATCAGGGCGTGCTTCAGGAGGGTGCGGTGCGTCATCAGCTGAGCAACTCCGTGGTGGTCACCGCGGAGAGGCCGCGGTGGTCGAGTTCTTCCAGTACGGCGGGGAGGGCGGCGACCGTGTCCGGGTAGCCGAGGTGAAGGCTCACCACGGATCCGTTGCGGATCTCGCCGAGGACCTTGCGGGTGACGGCTGTGGCGCCGGGCGAGGTGAAGTCGAGGGAGTCGACGTCGTAGGAGAGGACGTGGGGGTAGCCCGCGCGGTGGGCCAGACGTTCCACGAGAGGGGAGGCGCGAGGAGCGCGGGAGGGGCGGAACCAGGTGCCGACGGAACCGGTGAGCTGCCTGAGCCGGTCGGCGCAGCCGGTGATCTCCGCCTCCGCCTCGGCCTCGGGCATGGCGTTGACGTCGAGGTGGCGCAGGGTGTGGTTGCCGAGGTCGTGGCCGCCGTCGAGGACGCGGCGGGCCAGGTCGGGGTGTTCGTCCAGCCAGGTGCCGACGGCCAGGACGGTGACCCGGGCGCCGTGCCGTTCGGCCTCGTCGAGGAGCGCCCGGGCGAGGGCGGGGTCGCCCTGGCCGTGGAAGGTGAGGGCGACGCGGGGGTGGGTGCGGGGGCCGTGGGTGACTTGGGCGGGCTGGGCCGGGAAGTGGCGGGGGGCCGGCGCGGCGGTGTAGGACG
>NZ_JOEV01000010.1 GCF_000721105.1 Streptomyces cellulosae
CCGGCTCGTCGAAGGAGACCCGTACGTGGGACTGGGCGGCCAGGTGGTAGACCTCGTCGGGCCGCACCTGCTCCAGCAGCCCCACCAACCGCGTGCCGTTGGTCAGATCGCCGTAATGCAGGAACAGCCGGTCCGTCCCGTGCCGGTTGTCCCGTCGGTGGACGAAGCCCGGTTCCCGGCGGGCGGTGCCGTGGACCTCGTATCCCTTCTCCAGCAGCAGTTCGGCGAGATAGGACCCGTCCTGGCCGCCGATGCCGGTGATGAGCGCCTTCTTGACTGTCACCACGCACTCCCTACTGGGCGTAGACCTCGAAATCCGGTGCCGTTGAGTGCGCCTTCCGGTGAAGGGCCCCTGACGGCATGCCAGATTAGGGTAGATCATGGGTCGTTCAGGGGAAATGGTGCATTGTGTCCTCTTCATGGAAATACGTACTAGGTTGAGGGGGCCTGACCCGCCACCCGACACGACCCTTGGGCCCGCCCGAACGGTTACCAGGAGTGCCTGTTCATGAACACGACCATCACCGGGGCACCGACCGCCGCACCCCACCGTCCGCTGGAGCGCTCGGACCGGATCTTCGTCGCCGGACGCCGCGGGCTCGTGGGCTCCGCGGTCTGGAGACGACTGAGCGCGGCAGGATTCGGCGCGCTCCTCGGACCCGACTCGACGGAGCTGGACCTGAGGAACCGCCCGGCGGTCTTCGACTGGTTCTCGCGGCACCGGCCGCACGCGGTCGTCCTGGCCGCCGCACGGGTCGGTGGGATCAGGGCCAACGCGACCCGGCCCACCGAGTTCGTGTCGGACAACCTGCGGATCCAGGTCAACGTCATGGACGCGGCGTTGCGCCACGGCGTCGAGCGGCTGCTCTTCCTGGGCTCCAGTTGCATCTACCCGAGACAGGCCGCCCAGCCCATCCGGGAGGAGGCCCTGCTGACCGGGCCCCTGGAAGAGACCAACGAGGCCTACGCGATCGCCAAGATCGCGGGCATCATGCAGGTGAGGGCCGTACGCAGGCAGCACGGCCTGCCGTGGATCTGCGCCATGCCGACGAACCTGTACGGCCCCGGTGACACCTTCCATCCCGAGCGTTCGCATGTACTGCCGTCGCTGATCAGACGATTCCACGAGGCGTACGTCGAAGGAGCGCCGAAGGTCGTCAACTGGGGCACCGGCACCCCGCGGCGGGAGTTCCTCCACGCCGACGACCTCGCCCGGGCCTGCCTGATCCTCCTCGAACGGTACGACGGGGAAGCGCCCGTGAACGTGGGTACCGGTCAGGACCTCACCATCCGCGAACTCGCCGAGATGGTGGCGTCCGTCGTCGGATACGAAGGCGCGGTCGAATGGGATCCGCTTCAACCCGACGGGACGCCGCGCAAGGTCCTGGACATCTCCCGGATCACCGCGCTGGGCTGGAAGCCCGAGATCGCTCTGCGGGACGGGATCCGCAGCACCTACGAGTGGTACGTCCGGCTGCTTCAAAAGGGCGAAGCCCGGGGGCGGTGAAATGCGGCGGTACTCGCCAAGGCGTGCATCGCCCATTCCCCTATACGGTCCCCGGCTGCCGAAAAAGGCTGTCACGAGTCTGGCTCGAAGGGCCGTCGACGGCGTCAACGCGTTCTTCGTGCGCGAGGACGTCGCCGGTGGACTGTGGAACCTGACTCCCCGAACCGCCTTCGTCCGGTCTCGTGTCCGGACCGCTCGCGGCCGGACGGTGAGCTGATGTACGGGGGGGACGACCACGTGCGGCTGCTGCGATCGATGCGCGATCTCACGGTGCACCTGGTGGGAGAACGGGCGGATGTGTCGATCGCCGAGAGGTTCAGGGTCTGACAGGCGGGGCACGGGCCGTCCCGGTGGCGCCCGTGCCGGCGGCCCCGCGGGGCTCGTCCTGTGACGCGGATCAGGAGGATGCGGCGGCCACGCCGTCGAAGAAGGTCCGCTCCGCCGCACCGGCCTGCTCGAAGAGGTCCGCGTCGTCGGCGTGGAAGGCCGCGATGTCGTAGTAGGAGCCGTTCCCGTGGGCCAGCGTGTAGCGGCCGAGGTCCTTCCACACGTGCGGCTCGGTGACCTTGGTGACGAGCAGGAGTTCACCGGTGTTGGCGTAGACGAGTGCCCCTTGGTACCCGGCGTCGGCGAGCGCGGTGATGGCGCGGTAGGGGTTTTCGTCCCCCGTTCGGGCGGCCCACGCGGGAGCGAACTCGAAGAAGACGACAGGACGCGCCCGAGCGAGGAGTTCCCTGTTCGCCACGATGATGCGCGGATCCGCCCCGTCCGTGTCGATCTTCACCAGTCCCGGCGACGCGAAGCGCTCGTGTGAACTGAGGATGGCCGGCAGGGACCGGAAGGGGCGGGCGGGCTTCAGGCCCGACGTCGGAGGGACCAGCGCCGCGGTACCCGCCTGTCGTACGACGGTGTGCGCGCGGTCGGCGTCGTCGGCGGTGGCCACGTAGGCCTCCTCGATCTCGACGTCACGCAGGCCCCGCACGTTACGGCGCAGGAGGTCCAGGAAGAGCTCGTCGCCCTCGACACACAGGATCGGCGCCGCCGCCGCTGCCGCCCTCATGAGAACAGCGGTGTCGCCGATGTTCGCACCGATGTCCACCATCGTCAGATCCGGCCGGGCCGCCGCGGACAGGGCTGTCAGGCGGGCCAGGTTCTGCGAATAGTGCGGCGATGCGGAGAGAATGACCGGCAGGTCGTGTGACAGCGGCATCACGATGTCCCGTCCCGCGAACCGACAGGTCACGAGCGGGTCTCCGTGCTCCGACCAGAAGCGGCGAGTGAACCGGGCCGAGGATCTGATCATTCGGCGACCAATGGAGTCGTCGTGTGCCACGGTCGCGTATTTCAGCAACGCCTGGGCAACACTGTTCGGCGCCGTTTTTCCGGGCATTGTTGCGGAATTGCTCATGCGGGAAAACGTAGCAGAGACCATATTCCGATGACGGTTACCGCCGGCTTCCGATTTTCGTGAAGGTGGCCCATCCCCGGCTGACGCAGCGCGCGAGCGGCCACCAGCAGTCCTCCGAGCGGCGGGCCTTCGGGCCGAGGTATCGGCGCATGACACGCCGTCCCTCGTCCTGCGGGTCCGGATTGCTCGCCGTCAGCGACGTGGGGTGCACGCGGAAACACCCGAGCTGCCGCGGCAGGTAGGCCATCCGTCCGCTGCGCCGCAGACGCAGATGGAGGTCGAAGTCCATCGCGTACCGCAGGGTGGGATCGAGCGGGCCCACCCGCCGCACCGCCTCGCGGCGGTAGAGGGATCCGGGCTGGCCCACCCAGTTCTGGCCGTACTGGAAGAACCAGGAGGCGAACGTGCCCGGACGCATCGTGTAGAGGGCGCGGCCGGCCGAGTCGATCACTCCGACCCGGCCGTACACCATGCTGGCGGCGGGGGTCCGGTCGAGTTCCCCCAGGGCGGCGGCCAGGCTCCCCTCGGTGAGCAGGTCGTCGTCGCCGAGCCAGGCCAGGAACTCCGTGCCGGCCCCTTGCCAGCCCTGGTTGATCGCGTTGCTGAGCCCCCGCCGCTCCTCGACGAGGAAGCGGCAGCCGTGCCGCTCGGCCGCCGGGCGCAGCACGGGAGCGGATTCCGCGGGCCCGACGATCACCAGGTCGACGGGTTCTTCCTGCCGCCTGATCGAGGCCAGGCACTCTTCGAGATAACCGGGGCGTTCACCGTTGGTCGGCACGACCATCCGCACGCGCGGAAAGGCAGGGAAGCCCACTGCACCGCCTCCGATTTCCGTCATCGAGGTGTGTGTCCCTGCCGTAGTGCTACACCGAACCAGGCGATGCGCCGATGGCGACACGGCACATGTTCGGGAAATTCATTCACCGGGGGCCGGAGGAGGCGCCGGCCGCCATTCAGCGGAATCGGCGAGTTTTTCCTCCGCGCGGCGCGCTTGTCGGCCGATGCGTTCCCTGCCGGTCCAATCTGTGCATGCCGTCCTGCTTTCCGTCATGCCATCGGCCCGGTTCATCATCGGTACCCCCGGAAAGGAATTCGCCCGGTGTTCTCCACCGTCTGCGTCATCGGCCTCGGCTACATCGGCCTGCCCACCGCCGCCGCCCTCGCCACCAACGGGATCGACGTCATCGGCGTCGACGTCAACCCCGCCACCGTCGACCTCATCAACGCCGGCCGTGCTCCCTTCGTCGAGCCCGACCTGGCCGTGGCGGTGAGCGGGGCCGTCGCCATGGGGCGGTTGCGGGCGACCACGGCGCCCGAGCCCGCCGACGCCTTCGTCATCGCCGTACCCACTCCGCTCCAGGAGGACCGCACGGCGGACCTGTCGTACGTGCGCAGTGCCGCCGCGTCGGTGGCCGAGGTGCTCAAGGCGGGTGACCTCGTCATCCTGGAGTCCACCTCGCCGCCCGGGACCACCGTGGAGCTGTCCCGGTGGCTCGGCAAGCACCGGCCCGACCTCACGTTTCCGCACGAGGGCGCGGACGCGCCCGACGTGCGGATCGCGCACTGTCCCGAACGGGTACTGCCGGGCCGGACGATGATCGAGATCGTGACGAACGACCGCGTCGTCGGCGGGGTCGGCGAGGGCTGCGCAGAGCGGGCACGCGCCCTGTACCAGCTGTTCACCAAGGGGGAGTGCCTGCTCACCGACGCCACGACCGCGGAGCTGGCCAAGCTCGGGGAGAACGCCTTCCGGGACGTCAACATCGCCTTCGCCAACGAGCTGTCGATGGTCTGCGACCAGCTCGGCGTCGACGCGGGGGACGTCATCGACCTGGCCAACCGGCACCCCCGCGTCGACATCCTGCGCCCCGGGCCGGGCGTCGGCGGGCACTGCATCGCCGTGGACCCCTGGTTCATCGTCTCCGCCGCGCCCCGGCAGGCGCGGCTCGTCCGGCTCGCCCGCGAGGTCAACGACGGGCGGCCCGACTACGTGGTGGGCGAGGTGGTCGACACGGCCGGGCGGTTCAAGGACCCGGTGATCGCCTGCCTCGGCCTGGCCTTCAAGGCGAACATCGACGACCTGCGCGAGAGCCCCGCCCTGCAGATCGTCACCCGGCTGGCAGAGCGACAGGTCGGCCGGCTGCTGGTGGCGGAGCCCCACATCCGGGAACTGCCGGAGTCACTGGCACGTACGGGCGTGGCCGAACTCGTCGACGTCGCCGCCGCCGTCCGCGACGCGGACGTCGTCGTCCTGCTCGTGGACCACGACGCCTTCCGCGGCGTGAAACGCACCGCGCTGCGGGGCAAGGCCGTGTTCGACACCCGTGGGTTCTGGCACTGACCCGGTGCGGCTGGACCCTGCGGGTTCTGGCAGTTACCCGGGCGCCGTCGGCTTCCGCGAGATCTGACTCTTACTCAGCGGCGCCGGACTCCGTGGGGTTCCGGCATTGACCCGTCGCCGCTGGGATCCGCGGGTTCCGGCACTGACCCGTCGCCGCCGAACTCCGCGGGGCGCTCGCACAGTCCCAGCCAGTGGCCGAGCGCGCGCACGGTACGGTCCGCCGCGCGCCCGTCGCCGAACGGGTTGACGGCCGTGGCCATCGCGCCGTACGCCGCCCGGTCGTGCAGCAGCCGCCGCACCTCCTTCACGACGCGCTCCCGGTCGGTGCCCACCAGCCGGGAGGTGCCCGCCCGCAGGGCCTCGGGCCGTTCCGTGGTGTCCCGCATGACCAGCACGGGCTTGCCGAGGCCCGGCGCCTCCTCCTGGATGCCGCCGCTGTCGGTGAGGATCAGGTGCGCCCGGTCCATCAGGCGGGCGAAGACGCCGTAGCCGAGCGGCTGGGTCAGCCGTACGTTCTCCAGGTGCTCCACGTGCGGTGTGATCGCCGCGCGCACCACGGGGTTGGGGTGCAGCGGCAGCACGATGAGCAGGTCGGGCTCGCTGCGGGCCAGGTCGGCGAGGGCGCCGCCGATGGCCTCCATGCCGCGCCCCCACGACTCCCGGCGGTGGGCCGTCACCAGCAGGACCCGGCGGGCGGTGTCCTCGAGGTCGGCCAGCGCCGGGTCCCCGAAGGGCGTCCCGCGCCCGACGGCCCCGCGCAGGGCGTCGATGACCGTGTTTCCGGTGACCACGACGGACGACGGGGCCACGCCCTCCCGCAGCAGGTTGCTCCGCGCGTGCGGGGTGGGCGCGAGGTGCAGGGACGCCAGCTGGGTGGTGATCCTGCGGTTGATCTCCTCGGGGAAGGGGGCGTACCGGTCGTCGGTCCGCAGCCCCGCCTCCAGATGGGCCACCGGGACGCGGTGGTAGAAGGCGGCGAGGGCCCCGGCGAACGCGGTCGTGGTGTCGCCCTGGACCAGCACCGCGTCCGGGCGCTCCTCCCGCAGCAGCGGACCCAGCCCGTCCAGGACGCGACGGGTGATGTCGGCCAGGGACTGGCCGGGGGCGAGGATGTCCAGGTCGTGATCGGCCCGGATGCCGAACAACGCGTGCACCTGGTCGAGCAGTCCGCGGTGCTGGGCGGTCACCGTCACCGTCGGCCGGAACATCGCCGAGCGGTCCAGTGCCTCGATGACGGGAGCCATCTTGATGGCCTCCGGTCTCGTTCCGTAGACGACCATCAGTCGTTTCACCCGAGTCTCCTTTACCGAGCGCACCGGACGGCGGCCGCTCCAGCGAATCGGTAGGGCGGGACCGCACCGGTGAATCCGGAGGCGTGTTCACCCGGCTGTATGGGGATATTGCTCCGTCTGGACGGTTTCGCCGATGAATGCATGATCTTGTGGCTTATGTTCCGCCATGGCCGTAACTCCCTCCCTCGTAAAGGCAGGAAAGTGAAGACAGTGCTCCTGTCCCCGCGCACCGGTTCCATCACGGTGGCGGATGTTCCCGCCCCCGAGGCGGCCGCCGGGACGGTGGTCATCCGCAACGACTGGTCGCTCATCAGCGCGGGGACGGAGCGGGCGACCGTCTCCACCGGCGCCAAGGGCCTGATCGGCAAGGCGCGGCAGCGGCCCGACCAGGTCGCCCAGGTGATCGACAACGTGAAGCGGGCAGGACTCGCGGACACCTACCGGACCGTCAGGGACCGTCTGGACCGGCCGGTGCAGCTCGGCTACTCCTGCGCGGGGACGGTGCTGCGGACGGGGGAGGGCGTCGACGACCTCCGCCCGGGCATGCGGGTGGCCGCCGCCGGGGCCCGTTACGCGTCGCACGCGGAGATCGTCGCGGTCCCCCGCAACCTCGTGGTGCCGGTGCCGGACGAGGTGGACACCCGGTGGGCCGCCTTCGCCACGGTCGGCGCCATCGCGCTGCAGGGCATCCACCAGGCCGAGGTGGCGCCCGGTTCCCGGATCGCCGTCATCGGCCTCGGCCTGCTCGGCCAGATCACGCTCCGGCTGCTGCGGGGCTACGGCTACGACGCGGTGGGCATCGATCCCGACCCGGCCATGGTGGCGCTCGCCGAGTCCGCCGGGCTCACCGCCTTCCCGCGGGACGCGGACGGTCTGCCGCGCCTGGTCCAGCGGCGCTGGGCGGGCGCCGGCGCGGACGCCGTGCTCATCACCGCGGCCACGCCCAGTCCCGACCCCGTCGAGTTCGCGGGGCGTCTCGCCCGCGACCGGGCCACCGTGGTGGTGGTCGGCGACGTGGGCGTCGCACCGCCCCGGTCGTCGTACTACCACAAGGAACTGACGATCCGTTACGCGAGGTCCTACGGCCCCGGCCGCTACGACCCCCGCTTCGAAGAGGGCGGCCATCCCTACCCCGAGGGCTATGTGCCGTGGACGGAACGGCGCAACCTCGCCGAGGTGCTGCGGCTGCTTCAGACGGGCGCCGTGGACTTCGCCGACCTGAAGCCGCGGGTCTTCGCCGTGGAGGACGCGGCCGAGGCGTACGAGGCGCTCAAGCCGTCGCCCGGCGAACGCAGCGTCGCCCTGCTGCTGCGCTACCCCGGCACCGCGCAGCTGCCGTCGCCGCCGGCCCCGCGCACCGCGCCCCGCACCTGGACCGCCCCGCGCGGCACGCTGCGGATCGCGGCCATCGGCGCGGGCAACTTCGCGACGCGGACGCTCTTCCCCGAGCTGAAGCGCGAAGCCGGCGTCGCCTTCTCCTGGGTCGCCGGCGGACGCGGTCTGTCCGCCGCGCACCAGGGCCGGCGGTGGGAGTTCGACCAGGTCGCGGAGAGCGTCGACGCCGGGCTGGCGTCGGGCGAGGCGGACTGCGTGATGGTGCTCAGCCGCCACGACAGCCACGGCCGGTACGCGGCCCGGGTGCTGCGCGGTGGCAGGGCCCTGTACTGCGAGAAGCCGGTGGGCCTCACGGAGACGGAACTGGAGGACGTCGCCCAGGCGTGGTCGGCCTCCGGCGCCCCGGCGATGGCCGGGTTCAACCGGCGGTTCGCGCCCGCGGTCGCGGACCTGCGGGCCGTGCTGCCCGCGGGAGCGCCGCTCCAGGTCGTCTACCGGGTGTTCGCGGGCCGGCTCCCGGCCGACCACTGGTACTTCCAGCCCGAACAGGGCGGCCGGCTGCTCGGCGAGGTGTGCCACTTCATCGACACCGCCAACTTCCTGGTGTCCGGTCGGCCGGTCCGGGTGCGGGCCACGGGCGTGGACGCGGCGGACCCCGCCACCGCGCAGAGCGTCACCCTCCAGATCGCGTACGACGACGGCTCGTCCGCGTCCGTCGTGTACGGGGGGCTCACACCGCCCGGCGCGCCCAAGGAACTCCTGGAGGTCGCCGGTGACGGGGTGGCCGCCCGGATCGACGACTTCCGCACGCTCACCGTGTGGAGGGGAGGCAGGCCGGAGACGACCACGTACCGGGGTGCGCCCAAGGGGCACGCGGCGGAGATGCGCACCCTCGTCCGCCTGGTCCGCGGGGAGTCGCTCGACACCGGGACCGCCGCCGCCGCGGGCTTCGCCTCGGCGCTGGAGAGCTCCCTCGTCACCTGCCGGGCGGCCCGCTCCCTCACGGAGGACCGGCCGGTCGACTGCGCCCCCGCCACCGCGGCCCTGGCCGAGGCCCTCGGGCGCCCGCAACTCCCTGCCGTCGCCGACACCGTGCCCGACCCGGGCGGGCCGGCGGACGGCATCCCGTCGACCACGGAGGTGCTGTGATGTGCGGCTCCTCCATGAGCTGCTGCCGCAACCGGACGCGCCGGGCTGCTCGACCATGCCGCTGTACGTGACGGTGGACGCGGCGGGTGGGCCGGGGACGTCCTTGCGCGCTGTGAGGCGGTCACCCCGGCCGGCGGGGTGACCGCACGGGGTCTCACTCCGGCAGCACGGTGTGCAGGGCGGTCAGCGCGTCCAGGAGGGGGGCGGCGCTCCATCGGGGTGACTCCCACAGGGCGCTGTTCCTCCCCGAGGTACCGGTGCCGGTGCCGAGGCCTGGATAGCGGCCCGCGACCGCCGCCAGCACCTCCCGGGCGAAACCGGTGCCGGTGAAGCCGCGTTCCGCCGCCCACGCCGCCATGCGTACCGCCGTGGCGTCGTTGTTCGGGTCGCGTCGGGTCCGGGCGCCCGCGAAGTAGCGGGGGAGCGGGCCGTCGAAGAGGTGCCGCAGATAGTGGTCCACCCCGCGTTCGAGCGGGGCCCGCACGTCCATGCCGAGCAGGGTCGCGGCCTGGTCGAGGCGCAGCAGCACGTACCCGGTGTGGAAGCCGTCCACCCAGTCCAGGCCCGGTCCTGGGCCGTACGGCCAGGAGCCGTCGGGGCGCTGGCCCGCCAGGCTCACCTCGACCGCTCGACGGGCCGCGTCGGCCAGCCGGTCCGCCAGGGCCGCGGGCAGGGGCGTGGTGCGGGCCAGGCGGGCGGCGAGCGCGGCGCCCATGAGGTTGGCGTTGTGGACCAGGACGCCGCTGGTCGGGGTGTAGGTGAAGAACTCGCCGTTGTGCAGGTGTGCCAGCAGCCCGCGGGCGAGCGTCCCTGCCGCCTCGTCGCCGAGCGTCCCGGAGTCCAGGCAGCCGTCCGCGCAGAAGGTGGTGGCCACCAGGTTGGGGACCGAGGCCGGGTAGTACGACCAGCGGGTCTGCACGTCGAACTCGTAGCGCCACAGCCCGGCGTAGCGCCCGGACAGCTGCTCGGCCGCCGTCCACCGGCCCAGGCGCAGGGCACGCTCGCGCCACACCGGCGACGCGGAGAGCCGGGCGCAGGCACCGGCGGCGCAGCCGGTGGCCGTGGCGGTGCGCAGCGGGCGGATGCCCAGGGCCGGTCGCAGGTCGGCCGGGCTGCGTTTGACTGCCTGCAGGAGTGCCTGGCGCAGCACACGGTGCACGGCCAGCCGTCCCAGCGGTCCGGTGAGCCCGTCGTACGGGTCGGGGCCCGCCCAGGCGCGGGCGTTGGCCCACTGGAAGAGCCGGTCGGCCAGGACGAGCACATCGGCAGCCGACCGGACGGGTCGGTCCGGCGCTACAGGGACGGCGGGGGCGGTTCTCGACAGCATCGGACTCTCTCTCAGTACGCTCCGGTGCCCGCGATGACGGCCCGCACCGTCCGCAGCAGCACTCCGAGGTCCACCGACGGCGACCAGTTGTCCACGTATCCGAGGTCCAGGGCGATCGTCTCGTCCCACGACAGGTTCGAGCGCCCGCTGACCTGCCACAGGCCGGTCAGGCCGGGCTTGACGGCGAGTCTGCGCAGCTCGACCTCGTTGTAGCGGGCGACCTCGTCGGGCAGTGGCGGACGCGGGCCGACCAGGGACATGTCCCCGCGCACCACGTTGAACAACTGGGGCAGTTCGTCCAGGGAGCAGCGGCGCAGCAGGCGGCCGGCGCGGGTGATGCGCGGATCACGGCGGATCTTGAACATCCGGCCGTCCTGCTCGTTGGTGTCGGCCAGTTGCTGCCGCAGCCGTTCGGCGTCGACGACCATGGTGCGGAACTTCATCATGGTGAACGGCGCCCCGCCGCGCCCGACCCGGGTCTGCCGGTGCACGACGGGTCCCGGGGAGTCCAGGCGTACGACCAGGGCGACCGCCGCGAACACCGGGGCGAGGAGCACGATGAGCAGTGCCGCGCCCAGCCGGTCGGTCACCGACTTCACCACCGCGGCGAGCCCCCGCCGCAGGGGCGGGGTGACGTTCAGCATGGTGAGTCCGGCCACCGAGAAGACACCCACGCGGCGCCGGGACACCTCCGTCAGGCCCGGTACGACCACGAGCCGGCGGCCTTCGCCGTGCAGGGCCCAGGACAGCCGGCGCAGGCGCGTTCCGCTCAGGTGCGGTCCCGGTACGACGAGGACCGCGTCCACGCCCAGCCGCCGGGCCGCATCCAGCACCGCGGCCGCGTCGGCCGTCAGGCGCGGGGGTTCGCATCTGTCCAGGCGGGCGGCGACGGGGGCCAGCGACTGCGGGTCCTGCTCGCCGACCGGACACACGCCGACGACGACGAACTCGTGCTCGGTCCGCCGCGCGAGGTGGCCGACCAGACCGTCGACGGCGTCCGCCTCCCCGATCACCAGGGCCCGGTGCACGGCCCGGCCGTCGCGACGCCGGGCGATCAGATGCCGGCGGATCAGCGTGTGCACGACCGCGCTCGTCGGCGCGGAGGGCAGCAGGGCGGTGAGCGCGAGGAGGAACGGGGAGTCCTCGCCCGTCGCCGCCCGTACCACCGCGAGCATGCCGACCATGACCAGCCAGTCGTGCAGCGCGGGGCGCAGGACGGCGCCCTCACCGAGACGGCCTTCGGCGTAACGGCCCCGCGCGGCGCGCACGAGCAGCCAGGTCACGGCGGCCACCACCGCGAGGGTCACGGCCTTCGCGCTGCCGGTCGGCACGAAGGCCAGGTACGGCGGCGCGAGGGCACCGACCGCGTCACCGAGGACGGCGGCCGGCGCGTACCAGAAGGGTCTGCCGGTGCCGCGTCCGGTCGGTGGCTGTTCGTCGACGACCCGGGTCCACGGCTGCCGTGCCGCCGGTAGCTGGGGAAGGGTCTCCCCGAACAGCCACATGCGCCCTCCAAGTGGGATTAAAGGGTCTGGTCGAGTGTGTACGGCGTTGTGGGCGGAGCCGGGTGCGACGCCGCGTCGGGGCGAACTGTCACCCGATAGGCCCCCGTGCGGTGCCCTTCGTGCGGGTGCCGCAGGCGCTGCCCGGCTTCAGCGTGGCCCGCAGGGGAGTCACCAGCGGCTGGCGCAGCAGGACCGGCGTGCCGTCCGCGTGCGGCTCCCACAGGTGCAGCACCAGCGTGCGGACGGCGCCCGCGGGCAGTTCCAGATCGAGCGTGTACACCGGGTGGCCGCGTTCGGTGCCGGATGCCAGCAGCGCGGTGCGGCCGTCCACGGTGGCGCCGGTGAGGCCGGCGCCGGCTCCGGCGTAGTACGACACCAGCAGCCGGTTGTCGCCCGGCCGGGTGGGGTAGGGCGGGTGGTCCTCTCGCAGCGTGACGTAGCCGGGCAGGCCGGCGGACGGGGCCCGGTTGGCCAGGGTCGCCGTCACGGTGACCGAGCGCCCGCCGTCGACGCAGCCGTTCGCCTCCCACACCAGGCTCCGGTCCAGGTAGTAGTCCAGCTTCGAGCCCGCCGCGTTGTTCACCACCAGTCCCGCGAAGGGCCCCGGGGCGTCCGGGAGCGTGCCCGCGTAGGGGCGCGTCTCCAGGAGCCGCTGTTCGCGCGGGTGGGCGCTCCACAGCCGCAGCCGGCCGTCGCGCTGGGCCTCGTGGACGGCGGCGAACAGGGCCGGGAGCCGGCGGGTGTCGGCGTACGCGGCGAGCAGGGGCACGGCGACGGCGCGTGCCGCGTCGACGAAGAAGGCCTTGCGCCGGGTGACGTCGTCGTAGCGCGCGTAGCTGGCCCGCTCGGTGACATCCAGGATGTTGTCGGCGGTGAGTTCGGTGCCGTCGGCCATGCGGGCGGGACCGGTGACCCGCAGGAAACGGGCCAGCGCGGCCGGGTCGAGGGCGATCGCTCCGTCCACGCGTTCGCCGGTGCGGTCGCGCCACGCGGCGGCCCAGATGCGGGCCGCGTTGGGGAAGTGCGGGCTGAGGTTGGAATTGGCCCACACGCGGGTGGGTGCGCCGGCCGCGTAACGGTCCGTGAACTCGGCGCCCAGGTCGATGTCCGCCCGGGCCGCCGCCATCTCGGTGTTGTTGCCGAACCGCTCGAACGACACATGGCCCCGGTCGGTCCGCAGGACCGCGAAGGCCCCGGCGACCCCTCCGGTGCCGCGTGCCTCGGCGGTGTTCTGGAACGCGAGGAAGTAGCGGCGTCTGCCCTGGTCGCCCAGGAGGGACGGCAGAACGCGGGCCGCCACGGAGGCGTCGGTCATCGCCGGGGTGAGACGGTCGAGTTGCCGCGCGAGGTCGGCCCGGGCCCGGTCGGCCGCCGGCAGCCAGGTGGACCGGGGCAGCCCGTGCACGTCGGCCTGTACCCGGGTGGCGACGGCTGCCGCCCGGACGACGTCCGGCGCGTGTCTCCGCAAGGACTCCAGTGCCCCCGCCATCCCGTCGTCGCCGCCCGGCGCGGGCAGGGCGCGCACCAGGGGGGACAGGACGCCGGTGGACAGGCGGTCCGCCGCCGACGCGGCGCCGCGCACGGTCCGCAACGGGCCGCCGACGAAGGGCAGTCGGGCGGCGCAGTACCAGGCCGGGCCCGTGGTCAGGCGGTGGGCCCGCGCGGCGTGGGCCGCCGCGGACCGTACCGCGCGCTGCTGTTCCCCGGCCGGGCCGGGTGCCGGTGCGATGGTCACGGTCCGCCGCAGCGCGTCGAGGTCCTGCTGGGCCGCGAGCAGTTCCGTGCGGGCGAGCAGTCCGGTGCCCGCGATCCAGGCGGCGCCGGCCAGTGCGAGCGCCGCGACGCCGGGCAGGGCGTACCCGAGCGCACGGCGCAGGACGGGTGCCCGGGCGGGGCAGCGGCCCGTCCCCGGCAAGCGGACGGCGCCCCGGCCGAAGCCGGGACGCCTGGGTGCCGTACCGGTGTCCCGGTCCGTCATGAACTGCGACGGCGGCGCACGGCGAGCATCGTGCCACCGCCCGCGGCGATCAGCCCCGCCGCGGCCCCGCCCAGTGCCAGAGCCTTCCCACTGCCCGTGTCCGCGAGGCCCGAGTGGGTGGGCGTCCCGCCGTGGTACGCCGCCTCGACGGGTGCGCCGCTCTGGTGAGCCGCGTCGACGGGTGCGCCGCTCTGGCGGGCCGCGTCGACGGGTCCGCCCGGAACCGCCCGCAGGGTCTGCGTGGTCACCACCCTGATCACGGCGGCGCAGACCCGGAAGGAACCGCCGTGGTTGAGCAGGGCGAACTGGTAGTAGCCGGGCTTGGTGCCCGGCGGGATGGTCACCTGGCCGGAGACGTTTCCGTTCGCGTCCGCCGTGAACGTGCCCAGAACGGTGTTGGGCGGCCTCAGCAGCACGTCGACCTGCTGCCCGGGAGTGAAGCCCGAGCCATGGAAGGTCACTGTGTCTCCGGGGTGCACGGTCGTGGCGCTGACCGTCACGCAAAAGGGCTGAGGCGGATACGGCGCGGCATGTGGCGCAGGCGGCGTGGCGTGGGCGGTCCCCGCTCCCACCAGCGGCGCGGCGATGAGCACGGTAGCCGCTGCGGCCGATGCCAGTGCGCCTCGCCATCCGGGCGATCTCGTCATGTCTCACTCTCCTCCACTCGGTTCAGGCCAGGCGGTCGGCCGTCATCCAGACCTGAATACAGGGAAAAAGTGGGATATACGACTTCCCTCGGCGCGACGCGGCAAGGAAGTCCCCGGACGGGCTAGCGCTTGTCCCCACGATGGCCCCGCATGAGGGTGGCTCCCCCGCTCGGTGCGTGCGAGTCCCTATGGTCGGCTGCGTCCACAGGGAACAGAACATCCCAATCCGGGTGGTTCCCTCGGTTCGATGAGGGGTGCAGCTTGGATCTCCACGGCTTCCTGAAGGCTCTCGTGCGTCGCTGGCCGACCGTCGCCGTCTGCCTGGTTCTCGCGGTCGGGACGGCGCTCGCCGCGACGAGTTTGAGTACCTCCGTCTACGAGGCCAGAACCCAGCTCTTCGTCGCGACCCGCACCGGGCAGGACACCGCCCAGCTGAGCCTGGGCCAGAGCTTCTCGCAGGCGCGGGTGCAGTCGTACGCCGAGATCGTGACGACCCGGCAGGTGACCGTTCCCGTGGTGAAGGAGCTGGGACTGCGCACCACGCCGGAGGAGCTGGCGTCCCGGATCACCGCCCGGGCCCCCCTCAACACCGTGCTCATCGACATCACCGTCCGGGATGCCGAGCCCCGGCGTGCCGCGCGGATCGCCAATGCCGTGGCGGAGCGGTTCAGTACGGTCGTCGAGCGGCTGGAGACACCCAAGAACGTGCCGGGTTCCCAGCGCAAGAGCGGCACCGGCGCGGAGACCTCCCCCGTCTCCCTGCGTGTCACCCAGGAAGCCGTCGCCCCGGCCGGCCCGGTCTCGCCCCGGCCGCTGCTGAACCTGGCCGCGGGTGTGATCGCCGGCCTGCTGCTCGGCGCCGGCGTGGTCGCGTTGCGCGAGACGCTCGACACCACGCTCAAGACGGTCGAGGCGCTGAGCGAGTTCGCGGAACTGCCCGCTCTGGCCACCATCCCGTACGACAAGAACGCCCCCAAGCAGCCGCTCGTCGCCGCCGACGGGCACTCCCGGCGCGCCGAGGCCTTCCGCAAGCTGCGCACCAACCTGCAGTTCTCGCAGGTCGACGACCCGCCGCAGATCATCGTGGTGACGAGTTCGGTGCCGGGTGAGGGCAAGACCAACACCGCGGTGAACCTCGCCCTCTCGCTCGCCGAGGCGGGCGTGGCCACCTGCCTGGTGGACGCGGACCTGCGCCGGCCGTGCGTGGCTCCGGCCTTCGGTCTGGTCCGGGACGCCGGCCTGACCACCGTGCTCATCGGGCAGGCCCGGATCGCCGACGTGACGCAGGAGGTCGCGGGCGGGCTGTCGGTACTGGCCAGCGGCGCGGTACCGCCGAACCCCACCGAACTGCTCGCCTCGGCGCGCATGGACGAGGTGCTGAAGGAGCTGGCGGATCTGTACGAGGTGGTGATCGTCGACACCGCGCCGCTGCTGCCGGTCGCCGACACCGTGGGACTCGCCTCGCTCGCCCAGGGCACACTGCTCGTCGTCCGTGCCGCAAGGACCAGGCGGGACCAGGTGCGCGCCGCCGCCGAATCGCTGGAGCGGGTGGGCGTGCGCGTCCTGGGCACCGTCTTCAGCATGGCTCCGGTCTCCAAGGGCGGCCGGTACGGCTACCGGAGCTACGGTGAGCTGCCCGCTCCCCGAGCGTCGGTTCCTCGCGGCGAGGCGGCCGTTCCCGCCGGGACAGGTGGAGTCGGCGGGGCTGGTGAGGGGTGATCCGGGTCCTGTTCGTCTGCACCGGCAACGTGCACCGTTCGGCGCTCGCCGAGCGGCTGCTGGCCGCCCGGTTGCCGCGCGGCTCGGCCCTGCGGCCGGAGAGCGCCGGTACCCAGGCGTGGCCCCGCCCGGGCATGGAGCACTCCACCCGGGCGGTGCTGGAGCGGCTGGGCGGCGACGGGTCCGGCTTCGTGTCGCGCCCGCTGACCGCCCAACTCGTCCTGGAATCGGCGCTGGTGCTCGGGCTCGCCGGTGAGCACCGCGAGGCCGCCGTACGGCTCGCGCCGTCGGCGCTGCGGCGCTGCTTCACGCTGAAGGAGTTCGTACGGCTCGCCGGCGGGGAACCCGACGGGGCCGGGCGGCGGCCGGACGGCGCCGCAGACCTGGCCGCCGTGGTCGCGGCCGCCGCCGCCCGCCGGGGGCACATGGCCCCGGTCCCGCTGGAGGCCGACGACGTCGAGGACCCCCGGGGCAGGCCCTCCGCGGTGCTGTCCGGATGCGCCCGCGAGATCGACGACCTCGTGAGAAGCCTGGCTCGGTTGTGCGAAGACCCGGTAACGGCGCAGGTCGGAGCAGTGTTGCGTATAAGAGATGGATAAGACTTGAGTCTGCCTGACTCAGGTCTGTTGACCGAAGGCTGAGCGTCATGCACACTTGAGTCCGTTCCACTCAAGTCAGCTGGAGGAAGATCACCATGGCACGTGCGGTCGGCATCGACCTGGGCACGACTAACTCCGTCGTCAGCGTTCTGGAGGGCGGCGAGCCCACCGTCATCACCAACGCCGAGGGTGCCAGGACCACGCCGTCCGTCGTCGCCTTTGCCAAGAATGGCGAGGTGCTCGTCGGCGAGGTCGCCAAGCGGCAGGCGGTGACCAACGTGGACCGGACCATCCGTTCGGTGAAGCGGCACATGGGCACCGACTGGAAGATCGAGCTCGACGGGAAGCCCTTCAACCCGCAGCAGATCTCGGCGTTCATCCTGCAGAAGCTCAAGCGGGACGCCGAGTCGTACCTGGGCGAGAAGGTCACGGACGCGGTCATCACCGTCCCGGCGTACTTCAACGACTCCGAGCGCCAGGCGACGAAGGAAGCCGGCGAGATCGCCGGTCTCAACGTCCTGCGCATCGTCAACGAGCCGACCGCGGCCGCGCTCGCGTACGGCCTCGACAAGGACGACCAGACGATCCTCGTCTTCGACCTCGGTGGCGGCACCTTCGACGTGTCCCTCCTGGAGATCGGTGACGGCGTCGTCGAGGTGAAGGCCACCAACGGCGACAACCACCTCGGTGGCGACGACTGGGACCAGCGTGTCGTCGACTACCTGGTGCAGCAGTTCAAGTCCGGTCACGGCGTGGACCTGGCCAAGGACAAGATGGCGCTGCAGCGTCTGCGCGAGGCGGCCGAGAAGGCCAAGATCGAGCTGTCCAGCTCCACCGAGACCTCGATCAACCTGCCCTACATCACGGCGTCCGCCGAGGGCCCGCTGCACCTGGACGAGAAGCTCACCCGCGCCCAGTTCCAGCAGCTGACCGCGGACCTGCTGGAGCGCTGCAAGACCCCGTTCCACAACGTCATCAAGGACGCCGGCATCTCCATCAACGAGATCGACCACGTCGTCCTCGTCGGTGGCTCCACCCGTATGCCCGCCGTCGCCGAGATCGTCAAGGAACTGACCGGCGGCAAGGACGCCAACAAGGGTGTGAACCCGGACGAGGTCGTCGCCATCGGCGCCTCGCTCCAGGCCGGTGTCCTCAAGGGTGAGGTCAAGGACGTCCTGCTCCTCGACGTGACCCCGCTGTCCCTCGGCATCGAGACCAAGGGCGGCATCATGACCAAGCTGATCGAGCGCAACACCACGATCCCGACGAAGCGTTCGGAGATCTTCACCACGGCCGAGGACAACCAGCCGTCGGTGCAGATCCAGGTCTACCAGGGTGAGCGCGAGATCGCGGCGTACAACAAGAAGCTCGGGATGTTCGAGCTGACCGGTCTGCCGCCGGCGCCCCGCGGCGTCCCGCAGATCGAGGTGTCCTTCGACATCGACGCCAACGGCATCATGCACGTGACCGCGAAGGACCTCGGCACGGGCAAGGAGCAGAAGATGACCGTCACCGGCGGCTCCTCGCTGCCGAAGGACGAGGTCGACCGGATGCGTCAGGAGGCCGAGCAGTACGCGGACGAGGACCACCGCCGCCGCGAGGCCGCCGAGGCCCGCAACCAGGGCGAGCAGCTCGTCTACCAGACGGAGAAGTTCCTCAAGGACAACGAGGACAAGGTCCCCGGCGAGATCAAGACCGAGGTCGAGGCCGCGGTCACCGAGCTGAAGGACGCCCTCAAGGGTGAGGACACCGCCGAGATCCGTACGGCCACCGAGAAGGTCGCCGCGGTCTCGCAGAAGCTCGGCCAGGCCATGTACGCCGACGCCGGGCAGGCCGCCGGCGGCTCCTCCGAGGAGGGTGCCGCCGCCGGTGACGCCAAGGCCGACGACGACGTCGTGGACGCCGAGATCGTGGACGACGAGCGCAAGGACGGTGCCGCGTGACGGAGGAGACCCCGGGCTTCGAAGAGAAGCCTGACGTCCCCTCCGGCGCCACCCCCGACGACGCCGAGCCGCAGGCCGCCTCCCCCTCTGCGGAGGAGGGGGCGGCCCCGGCCGGGGACGCAGCAGCTCAGATCGCCGGCCTGACGGCCCAGCTGGACCAGGCCCGCAAGGCGCTCGAGGAGCGCACCGCGGACCTCCAGCGGCTCCAGGCCGAGTTCCAGAACTACCGCCGCCGGGTCGAGCGCGACCGGATCACGGTCAAGGAGATCGCCATCGCGAACCTCCTGACCGAGCTCCTGCCCGTGCTCGACGACATCGGCCGCGCCCGGGAGCACGGCGAACTCGTCGGCGGCTTCAAGTCCGTCGCCGAGTCGCTGGAGACCACCGCGGCCAAGATGGGCCTGCAGCAGTTCGGCAAGGAGGGCGAGCCCTTCGACCCGACGATCCACGAGGCGCTGATGCACAGCTACGCGCCGGACGTCACCGAGACGACGTGCGTGGCGATTCTGCAGCCCGGGTACCGGATCGGCGAGCGCACCATCCGCCCCGCGCGGGTGGCCGTGGCGGAACCGCAGCCGGGGGCCCAGACCGTCAAGGCCGACGGGACCGACGGGACCGACGCAAGCACAGAGGGCGACGACAAGGAGAGCGGTGGCCCGGACGAGGGCTGAGCTTGAACCGAGAAGGCCGACAAGGCCGACAAGGCCGAAAAGGAAGGAGGGACGTCGAGGATGAGCACCAAGGACTTCATCGAGAAGGACTACTACAAGGTCCTCGGCGTCCCCAAGGACGCCACCGAGGCCGAGATCAAGAAGGCGTACCGGAAGCTCGCCCGCGAGTTCCACCCGGACGCCAACAAGGGAAACGTCAAGGCGGAGGAGCGCTTCAAGGAGATCTCCGAGGCCAACGACATCCTCGGTGACCCCAAGAAGCGCAAGGAGTACGACGAGGCACGCGCCCTGTTCGGAAGCGGTGGCTTCCGTCCGGGGCCGGGCCCGGGCGCCGGCGGTTCCTTCAACTTCGACCTGGGCGACCTCTTCGGAGGCGGCGCCCAGGGCGGCGGGGGAGCCGGCGGCTTCGGCGGCGGACTCGGTGACGTCTTCGGGGGCCTGTTCAACCGGGGCGGCGCCGGCACGGGCACGCGTACGCAGCCCAGGCGCGGCCAGGACATCGAGTCCGAGGTCACCCTCAGCTTCACCGAGGCGATCGAGGGCGCGACGGTCCCGCTGCGGATGTCGAGTCAGCAGCCGTGCAAGGCCTGTTCGGGCACCGGCGACAAGAACGGCAACCCGCGGGTCTGCCCGACCTGTGTCGGCACCGGCCAGGTGGCGCGGGGTTCCGGCGGCGGTTTCTCGCTGACCGACCCCTGCCCGGACTGCAAGGGCCGCGGCCTGATCGCCGAGGACCCCTGCGAGGTCTGCCACGGCAGCGGACGGGCCAAGTCCTCGCGGACCATGCAGGTCCGCATCCCCGCCGGGGTCATGGACAGTCAGCGCATCCGCCTGCGTGGCAAGGGCGCCCCCGGCGAACGCGGCGGCCCGGCGGGCGACCTGTACGTCACCGTGCATGTCGACGCCCACCCGGTCTTCGGCCGCAAGGGCGACAACCTCACGGTGACCGTCCCGGTCACGTTCGCGGAGGCGGCCCTCGGCGGCGAGGTCAGGGTGCCCACCCTGGGCGGACCGTCCGTGACGCTGAAGCTCCCGCCCGGCACGCCCAACGGACGGACCATGCGCGCCCGCGGCAAGGGCGCGGTCCGCAAGGACGGCACTCGCGGGGATCTGTTGGTCACCGTCGAGGTGAGTGTTCCGAAGGACGTCACGGGGAATGCTCGTGAAGCGCTTGAGGCGTATCGCGAGGCGACCGCGGGCGAGGACCCGCGGGCGGAGCTGTTCCAGGCCGCGAAGGGAGCATGAGTCAGATGGACGGTCGTCGACGCAACCCGTATGAACTGACCGAGGAAACCCCGGTTTACGTCATCTCGGTGGCGGCCCAGCTGTCCGGCCTGCACCCGCAGACCCTGCGCCAGTACGACCGCCTCGGCCTGGTCTCCCCGGACCGCACCGCCGGCCGGGGCCGCCGCTACTCGGCTCGCGACATCGAACTGCTGCGCCAGGTGCAGCAGTTGTCGCAGGACGAGGGCGTCAACCTGGCCGGCATCAAGCGGATCATCGAGCTGGAGAACCAGGTCGCCGCCCTCCAGTCCCGCGTCGCGGAGCTGCAGGCGGCCCTGGACGGCGCGGCGGCCGCGATGCAGCAGCGCGAGGCGGCGGTGCACGCGTCGTACCGCCGCGACCTGGTCCCGTACCAGGAGGTCCAGCAGACCAGCGCGCTGGTGGTGTGGCGGCCGAAGCGGCAGCAGACGTCGGACTGACACGTGCATGCGTGACGCGAAGACGTGAAGAAGGGGCCCGGAGGATTCTCCGGGCCCCTTTCGCGTGCTCAAGTGCGCGGTGCGGTCAGATCACTCGCGTGGTGCGGGTCACAGCCAGGAGTCCCAGATGCCGTAGGCCTCCTCGTCGAAGACCTTCTCGTTGCCCGCCGGGTCGGTGTAGACGGCCCGGTAGTAGTGGAGGCCGAGCCGGTCCGTGTTCACCGTCCTGTCCATGTGGAACTTCGGGTCGTGGACGTCGCCCGTGGCGAACAGGGTCCAGGCGCCGACGGCCGGGTCCCACTTCTCCCAGCGGTACTCCGTGTAGTCCTCGCACGGCTTGTCGTAGATGGTCTCGCCGCAGCGGACGTACAGCTCGGGGTACTGGTCCTCGAACACCTGCGTCGCGGTCCAGCCGGGCGGCCGGGTGTCGGGCAGGGTGACCGAGACGTCGGCGGGGTGGAAGGCCTCGGGGCCGGCGTAGGAGCCGATCAGGCCGGAGCCGTCCGTGGCGGCCACCTTGTAGACGTGGGTGGCGCCGTCGGGGACCGTCGGGCAGAGGATCTCGGTGGGGCCCAGGGAGTCGCCGTCCCAGCAGTTCTCCTTCCACGCCGTCTCGCCGGTGTCCGGGTCGGTGACGCCCTGCCAGACGCGGTAGCCGGTGACGTCGTCGTCGGCGGGCGGCGTCCACGTGAGGCGGACGCCGAGCGGGACCTGCTCCGCCGTCAGGTTCCCCACCGGCGCCGGACGTTCGGTGTCCGGCGTGGTCTCCGTGGCGGCAGGCCCGGGCTGGGAGGTGTGCCCGTACGTGTCGACGGTCACGACCCGGTACTCGTACGTCGTCTCCGAGGCGCCGGAGATGTCCCAGCAGGTGCCGCGCAGCACCTTGCTGCCGGCGTATGCGGGGGCGTCGTCATCGGCCCACCACCAGTCCACCGAGGGCGGCTCCATCGTGTCGTTGAAGAGTTCGTTGGGCTTGCACAGGTCCACGGTGGTGCTCTCGCCGGTCGCCGTGTCGGTACGGACGACCTGGTACGTGAGGTACTTGCCGCCGTCGAAGGTCCACGGGTCGGCGCTCCACCACTCCAGCATCACCCCCTCGTCGAAGCGGTTCGCGGTCATCTCGTACGCGGGGACCGCCTCGGGCCGGTCGGCCATCGTCAGCGTGGTCTCCACCGGGGCGGCGGCGTTGCCCTTCGCGTCCACCGAGCGCACCGCGTACCGGTAGCTGTCGGCGACCGCGACCTGCTGGCGGGGCACGACGTCGGTCTCGGTGGTGGTGCCTCCCCCGGGCAGGGCGTCGACCCAGCCGCCGGTCTTCGGGTCGTACTGGACGACCTGGTAGGAGGCGGCCCCGCCGACCGGGGACCACGTCAGGTGGGGAAGGCCCGACTCGTATCGGACGCCGACCTCCGCCACGGCCGGCGGCGGGGTCAGGTCGGAGGTGGTGAACGTGGTGGCCGCCGAGTACGCGGACCAGTTCCCGGCCGCGTCACGGGCCCGGCCCCGGTAGGTGACCTTGCTGCCGTCGGCCGGGTACCCGGTGTCGCAGATCGCGCCCTTGGTGCCGGAGTACACGGTGAGCCACTTGCCGGTGGCGGTGTCGAGCCGCTGCATCTCGTACAGCGCGATGTCGGCCGCGTTCTCGGCGGTGGTGACGAGCTGCGGGGCCGCGTAGGGCTGGTCGATCGGGCACGCGTCCCACTCGACGAACGGGGCGGCGGGCGGTGTCCTGTCCACGGTGGTGACGGGCTGGTCGGTGCTGTCCGCCGACTCGTTGCCCGCCTTGTCGTACGCGCGGACCTCGTAGTAGTACGTCCTGCCCGTCGGCGGCACGGCCGCGTCCGTGTACGAGGTGGAGGTCGTCGTCGCGAGGGGCTTGGCGGGGAACGCCGTGCCCTTCAGGCGCCGGTAGACGCGGTACCCCGCGAGGTCCATCTCCTTGTTCTTCGCCCAGGTGACCTTGGCCTTGCCGGTGGTCTTGTCGTAGGCGACGGAAGTGCTGGTCGGGGTGAGGGGTTTGACCTTGTCGACGGTGGCGGAGGTGCGGGGTGTGTAGGCGAACTTGACGGTGGCGGAGCCGGTCCAGTTGACGTAGTCGACGCGGAGGGTGTGCTTGCCGGAGGGGATGGTGACGTTGACGTTCTTCGTCACGGTCGTCGACGTGTTCTTCCACACGTCGACCTTGCGGGTGCCATCGACGTAGACCCGTATGCCGTCCTGCGCCTGCGCGGCGAAGGTGAAGGGGCCGCCGGAGCCGAAGTCCCGGGTGACGGACCAGCGGACGCCGAAGTTGTTGGAGGGGAGGCCCGAAGTGGGTGCTCCCGTCCGCCAGTTCTGGTCGATCGTGCTGTCGCAGTCGGTCTTCTTCGGTGTGCCGGAGAAGGCGGTGTTCGCGAAGAACTGCCGCTTGTAGACCGGCGAGGTGCAGGTCGTGGCGGCGGAGGCGGGGGCGGCGACGGCGGTGAGCAGGCCGCCCGCGGTGGCGAGCACGACGGCGGTGGAGGCCGCGGCGGTCGTGCGTCTGGCTGGGTTCATGCGGTCCTTCGGTCCTGAGGTCGAACGGCCGGCTAAGCCGTCGACGATCATGACCGACGAGGCAGGAACTTGGTTGTACGGGACTTTTGGGCGTTGTTTCTACCCCGGATGACCCATATCTTCACAGGAACCACACCACTAACTTTGCTATCTCAATAAGTGATAGCTCCTTGACGGCTCGGTGAAGGCAGCGTTTGCTGCCCTCACCTGGGTCGCGATACGCACCCTCGTTCGGAAGGCACGTGCAAGTGAACACCCGTACACGTCGTAGCGGCATCGCAGTCGCCGCAGGTTCCCTCACGCTGTCCCTGAGCGCCTGCGGTGCGTTGGGAGTGAGCGGAAGCAGCAGTGAGGCGAGCCCGACCAAGGGGAACGACATCACGGTGGGGCTGCTGCTGCCGGAGAAGGCGAACACCCGCTACGACAAGTTCGACCGCCCGAGCATCGAGGCCAAGGTCGCCGAACTCACGGACAAGCAGGGCAAGGTCGACTACGCCAACGCCGACGCGAGCGCGAAGAGGCAGGCCCAGCAGCTGCAGAAGATGATCGACGACCAGGTCGACGTCATCCTGCTGGACGCCGTCGACGCGCACGCCATAGCCGGCGGTGTGAAGAAGGCGAAGGACGCGGGCATCCCCGTCATCGCCTACGACCGGCTCGCCGAGGGCCCGATCGACGCGTACGTCTCCTTCGACAACGAGCTGGTCGGCGAGGTCCAGGGGCGCTCCCTCATCGAGAAGCTGGGCTCGAACGTCGACACGTCCTCCAAGATCGTCATGATGAACGGCTCGTCCACCGACCCCAACGCCAAGCAGTTCAAGGCGGGCGCGCTCTCCGAGCTGCAGGGCAAGATCACCATCGCCAAGTCGTACGACACCGTCGACTGGAAGCCCGAGAACGCCGAGGCCAACATGAAGCAGGCCATCGCGGCGATCGGCGCGAACAACATCGTCGGCGTCTACTCCGCCAACGACGGCATGGCCGGCGGTGTCATCAAGGCGCTGAAACAGGCCGGTGTCACCGAACTGCCGCCGGTCACCGGCCAGGACGCCGAGCTGCCCGCCGTGCAGCGGATCCTCACGGGCGAGCAGTACATGAGCGTGTACAAGTCGTACCCGCAGGAGGCCGAGTCCGCCGCCGAGATGGCCGTGGCGAAGGTCCAGGGCAAGGACATCCAGTTCGAGGCCCTCGCCTCGGAGCGCGTCGACAGCCCCACCGACAAGGGCATCCCGGCGCAGCTGGTCCCCGTGGTCGCCCTGACGAAGAGCAACATCAGGAGCACGGTGGTCGAGGACGGCATCTACAAGGTGTCCGACATCTGCACCGGCGAGTTCAAGAGCGCCTGCGCGGCGGCGAAGCTGAAGTAGCCGGCCCGGCCGGCCTGTTACGTGCTCGCCTCGGTGCTCCCGGCGAAGGCGCCCTTGGTGAAGACCAGTTCGGCGAAGCGTTCGCCGATGCGGCGGTGGGCGGCTGCGTCCGGGTGGAGGTTGTCGGGCAGCGGCAGGTCGGCGTGGTCCTGTTCGCCGTAGAGCTCGCGGCCGTCGAGGTGGTGCAGGTTCGGGTCGTCGGCCGATCGCTGGGTGACGATCCGGTTCAGTTCGTCCCGGATGACACCGAGGGTGAGCTTGCCGCTCGCGCGTTCCGCCGGGTCGCCCATCGCCTGGAACCGCAGCTGTCCGTTGCTCAGGGAACTGAGGTCCGGGGCGCTGGGGCCGGGGGTGTCCTCGTGGATGGGGCACAGGATCGGCGAGACGACCAGCAGCGGGGTGGTGGGGTGCCCCTCGCGGATGGTGTCGAGGAAGCCGTGCACGGCCGGGGTGAAGGCGCGCAGCCGCATCACGTCGGCGTTGACCAGGTTGATCCCGATCTTGACGCTGATCAGGTCGGCCGGAGTGTCCCGCATGGTCCGGGCGGTGAACGGGTCGAGCAGGGCGCTGCCGCCCAGACCCAGGTTGATCAGCTCGGCCCCGCCGAGACGCGCGGCGAGCGCCGGCCAGATGGAGGTCGGGCCCGCGGCGTCCGAGCCGTGGCTGATGGAGCTGCCGTGGTGCAGCCAGACGGGGCGGCCCGGGTCGGGGGCGGGTTCGACGGGGGCGTCGGTGCGCAGGGCGAGGAGTTCGGTGGTCTCGTTGTGCGGCAGCCAGATCTCGACCGTCTTGTCCGTCTCCGGCAGGTCGGTGAAGCGGACGGTGCCGGGCGGCCCGGACTCGTGCTCGGCGGTTCCGGCAGTCATGTCGATGGTGAGGGTGTCGCCGCCGCTCACGCTGCCCCGGTCGGCCGGGCGGCCGTCGACGAGCAGTTCGTACAGGCCGTCCGGGCGGGGCGGGGCGCCGACGTAGACCCGCTTGGTGGGGCGGGTCTCCAGCTCGACGGCGGTGGCCCGGGTGCGGAAGGCCAGTCGTACGCCGGACGGCTGGGACTCGACCATGGCCAGCTGCGGGTCGGCGCACTGGGCGCGGGCCCAGGCGGGCAGCCGGTGCGGGAGCAGGCCGTGCGCGGTGAGCTCGACGTCGAGGGCACCGCGCAGCAGGTCCGCGGTGAGGGGTGTGGTGATCCAGGTCATGGGGTGGGCCAGTTCCGTAGCAGGGAGTCGAGGGCGTCCAGGATGCGCGTCCAGCTCTCCTGGCTGTCCGGGGCGCTGTGGCTGAAACCGCCCGCCAGTTCCAGGCTGACGTAGCCGTGGAAGACGCTGCCGAGCAGCCGGACGGCGTGGGTCTGGTCCGGCTCGGTCAGCTCGTAGCCGCGCAGGATCGCCCGGGTCATGTGGGCGTGCCTGGGGCCGGCGCTTCCGGCCGCCGCCTCCGGGCTGAGCGGGAAGCGGGTCGCCGCGTAGCGCCCGGGGTGTTCGCGGGCGTAGTCGCGGTAGACGTCGGCCAGGGCGGTCAGGGCGTCCTTGCCGGCCCGTCCGGCCAGCGCGGCGCCGCCCCGGTCGGCGAGTTCCTCCAGGGCCAGCAGGGCGATCCGGGTCTTCAGGTCCTCGGAGTTGCGGACGTGCGAGTACAGGCTCGCGACCCTGACGTCGAACCGTCGGGCCAGCTCCGAGACGGTCACCTGTTCGAACCCGACCTCGTCGGCCAGTTCGGCCCCCGCTCGCGTCAGCCGCTCGGGGGTCAGCCCTGCGCGCACCATGAATGCCGCCCTCCTGTTTACCTTAAGCCATAGTGTATCTCCCTAATAGCTTTAGGCAAACGGGAGCTTGATTCAGGTGCGCAGATGCCCGGTTTCAGGCCACCTGCGTGAACTCCACCGTCACCTCCGGAAGGCCCCCCGCCACACCCCGGTAGATGCCCTTGTGCGGGGTGACGTCGTCGTAGTCGCGGCCCCGGCCGACCACCACGTGGGAATCATCGGCGCGGGTGCGGTTGGTGGGGTCGTAGCCGCACCAGTCGCCCGCCCAGTACTCGACCCACGCGTGGCTCTGCCCGGCGACCGGGCGGTGCAGCTCCGCCTCCCGCTCGGGGTGGAGGTAGCCGGAGACATAGCGGGTCGGCAGGCCCAGGCCCCGCAGCAGGGCGAGGGTGACATGGGCGATGTCCTGGCAGACGCCCGCGCCCTGCTCCCACGCCTCGGCGGCGGAGGTGGTCACGCCGGTGGAACCGGGGAGGTAGGAGACCCGGTCGGCGACCAGGGACGACACGACGGCGGCGGTCTGGTGCGGGTCGAGGCCGGCCGCCGCGTCCCTCGCCCGCTCCACCAGCTCGGCGGGGAGCTTCGTACGGGGCGTGTCGCCCGCGAACTCCAGCAGGCGGGAGCGCGCGGTGTGGGCGGCGATCTCCGGCCAGTCGGGTGCCTGGGGGAGCGGGTCCGGGGTGTGGGTCTCGACCAGGCTGGAGGCGGTGATCGTGAGGTCGGCGTGCGGGTCCATCAGGTCGAAGCCGGTGACCTGGGTGCCCCAGTAGTCCCAGTACGACCAGGTGGTGGCCGTCGGGCTGACGGTGACCCGGGAGTCCAGGGTGGTCTGGTGGGGCAGCGTCAGCGGGGTCATGCGGACCTCGTTGTGCGAGGAGACCGCGGCCTGGGCGTAGGAGACGTGGGTGACGTGCCGGATGCGGAGGCGACGAGCCATCTCAGGCTCCTTCCTGGGCCCACTCGACGGGCCCCCGGTAGGGGAAGAACCGCTCGGCCACTCCCTCGGCGGAGTCCATGCAGGACTGCTGCAGCTCCCGCAGGAGGTCCGGCAGCTGTTCCTTGATGGCCTGCGAGTCGAGGTACTCCAGACGGGTCCGCATCCGGCCGATCGGGCGGCGCGCCGGGTCCTGGCGGGGCCGGCCGAGAGCGGCCAGGCACTCCTCGGCGGTGGTCAGCGCGTGCAGGGCCGAGCGTGGGAAGTAGCGGTCCAGCAGCAGGAACTCGGCCACCCGCGGGGTGTCGCCGAAGCCGCCGTACACCCGCGCGTACGCCTCGTCGGCGCCGGACGCGCTGAGCAGCGTCGGCCAGTCGGGGGCGTGGGCGGCGTCCAGCACCCGTACCGACAGCAGCCGTACGGTCATGTCCACCCGCTCCAGGCTGCGGCCCAGGACGACGAAACGCCAGCTGTCGTCCCGGCTCATGGTGGAGTCCGCGAGGCCGAAGAAGAGGGCGGCACGGCTGCGTACGAGTTCGAGATAGCCGTAGGGGCCCGTACGGCGGGCCGCGAGACGCTGGTCGGCGAGGGCGTGCCAGGTGGAGTTCAGGCACTCCCACATCTCCGACGACACCGCCTCACGGGCGCTGCGCGCGTTCAGCCGGGCCGCGCCCAGCGCGCCCTCGATCGCGCCGGTCGAACGGGCGTCGAAGGCCAGCTGGTCCAGCACCTGCTGCATGTCGACGGGCTCGTCGCCCGCGTCGACGCCGAGGATCGCGTACAACGACCGGCAGGCCACGTCCTCGTCGCGCCAGGGGTCCTCCAGCATGCGGTGCAGATAGGCGTCGAGGATGCGGCCGGTGGCGTCCGCCCGCTCGACGTAACGGCCGGTCCAGGTCAGGGCCTCGGCTATCCGGGAGAGGATCACATCGCTCACTGTTGTTGCGCCCCTTCGTGTACGACGGCGGGGGCGCCGTCGGGTCCCAGCTGGCGCGGGGCCACCGCGGGCAGCGCGCCGGTGCTGACCGGAGCGGGCCGTGCCGCGGGCCCCTCCGCCAGTACCCAGGTGTCCTTGGAGCCGCCGCCCTGGCTGGAGTTGACGACCAGGTTGCCCTCCTGGAGGGCGACCCGGGTCAGGCCGCCGGGCAGCACCCACACGTCGTTGCCGTCGTTGACGGCGAACGGCCGCAGGTCGATGTGGCGCGGTGCCATGCGTTCCCCCGCGAGGGTGGGCGAGGTGGACAGGGCGACCGGGCGCTGGGCGATGAAGCCGCGGGGGTCGGCGATGACGGCCGCACGGGTGCGTTCGAGGGTCTCGCGGTCGGCCTTCGGGCCGATGACGATGCCCTGGCCGCCGGCCCCGTCGACCGGCTTGATCACCAGCTGGTCGATCTGGTCGAGGACCGCCTCCAACTGGCCCGGCTCGTCCGGCCGGAACGACTCCACGTTGGGGAGAATCGGTTCCTCGGAGAGGTAGTAGCGGATCAGGTCCGGGACGTACGTGTACAGCAGCTTGTCGTCCGCGATGCCGTTGCCGACCGCGTTGGCGAGCGTGACGTTGCCCGCGAGGGCGGCGCCCATGATGCCGGGGCAGCCGATCACCGAGTCCGGGCGGAAGTGCAGCGGATCGAGGAAGTCGTCGTCGAGGCGCCGGTATACGACATGCACGGGAACCTCGCCCCGGGTGGTGCGCATCCACACCCGGTTGCCCCGGCAGACCAGGTCGTGCCCCTCGACCAGCTGCACCCCCATCAGCCGGGCCAGCAGGGCGTGTTCGAAGTAGGCGGCGTTGCTCGGCCCCGGCGTCAGCACGACCACCCGCGGATCCTGGGTGCCGTCCGGGGCGGCGGCGCGCAGGGCGGCGAGCAGCCGGTGGCAGTAGCCGTCGACGGGCAGGACGTGCTGCTCGGCGAAGAGCGAGGGGAACACCCGGGTCATCGCCCGCCGGTTCTCGATGACGTACGAGACCCCGCTGGGCACCCGCACGTTGTCCTCCAGGACCCGGAAGTCCCCGGCCTCGTCCCGGACGAGATCGATGCCGGCGACATGGATGCGGACGCCGCCCTGCGGCTCGACGCCGTGGGCCGCGCGGTGGAAGTGGGGGGAGCCGAGGAGCAGCCGCCAGGGCACGACCCCGTCCTCGAAGGCACGGGCCGGCCCGTAGGCGTCGGCGAGGTAGGCCTCCAGGGCCCTGACTCTCTGGCTCACCCCGCGCTGGATGAGATCCCATTCGAGGGCGTCCAGGATCCTCGGCACGAGGTCCAGCGGCCAGGGCCGCTCCTCGCCCGCGAAGGCGTAGGTCACGCCCCGGTCGGTGAACGCCCGGGTCATCTGGTCCGCCCGGAAGCGCAGCTCGCTCGGCTCGATCGGCTGCAGCGCCGTCAGTACCGGCTCATAGGCGGTCCTGACCTCACCCGGCCGCTCGAACATCTCGTCCCACGCGTCGGCCAGCGCGTACGCGTCAAATATGTCCGCCATGGCCTGACGTTAAGTGCGGTTCGTAACGCGGCGATCACTCGGGTATTTCCGGCAGCTCACGCGCGGAACGGAGGGGTCCGGGTGCGAAGGAGCGGCCCGGCTTGCGGGGGTGCGGTGGAGGTTGCCGGGGTCTGTCCCAGGCAGTCGGGCGGGGCGGGTTCCGGCGGGCGTTCGGGGGTACCGGAGATCCTCACCGGCTGGTGGTGAGGAGCGCGGAAACGGCCCTGTGAGGGGCCCGGTAAAAGCCTGGCAACGGGCTGGCCCAAGGCCCGGAGATAACAGGTCGTATGGCCGTTTCTCGGTGCTGGTGGCGCGGGGAGCCGTGTTGCGGAGCCGGTCCGGTCCGCGCATAGTTGCGCTGCGGAAGACGCTGGAACCGGGGGTGGAACGGGGCGATGACCGGGCACGGGACGGAGGAGCACCCACACGGTGCCGACCGGCTGTGCGACGCGGGGGATCGCGTGTATTCCCGGGCCGTACGGCGCGGCCGCGTGCCCCGCGGCGACGCGGAGGCGGTCCCCTGCCTGCTGGAGCTGGCCCTGCTGCACCCCGACCCCGACGACATGGACTGGCTGGTTCCGACGGCTCCCCAGGAGGTCATGACCCGGCTGCTGCGCGGCCTGTACGACGAGGTCAGCGCGAGCCAGCGCCGGGTGGGCTCGGCGGTCGAGGCCTTCGAGTGGTACGCCCGTCTCGGCGGACCGAGGCCCCGGGCCGCCGCCGTGGAGGGCAGCGCGATCCGGGTCCTGGACGGCCTCTCCCGTATCCAGGCCGCGATGGACGAGGCGACCGAGGCGTGCACGACCGAGGTCCTCACCGTGCAGCCCGGCGGCATCCGCCCCGAACACGAGCTGACCGAGGGCCTGCACCGGGCGCTGGACCTGCGCGGGCGGGGCGTGCGGATGCGCGACCTGTACACGCACGTGGCCCGGCACGGCCAGGGCCTGATCAACTACCTCGAACTCATGGGCGGCGCGGTCCAGGCCCGCACCCTGGACGAGGTGATCGAACGTCTCATCCTCTTCGACCGCACGGTCGCGTTCATCCCCGCCAACGCGGACCGCACCCTCGCCCTGGAACTGCGCCATCCGGCGCTGGTCGACTACCTGGTCACGGTCTTCGAACGCCTCTGGCGCCTGGCGATCCCGCTGACCGCCCCCCTGCCCGACACCGGCATCGAGGGCATCTCCCACCGGGAGCAGTCCATCGCGGCCCTGCTGGCGGAGGGCCACCAGGACGCGGTGATCGCGGAACGGCTGGGGATAAGCGTCCGCACGTGCCGGGCCCACATCGCGCGGCTGTCGGAGACCCTGGGCGCGGCCAGCCGTACCCAGCTGGGGGTCCGGATCGCCCAGGTCGGGCTGGACGGACCGCCACGGCCGGGCGACGCGGGGCAGATCCCCCGCCTCACTCTTCCGGATCGAGGATCGCGGACCGTCCGATGAGATAGCCGAGCTGCGCCCGGCTCTCGCTGCCGAGCAGGGCGGCGAGCTTGGCGATGTGCTCGCGGGCGGTGCGCACGTTCATTCCGAGGCGCTCCGCGATGACGGCGTCCGTGTGGCCCTCGATCAGGAGGGCGGCGATGGCACGCTGGCGGTGGGTGACGCCGCCCCGGGCGGGCTGCTCGGCCGCCCGGGGGTGCATGGGGGTGGCGAGGCGCCAGAGGCGGTCGAAGACCGTGACCAGGTAGTCGACCAGCGCCGGATGGCGCAGTTCCAGGGCGAGCGTGCCGTCCTCGTTGGCGGGCAGGAAGGCGACCGTGCGGTCGACGACGATCAGGCGGTCGGGGACCTCGTCCAGGGTGCGGGCCTCGGCGTCTCCGTGCAGCAGCTCGTGGTAGGCGAGGATGGCGGGCATGTGCCGGGTGGTGTGCTGGTAGAGCGTGCGGATACGGCCACCGCGGTCCAGCACCTTCTGGTCGCGCTCCAGCGCGATCACCCGGGAGGCGTCGCCGCGCCGCCCGTGCTGGCCGGTCCGAGGCTGGACGCACAGCAGTTCCCGGTCGGCGTGGGCCGTGGCCTCGGTGATGGCCCGGTTGATGCGTTCCGTACCGCTGAGCATGCCGAGCGCCGGGGTGTCCGTGCCCGCGGTGCGACGCTCGTCGATCCGCATCAGCGGCTCGAACGTCTCGGTCAGCCGGGCCTCGCGGCGCCGTTCGTCGGCGACGCGTTCCGCCGCGGCGCGCAGCAGCCGGTGCAGGGCGGCGGCCGGGGAGACCGGCTCCAGCCGGGCGGGGTCCGTGACGGCGGGGCGCAGCAGACCGAAGTCGACGAGGCAGGGGGCCGCGTCGGCCTCGGAACCGTTCACCTGCCCGTCGCGCAGGGCCCGTTCGTACAGCTGCCTACCGGGGGCGCAGAGGTCTTCCACACCGTGCTCCGGATGCACTGCGAGGGTCACCGCAGTCCTCCCTCCCGGCTCAGTGCTCGTGCTCCAGGATTCCGGACTGCGCGATCAGGTAGCCGAGCTGGGCCCGGCTTCCGCTGCCCAGGGCCGTGGCCAGCTTGGCGATGTGGGCGCGGCAGGTGCGGACGTTCATGCCGAGGCGGCGGGCTATGGCCTCGTCGACGTGCCCTTCCACGAGGAGTTTGGCGATGGCGTACTGGATGTCGGTGATGCCGTCGGAGGCGGCCTCGTAGGGTGCGCCGGCGCTCATCGGGACGCTGCGGTCCCACATGTACTCGAAGAACTTGATCAGATGCCGGACCAGGCCGGGGTGCCGGAGTTCGAGGGCGACCTGCTGGTCCTCGCGGGCGGGGACGAAGGCGACCGTCTCGTCACAGATGATCATCCGCTCCACCACCTCGTCGGTGGTGCGGTATTCGGCCTTGCCGTTGGAGAGCCTGTCTCCGTAGGCCAGCTTCTCCGGGTTGAAGCGCGCGGTGTGCTGGTACAGCGTGCGGATGCGCACCCCGCGTTCGATCAGCGGCTGGTCGCGTTCGAGACCGCGCATCAGGGCCAGTTCGGAGACGCGGCCGCTCGGCTGCAGGGTCAGCACCTCGGTCCGGCACTGGGACGTGGCGAGGTTGAGCGCCGCGTTGATCCGGTCGCTCCCTTCCAGCACGATGAGGGCGTCGCTGGTCGTGGTGGCCTGATTGCTGAGCGCCATGAAAGGCTCGAAGGTGTCGGCGAGTCGCACCGACAGCCGCCGGCGCTCGGTGATCTCGCGCTCCAGGGGGTTGAGCCGCTGGGCCAGGGCCACCGCCGGGGGTACGGGTCGCAGCAGGTCCGGGTCGTCCGGGTCCGGGTGGAGAAGGGCGAGCTCCATGAGGCAGGGAGCGGCCTCCACGTCGCTGCGGGGGACGCGTCCGGACCGCAGGGCGGTGGCGTAAAGGCGGCTGCCCTCCTCGCACAACTCCGTCATCGGATGAGGATGTGTCCCTTTAGTGCGATTCGTTGGCAAAGCTCCACCCCCCAGGGTCCTGAACATGCAGGAACATGATGCATCGATTCTGTGGCCATGACGTGCCCGAATGAGCCATCGTCGTACTCGACGGGGGAAAAGGGGACCTTCAAGTGAGGACGAAGCCGACTATGCGTAACAGAATGCTTCGCTCGGTGCTTGTCGCCGCCTTCTCCGCCGCCGTCGCCCTCGGAGTGCTGGGTGGCTTCTCCGGCGCGAAGGACGAGATTCGGGCGAACACCGTGTGGCCGTCCGTGGCAGTCAACTCCAACGGTGTCACCAGTGAGGCGGGTTCTGCGACACAGGAAGCCGGGAGCTGACGTGACCACTCCACCGGACGACCGTTCCTTCCGGCGCGAAATGGCGACCGCCTACCGCTCCGGCTGGCACTTCATCGACCTGGCCACCGCGATCCCCCACGCCGGTGACTCGTTGATGGTGACCGTCTTCGGTGAACCGGTCGTCGTGACCCGGGACGAGGACGAGGACGTACGGGCGTACCGGTGCCTGCGCAAGCCCCGGGGTGCCCCGCAGCCCGTGCGGTGTGCCATCCGATACGGAATGATCTTTGTGAACCTGGACCAGCGTGACCATCGTCTGGTGGAGCCGGACGCCCCGGTCACGCGGACCATCTCAGCCACCCCCCGCAGTGCCTGACGCGATTCCCCCGTCGTAACAGATCGCTCAGGTACTTCCCCCCGCAGCGGCGTCACCGTGACCTGAACACGGTGACGCCGCTGCAGTTTTGCGGGATATTTCAGGACACCGACCGGATCTCGGCTGTCTCCGAACGCGTCCGGGTGCATCCACCCTGGCCGAAAATAGCCGTTCGCCCGTACGTATTCACCGGCCGTTCGTATGTCCTTACCGACCGGTCGTGCGCTTTCCGGGTCCCCGGACGCGGCGCCGCCCCGGCCCGCCCCGGCGCCATCTCCTCCAGCCGGGGTACCCGGCCCCCGCGTGAGCCGCGTGGAACTCTCCCGCCCCTCGCCTTGAGTGGAATAGACTCAAGTTTGTGTACGTTGCTTGAGTCAGCCGGCTGAGTGGGCAGCTGAGTCGGCACTGGGTACGACGCAAGGAGGAGAACGCGAACGTGGACGCCGAGCTGACCAACCGGAGCCGGGACGCGATCAACGCGGCCGGCAATCGGGCCCTGACCGAGGGGCACCCCGACCTCACCCCGGCCCACCTGCTTCTCGCGCTGCTGGAGGGGCAGGAGAACGAGAACATCACCGACCTGCTCGCCGCGGTCGACGCCGACCAGGCGGCCGTACGCTCCGGGGTCGAGCGCGTGCTGGCCGGGCTGCCCAGCGTGGCCGGGTCCACCGTCGCGCCGCCGCAGCCGAACCGTGAGCTTCTCGCCGTGATCGCCGACGCGCAGGAACGCGCCAAGGACCTCGGCGACGAGTACCTGTCCACCGAGCACCTGCTGATCGGCATCGCCGCGAAGGGCGGCGCGGCCGGCGACGTACTCTCCGGGCAGGGCGCCACGGCGAAGAAGCTGCTGGAGGCCTTCCAGAAAGCGAGGGGAGGACGCCGGGTGACCACTTCGGACCCCGAGGGCCAGTACAAGGCCCTGGAGAAGTTCGGGACCGACTTCACCGCCGCGGCACGCGAGGGCAAGCTCGATCCCGTCATCGGACGGGACCAGGAGATCCGCCGTGTCGTGCAGGTGCTGTCCCGCCGCACGAAGAACAACCCGGTCCTCATCGGTGAGCCCGGCGTCGGCAAGACCGCCGTCGTGGAGGGGCTCGCGCAGCGGATCGTGAAGGGTGACGTGCCCGAGTCCCTCAAGGACAAGCGGCTGGTCGCGCTCGACCTGGGCGCGATGGTCGCCGGGGCGAAGTACCGCGGAGAGTTCGAGGAACGCCTGAAGACCGTCCTGGCCGAGATCAAGGACTCGGACGGCCAGATCATCACCTTCATCGACGAGCTGCACACCGTCGTGGGCGCGGGCGCCGGCGGGGACTCCGCGATGGACGCCGGCAACATGCTCAAGCCCATGCTGGCCCGCGGTGAGCTGCGCATGGTCGGCGCGACGACACTGGACGAGTACCGGGAGCGGATCGAGAAGGACCCGGCGCTGGAGCGGCGCTTCCAGCAGGTGCTGGTCGCCGAGCCGAGCGTCGAGGACACCATCGCGATCCTGCGCGGTCTCAAGGGCCGTTACGAGGCCCACCACAAGGTGCAGATCGCGGACAGCGCGCTGGTGGCGGCCGCGACCCTGTCCGACCGCTACATCACCTCCCGCTTCCTCCCCGACAAGGCCATCGACCTGGTCGACGAGGCGGCCTCCCGCCTCCGCATGGAGATCGACTCCTCGCCCGTCGAGATCGACGAACTCCAGCGTGCCGTCGACCGGTTGAAGATGGAGGAGCTCGCGCTGGACAAGGAGACCGACCCGGCCTCCCGGGAGCGGCTGGAGAAGCTGCGCCGCGACCTCGCCGACAAGGAGGAGGAGCTGCGGGGGCTGACCGCCCGCTGGGAGAAGGAGAAGCAGTCCCTCAACCGGGTCGGCGAACTGAAGGAGAAGCTCGACGAGTTGCGCGGCCAGGCCGAACGCGCCCAGCGCGACGGTGACTTCGACACCGCCTCCAAGCTGCTCTACGGCGAGATCCCGGCCCTGGAGCGGGACCTGGAGGTCGCCTCGCAGGCCGAGGAGCAGGCCGCCAAGGACACCATGGTCAAGGAGGAGGTCGGCTCCGACGACATCGCCGACACCGTCGCCGCCTGGACCGGTATCCCCGCCGGCCGCCTCCTGGAGGGCGAGACGCAGAAGCTGCTGCGCATGGAGGAGGAGCTGGGCAGGCGCCTGATCGGCCAGGAGGAGGCCGTCCGCGCGGTCTCCGACGCGGTACGGCGCTCCCGGGCCGGCATCGCCGACCCCGACCGCCCGACCGGCACCTTCCTCTTCCTCGGCCCGACCGGCGTCGGCAAGACCGAACTCGCCAAGGCACTCGCCGACTTCCTCTTCGACGACGAGCGGGCCATGGTCCGCATCGACATGTCGGAGTACGGCGAGAAGCACAGCGTGGCCCGCCTGGTCGGCGCCCCGCCCGGCTACGTCGGCTACGAGGAGGGCGGCCAGCTCACGGAGACGGTGCGCCGCCGCCCGTACAGCGTGGTGCTGCTCGACGAGGTGGAGAAGGCGCACCCGGAGGTCTTCGACATCCTGCTCCAGGTGCTGGACGACGGCCGCCTGACGGACGGTCAGGGCCGCACGGTCGACTTCCGCAACACCATCCTGGTGCTGACGTCCAACCTGGGCAGCCAGTTCCTGGTGGACCCGATCACCAGCGAGGAGGAGAAGAAGGAACAGGTCCTGGAGGTGGTCCGCGCCTCCTTCAAGCCGGAGTTCCTCAACCGCCTCGACGACCTGGTCGTCTTCTCGGCCCTGACCAGGCCCGAGCTGCAGCGCATCGCGGGGCTCCAGATCGGCCGCCTCGCCAAGCGGCTCGCCGAGCGCCGCCTCACCCTGGAGGTCACGGACGAGGCCCTGTCCTGGCTCGCGACCGAGGGCATGGACCCGGCCTACGGCGCCCGGCCCCTGCGCCGCCTGGTCCAGACCGCCATCGGTGACCGCCTCGCCAAGGAGATCCTGGCGGGCGAGGTGAAGGACGGCGACACGGTCCGCGTGGACGCGTTCGGGGACGGCCTGATCGTGGGGCCCGCGACCGGCAAGACACTCTGACCGGGCGACCGTGTGGCACGGGCCGAGGTGCCCGTGTCACACGGTGAACGCCGAGAAGCTCACCCGTGCCGTCCCGGCGCCCTCGTACACCACCTCCACCTTCACGGCGTCCGCGTCCATGCCCTTGAGTGGCGGGTTCAGGTCCAGACAGAGATCCACGCCCTTACCGCAGAGCTGCGTCTCGGCGGGCGCTTGCGGATAGGTGTCGGCCAGCCAGTCGCGGACGCCGGACCGCGGCATCCGGAACGTCGCCGAGTAGGCGGTGTCCTGCCAGGCTTGCACCGTGCACGCGGTGTCGCGCGCGTCGTCCGGAAGCTTCGCCCCTCCGAAGGCCAGCGCTTCGGGGCACGGGACCTTCTCGGGCGCCCCGCCGAGCGGGTAGTCCGTGTGCGACCAGGTCACCACGAGGACGACGAGACCGATCAGGGCCAGCGCCGGAAGTGCCAGCAGCGCCAGGAGCACGGTCCGCGTGATCCGGCTGCGAGGTATCACGGGCCCGGTCGGCCCGTGCTGCCCCGCCACGGTGCCGTCCGGTGAGCGAGTCATGTGAATCCCCCTCCTGGGCACCCGTGTGCCCCGTCCCTCCCCATCCGGCCAGATCATGTCAGCTGAGGGCTGACAGGGTCCGTCGGGGTTGCCACCCCCCTCCCCGCATGGGGGAGGATGGCGGGATCCGTACGAAGGGAAAATCACGGTGACCATCGACCCGTCCTCGATTCCGAACTTCGGGGGCCAGCCCGAGCCGCAGCCGCAAGGACCGGCGGGCCCCGTCGTCCCGGATCAGGATCTTGTGAAGCAGCTCCTCGACCAGATGGAGCTCAAGTACGTCGTCGACGACGAGGGCGACCTCGCGGCGCCGTGGGAGCAGTTCCGTACGTACTTCATGTTCCGCGGCGAGGACGACCAGCAGGTCTTCTCGGTGCGGACGTTCTACGACCGTCCCCACAAGATCGACGAGAAGCCCCTGCTGCTGGAGTCCATCGACGACTGGAACCGGCGCACCCTGTGGCCCAAGGTGTACAGCCACACCCACGACGACGGCACGGTCCGCCTCATCGGCGAGGCGCAGATGCTGATCGGCACCGGCGTGAGCCTGGAGCACTTCGTCTCCTCCACGGTCAGCTGGGTACGGGCCGCCATCGAGTTCGACAAGTGGCTCGTGGAGCAGCTCGGCCTGGAGCAGGAGGTCAACGAGACCGACGAGCCCGGCGACGAGGACGAGTAGGCCCTCAGCGGGGCCACACCGGCGCGTACGCGATCACGACGAGGTGCGCGCCATGGGCGGACGACAGCCCGCAGCCCGGCCCCGGCACCGGCCATATGGTCGCGTGCCGGGGCCGGGCTTTCGCGTGGGGTGGCGGGCGCCGGTGGTGTGAGCGCGGAGTTTGTCCACAGGTTGTGGATAACTTCTCGAGTGCGCTCTGGACGATCACCACCCATACGGGTCGTCCGCTGCAGAACGTCACAGATCACCGGTTCTGACACTCTCGATGGACACTTCCGCCCATACCGTCTTGCCCACGGGTCGACGAGGCGTGGACCCCCAGCGCTCGGCCAGGACGTCCACGAGGAGCAGTCCTCGACCCGACTCGCCCTCCGGGTACGACAACGGCGGGGCCGTGGGCGGCTGCTTCGCGGCGGCGGCGTCCGCGACCTCGATGCGAACGAGGCCCGCGGCCGTGTCGAGCGCGATCCGGAGACCGAAGTCGCGTCCCGGCACCCGGCCGTGCTGTACGGCGTTCGCGGCGAGTTCGCCGACGACGAGGGCGACCGTGCACGACAGGTCCGACACCGGCGGGTGGCCCCACTCCTCCATGCGCCGGACGGCGAGGCGTCGGGCGAGTTGCGCACCTCGCGGTGACGAGGCGAACTGCCCGGCGAACGAGAGGCGTTCGTGTGTCGCGTCGGTGAGCGCGCCGGTTTCCCCGTCTCCAGGGGTGGTCGTTCCTGTCAGCACGGCTTGTCCGTCCTTGTCTGTCGAGCCTGTTGCCGTCCCGCGACGTATGCGAGTCGTCACGTTCCGTGCTCAAGAGTCGTCCGATCGACCTACGCTCGACAGGTGACACAGCCTTACTTTTCAGCTTGTAAGGAACGGAAGTGACGCTTTGGCCAACGGAATTGACCCCAGTGCGTCGATGGCGGCGCTGTTCGGCGCGCGGGTGCGCAGGCTCCGTACGGCGGCCGGCCTGACCCAGGCCGAACTCGGTGACAGGACGCACGTGGTGAGCACGCGGATCACGCAGATCGAGCGGGCGTCCGGGGCGAAGCCGACGCTGGAACTGGCGCGGGCGCTGGACGAGGTCCTCGGCGCGGACGATCTGCTGGTCGAGTTGTGGCCGTACGTGTACCGGGAGGCGTTTCCGGACTGGTCGCGGAAGTTCATGGAGCACTCGGCGCGGGCGGTGGCCATCCGGCAGTACGCGGCACATGTGGTGCCGGGTCTGTTGCAGACGGAGGACTATGCGCGGGCGGTTCTGAAAGTGGGTCGAACGCTCAGCAGCAAGGAGCAGTTGGAAGAGCGGGTTGCCCTTCGCATGGGACGGCAGGAGCGCCTCGGAGCGCCCGATCGGCCCGAGCTGTGGGTGGTCCTCGACGAGGCGGTGCTCAGGCGTCCGGTCGGTGGCCAGGCGGTGATGCGTGAGCAGTTGACGCGGCTGCTCGGAACCTCGGCGGAATCTCACATCACCGTGCAGGTGTTGCCGTTCGACCAGGGTGAGCACGATTTCATGGGCGGCTCGCTCACGGTGCTCACCATGCCGGACGACTCGGAGATCGCCTACACGGAAGGCGCGCACGACGGCCAACTCATCGAGGATCCGGACGAGGTCAGGCGTTTCGTACTGACCTACGATCGGCTGCGGGCGGCAGCTCTGCCCCCGCTCATGTCGCTCGACATGATCCGATCCGTGATGGAGGGCAACCACCGTGGAGCGAAGGTCCCGTCCCGATCTGAACGGCGCCGTCTGGCGCAAGAGCAGCTACAGCAATCAGGAGGGGGGCGATTGCGTGGAGGTGGCCGACGGATTCCAGGGGACCGTCGTCCCCGTCCGTGACAGCAAGGTCCCGCACGGCGCGGCGCTGTGCTTCGAAGCCGCGTCCTGGGCCGCCTTCACAGGCGAGTTGAAGGCCGGGCAGGACCTCCGTCCCTGAGCCGGCCGGGCCCCGGCCGCCGTCCGTCTTCCGGGCTCACCGGGCCCTTGTCCGCGAGGGTCCGGCAGGCCACTGACCTCCTGAAAGAACCGGGGGAAAGAACCACCCGCCCACCCACCCTCCCCGCCAAGCGGCTCGCGTCACCCGTCCGAGTGACCGGCTTGCAGGCGCGGGATTCGGGCGGTTACGTTCGCCGCGACAACCGCAAACAGATACGGCCCCCGGCCGGGACTGGCATCCCGAACGAGGGCCTGACCGATCAGGAAGTGAACCCCTTCCCGATGGCTGACCCGCAGTCTAACGCGCGCCTGCGCGCCGACGCCGGAGCTGCGACTTCCGGCGTGATCCACGTACGCACTCGCCTCACGGCCGACTTCACCGTGCTCGCCAACGCCCTCGTCCAGCGACGAGGCAGCGCGGTCACGATCGGCGTCGCGGCGTACATCGCCTCCCTGCCCACCGGCACCCCCGTGACCATCGCCGCCTTGTGCGAGCACTTCAACGAGGGCGAGATCCTCATCTCGCGGGCGCTCAGGGAGCTCGAAGAGGCCCGATACCTGGAACGGCGCCGCGAACGAACGCCCTCCGGGCAGATCCGCACCCGGACGTACTTCTACGACGTGCCCGGCAGCGCTCCTGATCCGGACCCGGACGGCCCCTCCGACCCGCCGAAGCCGCCCCGCCCCAGGAAGGCGCCCGTAGGCGACCAAGCCACGCCCGCCACGGCGAACGTCACCGAGGCGGCGCCCACCCCCACCCCGGACCCACCCCACAAGCCGGCGTCACTCTCCGACGCCGATCCCCAGGCGGTCGCCGTTCTGACCTCCCTCCGTCGCGTCGATCCGCGTCTCGTCCTGTCCGAGCAGGAGGCGGTGCGTCTGGCGCCGGCCGTCGCCCAGTGGCTGGCGGCCGGAGTCGCGCCCTCCCAGATCACCGCCCTGCTGACCGCACGGCTCCCCGACTACTTCCTGACCCGCCCGGCGGGCATCCTCGCCTTCCGCCTCCGTGAGACGCCCCTGCCCGCGCCGCCCCCGCTTCCCGCTCCGCAGACCACGGAGCGACCAGCCGTCCTGCCCTTCCAGACCTGCGACGGCTGCGAGCGCGCCTTCCGCGCGCCGGAGCCCGGCCACTGCCGGGAATGCCGGTCCGGAGCACCCGGAGCATCCGGAGACCGTCTTCGTGCGGCCTGCTGAGCCGCCGGTGGGCGGGGGGTGTGTGCTCCGGCCCCGGGTGGGACGCTTGATGTGCGACGATGCGAAATCCGGTACGGGACGCGAGGTCAGGCGGAGGTGGGGCATGGTCGACAGGTTCGGGGACGGACTTCTGACTCCCGCGGAAACAGCCTCCTACCTTGAAATTCCGCAGTCGACGCTCGCCTCGTGGCTGAAGGGCAGGGCCGCCGGGGCGCCTCTGGTCCACCAGGTGGAGCCACTGCGCAAGGGGCAGCCTTCGGTGCCGTTCATCGCGGTGGCCGAGGCGCACGTCCTTCGAACCCTGCGCTCCCTGGGGCTCCGTATGAGCGAGATCAGGGAGGCTGCCGCCGCCGTACGGGACGCCTTCGCCACCCCCTACGGCCTGGTGTCGAGGCGGATCGCCACAGACGGCGTGGACATCTTCGTCGAGCACGGCCTCGGGGATCTCCGCAGGGCCCGGGACGGTCAGGCTCCCATCCACGAAGTGGTCTGTGACTACCTCCGCTATCTGAACTGGGAGCCGGACGACGACTTCCCCTCCAGCCTGCGGCTCAGGCAGTACCCGGAGTCCGTACCGGTCGTGATCGACCCGAGGTTCGGGCATGGGAGCCCTGTCGTGGCCGCCAATCGCGTCGCGGTCAACGCCATCACCGACCTGTGGGAGGCCGGGGAGAGCGTCGAGGACATCGCGTACGACTTCGACATGACGCCCGAGCAGGTCGACGCGTTGTGCCGGGCAGTGGTGCGCCTTGCCGCCTGAGTTCTTTCTCGACCGCAATCTCGGGCGTCGGGTCGCGGAGGGGCTGAAGGCGTGCGGCTGGACGGTTCACAGCATCGGGGACATGTTCCCCGACGACGGACAGGACGTGGCCGACGAGGAGTGGACCGCTCACGGTCTCGACCAGTCATGGGTGCCGCTGTCGAAAGACGGCCGGATCAAGAGCCGGGACCTGGAGATCCGGCCGGTCCTTGAGCGCGAAGCGGTGCTCTTCTACCTCGACAACCAGCAGCTGCGCAGTGTCGAGATGGTGGATCGGCTCGACGCACACCGTGAGGCCATCCACCGGGCAGTGGGCAGGGGCGGTCCCGCGGCCTACGCGGTACGGCGCGACCGCATCGAGCGCACCTGGCCGTGACGGGCTGACGGTCCGGACCGTCAGGTAGGCCACCCCGTGATCGGTACGCGGATGGCGTCTCAGTCGTGCTGCTCCGCGTCCAGCAGTGCGAGGGCGTTGCGGATGCCCTGTTCGAGGAGTGCGTCGGCGAGTTGCCGGTCGGTCAGGGCGCGGGAGAGTTGCAGGGTTCCGGCCATCATGCCGAGGAGGCTGAGGGACTTCAGGCGCGCCGACGGTGGGTCGTGGGGGGCCAGGCGGGCGGCGAAGCCGTCGATGAGGACCAGCGCGCCGTCGGTGTAGGCCTGCCTGGTGCTGTCCGTGGAGCGTCCGATCTCGTCGAGCAGGGCGGCGTTGGGGCAGCCGTCCTCGATGCTGTCGCGTTGCTCGGTGGAGAAGTACCAGCGGATCATCTGTTCGAGCCCGGCGTGGCCGGGCGCCGCCTGCGCGACGATGTTCTCGTGCTGTGTGCGCATCTGGTCGGCGACCGCCGTGGCGACCAGCTCGTCCTTGGACGCGAAGTAGGCGTAGAAGGTGCCGTTGGTCAGCCCCACGTCCTTCATGAGCGTGGCGACTCCGGAGCCGTCGATGCCGTTGCGCTTGAGCCGACGGCCGGCCGTCGTGATGATCCGCTGCCTTGTCCGCTGTTTGTGTTCTTTCGCGTACCGCACGATGCGTTCCTCCATCGCAGCCGGGGCTCGCGTCCCCGGCTGCCGCGCTGGTCGGGTCAGTGTGCCGCGTGGGCCAGGAGAGCGGCGAAGTTGATCCTCCCGGTCTGCAGTTTCGGGCCGTGGGGCTCGGGGACCCCGCCGTCGGTGACGTACAGCCGGTCGCCGCGGACGGCGGTCGCGGAGGGCGAGGCGAGACCGTCCGCGCTGGTCAGAACGGGCTTGTAGGTGCCGTCCGGGTAGATGACCAGGACCCTGTCCGGACCGTTCTGCGAGGAGGAGCCGTTCTGCGCCGCGAACACCACATCGGACCAGGGGGTCAGGAAGCTGAGGTCGTCGATGTTGGGCAGGCCGCTCGCGACAACGCGGAGGGGACCGGCTGTGCCGGTGCCGGTGATCGGTACGCGCAGCAGGGTGCCCTTGTTGAAGTTGCTGATCCACAGGGCGCCGTTGTGGAACCTGAGCCCGTTGGCGCCGATCGGCAGGGCTTCGGTCGGCACCGGTGCGAGAGCGGCGTCGGTCAGCCACGGGGTCACCGAACCGCCCGAGACCGGAACGGACCAGATGGTGCCCTTCAGGCTGTCCGCGATGTAGAGGGTGCGTCCGGCCCCGTCGACGGCCAGCCCGTTGGGGCCCGAGTCGGCGGGCAGAGCGGCGACGCGCTGAGGGGTACCGTCCGCAAGCAGCCTGTACACGCCGTTGCGGTCCGCGTTGCCCGGGGCCCACAACGCGTAGTAGACGGTGCCGTCACTGCCACGCGCGTTGCCGCTGATCGCCTCACCCACCTGCCCGGTGACGAGCACCGTGCGGGCTCCGGACGCGGAGATACGCATCAGCTCCGGCCCATGGGTGCGCTCGCACACCGCGCAGCTGCCGAGCATGGACAGGGTCACCGAGCCGTCGGGGTTGGCGGTGATGTTCTCGGGGATCTCGCCGGCGGCGAAGTCGAACTTGGCCGCGGTCGTCACGTCGGTGACGACGGATCCGCCGTACGAGCCTCCCGTCCACGCGGACGCGGACGGGGCCGACGCCAGCACGGCCGCCGACGCGGTGACCGCCAGCGCGACTCCGGCCTTCTTCTTCAGAAAACGCCTTGCGCTCGATGTACCGCGCCGGGCCGTGTGCTGGCTTTGCTGCTGCATGACTCTCCTTGGCAAATCAACGAGTGACTGATCAACGGACTTTCGGAAGCCGGGCCGGGATGTCAGCCGGGCAGGCGGTTGTTCTTGCGGATCTGCTTGTCGAACGTCCCGGCGGGGACGAGACGGCGTGCCTTGGTGACGCGTGAGGCCAGCGGGCCGGCGGTGTAGCGCAGCTTGGGCTTCTTGTCGGTGGCCGCGGTGACGATCGTTTTGGCGACGACGGCGGGGTCGTCACCGGCCTTCATCGCGTCCGCGATCACCTCGTCGAAGACGCGCCGTCGCTCCGCGTACAGCGCCAGCGGGGTGTCGGGCTGCGCGGCGTTGGTGTCGAAACTGGTCTTGGTGTAGGCGGGTTGGACGAGGAGGACCCGGATGCCGTGCTCGCGGACCTCGTGGTCCAGCGACTCGGAGAAGCCCTCGACGGCGTGCTTGGACGCGACGTAGAGGGCCATGAAGGGCTGGGGGGCGACCCCGAGAACGGACGAGATGTTGATGACGCGTCCACCACCTTGGGCGCGCATGTGCGGCAGGACGGCCTTCGTCATACGGATGACACCGAGGACGTTGATGTTCAGGACGCTCTGGGCCTGGCTGACGGAGTTCTCCTCGACGGCGCCCGCCGAGCCGATGCCCGCGTTGTTGACCAGGACGTCGACGCGTCCGAACCGGTCGATCACCTCCGCGACCGCGGCGGTGGCCGAGTCGTCACTGCCCACGTCGAGATCGAGGTACGTCACACCGGCGGGCGGGGTGAGCCCGGAGGTCCTGCGGCCGGTCCCGATCACCTCGAAACCCGCCGCGACGAACGCGCGGGCCGTCTCCTTGCCGATCCCCGATGAGGCGCCCGTCACGAGTACCACCGGCCGAGTTGTCGCCATCACGGACTCCCTTGCATTGAATTACGTTCGTACGCCTTACGTTCGTACGCCTTACGTTCGTACGACAATATGGGGGTCGTGGGTCGATGGCAAGGGGTCACGGCCGGTGATCTGAGAAAGCTCCGGGTGGCGGAACGCCCCACTAGGGTGGACCGATGGCGTCGATCAAGCAGGTCCAAGTCACGTTCGACTGCGCGGAACCTGAGCGCGTCGCTCGCTTCTGGTGCGAGGTGTTGGGGTACGTCGTACCGCCACCGCCGCCGGGATTCGCCGGCTGGGACGATTTCGATCGCTCTCTGCCGCCTGAGCGTCAGGGCTCGGCGTTCGCCTGTGTCGATCCCTCGGGTGCGGGCCCGCGACTGTTCTTCCAGCGCGTCCCCGAAGGCAAGGTCGTCAAGAATCGGGTGCATCTCGACGTGCGGGCCGGCACCGGGCTCGTGGGTGAGGAGCGCCTCGCCGCACTCGAGGCCGAATGCGCACGACTGGTCCCGCTCGGCGCGGTACGCGTGCGACTGCTGCCTGCCGATGGCTTCAACGAGTCGTGCATCGTGATGCAGGACGTCGAGGGCAACGAGTTCTGTCTCGACTGAGGGCCGCGAACGGGTCCCCCGCATTCCACGCGATCCCGCATTTCACGCGATCCCGCAGTTCACGCGATCCCGCATTCCGCGCGTCCCCGCGTCCGGTGGTCGCCCTCGCGGCGCGTGCGGGGGCGTGCGGAGGCATCTGTTCCGCGTGCGTGCGCTGTGGGTGGAGGAGTCGAGCCCCCGCGCTCGCACGTTCGGGTGAGCGTTGATCGTCTCTCGGTCACGGCACTCTGGCGGGCCCTATCCAGGACCTATGCATGAACTGCGCACCACAGCCAGCCAACCGCCTCTGTCCCGACGGCGTTTCACCACCGCCACCGTCGCCACCGGCACGGCGGCCGGCGTCGCCGCCCTCGGACTGGGCACCGCCGACCCGGCCACCGCGGCACCGGCCGCTCCTGCCGCCCCCGCCGTCCCGGCGCGGGCCCCGAGTCCGCCCCGCTCCACCGCAGACTGGGACACCTGTCTCGCCGTCGCCCGCGCGCTGCTGGTCGTCGACGCCCACGACAGACCCCTCGTGCCGACGTACGAGAAGATCCTCGGTTCCGGGCTGCCCCGCGCCCGGACCGGGGCGGCCAAGAAGGTCCTGGTCGTGGGCGCCGGCCCGGCCGGCCTCGTCGCCGCCTGGCTGCTCAAGCGCGCCGGACACCACGTGACGCTGCTGGAGGCCAACGGCAACCGGGTCGGCGGACGGATCAAGACCTTCCGCACCGGTGGCCACGAGCACGCCCCGCAGCCGTTCGCGGATCCGCGGCAGTACGCGGAGGCCGGCGCCATGCGTATCCCCGGCAGCCATCCGCTGGTCATGCACCTGATCGAGCAACTCGGTCTCGAGAAGCGCCCGTTCCACCTCGTCGACGTCGACGGATCCGGCAGACCCGTCAACCACGCATGGCTGCACGTCAACGGCATCCGTGTACGCCGCTCCGAGTACGCCCGATCCCCCCGCCGCGTCAACCAGTCCTTCGGGGTACCCCGCAAGTACTGGGACACGCCGTCCTCGAAGATCCTGGGCGATGCCCTCGACCCCGTACGCGACGAGTTCAGCACGGTCGGGCCGGACGGCAAGCGCGTCGACAAACCCATGCCGGAGCGGGTGCGGGGCTGGGCACGGGTCGTCCAGCGCTACGGTGACTGGTCCATGTACCGGTTCCTGACCGAACAGGCCGGTTTCGACGAGCGCACCATCGATCTGGTCGGCACCCTGGAGAACCTGACCTCCCGGCTGCCGCTGTCCTTCATCCACAGCTTCATCAGCCAGTCCCTGATCAGCCCGGGCACCGCCTTCTGGGAGCTGGCCGGCGGCACGGCGACCCTCCCGGACGCGCTGCTGCGGCAGGTGTCCGACGTGCTGCGCCGCGACCGGCGCGCCACCCACATCGAGTACTGGGACGCCGAACGACAGCACGAGTCCGGTGCCGACGACACCTCGCACGTGCGCCGGAACGGCCCGCACGTGTGGATCGACACCGTGTCGGAGGGCCGCGACGGCACGGTGGTGCGCGAGCAGTTCACCGGTGACCTGGCGATCGTCACCGTGCCGTTCTCCGGCCTGCGACAGGTGCAGATCAGCCCGCTGATGGCCTACGGCAAGCGCCGCGCCGTCGCCGAGCTGCACTACGACAGCGCGACCAAGGTGCTGCTGGAATTCAGCCGCCGCTGGTGGGAGTTCACCGAGGCCGACTGGAAACGCGAACTCGACGCCGTACGGCCCGGGTTGTACCAGGACTACCTGCACGGGAAGGCGCCCGCCGACGGCAGCCTGCTCGGGGCGCACCCCTCGGTGCCGCGCGGCCACATCAGCCCGGCACAACGCGCGCACTACGCCGCCAACCGCTGGGTCGGCCGCGACCAGCCCGAGGCCGCCCACATCGTCGGCGGCGGGTCGGTCTCCGACAACTCCAACCGCTTCATGATCAACCCGTCGCACCCTGTTCCCGGCAGCGACGGTGGCGTCGTCCTGGCCTCCTACTCCTGGGCCGACGACGCCTCCCGCTGGGACTCCTTCGAGGACGAGGCCCGCTACCCGTTCGCCCTGCGCGGCCTGCAGCAGGTCTACGGACAGCGGGTGGAGGTGTTCTACACCGGTGCGGGCCGCACCCAGAGCTGGCTGCGCGATCCGTACGCGAACGGTGAGGCGTCCGTTCTGCTCCCCGGCCAGCACACCGAACTCCTCGGGCACATCCGCGCCCCCGAGGGCCCGCTGCGCTTCGCCGGGGACCACACCTCGGTCAAGCCGTCGTGGATCGAGGGTGCCGTCGAGTCCGGCGTGCGGGCGGCACTGGAGGCGCACCTGGCTTAGGAGCGGCCCGGGAGGACTTCGTGCGGTCGCGCGACCGTCGCACCGGACGACGTCAGCGCGGCGTTCGACGTAACGGAGTCCTGCCATAGGGGCTCACGAAGATCTTGCTGAGGGGCTGCCCGGCTGTCGGCCGGGCTGCCCGGCCGACAGAGTCGTAGGGCGGGGCGGCCCGGTCGCCAGGGTCGTTGGGCCGGGGCGGCCCGCGCGATACGGAGAAGACCGGACCGGCGTTCAGGAGCCCGCCGACGCGAGGCGTCGCAGGCGGCCTGCGGCCTCGTGGAGGACGTCGTCCCGCTTGCAGAACGCGAAGCGGACAAAGGGCGCGCCCTGCTCACGGTGGTCGTAGAAGACCGCGTTGGGGATCGCGACCACCCCGCAGCGCTCCGGCAGCGCACGGCAGAAGGTGAAACCGTCGCTCTCACCAAGGGGCCGGATGTCGGTGGTGATGAAGTACGTGCCGGCCGGGCGGAAGACCTTGAAGCCCGCCCGCTCCAGGCCGCCCGCGAGCAGGTCCCGTTTGGCCAGCATGTCCGCGCGGAAGTCCGCGAAGTACGAGTCGGGCAGGCGCAGGGCCTCGGCCACGGCGTATTGGAAGGGCCCGGAGGCGACATACGTCAGGAACTGCTTGGCCGAGCGGACGGCCGCCACCAGCCCCGGGGCCGAGCTGATCCAGCCGACCTTCCAGCCCGTGAACGAGAACGTCTTGCCGGCCGACCCGATGGTGACCGTGCGCTCCCGCATCCCCGGGAAGGTGGCCAGCGGCACGTGTTCGGCCTCGTCGAAGACCAGGTGCTCGTACACCTCGTCCGTGACCACCAGCAGATCCCGCTCCACGGCCAGCTCGGCGATCACCGTCAGCTCCTCGCGGGTGAGGACCGTGCCGGTCGGGTTGTGCGGGGTGTTGATCAGCAGCAGGCGGGTGCGGTCGGTGACCGCGGCGCGCAGCTCGTCGAGGTCGAGACGGAAGCTGCCCTCGTGAGGGCGGAGGGTGACCGGGACGCGGGTGCCGCCCGCCATCGCGATGCAGGCCGCGTACGAGTCGTAGTACGGCTCCAGGGCCACGACCTCGTCACCGGGCTCGACCAGGGCGAGCAGCGCGGCGGCGATCGCCTCCGTGGCGCCCGCGGTGACCAGTACCTCGGTGTCCGGGTCGTACGACAGTCCGTACCGCCGCTCCTGGTGCGCCGCGATCGCCGTCCGCAGCTCCGGGATGCCGGGACCCGGCGGGTACTGGTTGCCGCGGCCGTCGCGCAGTGCCCGTACGGCCGCCTCCCTGACCTCCTCGGGGCCGTCCGTGTCGGGGAAGCCCTGGCCCAGGTTGATCGACCCGGTCGACAGGGCCAGGGCGGACATCTCGGCGAAGATCGTCGTCCCGAACTCGGCGAGCCGACGGTTCAGGAGGGGGCGCGCGGTGGAGGTCATGCCGGTCATCCTGCGCCCAAGCTCTGGAGTTCCTCAACTCTGCTTTGGCCGGTGACGGCAAAGGGCATCTCCCTCGCACGCACCCAGCGAGGCGCCCACGGGGGGCCGCTTCGGGGGAATCGGAAGGAGGGTGACGCCATGGCCATCGGCATCATCCTGGCGGTTGTGTGCATCGTTCTGATCTTGGCGTTCAACAACCGCCGGCGGAACGCGGTGCGAGGGGGAACGCGCGGCGGACGGGTCCGCCGGTCGTCGGGGAGCAGCTCCGGCAGCTCCAGCTCCAGCAGCTCCGGCGACAGCTGGTGGGCCGCGGCGCCGTTCGTCGGTGACAGCGGCTCGGGCTCGTCCGACGGGGGGTCGTCGGGCGGGCACCACGGGGGTCACTCCTGCGGGGGCGGCTCGTCCTGCGGAGGCGGGTCGTCCTGCGGGGGCGGCGGGGGCGGATGCGGGGGTGGCGGCGGCTGAGCCCTGACCCGGGCCGCCGCTCCCGGAGGCAGCTGACACGGGGCAGCTGAGCTCCTGGAGAGCGGTCCGTGTGTCCGCGCGGCGGGCGGGGAGGCACCCCGCGTCCCGGCCCGTCGGCCCGTCGGCCCGCCGGCCCGCCGGCACACCTGACCATTCGTTTTATACGCCCGCCGGGCCCTGCTCCCGGCGGGCGTAGCACTGCTCCGGCGCACGCTCTCGCCGTCCCGGCGTACGCCATGGTTGAACAGTTGAGCTGTGGAGCCCTCTGAGGGATGGAAACACCACGAAGTTGGGTAAAAACGCTGTGGCGGCGCCACAGTTCATGATTCCCTCTAAATCGCCAACGCGGCCCTCGGGCGTCCCGCGGAACCCTCCCTGACATTCCGACTGGGGCCTACCGGGCCGAATCCCCCGGTGGCGGCCGGGATGCGCCGGACCCACCCTCTCCTTTCTTTGCGTGCTAGCGGAGCCGATCCATGCTCACGACCCTGAACACCTCGTACACCGACACGCGCGCGGCCGACCTCGCCTGGGCCCTGGGGCGCGATCCGCTTCCCGCGCTGGCCACGCTCGACCTCGAACTGACCGGGGCCAAACTCCAGTTGAGACTTCTTGGCGCGTCCCACCAGGTGCTGGTGGAAGAGAACCAGGGCAGCTGTTCGGAGACGGTGGCGTGCATCGCGGGCAGCAGCACCCCCCTCCCGCTGGGCGTGGCCAAGCGTGTCGGCGACTGGGAGTACGAGTTCGCCGCCCGCGTCGAGGCCCTGTCCCCGGGCCAGTTCGAGGGCCGGGCCCAGGAGTTGCTCGCCCTGGTCTCCGACCATCCCAACGGCCTCGTCGGCGTCTTCCCGGGCAGCCCCCACGCCTTCACCGCGCTGCTGGCCCAGCGCCACGAGGGGCAGATCCACTGGCGGACGTGGCACGCGTACCCGCAGGACGGGCAGTTGGTGGCGACGCGGACGAGAGTGGGGGCCCGGGTGTCCGTCGGCGTCGGCGCGGGCGCCGGCCGGCGCCGACTCAGTCGGTCCGGTGTGTGACGATCGAAACCCCAGAGCGCTCGACTGACCCGGAGTTCCACACGTGTGGGTGACGAAGCGTGCCCTGGCAGTGACGTAACGTCGCAGCGTGATCGAACCGCACGCGCCCGCCCCGCCTCGCACCACGCCACCCTGGGCGGACCCCGCGCGGCTTCCCGTCCGCCCCGCTACGGGCCGGGTTCTCGTCCTCGCCTGTGTCTTCGTGTGTGCGGCCTGCGGACTGGTGTACGAACTCGAACTGGTCGCCCTCGCCTCGTACTTGATCGGCGACTCGGTCACCCAGGCCTCCGTCGTCCTCTCCGTCATGGTCTTCGCGATGGGCATCGGCTCCCTCGCGGCGAAACGGTTGCGCTGGCACGCCGCGGCGGCCTTCGGCGCGCTGGAGGCCGCGCTCGCCCTCGTCGGCGGCTGCAGCGCGCTGGCCCTGTACGCCGTGTTCGCCTGGACCGGCGCCTGGGGCGGCCTGTGGGCGAACGGCTCCCGCTGTCTCCTGGTCGCCTTCTCCCTCGCCATCGGTCTGCTGATCGGCGCCGAGGTCCCGCTGCTGATGGAGCTGATCCAGCGCATCCGCCGCCAGGACGCGGGCGGCGCGGTCGCCGACCTGTTCGCCGCGGACTACGTGGGCGCCCTGGTCGGCGGCCTGGCCTTCCCCTTCCTGCTGCTGCCCCTGCTCGGCCAGTTGACCGGTGCGCTGCTCACCGGAACGGTCAACGCGGTCACCGGCGCCGTCCTCGTCCTCGGTCTGTTCCGCCGCGACCTGACCTGCCGGGCGCGCCGGCTGCTGCTGGTGGCCAACCTCGTCGTACTCGCCGTCCTCGCCACGGCCGCCGTCCTCGTCGACGACTTCGAACGGGCGGCACGGCAGGCGGTGTACGGCGACGACGTCCGCGTGGCGCTGCAGACGGACGTCCAGGAGGTCGTCCTCACCGGCGGCACCGGCGGCGGCCCCCTCGCCCTCTTCCTCGACGGCCGGCTCAGGGTCAGCGGCCGGGACGAGCGCCGCTACCACGAAGCCCTGGTCCACCCCGCGATGAACGGCCCCCACGCGCGCGTGCTCGTCCTCGGCGGCGGCGACGGACTGGCCGCCCGCGAGGTGCTGCGCCACCCGGACGTGGAGCGCGTCGACGTCGTCGAACTCGACGAGGAGGTCGTGCGGCTGGCCCGCCAGGACCCGGCCCTCTCGGAGCTCAACGGGCACGTGTACGGCGACGCGCGCGTACACGTGACGACGGCGGACGCCTTCGGCTGGCTGCGCGGGGCGCCGACGGCGGCGTACGACGTGGTGATCGCGGACCTGCCCGACCCGGGCATCACGGCCAGCACCAAGCTGTACGCGCAGGAGTTCTACGGCCTCGCCCGCCGGGTCCTCGAGGACCACGGCCGGCTGGTGGTGCACGCCGGACCGGTCGCCTCCCGCCCGCGCGTGTTCTGGACGGTCGATACGACGATCCGCGCGGCCGGCCTGTACACGGCCCCCTACCGCGTCGGCGGCCGGGACTCCGGCTTCGCCGCCGGCCCCGACCGCACGGCCGGCCCGCAACGCGCGCCGCACGACTGGGGTTTCGTCCTCGCGTCCCCCCTCACCCGCCCGCCCCTGCGCCTCGCCCCACGGGGTCCCCACCCGCACACCCTGACCGGGGCGAAGCTCACCGCCGACGCCCGGGCGGCGGCCGGGACGCGGATCGGAGGGCTGCCGGTGTCGACGCTGGTGCATCCGCGGTACTGACACCTCAGGGCGACGCGCGCCGGAGGGCGAGGCGGGGCCGGAGCGCAACGCGCGGCCAGTTTCGGGCAAGGAGGGTGCAGGACGGCGCCCACTGGGTAAAGTCCGCTGACATGGAGCATGAGGTGTTCGTTCCGGTTCCGGCCGAGCGGCTCAGGGAGGCGCTGGCCGACCCCGCGCGGGTGGCCCGGGCGGTTCCCGGGCTCCAGCAGGACGCCGGCGCCGAGCCCGTCGCGGGGCGCCTGAAGGTGCGCGTCGGCAGCCACTCCGTCACCTACCGGGGTTCCGTACGGATCACCGGGCAGGACGACGGTTCGTACGCCATCGAGGGCGACGCGACCGAGACCCGCGGCACCGGCGTGGTCAAACTGGCGCTCACGCTGTCCCTGCGGGAAGCGGACGGCGGTGCCACGGTCAGGTTCGAGGGCACGGCCTCCGCGGACGGCCGCGTCACGGAACTCCCGCCGGACGCGGTGGCCTCGGCCACGGGCCGGCTGCTGAGCCGGTTCGCGGAGAACCTGGGGACGCTGGGGGCCGCCGACGAGGTGGGGCCCCTGGACGAGCCCCCGCCGGGGAAGGCCCCCGAGGAGCCGCAGGCTCCCGAGCCTCCCGCGCCCGTCGAGCCTCCCGCGCCTATCGACCTGCCGCCCGCCGCCTTCGAGGCCGAGGTCCCGCCGTCGGCCCTCCCCGAGGACTTCCCCGGGGACGACGCACCGCCCGCCGAGGCGGCGCACGCGCGGCGGACGATGATCGGGCGCAGCGCGGAGGAGGTCGACCACGCCCCGCCGCGCGGCCGCTACGCCCCCGTTCCCGCGCCGCAGACGATCGCACCCAACCCGGTCCTGCGGTGGGCGGCCCCGGCGGCCGCGGTCGCGCTGGCGTCGGCGATCGTGGTGACGAGGGCGCTGCGCAGACGCCGGTGACGGAAGGTGTCAGAGGGCGACGGAAGGCGTCGGAAGGCGTCGGAAGGCGTCGGAGGCGTCGGAAGGCGTCGGAAGGCGTCGGAGGCGTCGGAAGGCGTCGGAAGGCGTCGGAAGGTGACGGAAGGCGCCGGAGGCGTCGGAAGGTGACGGACGGTGGCGGAAGAGGACCGACGGGCCGCACCGTCCCCTTGATCGCCCCAGTAGGGTCGTCCCGTGAGTAACGAAGACATCACGCTGACCGCGGGTGACGCGGAGGCGACCGTGCAGCCGGGCAACGGCGGCCGGATCGGAGGGCTTCGCGTCGGCGGGGTCGAGCTGCTCCGCCAAGGGGAGCGCTTCGGCTGCTTCCCGATGGTTCCCTGGTGCGGACGGATCAGGGACGGCCGGTTCCGGGACGGGGCGACCGTCCACCAGATGCCGCTCAACAACCCGCCGCACGCCATCCACGGCACCGCCCGCGACGGCGCCTGGCGCACCGCCCGCGTCACCGCGAACGAGGCGGTCATCACGTACGACCTGGTCGCACCGTGGCCCTACCCGGGCCGGGTCACGCAGGTCGTCGGCCTCACCGGGGACACCCTGACGCTGACCATGTCCGTGGAGACGTACGACTCCTCCTTCCCCGCCCAGATCGGCTGGCACCCCTGGTTCAACCGGAACCTGGGGCAGGGTGGGGACGACGTACGGCTCGACTTCAGCGCCGCCTGGCAGGAGGAGCGCGGCGACGACCACCTCCCCACCGGCAACCGCCTGGACCCGAAGCCCGGGCCCTGGGACGACTGCTTCGGCATGCCCGGCGGGGTCGACGTCACGCTCACCTGGCCGGGGCAGCTGGAGCTGAAGGTGGCCAGCCGCGAGGAGTGGGTGGTGGTGTACGACGAGCAGGAGGCGGCCGTGTGCGTGGAGCCGCAGACCGGGCCGCCCAACGGGCTGAACACCCTGCCGCGGCTGGTCACCCCGCTGGAGCCGCTGGAGGCCACGACCACCTGGAGCTGGCGGAGCCTCGGCGCTGTCTAAGCTGACAGGCATGACTGACGTCGACGAAGTAATGCCGCACGGCACACGCGGCACGCTGTTGCAGCAGATCAAGGACAAGGCCGTGGTGCACGGCAAGGTGACCCTGTCGTCGGGTCTCGAGGCCGACTACTACGTCGACCTGCGGCGCATCACCCTCGACGGCGAGGCGGCCCCACTGGTCGGGCAGGTGCTGCTGGACCTGACCGCCGACCTCGACTTCGACGCGGTCGGCGGGCTGACCATGGGCGCCGACCCCGTGGCCGGCGCCATGCTGCACGCGGCCGCCGCCCGCGGCAGGAAGCTGGACGCCTTCGTCGTCCGCAAGGCCGCCAAGGCGCACGGGCTGCAGCGGCGGGTCGAGGGGCCGGAGATCGCGGGCCGCCGGGTCCTGGTCGTCGAGGACACCTCCACCACCGGCGGCTCCCCGCTCGCCGCCGTCGAGGCGGTGCGCGAGGCCGGTGCCGAGGTCGTCGCGGTGGCGACCATCGTGGACCGGGCGACCGGCGCCGCCGAGAAGATCGAGCAGGGCGCGTCGGTGCCGTACCTCTTCGCGTACTCCAAGGACGAGTTGGGTCTTGACTGACATAACGACTCGGCCTGCGGCATCGACCTGCCGGTCAAGTCTGGAAAGATGGGGACGACGATGACGTCGCACCCAAGGTCTAGGTCAGGGCCGTCAGCACGCAGGACGTAGAACGCCAACCCGCACATACAAGGAGCGGACAGATGCCCATCGCAACCCCCGAGGTCTACAACGAGATGCTCGACCGGGCGAAGGCAGGCAAGTTCGCCTACCCGGCCATCAACGTGACCTCGACCCAGACCCTGCACGCTGCGCTGCGCGGCTTCGCGGAGGCCGAGAGCGACGGCATCATCCAGATCTCCACGGGTGGCGCGGAGTTCCTGGGCGGTCAGTACAGCAAGGACATGGTGACCGGCGCCGTCGCGCTCGCCGAGTTCGCGCACATCGTCGCCGAGAAGTACCCGGTCACGGTCGCCCTGCACACGGACCACTGCCCGAAGGACAAGCTGGACACGTACGTCCGTCCGCTGATCGCGATCTCCGAGAAGCGCGTCCAGGCCGGTCTCGGCCCGCTGTTCCAGTCCCACATGTGGGACGGTTCCGCGGAGACCCTGGCCGACAACCTCTCCATCGCGCAGGAACTGCTCGAGAAGGCCCGCGCCGCCAAGATCATCCTCGAGGTGGAGATCACCCCGACCGGCGGCGAGGAGGACGGCGTCTCGCACGAGATCAACGACTCCCTCTACACGACGGTCGACGACGCGGTGCGCACGGTCGAGGCCCTGGGCCTCGGCGACAAGGGCCGCTACCTGCTGGCCGCCTCCTTCGGCAACGTCCACGGCGTGTACAAGCCGGGCAACGTGGTGCTGCGTCCCGAGCTCCTGAAGGAGCTGAACGACGGCGTGGCCGCGAAGTACGGCAAGCCGGCCGGCTCCCAGCCGTTCGACTTCGTCTTCCACGGCGGCTCCGGTTCCACGGAGGAGGAGATCGCCACCGCGCTGGAGAACGGCGTGGTCAAGATGAACATCGACACCGACACGCAGTACGCCTTCACGCGTCCGGTCGCCGACCACGTGTTCCGCAACTACGACGGCGTCCTGAAGGTCGACGGCGAGGTCGGCTCCAAGAAGACCTACGACCCGCGCACCTGGGGCAAGCTGGCCGAGGCGGGCATGGCCGCGCGCGTCGTCGAGGCGACGAAGCACCTGCGTTCGGCGGGTACGAAGATCAAGTAGTCCCCAGCGGTACGGCTGCTCGCGGTGAGCCCGGTGCCACGGCACCGGGCTCGTCGCATGCCCGGGCCCATGACCGGTTTATGCCCGGGCCCATGACCGGTTCATGCCCGGGCCCATGGTCGGTTTATGCACGGGCCCATGACCGGTTCATGCCTGGCGTCGTGCCTGGTGTATGCCTGGCGTCGCGCCCAGATGTATACCTGGGGTCATGCCCGACGTCCGGCTGGCCTCCCCGCAGGGCAAGTGGATCCTGCTCACCACCGTCCTCGGCTCCAGCATGGCCATGCTGGACTCGACCGTCATCAACGTCGCCCTGCCCCGTATCGGCCGTGACCTCGACGCGAACCTCGCCGCCCTGCAGTGGACGGTCAACGCGTACACGCTGACACTGGCCGGGCTGATTCTGCTCGGCGGCTCCCTCGGGGACCGCCTGGGTCGCCGCAAGGTCTTCGTCGTCGGCGTCGTCTGGTTCGCCGTGGCCTCCCTGCTGTGCGGCCTCGCCCCGAACACCGGTGTCCTCATCGCCGCCCGCGCGCTGCAAGGGATCGGCGGCGCTCTGCTGACCCCCGGCTCGCTCGCGCTCATCCAGGCCTCCTTCCATCCCGACGACCGGGGGCGGGCGGTCGGCCTGTGGTCCGGGTTCGGCGGGATCGGCGCGGCGGTCGGCCCGTTCGTCGGCGGCTGGCTGGTGGACGGGCCCGGCTGGCGCTGGGTGTTCCTGCTCAACGTGCCGCTGGCGCTGGTGTGCGCGCCGATCGCCGTACGGCACGTTCCCGAGTCCGCGGACGGCCGGGCGCACGGCCGTTTCGACGTGCTCGGCGCGGTCCTGGGAGCCCTGGCCCTGGCCCTGGTGACGTACGCGCTGACCGAGGCGCGCAACGGGTCCCTGGTCGTCGCCGTCACGGCGGTGGCGGGAGTGGCCGCGGCCGTCGCCTTCGTCCGGGTCGAGAAGCGCAGCCCCGACCCGATGATGCCGCTCGGGATCTTCGCCTCCCGCCAGTTCACGGCGGTCAACCTGGTCACCCTGTGCGTGTACGCGGCGTTCGGCGGATTCTTCTTCCTGACCGCGCTGCAACTGCAGGTCGTGGCCGGTTACTCGCCCCTGCAGGCCGGTACGGCGTTGCTGCCGACCACCGCGCTCATGCTGCTGTTCTCGGCCCGCTCGGGCGCCCTCGCCGACCGCATCGGCCCCCGGGTCCCCCTCACCGTGGGGCCCCTGTTGTGCGCCGCCGCGATGCTGCTGATGAGGCGGGTGGGGGAGAACGCGGACTATGTGACCGACGTCCTGCCGGCCCTGCTGGTCATGGGCGCCGGCATGGTCACTCTCGTCGCACCGCTCACCGCGACGGTCCTTGCCTCCGTGGACACCGGACGCGCCGGCCTGGCCAGCGGCATCAACAACGCGGCGGCCCGTGCGGCCGGCCTGATCGCGGTGGCGGCGCTGCCGCTGCTCGCGGGGATGGGGCCGGAGGCGTACCTGTCGCCGGCCGCCTTCGACGACGCGTTCGGCCGGGCGATGGTGTGGTGCGCGGGGGTGCTGGTGGTGGGAGCGGGGGTCGCCTTCACGACCGTACGGCGGCTGCCACCGGACTGCCGGCGACCGGAGTGCCGCACGCACGGGTCCGTCCTGGCGCCACCGCTGGAACCGAACCGGTCGGCGGGCAAGCTCGGGGCCGGGTGACGAGCGGCTGAGGGGTGGGTGCCCACGTACGCGCAGGTGGCGTAGGTGGGCACTCACCCCTGGGCCGTGAACGCCCTGTCAGCGCCGCAGCTCCGCGTACGCCTCGGGGTCACTGTCCTGGAGGAACTGCCCGCAGCGTTCCGCCTCGTCCTTCTCGCCGATCGACTCGGCGGCCCGCGCCAGCGCGTTCAGGCAGCGCAGGAAGCCCCGGTTGGGGCGGTGGCTCCACGGGATCGGCCCGTGCCCCTTCCAGCCGCTGCGGCGCAGCGCGTCGAGTCCCCGGTGGTAGCCGGTACGGGCGTACGCGTACGACTCGATCACGCGCCCCGCCTCGAACGCCTCGTCGGCGAGCAGCGCCCAGGCCAGCGAGAACGTCGGGTACTTGGCGGCGACCTCGGCGGGAGCCAGGGACTCCTCGCCCAGCAGGCGGTACGCCTCCTCGTTCTCCGGGAGGTAGGTGGGGTCGGGGCCGCCGAGCAGGTTCTGGTGAGTCGTCATGGAAGCAGTCTGCCACTCGTGGAGGGTCTGCCGGCGAGGGGCGTCTCCAGGCGTGCGAGGGGCACCGTGAGCAGGCCGCGGCGCGGGACGGACGCCGGGTCCCGGGGACGCGGCCGTGCTCAGGGACGGCGATCCAGGGTGGCGGACCCATTGGTCCCACGGGCCACCGCCGGCGGCGGGCAGGTCCAGGTCGACGATCCCCCCAGCGCCAGGCCGTATCCGCCCGCCTTGCGATCTGCGCGTCTGATGCGGAGGATGCCGGTGGGGACCGGGGCCTCCGTGTCGGTAACGGCAGGGGCGGACCGCTACCCGGAGTACACAACAGGAGACAGCGATGTCCCACGAGGCTCACGAAACGCAGGAGCCCGAGACCCCGCATCTCGACTTCGAGGGCACGACGCCGTACGAGGACTACGTCAAGGCGGACGTGCTCACCCACCTTCAGCACCCCCTCTCCGACGACCCCGGAGAGATGGTCTTCCTGGTCACGACCCAGGTGATGGAGCTGTGGTTCACCGTCATCGTCCACGAGTGGGAGACGGCCGCCGGCGCCCTGCGCCAGGACGACGTTCCCACGGCTGTCGCCGCGCTGAAGCGTTCCGTACGGGAGATGGAGGCGCTGAACGCCTCCTGGAAGCCGCTCGGCCAGCTCACCCCGGCCCAGTTCAACTCGTACCGCAGTGCGCTCGGGGAGGGCTCCGGCTTCCAGTCGGCGATGTACCGCCGTATGGAGTTCCTGCTCGGCGACAAGTCCGCGTCCATGCTGGTCCCGCACCGGGGCGCGCCGCGCGTCCACGGGGAACTGGAGAAGGCGCTGCACGAACCGAGCCTGTACGACGAGGCACTGCGGCTGCTGGCCCGGCGCGGGTACGCGATCCCGGCGTCCGTCCTGGAACGTGACGTGTCGCTGCGGTACGAGCCGTCCGAGGAGGTGGAGGCGGTGTGGACCGCCCTCTACTCCGGTGACGACAGCGACGAACTCGCCCGGCTCGGCGAGGCGTTGACCGACGTGGCCGAACTGGTCTGGCGCTGGCGCAACGACCACCTCGTCGCCACCCGCAGGGCCATGGGCTCCAAGGCCGGCACGGGCGGCTCCGCCGGGGTGGCCTGGCTGGAGAAGCGCGCGCGGAAGAACGTGTTTCCCGAGCTGTGGACGGCACGGTCCCATGTCTGAACTTCACTTCAAGGCAGGCGAGTTGGACGCCGGTGATGACCTGGCGTCCGTGCGCTCGCGATTCGTGCTGGACGACGTCGTGTATCTGGACGGCAACTCACTGGGCGCCCTGCCCGCGAACGTTCCCGGCCGGGTGGAGGACGTCGTTCGCCGCCAGTGGGGCGAACTGCGCATCCGGTCCTGGGAGGAGAGCGGCTGGTGGACCGCGCCCGAGCGGATCGGCGACCGGATCGCCCCGCTGGTGGGCGCGGGGGCCGGGCAGATCGTGGTCGGCGACTCGACAAGTGTCAACGTTTTCAAGGCACTTGTGGGGGCGGTACGGCTGGCCCGGATCGGTGGGGCCGGCCATGATGAGCGCGGTCCCGGTGGTTCCGGTCGCGAGCAACGCGACGAGATCGTCGTCGACGCGACGACCTTCCCCACGGACGGGTACATCGCCGAGTCGGCGGCCCGGATGACGGGCTGCACCCTGCGGCCGGTGACCCCGGCGGAGGTCCCGGACGTGCTGGGCGACCGTACGGCGGCGGTCCTGCTGAACCACGTCGACTACCGCACGGGCCGGTTGCACGACCTGCCGGGGCTGACCTCCGCCGTGCACGCGGCGGGCGCGGTCGCCGTCTGGGACCTGTGCCACAGCGCGGGCGCCCTGCCGGTCGGCCTCGACGAGCACGGGGTCGGCCTGGCCGTCGGGTGCACCTACAAGTACCTGAACGGCGGCCCGGGTTCACCGGCATACCTCTACGTCCGCCGGGAGCTCCAGGACCGCTTCGACTCCCCGCTGCCCGGCTGGAACTCCCACGCCGAACCCTTCGGCATGCGCCCCGACTACACCCCGGCCGCCGGCGCCCCGCGCGGCCGCGTCGGCACGCCCGACATCCTGTCCATGCTGGCCCTGGAGGCCGCGCTGGAGGTGTGGGACGGGGTCTCCGTCGCGGGCGTCCGGGCCAAGTCCCTCGCGCTGACCGACTTCTTCCTGGAGTGCGTGGCCGCGTACGTCCCGGCGCGCCGGGTGGAGTCGCTGACGCCGGTGGCCCACGCGGAACGGGGCAGCCAGGTCGCGCTGCGGTGCTCGGACGCCGGTGAGGTGATGAAGCGGCTCATCGAGCGGGGCGTGGTCGGCGACTTCCGGCACCCTGACGTCCTGCGGTTCGGGTTCACGCCGTTGTACGTCGGGTTCGCGGACGTGGAGCGGGCGGCGCGGGTGCTGGCGGAGGTGTGGGGGGAGGCGCCGGGGGGCGGGCCGGGGGATACGCCGGAGCCCGGCGGAGGGGCCGGCTGACGAGCGGTACGACGCCACACCCACGCACGGTCGCCCGCAGCGCGGCCATACGTGGGTGTGCACGTGCCGATGCGCGTGTCCATGCGCGTGCCCATGCACGTGTCCGTGCACGTCATGGGCCTGATACCGTCCCCGCCAACGGCCGAATTCCGTTCTGGAAGATCCTTCCCGGTCCGCCAAATCCGTTTCGACACTGAGAGGTTGGAGCATGCCGGACGACGCCGCAGCTGCCCGTGCCGCCGCCGAAGAGGAGTCGTCGGCCTTCTCGCACCCGGCGGTCGACCCCGACACCACGGCGGCGTACGGCGACCACCCCGACCAGGTGATCGACTTCTACGCCCCGCACGGTGAGAGGGGACCGGGAGGTCCGGCGCCGTTGATCGTCGTGCTGCACGGCGGTGCCTGGCGGGCACGGTACGACCGCCGGCACATCTCGCCGTTCGCGGACTTCCTGGCGCGACGGGGGTTCGGGGTGGCGAGCGTGGAGTATCGGCGCGGGGGTGACAGCGAGGGCCAGGGCGAGCGTCAGCGCGAGGGCCGGGACGAGGGCCGGGGCGAAAGCCAGGGCGAGGGGGAGGGCGTTCCGGTGGCCGGTCGGTGGCCGGACACCTTCGACGACGTCGCCGCCGCGCTGGACGCGCTGCCCGCCCTCGCCCGTGAGGCCCTCCCGCAGACCGACCCCCGCCGCATAGTGGTCACGGGTCACTCCGCCGGCGGACACCTCGCGTTGTGGGCGGCGGCCCGGCACCTGCTGCCCGCCGACGCGCCGTGGCGCCTCGACCGTCCGGCGCCGCTGCGGGGCGTGGTCGCCCTCGCCCCGATCGCCGACTTCGCGGTGGCGGACAAGCTCGACGTGTGCGCGGGCGCCTGCCGCCAACTGCTGGGCGGGGACGAGGGGTTCACCGAACACCGGCCGTACGCCGACCCGGCCCTCCTGCTCCCCACAGGCATCGCGACGACCCTCGTCCAGGGCCGCGCCGACCTGGTCGTCCCGCAGGCAGTCGCCGAGTCCTACGCGGACGCGGCGGCGAAGGCGGGCGAAGTGGTGGGCCTGACGCTCCTGGAGGACGTCGGCCACTTCCCGCTGATCGACCCGGTGGCGGACGCGTGCGCGGTGGTGGGGGAGGAGATAGCGCAGTTGGCCTGGTGAGGGGGCCTCCAGTTGGTCGCCCCCCGCGTCCCGGTCGTACCCGTAATACCTGAGAGCTACGGCGCGGGTGAGCTCTCTGGCGGGACGCGGACGATGAGTGCGGCTCCGTAACTTCCCTTCCAGACAAGCCCGATGGGCGGGCGAACTGGAGGGGGGCGACCGTGGGGCTTGAGCCGACAACACGTGCCGCGGCAGCGGAACCCAGGCGTACGGACGCCGGTACGGATGCCGTTGCCGGCGCCGGTGCGGATACCGGCACGCAGGCTGGGCGGCACCCTACGCACAGATGGCGCCGAGGTCTCCTCGCCGCTCTCGTCGCCGCCGCCGTCGTGGTCCCGCTCTCCGCCGCCACCCGGCCGGAGATCCCCGCGCCGGCCCCGGCCGCACTGGGCCGCGTGACGGCGGCCACGTTGGATGAGACGTACGCGGCGAACCGGGCCAACGCCGAGGAGGCGTCCCGGATGGCCGCCGCTCACGGCGACCGGGCGCGCGCCGCGGCGGACCGTGCGATGGCCGCTCCCTCCCGGAACCTCCTCGCCTTCGACGGCCGCGGCTCCGGTCGCTCGGCGGAGGTCCTCGGCGACCTGGCCCATGCCGGCCGCATAGCGGTGCTGGTCCCCGGCTCGGACACCTCCCTCGACACCTACGACCGCTTCCGCGCCACGGCGACCCACCTGCGCACGGAACTGACCCGGCAGTCGACACCCCGGTCCACGCACCCCACCGAGCCGCGCCCCGCCGCCGTCGTGGCCTGGCTGGGCTACGAAACGCCGGGCACGATCAGTACGACGGTCACCACGACCGGCCGCGCCGAGCAAGCGGCCCCGCGTCTGCGGGAGTTCATACGGCGGCTGCGCGACATCGTCGGCCCCGGGCCCCGCCTCTCCCTGCTGTGCCACTCGTACGGCTCGGTCGTCTGCGGCCGTGCCGCTCCCGGCCTGGACGTGGACGACATCGCCCTGGTCGGCAGCCCCGGCACGGGCGTCGACTCCGCCGAAGCCCTGCACACCCGGGCCCAGGTGTGGGCGGCTCGCGGGTCCGACGACTGGGTCGGGGAGGTCCCGCATGTCAGAGCCGATCTGTTCGGCGTCACCGTCGGCTTCGGCACCGACCCGGTCTCCCCGGCGTTCGGGGCCCGGGTCTTCGCCGCCGGCGACGGCGGTCACAGCGACTACTTCGCACCGGGCTCGGTCTCCCTGACCAACCTGGCCCGGATCGTCCTCGGTGAGACCTTGGAGGTCACCCGTGCCTGAGACGACTCCCGTGCACCGCCCCTGGCAGGGCATACGACAGGGCATACGACGGGGCGCCGACCGGGTCGACGCCGCCACGCCCGCCGGGCGGGACCGCGCGGTCGACGCGCTGCGCGCCTTCGCGATCCTCGGTGTGGTCCTCGGCAACTGGCTGGTGACCGCCCTGGTCGCGGACGGCGGCACGCTGCACACCGCGAGCCCGCTCCAGCGCATGCCCTGGCTGGCGCCGATCTCCTGGGCCTTTCAGACGCTCGCCGTGTTCTTCCTGGTGGGCGGCCATGTGGCGACCCGCGGCTACACCTCGGCCCGTGCCCGCGGCACGACGTACGGCGCGTGGCTGGCGGCCCGTCTGTCGCGCCTGTTCGCACCGGTGGCGGCCGTCCTGACCCTGTGGGCGGTGGCGGCGACCGCGCTGCTCCTGACGGGCGCCGAGTTCGCGACGGTGCACACCCTGGTCAAACTGGCGCTGTCCCCGTTGTGGTTCCTGCTGGTCTTCGCCGGGCTGACGGCGGCGACGCCCCTCCTGCTCCGGCTGAACCCCCTCTGGCCGCTGGCCGTCGTACTCCATGTGGATCTTCTGCGTTTCGGACTGGGCGGCCCGTCCTGGCTCGGCTGGGTGAACCCGGCGGCGGGCTGGCTGGTGCCGTTCACCCTGGGCGCGGCCTGGACCCGGGGCGAACTGGACAGCCGTCGCGCGGGGTTGCTGCTGCTGACGGGCGGCACGGCGACGACGGCACTGCTGGTCGCGTTCGCCGGCTACCCGGCGTCGATGGTCGGCGTGCCCGGCGCCGCGGTCTCCAACCTGAACCCGCCGACGCTGGCCGTGGTCACCTTTGGCCTGGCCCAGTGCGGCCTGGCCCTCCTGCTGCGCGACCGGCTGCGCCGGGCCATGCGGCGCCCGTTGGCGTGGGCGGTGGTGGCGTTGGTCGATCTCTCCGCGATGACGATCTTCCTCTGGCACCAGACGGCCCTGATGGCCACCACGGCCACCGGTCTCCTGGCGGGCCGACTCCCCGGCCTGCACACCTGGCCCGACCGAATGACCTGGGTGGCCGCCCGGCTGCTCTGGCTTCCTGTCTTCGCCCTGGCCCTGTCCGTGTGCTGGGCGGCCTTCCGCGCCTGCGAACAGGGTCCCCGTCGCGTCCCCGGCCGCCGTTCCCGCGTGGTCCGCGTCCACCGAGACCCTCACGCGAGGGCGGCGAAGGCGGCGCGCGGTGCCTAGGGTAAGCGGCGTGAGGGTATCGGGGACCCGGCACGCGCTCGCCGGCCGCGTGCGACGCGGACTGCGGGTGCTGCGCGGTGACTTGTGCACGGTGCGAGCGGATCCGCTGCCCCCCTCTGTCTGGCTGCGCTGGCTGCCCCACGGCGTGGTGTGCCTGGCCGCGTTCGGCATCACGCTCGGCGGTACGGCACAGCTCTCCGACAACGGACACCTGGGCAGCGGGGCCGCCTTCCTGATCGCCGTCGCTCAGGGCGGTGCGGTGGTGCTCGCTCTGTGGCGGCCCATCCTGGCGTGGTGGCTGTCGACGGCGGCCACGGTGGCGGGGGCGATCGCCGTCCACGGTCGGCTGGGCGCGCTGGCGGCGGAAGCCTTCACCTGGCCCTGGACCGCGGCCGGGATCATCGCGCACCTGCTCGTGCTGCTGCTGCTGGCGCTCCGGGTGCGCACCCGGGTGTCCGCCGAGGCACTGGCCGTGACCGTGCTGGTCACCTACGTCCTCGAAGAGGTGTGGGGCGCGTCCCACTACGAGTCCACCTCGGTGGTCGCGGTCTGCCTGTCCGTGGTGGTCGCGGTGCTCGGCATCGCGCTGCGCGGCCGCCGCGAGGCCCGCGCGGAACTCGGCCGGCAGACCACGATCACCGCGGAGGAACGGGCCCGCCGCACACTCCTGGAGGAGCGCAACCGTATCGCCCGCGAGCTGCACGACGTGGTCGCCCACCACATGTCGGTGATCTCCATCCAGGCCCAGGTCGCCCCCCACCTGGTGGAGAACCCCTCGCAGGAGCTGAAGGAGAACCTCACCGGCATCCGGGAGAACGCCCTGGAGGCGCTCACCGAACTGCGCCGGGTGCTCGGGGTGTTGCGGTCGGAGAACCCCGAGGATCCGTACGGGCTCGGCGAGGCGGGCCCCGGGGCGGCCCCCGACTCCCCGCAGCCCACGCTGGCCCGCCTCGACGCGCTGATCGACAACACCCGGGCCGCCGGGCTGGAGGTCGTCGTCGACATCGAGGGGGACACGCCCGCCTATGCGCCGGGAGTGGAGCTGTCGGCGTACCGGATCGTCCAGGAGGCGCTCAGCAACGCGCTGCGGCACGCCCCTGGTTCGACGGTGCGCGTCGACATCCACCACATCCCCGGCGGGCTGTACATCTCGGTCCTCAACTCCCGTCCCCGGCACCCCGTCCCATCCTCCCCGGGCGCGGGCCACGGTCTGCTCGGCATGCGGGAGCGCGCGGCGATGCTGGGCGGGTACGTCACCGCGGCCAAGACACTGCAAGGCGGGTTCGCCGTCACGGCGTTCCTCCCCAAGGACGGCGTATCGGAGGGCGGTGTGCAGGAGGGCGGCGTATCGGGGGGCGGCGTATCGGGGGGCGGCGTGCCGGAGGGTGGCCCGGACGGCGGCTCAGCCCAGAAGCCCCCACACCCCCGCCGTCCCCGACTCCCCTGACGCTCCACACGACCCCGGCACCCGGACATCCCCGGCACCCAGACACCCCGACATCCCCGACACCCCGACCGGAAACGAGGATCCATGACGAGCGGCACCATCCGGGTACTGATCGCCGACGACCAGCAGATGGTCCGGCAGGGCTTCACCGTGCTGCTCAACACCCAGCCGGACATCGACGTGATCGGTCAGGCGGTGGACGGTGTGGACGCGATCGTCAAGGTCGGCGAACTCGCCCCGGACGTGGTCCTGATGGACATCCGGATGCCCGAACTCGGCGGCATCGAGGCCACCCGCCGCATCACCGGCGAGCGCCCGGACATCAAGGTGCTGGTGCTCACCACCTTCGACCTCGACGAGTACGTGTACGAGGCGCTCAGAGCCGGGGCGTCCGGGTTTCTGCTGAAGGACGCCTCCGCGGACAAGCTCGCCGAGGCGGTACGGGTGGTGGCGGCCGGTGACGCGCTCCTCGCGCCGGGCATCACCCGGCGGCTGATCGCCGAGTTCTCCCGCCTCGACGACCGTCCCCGCGCCCCGCTCAAGGAACGCGTCGGCGGTCTGACCGAACGCGAGACGGAGGTACTGGCGCTGATCGCTCAGGGCCTGTCGAACGCGGAGATCGCCGAGCGGCTGGTGGTCGCCGAGCAGACGGTGAAGACCCACGTGGGCCGCATCCTGGTGAAGCTGGGGCTGCGGGACCGCACGCAGGCGGCGGTGTTCGCGTACGAGTCGGGGCTGGTGCGGCCGGCCGGGTACTGAGCCGCGCTGAACGCGTCCTGTCGGCCTCGGCGCCGTCGGCCGGCAGACCCGTAGTACCTGAGAGGGACCGCAAAGGACCCCTCTCACTGGTGACGACCGCGACCCTCGCCTCCGCCTACCGTTCTGTACGTGACCGAGACGACCCAGATCCACGCCACGTCGCCGGGCGACGGGGCCAAGTCGCGCAGCCCGGAGTTCCGGCTGGCCGCGAACGCCCTGCGCGGGCTGCGGCAGGACCTGTTCCACGACGCCTTCGCCTACCGTCCGCTCCCGCGCATGCGCATGGACGGCCCGCTCACCCGGTGGCTGTCCGGCGGACCCCGGGAGTACGCGGCCTGGACGCCGCACGCGGTGATCAGCGCGGCCTCCCTGATCGCACTGGCCATCGCGACCATCGACGACGGCTTCGCCCTCCTGCTCGGCCTGCTCGCCGCCATCCCGATCCTGCTGACCATGGTCCGGCCGGTCGGAGCGTTCTGGCTGTCCATGGCGGCCACCCCGCTCGCCCTCCCGTTCGGCGACCCGTGGGGCGACTGGCCGTGGCTGCCCGGCAGCTTCGCCTGCCACCTGACGGTGCTGACGATCGTGGCGCTGCGCACCCGGCCGCGCACGGCCGCGTGGATGTGGGCGCTGACCGCGGCTTACGGCGGCGTGGCGGAGACTCTCTTCGGCACGGGCCGCTATTACAGCACCAACACCGCGCCCATGCTGGTCTTCTCCGCGCAGCTTCTGCTCTGCGTCTCCGTCTGGCACATACGCCGCGAGGCCAAGCAGGAGGTGACCGCCCAGCAGACGGTGACCGAGCACGAGCGCTCCCGCCGCACCCTCCTGGAGGAGCGCACGACGATCGCCCGGGAACTGCACGACGTGGTCGCCCACCACATGTCGGTCGTCGCCATCCAGGCGGAGGCCGCCCCCTACCGGGTGGAGAACCCGCCGCCGGAGCTGGAGCGCGCCTTCGTCACGATCAGGGAGAACGCGGTGGCGGCCCTCACCGAACTGCGCCGTGTCCTCGGCGTGGTCCGCGCGGAGGACTACGAGGCGCCGGACGCCCCGCAGCCCACCCTCGCCGACCTGGACGCGCTGCTCGCCAATGTGCGCGACGCCGGACTGAGCGTCGACAAGACGGTGACCGGAGCGGTGCGGGAACTGCCGCAGGGCGTGGAGCTGTCGGCGTACCGGATCGTGCAGGAGGCGCTGAGCAACACCCTGCGGCACGCGCCCGGGGCGAGCGCCCGCGTGGAGATCGGGTACGTCCTGGGCGGGCTGGGCCTGCGGATAGTCAACGGCCCGCTGCCCGAGCTGTCCCTGGTGAAGCCCTCGCCCGGAGCGGGGCACGGCATCACCGGTATGCGGGAGCGGGTCTCCATGCTGAACGGCGAGATGACGGCGGGGCCGGCGGAGGACGGAGGCTATGAGGTGACGGTGTTCCTGCCGGTACCCGCGCTGAGCGAGGGTGACGCATGACCATCCGCGTGCTGATCGCGGACGATCAGATGATGGTGCGCGAGGGCTTCTCGGTCCTGCTGAACGCGATGCCGGACATCGAGGTCGTCGGCGAGGCCGTCAACGGGCGTCAGGCGGTGGACCGGGTGCGTGAGCTCGCCCCGGACGTGGTGCTGATGGACATCCGGATGCCCGAGCTGAACGGCATCGAGGCGACCCGGGAGATCGTCGCCGCGGACGGCGCGGCGAAGGTGCTGGTGCTGACCACCTTCGACCTCGACGAGTACGTGTACCAGGCGCTGCGGGCGGGAGCCTCCGGCTTCCTCCTCAAGGACGCCTCGGCCCGTCAACTCGCCGACGGGGTGAGGGTGGTGGCGTCCGGGGAGGCGTTGCTGGCGCCGTCGGTGACCAGGCGGCTGATCACCGAGTTCTCCAAACTGTCCGCCAATCCGCGCCTGGCGCCCGCCGCGCAGGCGGCGTACGGCGACCTGACCGATCGGGAGACGGAGGTGCTGGTGCTGATCGCGCAGGGCCTTTCGAACGCCGAGATAGCCGAACGACTGGTGGTGGCCGAGTCGACGATCAAGACGCATGTGAGCCGGATCCTGGTGAAGCTGGGGCTGCGGGACCGTACCCAGGCGGCGGTGTTCGCGTACGAGGCGCGGCTGGTCACCCCGGGCTGAGCATCCGGCGTCGGTGGGACGCCCCTGGTCAGAGAGGGAGGTGCCGGTCTACCGTCCGTCCATGGCACCTGTTTCCGATCTCGCCTTCGACCCCTGGGACCCGGCGTTCGTCGCCGACCCGTACCCCGCCTACGCCGAGCTGCGGGCCAGGGGCCGCGTGCTCCACTACGAGCCGACCGACCAGTGGCTGGTGCCGCACCACGCGGACGTGGCGGCGCTGTTGCGGGACCGGCGGCTGGGGCGGACGTACCAGCACCGGTTCACGCACGAGGAGTTCGGGCGGACGGCTCCGCCGCCGGAGCACGAGCCCTTCCACACCCTCAACGACCACGGGATGCTCGACCTGGAGCCGCCGGACCACACCCGGATCCGGCGTCTGGTGTCGAAGGCGTTCACCCCGCGCACGGTGGAGCGGCTGAGGCCGTATGTGCACGACATGGCGGGCGAGCTGGTGGCCGCGCTGGTGGAGGCGGGCGGCGGTGATCTGCTGACGGATGTGGCCGAGCCGCTGCCGGTCGCGGTGATCGCGGAGATGCTGGGCATCCCGGAGGCGGACCGGGCGCCGCTGAGGCCCTGGTCGGCGGACATCTGCGGGATGTACGAGCTGAACCCCTCCGAGGAGGTGGCGGCGCGGGCGGTGCGGGCATCGGTGGAGTTCTCGGACTATCTGCGGGAACTGATCGCCGAGCGGCGCAAGGAGCCGGGAGAGGACCTGATCTCGGGTCTGATCGCGGCGCACGACGAGGGCGACCGCCTCACCGAGCAGGAGATGATCTCCACCTGCGTGCTCCTGCTGAACGCGGGCCACGAGGCCACGGTGAACGCCACCGTCAACGGCTGGTGGGCGCTGTTCCGCAACCCGGGCCAGCTGGCGGCCCTGCGCGCGGACCATTCCCTGGTCCCGGCCGCCGTGGAGGAGCTGATGCGGTACGACACCCCGCTCCAGCTCTTCGAGCGCTGGGTGCTGGACGAGATCGAGATCGCCGGGACGACGATCCCGAGGGGAGCGGAGGTCGCGATGCTCTTCGGCTCGGCCAACCACGACACGGAGGTCTTCCGGGCCCCCGAGCGGCTCGACCTGACCCGTCAGGACAACCCGCACATCTCCTTCAGCGCGGGTATCCACTACTGCATCGGCGCCCCTCTGGCCCGTATCGAGCTGGCGGCCTCCATGACGGCGCTGCTGCAGCAGGCACCGACCCTGACCCTGGCGGCGGAGCCGCGACGGAAGCCGAACTTCGTGATCCGGGGGCTGGAAGGGCTCAGCGTCGAGGTCGTCAAGGCCTGAGCCGGCTGAACAGCGCCCAGCACCCGAGGGCGAGGGCGACGCCCCCGAGGATCATCAGCGGCAGCTCGGCGTAGAGCACGCTCCAGTCGGGTGCCTGCTCGAAGCGCCAGAGCCGCTTCCGGACGTCGATCGACCACACGGCGAGTCCCGCACCGGCACCGACGGCCGCGGTCAGACATCCTCCGGCGGCCTGCATACGTTGCCCCATGTCCGGCATGGACGTATGCGGACCGCCTCAAGGTTCCGGCTGCCCTCACATCGCGGGTCGGCATCGGGTCATCGCGCCTGCGTGAACGACTCGACACCACGGCCGCCACGGAGTACGCCACAGCGCCCGATGACACCTTCGCGTGCGGCCTTCAGTCCCTCCTGGACGGCTTCGGGGCCCGCCTCACCGGACTGGCTGTCCGCTACGAGGCGGCCGTCCTCGTCGAGGCCATCAGGGAATGGCTGTACCAGCGGCATCGAGAGTGATCCAGTAACGGCGCTTGACCCCGGATTCGGTACTGCGCACATCTTCGAGGACGCCGCCATGCGCCTCGATGGTGCGCGCCGAGCCGACGTTGCCGTCGTCACAGGTGAGGAGGACCCGGTCCAGACCGAGCGCCGGTGCCTTGAGCAGAACCGCTCCCAGCGCCCACGTGGCCAGTCCGCGTCTCCTGGCGGAAGGCCGGACGCTGTAGCCGATGTGTCCGCCGCCTTCCAGCAGAAAGGCGTTCAGATAGTGCCGAAGGTCGATGGCCCCGAGGTACGTCTCGCCGTCGGCGATCCACCAGTGGGTGGCGTGGACCCGTCCTTCCCCGAGAGGCAGCGACCGGTCCGACTGCTGCCGCAGCCGCTCGGCCCATGAGCCGAACCCTTCCGGGCTGTCGAGGTCGTCGTCACCCACCAGACGCAGGCCGGACCCGTCCTGGTGAGCACCAGGCTGCCACTCGTCACGCGCCGTGAGCCACGAGGAATGCAGCCGTTCCGTGGGAGCGATCAGTTCAGCCATGCGAGGGACGATAACCCAAACCCCCTGGCTGATCAGGAACTTGACGCCGGATCGGGAGCACCCGGTGAGCGTCCTGCGCAGCCGGCGGGCCCCCTCTCGGCCGAGCCGGTTCAGCCAGGGTCACGTCCTCAAGGCCAAGTCCCACGTTACGTCGTCATGTCCCGCCGCCGCAGCCCCGCCAACCCCGCTCCCAGCAACACCACCGCCACCAGCAGCAGAACCAGTACCGGTCCCCACTGCATCTCCCCGCCCGGCAGCTTCGGGAGGTGGCCGAACGGGGACAGGTCGAGCACCGCCCGGGGAGCGTCCAGCGCGGGGCCGACCCAGCCGATCAGCAGCACCGCCCCGGCCACACCCCAGGCCGCCATCGCGGTACGGGGAGCGATGCCGTGCAGCAGTACCGCCAGTGCGCCGATCACCCAGACCCCGGCCACCTGCACCAGACACGCGCCGAGGATCGGCCCGGCCTCCCGGCCGTGTCCGAGGGCGAAGCCCAGCCCGGCGAGCAGCATGATCAGCACGGACCCGCCGAAGGCGATGACGAGGTGCCCGGCGGCCCAGCGCAGTCGGCCCACGGCGTTCGCCAGCACCGGCTCGGCGCGTCCGGAGGTCTCCTCGCCGTGCAGGCGCAGGACGGAGGCGACGACGTAGAGCGCGGCGACCAGGCCGAGCATGCCGACCATTGCCGACAGGAAGGCGTCGGTCAGACCGGCCTGGCCGCCCATCCGTTCGATGATCCGGCGGGCGTTGTCGTTGTCGCCGACGAGGTCGGCCGCGCCCTCCGTCATCCCGCCGTAGACCACCCCGGCGAGGAAGAAGCCGATGCTCCAGCCGAGCACGCTGCCGCGTTGCAGCCTCCAGGCCAGCGCCGCGGCAGAGCCCAGTCGGCCAGAGGCCGGTCCCGGCCGGGTGGGCAGGAAGCTCATGCCGACATCCCGGCGCCCCGCGAGCGCGTACGCCACGCCTGCCTGCGCGGCCGCCGCCGCGGCGAACAGCAGCAGTACCCACCAGCGTTCGGCGGCGTAGGGACGCAGGTTCTCCAGCCAGCCGAGAGGGGAGAGCCAGGTCAGGACGGAGGAGCCGTCGTCGGTGGCCGAGTCGCCCGCCGCGCGCAGTACGAAGGCGGCACCCAGCACCCCGGCCGTCAGCCCTCGCGCGAGCCGCGCGCTCTCCGTGAGCTGGGCGACGATCGCCGCCATCGTGGCGAAGACCGTGCCGACGCCCGCGATCCCGAGCCCGAACGCCAGCGCCCCGGTGGCACCCTGACCGGCCAGTCCTGCCACGACCAGCAGCCCCAGCGCCGCGTTCGCGACCGCCGCCGCCAGCAGGGCCGCGGTGAGAGAGGCCCGGCGGCCCACCATGCCCGACGCCAGCAGCTCCTGACGGCCGCTCTCCTCCTCGTCCCGGGTGTGCCGGACGACGACGAACAGGCCCGTCACGGCGGCCAGGACGCCCGCGTACACGCCGACGCGCCAGGCGGTCAGCGCGCCCAGCGAATCGCTGAAGACCGGGCCGACCATGGCACGCAGCGAGGAGTTGGTGGCCATCTGCGCCACCAGGTCGGCGCGTTCGGCTGGGGTGGCGTACAGGCCCTTCAGTGTGTTCGGCATGGACAGGACCATCAGCGCGTTCACCGCGACCCAGACCGGGATCATCACGCGGTCCCGGCGCAGGGCGAAGCGCAACAGGGTGCCGGTACCGGCCAGTTGGCGGGACAACCGCGGTCGTACGGCGAAGGCGGCGGCGGTCATCGGGCCGCCCCCTCAGCGACCACGTCCGCAGCGACCGCGTCCTCCTGGTAGTGCCGCAGGAACAGTTCCTCCAGGGTCGGCGGGGTCGACGTCAGCGACCGTACGCCCGACTCGGTGAGCGAGCGCAGGACGGCGTCCAACTGGTCGGTGTCGACCTGGAGGCGTACGCGACGCCCCTGGACGTCGAGGTCGTGGACGCCCGGCAGCCGGGCCAACCCGTCGGGAGTGCCCGCGAGTTCGGCCGTCACGCTGGTCCGGGTCAGATGGCGCAGGTCGGCGAGCGACCCGCTCTCCACCGTCCGCCCTTTGCGGATGATGCTGACCCGGTCGCAGAGCTCCTCGACCTCGCTGAGGATGTGCGAGGACAGCAGAATGGTCCGGCCCCGGTTCCGTTCCTCCTCGACGCACCGCTGGAAGACCTCCTCCATCAGCGGGTCGAGGCCGGAGGTCGGTTCGTCCAGGATCAGCAGGTCGACGTCCGAGGCGAACGCGGCGACCAGGGCGACCTTCTGCCGGTTGCCCTTCGAGTACGTCCGGCCCTTCTTGGTCGGGTCGAGTTCGAACCGCTCGATCAGCTCGGCCCGGCGCCGCGTGTCCAGGCCTCCGCGCAGGCGGCCGTAGAGGTCGATGACCTCGCCGCCGGACAGGTTGCGCCACAGGGTCACGTCGCCGGGGACGTACGCGATCCGGCGGTGCGTCTCCACCGCGTCCGTCCACGGGTCGCGGCCCAGGATCTGCGCGGCGCCGGAGTCGGCGCGCAGCAGGCCGAGCAGGACGCGGATGGTGGTGGACTTGCCGGCGCCGTTGGGGCCGAGGAAGCCGTGGACCTCCCCGGTCTCCACGTCCAGGTCGAGGCCGTCGAGCGCGTGCGTGCGGCCGAAGGACTTGTGCAGCCCGGAGACCGTGATTGCCTTCGTCATGCTTCAGAACGTACGTTGTCTTCAGAAATTTGTGAAGTTAAGGAACCGTATAAAGCCCGGTTAGGATGGAGGGCATGACCGAATCAGCCGGGGCAGCCGGAACCGGGCGGGACGCGGAGGCCGTGTCGAGGTTCGTCGAGTCCTTCGCCGCGCAGCTCGTCGAGGCCGGTATGCAGCGGATGGCCGCCCGGGTGTTCGCCGCGCTGCTCGCGTCCGACTCCGGTGCCATGACATCCGCCGAACTCGGCGAACAGCTCCAGGTCAGCCCAGCCGCCGTCTCGGGGGCGGTGCGGTATCTCGCGCAGGTGCACATGGTCTCGCGGGAGCGCGAGCCAGGCTCACGGCGTGAGCGGTACCGGGTGCACAGCGATCAGTGGTACGAGGCCCTGACCAACCGGGACGCCATCCTCAAACGCTGGGAACAGACCCTGCGCGAGGGCGTCGACAGCCTGGGCGCCACCAGTCCCGGCGGGCAGCGGATCGCCGAGACGCTCGCCTTCTTCGAGTACCTCGAGGGCGAGCTGACCAAGCTGATGGATCGGTGGCGGGAGCACCGGGACAAGACCTTCGGCCGGGGCTGACCCGCAGGCTCGGCCTCTTGGCCAGACCAGGGAGCACCAGGAGCGGGACCGCCGCAGGGGACGCGAGTGAAGCCGCACAGACCAAGGGCCCTGGTGGAGACCGACCTCTCCACCAGGGCCCGACCGCCGTACGCCTACCGCTCCTTCGTCTCCTCCAGCACCGTCCGTCCCAGCAGCGCGTACCGCGAGGGATCGCGCCGCTTGAGGTACTGGGCGTAGCCGATGCCCGTGGCCGCGACCAGGGCGACCAGCCACGGTGTCGCCTTCAGGAGCAGGGAGCCGGACTCCGAGCCGGCCGCCGCGCTCATGTTGGACACCAGCAGCACCACCACCGCGAGCATCGCGACACCGCCGATGAGCGGGGCGGTGAAGGTCCTGAACCAGTGGCGGCTCTCGGGGTGGTTCGAGCGGAAGTAGACGAGCACCGCGAACGAGCACACCGCCTGCACGATCAGGATCGCCATGGTGCCGAGGATGGCCAGCAGGACGTAGAGGGAGTTGTACGGGTCCTTGCCCGCGATCCAGAACGCGCCGACCAGCACCGCGCTCAGCACCGTCTGGACCAGGCCCGCGATGTGCGGCGAGCCGTGGCCGGCGTGGGTGCGGCCGAGAGTGTTCTTCAGTGAGGGCAGGACGCCTTCGCGGCCCAGCGCGTACATGTAGCGGGCGGCGCAGTTGTGGAAGGCCATGCCGCAGGCCAGCGAGCCGGTGATCATCAGCCACTGCATGACGTCGACCGCCCAGTGGCCGACGTACTGCTCGGTGGGGCCGAAGAAGAGGGCCAGCGGGTCGGCGGTGGCGACCTTCACGGCGCGCGACTCGCCGGTGCCGGAGATGGCCATCCAGGAGACGAAGACGTAGAAGACGCCGACGCCCAGGACCGAGATCATCGTCGCCTTGGGGATGATCTTCTTCGGGTTGCGGGACTCCTCGCCGTACATCGCCGTCGACTCGAAGCCGACCCACGACCAGAACGCGAAGAACAGTCCGAGGCCGGCGGAGGTGCCGGTGAAGGCGTTGACCGGGTTGACCGGGTCGAAGCCGAAGCCGTTCGGGCCGCCGCCGTGCAGGGCGACCGAGATCGCCATCGCGGCCAGGATCGTCACCTCGGTGGCGAGCAGGACGACGAGCAGTTTCTCGGCGAGGGCGATGCCGAACCACGTGCCGACCGCGTTGACGGCCAGCATCAGGATCGCGAACGCCCACCACGGGACGTGCAGCCCCGTCTGGTCCTCGAGGGTGGTGGTGGCGAAGGTCGAGAAGATGCCGACGAGCGCCGGCTCGAAGACGGCGTACGCGAAGGTGGCCAGCAGTCCGGAGGCGAGCCCGACGGTGCGGCCGAGGCCGTAGGAGATGAAGCCGTAGAAGGCGCCGGTGGAGGTGATGTGCTTCGCCATCGACGTGAAACCGACGGAAAAGATTGCCAGTACGACCATTGCGACCAGGTAGCTCGCCGGGGCGCCGATGCCGTTGCCGGACGACACCATGAAGGGCACGTTGCCGGTCATCGCGGTGATCGGCGCGGCGGTCGCCACAGCCATGAAGACCACGCCGAGCAGGCCCACCGCGTTGGGTTTGAGCCGGTGCACGGCTCCGTCGGTGCTCGTTTCCGCCGCCGGGGCGACGCCCTCGTCCACTGCCATCGGGTTGGCCCCTCTCTTGTCGGTCCACTGGTGCACTGGACCGGAACTCTGCAGTCCGAATGAGTCGGCCAACGGTTTCGGGGCGTTAAATGTTTGTCAACCATACCTTTGGAAACCGGCCGTGAGGCGGGCCGGTCGAACGCTCTTGTTAACTCTCACGCGGTCCGTGGACCGGGCCGCGCCCCACCTCGTAGCGTCGCCGTCATGAGCGCCTACACCTCCACCGTCAGCGGCGAGCGCCACCGCTTCGACTCCCTGGCCCGGCTGCTCGCCGCCGCGAGCCCCGAGCGCTCCGGCGACCGGCTGGCCGGCCTCGCCGCCTCGTCGGCACGGGAGCGGGTCGCGGCCCGCTGGGCACTGGCCGAGGTGCCGCTCACGGCCTTCCTCACCGAGCCGGTGATCCCGTACGAGAGCGACGACGTGACCCGGCTGATCCTCGACACCCACGACCCCGTCGCCTTCGCGCCGGTCGCCGGAATGACGGTCGGTGAGCTGCGGGAGTGGCTGCTGTCCGAGGCGGCGGACGCGACGGCGCTGGCCGCGCTGGCGCCCGGGCTGACCCCGGAGATGACGGCGGCCGTCTCCAAGCTGATGGGGAACGCGGACCTGGTGGCCGTGGCGCGGAAGGTACGGGTGGTGACCGCGTTCCGGTCCACGATCGGACTGCCGGGCCGGCTGGCCACCCGGCTCCAGCCCAACCACCCCACCGACGACCCCGCGGGCGTGGCCGCGGCCCTCCTCGACGGGCTGCTGCTGGGCTCCGGTGACGCGGTGATCGGCATCAACCCGGCGACCGACAGCCCGAGGGCGGTACGGGACCTGCTGGAGCTGCTGGACGGCGTGATCACGCGCTACTCCATCCCCACCCAGTCCTGCGTGCTGTGCCATGTCACCACGAGCGTGGACCTGATGGAGCGCGGCGCCCCCGTCGACCTCGTCTTCCAGTCCATCGCGGGCACCCAGGCGGCCAACGCGTCCTTCGGCGTGACACTGGACCTCCTCGGCGAGGCCCATCAGGCGGCCCAGGAGCTGAACCGGGGCACGGTCGGCCGCAACGTCATGTACTTCGAGACCGGCCAGGGCAGCGCCCTGTCGGCCGACGCGCACCACGGGGTGGACCAGCAGACGGTCGAGGCCCGTGCGTACGCGGTCGCCCGCCGCTACGACCCCCTGCTCGTGAACACCGTCGTCGGCTTCATCGGCCCCGAGTACCTCTACGACGGCCGGCAGATCCTCCGCGCCGCCCTGGAGGACCACTTCTGCGGGAAGCTGCTCGGCCTGCCGATGGGCCTGGACATCTGCTACACCAACCACGCGGACGCCGATGACGACGACGTGGCGACCATGCTGACCATGCTCGGCGTCGCGGGCGCCTCCTTCGTGATCTGCACACCGGGCGGCGACGACATCATGCTCAACTACCAGTCGGCCTCGTATCACGACGCGTTGTACCTGCGCGAGGTCCTGGGCCTGCGCCCGGCACCGGAGTTCGAGGCATGGCTGGGATCCATCGGCCTGCTCGACGAACACGGAGGCATCCGCGAGGTCACCGCACACCACCCGCTGACGGCGATCGGAAAGGAGCTGGCGGCATGACCCAACTCCCCGTATCCACCGACGACCTGGCCCTCTGGTCGGCGCTGCGCCGCCACACCCAGGCCCGCATCGGACTCGGCCGGGCGGGCTCCGGCCTGCCGACCCGGCACCGGCTGGAACTCCAGTCCGCGCACGCGGCGGCCCGGGACGCGGTGCACTCGCCGTTCGACCCGGACACGGTCGCCGCGGCCCTCACCGGCGTGCCGACGGTACGGGTACGCAGTGCCGCTCCCGACCGGCTCACCTACCTCCAGCGCCCCGACCTGGGCCGCCGCCTGCACCCGACCGACCGGGCGCATCTGCCGACGGGGGAGTGGGACGTGGTGTTCGTGATCGCCGACGGCCTGTCCAGCCGGGCGGTGCACGAACACGCGGCGTCGATGGTCCGGGCAACGACGGCACTGCTCCCGGCCGACTGGCGGGTCGCCCCCGTCGTCCTCGCCGAACAGGCCCGCGTGGCCCTCGGCGACGACGTCGCGCACACCATGGGCGCGACGGCCGTGGTGCTCCTGGTCGGCGAACGTCCCGGCATGTCGGCGGCGGACTCCCTGGGCGCCTACCTCACATACGGCCCGAAACCCGGAGTGACGACCGACGCAGACCGCAACTGCCTGTCCAACATCCGCCCACCGCTGGGCCTGCCGTACGACACGGCGGCGGCCAAGCTGGTCGCGCTGCTGAGGGGGGCACGGGAACTGGGGCGGAGCGGGGTGAGCCTGAAGGACGAGTCGGACGCTCTGCCCCGTCACCCCAGCGACTGATCCCCGGGCTCGGCCCCCACCGGCAACGTCAGCCCCCAGCTCCTCTCCCACACCGTCCACGTCCGCTTGCGGACCGGCCCCGAGACCACCGCGTCCGCGCGGTACCGGAAGTCCGCTCCCGAGACGGTCACCCGGCGCCCCCGTGCCAGCAGCGGGGAGGCCTCCGCGCCCACCGACACCGGGCGGACCTCCACCGCCGCCGCGCCGGAGCCGTCCGCGGTCACGGAGACCGTCTCGACCGGCTGGTCCAGGTCGACGAGGGTCTCGCCGTCGACCTCTATCCGCAGCCGGGTGGGCCCGGCGGGGCCGGGGGCGGGCTGGGCGGGGCGCAGCGGCAGGGCGGGGACCAGGGTCCGTACGAGGGACTGGCAGGTCCGCAGCCAGGGATGCGCGGGCGCCCCCGTCACCGCCCCTGACTCCTCGGCCACGACCCCGGACTCCTCCCGGCCCGTCGGCGCCGACGGAATCCGCAGCGCGCCCAGCACCACCCCGTCGCTCTCGTCCACGAGCAGGTCCATCCGCCGCTGGGCGCCGTCCAGGACCGCCCGCGCCGCCGCCACGGTCCCCGCGGGCACCCCGAGGGACCGCGCCAGGGACATCGCGCCCCCCACCGGCACCACGGACAGGACACACTCCGCCAGCTCCCGTCGCCGGTGCAGCAGGGAGACGGCCCGGACCAGTGCGCGGTCGTCTCCTATGACCACGGGCCGCCGTGAGCCCCGCCGGGCCAGTACCCGGGCGAATTCCTCAGAATCTTCCGGCAGACACACCTTCGTACTCGCCGCACCCGCGCTGAGCACGTCTTTCGCGATCCGTACGGCCTCCCCGTCCATCCTCCGGGCGACCGGATCTATGACCACCAGCAGCTGGTCGGGCGTCGCGAAAGTCGCCACCTCGGTCCTGCCTCGCTTCCTCGGGTAGCATCTTTGTGCAAGAGCCCCTTGCGCTATTGCGCCAGGGGCTTCGTCTATTCCGGGGCATCCGGTCCGACGGGTTGCGGCCAACGAAGGTCGCCGGTGTACGAAACAGGCTGTGCGAGGCACAGTCAATGGCGCGTACGCCCCTGACCTTGGACATGCCCCGCCCGGAAGGGGTGTACGCGCGTGCCCGCACTTGTGCTGCTCGGTGCTCAGTGGGGTGACGAAGGCAAGGGAAAGGCAACCGACCTGCTCGGTGGCTCGGTGGACTATGTGGTGCGCTACCAAGGCGGCAACAACGCCGGCCACACGGTAGTCGTGGGTGATCAGAAGTACGCCCTCCACCTCCTCCCTTCCGGAATCCTCTCGCCGGGGTGCACCCCGGTCATCGGCAACGGAGTCGTCGTCGACCCGTCGGTCCTGCTCTCCGAGCTGAGCGGACTGAACGAACGTGGTGTCGACACGTCCAAGCTCCTGATCAGTGGTAACGCCCACATCATCACGCCGTACAACGTCACCGTGGACAAGGTGACGGAACGCTTCCTCGGAAAGCGGAAGATCGGCACGACCGGTCGCGGCATCGGTCCGACGTACGCCGACAAGATCAACCGTGTCGGTATCCGCGTCCAGGACCTGTACGACGAGTCGATCCTGACCCAGAAGGTCGAGGCGGCTCTCGACGTCAAGAACCAGATCCTCACCAAGCTCTACAACCGGCGCGCGATCGCCGTGGACCAGGTGGTCGAGGAACTGCTGGTGTACGCCGACAAGCTCGCGCCGTACGTCGCCGACACGGTCCTGGTGCTCAACCAGGCCCTGGAGAACGACAAGGTGGTCCTCTTCGAGGGCGGCCAGGGCACCCTCCTGGACATCGACCACGGCACCTACCCCTTCGTCACCTCCTCGAACCCGACCGCCGGCGGTGCCTGCACCGGCGCCGGCGTCGGCCCGACGAAGATCAGCCGGGTCATCGGCATCCTGAAGGCGTACACGACCCGCGTCGGCGCGGGCCCGTTCCCCACCGAACTCTTCGACGAGGACGGCGAGGCGCTGCGCCGCATCGGCGGCGAGAAGGGCGTCACGACCGGCCGCGACCGCCGCTGCGGCTGGTTCGACGCGGTGATCGCGCGGTACGCGACCCGCGTCAACGGCCTGACCGACTTCTTCCTCACCAAGCTCGACGTCCTGACGGGCTGGGAGCAGATCCCGGTCTGCGTGGCGTACGAGATCGACGGCAAGCGCGTCGAGGAACTCCCGTACTCGCAGACCGACTTCCACCACGCGAAGCCGGTCTACGAGATGCTGCCGGGCTGGTCGGAGGACATCAGCAAGGCCAAGTCCTTCTCCGACCTCCCGAAGAACGCCCAGGACTACGCCAAGGCGCTGGAGGAGATGTCCGGCGCCCCGATCTCCGCGATCGGCGTGGGCCCGGGGCGGAACGAGACGATCGAGATCAACTCGTTCATCTAGTAGTTGGCAGTCACCGTACGGCGGGCCGGCCTCCTGGGGTCGGCCCGCCGTACGTCACGCATCCGGCAACGTCGGCCCCATGGGGTGACTAATCTGTCGCGCACTACCCAGGAGGTCCTTCGTGCCCGTCAGGAAGCCGTCCACCGAGCGGCAGCGTCGTCTCGGCGCCGAGCTGCGCAGGATGCGCGAGCGCATCGGCATGACGATCAACGAGGCTGCCACCCTGCATCGCACTGACCGCACGACGGTGAGCAACACGGAGTCTGCCCGTTCCGGGGTCAGTAGTGACCGGGTCAGGGTCTGGGCGGCCAACTACCGCTGTCCTGACGCGCGGTATGTCGACGCTTTGGCCGAGATGGCCAGGGAGCGCGGACCGTACTGGTGGGACGAGTACCGGGATTCACTCCCTGCCGGTCTTCTGGACATCGCGGAGATGGAGCATCACGCGGCCGCGCTGCGATCGGCTCAGATCATGCACATGCCTGGCATCCTCCAGACTCCCGATTACATGCGAGGCATCTTCGCTGAGGCGGTGCCAACCATGGCCCTTGCGGACCTGGAGCGGCACGTCGAGTTCCGGGTCAGGCGAGCAGCGCTGCTTGACCGCTCTGAGCCGCCTTCATGCGAGTTCCTTGTCCATGAGACCGTGTTGCGGATGACGTTCGGCGATCGGAAGTGTCTGCGCAGGCAGATCGACTACCTGCTGGAGCAGGCCGAGCGGCCCAATATCACCGTCCGAGTCGTACCGTTCAGTGCCGGAGGCTTCGCGAACGCCGGCAGTTCGACGCTCTACGCCTGCGGGCCCGTACCGCAGTTGGACACGGTGCAGATCGACGTGCCGACTGGTGTGACCTTCCTCGATGCCGAGACCCACCTTGTGAACTACCGTGCGGTTCTTGACCGTATGAGTGAGCGGGCGCTGGAGCCGGAGCTGTCGATCGACTTCATTCGGCAGGCAGCCACAGAGACTTGAGGGTTGGGGACCGGTGGAACTTCGGTGGCGTAAATCGTCCTTCTCGGCAGATACCGGGGCCTGCATCGAAGTTGCGGAAGGCGACGACTTCGTTTTTCTCCGCGAGAGCGACGACCCCGAGGTGATCGTCCGTACTACGCGCCGGAAGCTGCGTGCCTTCCTGGAAGGGGCCAAGGCGGGGGAGTTCGACGACTTCGTGTAAGCACACTCCAGACGGTCCGGCATATGCCAATACCGCTCGTGCTAGACAACATGTTGTTTCGCGCACCGTGTGGGTCGTACTGTGTGTAGCGGCTACCCAGCGCTGAGTGAGATCAGCGTGGGTTGCACAATGCGCCCCGGCGGTGTCCGACCACCCCGGGGCATGGCCAACGCCTCGTAGGAGCGTCAGCATGTCCCACCGTATCCGGCCCGGCCTCGCGCGAACACTCGTGCAGGTGGCCGTCCTTGTCCTCGCGTGTCTCTTGCGCGTACTCGTCCCCGCGCCCGTGCCGGACCTGGTCCGGCGACCGCCGGCGCACCGGCTTCTCGTCGCCGGTGCGGAGATCTCCGTACTGCCGCCGTACCTCCTGCGCTCTCGCAGAAGGACTGCCGCACCCGCCCGCCGCCCCGCCTCCCGCATCCGCCCCTACCTCGTCGCGCACGAGCAGCGCATGCGCCGCAGGGCGCTGGTCCTCGCGCTCGACGGGATCGATGTCGGGCCCCTGGTGATCCACGGCCATCGCATCGGCCAACCGGTCGTCCGCAGCACCATGGCCCTGGCGGGGGTGGCGGCCTGATGAGCGCACCCCGGATGCAGGTCAGCCGCGTACCCAGCAAACCGGTACGGCGAGAGGAGGACGGCACGCTCGTCATCGACCTCTGGCTGCGCAGGGGCGGTGCGTTCGAGTCGGACCTCGCGCTCCGCCTCACCGGCGCCGAGGCGGAGGTCCTGCACGCCCAGCTCTGCTACGCGCTGGACGACGGGACGGCCTCGGTGATCACGCCCGTGTCGAAGCTCCCCGACTGCCGTCAGCCCGCCGTGGGCAGTCAGGGCGTCCGCCGGCCGTAGGTATGGAACCATCATCTGTGGGCGGCGCGCACGGGGACGTGCCGCCCACACGGGCCGCGATCGGCTCGAGCCCTGCGCCTGTCCGGTACCTGGGGGTACCGTCAAGGACCACAGCGAACCTCCATCCAGCCGGGAGCACCGCCGTGACCGCACTGCCCGCGGATCCGCAGGCCCACGAGCCGCTCATCCCCATGCCCGCGCTCACCCCTGACGCCCTTCGTGTCGCCGTCGAAAGTCTGACACCCAGCCGGATGCAGGCGTTCGTACGCGATCTCGTGGACGCGACCACCAGCGCACAGCAGCTTCAGTCCCTCGCGCCGCTGCGTACGTTCGTCCACACCTGGGGTGTTTTCGTCGCGATCCAGCGGTACCCCTCGCGTGCCGCTCGCCTGCGCCACCTGGAAGAGGTGGTGAGCGCAGGAGCGGAGGACCCCGCGGACGCCATCGCCGAGATCAGGAAGATCCATGCGGACGCTGAGGCCGAGGCCCGGCTGTGACCGACTGGAAATGGGACTACAACCCGAGCGAGGAGTACCTGACTGAGGGGCTTCCCGTCGGGGTGATCGCCGAGGTGAGCGGATCGCCACCGAACTCGCCGCCCTCGGACGTGACGCCGAAACAGCAGGCAGCAGACCTGAGGACAAGCCCGGTGGACTCAGGAACTTCCCTCTCTTCGGTGGACTCGGTTTCATCCAGTTTCTTGCGGTTCCCCGGCACGAATGCCTATACATCTGCAACATCGTCTGGAACGGATGAGAGCGCAGGCGTGGTGAGGAGACATGGTGACCAGCAGCTACCACACCGGCTGGAGCGTCCCCTCAGAACATCGGGAGGACCCCGCGTACCGGGCCGCCGGGCGGTGTATGGACTTCGCTCTCGCGATCTGCGAACGGCGCTCGGCTCTCGGGCTGAGCAGCGCGGAGCTCGCTGACCGCGCAGGCCTGTCCGTGGAGGAGGTCGAGCGCATCGAAGAGAGCGACGTCGACCCGACCCTGGAACTGATCGAGAGCCTGGCTGAGGCACTGCACTCCGGTGCACTGATCGATCCTCGTGCGACGCCGGAGTTCCGCTTCGAGAGCCGCGCCGCGTAGCCGCCCGGCGGATCGCCGCAGCCGAATTCTGACCGCGAGCTTCGCTCCTGAATGCGGACGACCAAGAACTATCCGGGCGCGACGAGGCGTGCGCCGGGGAACGAGCTATGCACCGCCGTTGCCGTCGCGCAGGGAATGGATCATGCTCCCGTCGCGGGGCCTCGGGAGAGCGAGGCCCCCATGAGACCCGCGCGTACAGCTAGATCGCCGGGCCGCTGGCCACTCTCGCGGACATCCGGGGCCTGATCAGGTACCGCTTGCGCACGGGTGCGTCGTGAACCGCTTCTGGTTCCCGTCCGGGTCGCTGGAGTGCGCCCTCGGCCGACGGCGCGCACCCTGTGATCACGCCTCGGGGGCCTCGAGGGCCTGGAAACCGGTGGTGTCGAGGGTGCAGTCGAACGGTGCGGGGATCTCGATCTTCTCGCCGAACGGTTTGGTGAGGCGGGCCGTGTAGCCCTCGGCGGTCGGGGCCCACAGCACCGTCGCCTTCTCCTCCTGCATGTCCAGGATCAGGTAGACCGGGACGCCGGCCTTCCCGTACGTCTCGACCTTGTCGGTGAGGTCGTCGTCGCGGGTGGCGGACGAGGTCAGCTCGGCGACGAAGGAGAGGGCTTCTCCGTCGAGGCGGTTGCTGGTGGTTTTTCCCACGTTCCGGTGAGCGGCATGGATAGCGGGGCCGTAGGCGCGCTCGGAGCCGGGAAACACGTACAGGAACGGACCGTTGCTGATCCGATGCCCCTCGGGAAGGTGAGGGCGCAATTGGTCGCAGACCAGTTCCATGACGTCGAGGTAATACCCCTTCGACCACGGCGACACGACGATGTTCCCCCTGATGATCTCGGCCCTGTAGCCGTCCGGCACGTTCAGCCTGTCGAGGTCGCCCAGCATGGCCTCGAAGCTGTGGGGATCCGTGCTGCTTATGGTGCTCATCGTCGGTCGCTCAATCATCAGTGTCATGATGCGCCCTCCCCTCCACTGTCTGCCATACGCCACTCAGGGTAGTCGTTCGGTCACGCGCTCCTGTGAAGATCCAGGAAAGCCGAACGCGAGTGCGCCCCCGGCCGGCGTCCGGGGGCGCACTCGTACCTGGGGAGGCTGTCTCAGCGTGAGGTCAGTCTCCACAGGTGGTCCGCGGTGCCGTTGTCGCTCCACTGGAGGACCTGGGCGCCGGAGGACGTGCTCATCTGGTCCACGCCGAGCAGGCGCCCGCTGTTGTAGTTGGCGATCTTGTAGTAGCCGTCGCGGGCCGGGATGACCTGCCAGAGGTGGTCGGCGGTGCCGTTGTCACCCCAGATCAGGGCCGTGCCGCCGTCACCGGTGCCCGCGTTGGTGATGCCGAGCAGCAGGCCGCTCTTCTGGTTGACGATCTTGTAGAGGCCCGAACCCGCCGCCACCAGGGTCCAGTTCTGGTCGGTGCCCGTGGTGGACGTGGCCTGGACGACCGAGGTGCCCTGGGCGGTGGCCGCGTTCTGGGTGTCCAGGGCGAGGCCGCTGTTCTTGTTGGTGATCTGGTAGCGCCCGGCCAGTGAGGTGTTGGTGCCGCTCGGGGTGATCACCAGGTGGTAGCCGTCGGTGGCGTTCATGGTGACCGGCACGGTGACGGAGCCACCCGAGACCGTGTAGTCCGCGTCGGAGATGGTGATCGGGCCGGGGGACGCGGTGGTGCGGCCGGTGTCGGGGGAGTACTCCAGCTTGACGTGGACCGTGCTGCCGAACGCCGACAGGGAGGAGAGGCCGTTGACCGTCACCGCGCAGGAGCCGGCGCAGCCGCCCGCGATGACGCTGATCTGGTTGCCCGCGCCGTTGCGAGCCGCGAGGCCGTCGATGCCGGTCTGCGCCGGGGGCGTGGTGACCAGCATGTTCCCCGACATGTCGCCGTACCACTTGTACGTCCAGTACGAGCCGTTGGGCGAGCCGCCGGTGTCGGTGAGGGTGTCGCCGAGGGTGCCGTAGTGGTTCCAGAAGGCGAGTTCGGCGTCCCGGACACCGGCTCGCTCGAACTTGGCGGCGTAGCCGATCAGGGCGCCGGAGTTGCCCATCTCGGAGGGCGTGCCGTACTCCTCGATGTCGATCGGGCGGGGACTTATGCCGAGGCTCGACTCCAGTGCGCGGTACGCGGAGACGTGCGCGGCGATGTTCGCGCTGCCCTGGAGCTCGTGCCAGGCGATGACGTCGGGGACGGTGTTGTTGGCCTTCGCCTGGGTGAGGAACGTGTTCATGTCGCTCTGATTCCAGCTGGAGTAGCTGGGGCCCTGGATGGGCGTGGTGGTGTCCTTGGAGCGGATCTCCTTGTAGGTGGTGTTCCAGGCGGTGTTGAAGGGCCCGGCCTTTGCGGTGTCCCAGTTCGCGTCGGGCTCGTTCCAGATCGCCCAGGCGGCGATGTTGGTGGCGGTGGAGGACTTCACGGAGGCGATCTGGGTGTCGACGGCGGACAGCCAGTCGCTCATGCTGACCCACTTGTAGGGGAAGTCCGGGTACCAGTCCGGCATCCGTATGACGACCTTGGCGCCGGCGCGGGCCGCCTTCGGCGCCACGACGAGGGAGTCGCCGGCCGGGCGGGGTTCGCCGTTGGGCAGCTGGTGGCCGCCCGGGGCCATCTGCACGAAGGTGTTCGGCTTGAGCGGGGTGACCAGGCTGTCGGCGGGCGTGCTGTCGTCGGCGAGGCCGTAGAGGCTGCCGGTGCCGACGTGCGTGACCGAGCGCAGGGTCTGGTTGGCGTTGACCACCAGGGTGGTGGCGGAGGTGGGCACCGCCTCGGCCGGGGCTCCGGTGGCGAGGGCGGCGGTGGCGCCCAGGGCGGCGACGCCCAGGACGGCGGTCAGGGTTCTTGTGCGGCTCATGACAGGGAGTTCTCCTCGAGGGAGGGAATGAAGGAGGGAAGGGGAGGGGGCGTCAGTCCTTCACCGCGCCCGCGGTGACTCCCGCGGCCACGTAACGCTGGGCGAGGACCAGCAGCACCGCCGCCGGGACGGAGGCGACGACGGCGGTGGCCATGATCGAGTTCCACTCCTGGTTGTTGTTGCCGATGTACTTGTAGATGCCGAGGGTGATCGGCCTCAGGTCGCCGCCGCCGTCGAGGGTGTTGGCGAAGACGAAGTCGGACCAGGCCCACAGGAAGCTGAACAGCGAGACGGTGACGACGGCGTTGCGGCTCACCGGCAGGACCACCGACCAGAACGTGCGGAAGGTGCCGGCGCCGTCGATCCGGGACGCGGCGATCAGCTCGCCGGGGATGCCGGACATGAACGCGGTGAAGATCATGACGCCGAAGGGCACGGCGATGGTGGAGTCCGCGATGATCAGGCCCCACCAGGAGTTCAGCAGTCCGGCGTCGAGGAAGATGCCGTAGAAGCCCATCGCCATGACGATCCCCGGGATCATCTGGGCGACGAGGAGGAACAGGCCCAGGGCTCCGCCGCCCAGCGGGCGCAGTTTCGCCAGGGCGTAGCCGGCCGGGGCGGCGAGGACGAGGGTGAGGGCGACCGTGCCGAGGCCGATGAGCAGGCTGGTGCCGAGGTAGGGCAGCTGGTCGTCGAGGACGGCCCGGTAGCCCTCGAAGGTGGGGTGCAGCGGGAGCAGGTCGGGCGGGGTCTTGCGCATGTCCTGCTGCGGGGTGAGGGACACGTTGAGCATCCAGTACACCGGGAACAGCATCAGCGCGGTGAGGGCGAGCCCGATGACGGTGTATCTGCGGGAACCCTTGCGGCCGGTGTACCGGCGGGAACCCTTGCGATGCGACGTCACGCTTCCTGCCTCCTCTGGCCGGACTGGACGCGGATGTACAGCAGCCCGAAGACCAGGGCGATGAGGATGAGGATGTTGCCGACCGCCGCTCCCGGCCCGAACTTGGGCAGCAGGGTGCCGAAGCCGAGCTGGTACGACCAGGTGGCCAGGGTGGAGGAGGTGTCGCCCGGACCGCCCTTGGTCATGATCCAGATCAGGTCGAACACCTTGAGGGTGTAGACGAGACCGAGGAGCAGGGTGATCGCCGACACCGGGCGCAGCAGCGGGAACGTGATCCGGCGGAACTGCTGCCAGGCGCTCGCCCCGTCCAGGGACGCCGCCTCGTACAGCTCGCCGGGGATGTTCTGCAGCCCGCTGTAGAGGATGACCAGGTTGAACGGGATGCCGATCCAGATGTTGGCGATGATCACCGAGGTGAGTGCCCAGTCCGGCGAGGTGAGCCAGCCGACCGGGCCGACGCCGAGGAAGTGCAGGAAGTAGTTCACCACGCCCGACTCGCTGTTGAGCATCCACGACCACGTCGACGCCGAGACGATGAGCGGGAGCAGCCACGGGATGAGGAACAGGGCGCGCAGCGTGGGCGCCAGGCGGAAGTGCCGGTTGAAGAAGACCGCGAGGGCGAGCCCGATGACGTACTGGAAGGCGATCGACACGAAGGTGAACACCATGGTGTGGCGCATCGCCGGGCCGAACGTCGGGTCGTCGAGCACCTTCTGGAAGTTGTCCCAGCCGGAGAACGGCGCGTCCCCCGCCACGAACGACCGGACGGTGTAGTCGCGCAGGCTCAGGTCGAGGTTGCGGTAGAGGGGATAGACGTAGAACGCGGCGAGGTAGGCGATCAGCGGGGCGACGAAGGCGAGGGCGGTCAGCCGCCGCCTGCGCCGCGCCCGACGCCGTAGCGGCTGCGTGTCCGGCCCGCTCGCCTGCGACACCGCGGACACCCGCGGGCGGTCGACTCGGGCGGCGATGGTCATGGTGGGAGTCCTAGCCCTTCTCGGCGCTCGACTGGGCGGTGGCCAGCGCGTCCTGGGGGCTCTTGCCGCCGGACAGGGCGGACTGGACGGCGGTCCACATCGGCTGGGAGATGGTCGGGTACTTCGAGCCGAGGCCGCCGCTGGTGCGGCCGCGGGCCGCGGCGACCGCGTCCACCCAGGGCTTGAGTTTCGCGTTCGCCGCCACCTGCTTGGCCTGGACGGCGGCCGTCGGCGCGATGTACGTCAACGTCGTGTCCGTGGCCAGGATGTTGGTGTCGTTGGTCAGACACTCGACGATCTTCTTGCTGACGTCGTAGCGCGCGGTGTCCTTCTGCACGGGCACGGTGACGAACTCGCCGCCCGTCGGCACCGGTGCCGAACCGCCGTCCTTCGCGGGGATGTTGAGGACGCCGTAGTCGAAGCCGGCCTTCTCCGCGTTGCCGAGCTGCCAGGTGCCGTTCTCGCCGAACGCGTAGTCGCCGGTGGCGAACTCCTGCCAGCTGGTGGTCTGCGTGTTCTGCAGGACGTCCTTGGGGGCCAGCCCGCCGTCCACCCACTGCTTCCACAGCGTCAGCGCCGCCACGCCCTTGTCGGAGTCGAGCTTCTTCAGGTCCCCGCCCGCGCCCCAGAACCAGGGCAGGAACTGGAAGCTGCCCTCCTCGGTGTTGATCGCGGAGAAGGTGATGCCCTTCTTCCCGGCCGCCTTGACCTTCTGCAGGGCGGCGGTCAGAGAGGTCCAGTCCTTGATGGAGGCCGGGTCGACGCCGGCCGCGGACAGGACCTTCTTGTTGTAGTAGAGGGCCAGCGTGTTGGCGCCGATCGGGACGCCGTACGCGGCGTCGTCGATGGTGCCCGCGCCGATGATGTTCTTCTGGATCGCCTTGGTGTCGAGGCCGAGGTCGCTCGTCTTGTTGAGGATGCCCGCCTCGACGAGCGTGGAGACGACCGGGTTGTCCACCAGCATCACGTCGGGCGCGTTGCCCTGCTGGGCCGCGAGCAGCGCCTTGTTGCCGAGGTCGGTGGTGTCGTACGCGGTGCGCTTGACGGTCACCCCGGCCTTCGTCCCGCAGTCGGTGACGAGCTTGCCCCACGGGGAGGACGCGTCGAACTGCGGGTACGGGTCCCAGAAGGTGTACGTCCCTCCGGAGGCGTCGGAGGAGCCCGACCCGTCGTCGGAGCCGCCTCCGCAGGCGGTGAGGGAGGCGAGGGTGCCGACGGCGGCGAGCGCGGCCAGGAGGGTACGGCGGGTGGGTATCACGGGGTGACCTCGTTGTCGTGAGTGCTCTCGGGGCGGAGGGGTGTCAGGAGGCAGGCACCCGACGACGCGCGGGGGATGTCGGGGGGCGGGCAGCCGGACGTGTGGGGGATGTCGGGAGGGGGGACCGGACGTGTGCGGGAGGCCGGGAGGGGGCGGGCAGCCGGACCCGCGCGTAGGTCAGGAGGTGGGCAGCCAGACGCGCATGCTGCCGTCCTCGCGGTTGGCCCAGGCGTAGTAGGGGACGGCGGTCAGCTCGACGGGCTCGCCGTCCTGGTGGGACGCCTCGTCGGCCGGGGCGTACGGCCACCAGCCCGCGTCCGGGAGGTGGCGCCGCCGGCCCGCCGCGACCACCGTGGTGACCCCGCCGAGCAGGTCCGGGCGGTGCTTCACGGCGAGCGGGCGGGAGGTGTCGAGGACGATGTCGTCCAGGCCGCCCCCGGGGTGGTCGACCTGTTCCAGGCAGTACACGAGCGGCCCGCGTTCGATGGCCACGCAGCCGCGCACCGCGTCCACCCGGGGGTCGGCCGCGGTGAGCCTGGGCTCCAGGCCCAGCTCCAGGACGACCCGGTCGCCGGGCGCCCAGGTCCGCTCCAGCCGCAGCCAGCCGTCGGTCACCGGACCCTCGTACGTCTCCTCGCCGCACCGCACCCGGACGTCGCGGCACCACTGCGGGACGCGCAGGGAGAGCGTCCAGGGACGGTCGGCCGGGGTCTCCTCGACGGTGAGGGCGACGGTCCCGTGCCAGGGATAGTCGGTCTCGCCGCGGACGGTGATGCCCTCGCCGGTGTAGCGGCCGGTGACGTACTGGTGGATCTGCAGGCCGTCGTCGTCGGCGCTGGCCAGGTAGTGCTCCAGGGAGGCGAACAGCCGCATCACGTTGGGCGGGCAGCAGGCGCAGCGGAACCAGCGGGTGCGGCGGGCCGACTGGTCGCCGCCGGGGTCGGTGTGGCCGTCGCGGACCTGGAGCGGGTTGACGTACAGCCAACGCTCGCCGTCCAGCGACACCCCGGCCAGGAAGCCGTTGAACAGGGTGCGTTCGATCAGGTCGGAGTAGCGGGCCTCGCCGGTGAGCAGGGCCATGCGCCAGCTCCACTGGACGGAGGCGATGGCGGCGCAGGTCTCGCAGTAGGCACGCTCGTTGGGCAGCTCGTACGGGTCGCCGAAGTCCTCCTCCTCGTGGTGGGCGCCGAGGCCGCCGGTGAGGTGGGTCTTGGTGGTGGTCATGGCCTGCCACAACCGCTCGGAGGCGGCCCGCAGTCCGGCGTCCCCGGTCTCGGTGGCGAGGTCGGCGGCGGCGGCCAGCAGGTACAGCTGCCGTACGGCGTGACCCTCGACGTTCGTCGCCTCGCGCAGCGGGACCCGGTCCTGGCAGTAGGCCTCGCCGCCGAGCAGACCGTGGCCGTGCCGGTCGACGAAGTAGGCGGCCAGGTCGAGGTAGCGGCGCTCGCCGGTCTCCCGGTAGAGCTCGACCAGGGCCGTCTCCACCTCGGGGTGGCCGTCGATGCCGTCGATGGGCTTCCCGCTGCCGGGCGGCCCGAAGACGGAGTCGACGTGGTCGGCGAACTTCCGTGCCACGTCGAGGAGTTCGGGGCGGCCGGTGGAGCGGTGGTGGGCGATGGCGGCCTGGATCAGATGGCCCGCGCAGTACAGCTCGTGCCCCCAGCGCAGGTCCTGGTAGCGCTCGCCGCCCTTGACCAGCTGGAACCAGGTGTTCAGGTAGCCGTCGGGCTGCTGGGCGGCGGCCACGAGGCCGGTGATCCGGTCGACGTCGGCCGTGAGTTCTTCGGCGGGCTCCTGGCCGAGCTGCCAGGCCGCCGCCTCCAGCCACTTGTAGACGTCCGTGTCCACGAAGGGGTACGCGCCCTTGAACTCGCCCTCGGCGGCGCCCGCGGCGAGTCGCAGGTTGTGCAGGTTGCCCGCGGACTCCAGCAGTTCGGGGCCCTGCGGGATGGAGGTGCGGGCGTTGACCTCGCGCCGGGTGTGCCACAGGCCGGCCTCGATGACGGTGACGGCGGGACGCAGCGCGGCACGGGCGTCCGGGCCGAGGCGGACCGGGCCGGCGGGGGAGGGGCGGGGCATGGCTCTCCGGGGTTCGGGGAAGCGGGTGCGGGCAACCCTGGGGGCCAGGTGCGGCCCGTTGCGTCCGCTTCTTCTGAGCAAGTGAGCAATCGTTTTCCTGAGGGGAGAGTAGAGGGGAGACGACAAGTCGGGTCAAGAGGCGCGGCAAGAGTTTTTTCAACTTGCCCACGGGCTGGCACTCGACTCCGCCTCCTGTCACGATGGTGGGCGCCGATCTCACGAAGGAAAAGGTTTGCTCGTGACCCACGCTGCTGGTGCTCCAGGCTCTCCCCCCGCCGGCCGGGCGAAGCTCGCCGACGTCGCCGCCCTCGCGGGCGTCAGCGTGGGAACGGCGTCGAAGGCGCTGAACGGCGCCGGCCGGATGCGCCCGGAAACCCGTCAGCGGGTCCTGGACGCGGTGGCGGAGCTCGGCTTCCGTCCCAACCAGCACGCCCAGAGCCTGCACACCGGCCGCAGCTGGACGGTCGGCCTGATGACGACGGACGGCATCGGCCGCTTCAGCACCCCGGTCCTGCTGGGCGCCGAGGACGCGCTCGGCGCGGGCAAGATCTCCGTCCTGCTGTGCGACACCCGCGGCGACGCCATCCGGGAACAGCACCACCTGCGCAACCTCGTGGACCGCCGGGTGGACGGCATCATCGTCACCGGCCGCCGCACGGATCCGCGCCCGCCGCTGACGGGCATCACCGGCCTCGAGTCGGTCCCGGTGGTCTACGCCCTCTCGCCCTCCACCGACCCGGCCGACACCTCGGTGACCTCCGACGACAGGGGCGGCGCCCGGCTCGCCGTGGAGCACCTCCTGTCCGCCGGCCGCACCCGGATCGCCCACGTCACCGGCCCCGAACATCACGCCGCCGCCCGCGACCGGGCCCGGCACGGGCTGGAGCACCTGGAGGGCGCGGGCTTCGGCTTGTCCACCGGACGCGTGCACTTCGGCGAGTGGAGCGAGGCCTGGGGCCGCCGCGCCGCCGACGCGGTCCTGCGCACGGCGCCCGACACGGACGCGTTCTTCTGCGGCAACGACCAGATAGCGCGCGGGGTCGCGGACACGCTGCGGGAACGCGGGGTGACCGTCCCCGAGGACATCGCGATCGTCGGCTACGACAACTGGGACACCATGGCGCTGGCCTCGCGCCCGCCCCTGACCACCATCGACATGAACCTCACGGAGATCGGCCGCATCGCGGCACTGCGGCTGCTGGAGGCGATCGACGAGGGTCTGGCTCCGGGGGCGCACACGGTGCCGTGCCGGCTGGTGGTGCGGGAGTCGACGTGAGCCATGGGCTTACTTGACCTGCTCATGGCCAACTCCTGGTTCCCGGCGGGCGCGGGCACCGGCCATCATCTACGCGTGTAGTCCCGCACGGCTCGCATCGCGTCCCTCACCCCTCGTACCCCGCCCCCGTCCCAGGAGCCCCCATGCCCGTCCCTCCCATGAACCGCCGCGAGTTCGTGCAGAAGTCGGCCGTCACCGGTGCGGCCGTGGCCGTCGCGGGAGCCGTCGGCGCCGGCAGCGCCGAGGCGGCCGAGCGCGCCCCCGAACACGCCCCCCGCACCTGGTCGTTCTCCATCCTGGGCACCACCGACCTGCACAGCCACGTCTTCGACTGGGACTACTACACGGACGCCGCCTACAAGGACAGCAAGGGCAACTCCGTGGGCGTCGCCCGCGTGGCGACCCTCGTCAAGCAGCAGCGCGAGGCGAAGGGCGAGGACCGGGTGCTGCTGGTCGACGCCGGCGACATCATCCAGGGCACGTCCCTGGCGTACTACTACGCCCGCGTCGACCCGATCACCGGCACGGACGGCCACCAGGGCCCCCAGCACCCGATGGCCGTCGCCATGAACCACATGCGCTACGACGCCGCAGCCCTCGGCAACCACGAGTTCAACTACGGCATCGACGTGCTGCGCGAGTTCGAGCAGCAGTGCCGTTTCCCGCTGCTCGGCGCCAACGCCCTCGACGCGAAGACGCTCCGGCCCGCCTTCCACCCGTACACCGTCAAGCGGATCTGTGTCCCCGGGGCGCCCGACATCAAAGTCGGCATCCTCGGCCTCACCAACCCCGGGATCGCCCTGTGGGACAAGGACAACGTCAGCGGCAGGATGGTCTTCCCGGGGCTCGTCGAGCAGGCGAAGAAGTACGTCCCCCGCCTGCGCGCGCTGGGCTGTGACGTCGTCTTCCTGACCGACCACTCCGGCCTCGACGGCTCCTCGTCCTACGGCGACGAACTCCCGTACGTCGAGAACGCCTCGAACCTCGTCGCCGAGCAGGTCCCCGGCATCGACGCCATCCTGGTCGGCCACACGCACGTCGAGGTGTCCTCGTACACCGTCACCAACAAGGAGACCGGCAAGGACGTCGTCCTGTCCGAGCCGTACTGCTGGGGCATGCGGCTGACCGTCTTCGACTTCGAGCTCGAACTCGTCCACGGGCAGTGGAAGGTCACGAAGACCACCGCGCAGACCCTCGATCCGAAGGGCGTGGCGGAGGACGCCGAGGTCACCAAGCTCCTTCAGGCGGACCACGAGTTGGTGGTGAAGTACGTCAACACCCCGGTCGGCACCTGCACGCAGGACCTCTCGGCCGCCGAGTCGTGCTGGAAGGACGTCCCCATCATGGACTTCATCCACGAGGTACAGACGCAGACCGTCAAGGCGGGCCTGTCCACGGCGGACGCGGCCCTGCCCCTCGTCTCCGTCGCCGCGCCCTTCAGCCGCACCGCCGACATCCCGGCCGGCGACGTCACCATCAGGGACATCGCCGGGCTGTACATCTACGACAACACCCTCTACGGCAAGAAGCTCACCGGCGCCCAGCTCAAGGACTACCTGGAGTACGCGGCGAAGTACTACCACCAGGTGCCGAGCGGCACGAAGGTCGACACGGGCGCCCTCACCAACGCCAACAGCTTCTGGGACTACATGTACGACACGGCGGCCGGCGTCTCGTACGAGATCGACATCGCCCAGGCCGAGGGCTCGCGCGTCAAGAACCTCACCTACGGCGGCACCGCCGTCACCGACGACCAGGTCTTCGTGGTGGCCGTCAACAACTACCGGGCCAACGGCGGCTCCGGCTACCCGCACATCGCCGCCGCCGACATCGCGTACAGCTCGACGAACGAGATCCGTCAGCTGATGATCGACTACGTGACCGGCAAGGGCACGCTGAACCCGGCCGACTTCGCGGCCGCCAACTGGAAGCTGACGCAGGACGGGACGCCGGTGTTCTGACTGGTGGGACGGTGTACTGGCCGGTGGGACGGTGTTCTGACTGGTGGGACGGTGTGCTGGCCGCTCGGACCGGTGTGCTGGCCGGTGGGACGCCGGTGTGCTGACCGGTCTCACGCCGAAGGCCGCGCCGGCCGCGCCGCCGGCCCTCAGCTGAAGATGATCATCGACCCCTGCGCCAGGCTCCGGGTCGCCGCCGCGTGCAGGCCCAGCCAGACGTGGCGTTCCCGGGCGAAGGGGCTCGGGTCGTAGGGGGCGGGTACGGCGGGCTCCTCCAACTCCGTGGGAGCGCGCGGGGGTTCGGGGGCCGCCGGAGGGTTGGCCGGATCGATGCCGATGGTCGGGGCCACGAACTCCAGTTCCCGCAGCAGGCTCTGGGAGGAGCCCAGGGGGCCGCCGCCCGCCAGGAGTTCGTCGTTGGCGAGGGGGTGCGGGAAGTCGACGGGGACGTACGCGCCCGCGTGGTCGTAGTGCCAGACCAGGTGCGACTGCTGGGCCGTCGTCTCGAACATCTCCAGCAACTGCTCGTAGTCACCGCCGAGTTCGTCCACCGGCGTCACCGGCAGTTGGCAGACCTGGAGCAGATAGGCGCGGCGCAGGAAGTGCAGCGCGTCGTAGTCGAAGCCGGCCACGGGTGCGACGTCGCCGGACAACCCCGGCATGTACTGGTACACCGGCACCGGCGGCAGCCCGGCCTCGGCGAGCACCTTGTTGTATTGCGCGAGTTCCTCGGCGAACGGGTTGTCCGGGGTGTGGCACAACACGTCGACGAGCGGCACCAGCCACAGGTCACAGGCCAAAAGACAGCTCCTCGGTTGCTCGCGGCGCACGGTGGCGGTCGCACGGTGGTGGTCACACGCGGTCAAGGCAGGGTAATCGGTACGGCACCGGGTCGACTCCTCCCGCGCGATTGAGACCTGTCCCGCCTTGCTCGGTCCGGTTCGGCCGGCTCGACTGCAGGACCCATACCCGTACCGGCCGCGCTCACCCGGCCGCCATGCCGGTCCGGCGCATTCCCGCCCGTCAGACAGATCGGTCGGGCTGGTCGGTTCGGCCCAGGCGCTCGATCAGCGCCAGTGAGTGGGTGTTGTACTCGGCGACGATCGTCCGGGCGGTCTCGATGTCCCGCTGGGCGAGGGCGTCCACCAACTCGCCGTGCCCGGCCCAGAGCCGGCCGCGCAGATCGGTCAGCGCCCGCAGGTGCTGCACGGTGCACACCCAGGTCTGCACGCGGAGGCGGTGCAGGAAGTCGGCGAGGTAGGAGTTGCCGAACAGCGAGCTCAGCTCGCGCCAGAAGCGCAGGTCGTAGCCGATCAGGACGGTGACGTCACCGGCGCTCGCGGCCCGCCGCGCCTCCTCGCCCCGCCGCCGTACCCCCGAAACTGCGGCCGCGGTACGGGGGTCGTCGAGGTCCCGGTACCCGCGGTGGCCGCTGTCCAGTGCCTGGAACATCCCGTCGGTGACGAGGCTGCGGGCCTCGATCATTCCGCGGTAGTCCTCGACCGAGTACTCGTGCACGCTGAAGCCCCGGTGCTGGTCGGCTTCGAGGAGCCCCTGCGCGGAGAGGTCGACCAGGGCCTCGCGTACCGGTGTGGCGGAGACGCCGTACTGGTCGGCGATCTCCTTCACCGTGAATTCCTGCCCGGCCTGGAGCCGCCCGGCCAGCACCTCGTCACGAAGCGCGTCGGCGATCTGCTGCCGCAGGGTGCTGCGAGTCACGGCGCCGGTGCCGCTGGTGGGCATGGTCGGGGCGTCTCCCTCATCGCGTTCGGGTGGCGTACACGTACATGTCTACGAGCACGCCACCTTACGCGTTCGAATCGCCCCGGTACCTGCTGCCTACATCCTGATGCCCACGCGAGGGTGCCCGCACCCCGGTGAGCGCCTACGCCTCGGTGTACTCGTCCGCCACGGCCAGCGCGTCGTCCAGCACCGCCAGCCCCTCCTTCAGCTCCGCCTCGCTCACGTTGCACGGCGGCACCACGTGCGTCCGGTTCATGTTGATGAACGGCCACAGGCCCCGCTTCTTCGCGGCGGCCCCGAAGGCGGCCATCGCGGCGTTCGCCTCGCCCGCCGCGTTGTACGGCACGAGCGGCTCCCGGGTCTCCCGGTTCCGCACCAGCTCCACGGCCCAGAACATGCCGACGCCCCGCACCTCGCCGACCGACGGATGCCGCTCGGCCAGTTCCCGCAGCGCGGGCCCGACGACGTCCGCCCCGAGCCGGGCGGCGTTCTCCACGACCCCCTCCTCGGCCATCACGCCGAGCGTCGCGACGGCCGCCGCACACGCCAGCGGATGCCCCGAGTACGTCAGCCCGCCCGGGTACGGCCGCTTGGCGAAGGTCTCCGCGATCGCCCCGGAGATCGCGACCCCGCCGAGCGGCACATACCCGGAGTTCACGCCCTTCGCGAAGGTCATCAGGTCGGGCACGACGTCGAACAGGTCCGCCGCGAACCACTCCCCGGTCCGCCCGAACCCCGCCATGACCTCGTCCAGGACGAAGACGATCCCGTACCGATCGCAGATCTCCCGCACCCCGGCCAGGTAGCCCGGCGGCGGGACCATGATCCCGGCCGTCCCCGGGATCGTCTCCAGGATGATCGCGGCGATCGTCCCCGGCCCCTCGAAGGCGATCGTCGTCTCCAGGTGCTCCAGCGCCCGCGCGCACTCCTGCTCCTCGGTCTCGGCGTAGAAGCGGGACCGGTACAGGTAGGGCGCCCAGAAGTGCACGACACCGGCCGAGGCGCTGTCCGAGGCCCAGCGGCGCGGGTCACCGGTGATGTTCACGGCCTGCTGCGTACCGCCGTGGTACGAGCGGTACGTCGACAGCACCTTCGTCCGCCCCGTGTGCAGCCGCGCCATCCGCACGGCGTGCTCCACGGCGTCGGCCCCGCCGTTGGTGAAGAAGATCTTGTCCAGGTCGCCGGGTGTCCGCTCGGCGATCAGCCGCGCCGCCTCCGACCGCGCCTCGATGGCGAACGCGGGCGCGAACGTGGTCATGCTCGCGGCCTGCTCCTGTATCGCGGCGACGACCTTCGGGTGCTGGTAGCCGATGTTCGTGTAGACGAGCCCGCTGGAGAAGTCGAGGTACCGCCTGCCGTCGTAGTCCCAGAAGTACGACCCCTCCGCGCCGGCGACGGCGAGCGGGTCGATGAGCTCCTGCGCGGACCAGGAGTGGAACACATGCGCACGGTCCGCGGCCTTCACGGCGGCGCCGACCTCGGGGTCTGGCTGAGGGGTCATGCGCCCGAGCGTAGGTGTCCGCGACACGGAAGCGGTATCGGCGTCCTGTCTGTGGACGGGGGGTTTCCGCGACAGGTTGTCGAGGCCACCCCTCTCGGCGTCGTCCTTCGCCGACCGGCTCGCCCAGACGTACGGCGACGAGAGCGAACTGGCGGAGGCCGTACGGGTTCTGGAACGGCTGTCCAAGGCGCTCGACCAGGTGGGCGTTCCTGTTACGGAACCGTAGACAACGCCCAGCTCACCGCGCGGTGGGGCCGCACTATCCTCGGTCTGTCGCTCACGTGCGGGCGGGGGGAAGGCGGCGCAACGATGGAGAATCCGGGGTCCGGGGATCCGATGGGGGTCCCCCCAGGCGTTGAGCACGGGGGGAGGATCGGCGCGTACCGGCTGTTGGCGCGGCTCGGCGCCGGTGGCATGGGCCAGGTGTATCTCGCCCGGTCGGACCGGGGGCGTACGGTCGCCGTGAAGCTGGTGCGGGAGGAACTCGCCGCGCAGGACGAGTTCCGGGCCCGCTTCCGGCAGGAGGTGCAGGCCGCGCGGCAGGTCGGCGGGTACTGGACGGCGCCCGTGCTGGACGCGGACACCGAGGCCGCGGTGCCCTGGGTCGCCACCGGGTACGTCGCCGGGCCCAGCCTCCAGCAGATCGTCGGCCATGACCACGGGGCGCTACCGGAGCGTTCCGTACGCATCCTGGCGGCGGGGCTGGCACACGCGCTGGGGGACATCCACGCGGCCGGCATCGTCCACCGCGACCTCAAGCCGTCCAACGTACTGATCACCATCGACGGTCCCCGGGTCATCGACTTCGGCATCGCGCGGGCGCTGGAGACGGTGACCGACGGCGGCCTCACCCGCGCCGGCGCCCTCGTCGGCTCACCGGGCTTCATGGCCCCGGAACAGGTACGCGGCGACCGGATCACCCCGGCCTGCGACGTTTTCTGCCTCGGCTCCGTCCTCGCCTACGCCGCCACCGGCAGACTCCCCTTCGGCACGTCCAACAGCGGCGTCCACGCCCTGATGTTCCGCATCGCCCAGGAGGAACCCGACCTCACCGGCGTCCCCGAGGGCATCGCCGACCTCGTCCGCCTCTGCCTCAAGAAGGACCCGGCCGCCCGCCCCACCCTCACCCACATCCTGGACCGCACGGGCGCGGAGGACACGGTCTCCGGGGGGCGTGCGCGCGATCCCTGGCTGCCGGGCGCGTTGGTGGCCCAACTGGGACGGCACGCCGTGCGGTTGCTGGAGACGGAGGATCCAGAGGGGACGGGGACCGGACCGGGGCCGGGTGCGGGGCCGGGTGCGGGTTCGGGTGCGGCTGGGGGTGCGGGTGCTTTGGTCGGGCCCGCTGGTTCCCCTGGCTCCGCGGGTTCCGGCGGTGGGGCGCACTCCGCCGGGCAGGGGAGTGGCGCCGGTCCCGCCGGACAGCAGTCGGCCGGGGCGCGGGCGCCGGTCGAGGCACAGGCGGACGGTTCGCGCGGGGCCGAGCAGGCGGACGCCGAGGGATTCCCGGACGGGGCTTCGGACGCTTCGCCCGGTGCCGTCGCGGGGCATCCGCCCGGTCCCGCCCCGGTGCGCCCTCCTGGTGCCTCGCCCGCCGCTCCGACGGGCCCCGGTCCCGTATCGCACGGTTCCTCAGCGGGGCCCCCTCCTGCCGCCCCGCCCGGGCCTTCGGCGGGCGGCCCTCCTGCCACGTCGCCCGCTGCTCCGACGGGCCCCGCTGCTCCGACGGGCCCCGGTCCCGTACCAGCCGGGCCTGCCGCGGGCCACCCGCCCGCCACCTCGCCCGAGCATTCCGCCACCGGCGACGATTCCGCCCCCGCCGCAGCCCCGGGCCCGCCCGTGCCCGGGCAACCCGGCAGCGGGGCCCGGATGGATCACCTGCCCACCATCGCAGGCCAGGCCGGTCACACGCCCCCGCCTGGAGCCCCGGGGCACCCGGCAGCCCCACCCCCAGCCCCCGGCAATGCCCCCGGCCACCCCGCCTACGGCTACCCGCAACAGCACCCGCAGCCTTCGGCGTACGCCTACCCCCAGCAGCCCGGAGCCGGCGCCCCCGGAACCTGGTCGGCGGTACCAGGCGGCGTCCCCGGCTCCACACCGCCGTACCACCAGTACGGCCAGCCCGGTCAGCCGTCCCAGTACGGCCAGTACAGCGGTCTGGGACAGACCCCGCCCTACGGCCCGCCCCACGGCCCCGCCGACCCCCAGGACCCTCGGAAGAAGTCCCGCTCCACCGTCGTACTCGTCGTCCTCGCCCTGGTCGTCGCGCTGGCCGTCGGCGGGTCGGTGTACGCGCTGCTCAACCGTGGTGACGACGATCAGGCGGGCGGTGGCACCTCAACCCCCTCGGTGACCGCTCCCGCCACACCCGACCAGAGCACCCCCGAGCAGCAGCCGTCACCCACGCCCTCGGAGCCGACCCCCTCCTCCGAGTCGCCGTCGGACGGCGTGATCCCGGCCGACTTCCTCGGCACCTGGACCACCACGCTCGAGAGCGCCGACGGTCTGCACACCCGCCGCTTGACCCTCCAGCAGGGCCAGGTGGGCGACACGGTTCTGTCCCTCGTCGCCGACGGTCCCACCGCGAACGGCACCTACCACTGCGTCTTCGCGGCTGATCTGACCCAAGCACCGGACGCGGGCGGCATATTGAGCATCGGCCCGTCCACGGTCACCAGCGGCGAGCCACGCTCCTCCTGTTCCCCGGGAGCGCCGACCTCGATCACGCTGCTCCCGGACGGCACCCTCCAGCGCACGGACTCCGGAACGGACAAGGCACTGACGTACGTCCGCCAGTGACCGGGGCCGTGCCGAGCCCGCCGTGCCGAGCCCGCCGTGCCGAGCCCGCCGTGCCGAGCCCGCCGTGCCGAGCCCGCCGTGCCGAGCCCGCCGTGCCGCCGTCTCGGGCTCTGGCCGCCTCGGGCTGTGTCCGCCCCCCGCTGTGTCGGCCCCGGGCCGAGCCCAGTCCGGCTGTGGCCGCCTCGGGCCGAGTCCGCCTCGGGCCGAGTCCACCCCGGGCCGAGTCCACCCCGGGCCGAGCCCGCCGAGGCGAGTCCGCCCGGTGCCAAGCCAAGCCCCCGTCAAGCTCACCTGGGCTCAGGTGGCCGCTGGCGAGGCATGTTCGGTCGGGCGCCGGCCCCCGGTGGCAGCGGGAACCGTCCCGGACCGACTGACCCCGAGTCCTGCCGCTGCTGCACCATCCCCGCCGACTGGATCCCCAGGGGTGCCGCGCCCATCCGGAACTCGACCATCCAGTCCGCCGTCTCCAGCCGTACCAGCTCGGTCACGTCCTCCGAGAACCGGCGCAGTACGCCCAGGCACCGGTCCGCCGCCTCGCCGGCCGTGCCCTCCGCCGGGCCCAGGACCTCCCGTACGCTCTCCGACGCCCAGTCGAACTGCAGAGCCTGGAGCCGTCGCTGTACGGCCTGTGCCGTGGCCACGTCCCTCATCCAGCCGGAGGTCACCCCGAAGAACCGGTCGCCGGCCACGCACGCCACACCGAGCAGCAGCGCCAGATATCCCCAGGGCGCCACCCCGCCCACCACGCCCGTCATGTCCAGCAGCGGCAACGCGGCCCCCGCCACCGCCCCGCCCGCCGCGCCCGCCCGCAGCACACGCGCACCACGCCGCTTCCAGACCCGGTCCGCCAGATACCAGGCCGCGGTCTCCAGCGCCCCGCGCTCCACCCACCGGTACAGCTCGTCCAGCCGTTCCGCGGGCTCGCCCCAGTCGCCGAGCGGAAACGCCCGCCCGGTCAGATCGCCCGGCCGCAGCTCGGCCGCCCCCTCGCCCCGCCCGTCCTGAGGCGGACCCTCGGGCTGCATCTCCGGCTGACCCACCCGGCACTCCCTACCTGATCCCGACCGATCGCGCTGTGTGACCACATGTGTGCCCACGCGCAACTCTTACTACCTCCCAATGGGTGGCGAAGCCCCGGGTTTCGTGATTTTTCCGCCCGGAAGCGGGCCTTGATCAGGTGGAGGACTGACGGCCCCCTCACTCGAAAGAGTGCTGGGGCGACGGCCGCACAGACCACGTAGGCTCGTGCTGAACGGGAAAAGCATCCCGAAGAAGGAGCTGATCGTGATCCCCGGTGGTGGCCAGCCCAACATGCAGCAACTGCTGCAGCAGGCCCAGAAGATGCAGCAGGACCTGGCGAACGCGCAGGAGGAACTGGCGCGGACCGAGGTCGACGGCCAGGCCGGCGGCGGTCTGGTCCAGGCGACGGTCACCGGCGCCGGCGAGCTGCGCGCGCTGAAGATCGACCCGAAGGCGGTGGACCCCGAGGACACCGAGACCCTCGCCGACCTGATCGTCGCGGCGGTCCAGGCGGCCAACGAGAACGCGCAGACCCTCCAGCAGCAGAAGCTCGGCCCGCTGGCCCAGGGCCTGGGCGGCGGCGGCAGCGGAATTCCGGGCCTGCCGTTCTGATCCGCCGTAATCCGAGGCCTGGCCTGCCTTTCTAAGACGGGCACCGGCCAACTACCGTACGGACGAGAAGAAACCCCCAGTAAGCATGGAAGGACGGGCAGTCCGTTGTACGAAGGCGTGGTCCAGGACCTCATCGACGAGCTCGGGCGGCTGCCCGGCGTCGGTCCCAAGAGCGCGCAGCGGATCGCCTTCCACATCCTGCAGGCGGAGCCCACGGACGTACGGCGTCTCGCGCAGTGCCTGATGGAGGTCAAGGCGAAGGTCCGCTTCTGCGCGACCTGCGGCAACGTGGCACAGGAAGAGCTGTGCAACATCTGCCGCGACCCCCGCCGCGACCTGTCGGTGATCTGCGTGGTGGAGGAGCCCAAGGACGTGGTCGCCATCGAGCGCACCCGTGAGTTCCGCGGCAAGTACCACGTCCTCGGCGGCGCCATCAGCCCGATCGAGGGCGTGGGCCCGGACGACCTGCGGATCCGGGAGCTCCTGGCCCGCCTGGCCGACGGCACGGTCACCGAGCTGATCCTCGCCACCGACCCGAATCTCGAAGGCGAGGCGACGGCCACGTACCTTGCCCGCATGATCAAGCCCATGGGCCTCAGGGTCACCCGCCTGGCCAGCGGCCTCCCGGTGGGTGGCGACCTGGAATACGCGGACGAGGTGACCCTCGGCCGCGCCTTCGAGGGGAGACGACTCCTAGATGTCTGACGCCACGCTGCACGCGACCGCCCAGAACCCCGACGACTTCGCGGTCCAGATCGCGGACCAGGTGGGGAGCTTCCTGGTGGCTGTCACGGAGGTCGCGAAGGGCGACGAGCCGGACTCGGCCGTCCCCTTCCTCCTCCTGGAGGTCTCCCAGCTGCTCCTGGCCGGGGGCCGCCTCGGCGCCCACGAGGACATCGTCCCCGACGAGCGCTACGAGCCCGACCTGGGTCCGGAGCCGGACGCGGACGAGCTCCGCGAGAACCTCGCTCGTCTCCTGGACCCGATCGACGTCTACTCGGAGGTCTTCGACCCGTACGAGCCCCGCAAGGCCCCGGTCCCCGCCCGGATCTCCGACGACCTCACCGACGTGATCACCGACCTCCGCCACGGCATGGCCCACTACCGCGCCGGCCGCGTCACGGAGGCCCTGTGGTGGTGGCAGTTCTCCTACTTCTCCAACTGGGGCTCGACCGCCTCGGCGGCCCTGCGCGCCCTCCAGTCCGTCGTGGCGCACGTGCGGCTGAACCAGCCCCTGGCGGAACTCGACGGCCTCGACACGGACCAGTCCGTGGGCGACGACACCCTGGAGTTCGAGGCGGGGAAGGTGATGGTGGAGGAGATCGGCGGACCGCTGGGGATGCGGCCGGTGAAGTAGCACTTCACGGCTCTCACAGCACGCTCAACAGGACCTCCGCGTCGACGTACGGCGCACTCGGTGTCGGCTCGCTGTACCAGCGCAGCGGCCAGGTGTTGCCGTCCAGCGCCGGGATCCCGATGTACGTGAGGGCACGGTCCCCCCGACTCCCGAACCGCTGCACCCCCAGCGGCCAGCTGCGTCCGCGCACTTCCCCGGGCGCCAGCAGGAAGTACATCCACCGGAACCCGGCGGCCTCGCACACGACCGGCCCAGCGTCCCCGTCCGCCGCCTCGATGATCCGCTCGGCGACCAGTTCCCCTCGTACACCTTCGACCCGTACGGCGTCGAAGTGCACGCCGGCCACCCGGAGTCGGTGGCCGGAGGCCGGGATCCAGTCGGGGCGGTGCATTGCGTTCGTCATGGTCACACCGTGGCGCCCGTGCGGCTACGCTCGGTAGTGACTGAGGTGATACACGCCGGGGTGTATCGGTCGGAGGTGCGTCCTGTGTCGGGTCAGTACAACTCCCAGATGCCAGTCGCCTGGCGCTACAGCGGCAACCAGCTCAAGCGCTGGCGCACCAAGGCGAACGTCACGCGCGAGGAACTGGCCGCTGCCTCCAACTACTCGCCGGACACCATCAAGTCCATGGAGCAGGGCGTACGGATGCCGACGCCGCGCGTGCTCGACGTGGCGGACGAGCTGTGCCGGGCGGAGGGGTTGCTGAGCGCGGCGAAGGATTACTTGCAGAGGGAGAAGTTCCCGGCGCGGGCGCAGGACTTCATGGAGCGGGAGAGGGAGGCGGTCAGCCTCTGGTGGTACGAAGTCACGCTCATCCCTGGGTTGTTGCAGACGAAGGGCTATGCGCGGGCACTGATCGAGAACCGTCTCCCGCCCCTGGAGGAGGAGACGGTGTCGGAGCGGGTCGCGGCGCGGATGGAGCGGCAGGTGATTCTCACAGATCGCAAACCGCCGGTGGCCTTGCACTTCGTGGTCTACGAGGCAGCCCTGCGCAGCCCTCAGGTGGACGCCGAGCAACTGAAAAGGCTGCTGGATGCCTTCGGCCTGAGGAACCTCGCACTGCAGGTGCTGCCCTTTGAGCGGGCCGTCAGCGACGCGCTCATGGGACCGATGGTGCTGCTGGAGAACAGCGAGCACGAGCGGTTCGCCTTCACGGAGGGGCCGTTCGCCAGCGAGTTGTCCGCCGATCCGGAGGTTGTCAGCCGCGTGACCCAGCGGCTTAGCATGATCCGCGCGCAGGCCCTCAGCCCCGCTGAGTCGGCTCGCTTCATCAAGGGGATGGTGGATCGCCATGAGTGACCAGCTGAAGTGGTTCAAGTCGAGCTACAGCGACAACGAAGGCGGCGCCTGCGTCGAAGTCGCGTTCGCCCCCCGCATCCACATCCGCGACTCCAAGACACCCTCAGGCCCCGAACTCCGCGTCCCCGCCTTCGCCTGGACGGCGTTCGTCTCCGCCGTTTCCGCAGGTCGTCCCGGAGCTTGAGCCTCTGGCTCCGAGCTCTTCCATTGGGGTTCTGGTCTGGTTGAAATCCAACCAACCAAGTCTGTAAGTGAGTTGAGGCGCCGTACCTCGAAAGAGTGACGTTCCGTGATCGGCTTGCGCCGGAACTCGGTGAACTCCGGTCCGAAAGTCCGCTGCCGCCGGAGTGACGTCGACTGGTAGTTGGCCATCTCGTTCGACAGGTGGCCGGATCCCTCGATCGTGTTGCCCTGTCTCTGCGATGTGTAGGTAGTCCCGCTCTTCTGTAGTCATGTACGACCGGGTCCCGGTCATGTGCAGGCACGTTCTGGACTCGAACGCGCGCTTCCTGATGCCGGCCGGCGGCTGCTCGACCGGTTGGCCGGTGATCCGACCAACGGCTCGCCGAGCGCCGGTGGAGGCCGACGATGAGGGTCTCCGAGCTGAAGCATTGCGTCCTTGCGCGTGACTCCTCTTCCGTTCATCCTGTTTCGAGCCCGCGCGGTAACGAACCTGCGTGGCTTCGCTGTTGAAGGGAGAGTCACATGGAGGACACCGGATTGGGGGAGCGCACCGGTGCGTGGCCAAGGCTGCCTCGCGTCACCTTTCGCGTCTCGGCCGCGTTGGCTGTCGCCATCGCAGCCGTGATTGGATTCACGACACCCGCCTCGGCCGGAGGGAATCTCCTCTGGGCTTCGGGCAGCAGCGTGGGTAAGCGCTGGACCGTCTGCGCGCAGAGCCTCGCGGTTCGTTCGAGCCCGAACGGCCCGGCCTTCGGCTACCTCTACGGTCCCGATCAAACGTTCACGATCTATGACTCCGGGAACTTCGAGTTCGGTGGTGAATGGGTCCGCGGCCACGCTTGGGGCAACGTCAACGCGGACGGCTACGTGCAGAACGGCTGGTTCTGCTTCAACAACCCCTGATTCACGCCGACATCGCGACCAAGATCTTCCCGCAGCGCACGCTCGCTGACAGCATCGGCGGAGCCGCCACTGCCGACGCTCGCTCTCCGTGCCCGCGAGGGAAAGCCCCAGTAGCCGCCGCCCGCGGCACCGCCAACCGACAACAACTCCTGGCTGCGAGCGAGTGGGCGTTTTCCGATCAAGTACGGCCCTTTTGTACGCGGGGCATGTGCGGGGCTGCTGTGCTGCTTGCGTGAGTGGTACGCGGAGGCGGGCAAGGGTGGACTCGGACGCGAGCAGCCGCCGTCCGGCTCATTCAGATGGTGCCCGACAGGCGTGTCCAGGCGGCGGCACGCGCCCTCGGCATCTCCGACACATGGCCCGAGCGCCGAGCCGGCAACCAACGCCTGCCCGCCGCCCTGTCAGACCGCGGGGCCGCTGGCCACCTGGCGATCGAGGTCACCTTTGTGTCGCGCATCTCATGTCCAGGCCGGGCGGGCCGGGAGCCCCGGCCCGCCCGCCGCGGGATCAGGACGCCAGCGCTTCCCGGAGCGTCGAAGGCTTGAGTCCGAAGGTGTCGCGGATATCGCTGTCGTCCACAAGGAACGGACGCTCGGACATGTAGCTCATCTCGGCGAACTCCCGCCACAGTGGATCGGTGAAGGACAGCAGCGCCAGATCCCGTTCGGTGAGCGGCTCCAATCGTGGTTCGGGCGCTGCGTGGAGTTCGGCGAGCGTGGTGGCGGCCTGGCGCAGGGTCGTGGTGATGACCGGGGCGTGCCAGCCCCGTCCCCAGGCCCGCTCGTCGCCGCTGACCGCCACCAGCGCCGCCGCCACGTCCTCGGTGTACGCATACGAATGGGCCGCGTCCGGGTTGCCATGGACGAGAGCCAGTTCACCCTCGCGGACCCGGGGAGCGACCAGCAGCGTGAACGCCGACACCGCGCCTGGCCCCAGGTACTGGCCGGCTCGCACTTCGGTGACCCGCAGCCGCCCTTCGTCGTGGGCGTCCTTGGCCTGCTGCCACAGCTGGGCCCTCACCCGGCCCTTTCGGGTGTTCGGGACCATCGGAGTGCGCTCGGTGACCGGCCCGGTCGTCTGCTGGTAGCCGTAATGGTTGCCGAGCATCACGTAGTCGGCCCCCGCTCGCTCGGTCGCGGCGAGGATCGAAGTGAACAACGGCGGCATGGTCTCCGGCCAGGTCTGGTAGGCGGTCATGGCGGCGTTGAAGACCGTGCTCGCTCCGGCCAGTGCCTCGGCCAGCTCGCCGGTGCGGCCCGCGTCCAGGGCGATCCGTTCGATGCCGGGGTGGTCGGGGCCGGTGCCGCTGCGGGTGATGAGGCGGACCCGCCTGCCGCTGTCGGCCAGTTGCCTGGCGGTCGCGACCCCGGTCGCGCCCGCCCCGATGACGACTGATTCAGCCATGACCTTGTCTCCGTCTTCCCGTAAGAAAGGAACGCTTCCCTGAAGGGGGGAAACGTGGTTGGCGGGGGCCCGACCGCTCGCCCAACTGTGCCGCGCGGACGCGGGATAGGGTCAGTGGCCTGAAAGCCACGAGGTCCAAGGATCCAGCCATGCATCGTGTCGCCGTCCTGGCCGTCCCCGCGGTCAAGCCCTTCGACCTGTCCATGCCGTCGACGCTGCTGGGCGCCGCCGAACTCGGCGGACGCCCCGGCTATGAGGTGACGGTGTGCACCGCCAGGCCCGGTACGGTCGCCGCCTCCGGTGGCATCGAGGTGGTGATCCGGCAGGGCCTTCAGGCGGTCGCGGCGGCCGACACGGTGATCGTTCCCTCGACGGCGAGCCGGCACGACGCCGAGCCGGCCGCGCTGAACGCCTTGCGGGAGGCGGCCTCCGCGGGAAAGCGCGTCGCCTCGATCTGCAGCGGTGCCTTCGTCCTCGCCCAGGCCGGGCTCCTCGACGGCCGTGTCGCCACCACCCACTGGGCCTTGGCCGGGGAACTGCAGCGCGCCTTCCCCGCGGTGCGCGTGGACGCCGGCCGGCTGTTCGCCGAGGACGGACGGATCGTCACCGGTGCGGGCTCGGCCGCCGGGATCGACCTGTGCCTGCACCTGATCAACTCCGACTACGGCGCGGCCGTGGCCAATACGGCGGCCCGCGCAGCCGTCGTCACACCGGTGCGCCACGGCGGGCAGGCGCAGTTCGTGCGGACCCCGCTACCGGCCGAGACCGACTCCTCGTTGGACGCGGCCCGCATCTGGGCACTGCAGCACCTGGACCGGCCGATCTCCCTGCAGGACCTGGCCGGTCAGGCCAAGGTCAGTGTGCGGACCCTGACCCGCCGCTTCACGGCCGAGACTGGTGTGACCCCGTTCCAATGGCTGCTCCAGCAACGGCTGCTGCGGGCCCGCGAGCTGCTGGAGACCACCGATCTCACCGTCGACCATGTGGCCCGCCGCAGTGGCCTCGGCTCGGGCGAGTCGCTCCGCCAGCATCTGAACCGCCAGATCGGCATGACCCCGTCCACCTACCGGAGTGCCTTCACCCACCGCCCGAGCGTGAAGACTGGTCAGTGACCGCACCCGACCCGGCGGTGACGCCTCGCGTCACCGACATGGATCAAAGCGGACCGCGGCGAGACGCCGGGACTCTTCGGACATGTCACTTCGGCACCGCGTCCTTGCAGCTCTCCGGAACTCTCACCACGTCGAAGACCACCGGGTAACCGGTGATCTGCTGGTTCGGTCCCGGCTGCGAACCGCAGATCTTCCACTCCGCGCGGTCGTCCACCGGACGGCCCTGTCCACTCGCGTCCTTGAAGGTCATGTCGAGCTTGGAACCCATCTGCTCGTACGCACCCTCGGCGTTGCCGCCGATGACATCCGGCATGATGGCGGTGACCGGCTCGGGATTCGCCGAGTGACGCGCCTGGGCGGTCGGCGAGCCGGTCGCGGTGCTCGCCGAGACGTCCGGCACGAACGGCGCGCCGCAGGCGGTGACCGAGGCCAGGACCGTGGCGGCGAGGGCGGGTCTCAAGAGCTTGGTGACCGTCATGTTCCTCCTGACGTGCTGGTGATCCGGAACAGTATTCCGCCCGCCCAGTACTGTGAGGTCGCATGACCGATTCCGAGATCGAGATCACCGCAGACCTGGTCCATGACCTGCTGCGGGAGCAGCATCCGGACCTCGCGGGGCTGGCCGTCCGCGAGGTGGCGGGCGGCTGGGGAAACCAGATGTGGCGCCTCGGGGACGAGTTGGCCGTGCGCATGCAGCGTATGGACCCCACCCCGGAGCTCCAGCTCAAGGAGCGGCGGTGGCTGCCCGTGCTGGCCCCGCGCCTGCCGCTCCCGGTGCCGACCCCGGTGCGGTTCGGTGAACCGTCCGCGCGCTTCCCCAAGCACTGGACCGTGATGACGTGGGTTCACGGCGAGCCGCTGGACCACACCTCGATCAGCCGCGGCGATCACGCGGCCGACACTCTGGCGGGTTTCCTCAGGGCGCTCCACGCGGAGGCGCCCGAAGAGGCGCCGATCAGTGAGGACCGCGGCGCTCACCCCAAGAAGTGCACGGACGGCTTCGACCACTTCTTCCAGGCAGTTGCACTCGACGGCATCGCCGACGAGGTCCGGGCCGTCTGGGACGACGCCGTCGCGGCCCCCGAGTGGGAGGGCCCGCCGGTATGGGTGCACGGTGACCTTCATCCGGCGAACGTCGTCGTCTCGGACGGGACGCTCTCCGGCGTGATCGACTTCGGTTCCATGTTCGCCGGCGATCCGGCATGGGACCTCGCGGCCGCATGGGTGCTCCTTCCCGCGGGCGCCGCCTCACGCTTCTTCGACGTGTACGAGCATGCGGACGAGGCGACGATCCGGCGCGCTCGTGGGCTGGCCGCCATGAAATGCCTGTTCCTCATGCTCATGGGCCAGAACGGAGACCGGGGCCTTCCTGGCGGCAAGCCGACATGGGGACCCGCAGGCCGGTCAGCGCTCGATCGTGTTCTGAGAGACGGTTCGATGTAGGAAACCGAGGCGACAGAGGCCCGGCGCAGGCCGCCGACTCCTCCCGTGCTGACGCTCTGTGGCGGCCGTGTCAACGCGTGTGGCAAGCGTGTGGCATCCATGCAAGATCGATTGTGGGAGTCGCGCACTGCCTACGGTCCTGTCCCGGGGATGAGAACGATCGCGCCCAGCTCGCCAACTCGTGCCCAGTATCCGGGAGTTCGTTGTGCCCCTTTCCCCTGCGGGATTAAGCAAACGTGTGCCGCAGGAACCCATCACACGGCTGGGAATCGTCGGATCGGGGACCGTGGGCGCCGGCATCGCCGAACTCCGCGCCGTGCGTGGTCTGGACGTTCGGCTGGTGGTCTCCCGGGAATCGTCGCTCATCCGGGCGCCCCGTCGTATCGCGGAGTCCCTCGACCGGCGGGTGGCGAAGGGAAAGGTGGACAGGGGGGCGCGCGAGGACGCCGTCGCCCGTATCCACGTCACCACGGACCTGGGCGAACTGGCCTGAGCGATTCCTGAGGCCGCGGCGGAAACGGGGAGCAGATCGGCGTTCGGGAGGGGCTCCCGTACCGTCCGGCCCGCGTGGCAGTCCGCACCCCGCCGGCTTCGAGGCTGTCGACGGGCAGGCAACGATGGCATGCTGCACCCGAAGGGCAGCCGGCCCTCCTTGAAGAGAAACGAGCCACTGGGTTCTCCGCCGTGACCTGCCTTGAGATTTCCGATGTGATCACGTCCGCTGATCCGCGCAGCGGCCGTCGGCTGCCCGTCCGCCGGGCCGAGGTGCTGCGCCGACTCACCGAGCACGGTGATCAGTGCGCCGCGCGGATCGTCGCCCGGTTGCCCGTGGACGACGACGACGTCCTCGACCCGCACGCCGTCGACGGTCTGCTCGTCGCCGTACACACCGAGCTGCAGCGCCTCAGCGAAGAGCTGCGCATCGGCGAGCGCCTGGTCGACCTGCTGGTGCCGCTCTTCGCGGCCGTCCGTTCGGCCGCGGCGCCGGAGCGGCCCTTGCGGCTCGTCGATGTCGGCTGCGGCCTGGGGTACCTCATCCGCTGGCTGTCAGCCACCGATGCCCTCGGCCCGGACGTCGAGCTCGTCGGGGTCGATCTCAACGCCGCCCTGGTGACCGAGGCCACTCGTCTCGCCCGCTCCGAGGCACTCGACTGCCGCTTCGTCCACGGCAACGCCTTCGACCTGCCCGAGGCCGCCACCGTCTACGTCTCCACCGGCGTGCTGCACCACATCCGTGGCCCCGCCCTGGAGGAGTTCTTCCGGCTCCAGGGCAGGTCCCGGGCGCTCGCCTTCTGCCATTACGACATCGCCGCGACCAGCCTCGCGCCCATCGGCGCGTGGGTGTTCCACCGCGCCCGGATGCGTCATCCGCTGGGCCGCCATGACGGTGTCGCCTCCGCGCGACGCGCACACAGCGACGCAACCCTGCTGAGTGCCGCAGCGGCCTCCGGCATGCGGCCGCTGCTGTACGAACCGCGTGGCACCGTCAACCCCTTCTGCACCACTTTGCGCCCCGTCCTCGGCATCCGCCCGGGCCTGGAAGCGCCGCTCCGCCAAGCCCTCGGCCGCGCCTCCCGCCGCTTGGTCGGGCCCGAGCGGTTCTCCTGGCCCACCGGATGAACCCCGCCCTGCCGCTCGTCGCGATCGGCCTGGTCGACGCCGCCTTCAGCGGCTTTCGCGCGTACGCCGGACGCGACGCCCGTATTCGCAAACACCGTGCCGTCACCCGCTCCGCGCTGCGCGGGCTCGCCGTCGGCTCCGTGCTCCTCGTAACCCCCGCGCTGACCGCGGTCACCGTGCTCATGACCGCAGGTGACCAGGCCCACGCCTACGCGGCCCTCACCGACGGCGCCATCGGCTACCTGCTTCCGCTCACGGTCTACGCCGCCGCGGTCATGCTCTCGCTCGCCGCCTACTTCGTCCTGCCGTTTCGCGCGAGCACCCTCGCGATGGTCGTCGGCCTGGGCCCCCTGACGCTGCTGCGCCCGCTCGTCGTCGTCGTCGCCTGCCTCGGCGCCCTCGCCACCGGCGGCGGCTGGAGATCCCTGCTCGTGGGCGCGGTCGCGGGCACCGCCGTTCTCTGCGTGGAACCTGTCGTCCACCGCCGCTGGTACGCCCGTCCGCTCTGACCTCAGCGGCGGGCCAGCGCCAGCACACTCAGACCGAACATCAGGACCCCCAGGGGAAGGTGGACCGACGGGACGTGCGCGATGCCGAGCACGACCTGGACCGAGGCGAGTACGAGGAAACCCGACGCCTGCCGGACAGGCCGGGGTGAGCCCCCGCCCGGCTTCCACGCCAGCACCGCCGCGAGCACGTACAGCATCGACGCCCCGTACATCACACGGGCTCCGGCACTGTGCAGCGTCTCTCCGTAGGACGAGGTCAGCAGCAGTCCGGCGGAGACCGCCTGGAGGAAGATGGTCAGGGTCTGCAGGGCGATCGCGATCCGCAGGAACGAGGAGCCGCGCTGTGCGTTCGCCGGCGCCGTCACCTGAGTGGCCATGTCACAGTCCCCTTTTCCGCCCTCGGGTTTCCCGCCCTCGGGCAGTGGATCGATAAGGTCTCACCCGACCGACGACGCGGGCCTGCGAAAGGTAAGGCGAGGGGGCGGCCGGAAGCATGGGCAGTACCGGGACGGCCACAGACGAGACAGCCGGCGAGCGACGCCAACTGATCAATGTCGCCTACCGGTTGCTCGGTTCGGTGACCGAGGCCGAGGACGCCGTACAGGATGCCTACGCACGCTGGTACGGGCTGCCGCAAAGCCGGCGGGAGGAGATCCTTTCCCCGGGCGCCTGGCTGACTACGGTGACCGGCCGCATCTGCCTGGACCGGCTCGGCTCGGCGCGGGCCCGCCGTGAACGCTATGTCGGCGCTTGGCTGCCCGAGCCGCTGCCCGACCGTACCGAGTGGGACCATCCGGGCGGCGCCGGCCCCACCGGCCCCGCGGACCCCGCCGACCAGATCGTTCTGGACGAGTCGGTGGCCATGGCCTTCCTCGTCGTCCTGGAGTCGATGACGCCCGCCGAGCGGGTGGCGTTCGTCCTGCATGACGTCTTCCGGTACCCGTTCGCCGAGATAGCGGACGTTCTCGGTCGGACCCCCGCGGCCTGCAAGCAGCTGGCGGCCTCCGCCCGGCGGCGGGTGAGCGTCGCGCGCGCCCCGGTGACGGCCACGACGACCGGTCAGGCCGACGTCGTGAGGCAGGTCAAAGAGGCATGGGAGACCAAGGACGTCGCCACCCTCGTCGGGCTGCTCGACCCGACCGCCGTGATGACCGCCGACGGCGGCGGCATGGTCGGCACCGTCCTGCGCCCGGTCGAGGGCGGCGCGCGCATCGCCCAGTACATGGTCGCCATCGCCGACAAGGCTCCGGGGCTCGAACTCCTGGAGCGGTCGGTCAACGGTGTGCCGGGCCTGGTGGCCCAGCGGGCCGGCGTCGTCATGACCGTGGCCTCGTTCGACGTCTCCGAAGGGCGCGTCACCCGGATCTGGGCGGTCCGCAACCCGCAGAAGCTGCGGCCGTGGGCGCGGGAGGGCTAGCCGGTCCTCGTGCGCAGAGTGCTGAGCCCCTGCAGTCCAACAGTCCTACAGCCCCCGCTCGACGCCACCGAGAGGGCGTTCACGATGGCGCCGTAGAACATCGCGTTCGGGACGAACTCCCGTACGTCCAGCCCGCGTTGACGGCGTACAGGGAGACGGGCGGGCCGCCGACGCCCGCCGCCGCGTTCATGAGGCCGCCCGCGGCGCCCGCCGCCACCGCGCCCAGGCGGCCCCGGAGCGCCGGCACCCGTGCGCCCCGCATCACCAGCCCCACCGCCACCGTCACCAGGCCGCCCATGACCAACATCAGGGCGGGCGCGGGGAGTCGGCGGGTCAGCCAGGTGCCCGCCGGGACCGTGCAGGCCGCCGCCGCGCACAGGGGGACCGTCGCGGACGGCCGAACGCGTCGCCACCCGTCGGCCAACCCCACGACGCTGATCGTCCCGGCCGCGCAGTTGGCCGGCACGACCCCGTCGGACGGGCCCGGCAACAGCACCAGCGCGGGTACGGCGACCAGGGCGAAGCCCATCCCGGTCAGCCACCGCACGGAGCTGCCGAGCAGCACGATCGCCGGAAGCAGCAGCTCCGTCATGGTCCCGCCGCTCTCGGTGGGTGTAGCGCGCTACACCCCCGGTTCGGGAGAGCGCTCCCTCGTGACGGCCCTCGCGAAACGGAATGGTTGAGGTCACAAGGTCGCACACCGTCGCACCAGGTCACCGGCCCTCACTGGCTCTCACCGGCCCCTCAGCGCAAGGAAACCGTCATGAAGTCGCTGCTCGCCTCCAAGCCCGTCCTCTGGTTCCTCTTCCTGTTCAACCTGGCCGTCGCCGCGGCCGCCCCCTTCGTCGTCGACGGCACCCAGGGCATCATGACCGCCGTGGGCATGGGCGTCGTATCGCTGGGAGCAGGCGTCAGTCTCCTGCGGGGGCGGGCCGCTGACGCCGCGTGACATGGCGGGCACGCGGCGCACATTGGCGGAACCCTGGCTCTGTCCTGTACGTCGGCTGCACGGGCGCTAACCAGCGGAAAGCGAGTCTGGAGTCACTCCACACCGCAGCGAACGCGGAGGGAGAAGGACCCACCCGAAGCACCCACCTCGCACCGCAGGAGACAGCGATGACCCGTCGTTCCATGGCCAAGAGCGCAGCCCTCGTCACCGCCACTGCCCTGGTCACCGTCGGCAGCGTGGCCGCCGGCGTCAGCCTGGCCGGTTCAAACACTCCGGCGAAGCCCACCCAGCAGCAGGTCGCCACGCTGTTCGACGGCTGGAACACGGCTCTGCAGACCGGCGACCCGGACAAGGTGGCCGACCTGTACGCGAAGGACGCGGTCCTGCTGCCCACGGTCTCCGACAAGGTCAGAACGGACCGCGCCGAAATAGTCGACTACTTCGAGCACTTCCTGCTGAACAAGCCGGTCGGCAAGAAGATCCAGACGATCGTCAAGGTCCTCGACGGCAACTCCGCGATCGACACTGGTGTGTACGAGTTCACGCTCACCGACCCCGACACCGGCAAGAAGCGTGTGGTGAAGGCTCGTTACTCGTACGAGTACGAGAAGGTCGGCGGAACGTGGAAGATCCAGAACCACCACTCCTCGGCGATGCCCGAGAGCTGAGGCCCGAGAGCTGAGGCCCGAGAGCTGAGGCCCGGGGGCTGATCCTCGGCCGCCCCCTCGGCTCTCTCTCAGCTGCCACCCCTGTGCGCCGCCCGCAGGCGGATCTCCACGCACAGCCCGCCGCCGGGAGCGTCCCGGAGCGTCACGGTTCCGCCGTCGTCGGTCACCAGCTGTCTGACGACGGCGAGGCCGAGTCCGGAGCCGGAGCGGCCGGTCAGGCCCTGGCCCCGCCAGAAGCGGTCGAAGGCGCGGGACTTCTCGGCGTCCGACATGCCGGGGCCCTCGTCGAGCACCGACAGCACCACCTCGTCGCCCTGCGCCTGAGCCCGGACGGTGATCGTGCCGCCGTCCGGAGACACCTCCAGGGCGTTCGAGAACACGTTGTCCAGCACCTGGTCCAGGGCACCGGGGCTGGACATCACCAGCAGCCGGCCGTCGATACTCCCCCTGAGCGCGATGGTGACACCGCGCTCGTCGGCGGCCGGCCTCCACACCGTCAGACGCTCGTCCACGATGTCCCGCAGGAGCAGCGGCTCCGCCGCCGCGACCTTCGCCTCGGCCCGCGCCAGCACCAGCAGCCCGTTGACGAGCCGGCTCATCCGGACCACCTCGGCGGTCGCCAGCTCCACGTCCTCCCGTACGAACTCGTCGTCCACGCCGTCCGCGATGTTGTCCAGGGACAGGCGCAACGCCGTGAGGGGGGTGCGCAGTTGGTGGGAGGCGTCGGCCACGAAGATGCGCTGGGCGGCGATCAGGGTGTCCAGGCGTTCCGCGCCCTGGTTGAGGGTGCGGGCGAGGGTCTGGGTCTCCGGCGGCCCCGTCACCGGTGAGCGCGCGGTCAGGTCGCCGTCGCTGAACTTGCTCGCCATGGCGTTGAGTTCGCGCAGGGGGCGGGTGAGGCGACGGGCGACGACCGAGCCGATCGCGGCGGCCGCCGCCAGGACGAGGACGGCGAGCCCGGCCCGGAAACCCCAGATCTGCCACAGCCGCCTGGTCATGTCCGAGGTCGAGTAGACGATCCGGACGGCCGCGTCCCCGTCGGCGGGCACGGTGACCGTCAGGTGCCTGCCCCAGATGAAGTCCGAGCCCCAGTCGGTCGTCGGCGCGTTCCGCTTCACCGCCCGGGTCAGCGCCGGGCCCGCGGCGGGCTTAGGCAGGTCCGGGGCACAGCTGCTGGTGGGGGTCACCTCGACGGCGCCGGGCGTCCGGCCGCCGTACGCCCTGGCCACCTCGGTGAGGGCTTCGCACGAGATGCGATCGCCGTTGCCCAGCAGCAGCGCCATGGTGTTGGCCTCGCGCAGGACCGACAGTTCGGTGTCGTCCCGCAGCTGCTTGGTGAGGGTGAAGGCCACCGGCACCGTGAACAGCAGGATGGCGACCGCGACGAGCAGGATGTAGCTGCGGATGAGCTGGCGGTTCATGAGGGCCCGGCGTCCTCGACGATCTCCAGGCGGAAGCCCACCCCACGCACCGCCTCGATCGCGACGGCCCCGGCGAACTTCCGCCGCAGCGCCGCCACGTGCACGTCCAGCGTCTTCGTCGGCCCGAACCAGTTCGCGTCCCAGACCGCCTCCATGATCTGCTCGCGCGACATCAGCGCGCCCGGCTCCTCGGTGAGGAAGGACAGCAGGTCGTACTCCTTGGGCGTGAGCGCCACCTCCTCGCCGTCGAGGCGGACGCGGGCGGCCTTGCGGTCGACGGTGAGGCGGGGGCCGTAGCGGTCGACGGTGCTCCCGGCGGCTGGGGTACGGGGCTGGACGCGGCGCATGACCGCTCGTATCCGCGCGATGACCTCCCGGACCCCGAACGGCTTGGTCACGTAGTCGTCGGCGCCGAGCTCCAGCCCCACCACGCGGTCCGTCTCGTCGCTGCGCGCGCTGATCACGATGATCGGCACGTCACCGCGGCCGCGCAGCGCCTTGCAGACGTCGAGACCGTCGGTGTCGGGCAGCCCGAGATCGAGCAGGACGACGTCGTAGGGCTCGGGGTGGGCCAGCGCGGCGGCGCCCGTGGCGACCCAGTCGACCTCGAAGCCGTAGCGGGTCAGACCGCGTCGCAGGGACTGGGCGACCGGCTCGTCGTCTTCCACGAGAAGTACGTGCACAGGCCGCACCCTAGTGCTTGAAACTTAAGTGACAGCGCGGATCTGTGACGCTTGGCACTTTTCCGGGCGCCTCCGAATGGGCATGCGCTGACCTGGGCGCTCTGGTCTCAGCATGCGATACCGCGGAGGCGGATTTCGGGCGCTCGATAGACTGAGCCGACCGCAGTACCCACACGTATGTCTGGACTGCGGAAAACAGACTAAGTGAGCGAGGAGCGCACGTGGGCCTTGTCGTGCAGAAGTACGGAGGCTCCTCCGTAGCCGATGCCGAGGGCATCAAGCGCGTCGCCAAGCGGATCGTGGAAGCGAAGCAGAACGGCCACCAGGTGGTCGTCGTCGTTTCCGCGATGGGCGACACGACGGACGAGCTGATCGATCTCGCCGAAAAGGTGTCTCCGATGCCTGCCGGCCGTGAGTTCGACATGCTGCTGACCGCCGGAGAGCGGATCTCCATGGCGCTGCTGGCCATGGCGATCAAGAACCTGGGCCACGAGGCCCAGTCGTTCACCGGCAGCCAGGCAGGTGTCATCACCGACTCGGTCCACAACAAAGCGCGGATCATCGACGTCACGCCGGGCCGGATCAGGACGGCGCTGGACGAGGGCAACATCGCCATCGTCGCCGGCTTCCAGGGTGTCAGCCAGGACAAGAAGGACATCACCACGCTGGGGCGTGGCGGGTCCGACACCACGGCCGTCGCCCTCGCCGCCGCGCTCGACGCCGAGGTGTGCGAGATCTACACCGATGTCGACGGCGTGTTCACCGCCGACCCGCGGGTGGTGAAGAAGGCGAAGAAGATCGACTGGATCTCCTTCGAGGACATGCTGGAGCTGGCGGCCTCCGGGTCGAAGGTGCTGCTCCACCGGTGTGTGGAGTACGCGCGCCGCTACAACATCCCGATCCACGTCCGTTCGTCCTTCAGCGGGCTGCGGGGCACGTGGGTCAGCAGTGAGCCGATCGAGCAAGGGGACCAGAAGGTGGAGCAGGCCATCATCTCCGGTGTCGCGCACGACACCTCCGAGGCCAAGGTCACGGTCGTCGGCGTGCCGGACAAGCCGGGCGAGGCCGCCGCGATCTTCCGTGCGATCTCCGACGCCGAGATCAACATCGACATGATCGTGCAGAACGTGTCCGCCGCCTCCACCGGCCTGACGGACATCTCCTTCACCCTGCCGAAGACCGAGGGCCGCAAGGCCATCGACGCCCTGGAGCGGAACAAGGGCGGCATCGGCTTCGAGTCGCTGCGCTACGACGACCAGATCGGCAAGATCTCCCTCGTCGGCGCCGGGATGAAGACCAACCCGGGCGTCACCGCCTCCTTCTTCGAGGCGCTGAGCGACGCGGGCGTCAACATCGAGCTGATCTCGACCTCCGAGATCCGTATCTCGGTGGTCACCCGCGCCGACGACGTGTCCGAGGCCGTCCGCGCGGTCCACTCCGCCTTCGGACTCGACTCCGACAGCGACGAGGCCGTCGTCTACGGGGGCACCGGACGCTGATGGCAGGGACGGGATCCGGTCGATCCGGACGACCGACGCTCGCGGTCGTGGGAGCGACCGGAGCCGTCGGCACGGTCATGCTCCAGATCCTGTCCCAGCACGCGGACATCTGGGGCGAGATCCGACTGATCGCCTCACCGCGCTCGGCCGGCCGCAAACTGGCCGTGCGCGGCGAACAGGTCGAGGTGACGGCGCTCACCGAGGACGCCTTCGACGGTGTCGGCGTCGCGATGTTCGACGTGCCGGACGAGGTCGCCGCCCAGTGGGCGCCGATCGCCGCCGCCAAGGGCGCCGTGGTGGTCGACAACTCGGGCGCCTTCCGGATGGACCCGGACGTGCCGCTGGTCGTGCCCGAGGTCAATCCGCACGCGGCCCGCAGGCGGCCGCGCGGGATCATCGCCAACCCCAACTGCACGACCCTGTCCATGATCGTGGCCCTGGGCGCGCTGCACGCCGAGTTCGGACTGCGCGAACTGGTCGTCTCCTCCTACCAGGCGGTCAGCGGGGCCGGACGCGCCGGCGTCGAGACCCTGCGCCAGCAACTGTCCCTGGTGGCCGGCACCGAGCTGGGGACCAGCCCCGGTGACGTACGGCGGGCCGTCGGCGACAACACCGGGCCGTTCCCGGAGCCGGTCGCGCTGAACGTCGTACCGTGGGCGGGGTCGCTGCGCGAGGACGGCTGGTCCTCCGAGGAGATGAAGGTGCGGGACGAGTCCCGCAAGATCCTCGGGCTGCCGAAACTGCCGGTCGCGGTGACCTGCGTACGGGTGCCGGTCGTCACCACGCACTCCCTCACCGTCCACGCCCGCTTCGAGGGCGAGGTCACCGTCTCAAAGGCGCGCGAGATCCTCGCCACGGCCCCCGGGGTGGTCCTCTTCGACGATCCGGCGGCGGGGGAGTTCCCGACGCCCGCCGACGTCGTCGGTACGGATCCGACCTGGGTGGGCCGGGTGCGCCGGGCGCTCGACGATCCGACCGCGCTGGAACTCTTCGTCTGCGGGGACAACCTGCGCAAGGGCGCCGCCCTCAACACCGCGCAGATCGCGGAGCTGGTCGCGGGGGAGTTCCAGTGAGGGAGTCGCGCATTCGCCCCGGTTCGCCCTGTTCGGCGGGATTTTGGCGTATGCGGTGGAGTTACGCTGATTCCGGCCGTGTTCCGGTGACGAAAGCGCGTTCTCTTGCGCTTGGTGTAATGAGCGACACGTGGTGCGGCATGGGGTTCCTGCCGGAAAAGTCCTGGCTGAAACCGCGTTCATTTGTAAGATCTGTGTAAGACATGGACACGGACGATGGTCCGGACCACTTGAACCGAGCCTGCTCGGCGTTCGCAAAGACGCTCCCCGCCCTCCGCAACCGCGCGGAGGGCGGGGAGCGTCTTTGCGAACGCCCTTTCAGGAGGGCGCGGGGACGCGGTGCGGGGCGTGGGGACGCCCCGGTCATTCAGGACACAGGGGAAGAGCGGGTAGGCATGAGCGCGTTTGACGCACGGTCAGTTGTGCTCCCTGACAGAAGACGGGCAGTCGCGTACAACCCTGACGGGGGGAAGCGTGTCCAACTGGCGTGGCAGAGGTTCTCGAACTCATTGCGGCGCCCCCCGGTACGGCCCTCCGGCCGAACCGCCCGGCGCTACGACCCCGCATGCCCGGTACGCCCGGCGGCATGCCGGTGATCGCGCCCATGCCCGCAGCGCGGCCGGCCCGCATACCCAGTCAGCGTGACGGTGCCGAGTACGCCGAAGACCAGGTGACGGCCGGGACCACCGTCGATCACCTCACCGAGACCTACCGCGCCCACTACCGCTCGCTGCTGGGCCTCGCGGCGCTCCTCCTCGACGACACCGCGTCCTGCGAGGACGTCGTCCAGGAGGCGTTCATCCGCGTCCACTCGGCACGCAAACGCGTCCGTGACCCGGAGAAGACGCTCGCGTACCTGCGCCAGACGGTGGTCAACCTCTCCCGCTCGGCCCTGCGCCGGCGCATCCTCGGACTGAAGCTGCTGTCCAAGCCGATGCCCGACATGGCGAGCGCCGAGGAGGGGGCGTACGACCAGCTGGAGCGCGACTCCCTGATCAAGGCGATGAAGGGCCTGCAGCGCCGCCAGCGCGAGGTCCTGGTCCTGCGGTACTTCGCGGACATGACCGAGGCCCAGGTCGCCGAGACGCTCGGGATATCGCTGGGCTCCGTCAAGGCGTACGGCTCGCGCGGCATCGCCGCCCTGCGGGTCGCCATGGAGGCCCCGGTATGAGCGGCGACCAGGAGGGACGGCGCCATCTGCGCGTCCCGCACGAACATGAGCCCTACGCATGGCACGAGCCGGGCGCGGACACGCGCCCGCCGAAGCAATCGCACGCTGGGAACGGAACTGTGAACCACGGCCCCGACGACCAGAGCTCCACAGGGCTCGACTCGGACGAGCTGGCACTGCGCAACCTGCTGCACCAGGCCGTCGAGGAGATCGAGCCACGCGACGGCACTCTCGACCACCTCCGCAAGGCGGTACCCGCCCGACGGGCCCGCAAGAGGCAGGCCGTCGTCGGCATGGCGGCCGCCGCCCTCTTCGTCGGCACGGCGATCCCGGCCCTGTGGCACGTCTCCAACGCCGCCGGTCCCGGCGTCGACCCCTCCATCGCCGGCCATGGCTCGCAGGCGCAGGGCGGGGCGGGCCAGGGCAAGGGCCCGGAGGGCGGCGAGACCACCTCCGGCGGCTCCGCGGGCAAGACCGAGAACAAGAGCAAACCCCAGCCGAAGGAAGACAAGAAGGACAAGGCCACCGGCAGGGCCGCCGGCTCCGGCGGTACCTCCGGCACGCCCTCCGCCGGCGCGGCGGCCGGCGCCCCGGTGTGCTCGGCGGCCGAGATCGGCTCGCCCACCCAGACCGTCAATTCCCCCGACTCCGTCGGCGCGGTCTACGGCACCTTCCGCTTCACCAACGTCTCCGGCACGAGCTGTACGGTCAGCGGTCCCGGCACCCTCACTCCGACGCCGATGGGCGCGGCCGACGCCACCAAGATCAGTGCGGTCCGGCACATCGCCGGGGACGCGGCGGCGGCGCTGCCCGACCCGTCCCTCGAGGTCACCTCACTGCTGCTGAAGCCGGGATCCTCCTACGAGGTGCAGTTCGCCTGGGTTCCCACGGAGACCTGTCCCCCGACCGGCGGCGACAACTCGACCGGCGACACCGGCACCCCCCCGCCCCCCGACCCGAGCCCCACACAGGACCCCACCGTGGACGGCGGCACCACGACCGCCGGCGGCGACACCGGGACCACCCCCCAGCTGGTCACGGAGGACGGCGGCACGGCCGACGGCAGCGTGACGGTCACCAACACGGCGGAGGGCGGCGCCCCGTCGATCTCGGCGACGGTGCCCAACGCGTGCGCGGGGGTCGTGTACTGGACGGGGTTGCTGGCGGGGGTCTGATCGCCCCCGCCGGTCGCCCGGCGGCCCGGCGTCAGACAGTCATCCGTTGCTGGTCCTGACCCCGGCCCTCGCCCTCGCCCTCGTCCGGGTCCTCGTCCGGGACCAGCCCCAACTCCGCGTCCCGGACGAACTCCACCTCGCGCCGCAGCAGCCGGAACCACATGAACACCACGAACCCGGCGAAAACGAACCATTCCCCGGTGTACCCCAGGTTCTGGAACGCCTTCAGGTCCAGCCCGCTGTCCGCGGGCGCCGACGCCGGTACGGCCGTCATCCCGGAGTCCGCCCGGGCCAGGGTCACCCACGCGTCGTACACGTCGTACGGCACGAGGTTCACCAGCGACGCCGCGCTGATCGCCGCGGTCTGCCCGGCCGGCAAACCGCCCTGCGCACTGACCCCGTTGTCCCCGGGCGTCTCGGACGCCTGCAACGCGCCCGTGACGGTGACCTCGCCCTTCGGCGCGGCCGGAGCCTTGGCCGGATCGGGCGACCCCGGGAGCCAGCCCCGGACGACGGGGAGGGCCTCGCCCCGGTCGGTACGCAGCAGGGTCAGGACGTAGTAGCCGTTCCTGCCGTCCAGCTCCCGGTCGGGGACGAGCAGCTGCCGGTCGTAGCGCCCGGTCGCGGTGACCTGCCGTCCGGACGTCGCCTTGTCCACGGGCAGCATCTCGTCCAGCGGACGTGCCGCCTCCCGCTCACTCGTCGCTGCCTGCGTCACCGCGCTGCGGTGGTCCTGCATACGGTCCTCGAACCGGCTCAGCTGCCAGGACCCCATGAAGACGCAGAAGGGGATGGCGAGCAGCACGAAGACGTTGATCCCCCACCAACGGGGCGTCAGCAGAAACCGGTACACGCTCCCACGGTACGGCGCTGCGGCAGGGAGACGGTTCGCGGGGTCGGCTTGTGCGGCTGCTCCAAGGGGCCGGCTCGGTGAGGGGAGCGGAAGAGGGCGGTGGAAGTTATCCACAGGCTGGGGGCCTGGCCAGCGCGTTGTCGGTCCGGGCGGGCAGTATGGGGCCATGACTGAGAGCAACGGGTCCGCAGCACAGACGCGGAACGAGGAGATGCCGGACTGGGAGAAGCGCTTCCGGGCGCCCCGGGTGTCACTGCCCGACTGGGCGGAGGACGCACCGGACCACTCCCTGTTCGTGTCGAACGCGACAGGGACGTACGAGCTGTACGCCTGGGACCGTGCGACAGGCGGACAACGCCAGGTGACCGACCGGCCGAACGGCACGACGGACGGCGTGCTCTCCCCGGACGGCCGCTGGGTGTGGTGGTTCGACGACAAGGACGGCGACGAGTTCGGGGTCTGGCGCCGCCAGCCCTTCGAAGGCGGTGCGGACGAACTCGCCACGCCCGGCCTGGAGGCGTCCTACCCGGCGGGTCTCGCCCTCGGCCGGGACGGCACGGCGGTCGTGGGCCGCTCCACCGACGAGGACGGTACGACGATCCATCTCAGCCGTCCCGGTGAGGACCCGGTGGAGATCTACCGCCACCGCGAGTCCGCCGGCGTCGGCGACCTCTCCCACGACGGATCCCTGATCGCGATCGAGCACACCGAGCACGGCGACGCGATGCACTCGGCGCTGCGTGTCCTGCGTCCCGACGGCACGCCGGTCGCCGACCTCGACGACACCAAGGGCGGCACCCTGGAACTCGGCCTGGAGATCCTCGGCTTCGCGCCGGTGGAGGGGGACGCCCGGTTGCTGATCGGCCACCAGCGTCGAGGCCGCTGGGAGCCCCTGGTCTGGGACGTGTCCACCGGCGAGGAGAGCGACCTCGACCTGGACCTGCCCGGTGACGTCGGAGCCGAGTGGTACCCGGACGGCACGGGCCTGCTGATCTCGCACAGCTTCGAGGCGCGCAGCGAGCTCTTCCGCTACGACCTGGCCACCCGCGAGCTGGTCAGGGTCCCCACCCCGCCGGGCACGGTGTCCGGGGCGACGGCCCGCCCCGACGGCAGCGTGGAGTACCTCTGGTCCTCCGCCGCCGAGCCGTCCACGGTCCGCTCGACCACCGGCCGGGCCGTCCTCGACCCGCCCGGCATGAAGTCCCCGGGCTCGGTCCCCGTGGAGGACGTGTGGGTGGAGGGCCCCGGCGGCCGCATCCACGCCCTGGTCCAGAGGCCGGCGGGCAGCACCGGCCCGCTCCCCACCGTCTTCGACATCCACGGCGGCCCCACCTGGCACGACAGCGACTCCTTCGCGGCCGGCCCGGCGGCCTGGGTCGACCACGGGTACGCGGTGGTCCGCGTCAACTACCGCGGCTCCACGGGCTACGGCCGTGCCTGGACGGACGCCCTGAAGCACCGGGTCGGCCTGATCGAGCTGGAGGACATCGAGGCGGTCCGCGCCTGGGCGATCACCTCCGGCCTCGCCGACCCCTCCCGTCTGATCCTCACCGGCGGCTCCTGGGGCGGCTACCTCACCCTCCTCGGCATCGGCACCCAGCCCGACGCGTGGACCCTGGGCATCGCGGCGGTCCCGGTCGCCGACTACGTCGCGGCGTACCACGACGAGATGGAAGCCCTGAAGGCCATGGACCGCACCCTCCTCGGCGGCACCCCGGAGGAGGTCCCGGAACGCTTCGAGGCGTCCTCCCCCCTGACCTACGTCGACCAGGTCAAGGCCCCTGTCTACATCTCCGCCGGCGTCAACGATCCCCGCTGCCCCATCCGCCAGATCGACAACTACGTCAAGCGCCTGGAGTCCCGAGGAGCAGTCCACGAGGTCTACCGCTACGACGCCGGCCACGGCTCCCTGGTCGTGGACGAGCGCATCAAACAGGTGAGGCTGGAACTGGACTTCGCGGAGAGGCACCTGCCCACGACGTGACCGACCGAGTCGGGTGGCGGGCGGACGTGGGCCGGGGGTCCGGGAGTCCGGGAGTCCGGGAGTCCGGGGGGCCGGGAGTCCGGGAGTCCGGGAGTCCGGGAGAGAGCTTCCCTGGGGTGGGAGGCGAAGCCTGGCGTGGCGAAGTCCCGGCGGAGGGAGCGCCCGGCGGGGAAGCTCGGCGGGGGAAGCCCGGCGGGGAAGCCCCCCGCGGGGAAGCTCGGCCGGGGGGAAGCTGGGCCGGGGGAGGAAGCCCCCCGCAGGGAAGCTCGGCCGGGGCGAAGCCCTCGGCGGGGGGAAGCCCCGGCGGGGGAGCACCCCGGCGGGGGAGCACCCCGGCGGGAGAGCACCCCGGCGGGAGTGAAACCCCGCGAACCAGCGCCTACGTACCCGCCCGCTCCCGACTCCGTCGGCCCAGCAACTCCGCCAGCCCCCGACGGGTCGCGGCCAGCACGACCCGGTCCGAGCCCCGCAGGACATACGTGTCGGGCAGGTCCCACACCAGTCCCGAGCCGCCCGCCGACCTCGGCTCCTCGGAAGAGGCGTCCGCGGCCGACCCCGCCCGCCCCCCGCCGGAGGCCCTCGTGTCCAAGGCCAACACCCGCCACGCCCCCGCCCGGAACGCCTCCCCCACCGTCTTCCCCTCCAGCTGGGGATGGCCGCGCACCTCGAGCGCCGCGAACAGCAGCACCTGCCGCTCGACCGGGATCGCCCCCAGGATCTGCCGCCCCATCATCGCCCCGGCGAACGCGGGCGCCGCCAGATGCGACACACTCCGGCTCCGCGTGGAGGCCCCCGGATGCGCGGCCCGGAGGGTGCGGTACACGGCGGTCGCGAAGTCGTCGTCGTACAGGCGAAGGACGACGCGCAGATCGGGCCGTACGGACCGGGCGTACAGCACGGCCTCCAGGTTCGTGGTGTCCGCGCTGGTCACCGCGAGCAGCGTTCGCGCGCGGTGGATCTTCGCGGCCTCCAGGACGCCCTCCTGGGTGACGTCCCCGAGCACGACCGGCACCCGCAGCCGCCGGGCGGTCGCGAGCCCCCGCGCCTCGGGGTCGGACTCGACGCACACCACGGGGATGTTCAGCTCCCGCAGCCGTGTCAGCACCCGTGTGCCGATCTTGCCGAGCCCGAGCAGCACCACATGCCCGCCCAGCCCCCGCGGCGGCTTCCGCAGCGCGGAGGCGGTCCGGAAGGTGCCCAGCGCTTCGAGCACCGCGGCCAGCAGTACCGGCAACAGCAGCAACCCGACCAGCCCGGACAGGAGTTGGAGCACCTGCCGCCCTGTCGAGTCCCCGATCGCCGGGTCGTCGATGGCGAAGAGATCGAGCAGCGTCAGATAGAAGGCCCCCAGCGGATGCATGTCGGTGACCAGCCACAACGCCACCGCCAACGCGATCACACACGCCACCGACCCCGCCAGCGACCACCGCAGCCGCCGCGAGAACAACGAGGCGAACGGCGGTACGATCCCGCGCCCCGCGGACAGCGCCGGCCCGGAGTACGACACCTGCTCCAGTACGACGGTCCCGCGCCCGGTCGCGGCCCGGACCGCCGCCGCGTCCGGCAGCAGCCGCGGCCCCTGGTCCCCGCTGCCCTCCGAACCGTCCGCGCCCGCCGGGTCGTTGCTGGTCGCGGAGAGCAGCGCGAGGGTGGCGAGGCCCGGGTCGGCGACCTGGCCGGGTCCCGGCGGCTGCCGTTCCACCGCGCGCAGCAGCAGCCCGTCGGTCTGGACGACCTTGCTGGTGCCGACGATCGCGCTGGCGGCCAGTGCGGGCGCGGCCGTGTCGGCGTCGGACAGCACAGTCGTGGAAGCGTCACCCACCCCGGCCGCCCCGACCGCCCCGGCCAGCGCCGCGACCCCGCCCGGCCCGCCCGTCGCGCCGGCTCCGTCCGTCCCGCTGGTCGCCAACGCCGCGGCCTGGTCGAGGAGTTCCTCGATGTGCTGGCCCAACCGACGGTTGTACAGCCGCAGCACGAGCCGCAGCCGGGGGTTGAGGCGGCGGGCGGTGAGGGCGGCGCGGATGTTGGTCTCGTCGTCGTCGTACACGAGCGCCAGCGCGGCCGCCCGCTCCACACCCGCCTCGGCGAGCACGGCCTCGGCCGGCTCGGCGGCCTCCACCACCCGTGCGTCGGGCGGCGGCGGCTCGGACGCGCCATTGCCCCCGGCCCGGTTGACGGCCGCGGTCACCACCCGGTCGAGCAGCGCCGAGGCCGCCCGGCCCCGGCCGACGACCGGGGGCCGCACGGCACGCTCGGAGGGCGGCACGACCAGCGTGACCCGCTCGCCGTAGACCCCGCGCAGTTCGGCGGCGAGCCGGTGTGCGAGTCCGTCGTCACCGCACACCACCATGGGGGCGGCCGGGTCACCCGGCGGACTCTGATTCGGAACGCTAGCCACGAGGGAGAAGACTGCCTCACTCTCACGGGTGGTTCCAGCACCCGTTGAACGTTCGCTCCCCGTTCGCCGTACTGAAGGGGAGGGAAACCAGCGCCCTGCCGCACCACCGGAGGTACCTCGGCCGTGGCCGTCACCAAAGCAGCCCCGCGGGAGAGTGTCCCGGACACCCCCGCGGCAAGAGCCCCGGAAGGGCCCCGCCGCCTCAACTCGCCGCTCGCGCTCACCCTGTTGCTCGTGCTCATGGTGGTGGCGCAGGGCTCGATCCGGCGGGTCCTGTCCGCGCCGGTGATGCAGAGCTGGATGACCGTGTTCGTCGCCGTGGTCGTCCAGGCGCTGCCCTTCCTCGTCCTGGGCGTGCTGCTGTCGGCGGCCATCGCGGTGTTCGTCCCGCCGTCCTTCTTCGCCCGCGCGCTGCCGAAACGGCCCGCCCTGGCGGTCCCGGTGGCCGGTATGGCGGGCGCGGTGCTGCCCGGCTGCGAGTGCGCGTCCGTACCGGTGGCCGGGGCGCTGGTACGGCGGGGCGTCACGCCGGCCGCCGCGCTCGCGTTCCTGCTGTCCGCCCCGGCGATCAACCCGATCGTGCTGACGGCGACCGCGGTCGCCTTCCCGAACAACCCCGAGATGGTCCTCGCCCGTCTCGTCGCGAGCCTGCTGGTGGCCTGCGCGATGGGCTGGCTGTGGCAGCGCCTCGGCCGCGCCGACTGGCTGCGTCCCCCGGCCCGCGCGGCCTACGACGGCCAGAGCAAGGGCGCCGCGTTCTGGGGCTCGGTCCGGCACGACGTGATGCACGCCGGCGGTTTCCTGGTGGTCGGCGCGATGGCCGCGGCGACGCTCAAGGCCGTCGTCCCGGAGGAGTGGCTGCGGATGGCGGCCGGCAACCCGGTGGTCTCCGTGCTGGCGCTCGCCGTCCTGGCCGTACTGCTGTCGATCTGCTCGGAGGCGGACGCGTTCGTGGCGGCCTCGCTGTCCCAGTTCTCGCTCACCGCGCGGCTGGCGTTCCTGGTCGTCGGCCCGATGGTCGACCTGAAGCTGTTCGCGATGCAGGCGGGCACCTTCGGCCGCGGCTTCGCCCTGCGCTTCGCCCCCGCCACCTTCGTCCTCGCCATCACCGGGGCGGTCCTGACCGGGACGGTGCTCCTGTGAACCGCCAGGCACAGGCGGCGGTCCTGTTCCTGCTCGGGGCGGGCCTGCTGCACGCCGGCTTCACCGACCTCTACCTGCGCTACGTCAAGGCCGGCCTGCGCCCGATGCTGCTGGCCTCCGGCGTCGTACTGATCGCGGCGGCCGTGGCCACGGTCTGGTACGAGTGGCGGGCGACGCGCGCCCAGCCCGACGCGGACAACCACGCCGAGGACCACGCCGACGCACACGCCCGGTCCGGCGCCGACGCACACGCCCGGTCCGGCGTCGACGCACACGCCCGGTCCGGCGCCGACGCACACGCCCGGTCCGGCGCCGACGCACACGCCCGGTCCGACGCCGACGCACACGCCCGGTCCGGCGCCGACGCACACGCCCAGTCCGGCGCCGAAGACCACGACCCCGCCCACACCCACCACGAACCCCGCGTCTCCTGGCTCCTCGTCCTCCCCCTCCTCGCCCTGATCCTGGTCGCCCCGCCCGCCCTCGGCTCCTACAGCGCCCTGCGCGCCGGTACGGCCCTGCAACAGCCGTACGGCTACGGGCATCTCCCCGCCGAGGGCCCCCTGCGTCTGAGCCTGGTCGACTACGCGGGCCGCGCGGTCTACGACCACGGCCGCTCCCTGGAGGGCCGGCAGATCAAGGTCACCGGCTTCGTCGCCCTGGACCACAGCGGCGCCCCCTACCTGGTCCGCATGGCCCTCAACTGCTGTGCCGCCGACGCCCAGCCGGTGAAGATCGGCCTGACCGGCCGGATCCCGCCGGTCCTGCAACCGGACGCCTGGCTGGAGGTCACCGGCACCTACACCGCCCGCCGCACCAAGGATCCGGTCAACCACGGCCCGATCCCGTACTTCCAGGTCACGGCCGCCAAACCGGTCCCGACACCGCACGACCCGTACGACGAGACCTGGAACAACTGACGGTCACACGTCAGTCTTCGTCGGCCTCATCGCCCCCGTCGCCCCCGTCGCCCCCGTCGGCCCTGTCGTCCTCGCCACCCTTGCCCGGCCCCTTGTTGCCCGCACGCTGTTTCTTGTCCCCCTTCTGCTCCTCCCGGGTGGCCGCCGTGACGGCCACGGTGGGGGACGGAGCGGGTACGACGGGCAGGGCGGCGGCCCCCGACGGGGCGGCGCTCGGTGTCGGCGCGGGGGCCGTCGTGCCCGGGGCGGTGTCGCCGGGGCTGTCCGCGGTGCTGCGGCCCGGCGCGAAGAAGAGCATGCCGGCGAGCATTGCGGCCAGGAACACCACCACCCCGGCGACGATCCCCGCCACCCTCGGCCGCCGCCGGACGGCACCCCGCACCGCCGGCCCCTGCGGACGCCGGGCCGCACGCGGGCGGGACGCCGCCCGGCCGGCGGTGGACGGCAGGGCGTACGTGGTAGGAGGCCCGGTCTCCGCCGGAACCGGGAACACCGGCGCGGGGGACGCCGTCCTGGCTGACACGGATGACATGGCTGACACGGCGGGCACCGCCGCCGGTGCGGGCAGCGGTTCGGGCCGCCCCTGCCACGCCCCGCCGCCGAACCACTCGGCGACCCGTTGCGCGGTCGGCCGGTCTTCGGGCTGCTTGGCGAGCAGGCCGAGGAGGTAGTTCTCGAAGGCGGGCGGGAGCAGGACGCCGAGCTGCCGGGGTGGCACGGGGGCGGAGTCGAGGTGCTGGTGCAGGATCGCCACCGCGCTGTCGGCCTGGAACGGCGGGCGCCCGGTGAGGAGTTGGTACAGCACGCAGCCCAGCGCGTACACGTCGCAGGCCGGACCGGCGGGCTGCCCGAGGGCCCGCTCGGGTGCGAGGTACAGGCTGGTGCCGACGATCTGCCCGGTCGTGGTGAGCGCGCCGGACGGGTCGTCGACGAAGCGGGCGATGCCGAAGTCACCGATCTTCAGGGTGCCGTCGGCGTCCAGCAGGAGGTTGGCCGGCTTGATGTCGCGGTGCACGATGCCCTGCTGATGGGCGGCGGCGAGCCCGGCGGCGGCCTGCGTGGCGATCCGGGCCACCTGCCCGGCGGGCAGCGGTCCGCCTGTGGAGAGCCGGCGGGCGAGACTGTCGCCGTCGACCAGTTCCATCACCAGGAAGAGCCGGCCGTCGTACTCGCCGAAGTCGTACACGCCCACCACATACGGGTGGTTGAGCCGCCCCGCGGTCTGCGCCTCCAGCCGGAAACGGGAGGTGGCGGTGGGATCGGAGTCGTGGGGGAGGAGAAGCTTGACGGCGACCGGCCTGCCGAGCGTCTCGTCGACGCCCCGCCAGACCTCCCCCATCGCACCGCGACCGATCGGATCGTGCAGCCGGTACCGGCCCGCTATGAGCACCTGTTCGTCATCCTCATGCCGTAAGACGTGTCGATACGCCGTAGGACGTGTCGATGGCCGCAGGCCGAACTCACCTCGTGGTGCGGTGATCGTGGGGGGTGCCGCAGCCGACCCAGACTACCGGCTGCCGGGGCCTCCAAATGACCCCCACCCCTGGCAATCTGACGAATCGTCAGCTATGGTCGCGCCGCCGTGCCGCATCGAAGGGGTGAGTGCCATGCAGACCCGTCCCCAGTGCCCGCGACCGCAGGGGGAGCCCCGCTGGGTCGCTCTGTTCTACCGGCCGGACACGGCCGTGTGGCAGGTGGGAGCCCAGTCGCCCGACCGCTCACCGGTGCTGTACGCGCTCGGCGAGATGACCCAGACCCTGCGAGCCCGCGGCGACGAGGCGACCGTCGCACTGTGGGGTCCGAAGGGCGGGGACTGGCACCACTACGACGCCTCGCTGTCCGCCACCACCCCCGCGTCGGTCCCGCCCCGGGACACGGCCGAGGAACCCGCCAAGGAACCGGCCGGCGAACCCACCAAGCTCGCGGAACGCATGCACGACCGCCGGCATCAGGCCCTCATGGCGGGCCTCAGCAAGGCGGGCCTCTACGACCTCGCACCGGACGACGTGGCAGCCGTCCGCACCCTCGTCGACCAGCTCGACGAAACCACGATCCGCACCCTGACCCACTGGCTCGCCACCGCGGCCGATCGCTAGTGCCGCACCAGACGCCGTTCGCCCTGATGACGGCTACTCTTCCGGCGTGACCGATGAGAAGGACACGGGGACCGGCTCGATCTGGCGCGGGGCGCCGGACCTGGTGCGGTCCACCGTTGTGCTGCAACTCGTCGGCCTCGCTCTCTGCGGGGTTGTCGCCCTGGTGGCGTGGCCGTTCGGATGGCTGCCCGACTCCCATTTCATCGCTGTCATGACCGTGTTGTTCGCGGGGAAGCCTGCGGGCGATCTGTACCGCGAAGGGCCACCGCGTCGGCTCGCTGCCGCTGCCGCCCTGCTCGCGTTGACGACGGTGGGACTGCTCGTTGCCGCAACAGCGGACCGGATCTTTCCGGTGGTGGCTGATCACCACCTTGGTTTCCTCGCGGGCTTCCTTGTCGGGACACCCGTGGGCGCGGCCGTATTCGCTTGGTTCCACAGCAGGGCGAACGGTGCCTGATGCGGAACTGGCGGGAACGCGCATGGCCGGTTGCCTTCCGTGGCCGGCTTTGTCGCTGAGTCGGGAGCACGGGTCGGGGCGGCCCTCGGTGAGCGCCTGGCCGAAGCGCCTCCTTCGTCGCCTTCGAGGGCGCTGAGAGAACGCGAGACCCGAGGCGATCAGTTGTCGTACTGCCACCGCAACGACGCCAGTGCCCGTGCCCGTGCCTCCACGACCGTCATCCGGGCCGCGCGTTCCTCGGGGTCGACGTGGGAGGCCTGGCCGGTCATCTGGCCGTCCCACTTGCGGTAGAGAAGCCCGACCTGCCGGGAGAACCAGCCCCGGCTCACGGAGTTCAGCGCGAGCAGCAGGCCGGTGTCCTCGGACGCGGGCAGGGCCATCCAGCCGCCGAGGGCCACCAGGAGGTCCCGGCGGACGCAGAGGGTCGCCGGGTGCACCGGGGCGCGGAAGCCGTTCGCCTTCCAGAAGGCGAGGACCGCACCGCGGGCGATGGGCCCGTGCTCGGGATCCCCGGGGAAGCCGACCGTGGAGCCGTCGGGCAGGTGGTCCAGTGCGCGGGAGGTCGCCCATCCGAGGTCGCGGTCGGCTTCGAGGGCGGCCAGGTCGCGGGCCAGGGCGCCGGGGGCGAGCCGGTCGTCGGCGTCCAGGATCTTCACGTACTCACCGTCGACGTGCCCGAGCGCGATGGTGCGGGCGACTCCGGGACCGCCGGGCCGGCCCTGCCGGAACGTGATCCGGGGATCGTCGGGGACGTACGGGGCGACGGCGTCCGTCCTGCCGTCCTCCTGGATCACCCAGTGCCACTCCCAGCCGTCGGGTAACTCCTGCCCGCACAGCGAGGCGTGGGCCTCCCGCAGGAAGCGGGCCGAGGGAGCGTGGACAGCGGTGACGACGACGACGCGCCTGGTCACGGCAGTATCCACCACCTTTCCGAAGCGGCGCCGGGGCCGCAGTGAGCGGGACACGCAAAGGCCCGACCGCTGGCGACGGGGGATGCACCAGCGATCGGGCTATGGCCAAGACTAACAACGCCGCTTGTCCGGCGGGAGCCGACTGCTGAGCCGTAACACTGAGTTGTGATCGGGATCACGTGTCGACCACCTGCCGGAGGCGGCCGAACGGGGCCTGCCGCGACCGGCACGCCGGGCCCACGTCCCTTCCCGCACGGCGGTTGGCCCCCGTCACTTCCCGCACCACCGGCTCGCTCCCGGCACTTCCCGCATAGGGGCTCGCCCCCGTCACTTCCCGCACCACCGGCTCGCTCCCGGCACTTCCCGCAGAGCGACTCGCCCCCGTCACTTCCCGCACGGAGGCTCGTAGGACAGCCGGGGCAGGTACTCGTGCCACTTGTCGGACGTCAGTACGCCCCGCGTGGTCGAGCAGATCCGGGCGATGGCGTCGTCGACGTCCAGATTCCACAGCCGTACGGTGTCCGCGCCGCTGGAGACCCCGAGCATCTGGCTCCTGGGGCTGAACGACAGGAAGTTGCCCGTCTTGGCGTTGGGGCTCATCGACTGCCCGATGGGGCCGGCGTCGGCGGGGTGGGCGACGTCCCACAGCCGGACCGTGTTGTCGTTGCCGCCGCTGGCGAGGGTGCGGCCGTCCCGGCTGAAGGTCAGCGACACCACCGCCTCGGTGTGGCCGGTGAGCGGGGAGCCCAGCGGGCTCGCGTCGCGGACGTCGGTGACGTCCCAGAGCCGCACGGAGTCGTCGTCGCTGCCGCTGGCCAGCGTCCCGCCGTCCGGACTGAACGCGAGCGCGTTGACCGGGCCGGCGTGCCCGGTGAGCGGTGCGCCCAGGAGGGTGGTGCGCCGGGGATCGGTCACGTCCCACAGCCGGACCGAGCCGTCCGCGCTGCCGCTGGCGAGGGTCTTGCCGTCGGAGCTGAAGACGAGGGCGTTGACGTACCCCTTGTGGCCGGTGAGGGGTGCGCGGAACGGGACCACGTGGGACGGGTCGGACACGTTCCACAACTGGATGGTGCGGTCGTCGTAGGCGGTGGCCAGCGTGCGCCCGTCCGGGCTGTAGGCCAGCGCGTCCGGGCCCATGAACCGGGTCCGCAGTTCGGTGGGCGGCCCGTGCTTGACGGGGTGGGACGGGTCGCTGATGTCCCACAGGTACACCGCGCGGTTGTCCGTGAGCACCACGAGGGTGCGGCCGTCGGGGGAGAACGCCAGCGACCGCAGGCCCCCGTCCCCGGGCATGAACGGCGAGCCCAGCGCCACGGGCCGGCCGGGGTTCTGCACGTTCCACAGCCGGATCCGTCCGTCGCGCCCCGCGGTGGCCAGCACCTTCCCGTCCGGACGGAACGCCCCGCTGCGGCCGACCATGTCGCCCTTCGGGATCGACCACAGCCGGACCTTGCTGTCGCCGCTGCCGGTGGCCAGGGTCCGGCCGTCGGGGCTGAAGCCCAGGGCGTACATCTCACCGCTGCTGCCCGCGAGCGGCTCGCCGACCTGCGAGGGATACGCCGGATCGCTGACGTTCCACAGGCTCGCCGTGCTGTCCGCGCTGGCCGCCGCCAGCATCGTCCCGTCCGGGCTGAAGGCCACCGACCACACCGGACCGGTGTGCCCGGTCAGCGGCGGGCCGAGCGGGGCGGCCCGCGCCGGGTCGGACACGTCCCACAGTCGTACGGTGTCGTCCGTGCTGCCGCTGGCGAGTGTCCTGCCGTCGGGGCTGAAGGCGACGGAGTGCACGGTGCCGGTGTGCCCGGTCAGCACGGTGTCGACCGGCTCCGGACGCCGTGGGTCGGCCGTGTCCCACAGCAGGACCGTGTTGTCGTCGCCCCCGGCGGCCAGCGTCCGCCCGTCGGGACTGAACGCCACCGACCGCACGGCGGCCCGGTGCCCGGTCAGCGTCTCCAGAGCGCGGGGCGCCCGCGGATCATGGACGTCCCACAGCCGTACGGTGTGGTCCTCGCCGGCGGAGGCCAGCGTGCGCCCGTCCGGGCTGAAGGCGACCAGGTAGATCGTGCCCTCGTGCCCGGCCAGCGGCGCGCCGAGCGGGCGCGGGTGAGCGGGGTCCCGTACGTCCCACAGCCGGACCGTGCCGTCGTCCGCCGCGCTGGCGAGGGTCCTGCCGTCCGGGCTGAAGACCGCGCTGCTCACCCAGCTGGTGTGGCCGGTCAGCGGCCCGCCCAACGGCTTGGGGCGGGACGGGTCGGCCACGTCCCACAGCCGGACCGTGCGGTCGTAGCTGGCGGTGGCCAGGAGCTTGCCGTCCGGGCTGAAGGAGGTGAGGTAGACGGCACCGGTGTGGCCGAGCAGGGGCGTGGCCAGCGGGGCGTTCACGATCGAGACCAGACGGTTGTTGGTGCCCTCGTCGTCGGGGCGCAGCCGGTGGGCGACCAGGTCGAGCTGGGCCGACAGCGACGGGTCCGTGTACTGGACGCGGTCGGCCTCCGCGACCACCTGCTCGAACACCGCGTCGTTGCGCTGCTGCCAGGCGACCACCGCCGAACCGACCGCCACGATCGCCAGTACGACCAGCGTCGCCACCGCGCTGCGGCTGATCCACACGGTCCGCTTGCGCAGCCGTCCCGAGGCGGCCAGGAAATCCACCGCGCAGCGGGTCAGGAAGGTGTCACCGGCGGACCGGGCCCAGCCGTGCGCCTGCTCCAGCCGGGAGCCCCGGTAGAGCAGGGAACTGTCCCGGTGCGAGTCCTCCCAGGCCCGGGCGTCCTCCTCCAGCCGCTGACGCAGCAGATTGCCGCTGCGGTCCTCGTCGATCCAGTCGCGCAGCCGGGGCCAGGCGTGCAGCAGCGCCTCATGGGTGATCTCGACGGTCTCCGCGTCGAGCGTCACCAGCCGGGCCCGCACCAGCGCCTCGAGCGACTCCTCCGTCTTGCCCGGATCCGTCGACTCCTCCGCCAGCTGCCGCCGGGTGCCCCGTCGCCGGGTGGCCTGCGTGTCCTCCCCCAGCCGGACCAGCCGCAGCAGCAGCACCCGGGCGGCCGTCCGCGCCGCCGGGTCCAGCCCCGACCAGGCCCGCTCGGCCGTCGCCGCCACCGCGCCCTGGATCCCGCCCGCCGCCCGGTACCCGGCCAGCGTCAGCCGCCCCGCCTTGCGCCGCTGCCAGGTGGCCAGCAGCGCGTGCGACATCAGCGGCAGCACCCCGGCGTCATGCGCCCCGCGCGGCCCGTCGGCGCTCACCTCCCGCACGATCAGCTCCGCCAGCCCCGGCTCCAACTCCAGCCCCACCGCCTTGGCCGGCCCGGTCACCGCCTCCCGCAACTCCGCGGTGGTGAGGGGCCCGAGCACCATCTGGCGGTGCTGGAGCGCGTCGGCCAGTTCGGGATGCGCGAGGCACTGCTCGTAGAAGTCGGCCCGAATCCCGAGGACCACCAGTACGGGGGCGGCCTCACCGGGCCCGGAGGGCGTCGAGGCGGCGTGCAGCGTCTGGATGAAGGCCCGCCGGTCGGCCTCGTCGGAGCAGAGAGTGAACGCTTCTTCAAGCTGGTCCACGATGACCACGGCCGGCCCGCCGGACGGGGACTCCTGCTGGGCCCACTCGGCGAAGGCGTCCTTCACGGAGCGGGCGAAGGAGGCGGGGGACTGGGTGCCGGGGGCGGGGGGTTGGGTGCTGGAGGGTCGGGCTTGGGTGCCGGGGGCGGGGGGTTGGGTGCTGGAGGTGCGGGCTTGGGTGCCGGGGGCGGGCGGTTGGGTGCTGGAGGTGCGGGCTTGGGTGCCCGAGGCGGGAGCCTGGGTGCCGGAGACAGGCGCCTGAGCGCCGGAGACAGGGGCCTGAGCGCCGGAGACAGAGCCCTGGGTGCCGGAGACAGAGCCCTGGGTGCCGGAGGCGGCGTCCCCCGCGTCGGCGAAGGACGATGACCCCCCGCCCTCCGCGCCCAGGCCGACGCCCCCCGCGCCGGCGAAGGAGCCCCTGCCCTCCGTGCCGAAAGCGGTGTCGTCCTCCGTACCGTCGAGAGCGAGGTCCCCGAGCCCGGGAACACGACGGACCAGTTCCTTGACCGGATCGGCCCCCGGAACGAGCTGGAGAACGGGCCGGGGCAGGGCCGCCCCCTCACCGCCGCCGAGCACCCCCTCCCGCACCGCGGGCACCAGCCCGGCGTTCAACAGGGACGACTTCCCTGCCCCGGAGGCTCCCACGAGCATGACCAGCCCACCGGTCGGCTCCGCCGCCCGCAGCAGCGCGACGAGCGCGTCCGTACTCCGCTCCCGCCCGAAGAACCACCGGGCGTCCTGCTGCCGGTAGGAGGCGAGCCCGCGGTACGGACACACACCACCGGCGAGTGCGGAGGCGGCGGCATCGGGTTTCGCCCCCTGCTCCTGCTCCCGCACCGCCTCCGCGGCGCCCACCGGATCGGCCACGGCCCGCTCCCACAGCCGCTGCCACTGGGCGAGGTCGTACAGCCCGGTGGACACGGGAGCGGGCCGCGCCCGCCGCGCCTGGGGTATCAGCACGTGCAGCACGGCCGTGAGGGCGGCGAACTGCGCCGGCACGTTCTTGGCCCGCCGCCAGTCACTGATCCGCTGGGCCGACACCCGCACGGGCCGCCCGCGCTCATCGACCCGCTGCAGTCGTACGACCGCCTCGGCGACGCTCTTCAGGGGAGGGTTGCCGGCCTCCTTGTACAGCAGCGCCAGACGCTCCGCGAAGGCCGTGCGTGCCCCTGAGTCGGAACTCAAGGTCTCCACCCCTTACTTCCTGCGCGCGTGAACGTCCGGACCGGAAAACCCACTTTATACGGCTGACCTGCGATGACGTGCTCCGCTGGACACCGGAACCTCCTCGCCCGGATCCTCAACTGGCAGGATCAGCCCGTAACAGCGCGGCAACCGGACGTCACCAGGACAGGCCACCAGCTCAGCGCTCGGCGGGACACGGCACGGCATCGCACGCTGACGACCGGCCTGTGCCGGAGCGACGGGACGACGCCACCGCACTTCCCGGCCGAGCCCGAGAGATCCGTGGAGATCAGGCACCTGTCGCCGATCCACGCCCGCCCGGATCGGATCTAAGCGTCCGCACTGTCCGGCACCGGTCCCCACGAGGGGAGGGACCGGCGCCGGACCACTCTCCAGCTGCCTGTGATCCATCCCAGACTCATTCCCGTACCGCTTCCTGGCAACGCGTCGGACCCGCCCCCCGTTTCCGGAGGCCGGGCCTGACTTGCTGCGGTCCGTCTGCCGATGGGCGAACGGCCGTCGCGCCGCCTCCTGGAGGCAGCAACCGGCCGCCCCCTAAAGACGCAGCAACCGCTGGGTGATCTCCCGGTACTGCCTCAGCGCGAGGCGAAGTTCCGTGGACTGCGTCTCGGGATCCCCGTCCTGCCAGCCCTCACGCAGGAGCCGCCGCTGTTCGGCGAGGGCGCCCACCAGGAGGGCGGTGGCGTCGTCGAAGGCGCCCTCGGCCTCCTCCAGCGCCTCGCGCGGGGTGTCGGCGAAGGCGTTGGTAGCCCGCCCGAGACGCTGGGCGATCTTGTCCCGCTCGCCCACCGGAAACAGCGCGTCCGGTCCGGGAGCCCGCCGCTCGTCCCGTCCCGAGGCCTGGCCCGCGGGCTGCTGGGCGCGTGTCTGGTCGTACATCATCAAGTGCCGCTTTCCTGTACGTCATGGACGACATGCCGGACGCTGACTGGCGGCATGGCTCTGAGCCGTACCGCCAGTCAACGTCCGCCACGGCTGTGTGTCAACGCGCGCCCCGCCCACGGAGGCGCCCCGTGGGCACACATGGCTGGCGGACTTCGTGTACGAGGGAGCCCGCTCGGTCACCGGGCCGCTGCTGGCATCGCTGGGCGCCTCGGCTCTGGTGGTGGGCGTGGTGACGGGTGCGGGGGAGGCGGCGGCGCTGGGCCTGCGGCTGGTGTCGGGGCCGCTGGCCGCCAAGCGAGCCACTCGGCGTTGACCCCGGTCGACCTCAGCAAGGCCTCGGCCGGAGCGGACGCCTGCGACTTGGGCGGACAGCACGGCGGAGCCACTGACAGCCCGGTTTCGTCGACATGGAATCCGCCTAGGCTCTGCGCATGGCGAAGCGCAAGGTTCAGCGGCGGGCCCGGAGGATTCTGGGCGAGGAGCCCGTGGCCATGGTCTGGTGCGAGCTCGGCAAGCCGATTCCCCCGCCTCCCAAGGAAGTTCACCGGGCGGCGGGCAAAGGGCGGCTGAAGCCGGGGCACCCCTGGCTGCTGTACGTCGGCGGTGTCCTGTTCTTCTTCGTCCTGGTGCCGATGATGCTGGTCGGCAAGCTCGGTGACATGCTGAACGGGACTTCTTCCGGAGAGGGAAACTCCACCCGCCGCGCGGTCAGCAGCGACGGTCGCCCGGACGACGATCCGGCCGGCGGCGTCTTCGACGGCGACTGGAACCTGAGCGCGGGCCAGTTGCTGCTGCGCTGGTACGGCCAGTCGCCCGACCCCAAACGCCTGGTGATGCTGGCCCGTGACCGGATCTGCCTTGCCGCGTCCCCGCGCCGCACACTGTCGCCCACCACAGCCGACGACTTCCGGGTCATCGCGGAGTTCTCCCTCGACGAGGCCCGTGCCGAAGCCGAGGCGGGACAGCCACGCGGGTTCGCCACCTTCAGGCTCCGCTTCGCCGACGGCTCCTGGCTGCAACTCGGCCGACTTGCCGAGCCGCAGGACGCGGACCACTTCCTGCGCACGGTCAGCACCTGACTTGACCCGATCTGACCAGACTGGACTGACCGACCTGCTTGCGGGGAGCGTGCGGGGCCACGGCGAGAGCGGCTCGCCCACTGTGCAACACCCTCCAGGGCGTGTACCGGAAGGCCCTACGCACCCCTGATCTCGTATGTCACGTGGCGGTGACATCCTTGGTCGGTGTTCTCATCCGACCACGTGGGCGCCGTGTTCTTCGATGTCGACGGCACACTCGTCCCGGGCACGAGTTCGTCGGTCTTCCTGGCTGAATTCCTCGGCCATCGGGACGAGTTGGCCAAGGCCGAGGACGCTTACGCCTCCGGTCACCTGGACAATCGAGAAGTCTCCGAGCTGGACGCCAAGGGCTGGACGGGCGTGTCCGAGGGACAGGTCTCCAGCTGGCTCGACGGGCTTCCCCTGGTCGCGGGCATCACGGAGACGGTGGGCTGGTGCAGGCGGAACGGGTTGGTGCCCGTGCTGGCGACTCTCGCCTGGTCGCCGGTCGGCAGCTACCTGACCGACCGCTTCGGCTTTCACGGGTTCAGCGGACCTCGGCTGGAGACCGCCGACCACCGGTTCACAGGCCGCGTCGCCTGCCACTTCGACGAGTACGACAAACGAGATTTCGCCCTCGCACAGGCCCGAGAGCTGGGGTTGGGTCCCCACTCGTGCGGGGCCATCGGGGACAGCCGCTCCGACCTGCCCCTGTTCGCTTCCGTCGCGCTGAGCGTGGCGTTCAATGCCTCGCCGGGAGCGCGGGCGGCGGCGACCGTCACGGTGGACGGCGGTGACCTACGCAGCGTGCTCCCCGCCTTGAGTCGCTTGGTCACAGCCACTGGTTGACGGTCGCGACGAGGACGGCCGCGACGAGGACGGCCGCCTCGTCCGCGACGGTCGCCTCGTAGACGGACCGCGAGCTCGTCGTACCCGGCCATGCCCGATGCCATTCTCTGTGGCCTCTGTGGCCTCTGTGGCTCTGTGGCCTCGGGGGCCCCGTACGGCCGAAGACGGCCCAGCCCGAGGGTGCCGCCCCGCCCCGCCCTGCCGGGCTATCGTGCCGGCGTGACAAGCGCAGCGGAGCGCCCCCTCCTCTTCCTCGACGTCGACGGTCCTCTCATCCCGTTCGGCTCGTCGTACGCTCACCCACCAGCCGCCACGGCCGACGCCTCGACGCCCGTCGATCAGGGGAACCCCCTGCTGAAGCGGCTTGACCCTGGTATCGGCGCGCGTCTCATGGCTCTGGGCTGCCACCTCATATGGGCGTCGACATGGAAGGAGGAGGCGAACGAGACTGTCGCCCCACTCATCGGTCTGCCGAAATTGCCCGTGGTGGAATGGCCGGACGTCCGTGCCGCGGAAGGCCCACGCGGCCTGCACTGGAAGACCCGCCCCCTTGTCGAGTGGGCTGACGGCCGGCCGTTCATCTGGGTCGACGACGAGATCAGCGCGACGGATCGTCAGTGGGTCGCCGCGAGCCATCCTGGGCCGTCACTGCTTCATCACGTCGATCCGGGCAAAGGCCTCGAAGACGCCGACTTCTCCACGCTCGCCGGTTGGCTTCATGCCCTCGCGCCGAGATGACCACCGAGGAGTTCCACGGCCCGGGCTCCCCAACCGGGTCCGAGCCAGCCCTGCCTGACCAGTTCCATGGGAGTGACGCCCGCGACTGCTGGCAGGGATAGGGGCAGGCGCTTGGAAGGCGCCTTCTACACCTCGCGACAGGGGGCGCCAACGTCCACTGGTGGGTTGGTGCATCCGAATGAATCTCACCTGAGGCGCGATCGAGATCTTTCGGAGCTCGGCGGTCTGCGGATGTCGAGAACGTGCCACCGGCTCCGTCCCAGGGACATCAGCGGTCATCACCGGCCGCACGAGGAAGAAGGAGAAACCAACGTGGCGATTCAGCGGATGGACAACGTCGGCATCGTCGTCGAGGACATGGATGCCGCCATCGCGTTCTTCGTGGAGCTCGGTATGGAGCTGGAGGGCAGGGCGGAGGTCGAGGGCCTCTTCGCCGACCAGTGCACCGGACTCGACGGCGTCCGCTGCGACATCGCGATGGTCCGGACCCCGGACGGTCACAGCCGGCTGGAGCTGGCGAAGTACCGCAGCCCCGCGGTGATCAGCGCCGGGCCGCGCAACCGGCCGCACAACATTGTGGGCACGCACCGCGTCATGTTCGCCGTCGACGACATCGTGGACACCGTTGCCCGCCTGCGCCCCCACGGAGCCGAACTCGTCGGCGAGATCGCCCGGTTCGAGGACAGCCATCTGCTCTGCTACCTCCGCGGCCCGGAAGGCATCATCGTCGGACTGGCCCAGCAACTGCGCTGAGAACGAGGAACCGAACACCGTGGTCTTCGACTGCTGCCAGAGGACCTCGACGCGGCGTGCCGGCAGAGCGAGCGTGCGCCGGGATTTCCGAGTCTTGGTGTCCCCGCCGCGACGGACCGGAAGCAGATCCGGCCCGTGACCCAGACCGGCGCCGTGGTCATGGACGGCATCTTCAAGCGCGATCCACAGCGGTAGTCACACAGACGGATACGCCCACGAAACAGGTCCGCCGACTACTCACGTGAGTAGTCGGCGGACCTGCTATTTCAGCTGTCGGGGTGGCGGGATTTGAACCCACGACCTCTTCGTCCCGAATAAGGTCAGGGCAAGATCCATACCTCGCCAGCCGAGAGTACGTGCAGGTCAGAGCCTTGGTCTGAGCGGGTGTGGATCGGTCCCCGGATGGCACTGGGAGAAGATCTTCTCCCAGATTTCTCCCAACGCCCGCGAGCCGTCCGTTCGGCAGGAAGCCCTCAAGGAGTCACCGGCAGGAGCGTCGGTTACTCCGAGGCGATCCGCGCATCGATCACAATGTCTGGCACCGCTGCGCCGTCAGTGATCGACAGGTCAACACCATCGATCACCGCGGCCACCGCGTCATACGCTCGCTGGTACACAGCGCGCTCGCCAGGGGTAGAAGCGACCATGGGCAGCGTGCCCCACAGCGTTCGCTCCGCAAGCTGTGCCAACTGCGGCCCTGTGAGCGATACGCGCAACATCTCCTGATCGTCGGTGCCCTCTTTGGCGGCCCCAGGAAACGCGACGGTGCTGAACTGGCTTCGAGCCTGGGTACGCAGCAGCCGCCACGTTAGGGCTGTGCACCGTAGATCGACCTTGGCTACGCCAGCAGCCTTCTCAAGACGCGCGGTGCTTCTTCGACCACTTCAATGGGATGTTCCGTAAGGTCATGCCCTCTCCTCCCCTGGTGTCTGCAGACGCGCTCTACCCAACGGCGCGTTGTGCGACACGACGCCTTCGCCCCGAACGCGATCAGACCCTTCGTGACGTGGGCTCCGGTTTGCTGACCTGCTCGTTCGGCTCCGACATCGTCCATTACCGTCCGGCGTGGTCCTGGTGCGATCGCCGCGTTTGGCCCCCAACAGACGTTCCTCAGGGCGGCCTCGGTGCAGCGGAGGGTCCGACTGCTCCTGCGGCCAGGCGACGGAGACCTCGTTCCAGGGGAGCGAAGGCGGTGATCTACGAAGCAGGGGGACAGGCATCTCCTGAGCCGGAAACGGAAAACTGCTGCCGTCGGGCCGTGAGACGTCCGTCTTCACTTCTGCTCACCACGTAGGTGGCGCGATCAGGCACCGGATCACCCTCCATAACCGCTTCCCCATGAGCCAAAAGACTCTGGATGTACCGTTCCTCAAGCCGTTGCCCCAGGTCGTCATGCCCACCGCGACGGCTAGTTTGGTCTTCCAGGGGTTCCTCAGCCATGATCAAGTCCAGTCTCAGGCGGCATCATCTGTGGCACGCTATCGTTCTGAGTTCAACTGAACCACTCTCAGTTTCACAGATCTCGTGCGTCGCCCGCACCGCGCGCTCGGGCGCCGCCAGGCACCTGTCAGTGCGCAAATTCTTCGGTACGCTAATTTGACGATGAACGAACAAGGCCTCGACAAAGCAGGACGCGAGATCCGTCAATTTTTCTTGCGTGCCAGTCGAACCCGTTACAGGCGGCACCACTGAGGGGGCCTGATCAGGGACCCGAACACCAAAGTCGGAGGAGATTCCATATCGATGTCCAGGCAAACAGACTTGGGAATCTCGAATCTGGGAGCCGTCCCGAGGACCATCCGACGGCGAATAATTCGGGTCACCCCCCAAAGCGTCTTCAGGAATTGATGCCAGGTCATCAAAGGTTAGGATCCCCCGCCCAGCAAAGGACTCTCTCAGTATTGCCTCATGCTCGCCTTCAAAAGTCCTCGCATCGGCAATGATCATATTGGCGGCAAGGTCTGCCCAATATCGATCCGAGTTTGGAGTCGCGAGAACTGCCTGACACAATATTTGCGCGAGCTTACGCGCCACTTCTTGAAGGTCCGCAGCAGTTTTCTTAGGCGGATAGAACATACCCGCCAATGCGTCGAGAAATGCGGCCGAAAAAACCCTAGAGAATGAGTGGCGCTCATGACATATCTGTGACGCCGGAGCGCGAATTGGGACTGCCATGGGATCGATGTAGTAGAACTCGTTCGAGAGCTCCCGAACTGACGCGACATCAGTCTTACCAGGCAAGCGTCTCCGCATCTCGACGGACAGTTGTTCGGCCATGCGAGAAAGTCGCGACGAATTATTAATTTGCCCTCGTGTCTCATGAATGATAGCCGAACAGAAGCTCTCAACGGTCAGGGAGGACAGTACAGAGGATATATCTCCGAAAGCCTCGTGAAACGCCTGCTGCTCCAAGCGCTGCGTTTCCATTATCTCCGGCACTAGTCCGTCGAGAATCGCATGACCTACTTCGTGGCACACGATGTCTGGACTCTCGCAACCGTAAATAGTTTGATGTCCCGAAGGGGTCCGGAAGAAGAATATCCCGTGATCCCGAGAGCCGCGCCTATACTCGCCGGCCAAGCCTATCCCCGCGTCGAGAGTTACGGGCATAACTCCGTCCATCTCAGGGTGCCAGGAAACTACTTCGGAAAGTGCGCTCTCCGATATCCAGTCAGTTGCCCGAGCCAGAGAATCAACCGCTGTCCAGTAGCGAAGAGCGTAACGCTGTGAATGCTGGCTCTCCGGCTCTCGTTCACCGATCCTGAAGGGCAATGGAAGTTGCCCATGATCCCTTGCTGTGCGTCCGATGGGCATGCGGTGGGATGGATGCGCTCCCGGGTCTTCTTCCCAGACGTGCACAATGTCTTCACTCATACGCCTGTCACGCCCCGACTTGGATCTCCCTGCCGACACTTCCAGCATGAACCTCCTGGACAAGAGAGACAATTCAGGCGGTCGGACGAGGGTGAACCAAGGTGAACGTGCCCCCTTGGTTGCCCAGCCAAGAGACACCCGCCTTCGCTACCGAGGACCCAACAGCCCTAGCACACACGACGCCATCCCGTCTCTGTAGAGCGTCAGCGACTGCCCCGTCCTGTCCTGCGGACGGCTTGGGCTGCACGGACTGGTCAACGGTCGGGTTGCGACGCTAACGACGCTGGGCCGTCTCGACACACCTCCGACACATCCTCGCGCTTGAGAGACAGGACCTACGATTCCTCTGCACAGGTATTGTCGGATTCGATATGCCGTCCACAGATCACTGTGGCAGGAATCCAGGCTTCTCTTGCCCCAAGGCCTGTAGCCGTGCGAGGTAGTCCTGCGCCGCTGGCTCAGTGCTATACCGGCGCCGCATCTCGGCAGCGAGTTCCCGGCTGGTCATGATGAGCGATGGCACCGACTGCCTGTCCCCTTCGAGGGCGAGTTCGCCCATGATGAGTGCCTGCTCCAAGTCGCCCTCACGTGCCGCCGTGACGCCCAACGTGACGCGGGCTTCAGCGTTGCGCATCGGTGAGCGCTCGGTGCCGTCGAAGTCAGTTCCTGTCCTCAGCACCTCTTCGGCGAGCGTGCGCGCAAGTTTGTCCTCGCCGACCAGGCGGTAGCAGTCCATCGCGTAGAAGTCGAACTTGGCGGGGTCCACCACGAAGTGGTTGTCCAGGTTCTCGGGGTATGGCATCCCTTCGAGCAACCGTCGCCCCTTGTCCAAGGCAACCTCGACTTGCCGGCGGTCCCCGATCCGCGCCCAAGCCTTGGCTTCCTGACCGGCGAGCTGCACAGCTACGCCGTGGTGCGCCGCCGTCTCAGCTCCGGCCCGCGCCGCCGCGATGACGCCGCGGTAGTCGCCGGTCGTGAGGGCGAACCATGCTCGCATCTCGTGCGCCCATCCGGCGACCTCCGCATGGTCTGCCTCGGTCGCGAGCGAGAGTGCGGCCTGCCGCGTCGACTCGGCCGCGTGGCGGTCGCCCGTGTCGTACTCGACACAGCCGACCAGTAGCGCGAGCCAACCGGACAGCGCGAGAACCTCGCGGTGTTGAGCGAGCGTGAGGCTCTTCTTGTGGAGATCGACGACGCGGCGGAGCCATTGCCGCCCTTCGATGAGAAGCTGCTCGCTCGGCATGAACGGGTACTCCGAGGCGAGCCGGTCCGCCGTGATCCGCAGAGCATCGAGCGTGGCGTTGTCGACGTCAGACCGGTTAAGACGGCTCACGATCTCCAGCGTCTCCATGCCGGACGCTGCCAGGATCTCCTGGCCCCCGTCCCGCCGTGCGAGCGCCGGGAAGAGCGCGTGCGTCACGGTGCCGAAGAGGGCCGCGATGATCGGTTGATAGAAGTCGTTCGGCATTTGGCCTGACTCCCAGCGCTTCCACTGGCGAATCATGCTCTCTTCCGCGGGCAACTCCGTGGGAGCGTGCGCCCGCAGCGCCCTTACAGCGTCACGCTGCGACCAGTCACGAGCCGCTCGTTCGGCAGAGATGCGCCGCGCCCATGCGGGCCTGTCGTCGGTCATGTGCCCTCCTCCGAGTGCCTGCTCCGAGTCTCACCCGCGAGCCAGGGGGGCAGGGAAGGGGACACAAGGGTGTCACTGGACATGTCCCCACCTCCGCTTCGTCGTCCCCTAGCTGTCACTTACCTCACAACTCCCGTTCCCAGCATGCTTGTTGCAGATCACGCACCGCCCGGGGCAGAGCGCTCTTCGAGCTCTGCGACCCGTTCAGTCAACGCCTGAATCTGGGAGCGGATTTCCTTGATGTCGTCGCGCATGTCGCTGCTGGGGGAAGCCCCGTCGCTGACGAAGTTGCCGAGGTTGCCGGCCGACGCGATCAGCCCTTCGGCCCGGAGTGCGGCCAAGCCGTTTTGGATGGTCTGGCTCGCGAATCCGAACCGGTCCATCAGCTCGCGCTGTGACGGGAGCTTGTCTCCCGGCTTCATCTTCTTGATGTCCTCGCGAAGTGCGTCCGCGACCTGCACCGCTTTCGGCTTCGGCCCTCCTGTGACAGTCATGCTCTGAGCGTACCCATCACAGCGAACTAGCGCGCATCACCCCACGAGGGTTGTGCACCACAGCAGACTAGTGCAAGCTAGTCATCGAGCGGCCCCCGGATACTCGGGAAACAGCCGCTTGACCTGCACGAATGCACAGGGCGGGGACGCTGCAATCCCGCTAAAGGCCAGGTGGAACAGGGCTTCGGCCCGTACTGGCGAGGTGGCCCGGTGACCGCGAGCAACGGCCGGAGAGTGGGGACAAGGTCCCCCTTGCAGTGCGTATCCCCTGTTCAGCGACCTGAAGGAGTGGCAGTGAGTCGACGAAAGCGATGGGCGCGGCCGTGATCGACCGGCATGGCGGCGCCGTTCCATCCCCGGTCCGCGAGCACCTCGCAGTGCCGCGGCCAACCGGTCACCTTCCACCGAATCGCGGCGGCCAGCGCCGCGCCGGTTGCTCGCCCTGTCCGTCCGGGAGCTCTGCGGAGCGTTCCCGTACGGACGGGGTTGAGGGGAGCCGGAGCCCCGGTGTCCACAGCGTTCCGGAGCAATCGCCGTCTCACCACATGCCTGCGGCTGCTCCCGCTTCCAGTCCCTCCAACTTCAGGAGCTTTCATGCGTGCGTATATCGGCCGCCAACAGGCTGTCTCTGCCGAGGACTTCGCGGAACTGGCACTCGGTACCCCGGTTGAGCTGTGGCTCGGGGTGGAGGGCGAGACGGACGAAGAGCGCGCGGCCCGCCTGGACGCGGCGCGCGACATCCTCGCCGACAACCCGGAGCTTCCCGACGACCTGATCCGCACGGCCGCGGAGGTCATCGAGGAGAACCCCGACCTGTTCGACGTCATCCCGCTCATCCGCCACGCCCGGCGCCGTCGCACGGCACGCAAAGGGGTGGCTGCATGACCGCCACGACCCCTACCCCCACCCCGGAGGCGCCCGCGACCGGGGTGCCGCCGCTGACCCGCCCGGAGATGGGGCTCGCCGGAGTCGGCGCGCTCGCGGCTGCCGGAGTCGGCGCACTCGGTCTGATCTCCTCCTTCGACGCGGTGTCCGCGGCAGCGCTCCGCTGGGGCTTCCACGCTCCATGGATGCTGCCGGTCGGTATCGACGTGGCCATCCCGGTGTTCACCGTCGCCAACCTGCTGTTGATCCGGATGGACATGGCGCTTGCGTGGGTGCGGTTCGTGCCCTGGGCGCTCACGCTCATCACCTGCGGGCTGAACATCGCGGCCGGACAGGGCATGTGGGCCAAGGTCGCGCACGGCACGATGCCGCTGCTGTGGGTGGTGTTCTCCGAGATCGGCGCGCACATCTACGCCGTGCGCATCGGCGCGGCCACCGGTCGCCGCATGGAGAAGATCCGGTTTTCCCGCTGGCTGCTCGCCTTCCCCTCCACGTTCGCCCTGTGGCGCCGCATGACGTTGTGGGAGGTCACTTCCTACTCCGAGGCGCTGGCACGGGAGAAGGAACGGCAGTTGGCCCGTGCCGACCTGCGCGAGCGCTACGGCCGCAAGTGGCGCTCGAAGACCCCGCGGCGCGAGCGCGTGATGCTGCGCATGGGCGACCTGGCCCCAGCCGCTGAGCAGGAGACGCCTGCACCGCCCCCGGTAGAGAATCCGCCGGCGCCCCCGGTCGACGCCAAGCCGCGCCCGCGGCGCCGGGCCCCCGCCAAGGGCAAGGCCAAGGCTCAGCGCACCTTCGAGGAGCTGCTGACCGAGGCGCGCGCGGTCACCGCTGAGTGGCCGGACGCGGAGCTGACCGCGGACCGTCTGCGCACCACGCTGCACGTGTCGCAGGCCAACGCCCGCACACTGCGCGACGCCCTCAAGAGCGAGCGGGCTGACAGGCGGGCGCTGCACTCCGTGGACGCTCCCGACGCCACGGCGTCCGGCGCTGGCGCCGAGGGGGTGGCCGCGTGACCACTCTGGCAACGTTCCTGCTGTCGGCGCTACCCCTGGCCGCTGGTTGGGCGCTCCATGTGTGGTGGTTGCGCGGCTGCCTCAATACCGCCCGGCGTGACCCGCTGACCGGGTTACGCACTCGCGACGGCTTCAACCGCCGGGCCACGGTCCTGCTCAGGGATCCGAGTGCGGTCGTGGTGCTGGCTGACGTCGACAAGTTCAAGCAGATCAACGACACCTACGGGCACGCGGCCGGTGACGCGCTGTTGAAGGCGACCGCCGACCGCCTCGCCCACTACGTCGGCCCGTCCGGGGTCGCCGGACGGCTCGGGGGAGATGAGTTCGCCGCCGTCCTCATCGACGACCACGGCACCGCCGGGGACCTGCTCGCCGTTCTGCACGGCGTGCTCGCCCGGCCGGTCGACGGCCAGGACCCGGCCGTGCGCACCACGGTCTCGCTCGGCTGGGTCCGCGCCGCCGACTTCCCCGCCGATGACCTGTCCGGTCTGCTGCGGCGGGCGGATGAGGCGATGTACGCGGCCAAGCAGGACCGTGCGGGAACCCGCCGGGCCGGGCTCGGCTGGCTGTTCGCCACCGTCGCCGGACGCCGTGCCGGCCGAACAGGCGCCCGCAAGGATGCCCCGATCGTCGGGGTGGCTGCCTGATGCCTGCGGCATTCGGCAAGTGCTACGACCCGACCGGCAGCCAGTACGGCATCCCCACCTACCCGTGGCGCTACGCCCCCGACGGGCTCGCCACGCGCCGCCAACTGCGCGCCCGTGGCTTACGTCCGGGCGGTCAGCCGATCGCGGCTCAGGTGCTGCGCCCGCGCTACCGGCGCGGCTCGCTGGTCGCCTACCTCTACCGCGTCGACCGAGCCAAGCCCGTGCGGCCGATGACGCCCGGCAAGCGGGCCGCGCTCGTCAAGGCGATGCGCGCCCGCCGCACCTGCCCGCAGTGCCGCATCGACGCGGGATACGTCATCCCCGGCTCGCTCGGCATGTGCGTGCCCTGCGCCTACCCCGAGGAACAGCGCGCCGCATGACCTAGCAGATGTCCACGAAGTCCATCACAGCCTCAAGGATTCGGTTCCTGCGGCGGTGTGCCTTGCTGCAAAACCGCCGCCTGCGCCAGCGACTTCGTGGCTGCTCCACCGGCCGGCCGCACCAATTGCACGGCCGCGACCTGAACTCAGATTCCCCCATGCCACCCCCCGTAGCACCGCCGTGCAGGGTCCGTCCGCCCACCTCCTACAGCGACGGCCGGACCCCGCCCTGCCTCCCCTTGGAAGGAACCTTCAGTGAAGCATCCCGACGACGAGAACGAACTCTTCAACCGACTCGAAGCCGACATAGCGGCCGACTCCGGGGGCGAGGTGGTCGACCTCGACAAGGCACGGTCGGCCCGCATCGAGTCGGCCGACCCGACCGCCGACCGGTCGGCCGACTCCAACACCGGTCGGTCGGATGCCGAGTCGGGTGACCCGACCGCCCGCGTGATGGTCGACCTCCCGACCGTCAAGGCGACCGGTCCGGGCTACCTCGGTCGGCTGCTCGCCGCTCAACGCCGTCCGGTCGTTCCGCTGTGGCTGAAGTCCGTGGCGGAGTTGAAGACTGCCACGGCGTGGGTGGCCCGCCACTATGCTCACTCGGTCGGCTATCACGCGCTTCGCTCCCCGGTCTACGCCGCACGGCTCACCCTGCAAGCCCCGTCCGGGGCTGCGAAGTTCGTGGGCGGAACGATGCGGTGGGTGGCCGACCGCGAGGGCGAGCCGGTCCGGCTCGCCGCCGTGCGGCGCGAGGACGCGGCCGAGTACCTGAAGCTGTCGCGGCAGCGCGACGGTCGGGTCCGACTGCGCACCCTGGTTGCCGTGCTCGCCATGTTCGTCGGACTCGGGGCGGCGCTCGCCATCTACGTCCTCGCGCCCGGCTGGCTTCAGGCCCTGTCGGTGGGCGCGGTCGTGATGGCGCTCGGCTACGCCGGCCGTAAGGCGGATGACCCGGTCATCCACCGCGCGGTGGAGCTGCCCAAGGCGGTCAAGCTCACCAGTGACATCGTGCTGCGCGCGCTCGGCTCGCTCGGCATCCCCGCCATCAACCAGGCGCAGGCCAAGGGACGGGACGGGTTCGAGTTCACCGCCCCGATCACCCGCGACGGCCCCGGCTGGCGCGCGGAGGGCAACCTCCCCTACGGCGTCACCGTCACGGACATCATCGAGCGGCGCGAACGCCTCGCGTCCGGCCTGCGCCGCCCGCTCGGGTGCGTGTGGCCGGAGGCGGTCCCCAACGAGCACACCGGTCACCTGGTGCTGTGGGTCGGCGATCAGGACATGTCCAAGGCCAAGAAGCCCGCGTGGCCGCTGCTGAAGTCCGGCAGCGTGGACCTGTTCAAGCCGGTCGCGTTCGGCACCGACCAGCGCGGACGCTGGGTTGAGATCACGCTCATGTACATCGCGGCCGTCATCGGCGCGATTCCCCGCATGGGCAAGACCTTCCTGCTGCGCCTGCTGCTGCTGATCGCGGCGCTGGACCCGCGTGCGGAGCTGCACACCTACGACCTCAAGGGCACCGGCGACCTGGACCCGGTCGGCAACGCGGTTTCCCACCGCCACCGCGCCGGGGACGAAGAAGAAGACATCGAGTACGCGGTGCGGGACATGCGCGCCCTGCGGGACGAATTGCGCCGTCGCGCCAAGATGATCCGCTCTCTGCCGCGGGACATCTGCCCCGAGTCCAAGGTGACGTCCCAGCTGGCTGACATGAAGTCGCTGGGACTGCACCCGATCGTGGTCGGGGTGGATGAGTGCCAGGTCTGGTTCGAGCACGACAAGTACGGCAAGGAACTCGAAGAGATCTGCACTGACCTGGTTAAACGCGGCCCGGCAACCGGGATCGTGCTGCTGCTGGCCACCCAGCGGCCGGATGCCAAGGCACTGCCCACCGGCATCAGCGCGAACGCGTCGGCCCGGTTCTGCCTGAAGGTCATGGGACAGCTGGAGAACGACATGGTGCTCGGCACGTCCGCGTACAAGCGGGGCGTGCGCGCGACCATGTTCAGCTGGGGAGACAAGGGCATCCACTACTTCGTCGGCGAGGGTGCGGACGCCCGGATCGTCGGCTCGGTCTACGTGGACGCCCCGGCCGCCGAAGCCATCGGCGCCCGCGCCCGCAAAGCGCGCGAGCTGGCCGGCACCCTGTCCGGCCACGCGCTCGGGGAAGAGCCGGACGCCGACGCGAGCAGCGGGTATGACCTGCTCGCCGACATCCTCGCCGTCATCCCGGCCGACGAGCCCAAGGTGTGGTCCGAGACCGTCGTCGCGCGGCTCGCCGAAATGCGCCCCGAGGTCTACGACGGATGGGACCCCGAGGCGCTCGCCGCCGCGCTCAAGCCGCACGGCATCGCCACCGTCCAGGTGGGCCGCCGGATCGAAGGCAAGTTCACCAACAAGCGCGGCATCGACCGCTCCCACATCACCACCGCAGTTGCGGAGCGTGACGGAAAGCGGGACGCGGGCTGACCGCCCGGAGCCGCTATCGATAGCAGCACACCCCGCTATCGATAGCGGCTCCGCTAGCACCCCAAACCCGCCCTGATCAGGCCGCTAGCGGATAGCGGCCCACCTGCGGAAACCCCTGAAACCTGCCCGGAGGGCCCGTCATGACCCCTGCCCTGCTCGCTATCACGCTCTTACTCGGAGTAACCCTGTGTTACGTCGCTGTGTGTGCTGCCTCACCGTTCGGCAACTGCCGCAAGTGCTCCGGTTGGGGCTTCGCCATGAAGACCGACCGCAAGGGCCGCATGAAGCGCGGCAAGGACTGCCGCCGCTGCAAGGCCACCGGGAAGCGCATACGGGTCGGCCGCTGGCTCTACAACCGATGGGCCCGCATCTACCGCGCAGGCGCCGGCTGACAAGAAAAGACAGACGACCGCCCGTCATGAGACGGACCCCGCTCCGTGCAGGAGCTAGGTGGGCGCGGTCGCCGGTCAACGCCCCGAACTTGCCAGCACCCGGGGCGCACGAAGCGTATCCACCAATCCACCTCGCCCGAAAGCGAGTTCCACAGCCATGGTCCTCAACATCTCCGCCGTGCTGCTGTTCGGCGCCGCGTCCGCCCTCGCCGTCAAGACCAAATCCGCTGGCGGCGGCGCCGCCATCGTCCTGTTCCTCTTCGGGTTCTTCGCCGCCGGGACCGGCGCGTATGAGCCCATCCACAACCTCGTTCAGGCTTCCGCCGACGCTCTGTCCGCACTCGGCAACTGAGGAGACGCACTGTGAACGAACCCACCGCGTACCGCCGCCCGTCCGGACACGAGACGGCGGCCGTGGAAGTGCACCGCCCCGCTCCGATCGCTCCCGCGCCCACCGCTTCGCTCCTACTTATACAGCCGGGCAGCCTCCCGTCCGTGGCGAGCGTCGTCCTCCCGGACGGCCGGATCGTCACCGGCTACGCCATCGAGCCGGCCAAGCCTGAACCGGTCGTCGCCAAGCCGGCCGTCTCCCGTACGGCGGTGAACATCGCGCTCGGAGGCGTGGGGTTCCTCGCGGTGTGCGGCGGACTGCTGCTGCTCACCACGTTCATCGCCGCCCTGACCGCGCTGGTGACCCAACTCGTCATCCTCGCCGCCGTCATCTTCGGCGGCTGGATCGCCGTGCAGCTGTTCAGCGCCAGCGGCCACCGTGCAGGGACGACGGTCAACATCCGCAAGGCCGTGATCAAGCGCAACCACTTCCATGGCTGAACACCCCGAAGGGACAACCGTGTTCGAGATTCGCATCATCTGCGACCACCCCGAGGTGCCCCGCGTCGCTCAAGCCGTCCTCGGGGCCGTTGATGCCGTGTCCGTGCGCAGCTACCCGACCCGTGACCGTGCCCGGACCCGGTTGTACATCACCGCCGAACCGCGCGCCAGTCACGCCGACTGCCCCGAGTGCGACCTCGACGGCATGACGCTGTGGCTCACCCCTCAGGGCCGCGAGGAATGGCGCCCGTGCACCGGCATCGGCTACGAGGACCTGCTCGCCGCCGGCCTCACCCCGGGCGCCCGCCGCCGCGAGCCCTGGCAGCGCCCCACCGACCATTAGCTACGCCCGGGGCGGGCGCCGTCTCACCACAAGCCTGCGCCCGCCCCGGTTCTCCAGTCCCTCCAAGAGAGCAGGAGACATCCAGCATGACCCAACGTCGTGCATTCGGCGAGGGCCGTCCGGCCCACGCCACCCAGATGAGGCGCAGTCGACTCCGGCCACGCCTCCTTGATCTGTTCTCGTGCGCCGGCGGCGCCGCCATGGGCTACGCCCGCGCCGGGTTCGACGTGGACGGCGTCGACATCGCCAACCGGCCCAACTACCCCTTCCCGTACCAGCGGGGCGACGCGCTCGAACACCTCTCTGCGCTCATCGCCTCCGGGGACATCGAGCGGTACGCGATCGTGCACGCCTCCCCGCCGTGCCAGCACGGATGTGCGCTGACGGTGGGAACCAATGCCTCCCAGGGCTGGGGCCGCACCCACGTCGACTTGGTCGCGCCCACCCGTGCTTTGCTCGACACGACCGGCCTCCCGTACGTCATCGAGCAGCCCAACGGCCGAGCGAAGATCCGCAAAGACCTGACCCTGTGCGGCGAGATGTTCGGACTCGGGGTCATCCGCCACCGCAACTTCGAGGTGGGCGGCTGGACGACCGAGCAGCCGGCGCACGTCCCGCACCGCGGGCGGGTGCGCGGCTATCGCCACGGCCGCTTCTACGACGGCCCGTACGTTGCCGCCTACGGCAACGGCGGGGGCAAGCCGTCCATCCCGGAGCTTCAGGCCGCGATGGGCATCACGTGGACCGACGTGCGCGAGGAACTGACTGAGGCCATCCCGCCCGCGTACACGGAGTGGATCGGGCGCACGCTCCTCGACACGGCTGCGCTGGGGGTGGCGGCATGAACCGGCACCTCTTGTACGCCGCCCTGGATGCCGCGGAGCGCGGATGGGCGGTCCATCCGCTCCGTCCGGGCGACAAGCGTCCGGCCCTGCATGGTGAGGACGTCTGCCCCGGCATCGGGGACTGCGCGGGCGGTCACCGCAAGTGGGAAGAGCGCGCCACCATCGACCCGGACCGCATCCGCCGCGCGTGGGGCGACCTGCCGTTCAACGTCGGGATTGCGACCGGCCCGTCCGGGCTGGTCGTCGTCGACCTCGACATGCCCAAGCGCAGGTGCAGTACGGACACGCCTGACGGCGTGACGACCTTCACGGCGCTCTGTGAGCGCGCCGGGCACGCGGTGCCCACCACCCGCACGGTGCGGACCGCGAGCGGCGGAGTCCACCTGTACTTCACCGCCCCGCCCGGCGTCCGGCTCGGCAACACGGCCGGACGGCTCGGCAAGCGCATCGACACCCGCGCGTGGGGTGGCTACGTCGTCGCCCCCGGCAGCCTCACCCCCACCGGCGCCTACGCGGTCGTCAACGACATGCCGCCCACACCTCTGCCGGAATGGCTGCACCGCCGCCTGACGTCCCGTCAGGCTTCGCGGGCACTGATGGCTGCGCCGTCGTCCGTTCGGGCGTCCAGCTACGCCGTGGCGGGCTTGAACGCTGAAACTGCGTCCGTGCGGCAGGCCCCTGAGGGCGAGCGCAACGCCACGTTGCTGCGGGCGGCGCGAGCCTTGGGGCGGTTCATCGCGTGGGGCGACCTTCCCAGGGAGCAGGTTGAGGAGGCTCTTCAGTGGGCGGGGGAGCAGGCCGGTCTCTCGCCGCGGTCCTGTGAGGCGACCATTCGCAGCGGTCTGAACTGGTCGATTGCTCGCAACGGTCAGGGGAGGGCGGCATGAGCGCCCCGCCTCGCCATGCACTGAAGAGCCTTCCCGCCACCTCGACCGGTCCGCGGGCCGCAGCGCAAGCCGCGCCCGGTCCGGCCGTGGGCGAGCCGAAAGGCGCCGCCCGCAAGGGCGTCCCCTCTGCTCTTCGTCCTGACCCGCACCGGGGCGACGGCCGGTATCCGGTCGCGTGGCTGTGCATCTGCGCACCGCGTGGCGCCGTGCCTACCGCCACCTCGAAGTGCCTGTGCGGCAGGGACCGCAGCGCCGTCGGCCATACGAAGGTGCTCGCCCTGATCGCTGACCACACCGCCCACCGCGACGCATGCCCGCTCCGCACCAACCAGGAAGGGAGGCAGGCGGCATGAGCGCCAATCCGCCGGCACTCGCCATGGACGGCTCCGCACTGCTCGATGAGGTGGAAGCCTTCCACCGACGCTTCAACATCTTCCCGCTCGATGCCGCGTATGTTGCCGTGACGCTGTGGGACGCGCACGCGCATCTGCTCGACTGCTTCGACTCCACACCGCGGCTCGCGTTCCTGTCGCCGGAGCCGGGTTCGGGCAAGTCCCGTGCGCTGGAGATTGTGGAAACCCTCGTGCCGCAACCGATGGTCGCGGTCAACGCGTCCGCCTCAGCGCTCTTCCGCGCGGTGTCCGGGATGGAGGGACGACCCACGATCCTGTTCGACGAGATCGATACCGTCTTCGGTCCCAAGGCCGGAGAGAACGAACAGCTCCGCGGCTTCCTGAATGCTGGTCACCGCCGCTCTGGCGTCATGTGGCGCTGCGTGGGCGACGGCTCCAACCAGCAGGTACAGGAGTTCCCGTCGTTCTGCGGAGTCGCGGTCGCCGGTCTCGGCTCGCTGCCGGACACGATCCTGACCCGCTCGATCATTGTCCGCATGCGCCGCCGCGCGCCGAACGAGCAGGTCGAACCGTTCCGGCAGCGCATCCACGAGAAAGAAGGGCACGAACTGCGCGACCGGCTCGCCGCCTGGGCGCAGTCCGTGCGCCACCTGGTCGACGGAGTGTTCCCGGAGCTCCCGGAAGGAATCAGCGACCGGCCCGCGGACGTGTGGGAACCCTTGCTCGCCATCGCGGACGCGGCGGGCGGTGCCTGGCCGGAGCGAGCCCGCGCCGCCTGCATCGAACTGGTCAACGCGGCCAAGACCAGCGACAAGGGCAGCATCGGCATCCGCCTGCTCACGGACCTGCGCGACTACGTATTCAACGGCATCGACCGCCTGCCCACCGTCGCCATCCTCGACAGGCTGCACAGCCTCGAAGAGGCTCCGTGGGCGGACATGAGCGGCAAGCCCCTCGATGCCCGCGGGCTGTCGCGGATGCTGCGGGAGTACATGACCGCGGACAACACACCCATTGCGGCCCGCAACATCAAGGCCAGCGGCAGCGTCATGAAGGGCTACTACGCGAGCGACCTTCACGACGCGTGGCAGCGGTACTGCCCTCCACCCCCTGAGAGTGCGCTACTTCCGCTACCTCCGCTACCGGGCAGCTCAGAGGCGGTTTCCGGGTAGCGGCAAGCCGCTCCGCATCCGCTACCGCAACACCCCATCCGCTACTGGTCCCGCAGCCACGAACCCGGGGCCGGTAGCGGCTCCATCCGCTACCCGCACTCCCATCCGCTACCTAGATCATGCCCCTGACCAGGGCGGTAGCGGAGGTAGCGGAAGTAGCGGACCTGAGAGGAAGAGGAGCCATGAACTCGGGTGAGACGAACTCCGCCCTTCCCAAGTCGTACTCGGCCGCAGAGGTAGCCGAGGCGCTCGACTGCTCCGAGTGGTGGGTGAAGGAGCAGGCACGGCGGCGCCGTATCCCGTTCCTCCGGAGCGGGAGCGGCTACCGCTTCACATGGAGCCACGTAGAGGAGATCTTCCAGATCCTCGAGGAACGTCCCGACCCGGTGAACATGCCGGAGATCAGGGCGACTTCGACCCGCGGGCGCACGTTCGCCCCCTTCGACGTACCCGCGGTACAGCTCAGGGCGCGGCGTCCGCGGCGCGCTCGGAATGCAGCCTGACAGCAGGAAAGAACATGGCGGGCGAGAGTCGAACACCGGCTCTCGCCCGCCTCTTTGTGATGAGAGGGAGCATGGGGTTCGTCGAGAACCGAGGCACGTACTGGCGTGGCCGCTACAAGATCTCGCCGGGCAAGTACGGCACTGTGGCCGACGAGAGCGGCAACGTCATCCGCTTCCGTACGAAGCGCGAAGCCAAGAAAGCCGCTGACGCCGAAGAGGCCAAGGTGGAGAGCGGCACTTGGAAGGACCCGGCGGCCGGACAGATCACCTTCGGCGAGTACGCCTCACGGTGGTACGCGGCGCAGGACCTGGCTGCCTCCACGATGCAGAACTACCGACGTCACCTGGAGGAGCACCTACTTCCCGAGTTCGAGCACCGTCCACTTGCCGCGATCCAACGCACGGATGTCGACGCCTGGGAGAAGAAGGAAAAGGCGCTCTATGCCGCATCGAGCGTGAAGACATGGCGCGGCACGCTCCACTTGGTCCTCGAGGACGCGGTGGACGAGGAACTCATCAGTTCCAACCCCGCCACCAAGCGACGCGGCAGAGGCAAGCGCGCAGGTCGTTCGCGTGACCGAGGGCCGGAGAAGGTCGTCACGGATCCGCTCGGCATCCTTCTGTGTGCCGAGCGCGCGTCACTCCTCTCTGGACGCGATGACGAGTTCGTAGCTCTCGTTACCAAGGGCTACACGGGGATGCGGTGGGCAGAAATCGTGGGCTGGGAGACCAAGTTCATCCGTCCGCAAGCCGTGCGCGTGGAATGGCAGCTCTACGAACTCGACTCGGGACAGTTCGAGCGCTGTCCGCCCAAGGACGACAGCTATCGCACCATTGACGCCCCGCCGTGGCTCACCCGCCTCTGGGCCGGTCACATAGCCCGTACGCAACCGACCCCGTGCGCTTGCCACGGCAAGACCTACATGTTCCGCGGACAGGGAGTGTCCCGCACAGGGGAGACTGGCGCGAAGGTGGTGGACGTGGCGAGACGTGCCGGCGTTTCCACGGGCACGGTGTCCAACGTCCTCAACCGGCCGGACATCGTGGCCGAAGCCACCAGGGCTCGGGTGCGCGAGGCAATCAACGCTCTCGGGTTCACCCGCGGCGGGGGTGCCGTCGACCAGGCTGCGCACTGGCGGAGGAACGGATTCGCCACGTGGCTCTTCACACCGGCCGCCTCCGGCTGGTACCCGAAGAAGGCGCCGCAGGAAGCGCGGCCCGTACCCGTGCTTGCCCACCCCTGGCCCGGCGTGCCAGCGCGGGGGAGAGGTGCCCAAGAGCGGGCGGACGCCTGCTGGGTGTCGATCGCGAAGGGGCTCACGCCCCATGGACTGCGCCACACCCACAAGACGCGTATGGAGGGGGTTCGCACCCCGCCGAAGCTCATGGATGAGCGCATGGGACACATCGATGGCTCGGTCCAAGCGCGCTACACGCACATCACCCGAGAGATGCGCGAGGAACTCATGGCGAACCTCACTGCCGAGTGGGAGGCGGCACTCGATGCCCGGCTAGCGATGTGCCCCACGTCGCCGGTCGCCGTCCTCGACAGGCTCTTGCAGGAGCGTCTGAGAGCACTTCGGTAGGCGCCGGCTGGGAGCGCCAGCTCAGGGCCTGCGCGATCAAATCGCGCAGCCCCTGACTACTGAGCTACACAACATGGCCCGCTCAAGACATCGCATCCATGACAGGTAGTGCCGAGCACTTTGGCCTGCGGTGTCAGACCTCTATGACAGGATTCCGACGTGAGCAATGAGCAAGACGTGAGTCAGAGGCCCCTGCGAGTCGCGGGTCTCTTCGCGGGTGTGGGTGGGCTTGAGCTCGGTCTGAAGCGGGCTGGGCTGGAAACAGCCATGCTCTGTGAGGTGTGGGCTCCAGCCCAAGCCGTTCTCACAAAACAGTTCCCCGATGTCCCACTTGAGCCGGATATCCAGCACCTCAAGGCTCTGCCCGATGACATCGACGTCGTCACCGCCGGGTTTCCCTGCCAAGATCTCTCACAGGCTGGCCGCACGGCAGGCATCGGAGGCGAGCAGTCGGGCCTCGTCTCCCACGTCTTCCGCCTCCTCAAGAAGCACCACCCGCGGTGGCTCGTGCTGGAGAACGTGCGCAACATGCTGGTACTCGACAAGGGTAAAGCGATGCTCCACCTCGTTCAGGAGCTCGAAGCCCTCGGCTATTCATGGGCATACCGACTCGTCGACTCACGTTTCACAGGTGTGCCACAGCGACGCCAGCGCGTCCTCTTCGTAGCCAGCCTCACTGAAGACCCTCGCAACGTGCTCTTCGCCGACGATGCCGGCGAGCCGGACGAGGAGAAGTGGGCCACCGATGCCTACGGCTTCTACTGGACTGAGGGTCTCCGCGGCCTGGGATGGGCACGGGATGCGGTGCCCACGGTCAAGGGGGGCTCGGCGCTGAGCATTCCCTCGCCCCCGGGTATCTGGATTCCCAGCAATCCCGCAGGACACCGGATCGTCACCCCTTCGATCACGGACGCCGAGCAACTTCAGGGCTTCGACAAGGATTGGACCCTGACCGAAGCCACGGCCGACAAGAAGAGCGGGCGTGACCGCTGGAAGCTGGTCGGCAACGCGGTCACGGTCGGAGTCTCTCATTGGCTCGGCAAGCGACTCCTCAACCCGGGTCAGTACGACGAGTCCGAAGCTGACCTGATGTCGGACAGCGCTCGGTGGCCCACGGCAGCCTGGGGAAGCAATGGCGAGAGGTGGCGCTCCTACGTCTCCATGTGGCCAGAGCACAGCAAGTACACCCACCTGATGGAACTCGTCGACCGGGACGGACTGACGCCTCTCAGCTACCGAGCTGCCGCAGGGTTCTACTCACGGACTCAGAAGGCCAAGCTGAAGTTCGAGGAGGAGTTCCTTCTCGACATGAAGCAACACGTCGAGCTCATGGACCCGGCGAATATCGCACCGGTCGCTGTCGGTGTCGGCCGATAGGGTTCCCCCGAAAGGGGTGAGTCTTGGAAGCCGTAGACATTCTCACTAAGAGTCTGAGTAGGGCCGTGCCCATCAAGGGCAACATGCTTCAGTACCACGGTCGCAGTGACCGGCACGGCCAACTCATCTGCTGGGGGATCTTGTTCGACCTGATGCTGACGAGCGACTTGCTTCGCTCGCACGTCGAGTCGGGCAAGGTGGTCTTCGGCATCAACCACACCCTGAGGAGTTTCTCCCCAGAGAAGAAGAAGCGGCTCGACCTCGTGTTGTGCCGTCCGAAGGCCGGCGCACCTGCTCCGAAGAAGCCGCGCACTCTCCAGACGCTCGTGAATAAGCACGGCATCGAGCTCACGGCCGAGCAGCAAGCGCTCCTGGATGATCTTCCCGTGATCAAGGAGGGGCCGGTCGGCAACGTCCTCGTGGCGCTGGAAGCGAAGGCGTGCATGACCGAGCACATCAAGGCACTTCCGCGGCTCTACGACGAGCTCAACTCAAGTCACCAGATCGTTCACGGGCACTCGAGCCAGGCGCTCTCGATCGGCTTCTTCATGGTGAATGCCGCCGACGAGTTCTACAGCCCGACCAACACGGCCAATCCTGGTCCGAACAAGCACAACCAGCCCCACGCCCTGCAGCGGGCTGTCGCACAGGTCACCGATCTTCCTCGGCGCAGCCACCACAGCTCGCAGGGCTTTGACGGCTTGGGAATCGTCGTGGTGGACATGAACAACGACGGCACGAGCCCGTGCAAGTTGGTCACCACGCCTCCGGCACCGGCAGAAGATGACGTACTGCACTACGAGTCGATGGTGCAGCGTATGGCGCACGAGTACGACACACGGTTTTCGATCATCTGAACTCGAATCATCCGTCCGGCCGCCGCCCATGTCTCGGCGGTGGCCGGATGCTTCCTGCTGGATCCGACCCTGGCCCGACGCGGGTCATGTGAAAACGCGCACACCCGGATCGTCCGCTTCATGTACCTTGGGAACAGTCGCGCCCTTGGCAGGGTGTGGCGTGCCGACTCGGAGATTGCTCCGGGGGCCCCGCATGGGGCCGGCGAGTACGGCGTGAGCGGTGACATGAACCGCACCACGTAACGTGACTCGGACGTGGTGCGCCTTGGATTCTGCCAGGAGACGCAGCGCGGACGTTGCGATCCCCGCGTCCTCGGTCGGTGACTCTGCTGGCCGGCAGGGGCAGGGCTCCGGTATTTGCCGGTCAAGTCCAGGATCGCTGAGGAGCAGACCACATGTCTGTTGCAGCGCAATTCGAAGCGCCTGACTTCGACAAGCCCAGTCCTTCCGAGGCCGAGCAGGCACGAACCGGCGAGCGTTGGGACCCCATCACTCTCAAGTACGGCGACGACGCCCTCACGGTGACCAACTTCAGCCCGGAGCTGCCTACACCGTCGGATGTTCGCAGCCGCACCAAGCTCGTGAAGGCGGGCAAGAGCAACCCATACTGCGTACTGCCCGAGGACGCATGGCACGCGCTCGCTCGGGCTGTCGTCCACCCGCAGGCGCTCGCTGCTCAGGTCCAGCACCAGCCCGGAGCAGGCGGATCATCCCTCGTCGAAGAGCACGTCGGCGGAGCGACACTCCGCTCGGCGAACGGGCGGATCTGGCTGACCGAGGTATTCCCCCTCATTCAGCCCCGCATCGGGCAGAACCCGCGCGCCGAGGCTGACCCCGCGGTCGAGGGCGCGGTGACCGCCGACGGGACCGCCCAGGCGATGCTCGTCTACCGCTTCCGTAACCGCGCCCACCTGCGGAACTACCTCCGTCAGACGGTCGTCGAGACCCGCACCGCCAACAAGCAATACGACGAGTCCATCCTCACCCGTCGCATCACGCGGGCGGTCGTTGCCCACGTCGCTCGGATCGAGTTCGCCGACGGGTCCGAGTCGATGTACGTGATGGTCGTCCGCGACGGCATCACCCGCGTGGTCAGCGCTTGGGGAGCTCAGTGTGGCGAGGACGCGACTCCCGACGAGATCGCCGACTGGGCAGTAAGTGTGTTGCTGGCCGAGAAGCCCGCGCGCCGCGGGACGAGCAAGCCGTTGACGCAGCGTATGGCTCTCGGACGCGAGGATGAACTCGACAAGTTCCGGGAGTCCTTTATCGCCGGGCTAGGTGGTGGAACTCCCAACGAGGAGGCCATCCGCATCGGGCAGACGATCGTGGTCCCTGCCCAGATCGCCGTCGGACTCCAGGTCCATCCGGGGTCCGGGCTGCCGGCCGACGAGGTCTTCGATGATGCTGTCCGCAGCATTCTGTCGTCGATCCACGTCGAGTTCGGCATGTGGGACACGGCCGCGCAGAACGCCGAGATCGGCTCCCGCGCTCTCAAACACGCCATGCTCGACCAGGTGACCGACCAGGCCGGAATCAAGGTGGCGGACGTCTACCGGTTGGCCGTTGGCCAGTGCCCAGCCGAGCAGACACCAGCAGTCTTCGCAGACGACACTATCCCTGGCACGCCGCTATGGCGGGGAGTGTGTCTGGTGCACTTTCTGACTCGAAAGAGCGTCTTCGAGGCGATGAAGAAGCACGTCAAGGCGATCTCCGGGAAGCAGCGCCTGTTTACCAGCACGTACGCCGGGATCCTCGGCCCCATGATCGACCAGCCGTGGAGGCTGGCGAAGAAGCAGACGTTGCGGCAGTCCCGCAACGCCTGGAGCAATGGGGGCGTGCTCATCAAGGAGGTCATGGAGGCGGACTGGCATCCGGTCCCCTGCTCCGACTTCACGACGCTGGTCGACGCCGCACAGCGGGGTGACATCGACGCCCGCCTGACCCTCGCGGTCGCCGGTGGCATCGCCCTGATCTCCGACAAACTGCTGACCCGCAACGTCGGATCGGCCGTGGGCTGGGGAAGCGTCCCGTTCCGCGCGGACGTCGATGACGTCATCGATGACCTGGCCCGTTCACACAACCGCGCAGGACTGCTCCTGCTTGCTCATGCGGCCAACCGCTTCAGCGCCGACCGCGTCGCAGTGAACTCCTTGACTGGCAAGCAGCTGCGCCAGGAGGACCAGCCCGAGGCCGAGCCCTACACCCATGTCGCCGTCGATCCCACGCAGGAAGACGGAATCGCCCGAGACAAGGCAGGAGTCCCGCTCCACCTCGACGAGTACACCGTCGTCGAGCTGTCCAACCCGAAACGGGCAGCGAAGGAAAAGGAGGAGCGCCAGCCCAAGGACGAAGAACCGAAGTCGATCCTCGAGCAGATGGTGGACGGGCGGCGCGAGCTACTCGGTACGCTCACTGACGCCCAGACCGCGCTGACACAGCTCATGCAGCTCAGCCATTCCCCCGACGTGGCTGGTGCACACCCGCTCGGGTCGCACCGGGAATGGGAGAAGGTATCCAAGCTCGCGGTCAAGGTACAGGCCACGATCTACTCCAACGAGCCCGACACCGATGCTGTCGATGATGAGCGGGACGTCGACTGACACCTGGCTCCGCTCCACCTGCCACGTGCCGCGCACCTGCGGCACGTGGCACCTCCGGGGGCAGAATTCCAAGATCTTCTCCCAGATTTCTCCCAGGAACGCCCCAGACAACAAATCAGGCCCGGCGCTGATCTCTCAGCACCGGGCCTGACCTGGTGTTTCACTGTCGGGGTGGCGGGATTTGAACCCACGACCTCTTCGTCCCGAACGAAGCGCGCTGCCAAGCTGCGCTACACCCCGATGTCGCTGCTTGTCCTGCTTGTCGCGGCGACGTCGTTTACTTTAGCCCACTGGTGGCTGGAGACGAAATCCGGTTTTCGTGTGGTGGCGCAAGGGGTTCGGGCGGACGTGGTCGAGGGCCGCCAGGAGGAGAGCGAGGGCGTAGAAGGCCAGGCCGAGGAGGAGGGCGTTGCCCAGGACGCTCTTGTAGCCGTGGAGGCCCGCGTCCAGGAAGGGGTAGAGATAGCGGGCCGGGGTGCCGGGTTGCAGGAGTTCCCCGCGGATCAGGGAGAACGCCAGGTAGGCCAGGGGGTAGAGGAGCCAGGGGGCGGCCTGGCGGAGGTGCAGGCGGCCGGGGGGTGCGAGGAGGAGCCAGTCCAGGAGGGCGGCGAGGGGGACCGCCGTGTGCAGGAGCTGGTTCGAGAGGGCGTGCCAGCCCGTGGGGGCGGCGGTTCCGGTGGTGAGGGAGCCCGTCATCGCGAACGGGCTCGCCTCGTTCGCCAGCAGCAGGTGGTACACGAGGCCCGCGATCGTGACGTAGAGCAGGGCTGCGCCGGTGAGGGCCGACGGTAGGGGACGGCCGGCGTTCCACGTGCGGCGAGCCGAGAAGATCATGACCACTGTCAGGAAGATGCTGCTCTGGATCGTGAAGTGACTCAGGACCTGGGCGGGGCTGCCGAGGAGCAGGTCGAGTGTCACGCCCGCTGCCGCCGCCAGGGCGACCAGCAGGCGGTAGGCGGCGGCCAGGGGGCGGCGTACGGGGGTCACCACCGCCGTGGCGGGGACGCGCGAGGGCAGCAGCAGGGGCATGCGGGGGAGGGCGGGCAGGTCCGGGAGGTCCCTGGGTATCGGAGGCGTCGGAAGCGTCGGAGGTGTCGGGGGTGTCTGGGCGGTCATGCCCTCACGCTAAGCACCACAGGCATAAGGGGCGATACGGGCGGTCCGTGCGGGTTACTTCCGGGTGGCCACAGGCAGGCCACCGGGTCACCCTGGCCTCCCGAGCCGCCCCGGCTCCCCACCCCCCGAGCCGCCCCGGCCCCCCGAGCCGCCCGGCCTCACTCCCGCGACGTCAGCGTCAGCAGCGTCGCCTCCGGAGGGCACGCGAACCGGACCGGGGTGAAGCGGTTCGTGCCGCAGCCTGCCGACACGTGGAGGTACGACGTACGCCCCTCGGCCGTGTGCGTCGAGAGGCCCTTCACCCGGTCCGTGTCCAGGTCGCAGTTGGTGACGAAGGCGCCGTAGAAGGGGAGGCACAGCTGGCCGCCGTGGGTGTGGCCGGCCAGGATCAGGGGGTAGTCGTCGGCCGTGAAGGAGTCCAGGACGCGGAGGTACGGGGCGTGGACCACGCCCATCGAGAAGTCCGCCGAGCCGGATGGGCCGCCGGCCACCTCCGTGTAGCGGTCCCGCTTGATGTGCGGGTCGTCCAGGCCCGTCAGCTCGATCGACATGCCCTCGATCTTCAGCACGTCCCTGGTGTTCGTCAGGTTCAGCCAGCCCGCCCCGTCGAAGGCGTCCCGCAGGTCCTCCCACGGGTTGTGGATCGCGTTCACGGCGGCGGCGTTGCCGTTCAGGCCGTGGCGGCCCTGGGCTTTCTCGAACAGGTAGCGGGCTGGGTTGCGGAATTTGGGGCCGTAGTAGTCGTTGGAGCCGAAGACGTACGCCCCCGGGAACTCCATCAGCGGCCCGAGGGCGTCCAGGACCTCCGGGACGCCCTCCGGGTCGGAGAGGTTGTCCCCGGTGTTGATCACGAAGTCCGGGCGCAGGCCCGCCAGCGAGCGCAGCCAGCGCTGCTTCTTGCGCTGGCCGCCGACCATGTGGATGTCGGATACCTGGAGCACGCGCAGGGGACGCATTCCGGAGGGGAGGACGGGAACCGTCACTCGTCGGAGGCGGAAGGAGCGGGCTTCGAAACCCGCCGCGTACACCAGACCGGCGGCGCCGGTCGCCGCAATGGACAGAGGTACTCCGTATCGCGCGCGCATGTCTCCATCGTGTCAGACCCCGGAGAGGGCCGGTGCCCCACATCCCTTTGGAGGAATGGGCGCCATCCCCTCCAGTCGCAGGGGCGCCACCCCTTTAAATGAAGGGGCGTCCGGGCTCCGGCACCTGCGACAATCAAGTCATGACCACGCTCAAGTCGAAGCTGCAGGAAGACCTCAACTCCGCGATCAAGGAGCGTGACGAGCTCCGCTCCTCGACGCTCCGGCTGACGCTCGCCGCGATCACCAAGGAGGAGGTCGCGGGCAAGCAGAAGCGCGAGCTCTCCGACGACGAGGTGCAGAAGGTGATCACGCGCGAGGCGAAGAAGCGCCGCGAGGCCGCGGAGGCCTTCGCGCAGGGTGGTCGCGCCGAGAGTGCCGAGCGGGAGAAGGCGGAGGGCGAGGTGCTCGCCGCGTACCTGCCCAAGCAGCTCAGTGACGAGGAGCTCAACACCATCGTCGCCCAGGCCGTCGAGGAGGCGAAGGCGGCGGGCGCCGAGGGGCCGCGGGCCATGGGTGCGGTCATGAAGATCGTGAACCCGAAGGTGGCCGGCCAGGCCGAGGGCGGCCGCGTCGCCGCCGCGGTCAAGAAGCTGCTCGCGGGCTGAGTGACGGTCGTTTCGATCCGCGGTGACAAGCCGTTTCGATCCGCGGTGACAAGCCGTTTCGTTCGGCGGTGACTGCCACTGCATACGGCGGTGACTGCCAGTGCATGCGGCGGTGAAGGCCGGTGCGTACGGCGGTGAAGGCCGGTGCGTACGGCGGTGGGGGCGCCCCTGATGACCAGGGGCGCCCCCACCGCCGTACAAACCGGTGAACCCTCGCTCTACGGACCGTTCCCGCCGTTGCCGGCTCCGTTGTTTCCGCCGTTGTTGTTGCCCTGGAACCAGCCCTCCGGGAGGGAGAACGAGGGCTTCGGGTCGGCGCCGCCGTCGTTGCCACCGTTGGTCAGGGCGCCGATGAGGCCGTTGTTGTCACCGTTCCCGTTACCGTCGCCGTTTCCATCGCCCTTGCCCGGGTCCTTCTTCTTCGGCGGGTCGGGAATGTTGACGAGGTTGAAGGTCTCCACGTTCTTGCCGTCCAGGGCGCCGGACATGGCGTCCCGCCAGATCGGGCCGGGGGTGTCACCGCCGTAGACCTGCTCGTGGTAGACACCGCCGATGGTGATCCGGGTCATCTCGACCTTCTGGGTGGCGCTGCCGACCCAGACGGCGCCCGACAGGTTCGGCGTGTAGCCGGCGAACCAGGCGTTCTTCCGGCTGTCGGTCGTACCCGTCTTACCGGCGCTCTCGCGGCCCGACAGGCCGGCCTGCTGACCGGTACCGGAGTCGACCACGCCGCGCAGCAGGGTGTTTATGGTGTCGGCGGTCTTCTCGCTCATTGCCCGCGAGCACGTCGACTTCGGCACCGCCAGAGACTTCTTCGCCCCGGCGACGGTCTGGGTGATCGACTCGATCGCGACCGGCGTGCAGTACGTGCCCCGGCTGGCGAAGGCCGCGTACGCGCTCGCCATCGTCAGCGGGGAGAGGCCGGTGGAGCCCAGTGTCATCGACGAGGGGACCTCGGGGACCTTGGTGCCGTTGCCCTGGACCACGCCCAGCGCGTTGGTCATCTTCACCACCGGGCACATGCCGATGTCGGCGAGCATCTGGACGAAGTAGGTGTTGACCGACTTGGCCATGGCCTGCTTGAGCGCGTAGGGCCCGACCTCGGACTCACTCTCGTTCTCGAGCTTGTAGCCCTTGTCGTTGACCCAGGGCTTCCCGCTGCAGGACTGGACCTTGGCCGGATACTCCATCTCGTACGGCGCCGGATAGACCTGCGTCGGAGGCTTGCCCTCCTCCAGCGCCGCCGCGGCCAGGAACGGCTTGAACGTGGAACCCGTCGGGAAGCCGAAGTTCGAGCCGCCCATCGCCGAGTTGACCGAGTAGTTGTACTCCGTCTCGTTCTTGCCGTAGCCGTACGGCTTCGACTGCCCCATGGCGAGGATCTTGCCGGTACCGGGCTCGACCAGCGTGGAGGCCGCGGCGACCTTGTCGCTCTTGTAGACGTGCTTCTTGATCGACTCCTCGACCGAGTCCTGCGACTGCGGGTCGAGCGTCGTACGGACGGTCAGGCCGCCCTGGTTCCAGAGCTTGGCCCGCGCCTCCTTGGTCTTGCCGAAGACCGGGTCGCTGAGGAAGACCTTCTCGACGTACTTGCAGAAGAAGCTGGCGCCCTTGACGGCCGTGATGCAGCCGTTCTTGGGCTGGCTGACCTTGAGGCCCAGCGGCTGCTCCATCGCCTTGTCCGCCTCGGCCCGGGAGACGTCACCGACCTCGGCCATGCGCCGCAGCACGGTGTTGCGCCGCTTGGTGGCCTCGGCCTCGTCGTTGACCGGGTCGTACCGGCTGGGGGACTGCACGATGCCGGCCAGCAGGGCCGACTCGGACAGCGTCAAGTCCTTGGCGTGCTTGGAGAAGTAGCGCTGGGCGGCCGCCTCGACGCCGTAGGCCTGCTGCCCGAAGAACGTGATGTTCAGGTAGTTCTCGAGGATCTTCTTCTTGCCGAGCTCCTCCTCGACCTGGATCGCGTACTTCAGTTCCTTGATCTTGCGGCCGATGGTCTGCTGGGTGGCCTGCGCGACCTTCGTCGGGTCGTCGCCCGCCTCCTCCACGAAGACGTTCTTCACCCACTGCTGGGTGAGCGTCGAGGCGCCCTGTGAAACGCCGCCGCTCTGCGCGTTCTTGTTGAGCGCGCGCAGCACGCCCTTCAGGTCGACCGCGCCGTGCTGGTAGAAGCGCGAGTCCTCGATCGCGACGATCGCCTTCTGCATGTACGGCGAGATGTCCTTGAGGGTGACCACCGTGCGGTCGCGCGAGTAGACCGTGGCGATCCGGCCGCCGTTGGCGTCGAGGATCGTGGTGCGCTGGCTCAGCGGCGGTGTCTTCAGGTTGGCCGGGAGCTCGTCGAAGCTCTCCACCGACCCCTTGGCCGCGAGACCGAGCGCGCCGGCCGCGGGCAGCGCGATACCGGCCATGACGGCCCCCGCGAGCACACTGACACCGAGGAACTTGGCGGCCTGCTGCGTGGAGGACAGGCCTCCACCCGAGCGCTTGTTTGGCATAGGGGCAGCCTACGTTCTCATTCTCCGGACACGCGTACAGGCCTTGGCCTAAGCTGCTCTCAACTGTCACAGCTGTAGGGCTACGTATCAATACGTCCGGCGACCCCGAATCGTTCCGGAGGTTCCCCAACTTTTTTGATGGGGACGTGTCCGAATCCGCCTTGTGTGTCACCTGGCGTCCGTTGTGACGCAACACAACTGTCCTGGTTTGCCGGGATAGTCATGTATGTCGCCAGCTCACTCCCCCGGGTGATCTGCCGCTTGCGCATAGTCCGTTCGGGCCATTCAAGATTGGGCCCGAAGGGGGTGTTGCGCCGTGCCCACCTTCCGTAACGTCCTCAACTGGCGGCGGTGAATATGCCGCTGCCGCCGTGGGGGAGCCTCGATTCGGGAGAGGACGGCGCCGGTATGGGCTGGGTAGTCGACTGGAGTGCGCAGGCGGCCTGCCGCACTACCGATCCGGATGAACTGTTTGTTCAGGGAGCGGCGCAGAACAGGGCCAAGGCGGTGTGCACCGGATGCCCGGTGCGCACGGAGTGCCTGGCCGACGCGCTCGACAACCGCGTCGAATTCGGCGTGTGGGGAGGAATGACGGAGCGGGAACGCCGCGCACTGTTGCGCCGGCGGCCGACCGTGACCTCCTGGCGCCGACTGCTGGAGACCGCGCGTACGGAGTACGAGCGGGGGGCGGGCATCCTGCCTCTCGATGACGACGAGATCTACGAGAGCTATGCGGCGGTGAGCTGAGGGTGGTGAGCCCGGGGCGGTCGAGCTGAGGGGTTCCCTCGGAGAACCGGCCTCGGGTCAGGCACTGGCTTTGGGTCGGCGACTGGCTCCGGGTCAGGCACTGACCTCGGCGGACGCCGGCATCGAGTCGCCCAGGGGCGGCTCGGGTCAGGCAGTGGCCTCGGTGTCGGGCAGCTCCGGTCGATTGGCCGCGAGCCGGTTTCCGATGTCCCGCAGACCCGCGAGGTCGTGTACGTCGCCGGGCAGCGCGGCCACTTCGGCGACCGCCACCTCGGGGTGGCGTGCCGTGAAGCGGTCACGCGTGCGCTGCTCGCGGGAGAGCAGCCGCATGCGCTCGGCGTGCAGCCGCAGCAGGCCTGCGGTGAGTTGTTCCACGGTCCGTTCCTGCGGCTCCTGCTGGTCTGCGTCCTGGTCCGTGGCAGTGGAATCCGTGGACTCCGGGGCGGCGGATTCCGCGGTGGCGGGGGAGCCTTCGTCGGGCGCCGGTGGCTCGGGAGCAGGGGCTTCTGAACTGGCGTACGTGTCGGGAGAGTTACGAAGTACTGCTTTCCCGTCCCCCTGATCGACAATGCGGGGCTCTTCAAGATTTTCCGCGGCGGCGAGTGCCCGCTCGGCCGACAGCTGGGCAGCGCCGCTGCCGTGGACACGGTTGAGCACCAGGCCGGCCAGTGGCATGTCCTCGGCGGCCAGCCGCTCCACGAAGTACGCGGCCTCCCGCAGCGCGTCCCGCTCCGGCGCCGCGACCACCAGGAACGCCGTCCCCGGTGCCTGGAGCAGTTTGTACGTGGCGTCCGCGCGCGTGCGGAAGCCGCCGAACGTCGTGTCCATCGCGGCCACGAACGTCTGGACGTCCTTGAGCAGCTGACCGCCGAGCAGCTTGCCGAGGGTGCCGGTCATCATCGACATCCCGACGTTCAGGAACTTCATCCCGGCACGGCCGCCGAGCTTCGCCGGAGCGGTCAGCAGCCGGATCAGCCGTCCGTCCAGGAAGGACCCCAGGCGCTTCGGCGCGTCCAGGAAGTCCAGCGCCGAACGGGACGGAGGCGTGTCGACGACGATGAGGTCCCACTCGTCCCTCGACCGCAGCTGCCCCAGCTTCTCCATCGCCATGTACTCCTGCGTGCCCGCGAAGCCCGCCGAAAGCGACTGGTAGAAGGGGTTGTTCAGGATCGCGGAGGCCCGCTCCTGATCCGCGTGCGCCTCGACGATCTCGTCGAAGGTGCGCTTCATGTCGAGCATCATCGCGTGCAGCTCGCCGTTCGCGGCGTCGTCCACGCCCTTCACCCGACGGGGGACGTTGTCGAGCGAGTCGATGCCCATCGACTGGGCGAGCCGGCGGGCCGGGTCGATGGTGAGCACCACGACCTTCCGGCCGCGTTCCGCCGCCCTGAGGCCGAGTGCGGCCGCAGTGGTGGTCTTGCCCACGCCGCCCGAGCCGCAGCACACGACGATGCGGGTCTTGGGGTCGTCGAGCAGGGGGTCGAGGTCCAGCACGCGCGCGGGGGTGAGGCGGTGGCGAGCGGCGTGGTCCTGAGGGTGAGCGGTGACCGTGGAGGCGTCGTCGTGCGTGTGGGACAGGTCGTGTGTGGTGGCCGGGCTCATGACATCCCCTGTTCCCGCAGCTCGGTGGCCAGTTCGTACAGGCCCGCCAGGTCCATTCCCTCGGCGAGCAGCGGCAGTTCGTGCAGCGGCAGGTCCAGTTCGCCCAGTACGGCCCGCTGCTCGTGCTCCAGCGTGTACCGCTCGGCGTACTCACCGGCCTGCGCGACCAGCGGGTCGACCAGCCGCTCGGCGTTCCCGCCGCGTCGAGCCCCGCCGAGTCCCGCCGCCGACAGCGTGCGTGCGACCGCCGTACGCGGGACCGTGCCCACGAGTTCCAGGTCGGCCGCGTCCAACACCTCCGGCCGCACCATGTTCACGATGATCCGCCCCACCGGCAGCCGGGCCGACCGCAGCTCGCCGATGCCGTCCACGGTCTCCTGGACGGGCATCTCCTCCAGCAGCGTCACCAGGTGCACGGACGTCTCGGCCGACTTCAGGACCCGCATCACTGCCTGCGCCTGATTGTGTATCGGGCCGATCTTGGCGAGGCCCGCGACTTCGTCGTTGACGTTGAGGAAGCGGGTGATACGGCCGGTGGGGGGCGCGTCCATGACCACGTAGTCGTAGACGAACCGGCCGCTCTTGTCCTTGCGGCGCACGGCCTCGCAGGCCTTGCCGGTCAGGAGTACGTCTCTGAGACCCGGTGCGATGGTGGTGGCGAAGTCGATCGCGCCGAGCTTCTTCAGGGCCCTGCCGGCACCGCCCAGTTTGTAGAACATCTGGAGGTAGTCCAGAAGGGCCAGTTCGGGGTCGATGGCGAGGGCATACACCTCCCCGCCCCCGGGAGCGACGGCGATCTTTCGCTCCTCATACGGCAGCGCTTCGGTCTCGAAGAGCTGCGCGATGCCCTGTCGGCCCTCGACCTCGACGAGAAGCGTCCGCTTCCCCTCGGTGGCGAGGGCCAACGCGAGTGCGGCGGCGACCGTGGTCTTTCCGGTCCCGCCCTTGCCGCTGACGACCTGGAGCCTGCTCACGTATTCGAGCCTAACCAGTCCGCGTGCGGGCTACGCCGGAGGCTGTGGACAACGTGGCTGCGGATGGGGGTGGGGCAGCGGCTAAAGTCGGCCGCATGACGAAGTGGGAATACGCGACCGTGCCGCTGCTCGTACACGCCACGAAGCAGATTCTGGACACCTGGGGCGAGGACGGCTGGGAGCTCGTCCAGGTCGTGCCCGGGCCGAACAACCCGGAGCAGCTGGTGGCCTACCTGAAGCGGCAGAAGGCATGAGCGCGGTCGAGGAGCGGCTGGCCGAGCTGGGCCTGAGCCTGCCGGCGGTCGTACCGCCGCTGGCCGCCTACCAGCCGGCGGTGCAGTCCGGGGTGTACGTGTACACGTCCGGGCAGTTGCCGATGGTGGACGGGAAGCTTCCGGTGACCGGGAAGGTGGGGGCGGAGGTCACGGCGGAGGAGGCCAAGGAGCTGGCGCGTACCTGTGCGCTGAACGCTCTCGCCGCGGTGAAGTCCGTGGCCGGTGATCTGGACCGGGTCGCGCGTGTCGTGAAGGTCGTCGGGTTCGTCGCCTCGGCGTCGGACTTCACGGGGCAGCCGGGCGTGGTGAACGGCGCCAGCGAGTTGCTCGGCGAGGTGCTGGGCGACAAGGGCGTGCACGCGCGGAGTGCGGTGGGCGTGGCGGTGCTGCCGCTGGACGCGCCGGTGGAGGTCGAGATTCAGGTGGAGCTGACCGGGGCGGTGTAGGCGGGCGCGTGTGCGCTCGGGTGCGGCGTGCGGTGTGCGGTTAGGGTGCGCCGTGCGTTTCGGGTGCGTGGGGCTGCCTGCGGCGCCCGTGCGGGTCCGTGCTCCCGTCGACCGGGGACCTCTCGAACATCCGCTCGTCAGGAGATAGCCTCCGGCCATGGGAAACGGGCAGTGGTATCCCCGGGAATGGCCGGACCTCATCCGAGGCCTTGCGGACGGCACGCTCACCCCGGTCACCCCGAGGCGTGCGGCCACCGTCATGCTCCTGAAGGACACCGGCGCCGGGCCCGTCGTCCACATGCTCCGCAGACGGGCCTCGATGGCCTTCGCCGGTGGTGCGTACGCGTACCCGGGCGGTGGTGTGGACCCCCGTGACGACGATCACCACGTCCACTGGGCGGGTCCCACGCGCGCGTGGTGGGCCGACAGGCTCGGTGTGGGGGAGGCGGAGGCCCAGGCGATCGTCTGTGCGGCCGTGCGGGAGACGTACGAGGAGGCAGGCGTCCTTCTCGCGGGGCCGGCCCCAGACTCCGTGGTCGGGGACACGACGGGCCCGGAGTGGGAGGCCGACCGTGCCGCCCTGGTCGCGCGAGAGCTGTCCTTCGCGGAGTTCCTGGAGCGCCGCGGTCTCGTTCTCCGGTCGGATCTGCTGGGGGCCTGGACCCGCTGGATCACCCCGGAGTTCGAACCCCGCCGCTACGACACCTGGTTCTTCGTGGCCGCGCTCCCGAAGGGGCAGCGCACCCGGAACGCCTCCACGGAGGCGGACCGTACGGTCTGGATCCGGCCGGCCGAGGCGGCGGCGTCGTACGACAAGGGCGAGCTGTTGATGATGCCGCCCACCATCGCGACCCTGCGCCAGCTGGAGCCGTACGCCACGGCCGCCGAGGCGCTGGTCGCGGCGCCCGAGCGCGATCTGACCCCCGTACTGGCACAGGCACGTCTGGAGGACGGCGAGATCGTGCTGTCCTGGCCGGGACACGACGAGTTCACCAAGCACATCCCGACCGGTGGAGCCCCCGCATGACGGACGCAGCAGCCCTTCCCGGCCAGCCCCGGGGCGGGGTCCTCTCCGGACCCGCCACCGCGCGGGCCGTCAATGTCCTGGCGCCCAACGCCTCCGCGATGACCCTGGACGGGACGAACACGTGGGTCGTGTCCGAGCCCGGCTCCGAGTCGGCCGTGGTGATCGACCCCGGGCCGCTGGACGACGGACACCTGCGCGCCGTCGTCGACGCCGCCGAGAAGGCCGGCAAGCGCGTCGCCCTCACCCTCCTGACCCATGGCCACCCGGACCACGCCGCGGGCGCCGCCCGCTTCGCGGAGCTGACCGGTACGAAGGTGCGGGCCCTGGACCCGGCGCTGCGGCTGGGGGACGAAGGTCTGGGCGCCGGGGACGTGGTCGAGGTCGGCGGGCTGGAGCTGAGGGTCGTACCGACTCCGGGGCACACCGCGGACTCCCTGTGCTTCCATCTGCCGGCCGACCGGGCCGTCCTGACCGGCGACACGATCCTCGGGCGCGGTACGACCGTCGTGGCGCATCCCGATGGCCGTCTGGGGGACTATCTGGACTCCCTGCGGCGGCTCAGGTCGCTCACCGTGGACGACGGCGTGCACACCGTGCTCCCGGGCCACGGGCCGGTTCTGGAGGACGCCCAGGGTGCCGTCGACTTCTATCTCGCCCACCGCGCGCACCGGCTCGCCCAGGTCGAGACGGCCGTGGAGGACGGCTATCGGACGCCCGGCGAGGTGGTCGCCCATGTGTACGCCGACGTGGACCGGTCCCTGTGGCCGGCCGCCGAGCTGTCCGTGCGGGCCCAGGTGGAGTACCTGGAGGAGCACGGGCTCATCTAGGGCCTGGGGGCTTTGACGCCGTGCACGCGCGCGTACTCCCGCGCGAGCCAGGGGCCGAGATCGTCGACGTAGGTGAGCAGGACGGCGCGGTCGGCGGTCGGCTCGTATCCGAGGACCGCCGCGGCGCGTAGGCGCTCGGCCCGTTCGGGGTAGGAGGCGGCGAACGCTTCCGCCATCTCTCGCAGGTCGCTCGTCCAGCCGTACCAGCGGGGCATGACGAGCGTGAACGCCGTGCGGACGAGGTGCCGGGACATGAAGCGGACGAGGGGAAGCAGGGCCGCCTCCGTGTCGTCGGCGGCCGCGATCCGTTCCCGCCAGCGAGGGAGGAGGAGAGCCAGGTCTCCGTTGGTCTCGCGGGCGAGGAGCGTGTCGGGGCGGTAGCGGGGGAGGTGCTCGGCCAGATCCTCGCCGAGGAGCGGGGTGCACAGGCAGGCGACGAACCAGCCCAGGTCGTGGCGCTCCGCGTCGCTCAGCAGGCGGGCCCGGCCGAACAGCAGGGTTCCGACCCCGTCGATCTGCGGGAACTCCTCGTCCAGCGTCCGGGCGAGTGTCCGGGCGTCCTCCTAGTCCGCCGGTGCCGGTTCGTCGCGCAGGGCCACCAGCAGGTCCAGATCGCTGCGGCCCACGCGCGCGGTGCCGCGCGGAATCGACCCGTAGAGGTACGCGCTGTGCAGCCGCGTCCCGAAGAGATCGGGCACGCGCTCGCGGGCGGCGGCGACGACCGGGCGGAAGGCGTACGGGACGCGTCCGAGGGAGCCCTCGCGCGCGAGGTAGCCCTGCGCGTCGAGCCCCCTGGCGGGGAGGACGGATTCGGCCATGGGTTCACTGGGCCCCGAGGGCACGCCGAGGGGGCCGTCCCGTGAGCGCTGTCCGCATCCGCATTTCCCGCCCGAGCGGTACGGCAACACGGACCAGGGCCCCGCCTCCAAGAGACGGGGCCCTGAAACGTACGGTCGGGACCAGAACCACGGCAAGGACGAGACCTGCGGCAAGGACCGGCGTCAGCGGGACCGCTTCGCCAGCCGCTCCACGTCCAGCAGGATCACGGCCCGCGCCTCCAGGCGCAGCCAGCCGCGCTGGGCGAAGTCGGCCAGCGCCTTGTTCACCGTCTCGCGGGACGCGCCGACCAGCTGGGCCAGTTCCTCCTGCGTGAGGTCGTGGACGACGTGGATGCCCTCCTCGGACTGCACGCCGAAGCGGCGGGAGAGGTCGAGGAGTGCGCGGGCCACGCGGCCGGGGACGTCCGAGAAGACCAGGTCGGACATCGCGTCGTTGGTGCGGCGCAGACGGCGGGCCACGGCGCGCAGGAGGGCGCCGGCGACCTCGGGGCGGGCGTTCAGCCAGGGCTGGAGGTCGCCGTGGCCGAGGCCGAGCAGCTTGACCTCGGTCAGCGCGGTGGCGGTCGCCGTACGCGGGCCCGGGTCGAAGAGGGACAGTTCGCCGATGAGTTCACCGGGACCGACCACAGCCAGCATGTTCTCGCGGCCGTCGGGTGAGGTGCGGTGGAGCTTCACCTTGCCCTCGGTGACGACATAGAGCCGGTCTCCGGGGTCGCCTTCGTGGAAGAGCGAGTCGCCACGCGCGAGGGTCACCTCGCTCATGGAGGCGCGGAGCTCCGCGGCCTGCTCGTCGTCGAGAGCCGCGAAGAGCGGGTTGCGCCGCAGAACGTCGTCCACGAGTTCTCTCCTTGTCGACCTGCTCAGGGGATCTTGCTCCCCGGTGTACCAGGGGACCGTGTTCCCCATTTTGCCGGACGGTCCAAACAGTGTGATCTGTCACAAGGATGCCGTACACGTGTCCCGGGGTAAGCGGCAGGGGTCCAATTGGGGCCGATCTTAGGGGCCGGGGACGGATGTCAGTGCCGGGCTCTAGGCTGGCCGGGTGTCCAAATCGCCGGTGAGAGCACAGGCCAAGGGGGCTGGGCGGGTGGTTGTACGTCGAGATTCCGCCGTGGGCGAACAGGAGTCCGGTGACGGAAAGAAAACGACAAAAGCGACAAAGAGGGCTCCGGTGAAGAAGGCTCCGGCAAAGAAGGCTCCGGTGAAGAAGGAGGCGTCCAAGAAGGTCTCCCCGGCCAAGAAGGTCGCCCCGGCCAAGAAGGCTGATCCGGCGGAGGAAGCGGACCCTGCGGCGCAGGCCGGCCCGGCAGAAGGTCCCGCTCCGGCGAAGAAGGCCGCCCGGGCCAGGAAAGCGGCTCCCCTGAAGAAGGCGGTCGTCGCGCCCCAGAAGGCCGCCGCCCCGGTGAAGAAGGCCGCCCCCGCGAAGACCGTCGCGGCGAAGCCGCCGAAGCGCGAGTCGCCCACCGCCCTCGTCCGCCGCGCCCGCCGCATCAACCGTGAACTCGCCGAGGTCTATCCCTACGCCCACCCCGAACTGGACTTCGAGAACCCCTTCCAGCTGATCGTCGCCACCGTTCTGTCCGCCCAGACCACCGACCTGAGGGTCAATCAGACGACGCCCGGCCTCTTCGCCAAGTACCCCACCCCGGAGGACCTGGCCGCCGCCGACCCGGAGGAGGTCGAGGAGATCCTGCGGCCCACCGGGTTCTTCCGGGCCAAGACCAAGTCGGTGACAGGGCTGTCCAAGGCGCTGGTGGAGGAGTTCGGGGGAGAGGTTCCCGGGCGGCTGGAGGATCTCGTCAAGCTGCCCGGCGTGGGCCGCAAGACCGCCTTCGTGGTGCTGGGCAATGCCTTCGGGCGGCCCGGCATCACCGTGGACACGCACTTCCAGCGGCTGGTGCGGCGCTGGCAGTGGACCGCCGAGACCGAACCCGACAAGATCGAGGCCGCCGTCGGCGCGCTCTTCCCCAAGAGCGAGTGGACGATGCTCTCGCATCACGTGATCTTCCACGGCCGCCGTATCTGCCATGCCCGCAAGCCCGCCTGCGGCGCTTGCCCCATCGCCCCGCTCTGCCCGGCGTACGGCGAGGGCGAGACGGACCCGGAGAAGGCGAAGAAGCTGCTCAAGTACGAGAAGGGCGGCTTCCCGGGGCAGCGCCTGAAGCCCCCGCAGGCATATCTGGACGCGGGCGGGAAACCCGCGCCGCCGCTGGGGGCCGGGTGACCCGCCGTATGACGCCTTCCCGGGCGCGTTCCCAGGAACGATCTCGGTGCCGTCGGGCGTTGGAGCGATCAGGACGACGGGGGTGGCGATGACACGCGCGAGCAACACGCAGGGCGGTCCGGTGGCGCTCAGCAGAAAGGGCCTGCCGAGGTGGCTGGACCCGGTGGTGCACGCCGTGGAGACGGTCGAGCCGTCGCAGCTCAGCCGCTTCCTGCCGCCGGCGGACGGTGCGGGGCGGCAGTCCGCCGTCCTGATCCTGTTCGGCGAGGGCGAGCGCGGGCCCGAGCTGCTCCTCATGGAGCGGGCGAGTTCGCTGCGCTCACACGCCGGACAGCCGTCCTTCCCGGGCGGCGCACTGGATCCGGAGGACGGCGATCCGCAGGGTGACGGGCCGCTCAGGGCCGCCCTGCGCGAGGCCGAGGAGGAGACCGGACTCGATCCGGCCGGCGTCCAGCTCTTCGGCGTGCTGCCCAAGCTGTACATCCCGGTCAGCGGCTTCGTCGTGACGCCCGTGCTGGGCTGGTGGCGCGAGCCGAGCCCGGTCGCGGCGGTCGACCCGAACGAGACGGCGAGGGTCTTCACCGTCCCCGTGGCGGATCTCACGGATCCCGGCAACCGGGCCACCGCCGTTCACCCCAGCGGCCACCGAGGTCCGGCGTTTCTGGTCGAATCAGCCCTGGTGTGGGGGTTCACCGCCGGAATCATCGACCGTCTGCTCCACTACGCGGGCTGGGAGCGACCGTGGGACCGGGACCAGCAGGTCCCCCTCGACTGGCGTGCGTGACATCGTGTCTGCCGTGCTGTGCAAAGTGATGAGGCGAGGCTCGAACCGGTGAACGTGCTGGACATCCTGTTGCTGGTCGCCGCCGTGTGGTTCGCGATCGTCGGCTATCGCCAGGGCTTCGTCGTCGGCATCCTGTCGGTGATCGGATTCCTGGGCGGCGGTCTGGTCGCCGTCTATCTGCTCCCGGTCATCTGGGACGCCCTGACCGACAACGCCGAGGTGGGCACCACAGCCGCCGTCGTCGCGGTCGTCGTCGTCATCGTCTGCGCCTCGGTAGGCCAGGCCCTGACCACCCACCTGGGCAACAAGCTGCGCCGGTACATCACCTGGTCGCCGGCCCGCGCCCTGGACGCCACTGGTGGCGCCCTCGTCAACGTCGTCGCGATGCTCCTGGTGGCCTGGCTGATCGGCTCCGCCCTCGCACAGACCACGCTGCCGACCCTGGGCAAGGAGGTCCGCAGCTCGAAGGTGCTGTTGGGGGTGTCGCAGACGCTGCCCGACCAGGCCGACACCTGGTTCGCGGACTTCTCCTCGGTCCTCGCGCAGAACGGCTTCCCGCAGGTCTTCAGCCCTTTCTCGAACGAGACGATCACCGACGTCCGGCCCCCCGACCCGGCCCTCGCCAACAGCCCGGTCGCCACCCGCGCCCAGCGCTCCATCGTCAAGGTCATGGGCACCGCCGAGAGCTGCGGCAAGGTCCTGGAAGGCACGGGTTTCGTCTTCGGCGACCGCCGCGTCATGACCAACGCGCACGTCGTCGGCGGCGTCGACGAGCCCACCGTCCAGATAGGCGGCGAGGGCAGGAAGTACGACGCCACGGTCGTCCTCTACGACTGGCAGCGCGACATCGCCGTCCTGGACGTACCGGACCTGAGCGCGCCCGCGCTGCAATTCACCGCGCAGGACGCGGCCGGCGGGGACGGCGCGATCGTCGCGGGCTTTCCGGAGAACGGGTCGTACGACGTCCGCGCCGCGCGGGTGCGCGGGCGCATCACGGCCAACGGCCCGGACATCTACCACCGCGGCACCGTCCGCCGCGACGTCTACTCCCTCTACGCGATGGTCCGCCAGGGCAACTCGGGCGGCCCGCTGCTCACCCCTCAAGGGAAGGTGTACGGCGTGGTCTTCGCGAAGTCCCTCGACGACGCCAACACCGGGTACGCGCTGACCGCGGACGAGATCCGGCAGGACATCGCCAAGGGACGTACCGCGAACCAGCAGGTGGACAGCGACAGCTGCGCACTCTGAACCGGAGGGCAGAGGGAGGAGCGCGTCAGCCTCGCGGATGACGCAGACGTACCGAGACCCAGCGGGCCCGGCGGCGCAGGATGCGCGGGATCCCCACCCTGAGGTCCGTGCCCCCCGGAATACCCGGTGCACCGCCTCGTTGGTGGGAGCTCAGGCCCGAGGCCGAGCGGCGATTGCGTGCTACGTCACTGTAGTCGTGCGTCCAGCCCATACCCGGACGTCTGCCCCCGCCCCAAGGTCGATAACCGCTCCCAGGGCCCCCAATTGGCCTATGCGCCAGGCAATTGGCCGTTCGTAGGACAGGTGTTCAGTGTCCGGATACCGGGCGCACCGGCCCGGTCACCGATCGGGTTCGGGATCCTTCAGCCAGTTGACCAGTTCGGTGGAGAAGGCGACCGGATCCTCTTCGTGCGGGAAGTGTCCCAGACCGTCGAAGAGCCGCCAACGGTACGGCGCTTCGACGTACTCCCCGGACCCGGCCGCGCTCCTGGTGCGCATCACGGGGTCGAGGGAGCCGTGCAGATGCAGCGTCGGCACCCGCACCGGACGCTTCATGCGCCGGTTGAACTGGATGCCGTCCGGGCGCAGCAGGGAACGGACCATCCAGCGGTACGGCTCGATCGAACAGTGCGCGGTCGACGGGATGCAGATCGCGCGACGGTACGTCTCCACCGCCTCGTCGTCCGGCAGCCGCGGGCCCGACCACTCCCGGATGAGCCGGCCGACGAGCGCGCCGTCGTCCGCGGTCAGCTGCCGCTCGGGAACCCACGGCCGCTGGAATCCCCAGATGTAGGAACCGGCGCGGGTCTGCTTGACGTCGGAGAGCATCGCCGAGCGCCAGCGCCGCGGGTGCGGCATCGAGGTGACCACGAGCCGCCGTACGAGTTTGGGGCGCATCGCGGCCGCCGTCCACGCCAGATAGCCGCCCAGGTCGTGGCCGACCAGCGCGGCGTCCGGCTCGCCCAGGGAGCGGATCACGCCGGTGATGTCGAGGGCGAGGCCCGCGGGGTCGTAGCCGCGCGGGGTGCGGTCGCTGCCGCCGACGCCACGCAGGTCCATCGCGACGGCCCGGTAGCCCGCGTCCGCGAGTGCGGTCAGTTGGTGCCGCCAGGTCCACCAGAACTGGGGGAAGCCGTGCAGGAGCAGCACCAGCGGGCCGTCGCCCAGCTCGGCGATGTGGAAACGCGCGCCGTTGGCGGCGACGTCCCGGTGCGTGACCTCTGTACCGCCGGGGATGCCGACGCGCACGAACGAAGCGGGTTGCGCCCACGGGGCGGCAGGGTCCGTCATGAGGACGAGCGTGCCACAGCCTCGATGGCCTTCGCGTCCGGCCCCTGGCCCTCCAGCTCGGCCCGCGGATGCGGCTTGGCTTTCTGCAGGACGCCCGCCGTCTCCTTCATGGAAGACGCGACCTTCTGCGGGCCCTTGCTCTTCTTGGCCTTCTTCGCGAACACCACGCCGATCAGGGCGAGGAGGCCGGCCAGGAGCACATTGGCCGCGAAGGACAGCAGGAAGCAGACCGCCAGGTTCCAGCCGCTCCAGGTCCGGATGCCGTACGCCAGGGCGAAGTTCAGCATCGGCAGCGAGAACACCAGCACCACACCGGCCGCCATGAACGCGCCGCCGCTGGTCGCGCCGCGCTTGACGTCGTGCTTGAGCTGCGCCTTCGCCAGCGCGATCTCGTCGTGCACCAATGCGGACATCTCGGTCGTCGCCGAGGCGAACAACTGGCCGATGCTGCGTTCGGAGCCGACCGGGCTGCCGTCGGGTGCGCTCATCGCGGTCTCCCTCTTCTGCGTACGGTTCCGTCTTCTGCCTGAGTGCGTACGGTTCCGTCTTTTGTACCGTCCCGTCAGATCATGCCGGACGGTCGTTCTCCTCGCCTGCCCCGCCCGGCACTTCGGTAAGTCCACGTCGCGCCTCGGCGGTCCGTTCGGCTGCCTTCTGCTCGGCGATCCGGCGGTGCTCGGCGGCCTTGAGGTCGTAGATCTCGGCCATCCGCAGGTGATAGGCCGGGTCGTCCTCCTCGTAGATGTCCGGGATGCCGTCGAGGTCGTCGTCGCGTTCCTCGGCCTCCCACATCCTGCGGTACTTGGCGTTCCGCAACTTCAGCAGCACCGTCGCCAGTCCCGCCGCGATGAGGGAGCCGGACAGTACGGACGCCTTGACCTCGTCCGTCATCGTCGCGTCGCCGGCGAAGGCCAGCTCACCGATGAGCAGCGACACCGTGAAGCCGATACCGGCCAGGGTCGCCACCGCGAAGACGTCCGCCCACTCCAGGTCGTCGCTGAGGGACGCGCGGGTGAAGCGGGCGGTGAGCCAGGTCCCGCCGAAGATGCCGATCGCCTTGCCGAGGACCAGCCCCAGGACGACACCCAGCGTCTCCGGCCGGGTGAAGACATCGCCGAGCGCCCCGCCGGAGACGACGACACCGGCACTGAACAGCGCGAACAGCGGCACGGCCAAGCCCGCCGACAGCGGACGTACGAGATGCTCGATGCGCTCGCCGGGCGAGCACTCCTCGCCCTCGCGCCGTGTGCACCGCAGCATCAGGCCCATCGCGACGCCCGCGATGGTGGCGTGGACGCCGCTGTTGTACATCAGCGCCCAGTTGACGAGCGCGAGCGGGACGTACACGTACCACCCGCGTACACCCGTCCGCAGCAGCAGCCAGAAGACCGCGAGACCGGCTGCCGCGCCGCCGAGCGCGGCGAGGTCGATGTCCGCCGTGAAGAAGACCGCGATGATAAGGATCGCGAAGAGGTCGTCGACGACGGCGAGCGTCAGCAGGAAGGCCCGCAGGGCGCTGGGCAGGGACGTACCGATGACGGCGAGGACCGCCAGCGCGAAGGCGATGTCGGTGGCGGTGGGGACGGCCCAGCCCTGCAGCGAGCCGCCGCCGGTGAGGTTGGTGAGCGTGTAGACCAGCGCCGGTACGGCCATCCCGCACAGGGCCGCGACGACGGGCAGCGCGGCCGCCCTGGGGTCGCGGAGGTCACCGGCGACCAGTTCGCGTTTGAGTTCGATGCCGGCGACGAAGAAGAAGACCGCGAGCAGCCCGTCGGCGGCCCAGTGGGCGATCGACAGGTTCAGGCCGAGGGACTCGGGGCCGAGGTGGAAGTGGCTGACGCTCTCGTAGCTGTCGTGCAGCGCCGGGGTGTTGGCCCAGATCAGCGCGGCGACGGCGGCGATGAGCAGCAGCACACCGCCGACGGTCTCGGTACGCAGCGCGTCCGCCACGAAGGTCCGCTCGGGCAGGGAGAGCCGTCCGAGGGCCTTGCGGGTGGGGGTGGTGCGGGGCGCGGCCACGGAGACCTCCGGTCGGTGGGCAGGACGGAACACTTGCCGACCAGACTTCCCGGCGCACCTGTGCTTCAGCTTACTTTGTTTAGTTTGCCTAACGTGCGCGGGGAGAGTTCGATTCCGGTGAACCCCACGTTAGAGGCGAAAACGGCACCCGGCGCGCTGGTCACCGGGTGCCCTTCAGGACCGTACGTACTCTCGGTCCTCGTTCTCTCGTGTTACTTCGTTGCTTCGGTCCTGTTCAGTCCTCGTTCGGCGACGCCGGGAGCTTGGCCTGGATGAGGTCCATGACCGTCGAGTCCGTCAGCGTGGTCACGTCACCGAGCTGGCGGTTCTCGGCGACGTCCCGCAGCAGCCGGCGCATGATCTTGCCGGAGCGGGTCTTCGGCAGCTCGGCCACCGGCAGGATCCGCTTCGGCTTGGCGATCGGGCCGAGGGCGGAGCCGACGTGGTTGCGCAGGTCGGCGACGAGGCCCTCGTCCTCGGCGTTCGCGGTGCCGCGCAGGATGACGAAGGCGACGATCGCCTGGCCCGTCGTCTCGTCCGCCGCACCGACCACGGCCGCCTCGGCGACCGACGGGTGGGAGACGAGCGCCGACTCCACCTCGGTGGTGGAGATGTTGTGCCCGGACACGAGCATCACGTCGTCGACCCGGCCCAGCAGCCAGATGTCGCCGTCGTCGTCCTTCTTCGCGCCGTCACCGGCGAAGTACTTGCCCTCGAAGCGCGACCAGTACGTGTCGAGGAACCGCTGGTCGTCGCCCCAGATGGTGCGCAGCATCGACGGCCACGGCTCGGTGAGAACCAGGTAACCACCGCCGCCGTTCGGCACCTCGTTCGCCTCGTCGTCGACGACGGTCGCGGAGATACCGGGCAGGGGCGTCTGCGCCGAGCCGGGCTTGGCCGCGGTGACACCGGGCAGCGGAGAGATCATCATCGCGCCGGTCTCGGTCTGCCACCAGGTGTCGACGACCGGGGTCCGGTCGGCGCCGATGTGCTTGCGGTACCAGATCCACGCCTCGGGGTTGATGGGTTCGCCGACCGAGCCCAGGACCCGCAGGCTGCCGAGGTCGAACTTCGCGGGGATGTCGTCGCCCCACTTCATGAACGTACGGATCGCGGTGGGGGCGGTGTACAGGATGGTGACCCCGTACTTCTGCACGATCTCCCAGAAGCGGCCCTGGTGCGGGGTGTCCGGGGTGCCCTCGTACATGACCTGTGTCGCGCCGTTCGCCAGCGGCCCGTAGACGATGTACGAGTGCCCGGTGACCCAGCCGACGTCGGCAGTGCACCAGTAGACGTCGGTCTCCGGCTTGAGGTCGAAGACGGCGTGGTGGGTGTACGCGGTCTGCGTGAGGTAGCCGCCGGAGGTGTGCAGGATGCCCTTCGGCTTACCCGTCGTACCGGACGTGTACAGGATGAACAGCGGCTGCTCGGCGTTGAACGCCTCCGGAGTGTGCTCGGCGGACTGCCGCTCGACGATCTCGTGCCACCAGAGGTCGTGGCTGTCGTTCCAGGCGACCTCCTGGCCGGTACGGCGGACCACGAGGACGTGCTCGACGTTGCCGGCCTTCTCCACGGCCTCGTCGACGGCGGGCTTCAACGCGGACGGCTTGCCCCGCCGCCAGCCGCCGTCGGAGGTGATGACGACCCGCGCGTCGGCGTCCTGGATCCGGGTCGCGAGCGCGTCCGCCGAGAAACCGCCGAAGACGACGGAGTGCGCGGCGCCGATCCGGGCGCACGCGAGCATCGCGATCGCCGTCTCGGGAATCATCGGCATGTAGACGGCGACCCGGTCGCCCTTCCGCACACCAAGCTCCAGCAGGGCGTTCGCGGCCCTGGAGACCTCGTCCTTGAGTTCGGCGTAGGTGATGGCCCGGCTGTCGCCCGGCTCGCCCTCGAAGTGGATGGCCACCCGGTCGCCGTGCCCGGCCTCCACATGCCGGTCGACGCAGTTGTACGCCACATTGAGTTCGCCGTCCTTGAACCACTTGGCGAACGGCGGGTTCGACCAGTCCAGCGTCTCGGTCGGCTCCTTGGCCCAGGTCAGTCGGCGGGCCTGCTCGGCCCAGAAGCCGAGTCTGTCAGCCTTGGCCTGTTCATACGCCTCCGCGGTGACGTTGGCGTGGGCGGCCAGGTCGGCGGGGGGTGCGAACCTGCGCTCTTCCTTGAGCAGGTTGGAGAGGGAAGAAGTCTCGCTCATCGTCCCGTCTCCTCCTTCAACAGGATGGCCAGGCTTTCGTTGCTCACGGCATCTGCCTTTCCCAGGGTGTCCCTTGTGTCCCAGGCCACAGCTCATCAGACCCGAGGGGCTGGTGACAAGGGTCGACAGGGTAACTGGTTTAGACCTGTCTGGTTCGGGGCCCTGGCGGCGCGGGTGTCTCGGCTGTCTCGGGTGCCTCAGGTGTTGTGATGGCTGTGGCCGGGTCATCCGTAGTCACGGACGGGCGCTGGGATGAGTTCAGTGGTGTCGCGGCTATCACAGGTGGGAGAGGGCGGGCGGGGGTGGGCCGGGGCTGGGCCGGGGGCTGGGGTCGGCGCCAAGGCCGCGCACCCGGCCTCCGCCTCGGCCCCCCGCCTCACCCTCGGCCTCCGCCTTACCCTCGGCCTCCGCCTCACCCCCGGCCTCCGCCTCACCCCCGGCCTCCGCCTCACCCCTGGCCTCCGCCCCGGCCCCCGCCCGGAGAGCTCACGCCGACAGGCCGGCCGCCCGTACGTGGTCGAAGACGTCGTCCTCCCCGTCCGCTCCGGTGAGCAGGTACGCCTGGGCCTCGCCCACGTGGAAGTACATGCCGTGCAGCTCCAGCGCCCCGTCCCGCAGGGCTCGGGTCACCGACTCGTGGGCACGCAGGTGCTCCAGTTGCTGGACCACGTTGGTCAGGCAGAGCTGTTCCACCGCGTCGGCGGGTGCGCGGCCGGCCAGCCGGGCCCACGGCCGGTTGCCGTCACCCATCCGCTCCAGGCTGGGCAGCGCGTGCCGCAGCCACCGCTTGAGCGGGGTCTGGGCGCCCCCGGGCTCGGTGGTGAGCAGCGCCTGCATGGCGCCGCACCCGGAGTGCCCGCACACCGTGATGGAGCGCACCTTCAGCACCTCCACCGCGTACTCGATCGCGGCCGCGACCGAGTCGTCCCCGCTCTCCTGGCCGGGCAGCGGAACGAGGTTGCCCACATTGCGCACCACGAACAGGTCACCGGGACCACTGGAGGTGATCATCGAGGTGACCAGCCGTGAGTCGGCGCAGGTGAGGAACAGTTGGGAGGGCCGCTGTCCCTCGCGCGCCAGCCGGGCCAGCTCACCCCGCACGAGCGGTGCGGTGTGACGCTGGAACGCGCTGATGCCACGCGCCAGTTGATGCCCGCTCCGCTCGCCGGACGCGCCCGCTTCTCCCGGCAGTCCGTCGGGAGCCGGTGCGGACGCGGACTGCGGGCCGTCGCACTGGTGGTTGCGCCAGGGCGTCCACGGGCTGCAACGGCAGCCCGCGGTGCCGGTCGCCGATTCGGCGTCCGTGTTCCCGGCCGGGTGGTCGGCCGCGCTTCCGGGTTCGCCGATCCGGATCCCGGCGCGGCGTCCGGTGAGGTGGACGGAGCCGCCCTGCGCGGTGTGCGTCTTGTGCCAGTCCTGAAGCGCCTCGTACGCCGCGTGGTCCATGAACGAGCCGTCCAACTCCACGACGGCACGGGTGCCTTGCGGTACGAGATGCAGGGCCCGGCTGAGGCGGGGAACCGCGAGGAACGTCAACTGGCCTCGTACGTGGACGTGATGGACTCCTTCCTTCTCGTCGTGCGTGATGCGGGTGCGGGTGAGGCGGTGCAGGGAGACGGCGACGGCCACGGCGATGCCGAGCGCCACGCCCTCCAGGACGCCGAACAGGACCACGCCGAGTGTGGTGACGGCGTACACCAGCACTTCTCGGTGGCGTGTCACCGTGCGGATGTGGTGCAGGGACACCATCTGGATGCCGACGGCCATCACCAGGGCGGCGAGCGAGGCGAGCGGGATGAACTCCAGGATCGGGACCATCAGCAGCGCGGCGACTACTACGAGAACGCCGTGCAACATCGTGGAGTTCCGGCTGACGGCGCCGGCATGGACGTTCGCCGAACTGCGCACGGCGACGCCTGCGACCGGCAGTCCGCCGAGCGAACCGGAGACGATGTTGGCGGCACCCTGGCCGAGCAACTCGCGGTCCAGGTCGGAGCGTCCGACACGGGCCGACAGGCCGGGGCGGCCGGACACCAGCTTGTCCACGGCGACCGCGCCGAGCAGCGACTGCACGCTGCACACCAGCGTGGTGGTGAGTACGGCGGCGACCAGACCGAGCACCGGGCCCTCGGGAAGTCCGGCCAGGGCATGACTGCTCCAGGACGGCAGATCGACCTTGGGCAGGGTCAGTCCGGTGAGCGAGGCGGTGGCGGTGGCCCCGGCGACGGCGATCAACGCGGCGGGGAGCTTGCGCAGCAGGCGCCCCGCCCGGCCGGGAATCCGCGGCCAGAGCAGCAGCAGGCTCAGGGTCAGCACGCTCACCGACAGGGCGGCCGGGTGGAGACCCGCCAACTGGGCGGGCAGGGCGCGGAGGTTGTCGAGGACGGCGCTCTGCGGGGTACCGCCGAGGACGATGTGCAGCTGGGCGACGGCGATGGTGACGCCGATGCCGGCGAGCATGCCGTGCACGATGGCCGGGCTCACGGCGAGGGCCGTGCGGGCCACCCGCAGGCAACCGAGTCCCAGTTGGGCGAGACCGGCCATGACGGTGATGGCGCAGGTCGTCCGCCAGCCGTAGCGGTGGATGAGATCGGCCGTGACGACGGCGAGTCCAGCGGCGGGTCCGCTGACCTGGAGCGGGGAGCCGCCGAGCTTTCCGGCGACGAGACCGCCGACCGCGGCGGCGACGAGGCCGGCCTGGAGGGGCGCGCCGGTGGCGAGGGCGATGCCGAGGGACAGGGGGAGCGCGATCAGGAAGACCGCGATGGAGGCCGACACGTCGGCTCCCGCGACACGGAAGCGGCGGGGCTCGGTCGGCGGTGGGCTGTGGGGCTGGTGGTCGCGTCGGGTCCGACTCGGGTCGGTGGCGTGGGTGGGGACGCAGGCTGACATGTTCCCGTCTCCTCCGGGGCAGCGCGGTCGCGGAACGGCGGCCGTGGGTCACGGCGTACAGCGGCGGGATGGATCAACTCTCGGTAAATGAATCGTAATGCAGAGTAAAGCCTCGGCATGGACTTTACGGGCAAATGGGGTATTGAATCATCCAGAAGGGTGAATGAAGCTTTTTATCGGCTTGTCGTATTAATTCCTTCTCTGTCCCATGCGACCTTGGCGACGCATCACCCGCACACGCCCTCATCGGCGTCGGCCCGAGAGAAGGAAGAAGGTGGGCGGACATGGCCGCCACCCAGAGGATCATCGCGGGCACCGTGGTCACCGCGGCCTGTGCCGCGTCACTCGCCGGCTGCGCGATCGGTACCGACGGTGCCAAGGCAGGGGCCTCGGGCCCGCAGAAGGCGAAGCCGGTCCAGGCGCCGCCCAAGAGTGTGGTCCGCCTGATCGGCGACGGCTCCACCGCGTACACCGGGGCCCAGCCGCACCTGCCCAGACCCGAACGCCTCAAGCCGGGCCAGAAGCCCCCGCAGTTCGTGGTCTTCTCCTGGGACGGTGCGGGGGAGGACGGCCAGAAGCTGTTCTCCCACTTCCGCAAGGTCGCCAAGGCGAACAACGCGACGATGACGTACTTCCTGAGCGGCGTGTACATGCTGCCGGAGGACAAGCGGGACCTCTACCGCCCCCCGCAGCACTCCCCGGGACGCTCGGACATCGGCTTCAACGACGAACAGGGCATCGCCGACACCGTGAAACAGCTGCGTCTGGCGTGGCTGGAGGGCAACGAGATCGGCACCCACTTCAACGGCCACTTCTGCGGCAGTGGCGGCGGGGTCGGCGAGTGGTCGGTCGAGGAGTGGAAGGACGAGATCGCCCAGGCCAAGCAGTTCGTGAAGTCCTGGAAGACCAACACCGGCATGACGAAGGCCGCCCCGCTGCCCTTCGACTACGACAAGGAACTCGTCGGTGCCCGCACACCCTGCCTGGAGGGTCAGGAGAACTTCATGCGGGCCGCCCGCGAACTGGGCTTCCGCTACGACACCAGCGGCGTCAACAACCAGGTCTGGCCGAAGAAGAGGCAGGGCCTGTGGGACCTGTCGATGCAGCTCGTGCCCTTCCCCGGGCACTCCTACGAGCAACTGACCATGGACTACAACTTCATGGTCAACCAGTCCGGCACCGCGACCCAAGGCGACCCCGCCAAATACGCGTTCTGGGGCGACCAGATGCGCGACGGCCTGCTCAATGGCTTCCATCGGGCCTACGACGGCAACCGCGCGCCCCTGATCATCGGCAACCACTTCGAGTCCTGGAACGGCGGCACGTACATGCGGGCCGTCGAGGAGGTTGTCGAAGGGGTCTGCAACAAGCCGGACGTGCGCTGTGTGTCCTTCCGGCAGCTCGCCGACTGGCTGGACGCCCAGGACCCGAAGATCCTGCAGAAGCTGGATGCCCTGGGGGTCGGCGAGGCCCCGAAGCAGGGCTGGGCGTCCTTCCTGTCGGGCCGCCCGGCTCCCGCCCCGAAGGGTGTGCCGGGGGCGCCGGCGGCCAAGCGGCCGTAGACGTCAGGCGGTTGCCGTGACGCCCTCACGGAGCACGAAGGAGGGGTCGACCTGTGCCGCCAGGTCGGCCCCGGTGCGCTCATTGCCCCACAACTGAGCGTTCTTCAGGTGGAATTGGACCATCTGCCGCGTGTAGCGCTCCCAGTCGCGCAGCTCGTACGTCGCGTCGGCGGCCGTCCGCAACCGGTGCAGGGCGCGGCGGTTGGCGTCCTCGAGGAGCTCGAACCGGGGCGGGCGGCCCTTCTCCAGCGCGCGCACCCAGTCGGAGTGTCCGACCGTCACGAGCAGGTCCTCCCCGACCTCGGCACGGAGGAAGTCGAGGTCGTCCTGCCCTTGCACCTTGTTGCCGACAACCTTCAGGGCGACACCGAAGTCACGGGCGTACTCCTTGTACTGGCGATAGACGGAGATCCCCTTCCGGGTCGGCTCGGCGACGAGGAACGTGATGTCGAAGCGGGTGAACAGGCCGGAGGCGAAGGAATCCGAACCGGCCGTCATGTCGACCACGACGTACTCGTCGGGGCCGTCCACCAGGTGGTTCAGGTACAGCTCCACCGCTCCCGTCTTGGAGTGGTAGCAGGCGACCCCCAGGTCGGCCTCCGTGAAGGGGCCCGTGACCATCAAACGGACCGCGCCGCCGTCGAGTTCCACCGGCCGGGCACAGGCGTCGTGGACCGGATTGTCCTCGCGTACCCGCAGCAGCCGGGAGCCCTCGCCGGGCGGGGTCGTCTTGATCATTGTGTCGGCGGAGGAGATGCGCGGGTTCGAGCCGCGCAGACAGTCCTTGATCAGGGCCAGGCGCTCGCCCATCGCGGGCCACGCGGCCGCCTCCGCCTCGTCCAGACCGAGGGCGGGGCCCAGGTGCTGGTTGATGTCGGCGTCGACGGCGACGACCGGGGCGCCGGTGGCCGCGAGGTGGCGGATGAACAGGGAGGACAGAGTGGTCTTGCCGCTGCCGCCCTTCCCGACGAAAGCAATTTTCATGTTCACCGAGAGTAGTGGAGCAATAGCTTTGAGTGGCAGGCCTGCGTGAAGAAGACCACTCCTTCGTGGGGTGTGCGCTCGGGCTGCGTAGGGTCGTACTTATGAGTACGACAGGCGCGAACGCCGATCCGCTCGCAGCCCTGGGCTCGCTGCCCGGTGTGGCCGAGTCCGTGGAATCCGTCCGCAAGTCCGTGGACCGGGTCTACGGACACCGGGTCATGAGGCGTCGCAGCAATGAGATCACCTCCGAGGCGGCCCTGCGCGGTGCTCGCGGCTCGGGGGCGCTGTCCGGCGCCGACTGGGCGCTCGAAGAGGTGCGACGGCGCTCCGACTTCAGCGGTGACGACGACGCGCGCGTCATGGGCGCGGCCCTGCGGCTGACCGCCGAGGCGGGCCAGTTGCTGTCCATCTGGCGCCAGTCGCCGCTGCGGGTGCTGGCCCGGCTGCACCTGGTGGCGGCCGCGACCGACGACGACGAGGTCGGGCGTCCGCGCCAGGAGGGTGAGCCGGTCGACGAGCCGCTCATCGAACTTCCGTTGCCTGGTGCGGCGGAGGTCTCGGGCCGCCTCGAAGGCCTCGCCGACCTGATCATCGGAATTGAAGGGGCGCGAAGCTCGGAAAGGGGTGGTGGTGGGCGACGGGCGGGCGGTTCGGCCCCCGCGTTGGTCACGGCCGCCGTCGTGCACGGCGAACTCCTCGCCCTGCGCCCCTTCGTCTCCCACAACGGCCTGATCGCGCGCGCGGCCGAGCGCATCGTCCTGGTCGGCAGCGGCCTGGACCCCAAATCCGTCTGCCCGGCAGAGGTGGGCCACGCCGAACTGGGTCGTGCCTCCTACCTGGCGGCCCTGGACGGCTACGTCTCCGGCACCCCCGAGGGCATGGCCGCCTGGATCGGTCACTGTGGCCGGGCGATCGAGCTGGGTGCGCGCGAATCCACAGCGGTGTGCGAGGCGTTGCAGCGCGGGGCGGCGTAAGGGCTTCGCGCGCGGGGCGGCGTCACAGGCTCCGGAAAAGGGTTGCGGCGGTACGAGAATTCGTACCGCCGCTGGCATGTTCACCGGGGTACCAAGCGTCCTCGAATAGTGCCCATCAGGCCGGGAACTTTGCCCGTCACCTGGTGCGGCTGGCCCGTAATCGACGGGTCGACGTCGCGTGGGTGCCCGGTGTTCATGCTCGGTCCGTGGGGCCAAATGCGTTTCTAAGGTGATCCTCTCGGATGTCCTTGGTCTCGCGGGCCGTTAACCCCTTTGTACTCCAGGGGCAGGGCAAGCGGAAGCCCTGGTTGCACTTCTTTACTTTTAGGTTCAAATGGCCGCTAAACGGGTGGCGCAAGGCCGAGTGCGCCCCGTTCTGCGATGAAGGAGCAGGTCAGGCGGGAGCCGAGCGGCGGCGGTTCGCGTACCAGACGAGGCCCGCGGTGGCCGCCGCTGCGCCTATGGCGGCTACCGCGACGAGCGCCGGGCGGGGCGGTACGGAGAAGGCGGGGAAGCGCTGCTTGAGCCGGACGGGCCGGTGGAAATCGAGAATCGGCCACCCGCGCGCGAGGGCCTCGCGGCGCAGCGCGCGGTCCGGGTTCACGGCATGGGGGTGGCCGACTGCCTCCAGCATCGGCAGGTCGGTCGCCGAGTCGCTGTAGGCGTAGCAGCGTGCGAGGTCGTATCCCTCGGACCGGGCCAGCTCCTTGACCGCCTCGGCCTTGGTCGGGCCGTACGCGTAGTACTCCACCTCGCCGGTGAAGCAGCCGTCCTCGCCTACCACCATGCGAGTCGCCACCACCCGGTCCGCACCGAGCAGTTCTCCGATCGGCTCGACCACCTCGGCGCCCGACGTGGACACGATCACGACGTCCCGGCCGGCCGTGTGGTGCTCCTCGATGAGGGACGCGGCCTCGTCGTAGATGATCGGGTCGATGAGGTCGTGCAGGGTCTCGGCGATGATCTCCTTGACCTGCTGGACGTTCCAGCCGCGCACGAGCGCGGACAGGTACTCGCGGGTGCGCTCCATCTGGTCGTGGTCCAGGCCGCCCACCAGGAAGACGAACTGGGCGTAGGCGGTACGCAAGGCGGCCCTGCGGTTGATCAGGCCGCCTTGGTAGAAGGACTTGCCGAAGGTGAGCGTGCTCGACTTCGCAATGACCGTCTTGTCCAGGTCAAAGAACGCCGCTGTGCGGGGCAACGAGTGGTTTTCCACAAGCTCGAGCATAGGCGCAGCCCATTCGGCGTAAGCTGGGCGCGTGGGTTTGCCTGAGAGGGCTGTCGGGTACACCATGGAAGTCACGGATCGTTCGCGACCGTGCTAACGCGGTCCGACTCCTCCCCCCCCGAGTCGGCCGTGAAGGCGACCCCCGCTCTCCCCCCCGGCGGGGGTCGTCGCATGTCCGGACGCTTTTTTCTCTCCTCCCCCTGGCCGTGAGGCCGAACCGAGGCGGCTGCGGCCGCCTCTTTTGCATGCCCATGATCCGTCACTGTACGTAGCTGACGCGGTGCGCTGCGGTGCCCGGTGGAAGTAGCACAGGGGGTGGTACAGGGGTCACCGGTATGGGTGATGGCGATATTCACAACCGTCGAGTTGTCCACAGTTATCGACCAAGATCCACACGATTTCCGGGATCGCTGCACCGTGATTCCAACGCGTCCCACTCGCGCCGAGTTCATGGCCGGATCCGGTGAGAGCGGGCGGGTTCGGCCGTTCGTATCGGCCGTTCACACGGAGGCCGCTTGCCGGTTCTCCACACGTCGGGGAATCGCGGGGCCGCAGGGGCTGCGCGACAGAGGCGGATCCCGGGCCCTCGCCGGCCACGGGAGACGCAGTGAAGGGGGATGGAGCGGATGGCCGCAGCCGTCACACACGATTCACCGTCCGCCGCCGGAGGGCGGCAGGGCAAACCGTTGATCGTCACGGAGGACACCGATCTCCTCGATGACCTGCTGCGCCTGTGCGCGGCGGCCGGTGCCACACCGGAGGTCCATCACGGGGTGCCGGAGGGCCGGGGCGGCTGGGAGTCCGCGCCGCTCGTCCTGGTCGGCGACGACGCCGTACGACGAGTGCGCGGGGCCGCCCGCAGAAACGGCGTGGTGCTCGTCGGCCGAGACCAGGACGACTCCGGGGTGTGGCGGCGGGCCGTGGAGATCGGCGCCGACCACGTCCTGATGCTGCCCGACGGGGAGCAGTGGCTGGTCGACCGCATCGCCGACGTGGCCGAGGGCGTCGGCCGGCCCGCCCTCACTGTCGGCGTCCTCGGAGGCCGAGGCGGGGCCGGAGCGTCCACGCTCGCGTGCGCCCTCGCCGTCACCTCCGCGCGTGAGGGAATGCGCACCCTCCTGGTGGACGCCGATCCGCTGGGCGGCGGACTCGATGTCCTCCTCGGCGGCGAGACGGCCGAGGGGCTGCGCTGGCCCGCCTTCGCTGCCTCACGCGGGCGGGTCGGCGGCGGTGCCCTGGAGGAGTCGCTGCCCCGACTCCACTCGCTGCGTGTACTCAGCTGGGACCGCGGTGACTGCGTCGCCGTCCCGCCCCAGGCGGTGCGGGCGGTGCTCGCCGCGGCCCGTCGCAGAGGCGGCACGGTCGTCGTGGATCTGCCCCGCCGTATGGACACCGGGGTCGCCGAGGTCCTCGCCCAGCTCGACATGGGGATTCTCGTGGTCCCCGCCGAACTGCGGGCCGTCGCGGCGGCCGGCCGGGTGGCCGCCGCTGTCGGCATGGTCCTGCGCGACCTGAGGGTCGCCGTACGCGGCCCGTACGCCCCCGGACTCGACGACCGTGAGGTCGCCAGGCTGCTCGGGCTGCCACTCGCCGGGGAAGTGCCGGTGGAGGCCCACCTGCTGCGCCCGCACGGAGGCAGGACACCTCCCGGCGCGGCCGGCCGGGGGCCGCTGGCGCGCTTCTGCAAGGGGTTCTGGGAGCGGGCGCTGCTGGAGGCGGGGGCGGCATGAGCGCATCGTCGGAACTTGCGGGGGGCCACGGGGGCTCGTGGGCGGGGTCGCTCGACGGGGCGCGGAGGGCGATTCCGTCGGGACGGGCGGACAGAGATCGGGCGTCGGTGCCGTCGGGACCGGCGGACGGGGCGCGGGTGCCGATGCTTTCGAGGGTGCGCGATGGCGTGCCCGGGCCGGTGCCACCGGGGCTGCTGGACGGTGTCCGGCAGTGGCTTGCCGAGAGTGGGGGCGAACCGACGCCCGCGCGTGTGGCACAGGCGCTGCGTGAGCAGGGGCGGGTGCTCGGGGACGCCGAAGTTCTGGGCGCGGCCGAACAGTTGCGGTCCGAGCTCATCGGCAGTGGGCCGCTGGAACCGCTGCTCGCGGACCCGTCGGTGACCGATGTGCTGGTCTGCGCTCCTGACCGGGTCTGGGTGGACCGGGGCGGCGGACTGGAGCTGACCGCCGTCTCCTTCGCGGACGCCGCCGCCGTACGACGGCTCGCGCAGCGCCTGGCCGCGGTGGCCGGACGCCGGCTCGACGACGCACGGCCCTGGGTGGACGCCCGGCTGCCCGACGGGACCCGGCTGCACGCGGTGCTGCCCCCGGTGGCCGTCGGCTGTACCTCGCTGTCCCTACGGGTCGCACGGCCGCGCGCGTTCACGCTCGACGAGCTGGTGGCGGCGGGCACGGTGCCGCCGGGCGGGGACCTGCTGCTGCGCGCGCTGGTCGGGGCACGGCTGTCCTTCCTCATCAGCGGTGGTACGGGCAGCGGCAAGACGACGTTGCTGAGCGCCCTGCTGGGGCTCGTGGCTCCGGACGAACGGATCGTGCTCGCCGAGGACTCCGCGGAGCTCAGGCCGGAGCATCCGCACGTCGTCCGGCTGGAGAGCAGACCGACCAACCAGGAGGGTGCCGGCCTCGTCACCCTCCAGGACCTGGTGCGACAGGCGCTGCGCATGCGGCCGGACCGGCTCGTCGTGGGCGAGGTGCGTGGGCCCGAAGTGGTCGCCCTGCTCGCCGCGTTGAACACCGGCCACGGCGGCTGCGGAACGGTGCACGCGAACGCGGCGGCCGACGTACCGGCCCGGCTGGAGGCACTGGGCATGGCCGCGGGCCTGGACCGGGCCGCCCTGCACAGCCAGGTGGCCGCCGCCCTGTCCGTCGTCCTGCACCTCGTCCGCGACCGGGCCGGACGACGCCGGATCGCCGAGGTGCACGTGCTGGACCGTGATCCGTCAGGCCTGGTGCGGACGGTGCCGGCGCTGCGGTGGGGCGCGGAGGCGTTCGCGTACGAGCAGGGGTGGCAGCGGCTGCGGACTCTGCTTCGCACCGAGGCCTCTGGAGGGGGACAGGGCGGTGAACGAGGTGCGTGAGAGGTGGCGGTGGGGGTGGTGGCGTGACGGTCGGGACCAGTGCGACAGCGGCAGGGGTGACGTGGTGATCGAGGGGAGCGTGATGGCAGTGGGGGAGGCGTGGTGACCGGAGCCGGTGTGATGACGGCGGAGCTTGTGGTGCGCGGGGCGAGCGCGGTGCCGGGTGTGGTGACTGCGGTGTGTGTGGGGGCGGTTGTCTGGTGGGTGGGTGAGCGGCACTCCGGGGCTCGGCGGGCGCAGTTGTTGCTCGCCGGAGGTGGAGTGGTGGGGGTCGGGCCGCCTTCTTGGCGGCAGTTGGCGGGCGATCTGCGGCGGATGCGTGAGCGGCTGCGGGCCGAGTGGTGGTCGGCGGTCGTCGGGCTGGCGCTGGCGGTGCTGGGGGCCTCTGTGCTGCCGGCCGTCGCGGGGCTGGCCGGAGTGCCCTTGCTACGGCGGGTGCGGCTGGCCAGGGAGGCGAGGCACGCCAGGGAGCGCCGGGGAGACGAGGTGATCGCGCTGTGCGGGGTGCTCGCCGGGGAGGTGCGCGCGGGGCGGCAACCGGGCGAGGCGCTGTTGCGGGCCGCCCAGGACTCCGGTGGGCTCGGTGACGCGCAGGCTGCGGTGGTGGCGGCTGCGCGGTTCGGCGGAGATGTCCCGGGGGCGCTCGCGTCGGCGGCGCGGCAACCGGGCGCCGAGGGGCTGCGGGGCCTGGCCGCGTGCTGGCGGGTGGCCGTGGACCAGGGCGCCGGCCTGGCGGCCGGACTCGACCGGCTCGAAGGGGCGTTGCGTGCCGACCGTGACCGACGAGCGGATCTTCGCGCTCAGTTGGCCGGTGCTCGCTCGACAGCGGTGATGCTCGCCGGTCTGCCCGCCCTGGGTCTCCTCCTCGGCACCGCTCTCGGCGCCGACCCCCTCCACGTGCTGCTGCACAGCGGTGCCGGCCTGGGGTGCCTGCTGGTCGGGGCCGTGCTGGAGGGCCTCGGGATGTGGTGGGCGACGCGGATCGTGCGGGGAGCGGAGGCGACGTGAGCGCGGAGGTCGTCCACAGGCTGGGGGTTGTCATGGCGTCGGCGCTCGCCCTCGGATGCCTGCTGCGGTGGGCCGGGGCGGTACGGCACGAACGGAGGGTGCGTCGGCGGCTGACCGCGCTGCTGCCCATTGCCCAGCAGACCTTCGGCGGACCGCGCTTCGACGTACGGGAGTTGACGCGGCGGTGGCTTCCACTGACCGGCGTGGCATGCGCCGCGTGGGCGCTGGTCGGAGGTGTGGCCGGTGCCGTGGTCGGGCTGGTCGTGGGTGCTGGTCTGTGGCCGTGGCGTCTTCGGCAGACGTCTGCGGCCGGCGGCGGCATCGGTACCGGGTCGGATGTCGGCAGCCGGGAGGCGGCGCGGCAACTGCCGCTCGCGGCCGATCTGTTGGCGGCCTGTATCGCGGCGGGTGCCGGACCGGTGATCGCGGCGCAGGCCGTGGGCGAGGCTCTCGGCGGTCCGGTCGGGGAGGCGTTGGCGCGTGGCGCGGCGGAGGTACGGCTCGGCGGCGAACCGGGCGCGGCCTGGAGACGGCTCGCCGCGACGCCGGGCGCGGGCGCCCTCGCGCGGCTGCTGGAACGGGCCGACGTATCCGGGCTTCCGGCGGCCGCACCGGTCGCCCGGCTCGCCGCGGACGCCCGCGCCGACTGGACCCGCACCGCGACGGCACGGGCGCGGCGGGCGGGCGTGCTGATCACCGCACCGGTGGGCCTGTGCTTCCTGCCCGCGTTCATCACCGTCGGTGTGCTGCCCGTGGTGATCGGGCTGGCCGGTGGGGCGCTGGGCGGGGGTGGTGGATGACGAAACGCGGGAGTGCCGCCGGGCAGTCGGCGAGCAGCAATCAGCAATCAGAAGTCAGCAATCAGAAGTCAGAAGTCGGAAGTCAGAAGTCGGAAGTCAACGGCACGGATCCTCATGGGGGTTGAGATGTACAAGGCAGTACAGGCACGGTTGCGTGCCCTGGTGTGCAGGGGGCTTGCGGTTCGCAGGGACGCGGGAATGGTCACCTCGGAGTACGCGATGGGAATCGTGGCGGCGGTGGCGTTCGCGGTGGTCCTCTACAAGGTGCTCTCCAGCGGTGAGGTCAGTGCGGAGTTGCAGGGCATTGTGAAGCGAGCTCTCAATGCGCAGATGTGAGGGGGAGCCGGGCAGGAAGTCGACGGAGAGGTTCCGCGGGCGCTCGGACAGCAGGCGCTCGGACCGGGGGTTCGTCACCGCGGAGGCGGCTGTGGTGCTGCCCGTGTTGGTGATGTTCGCGATGGCGCTGGTGTGGGCGCTGCTGGTCGTGGCCGCGCAGATCCAGTGCGTGGACGCGGCCCGCACCGGCGCCCGCGCGGCGGCTCGCCAGGACCCGGCCGACGCGGTCGTCGAGGTGGCGCGAAGGGCGGCACCGCGCAGCGCGAAGGTCACGGTCGGCAGGGAAGGGGACCAGGTCCGTGTCACCGTCGTGGCGGAGCCCCCGGTACTGGGCGGCCTCCCCTTCGAGGTACGGGAGGAGGCCGTGGCGTCGGTGGAGGAGAGCCCGGGGGAGACGGTGGAGGAGGGACGGTGAACGGGTGCTGCTCGGCTCGCCTGCGAGTGGCGGTCCGGGACGTGTACGTCCGGCGGGGCGCCGTGCCCGGTCGGGACCGCGGCTCCGCGACCGTCTGGAGCCTCGCCGGACTTGCCGTCCTGTGTGTCGTGTTCGGCGCGGTGCTGGCCATGGGGCAGGCCATGGTCGCCCGGCACCGCGCCGCCGGCGGCGCGGATCTCGCGGCGCTCGCGGCCGCGGACCACTGGGCGGACGGCGACACGGCGGCCTGCGCCCGCGCCGACCGCGTGGCGCGAGCCCAGAGCGCCCGGCTGGTGCGGTGCGTGCTCGTGGGGGAGATCTCCGACGTGACGGCGGCGTCCGGACAGGGACCGTTCGAGGCGGAGGTCAGGGCACGGGCGGGTCCTGCGGAACAGGAGCCGGAGCCGGCCTCGGGGCAGGAGCCGGAGCCGGCCTCGGGGCAGGAGCCGGAGCCGGCCTCGGGGCAGGAGCCGGTTCCGGTGGAGCCCTCCGCGGACCCGGCGTGGTTGCCGCGTGCGGACCCGGCGTGGCTGTCCCGTGCGGACCCGGCGTGGCTGCCGCGTGTAGACCACGCGTGGTTGCCGCCTGCAGGCGCAGGGTGGGTTCTTCCTGCGGGCGCGTCCGAGGCCCCCCGCACGGACCCGGCGCTGTGGCACCCCGCAGGTACTGCGGTGTCGCCCGCGCCTCTGGTCCTCGCTAGCCCTCCGACGTCCCCTGGGGACGGACCAGCGACGCCCCGTTCTCCCGCTCCTCCGCCGCCCCCTCCGGACGTACCAGGGCCACTCCCTCCGCCTGCTCCTCCGGTGCCCCTCGCAACAGCACCGTGAGCAGTCGTACGGCCCCCCGTTTGTGCAGCGGATCGTTGCCGTTGCCGCACTTGGGGGACTGGATGCAGGAGGGGCAGCCGGCTTCGCACTCGCAGGAGGCGATGGCCTGGCGGGTGGCGGTGAGCCAGGCGCGGGCGGTGTGGAAGGCGCGCTCCGCGAAGCCCGCGCCGCCGGGGTGGCCGTCGTAGACGAAGACGGTCGGCAGGAGCGTGTCGGGGTGCAGGGGGATGGACACGCCGCCGATGTCCCAGCGGTCGCAGGTCGCGAAGAGGGGGAGCATGCCGATCGACGCGTGCTCGGCGGCGTGCAGGGCGCCGCCGAGGATCTCCGGATTGATCCGGGCCTCGTCCAGCTGGTCCTCGGTGACCGTCCACCACACCGCGCGCGTGCGCAGCGTACGAGGAGGGAGATCGAGTTTCGTCTCGCCGAGCACTTCACCGGTGATGAGCCGCCGACGCAGGAAGGAGACCACTTGGTTGGTGACCTCGACGGAGCCGTAGCACAGGCGTCCGGCGCCCCAGGGGACCTCGATGTCGGTCTCCAGGACGGAGATGGCCGTGGTGTCGCGGGCGACCGTGGCGTACGGGGGGCTGGCCTGCTGGACCAGGGCGACCGAGTCCTCCAGGTCCAGGGAGCGGACGAGGTACGTGCGGCCCTGGTGCAGATGGACCGCGCCCTCGTGGACGGTCGAGTGCGCGGCGCCCTCGTCGACCGTGCCCAGCAGGCGGCCCGTTCCTTCCTCGACGACCTGGACCGGCCGGCCGCCTCCGCCGCGGATGTCGGTGAGGTCGGCGGCCCGCTCCCGGCGGGTCCAGTGCCAGGCCTTCGTACGGCGGCGCAGCAGTTTCGCGGCCTCCAGTTGCGGGAGCAGTTCCTCGCACGCCGGTCCGAACAGCTCCAGGTCCTCCTCCGTCAGCGGTAGTTCGGCGGCGGCCGCGCACAGGTGCGGGGCGAGGACGTACGGGTTGTCGGGGTCGAGGACGGTGGACTCGACGGGCTGGTCGAACAACGCTTCGGGGTGGTGGACGAGGAAGGTGTCCAGGGGATCGTCGCGGGCGACCAGGATGGCGAGGGCGCCCTGTCCCGCGCGGCCCGCGCGGCCCGCCTGCTGCCACAGGGAGGCGCGCGTGCCCGGGTAGCCGGCGATCAGTACGGCGTCGAGGCCGGAGACGTCGATGCCGAGTTCCAGGGCCGTGGTCGCGGCGAGGCCCAGGAGTTCGCCGGAGTGGAGCGCCTGTTCCAGGGCGCGGCGTTCCTCGGGGAGATAGCCGCCGCGGTAGGCCGCGACACGCCGGGCCAGGGAGCGGTCGACCTCGGCGAGACGTTCCTGGGCGATCACCGAGATCAACTCGGCGCCACGCCGGGAGCGTACGAAGGCGACCGTACGGATGCCCTGGACGGCGAGGTCGGTGAGCAGGTCGGCCGTCTCGGCGGTGGCCGTGCGGCGGACCGGCGCGCCCTTCTCGCCCTGCATCTCGGTGAGCGGGGGCTCCCAGAGGGCGAACACCAGTTCACCGCGGGGTGAGGCGTCGTCGGCGACCTCGACCACGGGGAGGCCGGTGAGGCGACCGGCGGCCACCGAGGGCTCGGCCGCGGTCGCGGAGGCCAGCAGGAACACCGGAGAGGCGCCGTAGCGGGCGCACAGGCGGCGCAGCCGGCGCAGTACCTGGGCGACGTGCGAGCCGAACACGCCCCGGTAGGTGTGGCACTCGTCGATGACCACGTACTTCAACGACTTCAGGAAGGAGGACCAGCGGGGGTGGGACGGGAGTATGCCCCGGTGCAGCATGTCCGGGTTGGTCAGCACGTAGTTGCCGTACTGGCGGACCCATTCGCGTTCTTCCACCGGCGTGTCGCCGTCGTAGACCGCGGGCCGGACGGAATGGCCCAGGGATTGTGAAAATTCCTTCACCGAGCGGCACTGGTCCGCCGCGAGAGCTTTCGTGGGTGCCAGGTAGAGGGCGGTGGCACCGCGGCCGTTCGGGGCCTCGGAGCCGTCCAGGAGGGTGGAGAGGACCGGCATGAGGTAGGCCAGGGACTTGCCGGAGGCCGTGCCGGTGGCGACGACCACCGACTCGCCGTCCAGGGCGTGCTCGGCCGCGCGTGCCTGGTGGGCCCAGGGATGCTCGATACCGCAGGCCTGCACGGCGGCGATGACCTCGGAGCGAATCCGGTCAGGCCAGACGGCATGGCGACCCGCGCGCGGGGGCAAGTGCTCCGTATGAGTGATGCGCGAAGCCCGGCTCGGCCCCGCGGCGAGCCGGTCCAGGACCGTGCGCGGCGCGAGCCGGGAGACGGGCTGCGTCGAGGGTCGATCGGATCGGTGATTCTTGGCCATCGGCACCGAGTGTGTCACTGGCGTGACGGACAATGGGACCAAGGCGTCGTGCACGCCTGCCGGTAAGTGATTGAATGCCATCGCGGCTGGCGAACCGTCCTGGGGGCTTCAAGCCGAGGTGTCCCGAGGGGCGACCGCTCGATAGCAAGGTGCTGGAGGATCCGTGGACCTGTCCCTGTCGACCGAAACCGTCGGCGATCGCACGATCGTCAGGGTCGGTGGCGAAATCGACGTATATACCGCGCCCAAACTGCGCGAGCAGCTGGTCGAGCTGGTGAATGACGGCAGTTTCCACCTTGTCGTCGACATGGAGGGCGTGGACTTCCTCGACTCCACCGGTCTCGGCGTGCTGGTCGGCGGACTGAAGCGGGTGCGAGCTCATGAGGGCTCGCTGCGCCTGGTCTGCAACCAGGAGCGCATTCTGAAGATTTTCCGTATCACCTGCCTCACCAAGGTGTTCCCGATCCACACCTCGGTCGAGGAAGCGGTGGCGGCCACCGACTGACCACCGCTCCGGGCGCGGCACAAAGGGTCCGCGCCCGGGACGGCCGACGTTGAACGAGGGGGCCGGCTTTCGGCAGCCCGGACCTCCCACCGCACGCCCGTAGTTCCGAGGGGGATGCATGGCCACCGTTGAACTCCGCTTCAGTGCGCTGCCCGAGCACGTCAGGACCGCCCGACTGGTGGCGGCAGCGGTGGCGCGCAGGTCCGGAGTGGACGAGGCCGTTCTCGACGAGGTCAGACTCGCGGTCGGCGAGGCCTGCACCCGTGCCGTCGGGCTGCACCAGAACAGCGGTATCACGGCGCCGGTCAAGGTGCTGCTGATCGAGGAGGAGAAGCAGTTCTCCATCGAGGTCGGCGACGAGGCACCCCGGCACGCTCCCGGTGACCGGGCACCCGGTGCCGCCGGCGAGGACCCCGACGCGGAGATGGAGGAGGACGAGATGGGCCTCGCGGTCATCAGCGGCCTCGTCGACGACGTGGAGGTCACCGCCGGAGAACACGGCGGCTCGATCCGTATGACCTGGCCGACCGCCTCACCCGTCGTGGTGCTTCCCTGACGCAACAGACGTCAGCCGTCGTCACTGACGCACCTCGAATCTCTTCGGAGGGCCCTGCTGAGCAGGGCCCTCCGTTGTTTTTGTTGGTTTTTCAAGAGCATTTGAATTCGTGAAGGAATTCACGAGCAATTTCTGATCACCCGATCGGCTGAAAATGCTTTCGAAGCATTACTGGCGTGTCGGCAGGTGTATCAGATTCCGGTTGCCGCGTACTGTTTTGATCAGGAACAGATCTCTAGAATCCGTCCACCATCTTGAGCTCAGCCCAAGCGTCAAGGAGGACGAATGGCGGGGCTTTCTTCCCCACATCAGTTGGATCACTCCACGGCCCTCGCGGCGGCGGTCCTGACCGACAGCAATCGAGTCCTCGTGTCGGTCATCGGCGTCGTGGCCCTCGCCGCCCTCGTGGTGGCGGGTGTCCTGGTGCGCCAGGTGCTCGCGGCGGGCGAGGGAACCGACAGCATGAAGGAGATCGCGGCAGCGGTCCAGGAGGGCGCGAACGCCTATCTGGCGCGGCAGTTGCGCACGCTCGGCGTATTCGCCGTGGTCGTGTTCTTCCTGCTCATGCTGCTGCCCGCGGACGACTGGAATCAGCGTGCCGGGCGGTCGGTGTTCTTCTTGATCGGCGCGGCGTTCTCGGCGGCCACCGGCTATATCGGTATGTGGCTCGCCGTACGGAGCAATGTGCGCGTCGCCGCCGCCGCGCGCGAGGCGACCCCGGCGGCGGGCGAACCCGAAAAGGATCTCACCGCCGTCTCGCACAAAGCCATGAAGATCGCTTTCCGCACGGGCGGCGTCGTCGGCATGTTCACGGTGGGGCTCGGTCTGCTGGGCGCCTCCTGCGTGGTGCTGGTGTACGCGGCCGACGCGCCGAAGGTCCTCGAGGGCTTCGGTCTCGGCGCGGCCCTCATCGCCATGTTCATGAGGGTCGGCGGCGGCATCTTCACCAAGGCCGCCGACGTCGGCGCCGACCTGGTCGGCAAGGTCGAGCAGGGCATTCCGGAAGACGATCCGCGCAATGCCGCGACCATCGCCGACAACGTGGGCGACAACGTCGGCGACTGCGCGGGCATGGCGGCCGACCTCTTCGAGTCGTACGCGGTGACCCTGGTTGCCGCGCTGATCCTCGGCAAGGCGGCCTTCGGCGACGCCGGGCTCGCCTTCCCGCTGCTCGTCCCCGCCATCGGTGTGATCACCGCGATGATCGGCATCTTCGCCGTGGCCCCGCGGCGCGCCGACCGCAGCGGAATGTCCGCGATCAACCGCGGCTTCTTCATCTCCGCAGTGATCTCGCTGGCGTTGGTGGCGATCGCCGTCTTCGTCTATCTCCCCGGCACGTACGCCGACCTCGACGGCGTCACCGACGCGGCGATCCGGAGCAGGGACGGCGACCCGCGGATCCTCGCCCTGGTCGCGGTGGCGATCGGCATCCTGCTCGCAGCTGTGATCCAGCAGTTGACGGGCTACTTCACCGAGACCAACCGCCGTCCGGTCCGGGACATCGGCAAGTCCTCGCTCACCGGACCCGCCACCGTCGTCCTCGCCGGTATCTCCGTCGGGCTCGAATCGGCTGTCTACACCGCCCTGTTGATCGGCCTCGGCGTCTACGGGGCGTTCCTGCTCGGCGGTACGTCCATCATGCTGGCGCTGTTCGCGGTGGCGCTGGCCGGCACCGGCCTGCTCACCACGGTCGGCGTGATCGTCGCGATGGACACCTTCGGGCCCGTCTCCGACAACGCCCAGGGCATCGCCGAGATGTCCGGCGACGTCGAGGGCGCGGGCGCACAGGTGCTCACCAACCTGGACGCGGTCGGCAACACCACCAAGGCCATCACCAAGGGCATCGCCATCGCCACCGCCGTACTGGCGGCGTCGGCGCTCTTCGGGTCGTACCGCGACGCCATCACCACCGGGGCGCGGGACGTGGGAGAGAAACTGTCCGGTGAGGGCGCGCCGATGAGTCTGATGATGGACATCTCCCAGCCCAACAACCTCGTCGGCCTCATCGCGGGCGCCGCGGTCGTCTTCCTCTTCTCGGGGCTCGCGATCAACGCCGTGTCGCGGTCGGCGGGTTCCGTGGTCTACGAGGTGCGGCGGCAGTTCCGCGAGCATCCCGGGATCATGGACTACAGCGAGAAACCGGAGTACGGCAAAGTCGTCGACATCTGCACCAGGGACGCCCTGCGTGAACTCACCACGCCCGGGCTGCTCGCCGTACTGGCACCCATCTTCATCGGGTTCACGCTCGGCGTCGGAGCCCTCGGCTCGTTCCTGGCGGGGGCGATCGGGGCGGGCACGCTGATGGCGGTGTTCCTCGCCAACTCCGGTGGCGCGTGGGACAACGCCAAGAAACTCGTCGAGGACGGCCACCACGGCGGCAAGGGCAGCGAGGCCCACGCCGCCACGGTGATCGGCGACACGGTCGGCGACCCCTTCAAGGACACCGCCGGCCCGGCGATCAACCCCCTGCTGAAAGTGATGAACCTGGTGGCGCTGCTCATCGCTCCCGCGGTCATCAAGTTCAGCTACGGCGACGACAAGAACGTCGGCGTACGGATCGCGATCGCGGTCCTGGCCTTCCTGGTGATCGCCGGCGCGGTCTACGTGTCCAAGCGGCGCGGAATCGCCGTGGGTGACGAAGACAACGCCGACCAGGAGTCCAAGTCCGCTGATCCGGCGGTGGTTTCCTAGCCGGGAGGGCCGGAGCCCAGCTCACAGGGCGGGCGGGAGGCGCGCGATGTCGCGTCTGTCGCCCGCCTGTTGTGTGCGCGCCCTCATCGTGAGCCTTCTCTCGCTTGGTGCGAATCACCACAAGGCGCCATGAATACGTCAGGTGTCACGCGGCCGTCGTCGCCATGCCGTGTATGTTCCGGGGCCGAGAGCCACGGAAGGGACCAATCCGGTGAACAAGAAGCTCGCGGCCGCACTGTCCGGCGGTGCGGTACTGGTACTGGCGCTGACGGGATGCAGCAGCGACGAGGGAAACAAGGAGCTGGACGCGTGGGCCAAGAAGGTCTGCGACCCGGTTCCGGCTCAGAACAGGAAGATCTCCACGGCCTACGACGCCATCACGAAGGCGGCCAAGGACACCACGAGCACGCCCGAGGAGCTCCAGAAGACCGACTCCCAGGCCTTCCAGGACCTGGCTGAGGGCTACAAGGCGCGTGCGGACGTCATCGACACGGCCGGGGCGCCCCCGGGCGTCGAGGGCGGCGCGACGAAGCAGCGGGACGCCGTCACGAAGCTCACCGCGCTCTCCACGGCGTACGCCGACCTGAAGAAGAAGGTCGACGAGCTCGACACCAAGAACCAGGGGAAGTTCGCGACGGGCCTGAAGACGGTGTCCGCCGAGATGAAGCAGATGGAGAGCCAGCGCAACAGCGCGCTCACCGCCCTGAAGAACCTGGAGCAGGGCGACACCAAGCAGGCGCTGGCCGAGCAGACGGGCTGCAAGCAGGCGTCCACGTCGGCCCCGGCCACCAAGAGCTGAGTCACCCCGCACAGGGCACGCGGGTCACAATGGGGTCGTGAGTACCTCCAGCCTGCCCGCGTCCGACCGTCCCGACGTCACCGCCCGGCTGCGGGACGCCCTGCTCGGGGCCTCCTTCACCGCCGACGGGCTGCTCGAACTCCTCGGTGCGCCCGCGTACGCGGCGCTCGCCCGCAGTGAGACCGTCCCCGCACTCCGGGCGACACGCGGTGACACGCCGCTGGAGACGCTCGTACGGCTGTTCCTGTTGCAGCAACCGGTGCCGTACGCGCGCGTGGCGGACGTTCTGCCCGTGGCCGCGTGCCTGGAGAGCGGGTGGCTGGTCCGGGTCGGCGCGGACCTTGAGGGCGACCTCGCCGCGACCGTGGACGTACGGCCGTACGGCGGGCCCGGCGGCGAGGACTGGTTCATCGTGTCCGACCTGGGGTGCGCGGTCGGCGGGGCCGGCGGCATCGGCGGCCGAGGCCGCCAGGCGGACACAGCCGTCGTCCTCGGCGTGGGCGGCGCCTCCACGACCCTCGCGGGCATCACGGTCCGCAGGCCCGTCTCCGCCGCCCTCGACCTCGGCACCGGCTCCGGGATCCAGGCCCTGCACGCCGCGCAGCACGCCACGCGCGTGACGGCGACCGACCTCAACCCGCGCGCGCTGCACATCACCGCGCTCACGCTGGCCCTGTCCGGAGCCCCGGCCGCCGACCTGCGCGAGGGCTCGCTGTTCGAGCCGGTCCGGGCCGACGAGACCTTCGACCTGATCGTCTCCAACCCGCCCTTCGTGATCTCTCCGGGCGCCCGGCTGACGTACCGGGACGGTGGGATGGGCGGGGACGATCTGTGCCGCTCGCTCGTGCAACAAGCGGGCGACCGCCTCAACGAGGGCGGATTCGCGCAGTTCCTCGCCAACTGGCAGCACGTGGAGGGGGAGGAGTGGCAGGACAGGCTCAGGTCGTGGGTGCCGCGCGGGTGCGACGCCTGGATCGTGCAGCGCGAGGTGCAGGACGTCACGCAGTACGTCGAGCTGTGGCTCCGTGACGCCGGCGACCACCGGGACGATCCGGCCGCGTACGAGGCGCGGTACGACGCCTGGCTGGACGAGTTCGAGGCGCGCAAGGTGAAAGCCGTGGGCTTCGGATGGATCACCCTGCGAAGGACGGGGGACGCGGTGCCCTCGGTCACCGTGGAGGAGTGGCCGCATCCGGTGGAGCAGCCGCTCGGCGACGCGGTCCTGGCGCACTTCGAGCGTCTCGACTACCTGCGGGCGCATGACGACGCGGCCCTGCTCACGGAGCACTTCAAGCTGGCCGCCGAGATCGTCCAGGAGCAGGTGGGGCTCCCCGGCGCCGAGGATCCCGAGCATGTCGTGCTGCGGCAGAACCGAGGGATGCGCCGGGCCACCAAGGTGGACACGGTCGCCGCGGGCTTCGCCGGCGTGTGCGACGGCTCGCTGAGCGCGGGCCGCATTCTGGACGCGATCGCCCAGCTGGTGGGCGAGGACCCCGTGCTGCTGCGCGACCGCACGCCCGCCCAGATCCGGCTGCTGGTGGAGCAGGGGTTCATCGAACCGGCGTGAGCGGTGTGGCCGCTGGGGCAGGTGAGCACCGGCCCTCCTCGGACGGCCGCCCGACCCGGAGACAAGGTCGGACCGACTCGCTCAGAACCCGGCGCCAAGAAGTCGGAAGCCGGCAACAAGCCCTCGGAACGCGACAACAAGAAGACGACCGGAAAATTACCCCGCCCGACGCGGTCCGCAGCCGGTCGAGGGGAGCGGAACGCAGGAGTCCGCAGCCGTGTCGGCCCCGCGTTCACCCGGCGTTCTCCTGGGCGCCGCCCGCGCGTGTCAGCCTCCACGGGCTGGACACACCTGAAGGGAAAAGGGGCGCGGGAAGCCATGGAGAGCGGATCGGCGATCTTCGCGGGAGTGGTGTTCGCCCTGTTCGGAGGCGGACTGCTGGGATGGACCGTGGTCCGGGTGCGGAACCGCGAACCAGTCGCCCACGGTGTGAGCCCTGTCGCATCGGCGACCCTCGCGAGCCTTGCCGCGGTGATCACCCTGGCCGCCGGAACCTGGTGCTTCACGCGCGTGTAGACAGTGCGCCGGAGCTGCGACTCCGTGAAGGGGAGGTCACCCTCCGGACAGGCTCGAAAGAGGCGGTGGGCACTCCGGGCGGCAGGAATGGCGGTAGTCGGGTTACCGTTCGAGTGGCCGTTGCGGGCTTTTCCCGTTTGACACGGGGGCGGGATGTACCGTCACACTCCGCAGCGTCAGCATGACCCGACCCCGGGACCAAGGCCTGGGGAGAGATCCCAGCGTCGACCGGAGAGAAGAGCGAAGTTGTCCCCGACCAGCGACCCCGCACAGGGCGGCCGCCGACTCGTCATCGTCGAGTCGCCTGCCAAGGCGAAGACGATCAAGGGCTATCTCGGCCCCGGATACGTCGTCGAGGCGAGCGTCGGGCACATCCGCGACCTCCCCAGCGGCGCCGCCGAGGTGCCCGAGAAGTACACCGGCGAGGTGCGCCGCCTCGGCGTGGACGTCGAGCACGACTTCGAGCCGATCTATGTCGTGAACGCTGACAAGCGGGCCCAGGTCAAGAAGCTCAAGGATCTGCTGAAGGACTCCGACGAGCTCTTCCTGGCCACCGATGAGGACCGCGAGGGCGAGGCGATCGCCTGGCACCTCCAGGAAGTGCTGAAGCCCAAGGTCCCGGTCAAGCGGATGGTCTTCCACGAGATCACCAAGGCGGCGATCCAGGCCGCCGTCGCCAACCCGCGCCAGCTCAACCAGAAGCTGGTCGACGCCCAGGAGACCCGCCGCATCCTCGACCGTCTCTACGGCTACGAGGTCTCGCCGGTCCTGTGGAAGAAGGTCATGCCGCGCCTGTCGGCCGGCCGTGTCCAGTCGGTCGCCACACGACTTGTCGTGGAGCGGGAACGCGAGCGCATCGCGTTCCGTTCTGCTGAGTACTGGGACCTGACGGGCACCTTCGCGACCGGCCGCGCGGGAGACTCGTCGGACCCGTCGTCGCTGGTCGCCCGCCTCCAGACCGTCGACGGCAGGCGGGTCGCGCAGGGTCGCGACTTCGACTCCCTCGGACAACTCAAGAGCGCGAACACCCTCCACCTCGACGAGGCGAACGCCCGCGCCCTCGCCGCCGCCCTGGAGAACACCCAGTTCTCCGTCCGGTCCGTCGAGTCGAAGCCGTACCGCCGTTCGCCGTACGCCCCGTTCCGTACGACGACGCTCCAGCAGGAAGCCTCCAGGAAGCTCGGCTTCGGCGCGAAGGCGACCATGCAGGTGGCGCAGAAGCTGTACGAGAACGGCTTCATCACCTACATGCGTACGGACTCCACCACCCTGTCCGACACGGCGATCACCGCCGCCCGCGCCCAGGTCACACAGCTCTACGGCGCCGACTACCTGCCGGCGCAGCCGCGGACGTACGCGGGGAAGGTCAAGAACGCCCAGGAGGCGCACGAGGCGATCCGCCCCTCGGGTGATCGTTTCCGCACGCCTGCCGAGACGGGCCTGACCGGCGACCAGTTCAGGCTCTACGAGCTGATCTGGAAGCGGACGGTCGCCTCCCAGATGAAGGACGCGACCGGCAACAGCGTGACCGTGAAGATCGGTGGCGCCGCCGCCGACGGCCGGGACGTCGAGTTCAGCGCCTCCGGCAAGACGATCACCTTCCACGGCTTCCTGAAGGCCTACGTCGAGGGCGCAGACGACCCGAACGCGGAGCTGGACGACCGCGAGCGCCGCCTGCCCCAGGTCAACGAGGGCGACCGGCTGAGCGCCGAGGAGATCACGGTCGACGGGCACGCCACCAAGCCCCCGGCCCGCTACACCGAGGCCAGCCTGGTCAAGGAGCTCGAAGAGCGCGAGATCGGCCGCCCGTCGACGTACGCGTCGATCATCGGCACGATCCTCGACCGCGGCTATGTGTTCAAGAAGGGCACGGCCCTGGTGCCGTCCTTCCTGTCCTTCGCCGTGGTCAACCTCCTGGAGAAGCACTTCGGGCGCCTCGTCGACTACGACTTCACCGCCCGGATGGAGGACGACCTCGACCGCATCGCCCGCGGTGAGGCGCAGGCCGTGCCGTGGCTCAAGCGCTTCTACTTCGGCGAGGGCTCGGGCAACGGTGGCGCGGCGGAGGCCGGCAACGGCGACGGGGACCACCTCGGTGGCCTCAAGGAGCTGGTGACCGACCTGGGCGCCATCGACGCCCGCGAGGTGTCGTCGTTCCCCGTGGGCAACGACATCGTGCTGCGGGTCGGGCGCTACGGCCCGTACGTCGAACGCGGTGAGAAGGACTCCGAGAACCATCAGCGCGCGGACGTGCCCGAGGACCTGGCCCCCGACGAGCTGTCCGTCGAACTCGCGGAGGAACTGCTCGCCAAGCCGAGCGGTGACTTCGAGCTGGGTGCCGACCCCTCGACGGGCCACCAGATCATCGCCAGGGACGGCCGTTACGGCCCGTACGTCACCGAGGTGCTCCCCGAGGGCACCCCGAAGACCGGCAAGAACGCCGTCAAGCCGCGTACCGCCTCGCTGTTCAAGTCGATGTCCCTCGACACGGTGACGCTCGACGACGCCCTGAAGCTGATGTCGCTGCCGCGCGTCGTCGGCAAGGACGCCGAGGGCGTGGAGATCACCGCGCAGAACGGCCGTTACGGCCCGTACCTGAAGAAGGGCACGGACTCGCGCTCGCTGCAGACCGAGGACCAGCTCTTCACGATCACGCTCGAAGAGGCGCTGGAGATCTACTCCCAGCCCAAGCAGCGTGGCCGCGCGGCCGCCAAGCCGCCGCTGAAGGAACTGGGCACGGACCCGGTCAGCGAGAAGCCGGTCGTGGTGAAGGACGGCCGCTTCGGACCGTACGTCACCGACGGGGAGACCAACGCGACCCTGCGCTCCGGCGACAGCGTCGAGAACATCACCCCGGAGCGCGGCTTCGAACTCCTCGCCGAGAAGCGGGCGAAGGCGCCCGCCAAGAAGACGGCGAAGAAGGCGCCCGCGAAGAAGGCACCGGCCAAGAAGGCGGCCGCTGCCAAGACCGCGGCGAAGAAGACGACGACGGCCGCGAAGAAGACGACCGCCAAGAAGACGACGGCGGTCAAGAAGACGACGGCCAAGAAGGCCACGGCTTCGAAGACCGCCACGGAGGACTGAGGGTCCGAGCGCACCCGTTCCCCACGGACGCTTCGCAAAACGAACGCCCCGGCATCACTTTGATGTCGGGGCGTGCGCACGTGCGGACGCGCACTCCGGGCTGTCGGTGCGTCCCGATAGGCTGAAAGCATGACCCCAGCCGAGCAGCCAACGGCCACTCACCCGGCCCCCGACGACGCCCTGGTCGCGGACTCCCGCGAGCGCGCCGTCCGCGCCCTGCTGCGCCGCCCGCAGCTGAAACGGCTGTGGAGCGCGCACCTCGTGGGCGGTGTCGGCGACACCCTCGCGCTTCTGGTTCTCGTCGTTCTCGCCCTCCAGGCGGCCATCGCCGAGGGCTCGTTCGGCGGTGGCTACCGGGGCGTGGCGTTCGCAGTGGCGACCGTTTTCGGAGCGCGCGTCCTCGCGACACTGCTCTTCGGAGCCGTGCTCCTCGGCCCGCTCACCTCGCTCACCTCCCAGGACGGCCCGCTCGACCGTCGCTGGACGATGGTCGCCGCGGACGGACTGCGGGCCGTGGTGCTCATCGTGGCGCCCCTGTGGATCGACTGGACGCCCGACGACGCGCTGGCCGTCCTCCTGGTCACCGCCTTCGTGACCGGAGTCGCCGAGCGCTTCTGGACGGTGTGCCGGGAGAGCGCGGCACCCGCCCTGCTTCCGGCCCCGCCGCCGGAGGGCGCGACGGTACGGCCGCTGCCGGACCACATGGACGCGCTGCGCCGGCTGTCGCTGCGCACGAGCTTCGTGGCGATCCCGCTCGCGGCCGCCGCGCTCGTCGTCGCCGGTCTGCTCAACAACCTGCTCGGCTCGGGGATCGCCTGGTTCGCCCAGCACCAGGCGGCGCTCGCGTCGTACGTCGCGGCGGGACTGTTCGCCGCGTCGCTGTCGGTGCTGACCTTCCTGGAACTGCCCGACACGCGTACCCCGCGCGCGCGTTCGCCGTTGGAGGGACTGCGCCGGCCCAAGACGGACACGGGCGTCGACAAGGGCCGTACCGGCGCGATCCCGCTGCTGGTGCCGGCCTGCGCCGCCGTCGCGGGATCGGTCGCGGCCGCCGTGGCCGTCGCCGTGCTGCACGCCAAGGACCTGGGCGGCGGACCGGTGCTGTACGGCCTGCTGGTGGCCGCGCTGACCGGCGGTGTCGTCGTCGGTATCCGGACGGCGCCCTCGCTGCTGCCGACGTTGTCGCGACGCCGGCTGCTGGCGCTGGCGATCGCGTTCACCGGAGTCGCGCTGCTGGCCGCCGGGCTCGTCCCGGACGTCACCAGCGTGCTGCTGATCATGGTGCTGGCCGGAGCAGCCGCGGGCGTGGCCGCCAACACCGGGCACACCCTGCTGGACCAGGAGACCGAGGAGCACCGGCGGGCCAGGACGACCGAGCATCTGCACGCGGTCGTCCGGGTGTCCGTGGCGCTCGGCGCGGTCGTCGCACCCGTGGTGGCCGCGGCGATCGGACCGCACCGCCTGGAGAACGGCAAGTTCGTGTTCGCGCACGGCGGCGCCGCCTTCACCCTGATGCTGGTCGGCGCGCTGCTGCTGCCGGTGGCCGCCCTGGTGCTCGCCAAGGTCGACGACCGTTCCGGCGTACCGCTGCGGCACGACCTGCGGGACGCGCTGCTCGGCGGCGACGACCCGGAGACCGCGCCCCTGTCGACCGGTTTCTTCATCGCGCTGGAAGGCGGCGACGGGGCCGGCAAGTCCACCCAGGCCGAGGCGCTCGCCGAGTGGATCCGGGCCAAGGGCCACGAAGTCGTCCTCACCCGTGAACCCGGCGCCACGCCGGTCGGCAAGCGGCTGCGGTCCATCCTGCTGGACGTCTCCAGCGCCGGACTCTCGCACCGAGCGGAGGCGTTGCTGTACGCGGCGGACCGCGCGGAGCACGTCGACACGGTGGTGCGGCCCGCGCTGGAGCGCGGCGCGGTGGTCATCTCCGACCGCTACATCGACTCGTCCGTGGCCTACCAGGGGGCGGGCCGTGATCTGTCCCCGACCGAGATCGCCCGGATCAACCGGTGGGCCACGAACGGACTGGTGCCGCATCTGACGGTGCTGCTGGACGTCTCACCGGAGATCGCCCGCGAGCGGTTCACCGAGGCGCCGGACCGTCTGGAGTCGGAGCCGGCCGAGTTCCACGCGCGCGTGCGCTCCGGCTTCCTGACGCTGGCCGCCGCCGACCCCGGGCGCTACCTGGTGGTGGACGCGGGGCAGGAGCCCGAGGCGGTCACGACGGTGGTCCGACACCGGCTCGACCAGATGCTGCCGCTGTCCGAGGCGGAGATCCAGGCACAGGAAGAGGCGCGCCGGAAGGCCGAGGAGGAAGCGCGCCGCAAGGCCGAGGAAGAGGCCGCCCGCAAGGCCGAGGAGGAGCGCCTGGAGCGCGAGCGCCAGGAGCAGCTGGAGCGGCTGCGCGCCGAGGAGGAGGAGCGCAAACGCCGCGAGCTGGAGGAGGCGCAGCGCCGCGAGGCCGAACGGCAGGCGGAGGAGGCCCGGCTGCGGGCCGAGGAAGCGCATCGCCGGGCCGAGGAGGAGCGGCAGCGGCTCCTCGCCGAGGAGAAGGTCCGGGCGGAGGAAGAGGCACGTCGCAGGGCCGAGGAGGAACGGCGCCGCAAGCAGGCCGAGGAGGAGGCCCGGCTGCGCGCCGAGGCCGAGGCGCGGCGCCTGGAGAAGCAGCGCAAGGCCGAGGAAGCGCTGCTGCGGGCCGAGGAGGCACGTCGGCTGGCCGAGCAGGCGGCGGCCGCGGCGGAGGCGGGGCCCCGGCCGACGGGACCGCGGGGGACGGATACTGGCGCGACCGCGGGGCCGAAGCCCCCTGGTGCCACGCCGGACGCGGTGACGGTGCAGACGCCGGTGGTGACACCGACGAACGCGTCGGGCGGGCCCGTCGACGAGACGGCGGTGCTGCCACGGGTGCGGGACGACGAGGGGGCGGGGGGGCGGGGCGCCGACAGTGGTTCCGGCGCCGGTTCCGGCTCCGGTGGGCCCGGGTCCGAGTCCGAGGTGACGGCCGAACTGCCTGCGCCTTCGGGGGCCGCGGATGAGACCGCGGTGCTGCCGCCGGTTCCTCCGGGTGCTGCCGACGAGACCGCGGTGCTGCCGCCGGTCCCGCCGCCCGGTGCCGCGGACGAGACGGCCGTACTGCCTCCCGTGCGGGACGAGGCTCCTTCGGACCGGGTTCCGCCGGGCTACTTCCGGGACGAGCAGGCGCAGCCGCGGCCGGACGGGGGCGAGGACCGTACACGTGAGCTACCGCAGGTGGACGAGCACGGGGCGCCGCGGCGGCGGGCGCGGTCGGACTGGGCCGAGGAGACGCCGTTGGACGATCTGCCCACGCTGGCGGACGAACTGCTCGGACGGCACGAAGACGACGGCGACGACGGCGACGACGGGGGACGTGGGCGGCGCGGCCGGGGGCGGCGGGGCTGAACCCGGGCGCTCGGTCGCCGGTTTCGGCCGGTTGTCAGTGCCGGCCCGCACAATGGATCCCGCAACACGAAACGTGACGAAAGTGCGGGGTGAGTGACGGATGACCGTCTGGGACGACCTGGTCGGCCAGGAGAAGGTGAGCGAGCAGCTTGACGCCGCTGCCCGGGACGCCGACGCCTTCGTCACCGCGGCCGCCGCCGACGTGCCGCCGCCCGCGACGTCGAAGATGACGCACGCCTGGCTGTTCACGGGCCCGCCGGGGGCCGGCCGGAACCAGGCGGCGCGGGCCTTCGCCGCCGCGCTGCAGTGCGTGAGCCCCGACCGCGCCCTCGGCGGATCCCCCGGCTGCGGTTTCTGCGACGGCTGTCATACGGCGCTCGTGGGCACCCACGCCGACGTCACCACCGTCGCCGCCGTGGGCACGCAGATCCTGGCCGACGACATGCGGGACACCGTCCGCAAGTCGTTCACCTCTCCTGCCACCGGCCGCTGGCAGGTCATCCTCGTCGAGGACGCCGAGCGACTGAACGAGAAGTCGGCCAACGCGGTCCTCAAGGCCGTGGAGGAGCCCGCCCCTCGTACGGTCTGGCTGCTGTGCGCCCCCTCCATCGAGGACGTCCTGCCGACCATCCGCTCCCGCTGCCGCCACCTGAACCTGAGCACGCCCTCGGTCGAGGCCGTCGCCGACATGCTCGTACGCCGTGAGGGCGTCGAACCGGCCGCCGCGATGGCCGCCGCGCGTGCCACCCAGGGCCATGTCGACCGGGCCCGCCGGCTGGCCACCGACCCGGCCGCGCGGGAACGCCGGGCCGCTGTGCTGAAGCTGCCGCTCCGCGTCGACGACATCGGGGGGTGCCTCAGGGCGGCCCAGGAACTCGTGGACGCGGCGGCCGAGGACGCCAAGCAGCTCGCCGAGGAGATGGACGGCAAGGAGACCGACGAGCTGAAAGCGGCGATGGGCGCCTCCCAGGGCGGCCGGATGCCGCGCGGCACGGCGGGCGTGATGAAGGACCTGGAGGACAGGCAGAAGCGCCGCAGAACCCGCACACAGCGCGACAGCCTCGACCTCGCGCTCACCGACCTCACCGCCTTCTACCGCGACGTCCTCGCCCTCCAGCTCGGCTCCCGGGTGGCGATCGCCAACACGGACGCCGAGGACGTCCTGGAGCGGCTCGCCCGCGCCGGCTCCCCGGAGTCCACGCTCCGTCGCATCGAGGCGATCGCCGCGTGCCGGGACGCCCTCGACCGCAATGTGGCTCCACTGCTGGCGGTGGAGGCGATGACGATGGCGCTCAGAGCCGGTTGACCATGTCACTCGTCCGAGGCACGGTGCGCACGGAGAGCTTCCGGCCGGGTGCGCAGAGTTACGCTCGCTTGATGTACCTCAGGCGCAGCTCCCGCCCCAGCACCACACCAGAACCGACCGAGCCCGGCCCGAGCCCCCGAGACGGCCTCGCCCCCGCGCGCAGAGCCCGTACCGGCGCCGTTCTCCTCGCCGCCACCGCGCTGCTCCTCTCCGCCTGCTCCTCGGGAAGCGCAACGACGTCCGCCAGTACGGCTGCCGAGGCGGCGCTCGCCGCGCTGCCGCACACCACGCCGGCCGCCCTGGCCGCGTACTACGGGCAGAAGCCGGCCTGGCGCTCGTGCGAAGTCCCCGGCTTCCAGTGCGCGACGCTGAAGGCGCCGCTCGACTACGCGAAGCCGGCGGACGGCGACGTGCGGCTCGCGGTCGCCCGCAAGAAGGCAACGGGACCGGGCAAGCGCCTCGGTTCGCTGCTCGTCAACCCGGGCGGGCCGGGCGCCTCCGCGATCGGCTATCTCCAGGCGTACGCCGGAATCGGCTACCCGGCGAAGGTCCGCGCCCGCTATGACATGGTCGCGGTCGATCCGCGCGGAGTGGGCCGCAGCGAGCCCGTCGAATGCCTCCGCGGGCGGGACATGGACAGGTACACGCAGACGGACATCACGCCGGACGACGGGCGGGAGACCACCGAACTCGTCCGGGCGTACAAGAAGTTCGCCGAGGGCTGCGGGGCGCACTCGCCGAAGCTCCTGCGACACGTGTCCACCGTCGAGGCGGCCCGGGACATGGACATCGTGCGGGCGGCGCTGGGTGACCCGAAGCTGAACTACGTGGGGGCGTCGTACGGCACGTTCCTCGGGGCGACCTACGCGGGTCTCTTCCCGGAGCGGGCGGGCCGGCTGGTCCTGGACGGCGCGATGGACCCCTCGCTGCCGGCCCGGCGGATGAACCTCGACCAGACCGCGGGCTTCGAGACGGCGTTCCAGTCGTTCGCGAAGGACTGCGTGCGGCAGCCGGACTGTCCGCTCGGCAGGAAGGGCACGACGACCGCCCAGGTCGGCCGGAACCTCAAGGCCTTCTTCGGAAAGCTGGACGCCCGGCCGATCGCCGCGGGCAGCCGCAGGCTCGGCGAGTCCCTCGCCACCACCGGCGTGATCGCGGCGATGTACGACGAGGGGGCGTGGGCGCAGTTGCGCGAGGCGCTGACCGCGGCGATGAAGGAGAATGACGGCGCCGGCCTGCTGGCCCTGTCCGACAGCTACTTCGAGCGGGACGCCGGCGGCAGCTACGAGAACCTGATGTTCGCCAACGCCGCCGTGAACTGCCTCGACCTCCCGCCGGCCTTCGACACCGCCGAGGAGGCCAAGAAGTCGCTCCCGGCCTTCGAGAAAGCGTCCCCCGTCTTCGGCGAGGGCCTTGCCTGGGCCGCCCTGAACTGCGCGTACTGGCCGGTGCGGGCCACCGGTGAGCCGCACCGCATCCAGGCGAAGGGCGCCGCCCCGATCGTCGTGGTCGGCACCACCCGTGACCCGGCCACCCCGTACCGCTGGGCCCGAGCCCTGGCCGCCCAGCTCTCCTCGGCCCGCCTCCTCACCTACGAGGGCGACGGCCACACCGCCTACGGCCGCGGAAGCGCGTGCATCGACTCCGCGATCAACACGTACCTGCTCCGCGGCACCGCTCCCGCCGACGGAAAACGCTGTTCTTAACCCCACGCCGACCCGACGACCAGCCCCGGTGCCCAGGCCCCCGGGCTGGTTCGGAGCACCCCCGGAAACTGTGTAGACTTACCGACGTTGCTGATCGCACCATGGGTGCGGACAGCGCGCCGCCTTAGCTCAGATGGCCAGAGCAACGCACTCGTAATGCGTAGGTCTCGGGTTCGAATCCCGAAGGCGGCTCTGCCGAAGCCTCAGGACTCACTCGCCGTGACCTGGGGCTTTTGCTTTTGGCAGGATCTCCATGATCGTGGGCATGTCGACCCCGAGTTCGTTCAGGACCGTGCCGGCGGTGTGACAGCTCCCGTTGTGCAGGCGGCGGTCGTCGATCCCGGCTTCCGTCAACAACTCCTTGAGTTCCTCCCAGTCCTGGCGGGGGTCGAGCGGACGGCCGTCCGGGCGAGTGAAGGCGAGCTTGTGTTCCTGCCAGAGCTCCCCGGTCGCGGACCGCATTTCCTCCTGCTGTGCTTTGTGCTCGCGGAGGTAGGGGATGAACGGCGGCGGGATCGGCGCGGCGTTACGGCTCTTCGTGGTTCTTCGGACGGGCGAACGTCACATCGGCGGCGGGGGGATCGCTTCGCCGCACCCCCCGTCGAAGCGATCCCCCGGTCCCCCGCCGAGGCGCGTGACGAGCGATGGCCTTCCGGCTGGGCCCGCGGGATGGGTTTCCGCAGGTCGGCGGTGTTGCGGGGGCGGCAGCCCGTGCAGGGCGCTGTCGCCTCGTCGCGGGTGTGTGCTCGGGGGCGTAGATTTGGGGCTGGTCGACTCTGGCTCAACGATGCGTCAACAGTGAATACGGCCTGTGAGTTGATGTGTTGATACGCAGGGGGACAGAACAGGTGTTAAGGCGATCTTTCCGGCGTATTCGGGGGCGTTGGTCGAGGGGAAACGGTGACCGGCGGCGGGACGCCGAGCTGCGGGCGCACAGCCGGCGGCTGATGCAGCAGCTCGCGCCTCCGCTTCCGCTCAGCATCACCAAGCTGTGCGAACTTCTGTCCGAGCGGCGCGGCACTCCGATCGCACTGCTGGAGTGGGAATTGCCGGCCGACGGCCCGTTCGGTGTGCTGCTGTCCCGGCCGGACGAGGACGTCATCGTCTACCAGGCGAAGACCACCAAAGCGCACCAGGCGCACATCGTCCTGCACGAGATAGGCCACATCATCGCCTACGACCTGGCGGGGGAGCGGCCCGAGCTGCCGCAGCTGCGCAACTGCTACTCCGACCGGGACGAACGGGACGCCGAGGTGGTCGCATCCACGCTGATGCACCAGGCGATGTCGATGAACCGACAGGCCCAGCGCTACGGTCTTGACGAGCCGTGGCGGCCCTCCGTCTTCGGCAGCCTGGTCTTTGAGGACGGACTCCGGTGAACGCCGGACCGCAGTCCACGGTGGACTGACCCGAGCGCCGGGGCCGCGGGTCTCAGGGGACCAGGAACAGCTTGCCGCGGAAGCCGCCGCGCTCCAGCCGGCGGTGGGCCTCGGCAGCTTCCCCGAACGGGAGCACCGTGAGCTCCTGGCGCGGTGCGGTGCCACGGCTGCGGACTCGGCGGCACTCACCAGGTCCTCCCGGTTCAGCCCACACCGATCAGCGTGTACGCCACCTCGGGGCGGGTGGCCGGATCGGGGGCGCTGAACGGGGTGATGGTGAGGAAGGCTCCGGGCGGACGAGCAGGCCCGTGTGGGTGGGTGCCTCGTCGAGCAGGCGTGCGGCGACGTGTGCGGCGACGCACGCCCTGGGCGCCGATCAGCAGGATCCGCTTCCCGGTGCGGTCCGGGGCGCGGCGCAGCAGCCGGGTCGCGGTCACGCCCGCCAGAGGCAGCGCCGCGGCCTCTTGGAGCTTCATGCCGTCCGGCACATGTGCCACGAACTCGGGGTCGAAGGCAAGGACTCGGCCATGCTGCCCACGCCCGTGCCCGGCTGCACCGTCATCGCCAGGACGCGGTCGCCGGTGCGGAAACCGGAGCCGGCGGGAGCGTGCGCGACGGTGCCCGCCAGGTCCCAGCCGAGCACGGCGGGCAGGGAGGTGGGGATCTGGCCCGAACAGGTCGCCGGGTCCACCGGGTTGACCGGGGTCGCGGCGGTCTCGATCACCAGGGCGTCCCCGGCCTCGGGTTCTGGCAGGTCGAGGACTTCCGGAACCTCTGGTGCACCGGTCCGGGCAAGGCCCACTGCCCTTACCCGTCATCCGCCTCGGGCGTCGGCTTCGGGGCCCTTCGTGAATCGTCCAGTACGTCCATGATCGACAAGAGGTGCTCGCGCAGTTCCGGGGTGAGCCGGCCGGCGCGCATCGCGATGGAGCGGACCTGCCGGTCGGCGAGCGTCTCGGTCCGCTCCTCCTTCTCCTCCCGGGCGCCGGGCGGGGTCGGCTCGGAGATGAGTGCGCTCACCGAAACCGGCAGCGACATGTCGCGGGACTGGAAGTACCGCACGATCGCCGAGAGCACGTTCATCGTCGGGTTGGTCTGCGACCCGTTGCGCAACGACGTCAGATAGCTCCGGGAGATCGTCACGTCGTGGCTGGGGTCCGCTGAGATCGCCTTGGCGACTTCGGACGTCGTCGGTTCACGCAAGCGGCCCACGGCGTCAGGGGTGGCGGCATCGGCGAACCAGGCGTTCAGGCGTTCTGCCAACGTGGCCATGCGGTCGACCTTCCCGGGGTTCCAGGGACTCAAGGTGGCGGCGACCGGAGCGGCTCAGTCCAGCGGTACGCGCGCCGCGCACATCGGTGCGGGTCGGCGGTTCGCCGCCTCTCTTGTCTTGTTGTCGGAAACTTTAGCACCCACATCACCTCGTGGGTCATGGTGCTACTATATTGAACACGGCGCCTGTAAAGATTTCTTCTGTCCAGCAACATGGCGCCTGAAGAATCGGAGGGGACATGCACAGCGGTACTCAGTACGTCCAGGGGCTTCGACTGGCGATGGGCGACAGTCCGGCCTGGACTGTGGAGGCCGTGCGTCAGGCCCGCTACCACGTCGTGAGCTCCGAGCATCTCTTCGCGCGGGGCAACACCACGCTGCTGACCGGCTGCCCGGACGCCCCGCTGCGCGCCGGAGAGCGGCGGCTCCTCGTTATCGACGAGAACGTGGACGCGCTCCACGGTGCTCGGATCAGGGAGTTCTTCGCCTTCCACGGCATCGAGACCACGGTCCTCACCCTGCGCGCCGACGAGACCGTGAAGCAGTGGGACGCCGTGTGCCAGGTCGTCGACGCGATGAACGACTTCGGGATCGACCGCCGCCGCGAGCCGGTCATAGCTGTCGGCGGCGGCGTGCTCACCGACATCGTCGGTTTCGCGGCGAGCATCTACCGGCGCGGGACGCCGTACATCCGCATCCCCACGACGCTGATCGGCCTCGTCGACGCGGGCGTGGGTGTCAAGACCGGAGTCAACTACTCCAGTGGCAAGAACCGCCTGGGCACCTACGCGCCCGCCACGGCCACCTTCCTGGACCGCTCGTTCCTGCGCAGCCTGGACCTTCGGCACATCAGCAACGGCCTGGCCGAGATCCTGAAGATGGCCCTCATCCGCTCCGAGAAGCTGTTCGGCCTCCTGGAGGCGCACGGTCCCGCTGTGCGCGCGGACCGCTTCCAGGGCACCACCGGCGGCCTCGCCCGCGCCGCCGACGCGATCATCGCCGAGTCCATCCACCTCATGCTGGAGGAACTGCAGCCCAACCTGTGGGAGTCGTCTCTGGAGCGCTGCGTGGACTACGGGCACACCTTCAGTCCGACCGTCGAGATGCACGCCCTGCCCGAGTTGCTGCACGGCGAGGCCGTCGTGATCGACATGGCCCTCACCACCGCGCTCTCCACTCTGCGCGGCGACGTCAGCGAGGCACAGGCCCACCGGGTCTTCTCGGTGATCCGGGCGCTCGGACTGCCGCTGTGGAACGACGTCCTGGGCGACGCGTCCCTGCTCGAACACGCGCTGCTGGACACCGTGCGCCACCGCGACGGGCAGCAGCGGCTGCCGTTGCCTGTCGGCATCGGGCGGCACCGGTTCGTCAACGACGTCACTCCGGCGGAACTGCGCGAGGCCGCGCGGCTGCTGCACAGCCGCGCCCAGGACCTGTCGCCGGCCGCCTCGGACGAGGCGCTGGTGAGCGCATGAGCACCCCGGACCGCGCGCCCGCCACGGCCGTCGTGATCGGCGGGTCGACCGGGATCGGGCGCGGCATAGCCGACGCCTGGGCCGCGCACGGGATCGAGACCCACGTCTTCAGCCGCAGCCGCCCGGCCGGCCCCGGCGGCGACCGGCTGGTGTGGCACCGGACCGATCTGCGCGACGCCGAACAGGCCAAGGAGAGCCTGCGCTCCGGCCTGCCGGACCGCATCGATCTGGCCTGCTACTCCGCCGTCTACTTCACCTCCCGGCGCGAGCCGTTCACGCGGACGGCCGAGGCCGACTGGCTCGACCAGTTCGCGGTCAATGTGCACGGCCTGTCCTGGACCCTGCGGGCCGCGCTGCCGGCGCTGCGCGAGGCGGCACCGGGACTGTTCCTGCACGTGTCGTCCGAGGTCGTGTACAACGCGGGCCCGCACCGCTCCGGCTACGCCGCCACCAAGGCCGCCGCCGACTCGCTGATCCGGTCGGTCTCGCAGGAGATCGACCCCGCCGAAGTGACGTTCGTGCAGACACTGCCCGCGGGCATGGTCGACACCCCCGGCATCCGCGCCCGCCGGCCCGCCGGGTTCGACTACCGCGGCTACATGTCACCGGCCGCCTTCGCGCCCCTGGCCGTGGAGCTCGCCCGCACCCGGGGCGTTCCGTACGCGGGCGACGCGCTCGTCGTACACGAGGACGCCTCCTGGTCGTCCGTCGCCAAGGACCTGCCCGTTTCGCAGTCGCGTCCCGTCGCGGACCTGCGCGCGTAGGCGCAGCCGGTCCCTCGACCGTCACCAGCCCGTCCACCACCCCTTCCTCTGGAGCAACTCGTGCCTCAACTGCACGCCACAGCACTGCTGTTCGACATGGACGGCACCCTTGTGGACTCGACCGCTCTGGTCGAGTCCACCTGGGCCGGATTCTGCGTTCGGCACCGGCTCGATCTCGCGGAGGTGCTGGCCTTCGCCCATGGCCGCCCCACTCGCGAGACCGTCGGCCACTTCCTTGCCGACCCCGGCCTGGCGGCGGCGGAGACCCGGCGCCTCGTCGCCCACGAGGAGTCCGAGACCACGGGCATCACCGAAGTCCCCGGCGCCCGTGCGCTGTTGACCTCCCTGCCGTCGCACACCTGGGGCGTCGTCACCTCCGCGGGCCGCCGGCTCGCACAGGTGCGGATGGCCGCGGCGGGACTCCCGCTGCCCGGGATCCTGGTCAGCGCCGACGAGGTGAGCCGCGGCAAGCCGGATCCCGAGGGCTATCTGAACGCCGCCGCCCAGCTCGGCTGCCCGCCGCAGGACGCGGTCGTCGTCGAGGACTCCGGCGCCGGAGTACGGGCCGGACTCGCCGCCTGCGGACGCACCGTGGTCATCGGCGGTCTGGACACGTACGACGACGTGGCACCGCGCTGGACCGACTTCCGCGGATTCCGGGTCGCCCCACCGCAGGCCGGCCGCCCCGGCGTGACGCTGGAAGTGCCCGAGCCGGTCGTCGTGGGCCAGGCGGTCCCCGGGTGATGAACGCCGTCACTCCCGCCCGGCCTGTCCAGGAGGTGCCCGAGGACCACAGGACCGGCCCGGTGCGTTCCCCCTCGGTGTCCGTGGCGTTCTCGGGGACCGCCGCTTTCGCGGCGGACATCGGCGGTACGTGGGTGCGGATGCGCACCGGCGGCCAGGACGAACCGGTGGAGCGGATACCCTCGCCGAGCCGCCTGCGCCACCCGGACCGCTCCGTCCCCCGGCTGCGGGCGGACCTGGTCGACCTGCTGTGTGACCGGGTACCGGCCGGTGCCCGAGCCGCTCTGTCCTTCGGCGCGGCCATCGACCACCTGACGGGCACGGTCTACGGGTCGGCCCCGCTGTGGGGCGACGAGAGCGCCGCGTACGACGTGGCCGCCGATCTGCGGCGGCGCCGGCCCGACGTCACCTGGCACCTCGTCAACGACGTCACCGCCGCGCTGCTGGACTTCGCCGCCACGCACGCCGGGCCCGGCATCCGGCGGGTCGCCTATCTGACCGTCAGCAGCGGCATCGCCCTGCGCACGGCGGACCTCGAACAGCGCCGGATCCCGGTCGACGACCTCGGCCTGCAGGGCGAGGTCGGCCACCTGCCGGTCCCGCTCACCGACCCCGGCTCGGACGTCCTCGCGGGCCTGCCCTGCGAGTGCGGTGCGCGAGGTCACCTCGCCTCGATCGCCTCCGGGCCGGGCCTGGCCCGGGTGGCCGAGCGACTCGGGCTCTCCCGGCCCGCGCAGGTCGCCGACTGGCTCCCCGGCGCACTCGCCGCGGACGACCCCGGCGCCCGGCGCCTGCTGGAGCTGTGTGCCGCTCCGGTCGCCCACCTGCTGCGCACCATGTGGTGTCTCGATCCGCACCTCGACCTGATCGGGATCGGCGGGGGAGTCGCCGAGGGGCTCGCCGGACCCTACGCGGCCGAGATCCGCCGCCGGCTCGCCGCCGCGACGTCGTACGCCGACCGGGGGCGCGACGACGTCTGGCTCGGCGAGCGGCTGGTGTTCTGCACACCCGGACAGGTGGACGCGCTGCGTGGCGCGCAGCGCGTCGCGGACTGGCTCCCCGGGATCACCCGATGAGCGCCGCGACGTACCGCGCCCTCGTGCGCCGGCCGGCTGACGCCTTTGGCCGCACCCTGGTCGAGGTGGCCGAAGTGCCCACGCCACGGCTCGAACCGGGCGACGCCCTGCTCGCACCGGCGACCGTCGGCATCTGCGGCACCGACTGGCAGATCCTGCGCGGCCTGCGCGACGACCCCACTCCTGTCCTCGGCCACGAAGGCGTCGCGTACGTGGTCGAACCCGGCCAGTCGGGTCTGCCGGAGGGCACGCCGGTCACCGTGAACCCCACGCACCCGCACGACCCGTCGTTCCTGCTCGGCCACAACCTCCCCGGCCTGTGGGCGGAGCGCACCCGCATCCCCGCCACGGCCGTGCGAGCCGGTCTGGTCGTCCCGGTGCCCGACGACGCCGCGCAGCCGGGTGTGGCCGCCCTCGCGGAACCACTCGCCTCGGCCCTGTACGGGATGCGGATCGCGCGTCACACGGTGCGGCCCGCGGCCCTGGTCGTATGGGGCGACGGCATCGTGGGACGGCTCGCGCGCGACCTCTGGCAGGCCGAACTCCCCGGGCTGCGCTGCCTCCTGGTGGGGCACGGCCCCGACGCCACCGACCCGGCCGCCACGGAACTGCCCCGGCTGCTGGCCGCTCTTCCCTCGTCGGTCGTCGCGGTGATCGCGACCCCGCGTGCCGGCACACGGGAGGCGTTGACGGCACTGGACCGGCATGTGCCGGGCACGCTTCTGGTCGATGTCCACGCCGGGCTGGAGCCCGGGCCGCTCCCGCTGACCGCCGGCGACATCGACGTCGCCGCGATACGCGCGGCCAACTGCGGCGGCACCCCCTGGCCGCCGCGCGTCGAGGAGTTCACGCGCCCGCACGGCAGGCTTCTGCTCTGCGGTCACCGTGGGGTCGCCGACAGCCATCTCCGGCACGCCGTCGACCTGTTGCGCACCACCCCGCACCTCGGTGCGGGGGTGCTGACCCACCAGGTGGGACCGGAGGAGGCCGCCGACCTCGTCAACACCGTGCTCACCTCGGGCATGCGCGAAGCCGCCGGGCGCCGCGTACTCAAAACGTCGATCGACATGGGGAGCCGGCCATGACCGGAGCGCCGGCGGACACGGCGTCGAGCACGGTCACCGGTCCGGGGCCGAGAACGGCGATGCCCGCCCCGGCCGTCGCCGCCCCGCAGTGGCGGATCGACACCGACCGCCGCGCGGCAGCGCACACCGCACTCATGGCGGGCGCCGACCAACTGCACCTGGACTACGGTGGCGCACACCGCGGTCCCCCACTGAGCGACCCCGTCGCGCTGCGGGCGGCCGAGGCCGTCACGCGGCAGCTCCCGGTCCCCGTACTCGCCGTCAACCACCTCAACGACATCGGCCTCGCAGACGAACGGGGCGCACCCAACCCCGCGGCGGTGGACCTCCTGCTGCATGCCCTGGACTGCGCCCGGCGCCTGGGCGTCGCCGTGCTTCATGTGCCCGGATTCCGGCGCAGCCTGCCGAACAGCGAGGGGCTCCGCGCCGGAACGGTGGCGGCCCTGCGCGGCGTGTGCGCACAACTCACCGGGACGGACCTGCTGGTCGCCTACGAGTCCCCGCTCGACGCGCGTGCATCGCTCGCGCTGGCCCGTGCGGTGGACCATCCGGCCCTGCGCCTGGTCCTGGACACCGGCAACCTCTGCGACGCGGGCCTGCGGCCGCTCGCCTTCGCCGAAGCGGTCGCGGCAGCCGGGCTGTTGCTGCCGGACGTACACGTCAAGGACGGTTCCGGGACGACGGCGCCCTCGGCCGGTGACCTCCCGGCCCTGGTGCGGGCGTCCGGCGCTCGCTCGGTGCTCGTGGAGAACGACTACCGGCGGACCCCCGCCCGCCTGCGTGAGGACATCGCCCTGTGCCGCCGTGCGGCGAACCCCCGCCCTCTCAAGGAAGCACCATGAAAGCCATCCAGCTCACCGCCCCCCGCACGCTGTCGGTCACCGAGACGGCACCGCCGGAACCCGGACCCGGCGAAGTCCTCGTCCGGGTGGGCCTGCTCGGCCTGTGCGGCACCGACCTCGGCTTCTTCGACGGCAGCAGCAACTACCTGCGCGACGGGCTGAAGAGCTACCCGTTCGTCCTGGGCCACGAATGGATCGGCACCGTCGTCGAGACCGGCCCCGGAACCGATCCGGACCTGCTCGGCCGTCGGGTGTCGGGCCACAACTTCCGGGTCTGCGGCCGGTGCGCGCACTGCCGTGCCGGACGCGTCCGCTCCTGCCCGGACCGCAGCGAGATCGGCGTGCTGGGCCCCCGTCCGGGCGCCGGCGCGCAGCTGATCACCGCCCCGTCGGACACCCTCACCCGGATCCCCGATGCCCTGTCCGACGCGGCAGGTGCCCTGCTCGAACCGACGGCCGCCGCGGCGCACGCTGTGGACCGGCTCACCGTGACCGCGTCCGACCGGGTGGCGGTGCTGGGCGCCGGCACCCTCGGGCTCGCCGCGGCGCAGATCACGCGCGCGATCGGCGCGGACACCGTCGTCCTCGACCCGCAGCCCGCGGCTCGGGCGCTCGCCGCCGAGCTGGGCCTGCGCGCCCAGGCCGCCCCGGCCAGGTCGGACGACGAGGCGTACGACGCCGTGATCGAGGCGTCCGGCAACGCGGCGGCCGTCCGCTCCGCCGTCCGCCTGGTCGCGGCGGGCGGGCGCATCGCCCAGTTGGGCACGCCTCACCACACCGTCGACGGCTTCGACGCGGCGGCTCTGGTGATCCGGGACGCGACCCTGCACGGCGTGCTGTCCGGCATCGGCCACTGGGACCGGCTCGTCGGCCTGGTCGAGTCCGGTGCGGTGAACCTCGACGCCCTCGTCGACCGGGTCTTCCCGCTGGACGAGCTGGATGCCGCGTTCGCCCGCCTCGCGGACGGCAGCCGCAGCCGCCCCAAGGTCCTCGTCCGGATCGACCCGGCGCTCGCCGCCGCGGGCCCGGCATGAGCGTCGAAGCAAAGGCCCGCGAACGTATCGACGTGTCGGCCGCCGCGCGGCTCGCCGTCCTGGCGAGCGCCACGTTCGTCTACGTGACCTTCGAGGTCTTCCCCGTCGGACTCATCCAGGACATCGCCCGCAGCCTCGACGTCTCGGCCGGCCGGGTGGGGCTGCTCATCAGTGGTTACGCCGTGGTCGCCGCCGTCGTCACGGTGCCGACGGTCGCGCTGGCCGCACGGGTCTCGCGCGGTACCGCCCTGGTGGTCTCCCTCCTGGTCCTCGTTGTCGCCGAGGTGCTCGCCGGGTGCGCGACGAGCTTCGCGACGATGGTGGTCAGCCGGGTCGCCGCGGCCCTGACGCACGGCGTGCTCTGGTCGCTGATCGCCCCGGCCGCGGCGACGCTGGTGCCGCGGCACCGTGTGGGCACCGCCACCGCGGCCGTGTTCGGCGGTTCCACCCTGGCCGCGATCGCCGGCAGCCCGGGTACGACCCTCATCGGCGAGCTGATCGGCTGGCGCGCCACGGCCCTGGTGCTGGCGGCGGCCACCGTGGCCGTGACCATCGGGCTGGTGTGGGCCCTCGGGCTGTACGGCCACCCCCGGCAGACGGCGGCCGGGGCGTCGGGGACGGACGGGGAAGCCGGGGAACCGGACGGCACTCCCGTCGGGCGGCGAGGGGCGCACTGGCCCCGCGTACTGACCTTGTGCGCCGTGGCGGTCGTGCTGATCAGCGGGCACTTCCTGAGTTACACCTACTTCGCCGTCCTCGTCACCGACGTCACCGGCACGTCCGGCACGACGGTCGGGCTGCTGGCGGTCTTCGGATGCGCCGGCGCCGTGGGCACCTGGCTGGTGGGCCGGTACAACGACACGACCCCCCAGCGGACGGCGTCCGTGACCATCGCGGTGTTCGCCGTGGGAATCGGGCTGCTGGCGCTCGCGTCGGCCCTGGGCGGCGGCGTCATGGCGCGCGGCACGGCGGCCGCTGTCGCCGTCGCCCTGTGGGGCGGTGCGTTCGCCGCGGTCGGACCCGTCTTCCAGACGGGCGTGATGCGCCTGGCCGGCACGGACGCCGACCGTGCCTCCTCCGTCTATGTCACCGGCTTCCAGATCGGGATCGCGAGCGGCTCGGCTCTGGGCGCCGCCCTGCTCGGCCGGTCGTCGCTGTGGCTGCCGGTCACCTCGACGGTACTGGTGGCGGCCGTGCTGCTGGTCGTCCTGGTACGGCGCCCGGTGCCCGCTGCCGAAGAACCCGGCGGCCAGCCCGCCGGAGCGCCCCTTTAGTAGCCAGAGTGCAAATTTAAAAATCCTGATGCCTATATAGTGGCACCAACGCTTCTAGTTGCGCCCTTCGTCCGCTCACCCGTGAAAGGCAACCGAGATGCCCCATACGACCGTCGACAGCGCGACCGTGCACTACCGCACCGAGGGGCAGGGCCCCGGCCTGCTCCTGGTGCACGGCACCGGCGCCACCGGTGACGCCAACTACGGTCATCTGCTGCAGGAGTTCACAGAGCACCGCACGGTGATCCTCCCCGACTACGCCGGCAGCGGCGGCACCACCGACGACGGCCGGCCGCTGACGCTGGAGCAGCTCGCGGACCAGGTGCTCGGTGCCGCCGACGCGGCCACCGACGAGCCGGTCGACGTCGTCGGGTTCTCGCTCGGCGCGCTCGTCGCCGTCATGGCCGCGGCCCGGCGTCCCGAGCGGGTACGCCGACTGGTGCTGGTGTCCGGCTGGGCCCGCAACGACGACCTGCGCAAGCGTCTGGGCTTCACCCTCTGGCGCCGGCTGGCCGACCTCGACCCGGAGCTTTACTCGCACTACATCAGCCTGCTGCTCTTCACCCCGGGCTTCCTGGCGAACCTGGACCCGGCCACGTTCGACGAGGCCGTGGGCGGCGCCGCGGTCAACGAGGGCACGCTGCGTCAGATCGAGCTCGGTCTGGAGGCCGACATCCGCGAGCTGCTGCCGAACATCGGCGTCCCCACGCTGGTCGTCGGCTGCCGCCACGACCAGCTGGTCCCCGTCGAACACTCGCGGGAACTGCACGACGCGATCCCCGGCAGCACATACCTGGAGATCGAGAGCGGCCACCTGGTGCCGGCCGAGGCGCCGGACAAGCTGGTGGACGCCATCCGGACCTTCCTGAACTGACCTCCCTCCGGCACGGGACCCGAGGTGGGCGGCCGGACACCGATGTCCGGCCGCCCGCCCCTGCCCGCTTTGGCGATGCACATCGAGCCCACATCGAGCCCACATCGAGCCCAAGAGGAATGAAGCCTGCCCATGGCCATGCAACAGACCCCACCATCCGAGCTCATACGCCCTTCGGTCACCACGTCCGGCTCCACGGAGCCCGCCGGCACCGCCACGGACACCGGCGAGGCACCGCGGGTCGGCAACCGGGCCGTCCGGCTGCCGTCCCTCACCGGAATGCGGTTCCCGGCGGCGCTCCTGGTCTTCCTGTTCCACGTCTCCCTGCCCGCCGGCTGGCTCATGCCCGGTGACGCCAACTCCACCCTCTACGCCCGCCTGGTCGAACAGACCGGCGGCGTGGGCGTCACCTTCTTCTTCGTCCTCAGCGGCTTCGTCCTCGCCTGGTCCGCCAGAGAAGGGGACCCGTCCACGTCGTTCTGGCGCCGCCGGTACGTCAAGATCGTGCCGAACTACCTCGTTGCCTGGGCGCTCGCGATGCTGCTGACAGCGGCCGGTACGGCCGCCTGGCGTTCGGGCGTCACCTTCTTCATGCTCCAGTCCTGGGTGCCGGACTACGACACCAACTTCAGCGTGAACGCGCCCGGTTGGTCGCTGTCCACCGAGGTCTTCTTCTACCTGTGCTTCCCGCTGCTGTTCGCCGGGGTCCGGCGGATCGCGCCGCGGCGGCTGAAGTTCTGGATCGTGGGCGTGATCGCCGGGGTGGCCGTCACGCCCTGGCTGGCCATCACCTTCATTCCCGCGGGCGACGTCTACATGTCGAACGAGCCCGGCGTCTCCGGCCTCCACCTCTGGTTCGCCTACGTCTTCCCGCCGGCCCGGCTGCTCGACTTCCTGCTCGGCATCCTGGTCGCCCGCGCCGTCATGCTGGGTCGCTGGCGTGACATCGGCCTCGTCCCGGCCGGCCTGCTGTTCGTGGCAAGCTACGTGATCGCCGAACTCCCGGGCATGCCCTACCTGTTCGCCCAGCGGGCGGTCTGCCTCGTGCCGTGTGCCCTGCTGATCGCGGCCGGAGCGCTCGCGGACGCGTCGGGCCGGCCGACCCCCTTCCGCAGCCGCGCGATGGTCTGGCTCGGTGAAGTCTCCTTCGCGTTCTACCTGCTGCACTTCATCGTGGTCTCCGAGGCACGCAACCTGCTCGGCGCCCGCTTCGACTCCGTTCCGGCGGTGGTCGCCCTCGTCGTCGCCGAGTGCGCGCTGGCGGTCCTGGTCTCCTGGGCGATGTACGCCTGGATCGAAAAGCCGCTGGTACGGCGCTGGTCCCGCGCCCGGGCCAAGACTCCCGAAGCCGCCACCGTCGCCTGATCCCCCGCCACCGTCGCCTGATCCCCCGTCACCGTCGCCTGATCCCCCGTCACCGCCCCGCACGACCGAAGGTGCATACCCATGCCGTTCCGACTCGCCGCGCTGATCCTCGCGATCTTCTGCGTCGGCACCGCGGAGCTGTCACCCAGCGGCATGCTGGACGACCTCTCCGCCGACCTCGCCGTGAGCATCGCCACGGCCGGCCTGCTGGTGACCGCGTACGCGTTGACGATGGTGGTCGGCGGCCCGGCGGTCACCGCGCTCACCACGCGCGTGCGCCGCAAGACCCTGCTCGTGGCCCTGCTGGCGGTCTTCGTGCTGGGCAACGTCGTCTGCGCCCTGGCACCCGGCTTCGGCGTGCTGATGACCGGCCGGGTACTGACCGCGGCGGTGCACGGCACCTTCATGGCGGTCTGCGTCGTGACCGCGGGAGACATGGTCGGACCGGGCAAGGGCGGCGGCGCCGTCGCCGCGACCCAGCTCGGCATCAACCTCGCCACCGTCCTCGGCGTGCCCATGGGCTCCTTCCTCGCCCAGCACTACGACTGGCGGGCCCCGTTCGGCGTCGTCGCGGCCCTGGCCACGGTGGCCATCGGCCTCGTCCTCGCCTGGGTGCCCGACACCCCCGCCCCGACCGTCACGGCGGCTCACGAAGCCCGGGTGTTCCGCCGCCCGAACGTGTGGGGAACGGTGGGCGTCACCGTGCTCTGCTCCGCCGGCATGTTCACGCTGATCACCTACATGGTGCCGCTGCTGACCGGCGTGGGCCGCCTGCCCAGGCAGTGGGTGCCCGCCGTGCTGCTCGCCTACGGTGTGGGCTCCATCGTGGGGAACCTGCTCGGCGGGCGGTTCGCCGACCACGGCATCGACCGGGCCGTCGGACATCTGTCCTGGGCCCTGGTGGCCGTATGCCTGCTCGTCTGGCTGCTCGCCCCGTACGGGCCCGCCGGGGCGCTCGCCCTGGTGCTGTTCTCGCTCGCGACCTTCGCCCTGATCCCCGGCCTCCAGGCCAAGGTGCTGACCGAGGCCGCCGACGCGCCCACGCTCTCCCTGACCGCGAACATGTCCGCCTTCGGCCTGGGCGCGGCGCTCGGCTCGTGGCTCGGGGGCCTGCTCACCGAATCCGCGTACGGCACCCGCGCCGTCCCCCTCGGAGCCGCCGCGCTCACGGCGTCAGGCGCACTGCTCGTGCTCGGCCTGCGCCGCGCGGCCCGTCGTACACCGCACACCTTCCCCATCGCCGTATCCACCCCTGAGAGGTGAGCCGTGGTCACCGCACCACTCCCTGTCCGGACCCTCCCGTCCGCCGACGAAACCCCTTCCAGACGCCCGGCACCGCTGCCCTCGCTCACCGGCCTGCGGTTCTTCGCGGCAGTCCTGGTCTTCTTCTTCCACTCCTCGTTCTTCGAGCCGCTGACCAACCCCTTCGCCGACCGCGGTCAGGCCGAGGGCTTCCAGTGGCTGTTCAGCAAGGCGGGCTGGATGGGGGTGTCCTTCTTCTTCGTGCTGAGCGGCTTCGTCCTGACATGGTCCAGCAGACGGGACGACACGGTCATCGGGTTCTGGCGCCGCCGCCTGCTCAAGATCTTCCCCAACCACGTCGTCATGTGGGCGCTGGCGATGCTGCTCTTCGCCGGGGCGGCGACCCCGCTCACCGCGTGGCTGCCGAACCTGTTCCTGCTGCACTCGTGGTTCCCGCAGCATGACATCTACATCAGCGTCAACGCACCGAGCTGGTCGCTCTGCAGTGAGCTGCTCTTCTACCTTCTCTTCCCGTTCCTCATCGGGCCCGTCCGGCGGATCAGGACCGAGCGGCTGTGGGCGTGGGCAGGCGCCACCGTGATCGGCATGGCGGCCCTCGAAACGGCCGTGGACCTGCTGGTGCCGGATCAGCCGCGCACGCCCGAGGGGTTCCCCATCTCGTCCGCGCAGTTCTGGCTCGGCTACAACTTCCCCCCTGGCCGGCTCTTCGAGTTCGCCCTCGGCATGCTCATGGCCCGGCTGGTCCTGGCGGGCCGGTTCCCCCGCATCCCTGTGACCGCCGCTGTCGCGCTGGCGGTCGCGGGCTACGCGCTGGCGCTGAACGTGCCGTTCCTGTACGGCTTCACCGTCGCCACCATCGTTCCGGTCGCCGTGCTGGTCTGTGCGGTGGCCATGGCCGACATCGACGGCCGGCGCACCCTGCTGAGCGCCCGGGCGATGCGGTGGCTGGGCGAGGTGTCCTTCGGCTTCTACATGGCCCAGTACGTGGTCCTCTACTACGGCCGGATCCACGTACTGCACAACAGGACCTACGGTGTGCTCGGCGGCGTGCTCGAACTGCTCGCCCTGTTGCTGGTCACCCTGGCCCTGGGCTGGCTGCTGATGGTCTGCGTGGAACGCCCGGTCATGCGCCGCTGGGCCCGTCCCCGCGACCGGACACCCCGGACGGCTGCCGGGCCGGTCGGGGGCCTGGTCGCGCACAGCTCCGACTGACCGTGCCGCCGGGGTGCCGCCCGCAGGAGGAAACGGCGTGCGGGCACAGGTGCGAAGCGTACGTCTGGGTGCCCGTACGCAGCTCCTTCAGCCCCTGGGAAAGTTCGATCAGCCCCGCGAGGTCGCTCTCGTAGTCGGCGTCGTGGCCACCGCCCGGCGCCACGATGATCGACGGCGCCGAAGCCGCATCACCCGCGAGGTCCGTGTCGCCGTGCAGGCGCAGGGCCCGGTCGACCAGGCGGACGACGTCCGGCCCGACGGGCGTGCCGACCGCCGTCGTGGGCACTTCCTGCGCGGCGTGGTTTAGATACGGGCTGAGCCGGGTCAGACCGTCCCGGCACTCCACGTATCTGCGGTACACGGCCGAGCTGTAGTCCAGGGGCGCCAGCCGCCGGTACCGGGAGGAGGAGTCGAGTACCAGCTCCGGATAGAGGTCCACGAGCCGCTGCCACAGCTCCTCCAGCCCTCGGAACCGGGCCCGGTGGCAGGACCGCTCCCGCAGGAACTGAACCGTGCTCGCCAAGCACGGCAGGCTCAGGCCGGCGCACACCACGATGGCGGCCACCTGGCCGAAGACGAAGACGTTCGCATACGTGACGTGATGCCCGAAGTCGCGGCACGCACGGCAGTTGACCCACAGGATGCGGAAGGCGCAGCTGAGGGAGAGCCCCAGGAGCCCGGCGGAGACGGCACCCAGGGAGATACGGCGCAGCGGCCGGCCGCGCCGGGCGTAACGGGCGGCGAACACAGCGCACTTGGTGTATCCGAAGATCAGGTAGGCACCGCCGATGTCGTAGAACGCGCGCACGCGCCAGTCGTCCAGGTAGGGAGCCGCCAGGGTGTGGTCACGCAGATGCGGCGGCAGCAGCACGGTCAGCACGGTCATCGCCGTCAGGCAGCACAGGCAGAGCAGCACCTCCCACCGGCTGCCCAGGGACCGGCGCTGCAGCGGATGCTCGCACAGGAAGCCGATCATCAGGCACAGCCCGGCCAATATGGCCACGTTGTACGTGAGTTTCGTGAACCCGGTGAAGGTGAGGTCGTCCAGTAACGCGTGACCGGGCAGCTGGCCCAGCACATTTCCCATGCCGAGCAGAAACATCGACAGGCACAGATGCAGCCGCATCGGAGCGCGAAAGCGCTGCCGGATCAGCAGGGGAAGCGTCCACACCGTGCCACCGAGCAGCGTGACGACTGTCACGAGATTCACGCTGCTCACGCCGACCAACCCACACGTACTCGCGCGCACCGCAGTCTTCGGCCCCTCATGCGTCTCCCCGCCCGCCGAATCTTTTCCGAAATCCACATCAAGACGCGCCATCGAGCCCCTGCTGACCGCCTGTCAACTTACGGTGCGCGCGTGGGAGGCGGCAAATGACCTCGTTTCCCCCTGTGTACGGGTGGCGCTGCCTCCGCAGGTTCCCCAACTCCCAGAGCCGACTGCGGGTCCGCGATCGCCGCTCACCGGCGCCTGGGCCGCGCGAGGAGAGCGACCTGGTCATCCGGGACCTCTCCACGTTCCAGGACATCCACGGTGAGCCGGACGGACGCGTGGAGCAGGTGCTGCAGAAGGTCGAGGGCAGTGGGGCGAGCGCGCTGCACCGCGTGAACCTCCTCGCAGATCGAGCTCATTGCGCGGGCCGCTCCGAGCCGGCCACGATGACCAGGCGCCTCACCCGCAAAACCCCCGCACCGGCTCCGTCCCGAGTTGTTCGGCCGCCGCTGAGACCGGCTCCGGGACCTGGCTCATCTCCGGGACCTCGCTACGGAGACCGGCGAACACGCTCGTGAGGCTCATGCCGGCGGGGCGGCGGAGAGCCCGACCGCCGAGTGGCTGGGCGTCACATCCGACCGTTCCTGTCCGCGCCGGTCGGCGCCGGCGTTTCGGAGGCGACCGGCGTGGCCTCCAGGTGATCCCGCAGCCACTGCTCGGTGTTGCTGACGTGCAGCAGTGCGGCGGCCTGGCTGAGTGAGGCGTCGCGGCGGGACAGGGCCATGAAGATCGCCTCGTGCTCCGCGAGGGTTCGCCCCGCGGCCTGGCCGTCGACCAGGCCGCGCCAGATGCGGGCCCTCAGGGTGCGGCCCGAGACGCCCTCCAGGAGCGTGACCAGTGACTCGTTGCCCGTGGCGGCGACCACCGCGCGGTGGAACGCCGCGTCGTGCGCGTTGAGTTGCTCGACATCGTCGCGGGCCTCCCGCATGGCGTCCAGGTGCCGCTTCGCCTCGGCCAGGCCCTCGTCGGAGATCCGGGTGGCGGCCAGCGCGGTGGCGACCGGTTCGAGCAGCCGCCTGACCTCCATCAGGTCCAGCAGGGCGCCCGGGTCGCTCTGCATCAGGTCCACCGCACCCCCGAGACCCTCCAGCAGCAGACTCGGCTGCAGGCTGGTCACATAGGTGCCGTCCCCCCCGTCTGACCTCCAGCACCCGTGCGACGGAGAGCGCCTTGACCGCCTCCCGGGCCAGATTGCGCGACAGTCCCAACTGCGCGGCCAGCTCCGGCTCCGGAGGCAGCTTGGAGCCCGGCGGAAGCGCGCCCGATCGAATGAGTTCACGCATCTGCTCGATGGCTTTGTCTGTCAGGGACAAAGGGGACCTCTCTCCGAAAGACATGTGATGTCTACTCTTGAATGAGCACGCGGTCGACCTCGGCAACGGCTACCACAAGCTGGAGAACCGCACCAACGGCCTCGTCGGCGACGGCTGGGGCGCAACGAACGACGGTGCCCCGGCCAGGCAGCAGGCGTGGAACGGCAGCACCGACCAGCAATGGCTGATCACCCACCGCGGCGACGGCCGCTACTCCCTCGCCAACCGCACCACCGGCCTGGTCCTGGACGGCGGCGGCAACGTCTCCTCCGGCTCCGTGACAAAGCAGCGGACCTGGGGCACCAGCACCAACCTGCTGTGGACCTTCACCAAGGTCTGACCGATCCCGATCCCGATCCCGATCTCGATCCCGATCCCGATCTCGATCCCGATCCCGATCCCGATCCCGATCCCGATCCCGATCCCGATCCCGATCCCGATCTCGATCCGGGTCCGACGGCACACCGGCATGAGGGGAGGGGCGCAAGCGCGTCTCGTCCCTCGGCCCACCGAGGCGATCACCTGCGTTCCGTCTTCCCCTTCGCCGTTCTCGTGATCCAGTACCGGCAGCCCCGTCGTGCGAACTCCGTTGACGTGGAGATGGGCGCACGCCTGACGAGGCAGAGTCCGGGGAGAGTTGTTCCGCATCGGTTCGATCGTGCACTCGCTGTGCGTCTTGCCCCGTGACGTGCGGTAGTCCGGTTTGGTGTCGCGGACGTCCACGGCGGTCCGGGTCCCCGCCTGTGACGGCGATGCCCCACCGACCACGGGGTCGGTGGGGCATCGCCGGCGTGTCGTCGGTGGGTGTCAGCTCATGTAGCCGGCCACGTCTGCGAGCACCTGGGTGGTGCTGCTGGCGTAGAGGTCGATCTTGCCGTCGGAGCCGACCGGCACGATCACCTGGTTGGCGATCGTCTTGCCCGACACCCAGTTCAGGTTGGAGGCCGTCGGACGGGTGCCGCCGTCGGCCCAGGCGGTGAGGTAGCCGCTGCCGGTGGTGCCGGTGACGGTGACGGTCAGTACGACCGCCTTGACGCCGGTGGACGGAATGCCGTCGCTGCCCGAGATCTGCAGGGCCAGCGTCTTGCCCGCGCCCAGCGCCGTCGTCTTACGAGTGTCCAGCAGGCGTAGCGGGGTGACGGTGTGGAAGGCCGAGCCGCCGGCGGAGAAGTAGCCGGAGACGTCGGCGATCACGTGGCTGGTGCCGCGGACGTAGAGGCTGACGTTGCCGTCGGAGCCGATCGGCACGACGACCAGGTTCGGGATGGTGGTCCCGGTGGCCGCCCAGTTGACGTTGGAGGCCGTCGGGCGGGTGGCGCCCTCGGGGTAGGCCTCCAGGTAGCCCGAGCCGACGGTCTGGGTGGCCGTCAGGTTGAGCACCACGGAGGAGGCGCCGGTCGGCACGCCCCCGTGGCCGCGGACCTTGAGGCTGACCACCGCGTTGGTGATCTTGGTGGTGGTGGAGATGCCGACCTTGGAGCGGGTGTCCAGCAGGCGGGCCGGTTTCAGTGCCGTGTACGTGGACCCGGTGGTCCCGCTGGTGTAGTAGCCCTGGACATCGGCGATCAGGTGAGTGGTGCTGCTGGTGTAGAGGTCCACCACGCCGTCGCCGGCCACCGTGACGGTCGACGAGGCGGCGATGGTCTGGCCGGCGGCGGTCCAGTTGAGGTTGCTGGTCGACGGCTTGGCGGTGCCGTCGGCCCAGGCGATCAACGAACCCGAGCCGGTGGTGCCGGTGACCGTGAGGTTGAGCACGACAGCGGTCACGCCGCTGCTGGGGATCCCCCCGGCGCCCTCGATCTTGACCGGGGCGGTGCCGCCCGCGACCAGGGGTTTGGTGGACGGCACGGAGCTGAGGCCCCAACCGGTGCCGTTGCGGGTGTCCAGCAGGCGCTTGGGGCTGCTGAGCGGGTGGAAGGTGGAAGCTCCCGTGGCCGCGGTGCCCTTGGCCGCGCACAGCGAGGTGATCAGGCCGGCCTCCTTGGGCGAGCCCAGGCCGGTGACCTCGTCGTAGCCGGCCGCCGCCGAGTAGCCGGTGGCGTACACGGAGTTGTTGCCGCTGGTGACGTCCCAGAAGTTCGTCGGGTAGCTGCTCCGCGCGGCCTTGTAGAGCGCGTTGTTGAGGAAGCCGACCCGGCCGTTCGTCTGGCAGGCCGTGCTGGCGTTGGCCTGGACGATGGCGGCGGCCCACGTCGGGGCCGCCCCGCTGGTGCCGCCGATGATGCCGGGGACGGGGCTGGAGGAGACGCTGTCGTCCTGGTAGTAGATCGGGTAGCCGGAGTACGGGTCCGCCAGTGCGGAGACATCCGGAACGGCACGCTTGGCGGTGGTGGCGACGCCGCCCTGGTAGACAACGGGGGCCCAGCGCGAGGAGATGCCGCCGCCGGTACCGCCGGTGTCGTTGTTCCACGTCGTCTGGGTCGCGGCGCTGCCCGAGCCGGTCATCGAGGTGCCGCCGACGCCGGTGACGTAGGGCTGGCTCGCGGGGTCGTCGACGGCCTTGGCGGTGGAGCCGGTCGCGCGGTAGCAGTCGCTGGAGCCGTCGTCGCCCGAGGCCGCGACCACGCTCTGGCCCTGCGCCGCGGCCTCCGCGAAGATGGCGTTCTCGGCGCTCGCGGTCGCGCTGATCTCGGCCGCCTCGCACAGGCCCCAGCTGGAGGAGATGACCTGGGCCACGTCGTCGGTGACCATCCGCTGGTAGACGTCGAGCACGTTCTGGTCGGTCGCGGACTCCGCGTCCACGCCCTGGTAGTCGATGATGCTCGCACCCGGGACCAGACCGATCAGGTCATCGATGTCGAGCGCCGACTCCACGCCGGTCGATCCGTCGGTGGCCGGCGCGCCGGCTCCGGCCGTCGTGTCGACGTACACGGTGGAGACGGAGGTGTTGGTGCCCGCGCAGGACTGGTACGCGGCGATGCTGCCGGCGTCGACGTTCTCCAGCTCGAACACGGCCACGGTCTGCCCCGCGCCGACAGTGGCGGAGCTGCTCATGCCGTAGGTGCCGGCCAGTTTTCCGGGGCTGTAGTAGTCGGTGCCGTCGGTGTAGCCCGAGCTGGTGAAGTCGGTGCACAGTCCCGGGCTGTACGCGTGCGGGGCCACGGCCCGTGAGGCGCGTCCGGCGGCAGAGCTGGTCCTGTCGGCCTGGCGCACGGCTGAGTGGTGGCTGGTGATGGTGTTGATGTCGCTCAGGCCGACGATCCCGGTCACCGACGACGCTATGTTCGCGGGCAGCGCGGGAGCCGCGGTGTTCATGTAGTCGGTGGTGCCGTCCTTGAGCCGGACGTTCCGGAAGCCGGTGTCGAAGGCGTCGGACGCCTTGGCGACGGTGGTGGTGACCGGGATGGACAGGCCGTCGGGGCTGGCCTTGCCCGGAGTGAGGCCGGCCGCCCTCAGCGCCTGGGAGACCTGGGCGATGGTGGCCGGCGTCGGGCCGAAGACCGAGGCGAACTGCCCCTTGGCCAGGTACTGGTGGTACCGGGGGTTGCCCGGGGTGGATACCGCGGCGACGAAGTCGGCCAGCGCCTGGGGGTCCCGCGGGGCGAGGTGCACGCCGATGCGCAGCGTGGTTCCGGAGGCGGTCGTGCCGGCCGCGGTCGCGCCGGCCGGGACGCGGGGAACCGTGCCTATTCGCTTGGGCGCGTGCGATCCCGTCCCGGCCCCGTCGGTGACCGCGCCATAGGCGGCGGTGGAGGCGACGGTGAGAGCGACGGCGGCGGCGGTTGCCGCCGTGATCCTCCGAGCCCGTCTGCCGGTCTTGCCCGCCGCGTGTCTGGGATGTCCCATCGCGGCATGGACCTTCTTGAACATGCAGAAACTCCCCTAGAAACTGACACACCGTCATAACCATGAACAGGTGGGTGCGGTGGTCGAAGCCTCACTCTGGTAAGCCGACCGGCGTGCGCAGACCTGCGTGCACGCAGGAGGAACCCCCTGAAGCAGACGTGTGTGGGTTTCTTATCAAGAGTTGACAGATGTTGTCTCCGGCCCCAGGGGAACCATGGAGGGATCTTTGCGACATGCAGAGACCAGGGTGACATTCCCGAGATGTGCGGCCGGTGACAGAGAGTCAGACACGGCCGCTGCCTTTGCGTGTGACGTCCGAGGTGTTTACGCGTTCATGAGCGACCGATCGACCGTCCATGATCCGACGCGTCATAGTCTGCCGATCGTCGCGTACCCCACCGTCGCCCTGCCCGCCGGCAGGGCACTGTCGTGACACGGACCGATCAGGGCCGGCGCGATGGCGCCGTGCAGCCACATACGAGGCGCCTGCGTGTTCCCACGGTTTCGCGGGGCAGCCGTCGCGGCCGTGTGCCATGGACAGGGGCGAGGGGTAGCAGTGCGTTCGAGACATCGCAGTCGGCGGAAGAGCCTTTGGTGGGGAGCCGCCGGGGGGCTCGCCACCGTCGGGCTGGTCATCGGAGCGGTCGCGCAGGCCGCCCAGGGATCCGGCTCCACCGAGGGGCAGGGCGCTGTCGACGGAACGGCGGTGTCCGCGCCGGTCAAGCCCGCCCTGCACACGCTGCAGGCCGACTTCGCCGCGGCCGCAGCGGAGTTCCACGTGCCGGACAACGTGCTGCTGGCCGTCTCGTACCAGCAGACGCTGTGGGAGTCGCACCGCGGCAGCCCGTCGGTCACCGGCAACTACAACGTCATGGGCCTCACCTCGGTCAGCCGGTCGGACCTCCGGGCGGCGTCGGACACCACGCCGGAGACGAACGGCCGGGGCGACGACCCTCGTGCGCCGCACCACCCCGCCGCAACGCCGTCGAACAGCGGCACGGTGCCGCCGATCACCCCGGCGATGCGCACCCTCGACACGGCCGCCTCGATGCTCGGCGACTCGCCGGCGTCGCTGCGTACCTCCATGCGGCAGAGCGTGCGCGGTGCCGCCGCGCTGCTCGCCTCGTACGAGCGCGCCGCGACCGGCTCACTGCCCGCCTCCGCCGCGCGGTGGTATCCCGCGGTGGCCCGCTTCCCGCAGGCCGCGAACTCCGCCACCGCCGACCAGTTCGCCCACCGGGTCTACGCGACGATACGCACCGGCGCCCACCGGATCACCGCGGACAACCAGGAGGTGACGGTCACCGCCGACCCCTCGGTGCAGGTCGAGGCATCCCCCGGGCTCAGTCCCGACCTCAAGACCGCAGCGGACCAGCCGGCGGACGCCGTCGCGCTGAGGACCACCCCGCCGTCCGGGGCGGCCCACGCCTCGGCCGCCGTCGCCCCGCTGTCCCCGCGGACCCGCGCGGTCCAGGCGGACACGACCACGCCCGCGACCGAGTGCCCGTCCACGCTGATCTGCACCTTCACGCCGGCGGCCTACACGCTCAACAGCAGCACCGACCAGACCGACTACGGCAACTACGACCTGGCCGACCGCCCCGCGGACGGGGACGCGATCAACAGCATCGTCATCCATGACACGGAGAGCACGGCGTCCTCGGCGATCAGCTCGTTCCAGGATCCGTCGTCCTACGCCAGCGCGCACTACGTGGTCGGCGCCGACGGTTCGGTCACACAGATGGTGCCCACCAAGGACGTCGCCTGGCACGCGGGCAACAAGTACGTCAATGACCACTCGATCGGCATCGAGCACGAGGGCTACGCCCTGGACTACGGCTCCTGGTATTCCGAGCAGGAGTACCAGTCGTCCGCGGCGCTGGTGAGCTACCTCGCCCAGCGGTTCGGCATCCCGCTCGACCGCGAGCACCTCATCGGCCACGACGACGTCCCCGGCCCGCTCGACGCGTACTACGAGGGCATGCACTGGGACCCGGGCCCATGGTGGAACTGGGGCCACTACCTCGACCTGCTGCACGCCTCCCCGAACGGCGACGGCATGCCGGTGGCCGGTGGCGAGATCACCGTCACCCCGCCCTGGAGCACCGGCTACGAGCCGACCCTGACCGGCTGCGGCTCCTCCACCACCACCTGCCCCGCCAACCCGGCCGACTTCGTCTACCTGCGCACCAGTCCGTCCTCCACCGCCGCCCTGATCAAGGACCCGAAGTACACCGCGGACGGCCAGACCACCGGCTCGACGCTGGGCTGGGACTGGACCGACAAGGCCGTCTACGGCCAGACCTTCGTGGTCGCGGCGGTGCAGGACGACTGGACGGCCATCTGGTACGACGGTCAGAAGGCCTGGTTCTACAACCCCGGCGGCGCCTACACCATGGCCAACACCGGCACCGCCAAGCAGCTGATCACTCCCGCCGGCACGTCGGCGATCCCGGTGTACGGACGTGCCTACCCGGAGGCCTCGGCCTACCCCGCGTCCCTGAGCACCCTCGCGGCCGACCCCAACCAGCAGCTGACCCCGCTGAGCCACGAGACCATCCAGCCGGGCCAGGCGTACCGCGCGCTGGACCAGGTGACGGGCGACTTCTACTACGCGGAGAACCTCAACTGCACGGCCGACCCCGACTGCCTGCTCGTCGTCGGCACCACGCGGTACTACCCGATCCGCTACAACCACCGGATCGCGTACGTGAGGGCGAGCGACGTCAGGACGATCCAGCCGGTCGTGCCGCCGACCGGCACGTTCAAGCCCGTCACGCCGACGCGGATCATGGACACCCGCAGCGGCACGGGTGTGGCGAAGGCGAAGGTCGGCCCGGCCCGTACGGTCAGCCTCCAGGTCGCCGGTGTGGCCGGGGTGCCCGCCGGCGGGGTCACCGGCGTCGTGGTGAACGTGACCGCGACCGGTGGGACCTCGTCCAGCTACGTCACCGTCTATCCCGACGGCACCACCCGGTCCAGCGCGTCCAATCTCAACTTCACGGCCGGCGAGACCATCCCCAACCTGGTCGTCGTCCCCGTGGTCGACGGGAAGATCGACTTCTACAACAACGCCGGCAGCGTCAACCTCATCGCCGACATCACCGGCTACTACATCAGTGACGGCAGCGGATCGAAGCTCACCAGCGTCGGCCCGACGCGGATCATGGACACCCGCAACGGCACCGGCGTGGCGAAGGCGAAGGTCGGCCCGGCCCGTACGGTCAGCCTCCAGGTCGCCGGTGTGGCCGGGGTGCCGACCAGTGGGGTCACCGGAGTGGTGGTGAACGTGACCGCGACCGGCGGGACTTCGTCCAGCTATGTCACCGTCCATCCCGACGGCAGTCCGCGCCCCGCGGTCTCCAACCTCAACTTCAGCGCGGGCGAGACCATCCCCAACCTGGTCGTCGTCCCCCTGGTCGACGGGAAGATCGACTTCTACAACAACGCCGGCAGCGTCAATCTCATCGCCGACATCACCGGCTACTTCAGCGGCAGCGGCTCCGTCGAGCACAACGCCGGCCCGGTCCGCGTCATGGACACCCGCGACGGCACCGGCGTCCGCAAGGGCACGGTCGGCGCCGCCGCCAAGGTCGCCCTGACCGTCGGCGGCAGGAACGGGGTTCCCGTGGACGCCACCGCCGTCGTCCTCAACGTGACCGCGACCGGCGGTACCTCCTCCAGCTACGTCACCGTCTACCCCGACGGCACCACCCGGTCCAGCGCGTCCAATCTCAACTTCACAGCCGGCGAGACCATCCCCAACCTGGTCGTCGTCCCCGTGATCAACGGAAAGGTCGACTTCTACAACAACGCCGGCAGCGTCCACCTCATCGCCGACCTGACGGGCTACTTCACCCGCTGAGCCCCGGCACCGGCCCCGACCCGACCGAGGAACAGGCTGGTCGCGGTCGCGGTCGCGGGTTCCGGGCCGGGCGTGTGGTGATCTCCGAGGAGGCGCGCCGAGTCGTCGGCCGGGCGGGGTCTTCCCGCCCGGCCGAGCCGGAGGCCGAGGAGGTGGGGAGCGTCGCCCGGCGACGAGGTCAGTGCCGCCCCTCCCCGGCCGGCTGCCGCGGCACCTCACGAGCGGCCTGCCCGGCCTCCCGGCCCACCGTGCTTTCGCGCACGATGAGCCGATGGGGCGCCCGGATCTCCTGCCCCGGTACGGGAGTCGAGCTGGTGATCCGGTTGAGCAACCGTTCGACCGCCGTCTCGGCGATCAGCTTCTTGTCCGGCGAGATCGTCGTGACGGACGGGTTGGCGTACCGGCCGTCCTCGATGTCGTCGTAGCCGACGACGGCGACGTCCTCGGGGACCCGCAGCCCGCGGGAGGCCAGGGTGCGCAGGGCGCCCAGGGCCACCAGGTCGCTGTAGCAGAAGACCGCGTCCGGGGGCTCCGCCAGATCGAGCAGGTGGGCCATGGCGGCGGCGCCGTCGGAGCGGTTGAAGCGTGGCGTGGAGACGATGAGCTCCTCGTGCACGGGCAGCCCGGCGCGCTCGTGCGCCAGCCGGAAGCCGCGGGTGCGCAGCTGGGCCGCCTCGCCGGTGCGGTACGGCTGGTCGCCGATGGCCGCGATGCGGCGCCGGCCGAGGCCGATGAGATGTTCCGTGGCTTCCCGGGACGCGGTCACGTCCTCGATGCCGATGTGGTCGAAGCCGCCGTCGCTGACCCGCTCGCCGAGGACGACGAGGGGCAGGCTCGGGTCACGGCCGGCCAGGTCCGCCTGTCCCAGACCCAGCGGGCTGAAGATCACCCCGTCGAAGAGCAGCCGCTCGGAGCCGCGGGAGAGGAACAGCTTCTCGTGCTCCGCGTCGCCGTCGGTCTGGTCGATCAGGACGTTGTACCCCTGGATCCGGGCGGCGCGGATGATGCCCTGCAGCAGCTCGGAGAAGTACGGCGTGTCCAGGTACGGCACGACCACCGCGATCTGCCCGGAGCGTCCGGCGGCGAGGTTGCGCGCCAGCACGTTGGGCCGGTAGCCCAGCTCGTCCACCGCCTGCTGCACCCGGGCGCGAGTGGCCTCGGCGACCGGTGCGTAGCCGTTGACGACGTTGGACACGGTGCGGCTCGAGACGCCGGCACGGTCCGCCACATCGCGAAGTGTTACGCCTCTTCCCATAGGTCACCTTTTGTCTGATCTGCCGGATCTATCTATCTGCGGTTGTTGAAGCTTTCTTTGAAGTTTCCATGAAGTTACCTATTGCAGCGCAGCAACTTCTTGGTTAACACTTCTGCAGCGCTGCAAAAGCGTAGCAGAGCCGATCCGGCTGCGTGATCATGAAGCCCCCTCTTCCGTGACCGAGGCAAACCCCCGGTGCGGCGCAAGCCCCCTCATGTGCAGGGTCGTTGGCCGATCGGTGACAGGAACGCCGCCTGTCATCGGCCCAACATCCGGACGTCGTCCGGGATTTCGAACACAACTGTCTTCCGTGGTCTGCACGGTGCCCGGGCCGCCCCGGCGGGTCCCGCTCCCCTCCCCTCCCGTCCCTCCGGTCCGGCCCGCCCTCGTACCGCTCCCTGCTCCTCCCTCACTCCCCGCCCAGTTCCTCACCAGGAGAACGCCCATGTCTGCCAGCAGAAAGCTCCCTTCCGTCCGCCGCGTCGCCACCGCGGTGGTGTCCGCCGCCGTCGCGACCACGCTCCTCGCCGCCTGCGGTGGTGGCAGTGGCGGCGGCAGCGGTTCGGGTGCCGCCGGGAACGGCCCCGTGCACATCAAGGTGTGGGCGTGGTACCCCCAGTTCAAGCAGGTCGTGGCCCAGTTCAACAAGACGCACAAGGACGTCCAGGTCGACTGGGTGCAGGCCGGCGTGGGCCAGGACGAGTACACCAAGCTGAAGACGGCGCTCAAGGCCGGGCAGGGCGCACCGGACGTCGTCATGCTGGAGTTCCAGGAGCTGCCGACCATCCAGCTCACCAAGGGCCTGCTCGACATGAGCAAGTACGGCGCCGACGACGACAAGGGCGACTACGTGGACTGGGCCTGGAAGCAGGTCTCCGACGGTGACCACGTCTACGCGATCCCGGTCGACGCCGGACCCATGGCGATGCTCTACCGGGCGGACCTCTTCAAGAAGTACGGCCTGAAGATCCCGACCACCTGGGCGGAGTACAAGGCGGAGGCCGTCAAGCTGCACAAGGCGGACCCGAACGCGTACATGACCGACTTCGGCAGCGACGAGACGGCCGCGGGCTGGCTCCAGGGCCTGCAGTGGCAGGCCGGCTCCAAGCCGTACGACTACTCGGCGAGCAAGCTGCCGGACATCGGCGTCAAGCTGGACGACGCCGGGGCCAAGCAGGTGTACGACTACTGGGGCGACCTGGTGAAGAACAAGCTCGTCGACACCGCGTCGTACGCGACCACCGACTTCTACAACGGGCTCAGCAGCGGCAAGTACGCCACGTACCTCGCTGCCGGCTGGGGCCCCGGCTACCTCTCCAGCGTGGCGAAGAAGACCGCGGGCAAGTGGCGCGCGGCCCCGCTGCCGCAGTGGACGGCCGGCGGCAACGCCCAGGGCGACTGGGGCGGTTCGGCCTTCTCGGTGACCAGCAAGACCCAGCACCCGAAGGAGGCCACCGAGGTCGCCCGGGAACTGTTCGGCACCTCGCAGGCCGCCTGGAAGATCGGCATCGACCAGGCCTACCTGTTCCCGACGGTCAACTCGGTCCTCAACGGCGCGTACTTCCAGGACAAGAAGTACGCCTTCTTCGGCGGCCAGCAGGTCAACAAGGTCTTCGTGCCCGCCGCCAACGGCATCGGGACCTTCGACTGGAGCCCGTTCCAGGACTTCGCCTACAACACCCAGACCACCGAGGTGGGCAAGGCCATCCAGGGCCAGACCCCGTGGTCGTCCGTCGCCGGCAACGTCCAGCAGCAGGTGACCTCCTACGCGTCCAAGCAGGGCTTCAAGGTCAGCAAGTAGCCCGCCCGCGGTAGCCGCGGCAGTTGCCGCACCCGCTGTACCACCCCCGCCGACGCGATCCACCCGCGCCAGTCGTCGGCGGGGGCATCCAGACCCGCTAGGAGATGTCGATGAGCCTGCTCAGGCAGGGATCCGCAGCGGCCGCCGCGGCCGCGCCCCCTGACACACCGGTCCGCAGGGGCCGGGGCACCGTGACGGCCGGCCGGAGCGCCGGCCCGCGTACCGGACGGCGGTCGTCCCGCACCCGTCACCAGCTGATGGGCCTGTTCCTGATCACCCCCTTCACCCTGCTGTTCCTCGCCTTTCTGGTGGCCCCGCTCGGCTACGCCTTCTGGTTGAGCCTGCGCACCTCCACCCTGGTCGGCGGCGACCACTTCAGCTGGTTCGCCAACTACCAGCAGGCGTTCACCGACCACCAGTTCCTGTCCGGCCTGGCACGGGTGGCGCTCTTCGGCGTCGTACAGATCCCCCTCATGCTGGGGCTCGCGCTCCTCGGGGCCCTGCTCATCGACGAGGTCGGCAGTCGCCTCGCCAAGGTCTTCCGGATGACCCTGTTCATGCCGTACGCCGTGCCCGCGGTGATCGGCGCCCTGATGTGGGGCTTCCTGTACAGCCCGACGTTCGGCCCCGTCCAGTCGCTCACCCACGCGTTGGGCCTGGGCTCGGTCGACCTGCTCTCCCACAGCCTGATGCTGACCTCGCTGGGCAACATCGTGACCTGGCAGTGGACCGGCTACAACATGATCGTCCTGTACGCGGCCCTGCAGGGCCTGCCCCGCGAGGTCTACGAGGCGGCGAAGCTCGACGGAGCCGGTCCGGTGCAGACGGCCCTGCGCATCAAGATCCCGATGGTGTCCTCGGCGCTGGTGCTCACGCTGATGTTCACCATCATCGGCACGCTCCAGTTCTTCACCGAGCCGCGGGTCCTCAGGCCGATCGCGTCCTCGGTGATCACCCCGGACTACACGCCGAACCTCTACGCCTACAACCTCGCCTTCCAGTACTCCGAGTTCAACTACTCCGCCGCGATCTCCTTCGCCCTGGGCGCGGTGGTCTTCGTCGGCTCCTACCTGTTCCTGTTCGCCGCGCGTCGAAGGAGCGGACTGAAGTGACGACCGCCGTAGCCACCCCAGCCGTCCCCGCCACCCACCACGCGCGCCGCAAGGCGCGGGTCTCCAAGGGACGCGTCACCGTCAACGTGGTGATGGTGGCGATGATCCTCTACTTCCTGATGCCGTTCTGGTGGCTGGTCGTCGCCGCCACCAAGAACAACGACGCGCTGTTCTCCACCGCCGCCCTGTGGTTCCACTCGCCGGGTTCCATCGTCGACAACCTCCGGCAGCTGTTCACGTACAACGACGGCGAGTACCTGCGCTGGATGGGCAACACTGTCGTCTACGCGGGTGTCAGCGGCGTCGGCGCCACCGCGGTGGCCACCTTCGCGGGCTACGCCTTCGCCAAGTACCGCTTCCCCGGCCGGAACCTGCTCTTCTCCAGCCTGCTCGGCGCCATCATGGTCCCCGCGACCGCGCTGGCCATCCCGACCTATCTGCTGCTGAGCAAGGTGGCCCTGACGGACACCATGTGGGCGGTCATCCTGCCTTCGCTGCTCAACCCGTTCGGCGTCTACCTGGTGCGGGTGTACGTCCAGGACTCCCTGCCGGACGAACTGCTGGAGGCGGCCCGCGTCGACGGGGCCGGCGAGCTGCGCGTGCTGTTCAACGTCGCGCTGCCCACGCTGAAGCCCGCACTGGTGACCGTGCTGCTGTTCTCCATGGTCGGCACCTGGAACAACTTCTTCCTGCCGCTGGTGATGCTCAACAACGACAAGCTGTTCCCGCTCACCGTCGGCCTGCAGTCCTGGTACGCGGGCGCGATGGTGCAGAGCGGCGCCAACGCGCTGTTCACGCTGGTCGTCGTGGGCTCGCTGGTGGCGATCCTGCCGCTGATCCTCGCCTTCCTCCTCCTTCAGCGGTACTGGCGCGGCGGTCTGACCGTCGGCAGCCTCAAGTGACCCGCACGTCTCACGTGGCCTCGCCACGCCCCCACTTATCCCTGCGTGTTCCCCTCCTCCCGCGTCGGCCGCCGCCGCGCGGCCCTCCCCGCGCGCCTTCTCCCGTCCTCCCGTTCTCCCGGAGCGATTCATGCTGCACGCCTCCCTGACCGTCGACCCCGCCTTCCGGGTCGCCGACGTCAGCCCCCGCACCTTCGGCTCGTTCGTCGAGCACATGGGCCGATGCGTCTACACCGGCATCTACGAACCCGGCCACCCGTACGCCGACGAGGACGGACTGCGCCGCGACGTGCTGGACCTGGTCCGCGAACTGGGCGTGACCACCGTCCGCTACCCCGGCGGCAACTTCGTCTCCGGCTTCCGCTGGGAGGACAGCGTCGGACCGGTGGCCGAGCGCCCCACCCGTCTCGATCTCGCCTGGCACAGCACCGAGACGAACGCCTTCGGCCTGCACGAGTTCCACTCCTGGGCCGCCAAGGCCGGCGTCGAGCCGATGATGGCCCTCAACCTCGGCACCCGTGGTGTCCAGGAGGCCCTGGACCTGCTGGAGTACTGCAACCACCCCGGCGGGACCGCCTGGTCCGACCAGCGGATCAAGAACGGCGCCCGGGAGCCCTTCGGTATCGGGATGTGGTGCCTGGGCAACGAGATGGACGGCCCCTGGCAGACCGGCCACAAGACCGCCGCCGAGTACGGCCGCCTGGCCGCCGAGACCGGCCGGGCGATGCGCATGGTCGACCCCGGCCTGGAACTGGTGGCCTGCGGCAGCTCCAGCTCCTCGATGCCGACCTTCGGCGCCTGGGAGGCCACCGTCCTGGAAGAGGCGTACGACCAGGTCGACTACATCTCCTGCCACGCCTACTACGAGGAGGTCGACGGCGACCTGGGCAGTTTCCTCGCCTCGGCCGTCGACATGGACCGGTTCGTCGAGTCGGTGGTCGCCACCGCCGACCACATCCGCGCCAAGCAGCGCAAGAAGAAGCGGATCAACCTGTCCTTCGACGAGTGGAACGTCTGGTACCAGTCCCGCTTCGAGGCGCAGGACAAGCCCGACGACTGGGCCGTCGCCCCGCGCGTCATCGAGGACGAGTACAACGTGGCCGACGCCGTCGTCCTCGGCGGGCTGCTGATCAGTCTGCTGCGCAACAGCGACCGCGTCACCGCCGCCTGCCTCGCCCAGCTCGTCAACGTCATCGCCCCCATCCGCAGCGAGCCCGGCGGCCCCAGCTGGCGCCAGACCACCTTCCACCCCTTCGCCCAGGCCGCCCGCCACGCCCGCGGCACCGTCCTCAGGGTGGAACCGGTCGCGCCGGTGTACGACACGGCCCGCTTCGGCGAGGTCCCCGTCGTCGACGCCGTCGCCACGCACGCCGTAGGGGGAGAGGGGGCCGACGAGCTGACCGTCCTCGCCGTCAACCGGCACCAGGGCGAGTCCGTGGAGCTCGCCCTGGACCTGCGGGCGTTCCCTGGCTACGCCTTGGTGGAGCACTCGGTGCTCAGCGACCCGGACGTCAGCGCCACCAACACCCAGCAGGCCCCCGACCGGGTCCGCCCACGCGCGGTCGACACCGCACCGGTCGTCGACGGCCGCCTCGCCGTACACCTTCAGCCCGTCTCCTGGAACGTCATCCGGCTGCGCCGCGCCGGCTGACCCCCCATGACACCGCCTCTCCCGGGCCGGGCCGTACCGGGAGCGGCGGTCCCCAAGGCACCACCCAGACCAACCGAGGCACACCCACGCATCACCTCCCCCTGACAGCTATGGGAGCCGCACATGTCCACCACCACGCAGCACGCCAGACTCCGCGCCGTTCCCCGCACCTATGCAGTGACGTTTCTTCTCGCCCTTCTCGCGGCAGCCGTCGCCCTCGTCCTTCCCGCCTCGGGACAGGCGAACGCGGTCGCCCGCGCCTCCCGGACGATGTACACGCCCCCGTCGGGCGCCCCGTCCCCGGGCTCGCTCTACCCGAGGGCGGTACGCCTGCAGCGCAGCGGTTCGTTCAACGGCACCCTGCTCGCCACCTTCGAGCAGTACAGCTCGGGCACCCCCGTCTTCCCGGTCTACCGCAGCACCGACAACGGCGGCAGCTGGACCCAGATCTCCAGCATCAGCGACACCCACAACGGCTTCGGCAACCGCTACCAGCCGTTCCTGTACGAACTGCCCACCGCCATCGGCAACTTCCCGGCCGGCACGATCCTCGCCGCCGGCAACTCCATCCCGAACGACCTGTCGTCGACCGAACTCGACCTGTACGCCAGCACCGACCACGGCACCACCTGGTCGTACGTCAGCTCCATCGCCAAGGGCGGCAAGGCCGACCCCAGCAACGGCCAGACCCCGGTGTGGGAGCCGTTCCTGATGGTCTCCGGCAACAAGCTGATCGTCTACTACTCCGACCAGCGCGACCCCAACAACGGCCAGAAGATCGTCCACCAGGTCTCCACGGATGGTCTGACCTGGGGCTCCGTGGTCAATGACGTGGCCACCTCGACGTACGGCGACCGTCCCGGCATGCCGGTGATCGCCAAGCTCCCCAACGGCACGTACGTGATGACGTACGAGTTCTGGGGCGCCCCCGAGGGCGGCTTCGCCGTCTACTACAAGATGTCCTCCGACCCGGAGGCGTTCGGTTCCGCCACCGGCATCCCGCTCAAGGCGACCGACGGCACCCAGCCCAAGAGCTCCCCGTACATCACCTGGCTGCCGACCGGCGGGGCCAACGGCACCCTCGTGGTCAGTGCCAACAGCACCGACGACCTGTTCCTGAACACGCAGAACGGCGCCGCGAACACCTGGACGCGCATCGCCTCCACCGTCCCCGGCGGATACAGCCGCGGCCTGCTCCCGCTGGCGGACGGCCACAGCCTGCTGGTCCTCAGCGGCGGCCACCTCACCGACACCGGCCTCAACCCGGTCACGTACGGCACCATCGACCTGGGCGGCGGCATCTCCGACGGCGCCACGTACACCGCGTCGAACGCCAACAGCCACCTGATGCTCACCATCGCGGGCGGCTCCACCACCAACGGCGTGGGCGCGACCCAGCAGAACGCCGACAACGCGAGCGACCAGAAGTGGAGGTTCGTCCAGCAGACGTCCGGCTACTTCAAGATCTTCAATGTGGCCAGCGGCAAGGTCCTGGGCGTGCAGAACCAGTCCACCGCCAACGGCGCCAAGGTCCTCCAGTGGGACGACAACGGCACCCTCGACCACGAGTGGGCCGTCGCCCCCGACCCGGCGGGCGGCTTCACCGCGGTCAACCGGATCAGCGGCAAGTACCTGGAGATCCCCAGCGCCTCCACCACGGTGGGCACCGCGGCCGGACAGTGGGACGCCACCGGCTGCGCCTGCCAGCGGTGGAACCTCACCCAGACCGCCCTGCCGGACCTGTCCACCGGGCAGTACGTCCTGGTCAACAAGAACAGCGGCCGGTACCTGGAGATCCCCGGTGCCTCCACCACCGTGGGCAAGCAGGCGGGCCAGTGGCAGAACACCGCCAACGCCTGCCAGTGGTGGACGTTCCAGTCGCAGAGCGGCGGCTCGTGGACGGTGAAGAACGTCAACAGCGGTCTCAACCTCGACATCAGCAACGGCTCGACTTCGTCCGGCGCGGCCGTCGTCCAGAACACGGCCTCCACCGCGAACTCCCAGAAGTGGACGCTGACGGACGCGGGCGGCGGCTACTACAAGCTCGTCGACACCGGCAGCGGTCTGGTGGCGGACGTCGCCTCGGCCTCCACCGCCAACGGAGCGCTGGTCGTTCAGTCGGCGGACAACGGTGCCGATGACGAACTCTGGCAGGTGGTCCGGGTCAACTGACCCACCCCCGCCCCGACCACCCCCTGACGCCGCGGGCCCGGGCCGCCTCCCCGGGCCCGCCGGCACAGCCCTGTCCACAGACCCACAGAAAGACACCGACCGTGACGGAAACACAGGACCAACGGAAGAAGGCCGAAACGTACGTCGTCGGCGTCGACTTCGGCACCCTTTCGGGCCGGGCCGTGGTGGTCCGCGTGCGGGACGGCGCGGAACTGGCGGCGGCGGAGCACGCGTACACGCACGCGGTCCTCGACCGCGAGCTCCCGGGCGGTACCCGGCTGCCGCCCGACTGGGCCCTGCAGGTGCCGTCGGACTACATCGATGTGCTGCGCACCGCCGTGCCCGAGGCCCTGGCCCTGTCCGGGGTTCGTGCGGAGCACGTCGTCGGCATCGGCACGGACTTCACCGCGTGCACGGTCCTGCCGACTCTCCAC
>NZ_JOEV01000011.1 GCF_000721105.1 Streptomyces cellulosae
GCCTGGAGCACCGGGGGGTGAGGGGGGCGGGGGCGTGCCGGGGGCGCCCCCGGTGGGGGGCGCGGACAGCACGGTCTCCGCACGGTGGGCGGCCCCGCGCGCGCCGCCGGGTGAGCCCTGGGCGCCGGGGGCGCCCGGCATCCCCGGAGCAGCAGGAGGCTGAGGCGTACCCGGGGCACCCGGAGGACCCGGTGGGTGCGGCGTACCGGGTGCGCCGGGGGCACCCGGCGGCTGCGGCGCGCCCGTACCGGGGCCCGGCCGCCCAGGATCGGCAAGCACCGTGGCGGCATGGTGGACACCGCCCGGAGGCGTACCACCGGGCGCCCCCGGAACACCGGGCGGGTACGGCGCACCAGGCGGGTTCGGCGGACCGGGCGGCTTCGGCGCACCCGGCGCCTGCGGACCGCCCGCAGCGGAGGGAGCCCCCGGCCCGGCGTCCGGCCCGTCAGGTCCGTCGGGTCCGGACGCCGACACGAACTGCGTCGGCACGTACCCACCCGCCGCAGGCCCCGATGGCCCAGCCGGACCCGGCGTACCGGCCGGTCGCGCTCCCGGTGTACCCGGGGCGCCCGGCGGAGGCGGCGGATTCGCACCCGCGCCCCGTGCGCGACGCGCCGGCGGCTCCGCCTTGCTCGTCGCGGCGTCGGCGATGTCCGCGGCGTTCGGCGCCGGCGACCGACCCGGACCACCGGCCCCGGCGGCAGGAGGCTGCGGCGCCCCGCCCGCCGCCCCCTGCGGATACCCGTAGGAAGACCCACCCGGCGCAGACGGAGACGGCGGCGTGACACCGGCCCCGGCACCACCCGGGCCGTGCGGATAGCCGTACGACGACCCGCCCGGCGCACCGCCCTGAGGGCCCGGCGTGTTCGGTTCGTCCGCCGCCGGGGCGACCGAGGTCCGCGGGAGTTGGCTCCCACCCGACATCAGGGCCGTCTTGGCGTCCGGCGGTGCCGTGGGCGGCCGGGCCTCGTCGTCGGAACCGCTCAGCGGAGGCGCGAACACCGTCGCCGGCAACGGTACGGAACGGTCCTCACCGGCATCCGCGTTGGTGTCCGTCCCGGCCCACGGCGTCGCCCCCGGCGGCACACTCGGCACCCCGGGCCCACCGGACGGCCCACCAGAAGCATCTGAAGCGGCAGCAGCCGCACCCGCCCCCACACCCCCGGGCCCGGCCTGCGTCTGGGGAAGCGCCCCCGCCCCGCCGACCGCAGCGGACCCAGGAGCCGGCGCCGAACCCGACACAGCACCCGAACCCCAGCCGACGCCGGAACCCGAACCCGAACCCGAAGCAGACTCAGCCGGACCCGGCCCCGAGACAGCCGAAGCCGGAGCCCCTGCCCCCGCGCCGGCCCCCGCGCCCCGCCGATCCGGAATCCCCAACTTGTCCGCCGCCTCCTGCAACCACTCCGGCGGACTCAACAAGAACGACGTCTGATTCAGATCGACCCGAGCCGCAGGCGCCGGCACCGCGTCGGCGACGACGTCCGCACGGCCGTACTCCTCCTCGTACCGGCGGACCACCTCCCCCACCGGCAGCGCGGGCCACAACGTGGCCTCCCCGCTGTCCCGGGCGATCACCAGCCGCTGCGCACCCCCGTCCGAACGCGGCCCGTCCGCCCGGTCCTCCGCCCACACCACGAACCCGAGTCCGAACTCCCGCACCCGCACCTCACGATGCTGGTACGACGGCACATCGCCGTTGATCCACTCCTCCGCGCGCTCCTGCGCCTGCGCGAACGTCACCATCGCCGACTCACTCCCCCACGGAAGACACGGGAACGGACTGCGCGAACCCGCCGTCCACCATCAGGTTCGCCACGGTCTCCAACTCCGGCGGATTGCCCGCGAGCCGCGACAGGAAGACGTCGAAATCCTCACCGCACGGCAACAGCAACCGCTCCACCCGCTCCGGCGGCGACCACGACGGATCCACGTCCCGCGCGTCGTCGTACGCGCAGAACCACACCGAACCGATCCGCTCGCCCTTCACCTTCACGGCCAGCAGACCGCCCTGCACGAACCCGACCCCCAGATAGTCCTTGGTCAGATGGTCACGCAGACACTTGTTCACGTACACCAGATCGTTGACCGCCGCCTCGTCCCGCACCGTGAAGAACGGCTGGTCCACCAGCAGCCCCAACTCCGCGTCCAACGCCGCACCCACCGGCGCACACCCGCCCGCCGCCTTCAGGAACGACCGGTACGCACCCGGCAACCGGTACCCGAGGTCCTCCTCGACCCCCTGCACCTGCGCCTCCGTCACCGCCACACCCGACTTCGGCAGCCCCACATGCACCGGACGCGTCTCCTGCAACGGCCGCGTGCCGCGCTTCCCCTGGTCCACCACCGACGTCGCGATACCGCCGTGATGCCGCAACAACGCCTTCACCTCGACCGGAACCAACTCCAGCCGCCGGGCACCGACCACGTGATGCCACGTCCAGCCATGCGGCGTCGCCACCGCCGGCACCGTGTCCCACAACTCGTGCCCCGTCGCCGACAAGGCCGCGTTCGCCGACACATAGTCCGTCAGCCGCAACTCGTCGACCCCGAAACCCTCCGGCGGCTCCGCGATCTCCACCGCCGCCCGCGCATACGCCGAGAAGTCGGGATAACCACGCTCATCCACCCGAACCCCTCTCGGGTGACGGGCCGCCCGGACCGGATCCGGGAAATGCACGACCTGCCCGGCGTACGCCGCGTTCGGCGGCACACCCTGTCCCCCGGCCTGACGGCCGGGAGGCGCCCCGAGCCCGAGCCGACCTGTCGTCATGGCGGTTGCCCCCTGCGGCACTCTGTACGACCCGTAGTGACCGACTCCGCGCCACTACGCCCCGTATCGACTGTCTCGTCCGTCACGACGTCCGTCTCGACCACGTCTCGACGCCCGCCCCGACTTCTGTCCACTTCACTCCACGCACCGACCGCGTGGATCGCGGTGCCGACAGCCTATGCGGTACGACGAACCCGGTCACCGGGCACCGGTCAGCACCCGTCCGCTTCCGTGACCCGCCGTCACCCCACCGTGACAGCCTGCCCGAACACGGGCGTGTCGCACCGCCCCAGCTTCCACACAGGGCACGCCATTTGGCAGTCTGTGTCCGCCGGGGGGATGCACGCGAGGGGATGACGATCATGAACGCCACGCAGACGGGACCGCACCCAGGACCGCGACCGGGCACGTCCGGCGACCCCCGCATCGGCTGGAGCAGCACCGACGCCCCGCACGCCCCCACCCTGCGCCACCGCCGCGACGGCATACTCCCCACCATCGCCGCCGCCCTCTCCGTCCGCGGCGCCACCCTCACCGGCACCGCCGCCCGCGGCGACCAGCCTCCCGCCCTGCACCCCCTCGTCCAGGACTTCCTCGACACCCTCCCCAGCGGACAACGCGACCGCTTCACCGGCCGCTGCGCCGAAGCCCTGCTGATATCCCGCCACATCGCCGCCGTGGACGCCGCCCGCACCAAACGCGCCGCCCGCAAACCCCTGACCAACGGCGAAGCCCGAAGATCCCTCAAGCAGGCCAAACTCACCGCCCGCCACATCCGCGAGGACGGCGACCCCCTCCACGGCACCTTCGCCGCCCCCTGCCGAGCCTGCACCGCGCTCAGCGCCCACTTCGGAGTCCGCATCGTCGACTCCAGGACAACCGACGGCTGAACGCCGCGCCCCCTCCCCCACGTACCCCCGAACGATCACGCACCACCGAACGACCGCGCACCACCGAACGATCACGCACCACCGAACGACCGCGCACCACCGAACGATCACGCACCACCGAACGACCTCCACGAACGAAGGGCAGATGCACCCCGACCGCACCACCACCCGCTTCGCCGTACCCGTCGACGCCGCCCTGCGCGCCGCCGGCTGGCAACCCGGACGCTGGGACATAAAACAAGCCGAGATCTGGGCCGACGCCCTACGCGACCACACCTCACCCGCCGGACACCGGCACGCCGTCTTCCCCGCCGCCGTCGAAGCCTGGGCCGAATTCGGCGGACTCCACATCACCCCCACCGGCCCCGGCCGCCAGATCGCCCCCGCCGCCCTCCACCTCGACCCGCTGCACGGCCTCCACATGGCCCGCACCCTCGGCGACCTCGGCCGCGCCCTCGACACCGAGGTCTGCCCCCTCGGCGCCGAAACCGACACCCGGGCCCTCCTCGCCATCGACACCGAAGGCCGCGTCTACACCCTCGACCACACCGGCGACTGGTACCTCGGCCCCGACCTCGACCGCGCCCTCACCACCCTCGTCTCCGGCACCGAACCCACCCGCCTCACCGCGAGCTGAAGCCCCCAGCCGCACAGAACCAGAGCCGAGAGCCGCAGCAGAACCGGAACAACGACCCACAGGCCCTACGACGCCGGAATCACCGCCGACACCCGAAAACCCCCCGCCTCCGTCGGCCCCGACACAAACACCCCGCCCAGCGCCAGGACCCGCTCCCTCATCCCCACCAGGCCATTGCCCCCCGACGGCAACCGCGCCGACGCCGCCGACACCTCACCCGGCGGCTCGTTCTCCACCTGCATCGCGACCTCCGCCCCCCGGTGCGCCAACCGCACACGCGTCTTCGCACCCGCCGCATGCTTGTGGACGTTCGTCAACGCCTCCTGCACCACCCGGAACGCCGTCTGCTCGATCTCCGCCGCATACCCCCGCGACTCCCCCTCCACCGACAGCTCCACCACCATCCCCGCCGCCGCCGACTGCCCCACCAGCACATCCAGATCCGACAGACACGGCCCGTCCGCCACACCCCCGTCCTCCACAGCCCGCGAAGCCGCCGCCGCAGCCGCCACCCCCACCGCCGCCAACGGCACACTCTCCCGCCGCGCCGCCCCCGTCTCACCACTGCGCAGCACCCCGAGCATCTCCCGCAACTCGGTCAACGCCTGCCGCCCCATGTCCCCCACCAGCGCGGCGTTCCTCACCGCCTTCTCGGGATCCTTCCGCGCAACCGCCTGCAACGCCGCCGCATGCACCACCATCAGACTCACCCGATGCGCGACAACGTCATGCATCTCCCGCGCGATCCGCGTCCGCTCCTCGCCCCGCGCCCACTCGGCCCGCTCCTCGGCCCGCTCCGCCAACAACTGAAGCTCCCGCTCCAGACTGTCCGCCCGCTCCCGCAAACTCTCCATCAACCGCCGCCGCGCCCCGACGTACAGACCCAGCAGCACCGGCGGCGCGGTCAGTCCGAGCGACGTCGTGATCGACGCGAACGGGACGAACCAGTCCCCCAGCGTCAGATCCCCCCGCGCCATGTCCTGCCGCACCCGCACGAACGTCACGATCAACGTCCCCACCAGCGACATCCCCGCCAGCGAACCGATGATCCGACGCGGCAACTCCGACGCGGCCAGCGTGTACAGGCCGACGATGCCCATCAGAAAGCCCATCTGGGCCGGCGTGATCGCGATCGACACCAGCACCACGGCGATCGGCCACCGACGCCGCAACACCAACACCGAGCCGGCCAGCAAACCGAACACGATCCCCGCACCGAGCGGAATCCCCGCGTCCCGCGCGAACGGAACCCCCTCCACGGCACACTCCACCGCGGACACCACCGCCAGACCCACGTCCAGCACCGCACTGCGCCTCCGCGCCCACCACCACGGCCCTTCCGCAGCCGTCGCGTGGTGTTCCCCCGTCGTGGTCATGCCCTCCAGCCTACGGTCGCCGGGCGCCCCTTTTCCGGTGAGTTTCCGTGACTGGCCTACACCACAGTCCGTAACCGAACAGAAGCGAAACCAACCGATATCCCTCGAACTGCTGAACCAGCCCCCGTTCGACCCCGGAAGATCGCATTCCGCCCGGACGGTATGCCTATGGCACATCCACAAGGCAAGTACGCGGATTTCGAGGGGCTGCGGGAGCGGGCGGTGGCGCTGCGGCGCGGCGGCTACAGCCTTCGGCAGATCCGCGACGAGCTGAAGATCTTCAACAACGACATCCTCAACCAACTGGTGAAGGGGGAGCCGCCGCCGGAATGGACGAAGCGGCCGAACGCGAAGGACGACCTGCGAGAGCGGGCACGCGAGTTGCGGCTCCAGGGCTGGACGTACGACCAGATCGAGGCGGAACTTGGCTGTTCGAGGAGTTCGGTGTCGCTGTGGGTGCGGGACTTGCCGAAGCCGGAGCCGCGCTACACACCGGAGGAGCATCGGGAACTCATGCAGGCTGGGCTGACGCGACTGCGCAACGCGCAAGACGAGGAGCGCGAGCAGGTCAAGAAAGGCGCCGCTCGGGAGATCGGCGAACTCACCGACCGAGAGCTGTTCATGGCCGGCATCGCGCTCTACTGGGCCGAGGGACAGAAGAGCAAGCCGTACCAGCGCCGTGAAGCGGTCAACTTCGTCAACAGTGATCCGGCAGTGATCCAGGTGTTCCTCGCCTGGCTCGACATGCTGGGTGTGGCCCGCGATCGCCTCGGGTTCCGGGTCATGATCCATGAGAGCGCGGATGTGGCTGGCGCAGAACAGCACTGGGCCGATCTCGTCGGTATCGACGTCTCGTCTCTTCAACGGACAACGCTCAAGAAGCACAACCCTAAGACCGTCAGGAAGAACACCGGTGACAGCTATCGCGGCTGCCTCGTCGTCCGAGTCCGGCAAGGAGCCGAGTTGTACTGCCGCATCGAGGGTTGCTGGAGCGGAATAGCTGCTGGCGCCACCGCGCGACTCGGGTAAGGTCTGAGGCACTGTCCCCCGTGGTGTAACCAGGCAGCACACCAAGTTTTGGTCTTGGCAGGTCAAGGTTCGAATCCTTGCGGGGGAGCCGCAGTGCACAACACTTCGGTTCGGGCCCTGACCACACAGTCAGGGCCCACTCTCATGTCCCCCAAGAAACGCCCCGGTATCCTGCGGATGTCCACCCCCACCGCATCCAAAGCCGAAGGGCAACCCCGTGAGCGCCATTCGCCCGGCAGCCGTCGTCGTTCTCGCAGCGGGTGAGGGCACCCGTATGAAGTCGGCCACACCCAAGGTCCTGCACGAGATCTGTGGCCGTTCCCTCGTGGGGCATGTTCTCGCCGCCGCCCGTGAGTTGGACCCCGAGAACCTCGTCGTGGTCGTGGGTCACGCCCGCGAGAAGGTCTCCGCGCACCTCACCAAGATCGACGCCCAGGTCCGTACCGCCGTGCAGGCGCAGCAGAACGGCACCGGGCATGCCGTACGGATGGCGTTGGAGGAGCTCGGTGGTTCCGTGGACGGGACGGTCGTCGTCGTGTGCGGTGACACTCCGCTTCTCACTGGGGAGACGCTTCAGTCGCTGGCTGCGACGCACTCCGGCGACGGCAACGCGGTCACCGTTCTCACCGCGGAGGTGCCGGATGCGACCGGGTACGGGCGGATCGTGCGGGACGGGGCTTCGGGGGCGGTGACCGGGATCGTCGAGCACAAGGACGCCACGGAGTCGCAGCGGGCGATCCGGGAGATCAACTCGGGGGTGTTCGCGTTCGACGGGCAGTTGCTCGCGGACGCGCTGGGGAAGGTGCGTACGGACAACTCGCAGGGCGAGGAGTATCTGACCGACGTGCTCGGGATTCTCCGTGAGGCGGGGCACCGTGTGGGGGCGTGTGTCGCCGGTGACCATCGGGAGATCGCCGGGATCAACAACCGTGTGCAGCTCTCTCAGGCGGGGCGGATCCTCAACGACCGGCTGCTGGCCGGCGCGATGCTGGCCGGCGTGACCGTCGTCGACCCTGCCACTACGTGGGTCGATGTGACGGTGACGTTCGAGCAGGATGCCACGGTCCTGCCGGGTACGCAGTTGCACGGGTCGACGCATCTGGGCGAGGGCGCGGTTGTGGGGCCCAACAGCCGTCTGACGGATACGCGGGTCGGGGCCGGTGCCCGGGTCGACAACACGGTCGCCGACGGTGCCGAGGTCGGTGCGGAGGCGTCGGTCGGGCCGTTCGCCTATCTGCGGCCGGGGACGCGGTTGGGGGCGAAGGGCAAGATCGGGACGTACGTGGAGACGAAGAACGCCTCCATCGGGGAGGGGACGAAGGTTCCGCACCTCTCCTATGTGGGGGACGCGACGATCGGTGAGTACACCAACATCGGTGCGGCGAGTGTGTTCGTGAACTATGACGGGCAGGACAAGCACCACACCACGGTGGGCTCTCATTGCCGTACGGGTTCGGACAACATGTTTGTGGCTCCTGTCACGGTCGGGGACGGTGCGTACACCGCCGCGGGGTCCGTGATCACGAAGGATGTGCCGCCCGGTTCGTTGGCTGTGGCCCGCGGTCAGCAGCGGAATATCGAGGGTTGGGTGGCTCGTAAGCGTCCGGGGAGCGCGGCGGCGAAGGCGGCCGAGGCGGCGTCGCGTCGGGAGGACGGCGAGGGCTGACCGGAAACGTGTGCGCCTGACACGGCGTACCGTGATAAGTGCGCGCTCGCACCCCACCAGCCGTGACGGCCTCTCGCAGCCAGTTGAGACGGTCGTCCGGTACCCGCTGAGAAACCTCTGAGGAGACAGTGCTGTGACCGGGATCAAGACGACCGGCGAGAAGAAGATGATGTTCTTCTCCGGCCGCGCCCACCCCGAGCTTGCCAAGGAGGTCGCCCAGCAGTTGGGTGTCGGGGTCGTCCCGACGAAGGCCTTCGACTTCGCGAACGGGGAGATCTACGTCCGTTATCAGGAGTCGGCGCGTGGTGCGGACTGTTTTGTGATTCAGAGCCATACGGCTCCGATCAATCAGTGGATCATGGAGCAGTTGATCATGATCGACGCGTTGAAGCGTGCGTCGGCTCGTTCCATCACTGTCATCGTGCCGTTCTACGGTTACGCGCGGCAGGACAAGAAGCACCGTGGGCGTGAACCGATCTCGGCGCGTCTGATCGCGGACCTGATGAAGACGGCGGGTGCGCACCGCATCCTGACCGTGGATCTGCACACGGATCAGATCCAGGGTTTCTTCGACGGTCCGGTGGATCATCTCTTCGCCCTTCCTCTCCTCGCGGACTACGTGGGCAGGAAGGTCGACAAGGACAAGCTGACGGTCGTGTCCCCGGACGCGGGCCGGGTGCGGGTCGCGGACCGCTGGTGTGACCGGCTGGGCGCGCCGCTGGCGATCGTGCACAAGCGGCGTGACAAGGACGTGGCGAACCAGGTGACCGTCCACGAGGTCGTGGGTGAGGTCAAGGGCCGGGTGTGTGTGCTGGTCGACGACATGATCGACACGGGTGGCACGATCTGCGCGGCTGCGGACGCGTTGTTCGCGCACGGTGCGGAGGACGTCATCGTGACGGCGACGCACGGTGTGCTGTCGGGTCCGGCGGCGGATCGGCTGAAGAACTCGCGGGTGAGCGAGTTCATTTTCACGGACACGCTGCCGACGCCGGGTGAGCTGGGTGCGGACCTGGACAAGATCAAGGTGCTGTCGATCGCGCCGACGATCGCGAGTGCGGTGCGTGAGGTGTTCGAGGACGGTTCGGTGACGAGCCTCTTCGACGAGCAGTAGTCGACCCGAGCAGTAGTCGACAAGCGGTTGTCGACAAGCGGTAGTCGACAAGCGGCGAAGATCCTTTTGGGTACGGCCTCCCCCTCCGAGTAGACTGCTGAAGTTGCTCGGCGAGGGAGGCCGTACCTGTGCGGTACGGCTGTCCGTTATCGACGCGCTCTTCGTAGCAGGCCGTTCGTGGCCGGGTGACCACGTCCGTTCCTGGTTCTACGAGGAGTGATCCATATGTCCGAGGTAAAGCTCACGGCGACGACCCGTACCGAGTTCGGCAAGGGTGCGGCCCGTCGTATCCGTCGTGACAGCAAGGTTCCCGGTGTGCTGTACGGCCACGGTTCCGACCCGCTGCACCTGACGCTTCCCGGTCACGAGCTGCTGCTGGCGCTGCGTACGCCGAACGTTCTGATCGCGCTGGACATCGACGGTGAGTCGAACGAGCTGGCGATCCCGAAGTCGGTGCAGCGTGACCCGATCAAGGGTTTCCTGGAGCACGTGGACCTGCAGCTGGTCACGCGTGGCGAGAAGGTCAACGTCGAGATCTACGTGCACACCGAGGGTGACCTGGCTCCCGGCGCCTTCCTGCTGGAGCACGTTCTGAACGCGCTGCCGGTCGAGGCCGAGGCCACGCACATCCCGGAGTCCGTCACGGTCTCCATCGAGGGTCTGTCGGCCGGTGACTCGATCCTCGCCAAGGACATTCCGCTGCCGTCGGGCACCAAGCTGGGCGTGGACGGCGACACCGTCGTCCTGCAGGTTCTGGCCGCGCAGGCCGAGGAGGCCGCCGGCGAGGACTCCGAGGGCGCAGAGTCCACCGAGGCCTGATCCTCACCCGTGCGGTGATCGAGGTCTGATCCTCACCGTCGTCGTTCTGTCAGCCGCTGTTCCCTCCGGGGGCAGCGGCTGGCGCGTATCAAGGAGACATGGACGTGACGACCGATGCCAACGTGCCCTGGCTGATCGTGGGGCTGGGCAATCCGGGGCCCGAGTACGCGGGCAATCGGCACAACGTCGGCTTCATGGTGGCCGATCTGCTCGCGGAGCGGATGGGGGGCCGGTTCAAGCGGGCGGGCAGGGCGCAGGCGCAGTTGGTGGAGGGGCGGATCGGGCCGCCGGGTCCGGGGAACCGGCGGGTGGTGCTGGCGAAGCCGATGTCCTACATGAACCTGTCGGGTGGGCCGGTGAACGCGCTCCGGGATTTCTACAAGGTGCCGGTGGAGCGGGTGGTGGCGGTTCATGACGAGTTGGACATCGATTTCGGGACGTTGCGGTTGAAGCTCGGTGGTGGGGACAACGGGCACAACGGGCTGAAGTCGATGACGAAGGTGATGGGTGCGGAGTATCACCGGGTGCGGTTCGGGATCGGGCGGCCTCCGGGTCGTATGCAGGTGGCGGACTTCGTGTTGAAGGACTTCTCGTCGGCGGAGCGCAAGGAGTTGGACTACTTCGTGGACCGGGCGTCGGATGCGGTGGAGGCTCTGGTGATCGAGGGTCTGGAGCGGGCGCAGAGTACGTACAACTCGTGACGTGTCGCCCTGGTCGGCCGGGCGAAGTTGACCGACCGCAGTGGCATGGCCAATGATCCCGGCCATGCCTGCCACTGCCCCCTCTTCCCGTCGGACCTCGGTCGTCGCGCTGCGGTTCGGGCGGCTGGTGTCGATGGGGGCGGTCGTGGCGCTGATTCTGATCGCCGGTGTGTGGGCGTCCTGGGGTTCGGCTCAGCATGTGATGCTCACCAAGGGGCGGGAGCGGGGCACGGTCCATCTGACGCGGTGCGCGGGGGATGTCTGTACGGGGCCGTACACGCCGGTGTCGGTGGGTTCGCGGGCCCGTCGGAGCGTGGTCATCGAGCGTACGGTCGCGGTGCGCAAGGGTGAGACGTACGACGTGATCGTGAAGCCCGGCAGTGATGACGTGGTGCGGTCGGGTCCGGCCGGGGTGCTGTACGCGTGGGTGCCGATGGGTGGTGCGCTGTTGCTGGCGTCGGTGGTGGTCGCGGGCGGGCTCAGGCGGACGCGGGTGGCGTGGGTGATGGCGGGGGCGGGAGTTGTCCTGCTCACGGTCACTTTTGTCGCGGTCTGAGGGGCTTCGGCGGTCTCGGTTTCGGCGGCCGGACTGTTCGTTCCCTGTTCGTGATTGACCTAGGGTCAGTCCGGGCTGGAAGCTGAGCCGCCCCCTCCACATCTTCCCGTTCGACATCTCGAAGATGGACTGCCCCATGCGTAGCCTCATCCGCGCCGGTGCCCTGTGCTCCGTCGCCTCGGCCGTCTTGATGGTCGCCCCCTCCGCGTACGCCACTCCTCCTGGTGACAACGGCACCGTGAAGATCCACGATGCCAAGACCGGCGAGGAGCTCCGCAAGAACGAGCCGCACGTCTGCACCTTCTACCTCGACGCCTTCGGTTTTGACGCCACGCAGGAGGTCGACTGGCACATCGAGGCCTGGGCCCCGACGGCCGACGTCAAGGGCGAGACCGTGAAGTCCGGCGAGATCACGCTGGGCGCCGACGGTCACGGCCGTACGAACGACCTGTCGCTGCCCGACGGGCACTACAAGCTGTTCTGGAACTTCGAGGGTGAGAACGGGTCCGCCAAGCACAAGGTCTTCTGGACCGACTGCGAGGACGGCGGTGACGGCGGCGGTTCGACGCCGTCCGGTTCTCCGTCTGGTTCTCCGTCCGGTTCGCCTTCGGGTTCGCCGTCCGCGTCGCCGAGTTCGTCCGCCGGCGAGTCGGCGGGTCCGTCCGCGTCGCCGAGCCCGGGCTCGTCCACCGGCGAGTCGGTGGACCCGTCGGCCTCGTCCTCCCCGTCCGTGCAGGGCACCGGCGGCGGTGACCTCGCGGAGACCGGCAACGGTGCCCCGGTGGGCCTGCTGTCCGGCCTCGCGGCCGCGCTGCTCGCGGGGGGCGGTTACCTGGTGTTCCGTCGCCGTAGGGCCTGACCGGCCGCTTGACCGCATGACAGTGCCCCCGAGCCCGTTCTCGAGGCTCGGGGGCACTGTCGTGTGCGCGGGTCGGCTCAGCCGGTGTTGCGCAGGCCCGCCGCCACGCCGTTGACGGTGAGCAGCAGGGCTCGGGACAGCAGCGGGTCGGGGGTCTCGCCCGCGGCGGCCGCGTCGCGCTGGCGCTTGAGGAGGGCGACCTGGAGGTAGGAGATCGGGTCCAGGTAGGCGTCGCGGATGGTGAAGGTCTGCTTCAGCACCGGTGTGGCGTCCAGCAGTTCGCTCTCGCCGGTCACCTTGAGCACTTCGCGCACGGTCAGTTCGTGTTCGGTCCTGATCGTGTCGAAGACGTGCTTGAGGTCGTCGGGGACGAGGGTGTCGACGTAGTGGGCGGCGATCCGCAGGTCCGTCTTCGCCAGCGTCATCTCGACGTTGGAGATGAAGTTGCGGAAGAAGTGCCACTGTTCGTGCATCTCGTCGAGCACCGTGTCGAGGCCGGCCTCGCGCAGGGCCTTCAGTCCGGAGCCGACGCCGAACCAGCCGGGCACGATCTGCCGGGACTGGGTCCAGCCGAAGACCCACGGGATGGCGCGCAGTCCGTCGAGGGAGACGCCCGAGCCGGGGCGGCGGGAGGGCCGTGAGCCGAGGTGCAGGTCGGCGAGCTGGTCCACCGGCGTCGACGCGAGGAAGTACGCGGGCAGGTCGGGGTCCTCGACGAGCCTGCGGTAGGCCTGGTGCGCGGCGTCGGACACCACGTCCATGGCGGCGTCCCAGCGTGCCAGTGCCTCCACGGACTGGCGGGGTGCGGTGTGCAGGGCTGAGGCCTGGAGGGTGGCCGCGACGGTCAGCTCCAGGTTCTCCCGGGCCAGGGACGGCACGAGGTACTTGTCGGAGATGACCTCGCCCTGCTCGGTCACCTTGATCTCGCCCTCCAGGGTGCCCCAGGGCTGGGCGAGGATCGCGTCGTGGGAGGGGCCGCCGCCGCGGCCGACGGTGCCGCCGCGGCCGTGGAAGAGGCGCAGCCGTACGCCGTACCGGTGCGCCACGTCACGCAGGCGTCGCTGGGCGCGGTGGATCTCCCACTGACTGGTGGTGATGCCGCCGAACTTGGAGGAGTCGGAGTAGCCGAGCATGACCTCCTGGACGTCGCCCCGCAGCGCGACCAGGCGCCGGTAGGACGGGTCGGAGAGCATGTCCTCGAGGATGGTGTCGGCGGCCTTGAGTTCGTCGGTGGTCTCCAGCAGCGGCACTATGCCGATCTTCGCCCAGCCGGCGTGCAGGTCGACCAGCCCCGCCTCGCGCGCCAGGACCGCGGCCGCGAACACGTCGTCGGCGCCCTGGCACATGGAGATGATGTACGACTCGATGACCTCGGGTCCGAAGACCTCCAGGGCCCGCTTGACGGTCTGGAAGACGCCGAGGGTCTTCTCGCCGGCCGCGTCGACGGGGGCCGGGGTGGGGGCGAGCGGCCTCCTGGAGCGGAGTTCCTTGGCGAGGAGCTTGGTGCGGTAGTCGCGGGGCATGTCGGCGTAGCGCCAGGATTCCTCGCCGAGGCGGTCGAAGAGCTGGCCGAGGGCGTGGTGGTGGGCGTCGGCGTGTTCGCGTACGTCCATGGTGGCGAGCTGGAGGCCGAAGGCGGCGAGCGTGCGGATCGTACGGTCCATGCGGCCGTCGGCGAACAGCGCGCCCCGGTGTTCGCGCAGTGAGGTCTGGATGAGCGTGAGGTCGGTCAGCAGCTCGGCGGTGCCGAGGTAGTCGCGGCCGGGTTCGTGCGGGGTGCCCTTGGCGAGGCGCTGCTTGGTGTTCTCCAGCTTCTGCCGGATGCAGGTGGCCTTGAGGCGGTAGGGCTCCTCGGCGTTGAGGCGCTTGTATCGGGGGCTGATCTCGGGGAGGCGTTCGAGGTCGGTGCCGAGGGAGTCGAGGAGTTCGTCGGTGGCGCCGGTGTAGCGGATGGAGTTGGAGAGGAAGCCGCGCAGCTCGTCGATGGTCTCGAGGGCGTCGTTGATGCCGTGTTCGTGCTGGAGGATGAGGACGTCCCAGGTGACCTGCGGGGTCACGTTCGGGTTGCCGTCGCGGTCGCCGCCGATCCAGGTGCCGAAGGTGAGGGGGCGGGTGTCGTCGGGGAGCTTGACGCCGACGCGCTCCAGTTCGGCGGTGAGGTCCTCCAGGACGTCACCGACCGCGCCGGCGTGCAGTTCGTCGAGGTAGTAGATGGCGTTGCGGGCCTCGTCGGCGGGTTCGGGGCGGACGACGCGGAGTTCGTCGGTCTGCCAGACGAGGTCGATGTTCTCGGCGAGGCGGGTGTCGTGGCGTCGGCGGTCGGCCTGGATGACGGGGGTTTCCAGGAGTGCGGCGATGCGGCGGAGCTTGTTGAGCACCGAGCGGCGCGCGGCCTCGGTCGGGTGGGCGGTGAACACCGGGCGGACGTTCAGGTTGGCGACGGTCTGGCGCAGGTGTTCGGGGTCGGCGTCCTTGAGGCGGTCGGCGGTGCGGGCGAGGAGGCTGCCTTCGGCGGCTCGCTTGGCGCGCAGTTCGCGGCCGCGGTGGACCTGCTCGGTGACGTTGGCGAGGTGGAAGTAGGTGGAGAAGGCGCGGACCAGCTTGGCGGCGGTCTGCAGTTCGGTTCCGCGCAGGAGTTCGGCGGCGGCTTCGCCGTCCTCGCGGGTGAGGCGGCGGACCTTCTCGACCAGTTCGAGCAGTTCGGGCCCCTCCTGTCGGACGAGGGTCTCGCCGAGGAGGTCGCCGAGGCGCCGGATGTCGGCGCGCAGTGCGCTGCTGGTCGAGGTGGTGCTCGGGGTCAGGTCGTCGGCACTGCTCACAGGTGCGGCTCCTTGCAGTGTTGAAGCTCGTCTGGGAGGGAACCCGGAGGGCGGCCTCGGGCGGCGGGGTGCCGCATACGGGGCTGGGCAGCCGGGAAGGATGGTGAGCGGACCGCGCTGTCCGACCGACACAAGGATAGGTGTCTGCAGGGACGCGCAGGCTGGCGGCCTCTTGCCGCCGGACCGAGCGCTGCCATACTTACGATGCCGTAGGTTACGGAACCGTAGGAAGTACGGCGCGGTTCCGTCGATCCGGCATCTGCCTGAATCCAAGAGACCCCACAGGGGACGCGCATGACCTCAAGCTCCGACGTGATCGAAGACCCTCCCAAGGCGACCGACGACATCCCCGCGCACTCCGCCACCCTGGGTGGCGAGCAGAAGCGTTCGATCGAGCAGATCACGCTGCTGCTCTTCATCACCGTCCCGTTCCTCGCGCTGCTGGCGGCGGTGCCGCTGGCGTGGGGCTGGGGGGTGAGCTGGCTGGATCTCGGCCTGCTGGTCTTCTTCTACTACCTGGGCTGTCACGGCATCACGATCGGTTTCCACCGCTACTTCACGCACGGTTCCTTCAAGGCCAGGCGGCCGCTGCGGATCGCGCTCGCGATCATGGGATCGATGGCGGTGGAAGGGCCGCTGGTGCGGTGGGTGGCCGACCATCGCAAGCACCACAAGTTCTCCGACGCGGAGGGTGACCCGCATTCGCCGTGGCGGTTCGGCGAGACGGTTCCGGCGCTGATGAAGGGCCTGTGGTGGGCGCACATCGGCTGGATGTTCGACGAGGAGCAGACTCCGCAGGACAAGTACGCGCCGGATCTGATCAAGGACAAGGCGATCAGGACGATCTCGCGGCACTTCATCTACTGGACGATGTTGTCGCTGGCCCTCCCGGCGGTGATCGGTGGTCTGGTGACGATGTCCTGGTGGGGCGCGTTCACCGGTTTCTTCTGGGGTTCGCTGGTGCGGGTGGCCCTGCTGCATCACGTGACCTGGTCGATCAACTCGATCTGTCACGCGGTGGGCAAGCGCCCGTTCAAGTCGCGGGACCGCTCCGGCAACGTGTGGTGGCTGGCGGTCCTGTCCTGCGGCGAGTCCTGGCACAACCTGCACCACGCCGACCCGACGTCGGCGCGGCACGGGGTGGAGCGGGGGCAGCTGGATTCCTCGGCGCGGCTGATCCGCTGGTTCGAGTGGTGCGGGTGGGCGTACGACGTGCGCTGGCCGTCACGCTCGCGTATCGATTCGCGACGGAAAACGGGTGAGGAGGCTTCCCGACGCAAGAGGGAGACGGCCGAGGCGGCATGATTGACGCCGTGGCGACCGACTCCAGCAGCACCCCGAGCAATGAGAAGCCGCGGCGTGCGCGTCGCACCCGGATGACCGGTGCCGAGCGCCGTCAGCAGCTGCTGGAAGTCGGTCGCACCCTGTTCGCGACGAAGGGTTTCGAGGGCACGTCGGTGGAGGAGATCGCGGCGAAGGCCGGGGTGTCGAAGCCGGTGGTGTACGAGCACTTCGGCGGCAAGGAGGGGCTGTACGCGGTCGTGGTGGACCGTGAGATGGGCCGGCTGCTGGACATGGTGACGAGTTCCCTCACGGCCGGTCACCCTCGCGAACTGTGCGAACAGGCGGCGTTCGCGCTGCTGGACTACATCGAGGAGTACACGGACGGTTTCCGGATCCTGGTCCGTGACTCCCCCATCCCCCAGTCGACGGGGACTTTCGCCTCTCTCATCTCGGACATCGCGACCCAGGTGGAGGACATCCTGGGCCGCGAGTTCAAGAGCCGCGGCTTCGATCCCAAGCTGGCCCCGCTGTACGCGCAGGCCCTGGTCGGCATGGTCGCGCTGACCGGTCAGTGGTGGCTGGACGTGCGCCGCCCGAAGAAGTCCGAGGTCGCCGCTCACCTGGTGAATCTGGCGTGGCACGGGCTGGACGGCCTGGAGGCGAAGCCGCACTTGATAGGGCGGCGGAAGAGCTGATGTGGTCACTCTTTGTGATGACGCCAGCGGATTCCGCCCGCTACCGTGGTGCCGCAGGCCGAGAATCCCGTCCATGGGAGGAACCATGACCGCCGAGCCGACCGCCAAGCACGGCTGCCGCTGGCCGGTGCCGCCGCAGGACGGGTACACCGTGGACGACCTGTTTACGCTGCCTGACCTCCCGCCGCACACCGAGCTGATCGACGGGAGCCTTGTCTTCGTGAGTCCGCAGCGGATTTTCCACAGCCGCATGATCGACCTTCTGGTGGCCGGCCTGCGTGGCGTGGTCCCGGAGCAGCTGAAGGTCCTTTGTGAGATGACCGTCGTCCTGGACCGGCGCAACGGCCCCGAGCCCGACGTGTCCGTCGTCCGTGCCGAGGCCGTCACCGGCCTGGAGCAGACCCGGTTCGAGGCCGCCGACGTGCTGCTCGCCGTGGAGGTCGTCTCCCCGGACTCCGAGGCCCGCGACCGGGACACCAAGCCGCACAAGTACGCCGCCGCCGGCATCCCCCACTTCTGGCTGGTGGAGATGGCCGGAGAGAGCCGGCACCCCGTGGTGCGGGTCTACGAGCTCGACCCGGTGTCGAAGACGTACGCGCTGACCGGCATCCACCACGACCGGCTCAAGCTCGGCGTCCCCTACGACGTCGACCTCGACATCACGCTGGACGCGCTCAAGGAGCTGTGACCGGCTCCAGGAACTCCAGCCGGTTGCCCACCGGATCCTCCGAGTAGAAGCGGCGGTAGCCCGGCAGGGTGTCGTCCCAGGTGACCCGCGCTCCTCGTGCCTCCAACCGGGCCGCGTACGCCTCGATGTCCGTGACCCGCAGTCCGGGGTGGGCCTTCTTCGCCGCGCGGAAGTCCTCCTCCATACCCAGGTGGAGTTGCACCGCGCCCGCCTCGAACCAGCATCCGCCCCGCGCCGCGAGCACCGGCGGCTTGGGGATCTCCGTCATGCCGAGGACGTCGGCGTAGTACGCCCGCAGGCGGTCCTCGGAGCCCCGCGGGGCGGCCAGCTGGACATGGTCGACGGCGGTGATCATCAGGCCTCCTTCCGTGCCACCACGAAGATGCGGCGGAACGGGAACGGCGTGCCGTGGGCGCCGGCCGGATACGCCTCGCGCAGGGCCGCCCGGTACTCGGCGACGAACTCCTCCCGGGCCTGCGGATCGTCGGCGAGGGCGGTGAGGACGGGGCGCAGTCCGGTGCCCTTCACCCAGTCCAGTACCGGGTCCTCGCCTTCCAGGAGGTGGATGTACGTCGTCTCCCAGACGTCCGCCGAGCAGCCGAGGTCGGCGAGCTTCTCCAGGTAGCGCTGCGGGGAGTGGACGGCGTAGGCGTGGCGGAGGGTGTCGGACAGGCGTGCCTTCCACCGGGCGGTGTGGGTCAGTTCGCGCATCAGCACATGGCTCGGGGAGTCGAAGTTTCCCGGCACCTGGAAGGCGAAGGTGCCACCGGGCTTGAGCCCCGCCACCCAGGTGGCGAACCGCTCCACGTGCCCGGGGACCCATTGCAGCGTGGCATTGCTGATGATCAGGTCGTACGGCTCCGCGGGTGTCCAGGTCCTCGCGTCGGCGTGGGCGAAGTCGAGGTGGCCGCCGCCCGGGGTGGGGCCCTCGTGCTCGACGTGGGCCCGGTCGAGCATCTCGGGCGAGTTGTCGTAGCCGGTGACGCGGGCGGTGGACCAGCGGGCGGCGAGCAGGGTGGTGACGTTGCCGGGGCCGCAGCCGAGGTCGGCGATGCGGGGCGGGTCGGTGGGCAGGTCCGGGACGCGGGCGAGGAGGTCGGTGAAGGGGCGGGCACGGTGGCCGGCGTGGCGCAGGTACTGGGCGGGGTCCCAGGTGGGGGTGGGCATGAGGCCTCCTCGGCGTTGATCGTCGACAACGGGTCCACCCTGGCGCGAATCATCTCTCGCCGTCAAGAGTCTTGATGTCAAGAGACTTCACATCGACACAACCACTACACTGATCGTCATGGAGGACGAGGTCGATCGGCTGGTCGCAGCGTGGCGCCGGGAGCGCCCGGACCTCGACGTGGAGCCGCTGGAAGTGCTCAGCCGGGTGAGCAGACTCGCCCGGCATCTGGACCGGGCACGCCGGCTGGCGTTCGCGGAGCACGGTCTGGAGCCCTGGGAGTTCGACGTGCTGACCGCGCTCAGGCGCGCGGGATCCCCGTACCAGCTCTCACCTGGGCAGTTGCTGACGCAGACCCTGGTCACCTCGGGCACGATGACGAACCGTATCGACCGGCTGGCGAAGAAGGGCCTGGTGGAGCGGCTGCCCGACCCGAGCGACCGGCGCGGTGTGCTGGTGCGTCTCACCGAGGAGGGCCAGGAGCGCGCGGACCAGGCCCTGGCCGGGTTGCTGGACCAGGAACGCGCGATCCTCGCGGAGCTGTCCCGGGCCCAGCGCGGTGAGCTGGCGGGGCTGCTACGCCAGCTGACCGCCCCTTTCGACAACATCCCCGGCTAGGTCCGCGGGGCCCACGCCGGCCCGCCGCGCCAGTGCGACGGCGGCCAGGGTGGAGTGGACGCCCAGTTTGCCCAGCACGTTCTGCATATGGGTGCGGACGGTGTGGGGGGACAGGAACAGCCGTTCGGCGACCGCCTTGCGGCCGAGGCCGGCGACCATGCAGCGCAGGACCTCCCGCTCGCGCGGGGTCAGCGACTCCACGAGCTGTTCGCTCTCGGTGCGGTGCTTGCGGGCGGCGGTGAGCTCCCTGAGCACCCCCGTGAGCAGCGCGGGCGGCAGATGGGTCTCGTCGCGCAGCACGCCCCGGATGACCGTGAGCAGCCGGGACAGCGAGCAGTCCTTGGCGACCCAGCCGCAGGCCCCGGCCTGCAGGGCGAGCGCGGCCCGCCGGGGGTCGTCCTTCTCGGCGAGCACGACGGTCCGTACGCCGGGCTGTGCGGAGCGCACCCCGGCGACCAGGGAGATGCCGTCGACGAGGCCGTCCTCGCCGACCTCCTTGACCGGGACCGCGGGCCGCACGCCCGGCGCGGTGCCGCCCAGGTCGGCGTCGACGAGCAGCACGTCGAAGCGGCGCCCCTCGGCTGCCGCGCGTTCCAGACTGCGCACCGCGGCCGGGCCGCTGCCTGCCGCGGAGACGTCCACGTCGGGCTCGGCGGCCAGGGCGGCGGCGAGCGACTCGGCGAAGATGCGATGGTCGTCGACGACCAGCACTCGGATACGAACCACGAAACCCCCTTCCCCAGGCTCCTGAAGAGCAGGGGATACCCCAAAAGGCCGGAGAACGACGACGGAGCGCGGGTACGACGCCTGAGGATGCCACAACCGCACGGCCGCCGCCGTGCAGTAACCGCTACCCCCACATCGGGCGTCGTACCCGGCTGTCTCGCCCCCTGATCAGCACCGGCCCCCACCGGTGCTGTTCATCAGAGTACGGGCGGGGGGCTGGAGGGGAAGGAAATTTGCAGAACTGGCTGTCCGACGCGTTTATGGTGAGCCGCATGTTTCGTATCGAGACAGAAGTCGACAAGGAGCGGCGCGATCTGCTCCGGAATCGGCTGCGGGAGACGAACACCGCCGTCTCTCCCGTCCTGCGCGCCCTGCGCTCCACTCCCGGCGCGCGCGAGGTTCCCCTCCACGTCTGGGCCCTGGACGGTGCGGGCGCCCTGGCCGGCGGGCTGGTCGGGCACACCTGGGCGACGTGGCTGCATGTGACGTATCTGTGGGTCGACGAACGGTACCGGGGCGCGGGGCTCGGCTCGCTGCTGCTGGCCCGGGCGGAGCGGCTGGCCCGCCGGGAGCGGGGCTGCGCGGCCGTACGTCTGGAGACGTGGGAGTTCCAGGCGCCCCGCTTCTACGAGAAGCGGGGCTACGAGGTGGTGTGCGTGATCCCCGACTATCCGCCGGGGATCACGGAGTACACGCTGGTCAAGCGGTGGGGGTGAGTCAGGGCGCCTCGGCCGCCCGGTGGGTCTCGGCCACCACCGCCGCCATCAGTTCCGGGTCGAGGGCGGCGGGGTCGGCCAGCCTCGTCGCGGCCATGTAGGAGTTGAGGAGTGTCTTCGTGACGCGCAGGGCGGCGGGGGGCCGTCTGGTGAGGGGCTTGGTCCAGGCCGTGACGGCCGCGTCGAGGTCCTCGGCGGGGACGACCTTGTGCAGGATCGAGAGGGACAGGGCTTCCTGGGCGTCGAAGGCCCGGCCGGTGAGGACGAGTTCACGGGCGCGCGCGGGGCCGGCCTCGTGGAGGAGCCGGGGCAGCAGGCCGCCCCAGGCCATGGGCAGCCCGAAGGCGAGTTCCGGCAGCCGGAAGCTCGCGTCCGGGGAGCCGACCCGCAGGTCGCAGGCGAGCGCCAGGGCGAAACCGGCGCCGATCACCTTGCCGTGGACGCGGGCGACGGTGACCGCGGGGTTGTCGGTGAGGGCCTCGCACACGCGCCGTGCCTTGGTGCCCGAGATCCGCAGGGTGCCGCCCGAGGGGTCCTGGAGCAGGTGCTCGGCGTACTCGGTGCGGTCGCCGCCGAGGCAGAAGTCGTCACCGGCGCCGGACAGGACGACGACCTGTATCCCGGGGTCCTGGTGGGCGAGGACGGCCCACAGGTCGTCCAGCAGGGTGTCGGTGACGACGTTGCCCGGCTCAGGGGTGCTGAGCTCGATGGACAGGACAGCGTCCTGCCGGTGGACCCGCAGCGTCTTCAGTGACAGGCCGGGGCGCAGGAGGGGCGGCAGGGTCGTCATCTGTGGTCACTTTCAGGGAGGTCACACGGCGGAACACCATGCGGGGCGCGTAGACGGGGGCGGACACCGGGCGCAGAGTCACGAAACGATTCAGCAGCTCGGTCAGGAGCGTACGGCCTTCGAGCCGGGCCAGGGCCGCTCCCAGGCAGTAGTGGATCCCTCCGCCGAAGGTCATGTGGCTGCCGCCGCGAAGGATGTCGAAGTGTTCCGGGTTCTCGTTGCGCCGCGGGTCGTGGGCGGCCGCGCCGTACATGACGTGGACCATCTGGTCCTTGGCTATGGGGGTGCCGGCCAGGACGGTGTCGTCGGCGGCGATGCGGGTGTTGATGTGCACCGGGGGGTCGTAACGCAGGGCTTCCTCGACGGCGTCGTCGACGTGCTCGGGATGTCTGCGCAGCCATTGCCACTGGTCCTCGTCGCGGGTCAGGAACCAGACGGCGGTGGCCATCAGGGTCGCCGAGGTCTCCAGCGAGGCGATGGTGATGAACATGACCAGGTCGTAGACGGTCCGGTCGGCGGCGGCCGGGTCGTCGGGGAACTGCTCGTCCCAGTACCGGATCCAGTCGGAGACCACGTCGTCACCGGGGTGGGCGCGGCGTTCGGCGATGAGTGCGGTGAAGAACTCCCGCATCTCCACGGTCGCCTGGGTGGAGACCGCCAGCTCGCTCTTGGTGGGCAGGAGTTCCTGGGAGTGGACCTGCCGGTGGGTGAAGTCGAGGATGTGCGCGTGGTGGTGCGCGGGGATGTCGAGCCACTCTCCGACGGTGAGGACCGGCAGCTGGTCACCGACGACGGTGACGAAGTCGGCCTCACCGCCGTCACGTATTCGCTCGGCCAGCTCGTCCACGATCCGCCGGGCGTGCTCCGCGATGCGGGGTGCCAGCGAGTCGAGGGTGTTCCGGTCGAAGAGGTTGCCGAGGCTGCGGCGCTGACACGTGTGGGTCGGCGCGTTGAGACGGAACAGGGCCCGGCTCATCGCCTCGACGGCGGGTGCCTGCCAACGTTCGGGGTTGGGCTGACGTTCCTGCCAGGCGAAGTCCGGCACCAGCCAGTTCCTGCCGCGCAGGACCTGGTTGCAGGCGTCGTATCCGGTGACCAGGTAGCCGCCCCAGGGAGCGGGCACGACGTCGCCGAGGGCGCGAAGTCGGTCCCACACGGGCAGGGGGTTGCTCTGGCCTTCGGGAGAACGCAGGCGCCGGAGAAGGGAGATGACGGCTCGTCGGTCAGTGGTGGTGCCGCTTATGTCGCCAACGGCGGTCACGCGGAGCTCCTTTGTAGCTGGCGTTACCGTTACTGGCGGAATCTACCCTTCCCCTCTCCGGCGTCATGCGCCTGTATGTGTTGCTCCCATCACATGCGGTGTCGCGGATCCGTGCCAGGGCGTGGTGCTCCGGTGGCGTGTCAGACGCGGAACAGGTCGACCAGAGTGCTCCAGAAACCCCGCTTCGGCGCCGGCTGACCCTGCCGCTCCGGCTCGGCGGCGGGCGCGCCGGGCTGTTCGGCCGGCGGCAGCGGGGCCGCGGTCTGCAGCGCCGCCACCATGCGGGTGGCCGGGGTCGGGCTGAACCGTACGGGCAGGGCCGCCAGCGCGTGCTGGAACGGGCCCGGACGCCACTGCAGTTGCTCGTCCGGCACGGTCAGGGCGAGGTCGGGCAGCGCGTTGAGGATCCGCTCGATCGCGGTGATGGCGATGACCAGGGCCGGGTCCTTCGCCGGGCAGGAGTGCGGGCCCGCCCCCCACGCGAGGTGGGCGCCCTTGTTGTGGGACTCCCGGGCCTCCTTGAGGGCGGGATCGCTGTTGGCGCCGGCGAAGCTGATGACGACCGGTGAGTTCGCCTCGGCGATCACTCCGCCGAGGTCGACGTCCCGCACCGGGAAGTGCGCGGCGTAGTTGGCGATGGGCGGGTTGTGCCACAGGACGTGGTCGATGGCCTCCTCGATCAGCATGCCGGAGCCGCCCGAGCCCTCCTTCGACAGCAGCAGGTGCAGGGCGTGGCCGATGAGGTTGCGCTGCGGTTCGAAGCCGGCGCCCATCAGCATGACCAGCTGGTCCTTGAGCTCCTCGTCGGTCAGGCCCGCGGGGTGCTGGATGAGCCAAGAGGTGACGTCGTCGGCGGGCTGCCGGCGCTTGATGGAGATCAGCCGCATGAGGCTCGCGGTGAGTTCCGCGTTGGCGCGCTGGACGTCGATGCCGTCGAAGAGGGCGCCCAGCGAGCTGGTGAGGGTGTCGCCGATGTCGGCGGGGCAGCCGAAGAGCTTGTTGAACAGCAGCAGCGGCAGCATCTTGGCGTAGTCGTTGATCAGGTCGGCGCGGCCGCGTTCGCTGAACTGGTCGATGAGGAAGTCGGCGATCGGTTCGACGTCCCGGCGCAGCCGCGTCATGTTGAGCCGGTCGAAGGTCGCGGTGACCGCCTGGCGCAGCCTGAGGTGCACGGCGCCGTCGGTGAACAGGCAGTTGGGCCGGTAGGCCATCATCGCCAGGATGGGGCTGTCGAGGGGGACGCGGCCCTCGTTCAGCGCCTTCCAGCGTCGGGAGTCGCGGGCGAACAGGGACGGGTTCTGCAGCACCCTGAGGGCCGTCTCGTGTTCGACGACCAGGGTGGCGTCCACGCCCGGCGCGAGTTCCACGGGGCCCGCGGGGCCGTGCGCGCGGACCCGGTCGTAGATCTGCTGCGGGTCGGCGGTGAAGGTGCCGTCGAACATGGGGCATCTGGCGCCGTCGGAGGCGGCGGGCGAGTGGGGAGTGTCCACGGGGGAGTCCTTTGCGGGCCGGGGCCTCGCGGCCCGGCCAGGGAGGGAGTGGATCAGGCCGCGCGATCGAGCAGGTGGCGGACCAGGGCGATCAACGCGTTCGCGGACGACCGCTGGTCGCGGGCGTCGCAGTAGACGACAGGGGTGTCGGGCAGCAGGTCGAGGGCCTCGCGGATCTCCGCCTCGTCGAAGTGCTGCTCGTCGAAGCTGTTGACGGCGATGGCGTACTCGAGCCCGTACTCGTCGATCAGGTCGATGACGGGGAACGTCTCCTCCAGCCGGGCCGGGTCGACGAGCAGCAGCGCGCCGAGCGCGCCGCGGGCCATGTCCTCCCACAGCTGCATGAAGCGCTGCTGTCCGGGCGTGCCGAACAGGTAGAGCACGAGTTCCTCGGTCAGGGTCAGCCGGCCGAAGTCCAGGGCCACGGTGGTGGTCACCTTGTCCGGTACGCCCCGCAGGTCGTCCACCTGTACGGACGCCTGCGTCATCTTCTCCTCGGTGCGCAGCGGCGTGATCTCCGACAGCGAGCCGATGAAGGTGGTCTTGCCCACCGCGAAATGACCCACGACCAGGATCTTCGCCGCGGTGGTCACTGCGTCGGAGACGTAGATCGTGCCGTTCGCAGTCGTCCCGGACGCTGTCCTGGGCGTCTCAGACGATGAGGGTTTCGAGTCCATGCAGAACCTTCTCGAGGGTCTCTCGGTCAGCGAGCTGGGCGCGGGTGGGTTCGGAGCGGCGCAGCAGGTGGCCCTGTTCGAATAAATCCGTCAGCAGCAGCCGGGCCACGCCCACCGGCAGCGAGAGGTGACCGGCCACTTCCGCCACGGACAGGTAGCCGCCCCCGCACAGCTCCCAGATGGCCCGGACCTCGGGGCCGGCGCCGAGCGGCAGTTCACGGTCGGGGGCCAGGGTGACCAGGGTGTGCAGCGCCAGGTCGTCCGCCGACGGCAGCCTGCGCCCGCCGGTGATGACATAGGAACGGACGAAGTCGCTGGTGACCGGAGCTTCTTCGCCGGGACCGTTCATGCGTCGGCCCCGGCGTTCAGTCGGGGCGCCGCGCTCATCGCCTCGCGCAGCGCGCTCACGGTCTTCTGCATCCGGAAGGACATGGCTTCCATGTCGACGTCCAGTGCCGCCGATACGGCGAGATAGGCGCCGCTGCCCGCGGCGACGAGGAAGATCCAGCCGCCGTCGAACTCGACCAGCGTCTGCTTCCAGAGCCCCTGTCCCCCGCCCACGAAACCGGCCACGGCCCGGCACAGGGACTGGATGGAACTCATCGCGGCCGCGTTCTTCTCCGCCTCGTCACGGCTGATGTCGTCCGAACGCTGCATCAGCAGGCCGTCGGCGGAGACAAGGATCGCATGGCGGGCCCCGCGCACCTCGAGCACGCCGTTCAGCACCCACGACAGGTCGGGATTCACTGGTTCTGAGATCCTTCCGTGTTGTTCGAGACCCGGCCGAGGTGCGTTCCACGGGCGAACGCACCGATACGTGACGCCGTCACTTCGCTGGTGCTGTCCCCGTCGCTCTCGGACCGGGCGGGTGCCGCCCCGTCGAGTTGGGGAACCACCGAGACGGGCCTGTTGCGCCGCCTGCGCCGGGGCAGACCACCCGGCGTGGTGCCGACGACCAGCGCCGGACCGGGGGCGGGCACCGCGGCGCGGGGCCGCTCGCGCTGCTCGTCGTCGGCCGGGTGGTCGTCCTGCGAGGCGGCGGGCTGGGGGGCGTCAGTGGTCAAGAGGCCCTCCGGCACACGGATCACGGCGCGCACTCCGCCGTAGGGGGAGACCGAGTCGACGGACACCGAGAACCCGTAACGGGCGGCGAGCATCCCGCACACGGCGAAGCCGAACTTGGGCGGGTCGCCGAGCCCGGTGATGTCGACGGTGCTGTCGGGCGACAGCAGGGTGGCGGCGCGGGACTTGGTCTCCTGGCTCATGCCGACACCGGCGTCGTCGACCACCAGGCACACACCGGACGGCACGGCCAGGATGTTGATCTCCACCGGGGACTGGGGCGCGCTGTACTTGGTCGCGTTGTCCAGGAGCTCGGCGAGGACGACGGCGACCGGTTCTACGGCCTTTCCGGTGATGGAGATGTTGACCTGGGCGTTGACCCGGACCCGGTTGAAGTCCTTGATCCGGCCCTGGGCGCTGCGGGCCACGTCGTACACGGAGGCGCTCGCGTCGCGCCGTCCGAGCCAGCCGCCGCACAGGACCGAGATGCCCTTGGTACGGCGGCTGAACTGGCTGCTGGTGTGGTCGACCAGCATCAGGTCGGCCAGCACACCGGAGTCGTCGCCGTACTCCTTCTGCAGGTTGTCCAGGAGCACCTGCTGCTCCTCGGCGAGGGACTGCAGGGTGCCCATCGCCGACTTGAGGACGGACTTGGTGGCCGACTCCGCGTCCGCCCGGACCTCCGCGAGGTCCTCGATGTGCCGGGAGGAGAGGGTTTCGTAGCCCGTCTGCACCTGGCGGAGCTGGCCCTGTACGGCCACCAGGTTGCTCTGAAGGTTGTCGTTGTTGCGGCGGAGAGCCATGTTGGTTCTCCGCGCGCGCATCACTGCGAAGGCCGCAGCGACGACCACGATGAGCAGGATCCACACCAACGGATCCTGGATGAATGACGTCATGAGACTCTCTTCAAGTCGCCTCGCGCCGGGGGCCAGAGCAACAGCCACTCCTTCGCGATGGGGCCCTAGAGACTGTCCCCCGTGCGCGCCATGACGCGCCGTCAGCCTGCTGAAAAGTCCGTTGATCGTAGCAGTAGCACCAATGTCAACAGGCGCCCCAGACCGACCATTTGACGACCTTCACAAAGACCACCCGTGCGCGTCGACGTTCCGTCGTCTCCCTTGACAGGTGTCAACTCCGTTGAACAGACGTCAGCCCCGCGCTCGGTCGGCAGAGCACGGGGCTGACGGATGCGTACGGGGCTCAGTTCAGCCGGCGCGCCCCCGCCGAGGGCACCGCCTCGAACACGCGCGGCGCGGTGAAGTCCGCGGCGGCGAAGGCCTCCTGGACCGCCTTGGTGATGGCGTCGACGTCGGCGGCCTCCGCGAGGACGATCGCCGAGCCGCCGAAGCCGCCGCCCGTCATCCGGGCACCCAGCGCGCCGGCGGCCAGGGCCGTGTCGACGACCAGGTCCAGCTCCGGGCAGGAGATGCGGAAGTCGTCGCGCAGCGAGGCGTGTCCCGCCACCAGCACCGGACCGATCGCCCGGGTGTCGCCGGACTCCAGCAGGGCGACCACCTTCTCCACCCGCTCGTCCTCGGTGACGACGTGGCGCACCAGCCGGCGCACCTCCTCCTCGTCGCCGAGCCGCTCCAGCGCCGCGTCCAACTCCGCGTACGGCACGTCCCGCAGGGCGTCCACACCCAGCAGGGCCGCGCCCTTCTCGCACCCGGCCCGGCGCTTGCCGTACTCGCCGTCGCTGTGGGCGTGCTTGACCTGGGTGTCGACGACCAGCAGCCGCATGCCCTCGGCGGCCAGGTCGAAGGGGATCTGCTTCTGGGACAGGTCCCGGGTGTCGAGGAACAGGGCGTGACCGGCCTCGCAGCACGCGGACGCGGTCTGGTCCATGATCCCGGTCGGGGCACCCACGTACACGTTCTCCGCACGCTGACACAGTCGGGCCAACTGCCACCGCTTGAGCCCGAGTTCGTACAGGTCGTTCAGCGCCAGGGCCACCACGACCTCGATCGCCGCCGATGAGGACAGCCCCGCGCCGGACGGCACCGAAGAGGTCAGGTGGATGTCCGCGCCGGTGACCGGGTGCCCCGCCTCACGCAGCGCCCAGACCACGCCCGCCGGGTACGCCGTCCACGCCCGGTCCGACTCCGGGACCAGGTCGTCCAGGCGCAGCTCGACGACTCCGCCCTCGATGTCCGCCGAGTGCAGGCGCAGCACGCCGTCCTCGCGCCGGGACACCGCCGCGACGGCGATGTGCGGCAGCGCGAACGGCATCACGAAGCCGTCGTTGTAGTCGGTGTGCTCGCCGATGAGGTTGACCCGGCCCGGCGCCGCCCACACCCCCTGCGGACCGGCCCCGTACAGCTCCTCGAACCGCTCGGCGACAGCCCCTGCGACAGCCTCGCTCATTGCCCTGGCCCTGACCTTTCCGTACCTCTGGTGGTTACTGGTTGCCGCGCCGCTGCGCGAAGTCCCACGCGTCCGCGACGATCCCCGCGAGGTCCGCTCGGGACGGGTTCCAGCCCAGCTTCTCGCGCGCGGCCTCGGCCGACGCCACCAGGACCGCCGGGTCGCCGCCCCGGCGGGGGGCCACCACCTCGGGGATCGGGTGGCCGGTGACCCGGCGGACGGTCTCGATGACCTCGCGGACGGAGAAGCCGTTGCCGTTGCCGAGGTTGCAGATCAGGTGCTCGCCCGGGGTGGCGGCCTCGACCGCCAGCAGGTGCGCCTCGGCCAGGTCGGCGACGTGGATGTAGTCGCGCACGCAGGTGCCGTCCGGCGTCGGGTAGTCGTCGCCGAAGACGGAGATGGCGTCCCGCCGCCCCTGCGCGACCTGGAGCACCAGCGGGATCAGGTGCGACTCGGGATCATGCCGCTCGCCGTACGCGCCGTACGCCCCCGCCACGTTGAAGTACCGCAGCGACACGGCACCCAGCCCGTGGGCCGCCGCCTCGCCGGTGATCATGTGGTCGACGGCGAGCTTCGAGGCACCGTACGGATTGGTCGGCCGCGTCGGCGCCGACTCCACGATCGGCACCTCGGCCGGCTCACCGTAGGTGGCGGCCGTGGACGAGAAGACCAGCCTGCGCACCCCGGCCTCGCGCATGGCACCGAGCAGTGCCATCGTGCCGCCGACGTTGTTCTCCCAGTACTTCTCGGGCTTCACGACCGACTCGCCGACCTGGGAGAAGGCGGCGAAGTGCAGCACGCCGTCGAAGGAGGAGTCCAGCCACTTGCCGGCGTCCCGGATGTCGCCCTCCACGAACGAGGCCCCGGCCGGCACGCCCTCGCGGAAGCCGGTGGACAGGTTGTCGAGGACGACGACCTCGTGCCCCGCCTCCAGCAGATGCTGGGCGACGACACTTCCGACGTACCCCGCACCGCCCGTGACCAGATACTTCCCGCTCATGAACTCGCTACCTCTCGCAGTCGCTCGGCCGCGCGCTCCGGCGGCACGTCATTGACGAAGACGCTCATGCCCGACTCGGAACCCGCGAGGAACTTCAGCTTGCCGGACGTACGGCGGATGGTGAAAAGCTCCAGGTGCAGCGCGAAGTCGTCCCGGCTGACGCCCTCGAACTCCTCCAGTTGGCCGAACGGAGCCTGGTGCCAGCCCGAGATGTACGGCGTCGGAGTCTCGCCCTCCCCGAATATCCGGTCGAAGCGCCTCAACAGTTCCAGATACACCTTGGGAAACTCTGTGCGCGCGTCCTCGTCGAGCCCGAGCAGATCGGGCACCCGGCGCTTCGGGTAGAGGTGCAGTTCGTACGGCCAGTGCGCGGCGTACGGCACGAAGGCGACCCAGTGCTCGCTCTCCAGGACGACCCGCTCACCGGCGAGTTCCCGCTCCAGGACGGCGTCGAAGAGATTCTCACCTCCCGTCGCTTCCTTGTGGGCGGCGAGAGAGCGCAGCATGAGCGCGGTGCGGGGGGTGGTGAACGGGTAGGCGTAGATCTGCCCGTGCGGGTGTCCCAGGGTCACACCGATCTCGGGACCCCGGTTCTCGAAACAGAACACCTGCTCGACGGAGGGCAGATGCGACAGCTCCGACGTCCGGTCGGTCCACGCCTCCAGGACCAGCCGCGCCTGCTCCTCGGTAAGGCTCGCGAAGGACGCGTTGTGGTCGGAGGTGAAGCAGACGACCTCGCACCGGCCGGAGTCGCCGGCCAGCGAGGGGAATCGGTTCTCGAAGACCACGACGTCGTACGACGAGTCCGGGATCTCACTCAGCCGGTCCCCCTGCGAGGGGCACAGCGGACACTCGTCGGCCGGCGGGTGATACGTCCGCCCCTGCCGGTGCGAGGCGATGGCCACCGCGTCCCCGAGCAGCGGATCCCGCCGGACCTCGGAGGTGGTGACGGTCCGCTCCAGCGGGCGCCGGTCGACCGCGTCCCGGACGGTGTCGTCCCGCAGGTCGTAGTAGATGAGCTCGCGGCCGTCCGCCAGCCGGGTCGAGGTCTTCTTCACTGCGGGACTCCCTATTCGAGCCACTCAATCTTCAAACAGAACCAAACATATCGAAACACGACTCACCCCCCAAGTCAACATCACGATCAAACAAAAACCGTCACCTCGGGTGTTCAAACACTGAAGGCGGAGGCGTAAGTTCCGCTCTGGATCAGTTCACGCAACGAAGCGAGTACATATGCAGACCCCCACATATGCACCGGTGAACCTGGCAGCCGAACTACGGCTCCCGACCAACTGGCTCGACTACACGATCCTCGGCATCTACTTCGTCGTCGTCCTGGGCATCGGTTTCGCGGCCCGCCGCTCGGTGAAGACCAGCCTCGACTTCTTCCTCTCCGGCCGCTCCCTGCCCGCCTGGGTCACCGGTCTCGCGTTCGTCTCGGCCAACCTGGCCGCGACCGAGATCCTCGGCATGGCCGCCAACAGCGCGCAGTACGGCGCGTACACCGTGCACTGGTACTGGATCGGCGCCATCCCGGCCATGGTCTTCCTCGGCCTGGTGATGATGCCCTTCTACTACGGCAGCAAGGTGCGCTCGGTCCCGGAGATGCTGCTCCTGCGCTTCGACAAGTGGGCGCACCTGCTCAGCTCGGTCCTGTTCGCCTTCGCCGCCATCCTGATCGCCGGCGTCAACCTCTACGCCCTCGCGATCGTCGTGGAGGCCCTGCTCGGCTGGCCGCAATGGGTGGCGATCGTCGTCGCCGGCGCCTTCGTCCTGGCCTACATCACCCTGGGCGGCCTGTCCTCGGCGATCTACAACGAGGTCCTCCAGTTCTTCGTGATCCTGGCGGCCCTGATCCCCATCGTCGTCCTGGGCCTGAAGAAGGTCGGCGGCTGGGACGGCCTGACCGACTCCCTCACCAAGAGCCACGGCGCGAACTTCACCACCGCGTGGGGCGGCACCGGCATCGGCAGCGTCAACCCGCTGGGCGCCAACTGGCTCACCATCGTCCTCGGCCTCGGTTTCGTCCTCTCCTTCGGCTACTGGACGACCAACTTCGCCGAGGTCCAGCGCGCCCTGTCCGCCAAGAACCTCTCCGCGGCCCAGCGCACCCCCCTCATCGCCGCGTTCCCCAAGATCTTCATCGTCTTCCTGGTGATGATCCCGGGCCTGGTGGCCGCCGTCCTGGTCCCGAAGATCGGCACCGCCGACTCCGACCTCCAGTACAACGACGCCATCCCCTACCTCATGGAACAGCTCCTGCCCAACGGCGTCCTCGGCATCGCGGTCACCGGCCTGCTTGCCGCGTTCATGGCGGGCATGGCGGCGAACGTGTCGTCCTTCAACACGGTGTTCACCAACGACATCTGGGCCCGCTACGTGGTCAAGGGCCGGGACGACGCCTACTACGTCCGCTTCGGCCGCCTGATCACGGTGATCGGCGTCACCGCCTCGGTGGGCACGGCGTTCCTCGCCTCGTCCTTCTCCAACATCATGAGCTACCTGCAGACGCTGTTCTCCTTCTTCAACGTGCCGATGTTCGTGGTCTTCATCGTGGGCATGTTCTGGAAGCGCGCGTCCGCGAAGTCCGGCTTCTGGGGCCTGCTCGCCGGCACCGTGACCGCGATGGTGAACTACTTCTGGATCTACAAGCAGGGCATCATCGACATCCCCTCCGACCAGGGCGCCAACTTCGTCTCCGCGATCGCCGGCTTCGTGGCGGGCGCGGTGGTCATGGTCATCGTGTCCCTCTTCACGGCCCCCAAGCCGGCCGAGGAGCTCCAGGGCCTGGTCTACGGCACCCGCTCCCCCGGCATGGACGAACCCCCCGCCGTCGGCGACGACGCCTGGTACCGCAAGCCGGCCCTGCTGGGCTGGGGCGCGGTGATCCTCGCGGCCGCCTGCTACATCCCGTTCTCGATCTGAGGGCGGGAGGATAGGAGCCACCATGTCCGAGCACCCCAGCGAACACCCCGGATACTCCGAGAAGGACGTCCAGCGCGAGGTCTCCGAACTCCAGACCAAGTCCGCGACAGCCGCCCGCCTCTTCGACATCCGGCGCATCATCGGCGGCCTGTTCGTCCTCTACGGCGTCATCGTCACGATCACGGGCCTCACCGACGACGACGCCGCGATCGACAAGGCCCAGGGCATCAACATCAACCTCTGGACGGGCCTGGCGATGCTGGCCCTGGGCGTCTTCTTCCTGGCCTGGCTGAAACTGAGGCCGGTGGCCCCGCCGCCGGACGCGGTTGCGGGGGACGAGTCGAGGGACTGACGGTCGGGCCGGCGCGGGCGGTACGGAGTCGCGGTACCGCCCGCGCCGCACCGGCTGTCCTGTCCAAAACCGCCCTGCCCCTGCGCCGGCCCGTAAACCAGCAAAATAACGTCAGGCGCCTAAACGGAATTTTCAGCGGCATTGCTCACAGCGCCACTCCACGATGCCGGACTCCCACCGAGCCGTGCGCCACTACGAATCCCTTGTGGCTAAACGCGTTACTGGTTAGGGTCGCTTCATGGTGGATACAGGGGGCCAAATGCCATTCGTCACCGAGCGGTTAGGCGATTCATTTTTCCAGGATCCTCAGGGCTTCTTCGCGCGGCTGCGTTCGTCCGCGCCGGTGACTCAGGTCATCACAGCCGAGGGCCTGCGAGTCTGGCTCGTCACCCGGTACGAGGACGTGCGCGCGGGGCTGGCCGATCCCCGGCTGGCCAAGGACTGGGTCACGCACATGACGCCCGAGGATTTCGACATCAACGTCGATCCTGTGCAGGCGTATCTCGACCAGCACATGCTCAACCTCGATCCACCCGACCACACCCGGCTGCGCCGCCTGGTGGTGAAGGCGTTCACCTCGCGCCGGGTGGCCGCCCTGCGGCCGCGGATCTCCTCCGTCACCGGCGAGTTGCTGGACGCGATGGCGGACGGCCCCACCGAGACAGACCTGATCGAGGCGTTCGCGTTCCCGCTGTCGGTGACCGTGATCTGCGAACTGATCGGCATCCCGGTCGACGACCGGGAGTCGTTCCGCGAGTGGTCGGGAACCCTGCTGTCCTCGCGGGGCACGCGCGAGGAAGCCCGCGCGGCCGCCGTCGAGATGTACGAATACTTCACGCGCATGGTCGCCGAGCGCCGACGTTCACCGGCAGACGACCTGCTCTCGGCGCTGATCGCGGCCCGCGACTCGGGTGACTCGCTGTCGGAGCACGAGTTGCTCTCCATGATGTTCCTGCTGCTCGTCGCAGGACACGAGACGATGATGAACCTGATCGCCGGCGGGGTCCTGGCGCTGCTGACCCATCCGGCCGAGCTGGCGCGGTTGCGGGAGGATCCCTCGCTGCTGCCTTCGGCGGTCGAAGAGCTGCTGCGGTACGCGAACCCGCTGAACCACGCGACCGAACGATTCACGCTGGAGCCGGTGACCATCGGCGACGTCACCATCCCCGCGAAGGAATGGGTCATGCTCGCGTCCGCGTCGGCGAACTGGGATCCGTCCCGGTTCCCGGACGCCGACCGGCTGGACGTGGGCCGGGACCCGTCGGGCCACGTGGGGTTCGGACACGGGATCCACTACTGCCTCGGCGCGCCGCTGGCACGGCTGGAGGGCGAGATCGCGTTCGGGATGCTGCTGTCCCGGTTCCCCGGGCTGGCGCTCGCGGTGCCCGAGTCGTCGCTGCGGTGGCGGTCCTCCAGCCTCATCCACGGGCTGGAGAAACTCCCCCTGCGACTGCGCTGACCCGCGCCCCACGGCCAGGAACGGACCTGAGCTGATTTCCAACGGCCGTCATCGCAGCCGATAGCGAGCACTGGCTCGCCCCGTAACCGCGGACGGCTGATACTCGGGATATGCCGAGTATCAGCCGCGGTCGGCGTGAAGCCCTTGGACCGTAACCTACTTTTCCACAACTTCCGACGCCGGGCTGGATTCCAGCAGCCGTTCTTTCAGGATCGCGGTCACATCGTCAGGCGCAGCGTGGTGGTAGAAGTGGCCGCCGTCGAATACCTCGAGATGGAATTCGGCTGACGTCAGGCTTCCCCACGCGCTGAGTTCGTCCAGGCTGACGCTGGGATCGTGGCGACCGCCCATCGCCGTGACCGGAACCTCCAGCAAGCCCCGGCGCGGGACAGGCGTGTACGTCTCCCAGACCGTGAGGTCGGCTCGGAGCAAGGGCAGCAGGAGCTGCACCAGCTCGGGCTGGGCGAGTACTTCCGGTGAGGTCCCTTCCAGCCGCGCGACGACCGTCAGCAACTCGTCGTCCGGCAGGTCGTGGAGCCGTGGCCCCGTGGGCGGCAGATGCGGCGCGCCGAGCCCTGAGACGAACAGATGCCTCGGAGGCTTGCCGAGCGCGGACAGCACGTGGGCCAGTTCGTAGCTGAGCAGAGCGCCCATGCTGTGCCCGAACAGGGCGAAGTCCGTCCCCGCGCGGTTCGCCACGGGCTCTTTCAGGATGGCGACGAGTTCCGCGGCCGAATGGAGCGCCGGCTCCCTGTGCCGGCTTTCCCGTCCCGGCAACTGGACGGGGATCGCCTCGATGCCCGGGGCCAGCACATCAAGCCAGTCCCGGTACGCCGACGCGCCTGCACCCGCGTGAGGCAGGCAGAACAACTGGATCGCGTCCGCGTCCAGCGTCGGCGGTGGAATGGCTTCCGCCCGGCAGGGAGGGAAGCACGACGCGTCAGCCGTCTTCGTCATGGACGTCCTTCCCCGGCCCGACCGGGCGCGGACTCGGCGAAGGTCTGGGGGTCCGGGGCGGCCACGTCGGCCCGCTGCTGGACGTACCTGGCGATGCCGCGCGCTGTCGGGTCCTCGAAGAACTCCGCGAGCGTCATGTTCACGCCGAAGCGTCGGCCCACCTGGGTGAGCAGGCGAATCGCCAGCATCGACTGCCCGCCGCTCTCGAAGAAGTTCTCCTCACGGCCGAAGCTCGGCACGTCCAGCAGGCGACCGATGATGGCGGCGATCTCGTCGTCGAGCACGTCGGGAACCGCGGGGCCGGCGCCGTCATCCGCCGGAGGGGCCGAGGCCGCCGGGGACGGCAGAAGTGCCCGGTCAACCTTCATGTTGGTGTTCTTCGGCAGTTCGGGGAGGTGGATCAGCCGCGACGGAACCATGTAGTCGGGCAGCCGGTCACGCAGGAAGGCCATGACGTCACCCGTGTGAGGGGGTGCTTCGCCCGCCGCCACGTAGTAACTGACGAGTGTCTTGTCCCCCGATCGGGTGTCGGCGTCGGCGACCGTCACCGCCTCCCTGATCCCGGAGTACTGGAGCAGCGTCGCATCGACCTCGTTCATCTCGACCCGGAAGCCCCGGATCTTCACCTGGAAGTCGGCGCGGCCGAGGAAATCCAGCGAGCCGTCCGGCAGCCGGCAGACCAGATCTCCCGTCGCGTACATGCGCTGGTCGGGCTCTGCCCCGAAGGGGTCGGGAAGGAACCGCTCGTTCGTGAGGTCGGAACGACCGAGATAACCGCGTGCGACGCCGTCGCCACCGATGTAGAGCTGGCCGGGGACCCCGACCGGCTGAGGACGCAGCGTGTCGTCGAGCACGTAGCAGGTGGTGTTCGAGATGGGGCGACCGATCGGCACCCGCAACTGGTCCGCGGGCATCGGCGTGACATGGTGTGCCGTGGCGAGCGTCGTGCATTCGGCGGGACCGTAACCGTTGATCAGGGTGCAACCCGGCAGCGCCGCGACGGCGTTGGCCTGGGCGACGGCCATCACGTCGCCGCCCACCAGAATCTGGGAGATCGTGGCGAACGTCGAGGGGTCGTCCGCCGCGAGCTGGTTGAAGAGCGGCGTCGCCATCACCATGGTGTTGATGCGGCGCTCTCGCAGGGCGGTTGCCAGTCGGCCGGGCGAGAGGATGGTGTCCCGGTCGAATCCCACCAGTTCCGCCCCGTTGAGCAGGGCTCCCCACACCTCGATCGTGGCGGCGTCGAAGGCCGCGTTCGAGATCTGAGCCACCCGGTCACCCGACTCGAACCTGATGTAGTCGGTGTCCCGCGTGCGCTGTACGACGTTGCGGTGCGTGACACAGATGCCCTTCGGGGCGCCGGACGATCCCGAGGTGTACACCACATAGGCGAGATCTTCGGGGCCTGCGCCTCCGTCTGTCCGGACGTCGTGGGCGGCGTCGTCCCGCACCGCGTCCGACAGATGGTCGGCGACCGTGATCACGGGGATTCCGAGACCGCTCGGATCGTCCGCGCCCGCTTCCGCCAGCAGCGCCACGGGCTTGGACTCCTCCAGGATGCCGCGCAGCCGGGAAGCCGGGTGGGCCGGATCCAGAGCCAGATAGGCACCGCCCGCCTTGATGGTGGCCAGCATGCCCACGATGACGCTGAGGTCCCGGTCAGCGCGGATCGCGACCAGCCGGTCGGGCCGCACGCCGAGTTCCCGCAAGCGGCGGGCCAGGGAGTTGGTCACCCTGTCGAGCTGCCGGTAGGTCAGCGTGACCGGACCATATGTCACGGCGGGCCTGTCAGGATCGCGTTCGACGTGCTCGGCGAACAGATCGCCCAGCGAACTGTTCCGGGGATGTCCGGCAGGCACGTGGCGCGACGCTGCGATGCGATCGCTGTCCGACGGAGCAAACGGCGTCGCTTCGATCCCGTCGACCCTCACATCAGATTGCGACATGAACGTCCAGTCCTTTCTCGCCGGATGACTGACGAGCCGAGGCCGGCAACCAGAACGGCATGACGTTTCCGACCTTCTCGATCATTCCGTGACAGTAGGAGCCGCTGTGGTCGCGACTTTGCGTGGGCATGAACGGATATTGCAGCCGCTTGTGATCAACCATGAAGGTGCCGTCCGCCGGCACCGTCTGAATCGGGACCGCATCGGCCAGATCCGTGAGGTACTCCGAGGGGACCCGCACGGTATAACTTCGTGGACCGCGATCCAGGAGCTCGAGCGCCTGGAATCCCTCCGGGTGCACGTCCATGGGGGTATTGCTGTACATGTAGGGCCGGTTCAGAAGATCGATCTCGAACAGGGCCCGCGCCTTGCTGTCGTCCCACCAGTCCTGGCTCTGCGCGAAGCGGCGCACATGATCGGCGAAGCGCTCCCTGTGCTCGTGCAGCACCGTGTGGATGAAGAGGCCGTAGTTGTTGACGTCGTAGTAGTCGGCTTCTCGGATGGAGCGTTCCATGTACGAGAGGACGGGGTCGTCTTCTCCCTGCCGGCGCAGGAAGTCGGAGAATGCGGAGAAGATGGCCTGGTACTCCATCCCCGACTGCTTCACCAGGTAGCGGCTCACCGTGCGGAGGCTCCGGGTGTTGTGCAGGGCATGGAAGGCGTAGAAATAATACATGCCCTCGACGAATTCCTCTTCGGAAACCTCCTTCGTGCCGATGACGACCTGGGCTTCCGCGGCTCCTCCTCCGGCCGGTCGGCTGAGGATCCCCATCGTTTCCGCCTGGTGGTAGATGGGGGTGTTGTTGAGGAGCAGGTGGGGATAAGCGATCACCGTCTGCGCCTCGTTCTCGCACAGCGTTCCGATGCCGCGCTTGAAGGAGTCGAGAGTTTCTCCTGGCAATGGCCAGATGAGTTCGACGTAGGAGCTGATCCGTTTCTCGCGCAGATCTTCCTGGATCGCGGCGAAGGCGCTCAGCTTTATGTTCGAGCGAGAGATCAGATCAAGACTGGTCGGTTCCAGGGTCTGGAGCGACACCGGTTGCGAGGCGATGAGGTTTGCGTCCTGGAAGATACCGGTGATTTTCGTGACCGCCTGCGGCTTGTTCTTCGCGGCAGAGAAGTACACGACGTTCGGCGCGCCATGCTCGTTGGCGCAGTCGGTGATGTGCTGAGAGATGTCGACGTCCCGGCCCAGCATGCCCCAGTTCGCATCGGCGATGAAGAGGAAAAGGATCTCGTTCTTGGCTATCCATTTGATTTCCTCACGGACCCGGTCCTCGTCGAAGCGGTGCACCCGGTCATTCGTGGCGGCGCCCCAGAAGCAGAACCCGCAGTGGTAGGGGCAACCGCGGTTCGTCTCCAGGATGGCGATGCTGTAGGCGGAGTCGAAGACTCCTGTCAGGAACGGTGAGGGGACCTCGTCCAGACTGCTGATCCTCGGCTGCTTCGGGGTCGTCACCAATTCGCGGTCACGGTAGAAGCTGAGACCATTCACCTCATGGAAGCGCGGGCTGGATTCGGTCAGCGCGAGAAGGTACTGCGTGAAGGTGATCTCGCCCTCTCCGTTGCAGATGACCGTCCGTTCGTCGTTCTCGCTGAGGTAACGCAGAGCCTGCGACATCACCTGCGGGCCGCCGAGGATGATGTGGGCCTGCGGCCTGGCCTGCCTGACCGCCTCCACGGCAGCCTTCACCAGGCCCATGTTCCAGACGTAGCAGCTGAACGCGTACACGTCGGCGGCCGACCGGACCAGGTCCCGGATGATGTCGGCCCGGTCCGCCTTGGCGACAGCCGTGTACCGCTCGAACCGATAGGCACTGCGAATCACCGAATCCGTCATGGCATACGCCTGAAGGTAACCGGAGACCAGCGGTGTCATCCGCTCGAAAACGGACAGTTCAACGAGCAGGACCTTCTTCAATTCGCTCGCCTTTCAGGAGGTGGGAAAGCACCTGATGAGTGGCGCCGCACAGGACGACCCCGTGATGAACGGCCGGCGTCGCTGTGACGCACGCTGGAGGAAGTGGGCGCATGCTGGAAGCAGCGAGACGGGGGCCGGAGAATCAGCGGTTCCACACGAAAGGGTCATGGAGACGAGGCGGCGGAGAATCGTGTTCCCATGTTCTCGAGGATGCGACGGACAGCGCTTCCCGGCGTCCGCTCAGGGACCATCTCGAAGAGCGCGACAACTGCCGTGGTGAAATCGGTCGCACTGATGCCACCCCGTCGGCCGCGTACGTGTCACCCCCATTGGTTAACGAGTAGTGGATCATTAACCGAAACATGACCGGCGCATCGAGCAATATGTTACCGGTTGCATCACAAGGTGAACGAGATGGTGAACAAAGTTCGACAAATCGAGGTGGGAAGGATTCATGAATGAACTTAATTCGCCGCCTCCACGGCTTCCACGGGAAGATGGTCGGCGGATCGGCGGTGACCTTGCCGGGGAGACGCGGATCCGCCGGACATGCCGATGACCCGGCGCTGGGCCGGGTCATTGACGCGCAAGTCGGAGCGGAAGTTACCGGGCTCCGTCGATCGATCCCTCGGGGGCCGGTACAGCGGCTCCGGTTGTGGTCGGCACCCGCTCGGCCCGGGCGGTCGCGGTCCCGGGAGACCGGCCCGCGGCCGGGTTCGGGTTCGCCCCGGCGCCCTGCCCCCGCTCGATCATTCCCATGACCACCCCGATGATGATGATGGCGCCGCCCGCCGCCTGAGCCAGCCTGATCGACTCCCCGTTGATCACGACGGCGCCGATGACGCCGAAGACCGGGACGAGGTTGAGGATGTTCACGGCGACGCTCGACGCCATCCTGCGCAGACCGTAGTTGTAGAGCAGGAAGCCTCCGACCGAGCACGCCACGGCCAGGTAGACGAGCAGCGACGAGGCGGTCACGCCCGGCATCCTCCAGTCGCCGGCCTCCAGCACCGAGGCGAGGAGGAATCCGGCCGCGCCGGCCAGGGTCTGGTAGTAGGTGACGCTCACGGCGTTCTGGCCGTAACTGGCGCGCTTGGTGAGCACGTTGTACCCGGCCCAGGCCACCCCGCCGAACAGCAGCAGAATGTCTCCCGCCCACCGTGCGCTTCCACCGACCTCGGCTCCGTTGCGAACGACCAGGAAAGCGCCGACGGTCGCCAGCAGCACGCCCGCCACACGCAGCAGCGGCATCCGGGTGTGGAAGACGACGAGCTCCAGCAGCATCGTCATCAGCGGGTACGTGGCCACGATCAGGGACGCGTCGGAGGCCGTGGACAGATCGACGCCGACGTTCTCCAGGACGAAGTAGACGGTGATGCCGAGGAATCCGCCCAGGTAGAGCTGTCGCCGCTGCGGTGCGTCCGGCCGGTCCGGGCGATGCCGGTGCAGCCGGACCATCACACCCAGGATCAATGCCGCCAGGGTGAACCGGACGGCGCCGATACTGAGCGGGCCGACGTCCTCCAGCACCTGCTTGGTCACCGCGTAGGAACTGCTCCATAACAGTGCGGCCGCCACCACCGCACATACCGCCCACGCGCTGGGCCCTCGCTCACGCATCCGACGTCGCCCCTCTTCACCCTCAGCCACCATGCCGCGTCCGAACGAACAACAGCCAACCGAGGGAAAGGCTAGCAAGATCATCGATTGTGGCGCCTATAATCCGAATTACCTTCGGAATTCGGTGAAGTGAGGCAAGCGTGGACGAACTAGATTCGGCTTTGGTGCGGATGCTCCAGCAGGACGGTCGGCGCACCAACCGGGACATGGCCCAGGCCCTCGGCATCGCCCCGTCCACCTGTCTGGAACGGATCCGGTCGCTGCGCGAGCGCGGGGTGCTGACGGGCTTCCACGCGGAGGCGGACCTCGCGGCGATCGGCCGAGGGCTGCAGGCCGTGATCGCCGTGCGGGTCCGCCCGCCGACGCGTGCGGTGATCGAGGCCTTCCAGGCCTTCCTGGAGCGGATGCCCGAGGTGATCTCGCTCTTCGTTCTCACCGGCAACGACGACTTCCTGGTGCATGTCGCCGTTCGCGACACCGACCATCTGCACGCGGTGGTCCTGGACAAGCTGACGAAACGTCCGGAACTCGCCGACGTACGAACCTCGGTGGTCTACGGGCACATGCGCAAGAAGGTCATCGGGCCTGCGTGAAGCCCCCGCGGGCCCCGCGTGTGCGGGTCACCGAGCCGGTGGTGCGGTCTCCTTCGCGGCCGTGATCAGCAGGTCGTTCGCCTCGGCACTGCCCACGGTCACCCGCAGGCCACTGTGCGCGAAGGCACGGACCAGCAGACCGCGCCGCTCCCACTCCCGCGCCACCGACTCCGAGGCCTCGCCGGCCGGCAGCCACAGGAAGTTGGTCTCGCTGGGGAGCACTTCCCAGCCCAGCGCCAGGAGGGACTCGCGGGTCCGCTCCCGCTCCGCGACGATCCGCTCCACCCGCTCGAACAGTTCCGTCTCCACGTGCAGCGCGGTCAGCGCCGCCTCCTCGGCGACGCGACCGACCCCGCACGGCACGGCGCACTTGCGCAGGGCCTCGGCGATCGCGGGCTGCGCGACGCCGTAGCCGACCCGCAGCCCGGCCAGTCCGTACGCCTTCGAAAAGGTGCGCAGCGTCAGCAGGTTGGGCCGGTCGTGGTGCAACTCGACGCCGTCGGGGGCGTTCGGCGAGCGGTAGAACTCGAAGTACGCCTCGTCCAGGACGACCAGGACATCACCGGGCACCCGGTCGAGGAACCGCTCGAGTCCGGCACGGCCGACGGCGGTGCCGGTGGGGTTGTTGGGCTCGCACAGGAAGACGGCCCTGGTCCTCGGGGTGATGGCGGCGGCCATCGCGTCCAGGTCGTGAACACCGTCGACGAGCGGCACCTCCACCGGGACGGCCCCCGCCATCCGCGCCACGATGGGATACGCCTCGAACGACGGCCACGCGTAGAGGACCTCGTCACCGGGCTCCAGCATGGCCTGACCTATCTGCTGGTAGATGCCGACCGAGCCCGGGCCGGTGACGAGATGTCCGGGCGGAACGTCCAGCCGCCGGGCGAGGGCGTCCAGCAGCCGCTCCGGGTGAATGGTCGGGTAGTGGTTGGTCTGCGTGGCCGCCCGGGCAATGGCCTCCCGGACGGAGGGCAGGGGCGGGTACGGGTTCTCGTTGAGGAACAGCCGGTGGGAAGGGCCCTCGGCGGGCGGGGCCGGGGGCTTGGGCACATAGGCCGGGATGCCGGCGAGAACCGTGCGCGGCGTGGGGGCGGTCGTGCTCGGAGCGCTTGTCAGACTCGTTGTGCTCATGGCAGCTCTGGGCTTCCTCTCGGATCTCGTCAGTCCTGGTCCCAGGTGTGGCCGAGCCCCTGGGCGGCAGCCGCCTCCGCGATCGCGAAGCCGGACATGATGTCCTGCACCCCGAGTCCGAGCGACTTGTAGACGGTGATCTCCCGCTCGTCGCGGCGGCCCGGATGGCGGCCGAGCAGCACCTCGCCCAGCTCGGCGAGGATGTGGTCGGGCCCGACCAGCCCGGCGTCCAGCGGCGCCTTGAGATCACCGGACTCGGCGAGCGCCGACTGGCGGCTGTCGACGAAGAACGACGCCCGCGCCACCGCCTCCGCCGACAGTTCGCGGTGGTCAACGAAGGAGGCACCGGCGGCGTTGACATGGGTGCCCGGGGAGAGCGCGTCGGCCTCGACGAGGGGTTCCCTGGCGGCGGTCGTGGTGCACACGAGGTCGGCTCCGGCCAGGGCGGCGGCGGGGCGGCTCATGACCTCGACCTCGATGCCGAGTTCCTTCGCTGCCCACTGGCGGTACCCCTCGGCGTTGTCCGGGGTGCGACTCCACACCCGCACGCGGCGGAGCTCGCGGACCACGGCCATGGCCTCCAGGTGGCTGCGGGCCTGCACCCCGGAGCCGAGGATCGCCAGGTCCCCGGCGTCGGGCAGGGCCAGCGCGTCGGTCGCCACCGCGGAGACCGCGGCCGTCCGTACGGCCGTCACGGCGCCCGCGTCCATCAGGGCGAGCGGGGCACCGGTCTCCGGGTCGAAGACCATGACGACCCCGATGTGCAGGTCCAGCCCGCGCGCCGGGTTCTCCGGCTTGAGGACCATGGCCTTCAGCCCGTATCCGGCCAGTTCCTCACCGGCCACGAAGCCCGGCATGGTGCCGAGCAGCCCGCTGTCGCGCTCCGGGCGCAGGATGGTGCGCAGCGGCTGGTCGACGAGGCCGGAACTGTAGCGGCGCATGGCCTCGGCCATGACCTCGGTGGCGCGCTCCATCGGGTAGACCCGGCGTACCGTGGCGCGGTCGATCAAGAGCATGGAGGGGCGTTTTCCTTCCTCGGTGTTCGTGGGAGGCCCGGGGCCGGGGTGCCGTACGGAGGGAACGACCCGTACGGCACGCCTGCTCCCCGCACGGGTCAGGCGGCGGGACCGGCCAGCGTGAACACCGACCAGAGCATGCGGATCGGGCGGGTCCGGGAGATGAACTCCAGTTCGTTCGCCTTGGCCGCGGGCTGGGTCGTCAGGGCCAGGTCCGTCTCACGGCGGCGGGCCTTGTCCGCGGCGGCGCTGGTGGAGGTCGCGAAGAGGATCTCCTCCACTGTGTACTCCTCGGGCAGCAGCTCCTCGACGAGGGCGACCGGCGCGGGGTGGGTGGCGATACGGGGCCGCTTCGGGATGGAGTGCCCCGGCGCGACGGCGATGCCGTAGTGCGGGGTGTCGAAGAGGAACGCGCCGGCGAAGCGCAGGGTCGGGTCCATGTAGAAGCTGTGCACGCCCGCGTAGGCGTTGGCGATCACGACATGGGTCACGGCACCTTCACGCAGGGCCAGCCCGGCCTGCTCGTAGGTGTCGTACAACCGGATGTCAGGTGCCGTTTCCCGGCCCCGGTCGGCCCACAGGTATAACGCGGCCTGTTCGCTGCTTGTGCCGGCGGGACCCAGCGTGCCGATGGTGTCGACGGACGGGCCGTTGGTGAGTGAGGTGTCTATCCAGCCAGGTGCCTCGGTGGTCATGCAGTCCCCCTGGTGTCTGTGACGCTGCCGGACTGACTGTCGAGTCAGGCGTGAACGGGGTGGAGCCAGTGGCCGTAGCGCGGTTCCCTGCCGCGGACGACGTTCTGATAGGCGCCCATCAGGGCAGTGGTGAGCGGGCCCGGGGCGCCGTCGGCGACAGGGCGGCCGGCGACTTCGGTGACCGGGACGATCTCGGTGCCGGTGCCGGTGAGGAACACCTCGTCGGCGCCCACGAGTTCGTCACGGCCGAGATCGCGGAAGTCGGTCGGCGTCCCCAACAGGTCGGCCGCGAGCGTCACCACGGTGTCGCGGGTGATGCCCTCCAGGAGATCGGCGGTGACCGGTGGGGTCACCAGCCGTCCGCCGATGACGGCGAACACGTTGGAGGTGCTGGCCTCGGCGACCTGGCCCCGGCTGTTGAGCAGGATCGCGTCGTCGCACCCGGCCGCGCGGGCCTCGTCCACGGCCAGCGCGTTGTTGACGTACCCGCCGGTGACCTTGGCGCGCACGGGCAGCGCGTCGGAAGGGGGCCTGCGCCAGGAACTGATGGTGCAGCGGATGCCGGCCGGGTCGGTGTAGGAGCCCATCCGGAAGGCGTTCACGGACAGCGCGTCGGAGACGCCCGAGAGGCTGACGCCCGGTTTCTGGCCGGGCAGCAGGGCCCGCTTGTAGGCCAGGGGCCGGACGTACGTGTCCTCGGTCGTGCCGATCCGCCGCAACAGTTCGGCGGTGAGCTCGCACAGCTCCTCGACGGAGCGGCCGAGGTCGATGCGCAGGGTGCGGGAGCTGCGCAGCAGACGGCGGTAGTGGTCGTGGGCGCGGAAGATCGCGAGACCGCGGTCGTCCTGGGCGTAGGCCCGGATGCCCTCGAAGACTCCGGTGCCGTACTGGAGCGCCTGTGTGGTGACGGGCAGCAGGGCCCGCTCCAGCGGCACGAACTCGCCGTCGTGGTAGGCGACTTGCGCGATGGCGGGGGACGGCTGTGCCGCAGCCCCGTCCTGAGTGACCGTCACTGGGCCCTCCCCCCGGCCACAGCGAGAGCCGCGGCCCTCTCCTCGTCGGGGACGGCCAGTCGGCGGTCCTCCACACGGGCGGCCTTCCAGCTGACCATGGCGCCGGTGGTGGTGACGCTGCCGAGGGGGCCGTACTCGAAACGGAGCGGCACCCCGAGGCGGTCGTCGACGGCGCGGGCGATCTCGCCCTCGTCGAGGCGTACGCCGGAGCGGTCGTCGGGCAGTTGCAGACGCAGCGACAACTCGTCCCGGCCGTCAACGGCGTCGATGACGATCTGGTAGTCCAGGTAGCCGCGCGGGTGCGCGAGCAGCAGCTCCTCGAGGTCGTAGCCGCTGATCTCGCGGCCGCCGATGACCAGGGTGTCGCGGGTGCGGCCGAGCACCTCCAGGGTGGGCGCGGGCAGGGAGCGGCCGGCGGCGGGCGGGCTGAGCCGGACGAGGTCGCCCGTGCGGTAGCGCACGAGGGGCTTGCTTCCCTGGTAGAGGGAGGTGACGACCAGTTCGCCGGTGCGCACGCCGTCGTCACCGGGGGCGACGGCCTGGCCGGTGCCCGGGTCGATGACCTCGTACAGGTTGAGCAACGGGGCCGTGTACAGGCCGCCGTCGGCGCCTGCCGCGCCCATCACGGAGGCCTCCTGGGAGGCGTACAGGGCGTTGTAGACGCGGGCGCCCCACACCTCGCCGATGTTCTCCAGCAGGCTGGGCGAGGCGAGTTCACCGGTGCACATGATGACGTCGAGGTGGAAGTCGCGCCGCGGGTCGAGACCCGCGGCGTGGGCCTTCTTGGCGAGGGTGAGGGCCATGCCGGGGGTACTGAACAGGCCGGTGGCAGGGAGGGCCCGCAGGGTCTCCAGGGCGCGGTCGAAACCGACCATCGGGGAGTGCGGCCACATCTTGGCCACGGCGTGGCCGAGATTGCGGCACACCTCACCGAAGGTGTCACCGAAGGCGTGCAGCTCGGTCGGGCCGGAGACGCCGATGATCTGCTCGTCACCGTACTGCCGGAAGATCGTGTCGTAGTAGACGGTCAGCGCGGTGTTGTTGTGCAGTGAGTCGGTGTTGTCGCGCGGACACGGAGTGCTGCGGCCGGTGGTGCCGGTGGTCTCGTAGAAGATCCACGCCTTGTGCATCGGCAGCGACAGGACGTCGGCGAACTCCTGCCGCAGATGGTCCTTGGTGGTGAACGGCACGGCGGCGAGTTGATCGGGTGCGAGCGAGGTGATCGACTGCGGGTCCACGTCGACCAAGTGGCGGCGGTAGAAGGGCGAGTTCTTCTTGACGTACTCCATGGTGCTGCGGAGCGCGTCGAGTTGGTGGGCAGTCAGTTCCTGTTCGGTCCACCGGCCGGCCGTGTAGGCGCGGTGCCGGTCGCGTATCTCAAGGGCGGTGCGGGCGAGGTTCTCGTCGAAAACTGTGAACATGCCTTCCTCGGCTGATCGTTCGCGTGCGGTGGACGGTGATCCGGTGTGAGGTGGCAGCGTGGCAGCGCTTCGCGTGCGAGATCCCGGTCGGTCTGTTGCCGGTTTCGGGCAGGCGTGACCGGCCGGCCGGGGTCGCGGGCAGGGGCGGCCCCGGCCGGGCGGGGGACAGTGTCAGGTGGGTCGGATCCGGGCCGGCGGACGGGCCGCCGCGGGACGTGTCAGCGGTACAGCGGCAGGCTTCCGGTGATCTTGTCCACCGCCTTCCTGCTGCCGCAGAGGGCGATGCCGATGTAGGGGAGTTCACCCGTGGGGATCTCGGCGGTGCGGCGGGTGTACTCGTCGTACGACCGCGACGACTGGGCCACCGAGGTGAAGTCGACGACGAAGACGTCGTCCGCGCCCACCGCCCGGAGTGCGACGTCCCGCAGTTCCCCGGCGTCAGCCTTGAGGACGGGCAGCGGGATCGAGGTGATGCCGGTGTGCAGGTGGCCGTCGGCGTCCTTCACGTCGTCGCCGACGATCCCGTCGGTGAACTTCCCGACCGACAGGGCGAGCGCGGCGACGGTGTTCATCGCCAGCCCTGCTGGAAGCTCCTTGTCGACGACAACGGCACACTTCTCGAACTGGTACCCCACGGGTTTCCCCATTTCTTCATTTCTTACGCTCTTGCAGAATTCGGACGCCGTTCACGGAATGGTCCACAGAATGCCGTCACAGGTCACCCGAGGTTCATTCCTGGACATCCGCGATCACCCAGTCGCTGATCTCCCGCCAGGCGCTGATGGCCTCCTGGTGGAAGGGGTGCACCAAATAGCGCTCCACGTCCTCCATGTCGTCCAGCAGCCCGACGGCGGCGAAGTCGTAAGCGATTGGCCGGGTGGATATGTTACGGCCGACGGTCCACTCGCGGAGTTCCGGCACCTCGCCGCCCACCTTGGCCGCGATCTGCTCAGCCTGCTGGGCCCTGGGGTCGTCCCACGAGACACCGGGCTTGAACTTGAACAGCACGTAGTGGCGGATCACAGCTGTCCTCCTGGTAGGGGGCGAGGGGTTCGGCCCTCGGGGACTTCGCCGCGGGCGGCGGCGCGCCGCGCGAACTCGCGTACGGCGGCGAGCTGGCGGTCGCCGAGGGAGTAGTCGAGCACCCGGTAGTAGTCGAGGAGCACCTGCTCGGGCAGGCGTCCGCCCGGACCGCGGGCCGACTCGACGGCTGCCGCGCTCGCCACCGCCTCCGGGTGCGCGCGGGCCCGCTCCGCCGCGTCGGCGAGCGCCACGGCCATGGACCGCACCCGCTCGGGGTGCTCGCGCGCGACCTCCCGACGCACCACCCAGACGGCGAAGACCATGGGCAGGCCGGTCCAGCTGCGCCAGAGCGAGCCGGTGTCCTGGATCCGCAGGCCGGCCGGGGGCCGGGCGTGCAGCCGCAGCGCCTCGTCCCCGATCAGGACGGCGGCGTCCGCGCCGGCCAGCATGGTGTCCAGGTTCTGCGGAGCCGAGCGGTAACCCGGGCGTACGCCTACGGCGTCCTCCAGGAGTATCCGGGCCAGCAGGGCCGTGCTGCGGCTGGCCTCCGACACGGCGACCACGGCCCCGTCGAGGTGTTCGAGCGGGACGCGGGACACGAGATGACAGGAGTGCACCGGCCCGTCGCTGCCGATGGCGACGCCGCCGGGGAGCAGGTCCCACATGTCGGCGTGCCGCAGGTAGCGGACGAGGCTGACCGGGCCCGCGTCCAGCCGTCCCGCGAGCAGTTCCTCGGCCAGCCACTCCGGCGGACCGGACAGCATGTCGAAGTGTTCGCGGGCGCCACTGTGCGCCAGGCCCCAGCGCAGCGGGGCACAGTTGAGGAAGGAGATGTCCCCCAGCCTCAGCCGGGCGGACGGAGAAGTGGGTGCGGAAGCGGTCGGCGGTCGGGAAGTGGCGTGCCCTACGGTCACGTAGTCGGCTCGCCGTAGTGGGCCGCGACGGGTGCGGCGTCGGGAGCCGGGCCGCGGCACAGTCGCAGAATGTTCGTCACGAGTACGGTGCCCTCGGGGCCGAGCGCCTGCCGGTAGCGGTCCATGACGACCGTCTCGCGGGACAGTACGGTGCGCGGTCCGCCTTCCGCCTGCCGGCGCTCCTGTATTCGGAAGGAAACCCGGTGGCGTCTCTGAATCAGCTCGATGATCTGCGCGTCGAGCTTGTCGATCTCTTTCCGGTCGATTTCTGTGGCGACGCGTCCATCGCCTTTAACGGCTTTCGCCGCTAATTCCCCCATGTGTTGCGTCACGTACGCTGACCCCTTCGGTTGCGCAGGAAGCGGAAGGATGGTTAGTCAGGTTCTTTGAGCATCGGATTTTATTCACGCCTTCGCTCGCTGGCGCAAGAGTTCGAAGCCCCTATCTTGAATCATGAGACAGAGACTGTGTGGCATCAGCATGCATTCGGCCGTTGCCGGGTTGTATCCGGCCACAGAGGCAGATGTCGCTTCGTTCGAGTGTGCCTTCTGGTACTCCGGTCGCCCCTCGTGGCGGGGCGGGCCGAGCGCGTCCTGCTCAACCGGCACCAGTTGTCTGCCCGCCGGGGGCTGATCGTCTGGGTCCGGCGGGCACCGGAAAGGCCACCGCGATCACGTGACTGGGCAAGAACTACGAGCAGCCGGGGCGGCGCCGGGCGCGAACGGCCGATGGCGCAGGGCTTGTCGTCGACGTCGGCGTCGGCGTCGGGGAATTCGGGCAGGGCCACGACAGGTCGCGGAGTGCGGCGGCGGGCAGGTTGCACACCACGCCCGCCTGAAGTGGCCCGAAATGGCCCCCGCCCTCACCGACGGCCACCAAGACCTCCGCTAGGACACCGGCCCCGACGACGCCCCCCTCTCCGGCAACCCGTCCGACAACGGCCCCGCCCGGTCCAGCAACCCTGTCCGCGCCGCCAGCGCCGCCGCCTCCAGCCTCGAACCCACTCCCAGCTTCATCAGCACCCGCTGCACATGCGTGCGCGCGGTGGACGGCGCTATCCCCATCCCCGCCGCGATCAGCCGGGTGTCCTCGCCGTCGGCCACCCGGACCAGCACCTCGACCTCCCGAGGCGTGAGCATCTGCAGCAGGCGCTGGCCCTCGTCGTCCGGCTGGGCCGCGGGGTTCAGCAGCTCGCTGAACGCCCCTTGCAGCAGTTGCGGCGCCACCGCCGCCTCACCCGCCCGGGCCTTCATGATCGCGCGCTCGACACCCTCTATGCGCTCGTCGTGCCGTACGTAGCCGGAGGCGCCCGCGGCGAAGGCTGCCGCGATCCCGCGCGGACTCGGGACCGGCCCCAGCACCAGCACGGCGACCTGCGGTCGCTCCCGCTTGATCCTCACCACCGGATCGAACATCCCCGGCTCGGCCGGCGTGGCCGTTCCCAGCAGGCACACCTCCGGCGCCCGGCTGATCACCAGGTCCGCCGCACCCGCGGCAGGTGCCGCCGCGGCGAGCACCCGGTGCCCCCGCAGTTTCAACGCCGAGGCCAGCGCCTCGGCGAGCAGACGGTGGTCGTCGACCACCATGAGCCGCACTCCCATCGAGCAACCCCCCAGTTCCCCCAATGGATCTCCGTGGACCGACAGCGGCTGCCCACCGTGGAGGCCCACCATGAATGCCCCACTATGGATGCCCACTGGTCCGAACGGACAGAAGCCCCCTCCCGGCTTCCCCCCGCCTTCATGCCCCCGGAAGCTACACGCTTGTTCGACGTTGCGCTTCCCCTACCGGTGAGAAGTGCCCCGGATCGACGTAATTTCTGGCTTTCCTCGCATGTGAAGGTGACGAGCGGTACGCGACCGGCCCCGCCCCTGAGCAGGGGCGGGGCCGGGTCCACCACACAACCGACTCGGTTCAGCTCGCGCCGAACGCCAGCGCCAGATACTCCTTGTCCTTCGAGCCCCCCAGATCACTGGCGAACACCGCGGACATGTACAGACGCCCCTGCCCGTACCGGAACTCGGAGTAGGCCGGCGACATGCTGGTCTCCGCGTCCCGCACCGACTCGGTCGCCGGGTTCTCCAGCAGTTTCGTCTCCTTGAAGGAGCCGCCGTCGATGCTGACGATCTGGCCACCCTTGTCGTACGGCGGACGCTTGTACGCGAGGAGGTTGGTGCCGTCCATCCGCAACGGCATGATCGTGTAGTCCTCCCCCGCGTCGGCGCGCTGACCGATCTGCTTGCCGGTGGTGAGGTCGAGCGCGACGATCTCGTTGGTCTGGCTGAGCGCGCCGCCGCTGCCGTCGTGCTCCTCGGTCGGCAGGTAGAGCCGGTCGTTGCCGACCGCGATCTGGTGGCAGTCCTCGACCTTGGTGATGCCGTCGCAGCTGGCCGCGTACTGGTCGCTCGGCGCGGAGATGCGGGTGCGCAGCTTGCCGGTCCTGTTGTCGATGGAGAAGAAGTCCGAGATCCCGCTGCCGTCCTTCGCGGCCTCACCGACGTCGGCGGCCACGACCAGCGGATCGGTCGAGACGACACTGGCGTACGCAATGCCCTCGGACATCTTGTACTCGGTGATCACCTTGCCGGACTTCGGGTCGATGGTCTGGATGTGCAGCTGGGGCGCGTTGTACGAACCGCAGCGCCGCACCGCGACCAGCTTCGCGCCGCCGCCGTACCCGGAGTCGTAGCAGGTGTCGGTCGGCTTCGGGGCCCACAGCTGCTTGCCGGTGGAGATGTCGAACGCGGCGCCGCCGTTGCTGCTGCCCACGGCGACCGTGTTCGCGCTGACGGTGACGTTGTTGAAGCTGATCGGCTCGTCACCGGCGGTGGCGGTCTTCGTCCACAGCTTCCTGCCCGCGTCGAGGTCGATCGCCGCGACCTGACTGCAGCCGTGCGAGGGCTCGGTCTTGGTCGGCATCTCGGGCTGGTAGACGATCGCCGTCCGGTTGTCGCCGGTGGTGTGGTCGCTGCCCTGGCACACCGGACCGGGAAGCTTGATCGTCCACAGTTTGGTGCCCTTGTCGGGGTCATAGCCGACGACCTCGGCGACGCCGCTCTTGGCGTACACCTTGTCGGTGAGCCAGGAGCCGTTCGTGGCGATCGTGGTGTCCTTGGACACCCGGGGCGCCGGGACCTGGAAGAGGACCTTGGAGGCGGTGTTCGCGGGCACCTTCTCCACCGGGTCGGTGGACGTCGTGCTGCCGCCGCCGGTGTCCTTGCCGTCGCCCTTGCCGGCATCCGTGCCACCGGTGCCGCCGGTGGAGTTCGCGGTGTCGTGCTTCTTGCCGCTGCCGCCATCGGAGGAGGCGTACCAGACGCCACCGCCGACGATCAGGGCGATCGCCACGACGGCGGACACGATGATCGCGAGCTGCGCGTTGACCTTCCCCTTCCCGCCCTGTCCGGGCGGCCCGGGCTGCGGCTGCAACGGCATGGTCGGCTGCGGATAGCCGTAGCCGGGCGGCTGACCGTAGCCGGGCGGCTGGCCGTACGGGTTGGGCGCCTGACCGGGATAGCCGTAACCAGGGGGCGTCTGCGGGGGCTGCTGCGGATGGCCGTACCCCGGAGGCGCCGGCGGCGGTGGCTGCTGCGGGTAGCCGTACCCAGGAGGTGTCTGCGGCGGCGGGCCCTGAGGCGGTTGCCCCACAGGCGGCCCGAAAGCGCCCTGCTGCGGTGGCTGGTTGGGAGGCTGGTCAGGAGGCGGAGGAGGCGGCTGAGTCATGACGTGGGTACCTCGATGGCGGGGACGACGACAGACAGTCGAGAGACGACGAACGGGAGGAAACGGTCACTTGCCGTAGGCGAGCATCAACTTCTCCTTCGTGTCCTCGTTTCCGGACAGCCGCTTGGTCGAGAGGTAGAACCGCCCGTCGACCCAGTCGATGTCCTTCGAGTAGAAGCCGCTCTCGATCTGCGCGGTCCCCTGCGGGTTCTGCAGCAGCTTGGCCGGCGTGTGCCCGCTGCCGCCCGTCGCGATCGACACGATCCGGCCGCCCTCGGAGTACGACGGCTCCACATAGGCGATGAGCTTGCCGCCCTCGACCTTGACCGGGAGCATCGACTCGTCCGTCGGTGACTTGACGCGCCACTTCTCCTTGCCGGTGGCGAGGTTGACCGCGACGATCTCGTTCGGCCCGTTGGTCGCCTCGGTGGGCAGGTACAGCGTGTTCGCGTCGGCCGCGACGCCCTCGCAGCCCTGCAGGTCACTGGCGAGGAGGGCCAGGCCGCAGGAGGGGGCGAAGTCCTCGTCGAAGCGGACCTGGGAGCGGAAGGCGCCGGTGGGGGTGAGGGTGGAGATGTTCCACGCCTTCTTGTCCTCGTTGGTGCTGTAGACGATCAGCGGGTCGACGGAGTAGATCCGCGAGACCGTCCACCCCTTGTCGAACTTCTGGGTCCACTTCGCCTTGCCGGTCACCGGATCCAGCTCCTGGACCTCGTCATGCTCGGTGGCCTGGCCGGCGGCGCAGGACGAGACGGCGATCAGCCGGGCACCGCCCGCGAACGCGCCCGGGAAGCAGGCGCTGCCGTACCTCTTCTTGTCGAACAGCTTCTTGCCGGTGCGGACGTCGTACGCGGTGCCGGACTGGGAACGTCCGACCATCAGGGTGTTGCCGCTGACGGTCAGTTCGATCTGGAGGGTGCTGTCGAACAGGGCGCCGTCCGCGACCTTGCCGGTCCAGCCCTTCTTCCCGGTGTTCAGGTCGATCTGCTGGAGCAGATTGCACTTGGCGCGGTCGCTGGTGCCGTTCATGTACGCGACGACGATCTTGTCGTCGGACGTCTTCTGCGGGGTGACCCCGCAGATCTTCTGCGGGAAGGTGATGGGGTCCCAGGTCGGGGCGCCGTCCCCGACGTTGTAGGCGACGAGCTGCTTGTACACCGCCTTCACCGCGGCCTTGTCGGTGATCCACATCCCGGGGGCCTCGGCGCCGTCGGCGGGCGCGTCGGGTGCCTCCTTGTACCAGAGCACCTTCGCCTCGCCGGCTTTCCGGCCCTCGTTGAGGTTCTCCGGGTCCTCGCCGCCGGCACCGCTGCCGTCACCGGGGTTGACCGGGGCGTCGGTGGCGGTGGCGGTGGGCTTGGGGTCGTCGCTCTGCCGGGCGACCGGCTTCTTGTCGTCGCCACCGCCGCTGTTGAGCGCGAACACGGTCCCGCCGATGACCAGCAGCGCGGCCACGGCGGCCCCGATGACGAGGGCGGTCTTCCCTTTGCGACGGCTGCCGGAGCCGGGCGGCGGGGTGCCGGGCGCGCCCGGGAACTGGGGCTGCGGCGGATAGCCGTACCCCTGCGGCTGGGCGTACGGCCCCGGCTGCTGCGGGTGCCCGTAGGGACCGGACTGACCGTGGGCTCCGGGCTGACCGTAGGGACCGGGCTGGGGCGGACCGTACGGCCCCGGCTGGGCATAGGGCCCCGGCTGGGCGTACGGCCCGGGCTGGGCATACGGCCCGGGCTGGGCGTACGGCCCCGACTGCGGGGCGGCGGGCGGCTGCTGAGGATACCCGTGACCGGGCTGCGGGACGCCGGACGGCGGCCCCTGCGGCGGCGGAGGCAGCGGCGCCCCGAAGCCACCGCCCTGCGGTGGTTGCGGTGGCTGCGGCGGTTGGTCCTGTGAGGCTCCCGATCCGTCCTGCGGCGGTTGGTCCTGCGGCGCTCCGAAGCCGCCCTGCGACGGCTGGTTGGGCGGCTGCGTCATCAGCGCGTTCCCCCGTTCAATCACTGATTTTTAGCCACGCCCTGAGGTACGTAACGGACTCAGAGCCGTACTCAGAAAGATCTCAGACGGCTCTTTGTATCACTCGGGACCGACAACGCACCGGGCCGGTTCCACCCCTGTTCCCAAGGGAGAACCGGCCCGTGATGCCGTCGTTACGCGCCTTCACGCGCCCTTCACGCGTCGTCGGCGAGTTCCAGCCACCGCATTTCCAGCTCGTCCCGCTCGCCGGCCAAGTCCCGGAGCTCGGCGTCGAGTTCGGCCACCTTCGCGAAGTCGGTGGCGTTCTCCGCGATCCGTGCGTGCAACTTGGTCTCCTTCTCGGAGATCTTGTCCAACTGCCGTTCGATCTTCTGGAGTTCCTTCTTGGCGACGCGCTGGTCGGCGGCGCTCTTCTCCGGGACGCCGCCCTTCGGTGCGACCGGCGCCGGAGCCGAGGCGGCGGCCGCGGCCTCCTCCATCCGCCGGCGCCGTTCCAGGTACTCGTCGATCCCGCGCGGCAGCATCCGCAGCGTGGCGTCGCCGAGGAGGGCGAAGACACGGTCGGTGGTGCGCTCGACGAAGAACCGGTCGTGGGAGATCACGATCATGGAGCCGGGCCAGCTGTCGAGGACGTCCTCCAGCTGGGTCAGCGTCTCGATGTCGAGGTCGTTGGTGGGCTCGTCGAGGAAGAGGACGTTGGGCTCGTCCATGAGGAGGCGAAGGAGCTGGAGCCGCCGCCGCTCACCACCCGACAGGTCGCCGACCGGCGTCCACTGCTTCTCCTTGTTGAACCCGAACGTCTCGCACAGCTGCCCGGCGGTCATCTCGCGCCCCTTGCCGAGGTCGACCCGCTCGCGGACCTGCTGCACGGCCTCCAGTACCCGCAGAGCCGGGTTCAGTTCGCCGACCTCCTGGGAGAGGTAGGCGAGCTTGACCGTCCTGCCCACGGAGACACGGCCGCCCACGGGCTGGGTCTCCCCCTCGGTCCACGCCGCCTCCGCCATGGCCCGCAGCAGGGACGTCTTCCCGGCGCCGTTCACCCCGACCAGGCCGATCCGGTCGCCGGGGCCGAGCTGCCAGGTGACGTGCTTGAGCAGCACCTTGGGGCCGGCCTGGACGGTCACGTCCTCCAGGTCGAACACGGTCTTCCCGAGCCGCGAGGAGGCGAACTTCATCAGCTCGCTGCTGTCCCGCGGCGGCGGTACGTCCGCGATGAGCTCGTTGGCCGCCTCGACCCGGAAGCGCGGCTTGGACGTGCGGGCGGGGGCGCCGCGCCGCAGCCAGGCGAGCTCCTTGCGGACCAGGTTCTGCCGCTTGGTCTCCTCCGTGGCGGCGATCCGCTCCCGCTCCGCGCGCGCGAAGACGTAGTCCGAGTAGCCGCCCTCGTACTCGTGGACGACGCCCTTCTGCACGTCCCACATGCGGGTGCAGACCTGGTCGAGGAACCACCGGTCGTGGGTGACGCAGACGAGCGCGGAGCGGCGCTCGCGCAGGTGCTTGGCCAGCCAGGAGATGCCCTCGACGTCGAGGTGGTTGGTGGGCTCGTCGAGGACGATCAGGTCCTGCTCGTCGATGAGCAGCTTGGCGAGCGCGATCCGGCGGCGCTCACCGCCGGAGAGCGGCCCGATGACGGTGTCGAGCCCCTGCGGGAAGCCCGGCAGGTCCAGACCGCCGAACAGCCCGGTGAGTACGTCCCTGATCTTCGCGTTTCCGGCCCACTCGTGGTCGGCGAGGTCCCGGATGACCTCGTGCCGGACGGTGGCGGCCGGGTCGAGGGAGTCGTGCTGCGTGAGCACGCCGAGGCGCAGTCCGCCGGAGTGCGTGACGCGGCCGGTGTCGGTCTCCTCCAGCTTCGCGAGCATCCGGATCAGGGTGGTCTTGCCGTCGCCGTTGCGCCCGACCACGCCGATCCGGTCCCCCTCGGAGACGCCGAGGGACACGCCGTCGAGGAGGGCACGAGTGCCGTACACCTTGCTGACGTTCTCGACATTGACCAGATTGACGGCCATTTCTCTCCTGACAGGGGGGACGATCGACCCTCCAGGGTAGTCGCCGGGGCAGGCGGACATCCCCGGCCCACTCCCCGACCGGCAGCGGGAGGCCGGCGGGAGGTCATCCGGTGCTCAGAGCCCCGTCGGCACGGTCGCCGCGCCCGGGGTCACCACCGTCGCGCCCGGCACCGGCCCGGACGCCGTCCGCACCGTCCGGCAGGTGTCCGACGCCCGCAGCGCCCCGGCCACCTCCGCCGCCGACTCGGCCTCCCGTGCGAGGAACGCCGTGGTCGGCCCCGAGCCGGAGACCAGCGCGGCGAGGGCACCGGCGGCCCGGCCGGCCGCGAGGGTGTCGGCGAGCTCCGGGAACAGGGACAGGGCGGCGGGCTGCAGGTCGTTGGAGACGGCGGCGGCGAGCGCGTCCGGGTCACCCTTGGCGAGGGCGTCGAGCAGTTCCTGGGAGGCGACCGGTTCGGGCACGTCCAGGCCCTGGGCCAGCCGGTCGAACTCGCGGAACACGGCCGGCGTCGACAGCCCGCGGCCCGCCATCGCGAACACCCAGTGGAAGGTCCCGCCGACGTCGAGCGTGCGCAGCCGCTCCCCGCGCCCGGTGCCGAGCGCCGCCCCCCCGACCAGGCTGAACGGCACGTCGCTGCCCAACTCGGCGCAGATGTCGAGGAGTTCCTCGCGGGAGGCCCGCGTTCCCCACAGCGTGTCGCAGGCCAGCAGCGCCCCGGCACCGTCCGCGCTGCCGCCCGCCATGCCGCCGGCCACCGGGATGTCCTTGGCGATGTGGATGTGGACGGCAGCCTCCGGGCCCGCCAGGCCATGGCGCTGCGCCAGCGCGAGCGCCGCCCGCGCCGCGAGGTTCGTGCGGTCCAGGGGCACCTGGCCGGCGTCCGGACCCGCGCAGGTGACGCGCAGTTCGTCGGCCGGGGTCACCGTCACCTCGTCGTGGAGGCCGACCGCGAGGAAGACGTTGGCCAGGTCATGGAACCCGTCGGGCCGGGCGGCACCCACCGCGAGCTGGACATTGACCTTGGCGGGGACACGTACGGTGACGCTCACTGCTGCCCGGGCTCCTTGTTCTCGGCGTTCCCGACGTTCCCGACGTTCTCGGCGCTCCCGGTGTTCCCGGCGCTCCCGGTGTTCCCGGTGTTCCCGGTGTTCCCGGCGCTCCCGGTGTTCCCGGTGTTCCCGGCGTTCCCGGCGTTCCCGGCGTTCCCGGCGCTCACGACGCTCCCGGCGTTCTCGGCGATACGCGCGAACTCCTCCACCGTCAGGGCCTCCCCCCGCGCCTGCGGCGAGACCCCCGCGGCGGTCAGGGCCGCCTCGGCCGCCGCGGCGGAACCCGCCCAGCCGGCCAGCGCGGCCCGCAGGGTCTTGCGGCGCTGGGCGAAAGCGGCGTCCACGACGGCGAACACCTCGCGCCTCGACGCCGACGTCTTGATCGGTTCGGTCCGCCGCACCAACGAGACGAGCCCGCTGTCGACGTTCGGCGCGGGCCAGAACACGGTGCGGCCGATGGACCCGGCCCGCTTGACCTCGGCGTACCAGTTGGCCTTCACGGACGGGACGCCGTACACCTTCGAACCGGGCGGCGCGGCGAGCCGGTCGGCGACCTCCGCCTGCACCATCACGAGAGTGCGCTCGATGCTCGGGAAGGTCTCCAGCATGTGCAGCAGTACGGGTACGGCCACGTTGTACGGCAGGTTCGCCACCAGCGCGGTCGGGGGCGGGCCCGGCAGTTCGCTCACGTGCATCGCGTCGGAGTGCACCAGCGCGAACCGGTCCGCCCGCTGCGGCATCCGCGCCGCGATGGTCGCGGGCAGCGCCCCGGCCAGTACGTCGTCGATCTCGACGGCGACGACGCGGTCGGCCGCCTCCAGCAGCGCGAGGGTGAGCGAGCCGAGTCCCGGACCGACCTCCACCACCACGTCGTCGGGCCGGACGCCGGCAGTACGGACGATACGGCGGACCGTGTTCGCGTCGATCACGAAGTTCTGACCGCGCTGCTTGGTGGGACGCACACCGAGCGCACCCGCGAGTTCACGGACGTCGGCGGGGCCGAGAAGGGCATCGGGGGCGGGGCTGCTGCTCACGGGACAAGGGTACGGGGGTGTACGGCATGTACTCGGCGGGGTCACCGGCTTGCCCGGCACCGGGACCGGCACGACGGCCCGCGGCGAGGCCGCTCACCCGTGCAACCGTCCTCCGCAGTGCGGCCAAGGACTGGCCCCCCGCCGCGCGTAGAGCTTCTTCGCCCGGTACGTCTGCTCCGCCGCCGACGCGTCCTGCGGCCGCCCCTTCCCTCCGAGGCTCTGCCAGGTCTGGGTGTCGAACTGGTACAGCCCGCCGTACGTCCCCGACGAGTCGACCGCTCCCGGCCGTCCACCGGACTCGCACGCCGCCAGCCCCTGCCAGTCGAGACCGTCCGCTCCCCGCACGGACGAGGGGAGCGGCTTCGTGCCCACTTTCACCACCTGCGGCCGTGGCTCCCGCACCAGCTCCGTCCGGATCCACCGCGGCTTCTGCCGCACGCCGTTGACGGTCCGCAGGGAGTACGTGATCCGCCGCAGCCCCGGCTGCCCGGCCCGCTCGACGACCTCGGTGCCCCTGAACAGCCCGGGATCCTCGGTCCGTTCCACGGCGAACGGGATGGACTCCTCACGGACCTCCTTGCCGCCGGTGATCCGCAGCACGGTGACGGTCTGCCCGTCGCGCGGGAAACTCTCCGGGATCACGGATGTCGTGTCCTGTCCACGCAGGGTGATCCCGGCCTGCGCGACGACCTCGCGCACGGTCGCCGCGTTGGTGCGGACGGTGCGGGCCCGGCCGTCCGCCATGACGGTCACGGCACGTTCGGTGCGCACGTCCAGCGCGAGCCCCTCGCGTCCGATGCGCCGGGAGCGCGAGGTGGACAGGTACGCGCCCTCCGCACGCACCCCCAGCTGTCGCAGCGCCCCCTCCACCGTGTGCGCCGTCGTCCACACCTCGCGCCGCCGGCCGTCCAGGGTGAGGCGCACGGGGCGGCCGTAGCGCACCGCGACCTCGTCGCCGCTGGCGAGCGCCTCGCCGGGAGCGGGCGCGATCACGTCGTGCGCCCCGACCCGCACGCCCTCCTCGGCGAGCAGTTCGGTGACGTCGTCCGCGAAGGTGTGCAGGGTGCGCGGGGCGCCGTCGACGCTCAGCTCGATCGCCTTGTCCTTGGCGACGAACGCGGTGGTGCCGCCGGCGAGGAAGGCGACGACCAGCGCCTGCGGCAGGAGCCGGCGCATGGTGCTGTCGGTGCGCTCGGCGGACCGCGCCCGTCGCCGACGCGCGGCCCGCCCGCTCACCTGGGCGCGCGCGGCGGGCGCGGGCATCTCCGGCGCGCCCTGCCACGGCCCGTCGGTACCGGCCGCCTCCGGCACCTCGTAGGCGGGCCGGTACGTGTCCTCGTACGCCGGTGGCCTCACGGCGTCGTAGCGCGGCGATGTCATGTCCTCGTAGCCCGGTGACCTCATGGCCTCGTAGCCCGGTGCCGTCGTGTCCTCGTACCCGGTGGGTGTGTCGTATGCGGCCGGTGTGCCGTACGCGGCCGGGATGCCGTACGCGGCCGGCGCCACGTACACGCCGTAGGCCGTCGTCTCCGCCGTGCGCAGGCCAGGGGGCGGGTCGGGGCGCGGCTCGGGGGCCGGCTCCGTGCCGTACGTCTCGAACGTCTGGTACTGCGAGTTGCTCACGCCGACACGCTCCAGGGGCCGAGGGGTCCAGAGGGGTCCGGATCGAGCCCCAGAACCTAGCGGAGCGAGAGTAACTCTCCAAAGCGACTCGACTACTCAGAGTCGTGTTCGAGTAGGGCGAAAACGGCTCGGCACCGGGGTCAGCCGTAGCCGAAAGCGCGTGCGGTGTTGGCGGCGAGCGCCGACGCCAGCGCGTCCTCCTCGATGCCCCGCACGGCCGCCATCGCACGCACCGTGACCGGAATGAGATACGGGGCGTTGGGCCGTCCGCGATAGGGCACCGGCGTCAGGAAGGGCGCGTCGGTCTCCACCAGCAGCAGCTCCAGCGGGGCCACGGCCACGGCGTCCCGCAGGTTCTGGGCGTTCTTGAAGGTGACGTTGCCGGCGAAGGACATGAAGTACCCGGCACCGGCGCAGATCTCCGCCATCTCGGCGTCCCCGGAGTAGCAGTGGAAGACGGTGCGCTCGGGGGCACCCTCCTCCTTCAGCACGCGCAGCACGTCGGCGTGGGCGTCACGGTCGTGGATGACCAGGGCCTTGCCGTGCCGCTTGGCGATCTCGATGTGGGCACGGAAGGACCGCTCCTGGGCCTGTTTGCCCTCGGGTCCGGTGCGGAAGTAGTCCAGTCCCGTCTCGCCGACGCCCTTGACCTGCTCCAGCGCGGCCAGCCGGTCGATCTCGGCGAGCGCCTCGTCGAGTCCGGCCTCGCCGCCCGGCTGCCGCGCCCCCTGCCGCGACCAGCCGTCCGGGTCGCCGTGCACGATCCGCGGCGCCTCGTTGGGGTGCAGGGCGACGGTCGCGTGGACGGCGTCGTACCGCTCGGCCGTCTCGGCGGCCCACCGCGAGCCGGCCACGTCGCAGCCGACCTGCACGACCGTCGTCACCCCGACCGACGCGGCCTTCGCGAGCCCCTCCTCCACGGCCTGGGCCTGCATGTCGAGGTGGGTGTGGGAGTCGGCCACCGGCACCCGGAGGGGCTCCGGGAGCGGCGGGGCCGCGTTCTTGTCGCGCTTGTCTGACGTGCCGGAGGCGGCGTTCGAAGGCATGCCCCGATCCTACGAAAGGGGCATGCCGTCACCGGTGCCGGAGCGGGTCAGCTCGCCTTGCGCTGGAACGGGTGCAGGATGTCGGACAGGTGCCAGTGGTGGGGCTCCTTCTGCCCGCCCCGCCCGTCGCCCTCGGCGATCGGCGCCTCCACCGGTCCGGCCGGCGGCGTCTCGTGCTGCCGGTGGGCGGCTTCGCGGGCCGACGCGACCCGTCCCGGCCGCATGATCCGTACGACGTGGTTGTCGCAGTTCGCGCAGGAGGGCCTGGAGAGCGGAGAGGGCACGACCTGACCGGCCACCACGTACTGCACGAACTCGCGGCCTTCGGCGTCCACGTGGTGCTCTATCTCGTACGACTGCTCCCACCCGTGCCCGCATCGCATGCAGGCGAAGGAATACGACTCGTGGACCACGGCGGTCTCACTCATGCCAGCTCCTCTTGTCCGCCGGAGGAAGGGACAAGCGTCCCTGCACTCCAGTGGACGCCTCCGCCCGCATGAACGCATCGGGCCTGTCGAGTGTTGGAGGCGATTTGGACATCGCTTGCCAAAACGGCCTCGGTGAGCGGGCTGGGCTTTGCTTTTCCCGCCCGCCCTTTACCCGGCGATGGGGCGCCCGCTCAGAGGAGATACGCCCTGCTCAGGGGGCATTGCGCGCCTGCTCACCACGTCACCCCCACAGTGCCGCTCCCACAACGTCGCCTCCACGACGGAGCTTTCACAACGGGACCTTCACAACGTCGTCTCCACAACGTCGTCCCCACAGTGCGAAGTTCGCGGCGCCGCGTTCACAACGCGAAGTCAGCGGCGGCGCGTTCCCAGCACGAGGTTCACGCGCCGCGTTCCCAGCACGAGGTTCACGCGCCGCGTTCCCAGCACGAGGTTCACGCGCCGCGTTCCCAGCACGAGGTTCACGCGGCGCGTTCCCAGCACGAGGTTCACGCGCCGCGTTCCCAGCACGAGGTTCACGCGCCGCGTTCCCAGCACGAAGTTCGCGGCGCCCCGTTCCCAGCGCGGGGTTCACACCACGACGTTCACACCACGTCGTTCACAGCGCCGCGTTCTTCGCCGCCACCACCGCGTCGAACACCTCGCGCTTGGGCAGTCCGGCCTCCGCGGCCACCGCGGCGATCGCCTCCTTGCGCCGCTCCCCCGCCTCCTCGCGCACCCGCACCCGCCGCACGAGTTCCGCGGCGTCGAGCTCCTCGGGCCCCTTGTCCGGCGCGCCCTCGACGACCACGGTGATCTCGCCGCGCACACCCTGGGCCGCCCACGCCGCCAGCTCGCCGAGCCCGCCGCGCTTGACCTCCTCGTACGTCTTGGTCAGCTCGCGGCAGACGGCGGCCCGCCGGTCGGCGCCGAACACCTCCGCCATCGCGGCGAGGGTGTCGTCGAGCCGGTGCGGGGCCTCGAAGTAGACGAGCGTGCGCCGTTCGCCCGCGACCTCCCGCAGCCGGGACAGCCGTTCGCCCGCCTTGCGCGGCAGGAACCCCTCGAAGCAGAACCGGTCGACGGGCAGCCCGGAGAGCGCGAGCGCGGTGAGCACGGCGGACGGTCCCGGTACGGCGGTGACGCGGATGTCCTTCTCCACGGCCGCCGCGACCAGCCGGTACCCGGGGTCCGACACGGACGGCATCCCCGCGTCGGTCACCAGCAGCACCCGCGCGCCGCCCACCAGCTCCTCGACCAGCTCGGGCGTCCGGGCGGCTTCGTTGCCCTCGAAGTAGGAGACGACCCTCCCCTTGGGCGTCACACCGAGCGCCTGCGTCAGCCGGCGCAGCCGCCGGGTGTCCTCGGCGGCGACGACGTCGGCACCGGCCAGCTCCTCGGCGAGCCGGGGCGGGGCGTCGGACACGTCACCGATGGGAGTGCCGGCGAGGACCAGGGTTCCGGGCGCAACTGTCACGTTTCCATCCTCGCAGGGGCCGAGAGGCAGGACTCACACAGCCCGGTTCCCTACGATGGCGCGGTGACCAGTACCGCGTCCTCCACGGACACCCGGCAGGACCAGGCCCCCCAGGACCAGCGGCCGTCGTGGCAGCAGCGGCTGCGCCGTTTCGGCTACCAGGCCGGGCCCAGAAGCGACGTACGCGACCGCCTGGTGCCGCCGTATGTGAAGCCCAGCCCGCGGTTGTGGCAGGTCATCGGGGTGTCCGGGCCGTTCGCCGACCGGCTGACCCGCTGGTCCGGCTGGGGCGGCCCGCTGCTGGTGACGCTGTTCGCGGGCATCCTGCGCTTCTACCACCTGGGCAGCCCGAAGGCGGTGATATTCGACGAGACGTACTACGCCAAGGACGCGTGGGCGCTCGTCCACCGCGGCTTCGAGGTCAACTGGGACAAGAACGTCAACGACGTGATCCTGGCGAACAACGGGAACGTGCCGGTCCCGACGGGCGCGGCGTACGTCGTGCACCCGCCGGTCGGCAAGTACGTCATCGGGCTCGGCGAGCTGATGTTCGGGTTCAACCCGTTCGGCTGGCGGTTCATGACCGCGCTGCTCGGCACCCTGTCGATCCTGATCCTGTGCCGGATCGGCCGCCGGATCTTCCGCTCCACCTTCCTCGGCTGCCTGGCCGGCGCGCTGATGGCGGTGGACGGCCTGGCGTTCGTGATGGCCCGCACCTCGCTGCTCGACGGCGTGCTGATGTTCTTCGTGCTGGCCGCGTTCGGCTGTCTGGTCATCGACCGCGACAACACCCGCGCGAAACTGGCCGCCGCGCTCCCCCTGGGCGCGGACGGCCGGGCCCGCCCCGACGCGTACGTCGCGGAGACCACCCGCTTCGGATGGCGCCCCTGGCGCTGGCTGGCGGGCCTGATGCTGGGCCTGGCGATCGGCACCAAGTGGAACGGCCTCTACGTGCTGGCCGCGTTCTGTGTGCTGACGGTGCTGTGGGACGTCGGCACCCGCAGGGTCGCGGGCGCGGACCGCCCGTACGCGGCGGTGCTCCGGCGCGACCTCAACCTCGCGTGCCTCGCCACCGTCCCGGTCGCGCTCGCCACGTACGTCCTGTCCTGGCTGGGCTGGATCCTCTCCCCCGCCAACGGCAAGGGCGGCTACTACCGCAACTGGGCCACCACCCCCGACGGCAAGGACAGCAGCTGGTCCTGGCTCTTCCCGGACTGGTGGCGCAGCCTGTGGCACTACGAGCACGAGGTCTACGAGTTCAACATCCACCTCTCCTCGCCGCACACGTACCAGTCCAATCCGTGGAGCTGGCTCGTCACGGGCCGCCCGGTCTCGTACTTCTACGAGTCCCCCGCACCCGGCAAGGACGGCTGCCCGGCCGACGCGGGCGAGAAATGCGCCCGAGAGGTCCTCGCCATCGGCACGCCCCTGCTGTGGTGGGTGGCCTGCTTCGCGATCCTGTACGTGCTGTGGCGCTGGTTCTTCCGCCGCGACTGGAGGGCGGGCGCGATCGCCTGCGGTATCGCGGCCGGCTACCTCCCCTGGTTCCTCTACCAGGACCGCACGATCTTCTTCTTCTACACGATCGTCTTCGTCCCGTTCCTGTGCCTGGCCGTCACCATGCTCCTCGGCGCGATCATCGGCCCCCCGGGCTCCACCGACACCCGCCGCGTCGCGGGCGCCACCGGCGCGGGCATCCTGGTCCTGCTGATCGCCTGGAACTTCATCTACTTCTGGCCCCTGTACACCGGCACCGCGATCCCCATCGACCAGTGGCGGTCGCGGATGTGGCTGGATACCTGGGTCTAGCCGTCGCGACTCCCCGGGTCCAGCCCCACCCGTCACAGGCGCCCCGTACAGTGCGAAGCACCGAGTGGGGTAACGGGAGGGGACAGTTCCATGGCCAGGGGGGTCAAGGCCGCCGTCGTCGGTGGTGTGTTCGTCGTGATGGTGGGCGGGGCGGGGTACGGGGCGTACAACTTCGTGTCCGCGTTGAACGGGGACGGTGGCGGCGGCGCGGGAACCGCGGCCGTCAGGAGCGGGCCGCCCGGCGCTGACGAGGTGAAGGAGACGTCCGCCAAGTTCTTCGCGGCCTGGGAGAAGGGGCAGGCGACGAAGGCGGCGGCGTACACGAACAACGCCGCGGCGGCCGGGCCGCTGCTGACGGCGTACAGCCAGAGCGCCCGGATCAGCGACGTGAAGATCACCCCGGGTGCGGCGTCCGGCGCGACCGTGCCCTACACGGTCAAGGCGCAGGTGACCTACGACGGAACGTCCAAGCCGCTGACGTACAAGACCAAGCTGACCGTCGTGCGCGGGGTCTCCACCGGGCGCGCCCTGGTCGACTGGCAGCCCTCCGTGATCCACCCCGAGCTGCGGCGGGACGACACCCTCGTCACCGGGGAGGCGGCGAACCCGCCGATCGAGGCCGTGGACCGCGACGGCACCGTGCTGACGAAGGAGAAGTACCCCTCCCTCGGCACGATCCTGGACACCCTGCGCGCCAAGTACGGCGACAAGGCCGGCGGAACCCCCGGTGTCGAACTGGTGATCAGGCACGCCGACGAGGGCGACGCCGACACCTCGCTCCTCACCCTCACCAAGGGCAAGCCCGGAAAGCTGCGGACCACGCTCAGCGCGACTGCGCAGGCCGCGGCCGAGAAGGCGGTCAAGCTGTACGCCAACTCGTCGGTGGTCGCCGTCAAGCCCAGCACCGGTGCGGTGCTGGCGGTGGCCAACAACCGCAAGGACGCCTTCAACGCCGCCTTCGAGGGCACCGTCGCGCCCGGCTCCACGATGAAGATCATCACCGCCGCGATGCTCATCGACAACGGCGTCACCTCGATGAACGGCCCGGCACCCTGCCCGGACACGGCGGTCTACAGAAGCCAGACCTTCAAGAACCTCACGAACATGAAGGCCAATGAGAGTGCCACGCTCGCCAACAGCTTCCTGCGGTCCTGCAACACGGCCTTCATCAAGCTGATCGACGAGGAGCCGCTCACCGACGAGTCGCTGACCACGGAGGCCGAGACGCGGTTCGGACTCAACCAGGACTGGAAGACCGGCATCGTCTCCTTCGACGGCAAGGTCCCCGCGGAGAGCGGTCCGGACCGGGCCGCCAACGCGATCGGTCAGGGCCAGGTCCAGATGAACCCGCTGAACATGGCCTCCGTGACGGCCACCGCCATCACCGGCGCCTTCCGCCAGCCCTACCTGGTCCCGGCCGGGCTCGACGACCGCCGGATGGCGACCGCCAAGGGCCTGCCGTCCGGCACCGCCGCGCAGCTCAAGCAGATGATGCGACTGACCGCGACGCAGGGCACCGCCGCGAACGCGATGGCCGGGCTCGGCGGGGACATAGGCGCGAAGACCGGTTCCGCCGAGGTCGACGGACAGGCCGTGTCCAACAGCTGGTTCACCGGGTTCCGCAACGACGTGTCCGCGGCGGCCATGACGGAGGAGGGCGGCCACGGCGGCGACGCGGCCGGTCCGATTGTCGCAGCTGTGCTACGAGCTGCCGGCTGAAGTCACCCGCGAAGGACGGGACTCTAGGCTGGTGCCGTCGTTGTGGTGAACGAGGGCAACGGTGACCCTGGGATTCGCGGAGGAACGAAGGCTGTGGGCAACAGAAGGCGCGTCGCCGAGCGACGGAAGACCACGCCCGCCGTGGTCGGCGGGATGATCGCCGTGGTCGTCGGCGGCGTCGGCTTCGGCGCGTACGCGCTGTACGGCGGCGGGGCCGCGGCCGACGACCGGACGCAGACGACGTCCTCGAGCGCCGACCAGAAGGCCAAGGACATCCCGAGCGGCCCGCTGTCGGCGACCGAGGTCACCACCACGGCCCGGAGGTTCCTCACCGCCTGGCAGCTGGGCAGGGTCCCGCAGGCGGCCGCCGCCACGAACGACAGCGCGGCGGCCACCACCCTGCTCACCGGCTACACCAAGGACGCCCACCTCAAGGGCGTCACCCTCACCCCGGGCACCCGCACCGGCGACAAGGTCCCCTTCTCCGTGAAGGCCACGGTGTCGTACAAGGGCACCGAGAAGCCGCTGACGTACGCCAGCGCGCTGACCGTCGTCCGCGACACCACCGACGGGAAGCCGCGGGTGGACTGGCACTCCTCGGTCGTCCACCCCGACCTCCAGGACGGCGACACGCTGGTCACCGGCGAGTCCGGGACCCCGCCGGTCAAGGCGTTCGACCGGGACGGCGGCGAGATCACCACCGCCAGGTACCCGTCGCTGGGCCCGGTCCTGGACGGGCTGCGCGAGAAGTACGGCAAGACGGCCGGCGGCAAGGCGGGCGTCGAACTCAGGATCGTGCGCGGCAAGTCCGCGAAGTCGTCGAAGGCGTCCGACAAGACGCTGCTGGAGCTCAGCAAGGGCACACCGGGCACGGTGAAGACGACCCTGAACCCGACGCTCCAGGCGGCGGCGGAGCGGCAGGTCGCCAAGAAGGCCAGGTCGTCGGTGGTCGTGCTGCGTCCCTCGACCGGCGAGATCCTGGCCGTGGCGAACGCCTCCCAGGGCTTCAACACCGCCTTCCAGGGCTCTCTCGCCCCCGGCTCCACGATGAAGGTCATCACCTCCTCGCTGCTGATCGAGAAGAAGCTGGCCTCGCCCGACAAGGCGCACCCCTGCCCGAAGTACTTCACGTACGGCGGCTGGAAGTTCCAGAACGACGACAAGTTCGAGATCAAGGGCGGCACCTTCAAGGCGAGCTTCGCCCGCTCCTGCAACACCGCCTTCATCAGCCAGGCGCCCAAGCTCGACAACGACGACCTGACCCGGCAGGCCCAGCAGGTGTTCGGTCTGTCCATGAACAACTGGGCCATCGGTGTGCCGTCCTTCGACGGCTCGGTGCCGGTGCAGAGCGCGGCCCAGAAGGCGGCCTCGCTGATCGGACAGGGCGGGGTGCGGATGAACCCGCTGAACATGGCGTCGGTGTCGGCGACCATCGAGTCGGGCACCTTCAAGCAGCCCTACCTGGTGTCCCCGAAGGTCGACGACCGCGAGCTCGCCACCGCCTCCCGCACGATGTCCTCGGACACACTGTCGAAGCTGCGGGAGCTGATGTCGTACACGGCGGCCTACGGCACGGCGGCGGAGGCGATGTCCGGGGTCACCGGCAACGTGGGGGCGAAGACCGGGTCGGCCGAGGTCGACGGCCAGAAGAAGCCGAACGGGTGGTTCACCGCCTACCGCGGTGATCTCGCGGCCGCGGGCGTGGTCCAGCAGGGCGGCCACGGCGGTGATACGGCGGGCCCGATCGTGGCGTCACTGCTGAAGATGGGTGGCTGACTCCCGGGACGGGGCGTGGGGGGCCAGGTAGGTCCGGCGCAGGAACCTGAGCAGCGTCTTCATCTCGAACTGCACCACGGAGACGCCCTCGTCGGAGTGGAACTCGACCACGGCCTGGACGCGCCCGCACGGCCACACGCGGACCTCGCCGCTGCCGGCCGGGGCGCGCAGGCCCTGTTCGAGAAGCGAGCGCGGGAAGGTCCATTCGGGGGAACCGGGCAGCCGCACCCGTACCGAACGGGGGTCGGTCTCGGGGTCGTAGCGCAGGATGACCGGCACGGCCTCGTCTCCCTCTTGCGGGATATCGGCGTCCGTCACGATGTGAGCTCGCGCGTACTGTTCGACCAGAGACATCGTGACGGCCCTCTCACGCTGTGTGACCTGTGCGGAAGCTGTGCGTCCTGTCAATCCCCAGGCTCGCACATTTCCTGGATCCCGCCTGCGGGAGCGAAGATGCTCTTCCTCACCCTCGCATCGTGTTTCCCCGCCCTGTTCCGTCCTGTTCCGCGTGCTGCGTTCTTGCGAACCATTCGCAACAAGCCACTATCATCGAACGGTGCATGTGCCTGACGGATTCATCGACGCGCCCGTATCCGCCGTGACCGGAGTCGCCGCCGCCGGCGCGGTCGCCGTGAGCCTGCGCGGCGCGCGCCGCGAGCTTGGGGGCACCTCCCGCTCGAGCGCAGCCGAGAGCGGGGGAGAACTAACCGCGCCGCTGGCCGGCCTGGTCGCCGCCTTCATCTTCGCCGTACAGATGCTGAACTTCCCCGTCGCCGCCGGGACCAGCGGGCATCTCCTCGGCGGCGCGCTCGCGGCCATCCTCGTCGGCCCCCACACCGGGATCCTCTGCGTCTCCGTGGTCCTGCTGATGCAGGGCATCCTCTTCGCGGACGGCGGTCTGACCGCGCTCGGCGTGAACATCACGGACATGGCGATCGTCACGACGGTCGTCGCGTACGCCGTCTTCCGTGGCCTGGTGAAGGTCCTGCCCCGCACCCGCCGGTCCGTCACGGCCGCCTCCTTCGTCGCCGCCCTGCTCTCGGTCCCGGCCGCGGCCCTCGCCTTCACGCTCCTGTACGCGATCGGCGGCACCACGGACATCGCCCTCGGCAAGGTCGCCACCGCCATGGTCGGCGTGCACGTCCTGATCGGCGTCGGCGAGGCCGCGATCACCGCGCTGACCGTCGGCGCCGTCATCGCCGTACGCCCGGACCTGGTGTACGGCGCCCGTGGCCTCCAGCAGAAGCTGAAGCTGCGGGTGAACGGCGAGCTGGTCGACGTACCCGAAGCCGAGCCCGCACCCGTCGCCGCCCGCTCACACCGCAAGCTGTGGATCACCGGCCTGGTGACCTCCCTCGTCCTGGCCGGCGTCGTCAGCTTCTACGCCTCCTCGAACCCCGACGGCCTGGAGAAGGTCGCCGCGGACAAGGGCATCGACAAGAAGGCCGAGGAGCACGCGAACGCGGACTCCCCGCTCGCCGACTACGGCGTCAAGGACATCGAGGACGCCCGGCTGTCCGGCGGTCTCGCGGGCGTGATCGGCGTGGGCGTGACGGTCGTCGCGGGCAGCACGGTCTTCTGGGCCGTGCGCAGGCGCCGCACGAACGACACCTCTCCCGCGGGTACGGGCGTCTGAGATGGGCGCGGGACACGCGCACAGGCTCTACCGGCACGGCCACTCGCCCGTGCACACCCTTCCCCCGCACACCAAGCTGGCGGCGGCCTTCGCCTTCGTGGTGGTCGTGGTGTCGACCCCGCGGGAGGCGATGTGGGCGTTCGGCCTGTACGCCGTACTGCTGGCCGGTGTCGCGTACGCGGCCCGCGTCCCCGCCGGTTTCCTGCTCAAGCGGCTGCTGATCGAGGTCCCGTTCGTGGCGTTCGCGGTACTGATGCCGTTCGTGGCCGAGGGCGAGCGGGTGGACGTACTGGGGATGTCCCTCAGCGTCAGCGGGCTGTGGGGCGCCTGGAACGTGCTCGCCAAGGGCACCCTCGGCGTCGCCGCCTCCGTCCTGCTCGCCTCCACCACCGAACTGCGTGAACTCCTGCTGGGCCTCCAGCGGCTGAAGCTGCCGCCGCTGCTCGTGCAGATCGCGTCCTTCATGATCCGGTACGGCGATGTCATCGCGGACGAGATGCGGCGGATGCGGATCGCCCGGGAGTCCCGGGGCTTCGAGGCCCGGGGTCTGAAGCACTGGGGCGTGCTGGCGAAGTCGGCGGGCGCGCTGTTCATCCGCTCCTACGAGCGCGGGGAGCGGGTCCACCTGGCGATGGTCAGCCGGGGGTACGCCGGGTCAATGCCGGTGATCGACGAGGTGACCGCGGACCGGGCACAGTGGTCGTACGCCCTCGCCCTGCCGTTCGCCGCCCTTGTCGTCTGCGTGTTGGGATGGGCTCTGTGACTGCTTCCCTCGAGGTCTCGGGCCTCGCCTTCGCCTACCCCGACGGCCACCAGGCGCTGTTCGGCGTGGACTTCGCCGTCGCCCGGGGCGAGCGGGTCGCGCTGCTCGGCCCCAACGGCGCCGGCAAGACGACCCTGGTGCTGCACCTCAACGGCATCCTGACCGGCGGCACCGGCACGGTGAAGGTCGCCGGGCTGCCCGTCGGCAAGCAGCACATGGCCGAGATCCGGCGCAAGGTCGGCATCGTCTTCCAGGATCCCGACGACCAGCTCTTCATGCCGACCGTGCGCGAGGACGTGGCCTTCGGTCCGGCGGCGGCCGGGCTGCGCGGGCCTCAGCTGGAGGAGCGCGTCGACCAGGCGCTGGAGCGGGTCGGCATGGCCGAGTTCAAGGACCGTCCCCCGCACCACCTTTCCTTCGGCCAGCGGCGCCGGGTGGCGGTGGCGACGGTCCTCGCGATGGAGCCGGAGATCCTCGTCCTGGACGAGCCCTCCTCCAACCTCGACCCGGCCTCCCGCCGCGAACTCGCCGACATCCTGCGCTCGCTGGACGTCACCGTCCTGATGGTCACGCACGACCTGCCGTACGCCCTGGAGCTGTGCCCACGCGCGCTGATCCTGAGCGAGGGCACCATCGCCGCCGACGGCGGGACCGGCGAGCTCCTCTCCGACGACACCCTGATGCGGGCTCACCGGCTGGAGCTGCCGTTCGGATTCGACCCGCGGTCCGTGACAGCGGTTACTACCCCCCGGTAACTACGACTGACCTACCGGCCAGTATCTTGTGCGCGATACACGCATGCGCACTTGTCTGGGGGGAACCGGCCATGACTGACGACACCACCGCCGACCCGGCTGCCGACACCGTCGGCACCGCTGTCGACACCCGTCCGTCGAAGATCGTGTACGTCGCCGAGGCCACCGCGCACGGCGGCCGGGACGGCTATGTCACCAGCCAGGACGGCCAGATCGAGCTGAAGGTCGCGATGCCGCCGGAACTCGGCGGCGACGGCAACGGCACCAATCCCGAGCAGCTCTTCGCGGCCGGCTACAGCTCCTGCTTCCACAACGCGCTGGTCCTGGTCGGCCGCCGGGCGGGCTACGACCTGTCCGGATCCACGGTCGCCGCCAAGGTCGGCATCGGCCCCAACAAGCAGCGCGGCTACGGCCTCGCGGTCGCCCTCAGCGTCTCCCTCCCGGTCCTGGACGCGGGCATCGCGGCGAAACTGGTGGACGCGGCCCACGAGGTCTGCCCTTACTCGAACGCGACGCGCGGGAACATCGACGTGACGATTCTGCTTGGCTGAAGGGGCGGGCAGGCCCCGCGGCGGGACCTCGGCGAGCAAGGAGTACGGACGTGGGCGTGGACGTGAACGGCACAGTCGCCGAGGGCTTCGAGCCGGTCAGGGACGCGTTCGTGCGGAACTTCGAGGCGCTCGGGGAGCGGGGCGCGGCCGTCGCCGTGTACCGGGACGGCCGCAGGGTCGTCGACCTGTGGGGCGGTGCCAGGGACGTCGACGGGACCGAGCCCTGGCAGCGCGGCACCGCCCAGGTGATCCGCTCGGCGACCAAGGGCGTCGCCGCCGCCGTACCCCTGCTGCTGCATCAGCGCGGGGAGCTGGACCTGGACGCGCCGGTGGGCGAGTACTGGCCCGAGTTCAAGGCGCACGGCAAGGACCGGGTACTGGTGCGGCACGTACTGAACCACCGGGCCGGACTGCCGCTGCTCGACCACCCGATCACGCCGGAAGAAGCCCTCGACCCGTACCGGGGCCCCGAGGCGGTCGCCGCCCAGGCCCCCGTCTGGGAGCCCGGCACGGACCACGGCTACCACGCGCTGACGTACGGCTGGATGCTCGACGAACTGGTGCGGCGCGTGACGGGGCAGAGTGCCGGCGAGTGGATCGCGGACACGATCGCCGGGCCGCTGGGCCTGGACCTGTGGCTGGGGCTGCCGTCGGCGGAGGAAGCGGCGGGCCGGCCCGGCCGCGTCGGCCCGCTGGCCGACGTCCCCGAGCCCGCCCCGGGGCCGGGCCCGCGGGTCCGCCCCAAGCGCGCGGTCACCGAGGCCTACGACGACCCGGACTCCCTCACCCGCCGGGCCTTCTCCGCCATCACGCCCTTCCCCGACCAGAACGACCCGGCCTACCGCGCCTCGGCCCTGCCCGCGACCAACGGCATCGCGACGGCCGACGGACTGGCCCGCTTCTACGCCGCCCTGATCGGCGAGGTCGACGGCACACGGCTGTTCGACCCGGCCACGGTCGAGGCGGCCCGCGCCGAGGAGTCGGCGGGCCCGGACCGCGTCCTGGTCGTCACCACCCGCTTCGGCCTCGGCTACATGCTGCACGGCAGCGCGTCACCGCTCCTCGGCCCCGGCTCGTTCGGCCACCCGGGCCGCGGCGGCGCCCTCGGCTTCGCCGACCCGGAGACCGGCATCGCCCTCGGCTACGTCACCAACGGCTTCCGCAAGACCGTCACGGCGGACCCGCGAGCACAGGCACTGGTCAGGGCCGTGCGAACTGTGCTGAAGGACTGACTCACACGTTGATCGGGTGGGAGGTCCGCCCGGACACCTGGTCGATCTCGCCGTGCGCCTTGGTCAGCAACTGCATCGCCAACTCGTTCAGCGCGCGAGCCGCGGCGATCTCCTCCCCCACCCTCGGCTGGTTCGGGTCGATGCGGTGACGGCTGGCGTGCCCGTGCGTGCGGGCCTCGGTACCGTCGGGCAGACGCAGCAACGCGGCCGCCCGGGTGTGCTGATCATCCTCCTGGAACTCCAGCTCGATGTGCCATCCCACAGTGCTGTACGTCATGACGATCACCTCCGGAACACCTGCTTCCAGAGTGCTCCTCGACGACTGCCCGCGCACCCCCCGGCGCACGGTCACTCTCCCGGGAAGCGGCTCGGAGGACCGGCCGGTGGGCACGACCGGTGGGCACGACCGGTGGAACGGCCGGTGGGCAGGACCGGTGGGCACGACCGGTGGGCACGACCGGTGGGCACGACCGGTGGGCACGACCGGTGGAACGGCCGGTGGAACGGCTGATGGCACGGCCGGTGGAATGGGCGGTGGTACGGCTGATGGCACGGCCGGTGGAATGGTCCGGCCCGCGCGGGACGTTCACCCGGGTATGACCTCCGACCAGCGCACGATCACGAACCCGCCCGCCCTGCACGATCCGACGCCGTTCGGCTACAGCCACGCCGTCTCGGCGCCCGGGCAACTCGTCTTCATCGGCGGCCAGTACGCCTCGGACGCCACCGGCGCCCCCGTCCCCGGCGACTTCGCCGCGCAGGTGGACCTGGCCTTCGACCGGCTGCGTTCCGCCCTGGAAGGCGTGGGCCTCGGATACGAACACGTCGTCCGGCTCGGCACGTTCATCGTCGACCACGACCTCGCCAAGCTGGAGATCCTCGGCAAGGCCATGCACGCCCGCTTCGGCGACCGCCTCCCGGCCCAGACCCTGAGCGGAGTCGCCTCCCTCGCACTGCCGGGGATGCTCTTCGAGGTGGACGCGGTGGCGGCACGGCCGTAGGAGCGGCTACCCGGCATACAGCATCAGTCCGATCCCCACCACCAGCAGCCCCGCCGCGGCGACCCGCGGCGGGCCGAACCGTTCCTTGAATAACACCCCAGATCGCCGCGCCGACAATGGTCGATGTCATACCCGGCTCATACAGTGCTTGTCATGAGCCGATCCAAGTTAGTACTCCAGCTGTAGATCGCTCTTGGCTGGTGGCGCCTATGTTCTCCGCGGTTTGCGTGGCCTGCCCCAGCTGCCGTGCGGCCGGTTTCGTTCCTGGGCCAGCGTCGCGGCGTCGAACTGGGCCTTGCTGGTCACTGCTCGTGGTTCAGGTACGAGCGTGGTCGCAGTCGATCGCCATGGGACAGCCGAGGCCCAGCCGACCACGGGCATGGTCTCGTCGTAGTGCGGAGCGAACTGCGCGACGATGATGGTGGGTATCTGATAGTTCAGGCTGCGGACGTGTCCGATGAACGCCTGGGGCAGCGAAACATGGTGCGTTTCCACGTAGTGCGGCAAGTCCTGGCGCCACAGCCAGGACCCGTCGGTCACCAGGGAAGAGCATCCCGGAGAGTGCCGGTGGGCGCTTCCGGTGATGACGTCGTGTCCGCCTTCCGTGACGTCGATGAGGACGTGGCCGGCGTCCAGGTAGGCCACCAGATCCATCTCATCCGGCTCGCCGACGGGCTGGACAGCATCGCGTATCGATCCGTTCGGCTGGCCACAGCGGTTGTCCAGTTCGTCGTAGAAGCCCAGCATTCCCAGCACGGCGTCTCCTTCGACGAGCCTTTTCATCCCCTGGCACTCGTAGACGCGGCCACCGTTGATCATCGGTGTGTGAGACGAACGATCACGCGGTGGCCGAAGGCCACAGCGTAGACGCTGCCCGCCGGCAGGAAGCGTTCGCGGGCCTGATGGACCGCATCGCTGCCAGGTTCGCCCGGGTCGAACCCCGTCGCCGAATACGGCACCTGGTGCTGGGACTGCTTGCGGACCTGCCGCGAAGAGAACTGCTGGACCGTGGGACGCCGATGCCGTCCGTGACGACCTATGCGTCTAGGTGGTCGAGCACCTGCGGTCTGTGCCCGAAGACCGTCTTGGCCTATACCTCATCGCGGCGGGGCTGATGCTGACTGTGGCGGCGCGCCTGTTCTCCGTCCGCAGGCGTGGGTGACCGCGGCGAGCAGGACGGCGGCGGTGACCAGCGGGGTCACGGGGTGGGCTCGCGCACATCCACCAGGGTGGCGCCCGCGTGGGCGACGAGGGCCTTGGGCTCCATGGGGAAGACGGTGTGCGGAGTACCGGCGGCGGCCCACACGACGTCGTGGGCGAGCAGCGACCGGTCCGCGAGCACCCGGGTGCGGGTCCGGTGCCCGAAGGGCGGCACTCCCCCGATCGCGTACCCGGTCGTCTCCCGTACGACGTCGGCCTTGGCCCGTGTGACCTTGCCGGCCCCGAGTTCCTCCCGCACCCGCTCCACGTCGACCCGGGACGCCCCGTCCATCAGGACCAGCACCGGCACCCCGTCGGCCGCGAAGATCAACGACTTGCAGATCTCGCTGAGTTCGCACCCGAGGGCCGCGGCGGCCTCGGCGGCGGTGCGGGTGACGTCCGGGAAGCGACGGATCCGGGTGTGCAGTTCGTCGAGGCCCAACTCCCGCAGGGCCTCGGCGAAACGGGGGTGGGCTCCGGAGTCCTCGGGGCGGGTGTCGGGCGCGGGTGTCGTCGTCATGCACGGCACGCTAGTGGCGGGTGTACGGGGCCCGCGACCGGGTTCTGTGTCAGTGCCCGGTGCCATAAATCGGCCGTATGGATGTTCTCTACGGCTACTACGCCGCACGCGATGACCAGGACGCGGGTCGGGCGATCGTCCGCGAGGACGGTGAGCCCAGCGGGACGGGATACGACCAGTTCGTGCTGAAGGGGTCGCGCCGTAGGGGCGGGCGGGCGGCGACGTCACTCCCGCTCGGCACACCGGCCGGTGGCAGGTCCCACCACCTGCTCCCGGCACGCGTCTTGTGGGGGCGCTCCCCACCAGGTCAGGATTCGGCGATGACTTCCGCGCCCGCCATCCGCCGTTACCGGCCCGCCGACCGTGCCGCCCTGGACGACATCTGCGTCCGTACCGCGCACGCCGGCCAGGACAGCCGGCCCGTCTACGCCGACCCCAGCATCTTCCCGGCGATCTTCGCCGCCCCGTACGTCCATCTCGAACCGGAGCTCGCCTTCGTCCTGGACGACGGGCGGGGGCAGGCCGTCGGCTACATCCTCGGCACCGCGGACACGCCCCGCTTCGTCGAGGACTTCCGGCTCAAGTGGCTGCCCCTCGTCGCGAACCGCCATCCCGAACCCAGCGGACCACCGAGCTCTCCGAGGACCCCGGACGACGAGATCGTCCCGCTTCTTCACCACCCCGAGCGGATGCTCGTCCCCGAAGTCGCCGCCTATCCCGCCCATCTGCACATCGACCTGCTCCCGGACTGGCAGGGGCGCGGCCACGGGCGGGCGTTGATGCGGACCTTCCTCGACGCCCTGCGCGCGCGAGGTGTTCCGGCCGTCCACCTCTCCATGGTCACCGGCAACACCGCCGCCCGCGCCTTCTACGACCGTCTCGGCTTCCACGAGATCGACGTGCCGGACGCCGATCCGGGCGTCACCTACCTCGGGCGCGCCACCGACTCCTGACGGCGAGAACGGGGAGGACGGCAAGAACGGCGCGAGGACAGTGCCTCTCGCTGTCCTCGCCGTCCTCAGCGAGGACAGCGAACAGTAGCCATGTACCGTGTTTCGCGTGAGTGACACCCCCGCCACCCCCGCCCCCCTCGGTCCCACCCCCGGCTATCTGGTCTGGCGGCTGGCCAACAAGTGGCGCACCGCCGTGGACCAGGCCCTGGCGCCCCTGAACCTGACCCACGCTCAGTACGTGGTGCTGGCCTCGCTGTCCGGGATGGAGCGGTCCGGCCGGCAACCGAGTCAGCGGGAGCTGGCCGATCACACCGGACTTGAGGCGCTGTACGTCTCCAAGCTGGCCCGTTCCCTGGAGGCGGCCGGGCTGGTCGGACGTGCCCGGGACACCGAGGACACCCGGGTGGTGCGGCTGGCGCTCACCGATGAGGGACGTACGACCGTGCGGCCCGCCATCGACACCGTCCAGGTGCTCCTCGACCAGCTGCTCATCCCGCTGGGCGGGCTGGACGACCGGCGGACCGAGGACTTCAAGCAGACGCTCGCCCTGCTCCTGGACACTCCCCTGGGCCCGGCACGAGAAAGCCGGTGAGGGCTCCCCGTCCCCACGGGGCCCTCACCGGCCGGTCCATGTCAGCCCGGAGTGCGCGTCAGGCGCGTACGAGCTCCTTCTTCTCGTCCGAGTCGGGGTCCGGGTCCGCGTCCGCGTCCCTGTCGGCCTGGGTGCGCAGACCCTCGCCCTCGACGTCCACGTTCGGCAGGGCGCGGTCCAGCCACTTCGGCAGCCACCAGGCCTTCTTGCCGAGCAGCGCGAGCACCGCCGGGACGATCGCCATGCGGACCACGAACGCGTCGAAGAAGACGGCGATCGCGAGGCCGAAGCCGATCATCTTGATCATGGCCTCGCCGGCGCTGATGAAGCCGCCGAAGACGGCCATCATGATGATCGCGGCGGCGGCCACCACCCGGGCGCTGTGACGGAAGCCGGTGACCACGGCCTGGGCCGGTGTCTCGCCGTGGACGTACGCCTCCCGCATGCGGGTCACGAGGAACACCTCGTAGTCCATCGCGAGGCCGAAGACCACGCCCACCATGAAGATCGGCATCATCGACATGATCGGGCCGGTCTCCTCGACGCCGATCAGACCGGACAGCCAGCCCCACTGGAAGACCGCGACCACGGCACCGAGCGCGGCGAGCACGCTGAGCAGGAAGCCGAGGGCCGCCTTCAGCGGCACCAGGATGGAGCGGAAGACCGCGATCAGGAGCAGGAAGGCGAGACCGACCACCAGGGCCAGATACGGGATCAGCGCGTCGTTGAGCTTCTGCGAGAAGTCGATGTTCATCGCGGTGGTGCCGGTGACCAGGACCTTCGCGCCGGTGTCGGCCTTGATGCCGGTGCCCTTGTCGCGGATGGCGTGCACCAGGTCCTCGGTCTGGACCGAGGACGGCTTGGAGTCCGGGATCACGGTGATCGTCGCGGTGTCGCCGGCCTTGTTGAAGGCGGCCGGCGTCACCGTCGCGACGTCCTCGAGGCCCTTGATCCCGTCGGTCACCGTGGTGGCCGCGGCCTTGGGGTCGTCGCTGTTCTTGGCGTCGACCACGATCATCAGGGGGCCGTTGAAGCCGGGGCCGAAGCCCTCCGACAGCAGGTCGTACGCCCGGCGCTGCGTGGTGGACGTCGGCTGCGAGCCGTCGTCGGGCAGGCCCAGTTCCAGCTGGGTGGCCGGAAGGGCGATCGCCCCCAGACCGACCACGCCGAGCAGCAGCACGGCGGCCGGGCGGCGGATGACGAAGCTCGCCCAACGGGCGCCCAGGCCGGGCCTGGCCTGCTGCTTTCGGGCGTTCTCGGCGGTGTTGCCGCCGCGCGGCCTGCGCTTCTCGCCCGTCGCCCGGACCTTCCGGCCCGCGTACCCGAGCAGTGCCGGGATCATCGTGAGCGCGATGAGGACGGCGACCACGACCGTGCCGGCCGCCGCGAGGCCCATCTTGGTCAGCATCGGGACGTTGACGACCGCGAGGCCCGCCAGCGCGATCACGACCGTGAGGCCCGCGAAGACCACCGCCGAGCCGGCCGTGCCGGTGGCGCGGCCGACCGCCTCCTCACGGTCCCGGCCCTCCGCCAGTTCGCTGCGGTAGCGGGAGACGATGAACAGCGCGTAGTCGATGCCGACCGCGAGACCGATCATCAGCGCGAGCGTGGAGGTGGTGTCGCCGAGGTCGAGCGCCTTGGCGAGGGTGGTGATGGTGGAGACGCCGATCCCGACGCCGATGATCGCCGTCAGCAGCGGCAGTCCGGCCGCGACCAGCGAGCCCAGGGTGACGACGAGGACGACCGCGGCGATGGCGAGACCGACGGCCTCGCCGGCCGCCCCCGGCTCGGCCCCGGCCTGCAGGGCGTCACCTCCGACGTCGACGGTCAGACCGGTGGCCCGGGCCTCGTCGGCGGCCGTCTCCAGGGCGTTTCGGGTCGCGTCCTTGAGCTCCATGCCGGGAACGGCGTACTTCACGGACGTGTAGGCGACCGTGCCGTCCTTGCTGACGGCGTTGGTCGTGAACGGGTCGGTGACGGAGACGACCTCGGAGCCGTCGCTCAGCTCCTTGACGGTCTTGTCGACGGTCGCCCTGTGGTCGGCGTCCGTCATCTTCTCGCCGTCGGGCGCCTTGAAGACGATACGCCCGGTCCCGCCATCCGCACTGGCTCCGGGGAAGCGCTGTTCCAGCAGGTCGAAAGCTTTCTGCGCTTCCGTCCCCGGCATGGAGAAGGACGTGGTTCCGGCCGCGGGGGCGCTGGCCGCGCCGACACCCGCGAGCGTCAGCAGGGCCACCCATATCAGGGCGACGACATGCCGTCGCCTGAAGGCGAGCCGGCCGAGTTTGTAGAGGAACGTGGCCACGAAGGCGTACTCCCGGTCAGGTCGTGTTGTGCTGCAGGGAAGGGGTGATCAGCCCGGTGGGTGGCAGGCGTGATCGTCCCGACGACGTGAGCGGTTACGTCAGGTGGGGTTCAGCTGTGGGGACTTGCTAGGGGGTGGTCACACCGAGGGCGGGGAGCACCACGGCGTCGGTGTACGAGCGCAGGAACTCCTGCGTGGGGGGCAGGTCGTCGATCAGCGTGCGGGTGGCGAACGCGCCGACCAGCATGTGCGTGACGTACTCGAGCGCCGGGCAGTCGGCCCGGATCTCACCCCGGTCGACCGCACGTTGCATCACCCGCCGGAACTCGGCCATCTCCGGCTCGACCAGCAGCTCCTTGAACGCCCGCATCAGATCCGGATTGGTGTGCGACGCCATGGCGAGCGCCCGCATCAGGTCGGAGTTGCGCTCCATGGTGCAGTCGTCCTCGCGCGCGAGGAGGGTGTGGAGGTCGCCCCGGAGGGATCCGGTGTCGACATCGCCGATCCTGCCTGGCTTGCTGTGCCGCATGGCCTTCACGACCAGCTCGGGCTTGCCGCCCCACTGACGGTAGAGCGTGGCCTTGCTGGAGCGCGTGCGGGCGGCCACGGCGTCCATCGTCAGGGCGTCGTAGCCGACTTCCCGGAGCAGGTCGAGCACGGCCGAGTACAGCTCGGCCTCACGCTCGGGCGTGATCCGACTGCGACGCGCCGTTGCGACCTCAGTCATGGCTCTCACCTTCCCCGGCTCCGAACGACACGGTTTCGTACATACGAATGTAGCGCATCCCTCAAGCGAAACGAAACTGTTTCGTTCGTGTCGAGCGTCACCTTGAGCGCGCCTGGCGTGAAACCGTGCCCGACCTTTCATAAGTTGCCCTGGTCCATCCCCGGGAAAAGCATGGGAAGGTGAGCTATTTGCGCCTTCCGCATCTGAGCGGCGACCTGCTGTGCTTCGTCGCCGAGGACGACCTCTGGCTGGCCCCCCTCGACGGCCCCGGCCGTGCCTGGCGGCTCACCGTCGACCGCACCAAAGTGGGCCACCCCCGCTTCTCGCCCGACGGGAGCCGGATCGCGTACACGAGCTGGTGGGCCTCGGTCCCCGAGATCCACCTGGTCCCGACGGAGGGCGGACCGAGCCGGCGGCTGACCCACTGGGGATCTCCGGACACCCAGGTCTGCGGCTGGACCCCCTGCGGCGAGATCCTCGCGGTCGCCTCGCACGGCGAGCCCTTCTCGTACTTCACCTGGGCGTACAAGGTCCACCCCGACGGCGACCCCGGACGCAAGCTCCCCTGGGGCCCGGTCTCCGACATCCAGGCCGCCGACTTCGACGGCGAACGCAGAACGCTCCTGCTCACCGGCACCCCGCCGCACGAACCAGCCGCCTGGAAGCGCTACCGGGGCGGTGCCACGGGCCGCCTGTGGCTGCACGGCGAGCGCATCCTCGCCGACCTGGACGGTCACCTGCACTCCCCTCTGTTCGTCGGCGGCCGGATCGCCTTCCTCTCCGACCACGAGGGCGTCGGCAACCTCTACTCCTGCGCGCACGACGGCTCCGACCTGCGCCGGCACACCGACCACGACGCCTTCTACGCCCGGCACGCGGCGAGCGACGGCACGCGGGTGGTGTACCAGTGCGCGGGTGACCTGTGGATCGTCGACGACCTCGCCGCCGACTCCGTGCCCCGCCGGCTGGACGTCCGGCTGAGCGGGCCGCGCGCGGGACGTCGTACGTACCAGGTGCCCGCGGCCCACCACGTGGACGGCATCTCGGTGGACGAGACGGGCCGCGCGAGCGCCGTCGTCGTCCGCGGAAGCCTGTACTGGCTCACCCACCGCGACGGCCCCGCCCGCACCCTCACGGACACGCCGGGGGTACGGGTCCGGCTCCCGGAGATGCTCGGCTCGGGCGGCCAGGTGGCGTACGTGACGGACGCGGAGGGCGAGGACGCGGTCGAGATCGCCTACCTGCCGAGGGCGACCGGGGACCGGGCACCGCGCCGGCCGGCGTCGGGAGAGCTGGGCCGCGTGCTCGAACTGGTCTCGGACCCGCGGGGCGAACGACTGGCGATCGCCTCCCACGACGGACGGCTGCTGCTCCTCACGGTGCCCGACGACACGGGCACCGAGGACGGCGTCGGCGAGATCGTGGAGCTCATCCACTCGGTCAACGGCCCCGTACGCGACCTCGCGTTCTCCCCGGACGGGGCCTGGCTGACCTGGTCGCACCCGGGTATCGGCAGGACGCTGCGGCAGATCAAGATGGCCCGCATCTCCGGCACCGCACTGGGGGACCCACTGATCGTCGACGTCACGGACGGCCGCTTCGAGGACGAGAACCCGGTGTTCACCAGGGACGGCCGGTACCTCGCCTTCCTGTCCTGGCGGGGCTTCGACCCGGTGTACGACGTCCACACCGGGGACCTGTCCTTCCCCCTCGGCTGCCGCCCCTACCTGGTCCCGCTCTCCTCGGCCACCCCCTCCCCCTTCGCCCTGAACCCGGAGGGCCGGCCGGCCGCCGGGGGCCTGGACGTCGCGGAGGAGGACGAGGTCGGCGACGGCACGGTGACCGTCGAGGTCGAGGGCCTGGAGAGCCGGGTGACGCCCTTCCCGGTGGCCGCCTCCAAGTACTCGGCGCTGTACCCGGTCGCCGGCGGCGGCCTGGTCTGGCTGCGCTGGCCGATCTCGGGCGCGCTGGGCGAGACGTTCGCGAACCCGGACGACACCAGCGGCCGCCCGACGCTGGAGCACTTCACCATCAGCAAGGCGAAGAAGTCCGAACTGGTCGAGCACCTGGACTGGTTCGCGGTCAGCGGCGACGGCACCCGACTGGTGGTCGTCGACGAGGGCGACCTGCGCGCGGTTCCGTCCGCCGAGCCCGGCGACGTCGACACGACGGTCTGGATCGACGCCCGCCGCATCCTGCACGAGGTCGACCCGGCCGCCGAGTGGCGCCAGGCGTACGAGGAGGCGGGCCGGCTCATCCGGGCGTACTTCTGGGAACCCGGGATGTGCGGCATCGACTGGGACGCGGTGCTCGCCCAGTACCGCCCGCTGGTCGAACGGGTCGCGTCCCCCGACGAGTTCGCGGACCTGCTGCGCGAGGTGCTGGGCGAGCTGGGCACCTCGCACGCCTACGTCTCCTCCGCCCGCCGCAACGAGGGCCCGGCGCACTACCAGCGCCGGCAGGGCCTGCTCGGCGCCAACTTCGTCCTCAGGGACGGCGGTTGGGCGGTCCGGCGGATCCTGCCCGGCGACTCCTCCGACTCCAAGGCACGTTCACCGCTGGCCGGCACGGGCATCCGGGAGGGGGCGTTGCTGACCCACGTCGACGGCCGCCCCGTCGACCCGGTCGCGGGTCCCTACCCCTTGTTGGCGGGAGCGGGCGGTACGACGGTGGAGCTGACGTTCGCACCAGCGGAGGGAGAGGGTCCGTCGCGGCGGGTGGCCGTGGTGCCGCTGATCGACGAGCGCCCCCTGCGCTACCAGGACTGGGTGGCCAAACGCCGGGCCGTCGTGCGGGAGTTGAGCGGCGGGCGGTGCGGCTATCTGCACATCCCCGACATGGGGGGCTCGGGCTGGGCCCAGTTCAACCGGGACCTGCGCATGGAGGTGTCGCGGCCCGCTCTGATCGTCGACGTACGCGGCAACGCGGGCGGCCACATCAGCGAACTGGTCGTGGAGAAACTGACCCGCACCATCCTCGGCTGGGACCTGACGAGGGGCGCCCAGCCGGTGTCGTACGCCTCCACCGCCCCGCGCGGCCCGGTCGTCGCCCTCGCCGACGAGGCGACCTCCTCCGACGGCGACATGATCACGGCCGCCTTCAAACTCCTCGGGCTGGGCCCGGTGGTCGGTCAGCGCACCTGGGGCGGAGTCGTCGGCATGACCGGCCGCCACCAACTGGGCGACGGCACGGTGATCACGGTGCCGATGAACGCGGCCTGGTTCGACGCGTACGGCTGGTCCGTGGAGAACCACGGCGTCGCCCCCGACCTGGAGATCCTCCGCACTCCCCTGGACTGGGCGGAGGGCAGGCACGCCCAGTTGGCCGACGCGGTACAACTGGCGCTGGACCTCCTGGAGACCAACCCGCCCGCGACGCCTCCGGACTACCGGCACGTACCGGACAGATCGAGGCCGCAACTGCCGCCCCGGCATTGACAGGCGACGGCGACGGGGGCGGAGGCGGGGCGGAGGCGGGGCACAAAAACGCGGGGCACCCTCCCGTCGAAGGGCACCCCGCGCTCACAGGCCGAAGCCGAACGCTACGTCAGACCTCGTAGTCCGGGTCGAGCCGGTCCTGCTCCTCGCGCTCGCGGCGCATGCGCTCGTTCTCCTCGTCGCGCATGCGGTCGTCACGCATGCGGTCGTCGCGCGGCCGCTCGCTCGGCCGGCCCTTCGGCTGACCCTGCTGGCCGCGCTGCTGAGCCTTCTCGCGGGCCTGCTGGGCCTTCTGCTTGGCCTGCTCCTGCCACTGCTCCGACTTGTCCTGGAACTGGTCCTTCATACCCATGTGGGTTCACTCCCGTAATGAGTGGGGGGTTGGTCCCCTCGGGTGGGGCTCGACCAGATTCACACGGGCCGTCACAGGGCGCATGTCGATCAACTACGGTGTGTAGCGCGAGCCTCCTCGTCGGCCGCCCCACCTGCGCCGACGAGTCCGGAGCCGATGCCGTCCAGCCGGGACCCGAACCGCCGCATCTCCCGCGGCCCGACGGCCCCGATGATCCCGGGCAGGTACCCCCGTACGCCTTGCGTCCCGCGCAGCCACCACTGGCCGTAGACATGGCTCGACCGCCGCTCGATGCCGGCCACCAGCCGGTCCACCGCCGGTCCCAGGGGGTAGGTCTTGTTGGACGGCCAGGGCAGCCGCTGCCGCAACTCCCGCATCACCGCGTCCTGGTCGGCCCCGCGCACCATGTCCGTGTCGGTCCACGACAGGTACCCGACCCCGACCCGCACGCCCTGGTGACCGACCTCGGCCCGCAGGCTGTGCGCGTACGCCTCCACACCCGCCTTGGACGCGCAGTACGCCGTCATCATCGGCGCCGGGGCGATCGCGGCGAGGGAGGCGATCTGGAGCAGATAGCCCCGGCTCTCCACCAGCGACGGCAGGAAAGCCCGGGCAGTCACGGCCGACCCGATCAGGTTGACCTCGATCACCCGCCGCCAGGCCACGGGATCGGAGTCGACGAAGGGTCCGCCGGTGGCGACCCCCGCGTTGGCGACCACGATGTCGACCTTCCCGAACCGTTCCCCGACCTCCCGGGCGACGCGGGTCATCGCCGCGTGGTCGGTGACGTCGGCGTACCAGTGGGCGCTGTCGCCGTGCAGCCGCGCGGCGACCTGTTCGAGCGCGTCCGGCTCCAGTCCGACCAGCGCCACCGTCGCCCCGCGCGCGGACAGCTTGCGGGCCAGCAACTCCCCCACGCCCCGCGCCGCTCCGGTGACGACGGCGACCTGCCCCTCAAGGCTCACCCTGGTCATGCGCCCTCCTCGATCTGCGCCCCCGTCACACAGGCGGTGACGAGTGTTCGGATCCTCCCGGTGACCAGCTCCGGCGCCTCGACCGGTGTCATGTGGCCGACCCCGGACAGTTCGGTCAGGCCCACGCAGTCCGGCAGCGCGGCGGCCAGCGCGCGGGCCTGCACCGGCGGCGTCAGCCGGTCGGCCGAGCCCACGACGACCTCCGTCGGCGCGTTCAACTCCCGTACGCCGTGGTCGAGATCGAGCAGGCCGAGGACGTGCGACCAGGCGTGGCGCACCCCGCGCGGGCAGGCGTGCACGATACGGGCGCACGCCTCGACCATGTCGGGGGCCGAACCGGGGCCCATCGTCCCGTACTTGAGGATCCGCCGGGCCAGTGGCGTGACCGGCCCGAGCGGCGCGCGGGAGCCGAGCAGCCGCCCGGTCAGCCAGGTCCGGAGCCGGCCCGGGCGGATCGGTAGCACCAGCGATTCGGCGACCAGCCGCGACGAGCCCGTGCTGCACAGCAGGACGGCCGCCGCGTGTTCTCGGAACGCGGGCCTGGTGGCGGCGGCCATGACCGTCATCCCACCCATCGAGTGACCGGCGATCACCGCCTTCTCGCCGGGCGCGAGGGTGGCCCGCAGTACGGCTTCGAGGTCGTCGGCGAGCCCGTCCGTGGTGCAGGCGGGGCTCGCGGGGCTGCGTCCGTGGCCCCGCTGGTCGTAGGCGATGACCCGGTGGTCGACGGACAGGTCCCGGATCTGCGCCGCCCAGAAGGCGGTCGAGCAGGTCCAGCCGTGCACGAGGACCACGGCGGGCGCCTGCTCGACTCCGTGCACCTCGACGTGCAGCCGGGAGCCGTCGGCGGAGGTTGTGGTGAGGACGCGCGCGGGGACGGGCGGGGCATAGGTGCCGCAGGAGACATGCGTCGGGCGGCTCATGCGCCGGCCTCCGCCCGCTGCGCCGCGGGCACCCGCAGGACGTCGTACTCCCCCAGGTCCACCCGCCGTGTCGCCCGCCGGAACTCGGTCGTCGTTCCCGGCCAGACGGTGGTGTTGCGGCCGTTCGCGTCCAGGTACCAGCTGGTGCAGCCGCCCGTGGCCCACACCGTGCGTTTCATCCGCTCCTGCACCCGGTGGTTCCAGGCGCGTACGGCGCCGGGGCGGGCGTCGAGAGCGACCCGGCCGCCGAGGACGTTCAACTGCCGCAGGAAGTCGGCCAGGTAGTTCAGCTGGGACTCGATGATCAGGATCATGGAGGAGTTCGCGAGGCCGGAGTTGGGCCCGATGACCGTCAGCCAGTTGGGGAACCCGGTCGCCGAGCTCCCGCGCAGGGCCTCCATGCCGCCCTTCCAGGACTCGGCGAGCGTCCGCCCCTGCGCACCCACGACCCGGTCGGCGATCGGCAGGTCCGTCACATGGAAGCCCGTCCCGAAGACGATCACGTCGGCCTCGGCCTCGGTGCCGTCCGCGGCGACGAGCGTGGACCCGCGGATCTCACTCAACCCGCTCGCGACGACGTCCACGTTCGGCCGGGCGAGCGCCGGGTAGTACTCGCTCGACAGCAGGATCCGCTTGCAACCGATGCGGTAGTCCGGCGTGAGCTTGGCACGCAGAGCCGGGTCCTTGACGTGGCGGGCCATGTTGAGCCTGGCCACCCGCTCGACCAGGCCGAGTTCTTCGGGGTGCTTGGTGAACGCCTGGACCTGCAACTCCCGGATCCCCCACAGCAGTGCGCGCCGGGCCTGCGCGGTGAAGGGCAGCGTCCGGTGCAGCGCGCGTTCGGCGCCGCTGATCGCCCGGTCCACGCGGGGCAGCACCCACGGCGGGGTGCGCTGGAAGAGGGTGAGCCGCCCGGCGAGGGGCTGGACGGCCGGCACGATCTGGATCGCGGAGGCGCCCGTCCCGACCACGGCGACCCGCTTGCCGCGCAGGTCGTAGTCGTGGTCCCAGCGGGCGGAGTGGAAGACCCTGCCGGGGAACGAATCCAGCCCCGGGACGTCGGGGATCCTGGGGTCGGACAGCGGCCCGGTGGCGGAGACGACGACGTCGGCGGAGAGGGCGCCGCTGCTGGTCTCGATGTCCCAGCGGAGCTTCTCGCCGTCCCACGTCATCCGCTTCACCTCGGAGTCGAAGCGGATGTGCGGCCGGAGCCGGAAGACGTCCGCCACATGCTCCAGGTAGGCGCGGATGTGCTCCTGCCCGGAGAAGGTGCGCGGCCAGTCGGGGTGGGGCGCGAACGAGAACGAGTACAGATGGGACGGCACGTCACAGGCGCACCCCGGATAGGTGTTGTCCCGCCAGGCGCCGCCGACGCTGCCGGCCCGCTCCAGCACCACGAAGTCGGTGACACCCTCGCGTCGCAGCCGTACGGCGGCCCCCAGTCCGCCGAACCCGCTCCCGACCACCGCCACCCGCACATGCTCGCGTTCGGTCGCGTGTTCGTTCCCGTGCCCGTATCCGTGTTCGTGCTCGGCCATCCCGAAGCCTCCACGCATCGCGCTGAACCATGCCAGTGAACACTGGCGCAATGGGAGCGTAGAGCAGCTCCGTACTGAGGGGTAGGGGTCGGGACCACGAAAGTTACCGGGAGTACGACATAGGGTTCGAGCGTGGCAGACACGCGCGAATACCGCATGGAGGAGCTGGCCAGCAAGGCCGGGATCACGGTGCGCACCCTGCGCTTCTACCGCGAGCGCAGACTGATCCACCCACCGCGCCGCGAGGGCCGCATCGCCTGGTACGACGACAGTCACCTGGCCCGCCTGCGCACCATCTCCGCGCTGCTGGAACGCGGCCACACCCTCAGCGGCATCGCCGAACTGGCCGAGGCCCTCGACCACGGCCGCGACGTCGCCGACCTCCTCGGCGTCGACAGCCCCACCGAAGAGGAACCGGTCCGCGTCACCCCCGAGGAACTCGCCGCCCGCTTCGAGGGCCAGGTGACCCCCGAGAACCTCGCCGCAGCCCTGGACCTCGGCTACCTCGGCACCGACGGCGACGAGATCGTCCACATCAGCCGCCGCCTGCTGGACGTCTCCGCCACCCTGGTCCAGGAGGGCATCCCGCTCGCCGAGGTCCTCGCCGCCGGCAAAGAGGTCCGCGAACACGCCGACGCCCTCGCCGCACTCTTCACCGACCTCGTCCTCCGCCACGGCCCCGAGGAGAACCTCCGACGCCTGCGGCCGCTGGCGCGGAGTGTGGTGGAAGCGGAACTGTCACTGGCGTTGGACCGGCGGTTGCGGCGCGATCAGAGGTCGTAGACCACCGTCACGGGAGCGTGGTCGGACCAGCGCTCGTCATGCGTGGCGGCCCGCTCGACGAAGGCCTTGACCGCCTTGGCCGCGAGGCCGGGAGTCGCCACAGCGAGATCGATCCTCCAACCCGAGTCGTTCTCGAAGGCCCGCCCCCGGTAAGACCACCACGTGTACGGCCCGTCCACATAGGGGTGCAGGGAGCGCATCACGTCCACGTAGCCACCGTCCGTCTCGTCCAGGACCCGGCTCAGCCACTCCCGCTCCTCCGGCAGGAACCCGGAGTTCTTCTGGTTGCCGCGCCAGTTCTTCAGGTCGGCCTGCTGGTGGGCGATGTTCCAGTCACCGCAGACGACGACCTCGCGCCCATCGGCGGCGGCGCGCTCGCGCAGGGACTTCAGGTAGGCCAGGAACTCGCCCATGAAGCGGACCTTCTCGTCCTGGCGCGCGGTGCCGACCTCGCCGGAGGGGAGGTAGAGGGAGGCGACCGTGACCCCCGGCAGGTCGACCTCCACGTACCGGCCGCTGGTGTCGAACTCCGCCGAGCCGAAGCCGATCCGGACGCGGTCGGGCTCGCGTCGGGTGTAGAGGGAGACGCCGGCGCGGCCCTTGGCGGCGGCGGGCGCGTGCACGACATGCCAGCCGTCGGGAGTGCGGACGTGTTCGGGCAGCTGCAGCGGCTCGGCACGCACCTCCTGGAGGCACAGGACGTCGGCCGCGGTCCCGGCGAGCCACTCCACGAAACCCTTTTTCGCGGCGGCACGCAGCCCGTTCACATTCACAGAGGTCACCGTCAGCAAAACACTCTCCTCGCCGTGCGACGCCGTACGTTACAGGGGTGCCTGCTTGGTGAAGTGTCCCGGGTTGGATCGAGACTCCAGGATGTGACTGTGACCTGCGACGGGCGGGCACCACGCTGGTCGGACTCGCGGACATCCGGTTCTCTTGAGACGCAAGTCGACCAACGCCCCGCAGGTTCGAAGCGGACCACGAACCCGACGAAGAACTGGGCTACTACTTCAGCTCGGTCCTGCTGGCTCGCCCGGCTCCTACGACACAGCTGCTGAAGCCGCTGCCAGACCCCGTGCGGCGGTAGGGCGACGGCAGGGCGGAGAACGGATCACCCTGCCACCAGGCCAGGCATGGGGCCCGACGTCGCGGCCCACTTCGAACGGGCGTAATCCGGACGGGCCACGACAAGGCGCTTGCCGGAGTCCATGCTCATAGGCTGCGTTTATCCGCAAACAAGGAGGAATGGTATGTCAGTCACGTTGGACGTGGCCGGTGCGATGAACGCCGATCCCACGGTCATCACCTCGGGCCCGGGGGCGGAGGTCCTCCTCCTCGGGCTCCTCGCCGACGCAATTTCCGTCTCGGATGCGTCGGTGTTGGCTGATGTGGCATCGGATGCGAGCGTGAGCGAGTTGCTGCGGGCGCGTAGCGCGGCTCTTCTGGCCTGACGTCCGGGATCTGGTGGAGCGCGGGATGGGACCTTACGAGTCCATGGTCGCGGTGGTGCTGGCCGGGTGGCTGCTGCTCGCCGCTCTCGCCCAACTCGGTCCCGTGTGGGGCCGTCTGAACAGGTACCTGGAGCGCAACGATGTTCTCGGTCTCATCCCGCGCTACCACTTCTTCGCCCCCCAGCCCAGCGTCCACGACTACCACCTGCTCACCCGCACCCGGCCGCCGGGCGGGGACTTCGGTCCCTGGCAGGACGTCACCCCGTTCCAGCCGACATGGCGCTGGTGGCACCTGGCCTGGAACCCCGACCGCCGCCACGCCAAGCATCTGATCGACCTGGCCCAGTCCCTGGCCAGAGCCGACGCACAGTGCAGCGACCCGGCCACACCTCTGTCCGTCCCCTATCTTCTGCTGCTGCGCCACGTCACCGCCCTGGCCACCCCGGGGACGCAGGTGCAGTTCCTGCTCGCCCGCGCAGCCGCCTTCCGCCCCCACGAACGCCCGCGGGCCGTGTTCTGCTCCAAGCCTCACCGCGTCGAGGCCGTCGCATGAGCCTGTCCGCGCCCACCGCCCTGCACCTGGTCGAAGCCCTCGCCGCCAGCGGAGTGGTGATCTCCTGCCTGGAACAACTGGCTCGCCCCCAGGCTCTGAAGGACTCTTTTCTGGCCGGCTGGCCCGTCCTGCGGTTGAGCCACCCTCGCTATGCCGCCGGCCTCGCCGGCACCGTGCTGACCCCGGTCGCCTCCTACCCCGGCATCCTGTGGCTGATCACCGCACGGGCCTCGGCCGCCGCCTGCCTGATCCCCGCCCCGCTTCACGGCCTGCCCCACGCCGCCCTGCTGGCCGTCGTCGTCGCCACCACCCTGGCCATGACCGCGCGCCGCACCTACGGAGGCGAAGGCTCCGACCAGCTGGTAAAAATCATCTTCTGCACATTGCTGCTGGCGGCCGCCCGTCCCACCCCCACCACCATGCAGTTGGCGCTGTGGTTCCTCGCCGCCCAGGCCGCACTCGCCTACTTCTCCGCCGGCATCCACAAGGCGACCTCCCGTACCTGGTGGGACGGCAGCGCCCTGACCGGCGTGCTGACCACCCGCACCTTCGGCAACCAGCGCCTGGCCGCCTGGCTCACCACACACCCCACCACCGCGCGCTGGCTCTCCCGCAGCGTCGGCCCGGCCGAAACCCTCTTCCCCCTGGTCCTGGTGGCCCCACCCACATGGCTGCCGGTCTTCCTCGCCCTCGGTGCCGGCTTCCACCTCTCCTGCGCCATCGTCATGGGGCTGGACTGCTTCCTGTGGGCCTTCACCGCCCTCTACCCGGCCATCGCCTACACGGTCCTGTCCTGAGCTCCCCAGGGGGCCATTCCCTGTTGGGCTGAGTTGCCCCAGCTCACATGGGCGGTGCTTGGGAAGCGTTAACGAGGTCGCAGTCAGCACCCGGACGCGATACCGGCACACTGGACCGGGTCCCGCCTTGGAATGAGAGGCGAGTAGGTCACTAAATGGCAGGAAGCATGGATATTCGTCACGTCCCCTTCGACCACCCCGACGCCGTCAAGCTCAATGACGAGGTCCAGGCGGAGTACCACGTCCGCTACGGCGACGGCGGTGACGCCACCGAACTGGCGCCGGAGGACTTCAAGCCCCCGAACGGCGTGTACCTGATCGCGTACGACGAGACGGGCGCCCCCGTGGCCAGCGGCGGATGGCGGGCGCAGGACGCCAACGACGAGGGCAACCTGGACGGCGACGCCGAGCTCAAGCGGATGTACGTCAATGCCCAGTTGCGCGGCCGGGGCATCGCGCGACGCATGCTGGCCGCGCTGGAGGAGGACGCCCGCACGGCCGGCCGGATCCGCATGGTCCTGGAGACCGGCACCGAGCAGCCGGAGGCCATCGCCCTGTACACCTCGAGCGGCTACGAGCCGTGCGCGAAGTTCGGCTACTACCGGCACCACGAGTCGAGCCGGTGTTTCGCGAAGAACCTCAGAGCCTGAAGAGGAAGTTCCGTCCGTGAGGAGGAACTTCAGCTCCTGAGGTAGGCCAGGACCGCCAGCACCCGCCGGTGGGTCTCGTCCGCCGGCGGCAGGTCCAGCTTGGTGAGGATGTTGCCGATGTGCTTGCCGACGGCCGCCTCCGACACCACCAGCGCCCGCGCGATCGCGCTGTTCGACTTCCCTTCCGCGATCAGCGCCAGCACCTCCCGCTCGCGCGGGGTGAGCCGGGCGAGCGGGTCCCGGCGTCTGCGCAGCAACTGTCGTACGACTTCGGGGTCGACCACGGTTCCACCGGCGGCCACCTCCCCGAGCGCCGCCACGAACTGCTCCACCTGACCGACCCGGTCCTTGAGCAGGTAGCCGACGCCGGTGCCGTCCCCGGAGTCGAGGAGTTCGGCGGCGTACGCCCGTTGCACGTACTGACTGAGCACCAGCACCGGCAGCCCGGGCCGCTCCTCGCGCAGCCGCACGGCCGCGTGCAGCCCCTCGTCCTGGAAGCCGGGCGGCATGCGGACGTCCGTGACGACGACGTCGGGTTCCTGCTCGGCGACCGCGGTGACGAGGGCGTCCGCGTCACCGACGGCAGCCGTGACCTCGTGGCCGAAGCGGGTGAGGAGGCCGATGAGGCCCTCGCGCAGCAGCACACTGTCCTCGGCGAGGACGATGCGCAGGCGTCCGTCAGTGGTCAGAGGTCCGTCCGTCGTCTCGGCCGGCAAGGAAGCTCCACACGCAGCAGGGTCGGTCCGCCCGGCGGGCTGGACAGGGAGAGTCTGCCATCGAGCACCGACACCCGGTCGGCGAGCCCGGTCAGCCCGGTACCGACGGCCTCATCCGCCCCGCCGTGTCCGTCGTCGCGGACGCACAGCACGAGCCGTCCGTCGTCGTAGCCCCCGCTGATGTGAGCACGGTCCGCCCCGCTGTGCCTGGCGACGTTCGTGAGCGCCTCGCAGACGACGAAGTAGGCGGCCGATTCCACGGACTGGGGCAGGCGGTCCGGCAGTTCCAGCTCCACGTCCACCAGGACCGGACTGCGGTCGGCCGCGTCGGCGACGGCGGCTTCGAGGCCGTAGTCGGCGAGGACCTTGGGGTGGATGCCGTGGACGAGCTCACGCAGCTCCGCGAGGGCCTGCCCGGCCTCCTCGTGGGCCCTGGCGAGCTGGTCGGCGAGGGGCCCCGGTGGGGCGTCCAGGCGAGCCAGGCCGAGGGTCATGGTGAGGGCGACGAGCCGCTGTTGGGCCCCGTCGTGCAGATCCCGCTCGATGCGCCGCCGCTCCGCCTCGAAGGCGTCCACCAACCGAACCCGGGAGCGGACGAGTTCGGTGACCCGTTCGCTGTCCTTCGAGGTCAGCATTGCCCGCGCCAGCGCGGCCCGCCCCGCGGCCACGACCCCGAGCGCGTAGGCGCCCATGCCCAGCAGGAGCACCCCCAGTGCGGCCGTCGCGCCCGCTCCCGCCCAGCTGTCGACGGTCCACAGCTTGGCCACCTTCGCCTCGCCGTCGACGGCGACCAGCACCGGTACGGCGACCATGGCGAGCGGCACCCCGGCAGCGAGGACGACGGCCAGCGCGTCGAGCGGCCACAACACGAACGCGAGCAGGAGGGCGTACGCCAACTCCCGCCACGTGGCGGCCTCTTGCAGCCGCGTCACCAGCCACCTCCGCAGCCCCGGCTGTCCGGGCACGCGGTGGCCGTCACCGGCGGCCGGTCCCGCCCCGACCAGTCCCAGCCGCCACCGCTCCACGCCCGCCACCGGGATCCCGGCCAACGCGGTCAGCACGAGCAGCGGCAACCCGACGAGGACGACGGCCAGCGCACCGCCCACCACCACTCCGCTGAGGAGCACGACGAGGACGACCGCGCCGAACAGCGCGCCGCCGCCCAGGTAGGCGACCGCGCGCCAGGGCCAGGCCGATCTCAGGTATCCACGGCCGCCGAGGGCCTGCCAGACGCTCATGGGGATCACCGTAGAAGCGGAGCGGGCGGCGCGGCCATGGGCCGGGACGGAGGGTCGGGGGTATGCCTGGCCCTACCCCAAGTCTCGTTCCTGCCGCACTGCTTCGGCCCCTGGTCGCGCGGTTGTCTGGCCCCATCGACACCAACCAGTGGGAGCAGAGCCGAAGATGAGAACCGACGCGATCAAACTCCGGTCCGTGAGCAAGCGGTACGGCACGGGCGGCAGCACGGTGACCGCCCTCGACGACATCACACTGGCCTTCCCCGCCGGTACCTTCGCCGCCGTCATGGGGCCGTCCGGCTCGGGCAAGTCGACGTTGCTGCAGTGCGCCGCCGGGCTGGACCGGCCGACCTCGGGCTCGGTACGGGTCGGCGACACGGAGTTGACGACGCTGAGCGAGCGCCGGCTGACCCTGCTGCGGCGCCGGCGCGTCGGCTTCGTGTTCCAGGCGTTCAACCTGCTGCCGTCCCTGACCGCGGCGCAGAACGTCGCCCTGCCGCTGCGCCTGGCGGGCCGCCGCCCGGCGCGGTCGCGGGTGCGGGAGGTGCTGTGCCAGGTCGGCCTGGGCGACCGGGCCGGTCACCGTCCCTCACAGCTCTCCGGCGGCCAGCAGCAGCGTGTCGCCCTGGCCCGCGCCCTCATCACCGGCCCCGAGGTCCTGTTCGCCGACGAGCCGACGGGGGCGCTGGACTCCCGGACCGGGCGCGAGGTGCTGGCACTGCTGCGGGACCTCGTCGACACCGGGGGCGGCACGGTGGTGATGGTGACCCACGATCCGGTGGCCGCTTCGTACGCGGACCGGGTGGTGTTCCTCGTGGACGGCCGGGTGAGCGGGGAGCTGAAGGAGCCGTCCGCCGGTGAGATCGCGGCGCACCTGACCACGCTGGAGGCCGGAGAGGTGGCCGCACACCTGACCGGGTTCGGGGCGGCCGGGTTCGGGGCGGCCGGGAAGGCCACGACGTGCTGACCCTCGCCCTCCACACCCTGCGCACCCGCCGGCTCACCTTCGCCGGCACCTTCCTGGCCCTGTCCCTCGGTGTCGCGCTGCTCACCGTGATGGGCCTGGCCCTCGCCTCCTCCCTGGACGCGCCGCACCGCACGCCGGAGCGGTTCGCGGCGGCCCCGGTCGTGGTGAAGGGCCAGGACACCCTGCGCGTCCCCACCCCGAGCGGCGTCCGCGTCGATCCGCTGGCACACCCGCGCCCCGTCCCGCCCCGCACCGTCGCGGCCCTGCGTGCCCTCGGCCCGGTCGTCGAGGACCGCACTTTCCCCGTACGAGCCACCGGCGCTTCCGGAGCACCCGGGGTGGTACCCGGCGATCTGGTGGGGCACCCCTGGTCGACGGCCGCGTTCGCTCCGTACCGCCTGAGCGCGGGCCGCGCCCCGCGCGCCACCGACGAGGTCGTGGCGACCGGCGCGTGGACGGCCGTGGGCAAGGGTCTGCACACCGACACGGGTACCGTCCGCGTGGTCGGCACGGTCACCGGTCCGGTCTTCGAGAACGCCCTCTTCTACCCCGACTCCCGCGCGGCCCGCCTCGCCCCGGTGAGCACCCAACTGGTCGTGGACGCGGACGCGTCGGCGGTACGACGGGCGGTGCACGCCACAGCCGTACAGCGGCCGACGCAGCCAGGACCGACGGTTCTCACCGGCGACGCACGCCGGCTCGCCGACCCCGATCCCGACCGGGACCGTGAGGCGCTGACCGCGCTGAACGCCCTGTTCGGCACGGCCGGCGGGGTCGCCGCGTTCGTGTCGGTGTTCGTCGTGGCGTCCACGTTCGCCTTCGCGGTCGCCCAGCGACGCCGGGAGTTCGGCCTGCTGCGCACGGCAGGCGCCACGCCGGGCCAGATCCGGCGGACGGTCGTCGCGGAGGCCCTGCTGGTCGGCGTGCTGGCGTCGGCGGCGGGCTGCGCACTGGGCGGATACGCGGCCCCGCACCTGGTCGCACGGATCGTGTCCGACGGCCTGGCCCCGTCCTGGTTCGGCATCGGCGACCACGTCTGGCCGTACCATCTGGCCTTCTGGACCGGCCTGTCGGTGGCCCTCACCGGCGTGCTCGCCGCGTCCTGGCGAGCGGGTCGGACGGCCCCCTCGCAGGCACTGCGCGAGGCCTCCGTCGACATGGCGGCGCCCCGGGGCCGACTGCTGGCCGGTACGGTCCTGCTCCTCACCGCCGCCGTGACCCTGGCTCTGGCCCTGCTGACCGACCCGGGCGACCTCCTGCACCGCAAGACGTACGTGAGCCGCCCCCTGCTCCTGATCACCGCGGTCGCCCTGCTCTCCCCGCTCGTGGTGGGCCCTGTGGCCCGGCTGCTGACCCGCCTCCCGGCCACCCGTCTGCCCGGCGCCACCGCCATGCTGGTCCGCGAGAACGCCACCGCCCACGTCCTGCGCACCGCCTCCGTGGCGGCCCCTGTCCTGGTCACGATCGCCCTCACCGGCTCCCTGCTCGGTGCCACGGCGACCCTCAACGAGGCGAGGACGGCGGAGATACGACAGCGCACGATCGCGGACTTCGTCGTGGCCCCGGCGACCACCGGTGCCGGCGTGGACCCGGCGACCGTACGGCGTCTGCGCGCCGTTCCCGGAGCCGAGGTCTCCGTGACCGCGTCGAGCGAGATCCACACCCTGGAGGACGGCGTGGCCCTGATCAGGTCCACGGCGCGCGCGGCCGACCCGGAGGCGCTCGCCGCGACCGTACGACTGCCCCTCCTCGCCGGCCGGATCACCGACCTCGACGACGACTCGATCATCGTGAACGAGGAGTGGGCCCGGCACGCGGTGGGCGAGCGCGTGACGGTCTGGCTCGGCGACGGCACCCGCAGGTCCCTGCGCATCGCCGCGGTCATGCCCACAGGCACCGGCGACAACGGCGTCTACCTCACCGCGGCGAACGTACCGAGCGCAGCCCCCGTGGACCGGGTGGACGTCACCGTGGCGAAGGACGCGAACGCGGCGCCGGTGGAGGCGGAACTGCGGCGGGCGGCGTCACCCGCGGGTGCCCGGGTCCTCACCCGCGAGGAATGGATCCGCACCGTGTCACCCCACACCGACCCCACGACCCGGCTCGGCTTCCTCCTCGTCCTCGGCCTGGCCCTCCTCTACACGGGCATCTCGCTGGCGAACACCCTGGTCATGGCAACCGCGGACCGGCGACAGGAGTTCGCCGCACTCCGACTGGCGGGAGCCACGCACGGACAACTCCTGCGCCTGGTCACCGCGGAGGCCCTGACGACAGTGACCGTCGGCACCCTCCTCGGCCTCCTGGTGGCCACCCTCAACCTCCTCGGCCTGTGGGCCGCACTGGGCCTCCAGTCCGTCTGGATCCCCCTCCAACTCCCCTGGAGCGCTCTGGGAGTCGGGACTGCCACCTGCGCCCTCCTCGCGGTGGTCTCGGCGATCGCGCCGACGGCTTCGGCTCTCAGGCGGCGGGCCGTGGAGGCGGCGGGCGCACGGGCGTGAGGGGTCCGGCCCGATGCGGGTGCGGGGTTCGGGGTTCGGGGTTCGGTTAGGGTCGGTGTCCGACGCTCGGCGTCGTGGTGAGGGTGCGGCTGGGGCGACCCCGGCCGGAACTCGTGAGCAGGACGGTGGGCGCGGATGGCGAGCTGGCAGGAGTTGGACGCCGAGGTGGCGAACCAGTTGGCCCAGGCGTCCCCGGACGAGTGCTTCGTCTTCGCCGTGGGCGTGGCGGAGCGACTGATGCGGGCCGAGGAGGCTCTGCCGGCCGACGAGCGGACGGAGTACGCCCTTGGCCTTCGTCCGCTCCTCGACGCGCTCTGGGAAGCCGCGTTGGGCGACACCACGGCGTTCGGCGACATCAAGCGCGGGCTGGGGGCGTACCTCCTGAGCGAGTACTGCCACAACGACGGGCAGGACGGCCCCGGTGACGCCGACGAGCCCGCGGCGGCCGCGGTCCTCTGCACTGCTGCGGCCCACCTGTTCGGAAACAGTGGCCTCGCCTCCGTGGTGAGCGGACGAGCCGTCGAGGCCGTGGACGAGCGTCTGAACAGGCATGACACCCACGCCGACGACCCCGACCGCGTCCTCGCCGCCGAACTGCGCCGACAGCTCCGTGATCTCGACCTCATAAGCCGGCACAGCGCGTCCCTGCGCCATGCCGGCCTGGGCCTGGACATCGAGACCTCCGCCCGACTGCGCCAGGCTCTGCGTGTCCCTCTGTCTTCCGCCGAGGCCGGCGAAGACCGGCCTCAGTGAGTCGTCGGGACGCCCTCCGCGACGACCGTCGGGCCAGTGCGGACACCAACGACCCGCGCTGGCCGCACGGGCGACTTCGTCACACGCCCACCGTGCTCCATACAGCAGAAGACCCGCTCCTGATCCCAGGAACGGGTCTCCATGATGCGTGGACCTGAGGGGATTCGAACCCCTGGCCCCCTCGATGCGAACGAGGTGCGCTACCGGACTGCGCCACAGGCCCTTGCAACGAGTGAAACTCTAGCATCCCCGTCCGGGTGCTTGGAAATCCGTTCCCGGGCTGGTCAAGCTGCCGTAGGTCACTCGTTGGCGGCGCGCGGACGGTCGCCGTCCTCGTACTGGTCGAAGAGCGGGGTGCGGCCGCGTTCGCGGGCGCGGCGGGCGGAGGCGGCGCGGCGGGCGTCGGTGCGGTCGCCGTCCGCCAACCTGTCCTCCGCGTCGTCGGGCTGCTCCTCAGGTCCTCCGTCCCGCGCGACGGGCTCCGCCTCCTGCTCGGGTGTGGCGGCGCTGGACCGCGCGGAGCTCCACGCGTCGGGCGCTCCCAGGTCCACCTCGGAGGTGGCCCGGGGGGCGACCGGGGCGGTCACGTACGTCGGCAGCGGCACCGGTACCGGGTCCCAGCTGTCCCCGTGCGCGGGGCGCTGCTGCCGTTCGCGCTGCTGGTCGACCCATTCGGCGTGGTCGGTCTGCTCGACGAGTGCGCGCCGGTCCGCGGCGAGCGCCGACAGTCCGGGGTCGGTCACCGGCTCGGGGCCTTCGTCCTGCTCCTCGGTGTCGGCGCCCGCGTCGGCGGAGGCTCGTCGACGCGGCTGGCGGGCGCGCTCGCGCAGCCGCTGTGCGGCGGCTTCGGCCATGCGCCGGTCCATCTGGTAGGCGAAGCGCCGACGCTCCTGGGAACGCAGATAGGCGATGTACGCGCTGAGCAGTACGGCGGGCACGCCGGGCGCCCACAGGAACGCGAGCCCTCCGACCGCCGCGACGATCGCGCCCAGCGTGAAGGCGAGGAACAGCATGACCGTCGTACGCCGTCGGCGCGCGAGCACCTTCAGGCGCTGGGCGCGCGCCGCTGCCGCCTCCGAGGAGGCCGCGCGCCGGGCGGCCTGCGCCCGCTGCGCCGCCGACTCGGTCCCGGTTCCGGCCCGGGGTTCCTGCCCCGAACCGCCCGCGTCTTCCCGCCCGGGCCCACGGCCCCCGTCACGTGCGGATGCACGGGCCGCCTCACGCGACGCCGCGGTCTCGCGGACAGGATCGCGCGTCGGTTCCCGCTCCGGTTCCGTTCTCCCCTGGCTCTGCTCCTGGACCGCTGCCCGTGCCTGCGGACGGATCGGAGGCATGGCGAAGGCGCGGACGTCCACCGAGTCGGTGACGGCGTCCGCGTCGTCGGCGCCAGGCTCCCCCTCCTCGGTGGAGCGCGCCCGCAGGTCCTTGGCGTATCGGCGCTCCATCCCTGCCCGTCCGGACAGCAACCGGATGGCTGTGCTGAAGCGTTCCGTCGGACGGGCCTCGTTCAGCTCGTCCTGCCTACGGAGCCACATCGGCACCAAGTAGGCGGCCCAGGCCCCGACAATGACTGCGTAGATGAGGCCGCTGCTGCTCACGCCTCACACGGTAGAGGGGTTTGCGTGAGGCCATCTGCCAATTGAGCCGGTGTGTCGCACGATCTGGCTGATATTTCGAGCTTTTTTTGCGACGGATGCGATCAGCAGACCACCGTGGGCGTGAATTCAGTGCTCCGAGACGGTCATCCACCGATCACTTTCGAACACATATTCAATTTCCAAAGCCACGGTCCCCCGCACGCGCTACGCGGGATTGTCGTGCGGCGTGCTCCTGGAACGTGCCCGCTGCCACCGCCTGAGCAAACCGTCCGGCACCTCTTCCGCGGTGAGCGCGAAGACGAGGTGGTCGCGCCAGGCGCCGTCGATGTGGAGATAGCGCGGGCGCATCCCCTCCTCGCGGAATCCGAGTTTCTCCACCACCCGGCGGCTGGGCCCGTTCTCGGGGCGAATGCAGACCTCGATGCGGTGCAGTCCGACGGTGCGGAAACAGTGGTCCACGACGAGCGCCACAGAGGTGGGCATGACACCGCGGCCGGCCACCGACTCGTCCACCCAGTAGCCGATGTGCCCCGAACACATCGAGCCCCAGGTGATCCCGGCGACCGTCAATTGCCCGACCAGTCGGCCCTGGTACTCGATGACGAACGGCAGCATCCGTCCGGCGTGCGCCTCGGCCCGCAGATGCCGGACCATCTGCCGGTAGGTCGGGCGGTGTGCGATCGGTCCGCTGGGCGTGGGCGGCGGAATGGTCGCCTCCCAGGGCCGCAGCCAGTCCCGGTTGCGCCGGTTGACCTCGCGCCAGGCACGCTGGTCGCGCATTTTTATCGGCCTGAGGACGACATCGCCGTCCGCCAGTACGGCAGGCCAGGATGGGCTGTTCAGCTCGCACCCCCACTGCCGGCGTCGGGTCTTGGATGGTCGCCGCCGCGGATCTGGTCGACGGCGTGTGTCAACAGGGGCTCCAGAACGGCCAGTCCGTCCTTCACCCCGCCGGAGGAGCCCGGCAGATTGATGATCAGCGTGCGCCCCGCCACTCCGGCCAGGCCCCGGGACAGGGAGGCCGTCGGGACCTTGTCCCTTCCGTACGCGCGGATCGCCTCAGCGATGCCGGGCACCTCGTGGTCGATCACCTCGCGGGTCGCCTCGGGGGTGCGGTCGGTGGGTGAGATGCCGGTGCCGCCGGTGGTGACGATCACGTCGTACCCGGCATCGGCCCCGGCACGCAGGGCGGCTTGGACCGGGTCCCCGTCGGGCACCACCTGCGGACCGTCGACGGCGAACCCGAATCGCTTCAGGCCGTCGGCGATCAGCGGGCCGCCCTTGTCCTCGTAGACCCCGGAGGCGGCCCGGTTGGAGGCGGTGATCACGAGTGCGCGATACGTCATGCCCGGCTCCAGTCGCCCGACTTGCCGCCCGTCTTCTCCTCGACCCGTACGTCCGTGATGACCGCTCCCTTGTCGACCGCCTTGACCATGTCGATCACCGTGAGCGCGGCGACGGAGACCGCGGTGAGCGCCTCCATCTCGACGCCCGTGCGGTCCGTCGTCTTCACCGTGGCCCAGATCTCCACGGCGTCGTCCGCGACCCTCAGGTCCAGTTTCACACCCGACACCGACAACGGGTGGCACAGCGGAATCAGATCCGGGGTGCGTTTGGCGCCCATGATGCCCGCGATCCGGGCGGTGGCGAGGGCGTCGCCCTTCGGGACCCCTTCGCCGCGCAGCAGTTCGACCACGCGGGGCGAGACCAGGACGCGGCCGCTGGCGCGGGCGGTGCGGGCGGTCACGTCCTTCCCGGACACGTCGACCATGCGGGCCGCGCCCGCCTCGTCGATGTGGGTCAGTCGGTCCTGCACAGGGGATCCGGGGGTGTGCCCCCGGGAAGGCTCAGTCATGCGGTGTGGCGCTCCCGGTCGGGGGCCCTGCGCGGTGCGGCGGGCCTGTCGTGCGCGACACGGTACCTCCAACCAGGAGGACTCAGCCGAGCAGGACGACCTCGACCTCGGTACCCGGCTCCACGGACTCGACGTCCTCGGGGACCACGATCAGCGCGTCCGCCTGCGCGAGGGCCGCGACCAGGTGCGATCCGGCACCTCCGACGGGGGTCACCGATCCGTCGGCGTACGTCCCGCGCAGGAACTGCCGACGGCCCTTCGGCGAGGTCAGCGCCTTGCCGGCGGTCAGGGTCGCGGTCGTCCGGGGGCGGTGGACGTCGTCGAGGCCCATGAGGGTGCGGATCGCGGGACGGACGAACAGCTCGAAGGAGACGTACGACGACACGGGGTTGCCCGGGAGCGCGAGCAGCGGGGTGTGGTCGGGACCGATGGTGCCGAAGCCCTGGGGCTTGCCCGGCTGCATGGCCAGCTTGCGGAACTCGATGCCGCTGCCGGCCTCGTCCTCGTCGCCGACGTACGACAGCGCCTCCTTGACCACGTCGTACGCCCCCACGCTCACACCGCCCGTGGTGACCATGAGGTCGGCACGGACGAGCTGGTCCTCGATGGTGGAGCGGAGGGTCTCGGCCTCGTCGGCGACGGCGCCCACCCGGTAGGCGATGGCGCCGGCGTCACGGGCGGCGGCGGTGAGGGCGAAGCTGTTGGAGTCGTAGATCTGGCCGCTGCCCAGTTCCTCGTCGGGCTGGACCAGTTCGCTGCCGGTGGACATGACGACCACGCGCGGACGCGGGCGCACGCGTACCGTGCCGCGTCCGATCGCGGCGAGCAGGCCGATCTGCGGCGGACCGAGGATCGTGCCCGCCTCCAGGGCGCGGTCGCCGCTCTTCACATCGCTGCCCATGGCGCGCACGTGCGCGCGTGCCTCGGCGGGCCGGTACACGTGCACGTACCCCTCGGCGCCCTCCGGCGCCAGGGCGCGGGCGCGCATTCCGGTCACCGGGCCCTCGCCGAGCCCGCCGTCGGTCCACTCGACCGGGACGACCGTCTCCGCGCCGGGCGGCAGCGGGGCGCCGGTCATGATCCGGGCGGCCTGGCCGGGACCCACCTGGAGCAGCCCCGCCTGGCCCGCCGCGACGTCCCCGACCACGTCGAGGACGGCGGGGTACTCCTCGCTCGCGCCCGCGACATCCGCGACCCGTACCGCGTACCCGTCCATGGAGCTGTTGTCGAACGGCGGCAGGGACACCGGCACCGTGACGTCCTCGACCAGGACGCAGCCCTGGGCGTCGAGCAGTTGCAGCTCGATGGGTTCCAGGGGGCGGACGGTCGCGAGGATGTCCTCCAGGTGCTCGTCCACCGACCACAGGTGGTCGGGGCCGGTGGGGCGGGGCGCGGCGCTGCTCAACGTTGCTACATCTCCTCGGCTACGTAACTGCGAAGCCAGGCCCGGAAGTCCGGGCCCAGGTCTTCACGTTCGCATGCGAGTCTGACAATGGCACGCAGATAGTCGCCGCGGTCGCCGGTGTCATAGCGGCGGCCCTTGAAGACGACGCCGTGCACCGGACCGCCGAGCTTCTCGTCCTCGGCGAGCTGCTGGAGGGCGTCGGTGAGCTGGATCTCGCCGCCGCGGCCGGGCTCCGTCTTGCGGAGTATGTCGAAGATGTGCGGGTCGAGGACGTAGCGGCCGATCACCGCGTAGTTCGAGGGGGCGTCCGCCGGGTCGGGCTTCTCGACAAGGCCGGTGACCTGGACGACGTCACTGTCCTCGGTGGTGTCGACGGCCGCGCAGCCGTAGAGGTGGATCTGCTCGGGCGCGACCTCCATGAGCGCGATGACGCTGCCGCCGCGCTGCTCCTGGACCTCGACCATGCGCTGGAGCAGCGGGTCGCGGGGGTCGATCAGGTCGTCGCCGAGGAGGACGGCGAAGGGCTCGTGACCCACGTGCGGGGCGGCGCACAGGACGGCGTGGCCGAGGCCCTTGGGGTCGCCCTGGCGGACGTAGTGCATGGTCGCGAGGTCGCTGGACTCCTGCACCTTGGCGAGCCGGCTCGCGTCGCCCTTCTTCTGCAGGGCGGATTCCAGCTCGTAGTTGCGGTCGAAGTGGTCCTCCAGGGGGCGCTTGTTGCGTCCCGTGATCATGAGGACGTCGTCCAGGCCCGCGGACACGGCCTCTTCGACCACATACTGGATCGCCGGCTTGTCGACGACCGGCAGCATCTCCTTGGGAGTGGCCTTGGTGGCCGGCAGGAACCGGGTGCCCAGGCCTGCTGCGGGAATGACAGCCTTGCTGATCCGAGGGTGCGACTGAGTCATGTCCGCAACCTTATCCGCTGGCTTTGATAGGAATCTGAGGCTCCGGTTAATTGGCTCTCATATGAGGCTATTGGAAGGATACGGGTGCACCCTTTGAGTCACGTCGATCGTCCGGCCGAGCCTGACAAGCGAATGTTGCGTCGAGAGTTCCTCGCGGTGAGAAACAGGTTGACGGCCGATGACGTGCGGGAATCGGCCGCGGCGCTGGCCGGGCGGGCCCTGGAGCTGCCCGAGCTGGCGCGTGCGCGCACGGTGGCGGCATACGTCTCCGTGGAGAGCGAACCCGGCACGCTCGCGCTGCTGGACGCGCTGCGCGCGCGGGGCGTGCGCGTCCTGCTCCCCGCCCTTCTGCCCGACCACGACCTCGACTGGGGCGCGTACACCGGCGAGGGCTCCCTGCAGCGCGTCCGACACGGCGGGAAGATGGCCCTCTTCGAGCCCGCCGGCGAGCGCCTGGGCCCGGACGCCGTGACCGCCGCCGACGTGGTGCTGCTGCCCGGACTGGCGGTCGACGCGCGCGGGATGCGGCTGGGACGGGGCGGTGGCTCGTACGACCGGGTCCTCGCGCGGCTGGAGCGCGCGGGCGCGCATCCGGCGCTGGTGGTGCTGCTGTACGACTCCGAGGTGGTCGAGCACCTGCCGGCCGAGACGCACGATCGGCCGGTGCGGGCGGTGGTGACGCCGTCGGGGGTGCGCCGCTTCCCTCAGGTCGCCTGAAGAGGACCGGCCCTCCACGTGCGCGTGGAGGGCCGGTTCACCGCCCTGGGTCGCACATCAGCGGTTCACGGTTTCAGCACCAGCGAGTCGCTCGTGCTGTCGTCGACCGCCTTGTCGGAGAAGGACCAGTCGAGCAGCTCGCCGTCGGCCCACTTGTCCGTCTGGTCGACGTAGTGGGCGCTGTAGGCGTGCCCGGAGGCGCCGGAGAGGTTGATCCACTTCGACTTGTCGAGATCGCCGAGGTTGACCACCATCCGCATCGACGGCACCCACACGACGCCGTAGCCGCCCGCGGCGTTCCAGCCGGTCGCGTTGACCGCCGCCTCGCCGCCGCTGAGCTTCCAGGGGCCGCGGTTGAGCATGTACTGCAGGAAGCCGGGGCCTTCGGTGCCCAGGGTCTGGTTCTTCAGGAACAGGCGGTGCAGCCGGCCCCAGCTCCAGGTGTCGATGTCCTTGCCGAGCTTGGCGGTCAGCTCCCAGCGGGCGTCGATCATGGCCCGCTTGAACAGCTGGTCCCGGTCGGTCGCCAGGGGGCGGGTGCCCGACCTGGGCGTCTTCCACCAGTCGCTGTTCTCGTCGTCCATGAGGTTGCGGACCACCTCGAACCAGCGGTCGCCGCCGTCCGGCTGCGCCTGGTCGGCCTCGCGCTCGCCGCACTCACGCACCTTGCCGGTGTCGTCGACCGGCCCCGTGGTGTTGACCGGGTCCACCCACAGGCACTGACCCTCGACCCGCAGCTCCTTGGGCAGCTTGTTGCCGAAGGCGAGCTTGAGGATGTTGCGCCACACCGAGTTGAAGTAGGCGGCTGCCGCCGAGTCGGCGTCCTGGGTGTAGTCCCAGCCCTCCAGCAGCTCCTGCGCCTCGCGGACGTCCTTGTCGCCGACGTCGATCTTCAGCAGCCTGGGCACGAGCAGCTTGGCGATCTCGCTGCTGTTGTCCAGCTGCATCTGCCGCATGTCGTCGGTGGAGATCTTGCCACCGCCCTTGATCTTCTGCTGGATCAGGTCGGTGATGCGCTGGCTGCGGGTGCCGTAGCCCCAGTCCGTGGTGAGCGTGTAGGGGTACTTGTCCTTGTCGACGACGGCCTGGTTGGCGGTGACGATGTAGCCGCGCTTCGGGTTGTACTCGTAGGGCAGCTGGTCCTGCTTGATGTACCCGGTCCACTTGTACTTGGAGTTCCAGCCGGGCGCGGGGATGGAGCCGTCGTCGCCCTTCGCGCGCGTGGGGATCCTGCCGGGCAGCGTGTAGCCGATGTGGTCGTCGGTGTCGGCGTAGACCAGGTTCTGCGACGGCACGTCGAACAGGGCGGCGGCCTTCCGGAAGTCCTTCCAGCCGGCCGCCTTGTCCATCGCGAAGACGGCGTCCATCGCGGTACCCGGGTCCAGCGCGGTCCACCTCAGGGCGATGCCGTAGCCGTCGCCGCGGTCGGGGGCGGAGGCGTCGACGGTCGCCTTCCTGCCGACCTTCACCAGCTCCTTGTCGCGGTCGGACAGCAGGGGCATCCCGTCGCTGGTCTGCCGGACGACGATCTTCTTGGACGAGCCACCGGCGACCTTGATGGTCTCCTCACGCGTGGTGAAGGGCTTGACCTTGCCGTCGTAGAGGTAGCCGTCGCCGGTGAGCTTCTCCAGGTAGAGGTCGGTGACGTCGACGCCGGAGTTCGTCATGCCCCAGGAGATGTTCTGGTTGTGGCCGATTATCACGCCGGGCATGCCCGCGAAGGTGTAGCCCGTGACGTCGTACTGGCACTTCGCGGAGACCGTGCGGCAGTGCAGGCCCATCTGGTACCAGACGGACGGCAGCGAGGCCGACAGGTGCGGGTCGTTGGCCAGCAGAGGCTTGCCGGTGATGGTGTGCTCCCCGCCGACCACCCAGGAGTTGGAGCCGATGCCGTTGCCGTTCACGCCGACGGCCGTGGGGACGTCGTCCAGGACCTCCTGGAGGCGCGAGAGCTGGCTCCCGAGGGCCGAACCGGCCGTTCCCGACGTACCCGAGGTGCCGCTCGCACCCGAGGTGCCGGCCGTACCCGAGGTGCCGGCCGTGCCGGAGACTCCGCTCGTGCCACCGGTGGACGTGCCGCTGCCCGAGGAGCCGTCACCGCCGTCGAACACCCCGGTCAGCTCGTCGTACTGGCCGGACTGGACGATCGCCTGGTTGCGGCTGTAGGGGTATTCGGGGTAGAGGTCGGCAATCTGTTTCGGGCCCAGGCGGCTGGTCATCAGGGCGCGGTCGATCTCGTCCTGCATGTTGCCGCGCAGGTCCCAGGCCATCGCCTTCAGCCACGAGACCGAGTCGACCGGGGTCCACTTCTCGGGCTTGTAGTCGTTGGTGAAGCCGAGCGCCGCGTACTCCAGGGAGAGGTCCTTGCCGCTCTTGCCCTCGAGGTAGGCGTTGACCCCCTTGGCGTACGCCTGGAGGTACTTCTTCGTGGAGGCCGACAGCGTCTTGTCGTACTCCTGCTGCGCCACCCGGTCCCAGCCCAGGGTGCGCAGGAACTCGTCGTTGTCGACCTGGCCCTTGCCGAACATCTCCGACAGACGCCCGGAGGTCATGTGGCGGCGCACGTCCATCTCGTAGAACCGGTCCTGTGCCTGGACGTAGCCCTGCGCCATGAACAGGTCCGCGTCGGAGGACGCGTAGATCTGCGGGATGCCGTAGCCGTCGCGCTTGACGTCGACGGGCCCGGACAGGCCCTCCAGCGTGATCGAACCCTTGGTCTGCGGGAAGGAGGCCCGGACGGTGCTGATGGACCAGTACGCCCCGTACGCCACGCCTCCGATGAGGGCCAACACGAGGACAAATACGAGCAGACGGGCTTTGCGCCCCTTCTTCCTGCCGGACTTGCCGGGCTTGTGACCCGATGAGGCGGTGGTGGTGGGGGGCATCGCTGTCCTTGCTGTCCTAACGCGAGCGGCAGGGCGGGCTGTGCTTTTGACTGAGCGCTGGAGCAACCATAGGCGCAGGGCCCGGTGCCACTTGACGCGGAGTCGGGAACCCGGACGGACGGGCGTTCGATCTTGCCGTGCCGAGCGTCAAGAAATCGTCAAGAGTTAGGTAAGGTAACGAAGTACTTGGATGCGAAACGATTCGCCGTCGTGTCCGATGTACGTGAGCCCGCGTGCGCGCTCCGCCCGCGGGCCAGGGAAGGGAACGGCCGCTGACTGTCCACCATCTCAACCAGCTCCTGCTCGTCTGCTCGCTCGTCCTGCTCGTCGCCGTGGCAGCGGTCCGGATCTCCTCGCGCAGCGGGCTCCCCAGCCTGCTCGTCTACCTGGGGATCGGCGTCGCCATGGGCCAGGACGGCATCGGCGACATCCACTTCGACAACGCCGAAATGACCCAGGTCATCGGCTACGCCGCCCTCGTCGTGATCCTGGCCGAGGGCGGTCTCGGCACGAAGTGGAAGGAGATCAAGCCGGCCCTGCCCGCCGCCTCCGCACTGGCGCTGGCGGGAGTGGCGGTGAGCGTCGGGATCACGGCGACGGCCGCGCACTACCTGATCGGGCTGGAGTGGCGCCAGGCACTGATCATCGGGGCGGTCGTGTCCTCGACGGACGCGGCGGCGGTCTTCTCGGTGCTGCGCAGGATTCCCCTCCCCGCACGCGTGACGGGCACGCTGGAGGCCGAGTCCGGCTTCAACGACGCCCCCGTGGTCATCCTGGTGGTCGCCTTCTCCACCGCGGGCCCGGTGGAGCACTGGTACGTGCTGCTCGGGGTGATAAGCCTGGAGCTGGCCATCGGTGCCGCCATCGGTCTCGCGGTGGGCTGGCTGGGCGCCTGGGGTCTCAGACACGTCGCCCTGCCCGCCTCCGGCCTCTACCCGATCGCGGTCATGGCGATCGCCGTCACGGCGTACGCGGCGGGCGCGATGGCGCACGGCAGCGGCTTCCTCGCCGTCTACCTCGCCTCGATGATGCTCGGCAACGCCAAGCTGCCGCACTGGCCCGCCACCCGCGGCTTCGCCGAAGGGCTCGGCTGGATCGCCCAGATCGGCATGTTCGTCCTGCTGGGCCTGCTGGTCACGCCGCACGAGCTGGGCGACGACGTCTGGCCGGCGCTCGTCATCGGGCTGGTCCTGACGATGGTGGCGCGCCCGCTGAGCGTCGTGCTGTGCCTGACGCCGTTCCGGGTTCCCTGGCAGGAGCAGACCCTCATGTCCTGGGCCGGGCTGCGCGGCGCGGTGCCCATCATCCTGGCGACCATCCCGATGGTGGAGGGCGTCGAGGCCAGCCGCCGGATCTTCAACATCGTCTTCGTGCTGGTCGTCGTCTACACCCTGATCCAGGGCCCGACCCTGCCCTGGCTCGCCCGCAAGCTGCGCCTGGGCGGCGACCCCGAGGCCGCCGACCTCGGCATCGAGTCGGCGCCCCTGGAGCGGCTGCGCGGACATCTGCTGTCCGTCGCGATCCCCGAGGCCTCGAAGATGCACGGCGTCGAGGTGGCCGAGCTGCGGCTGCCGGCCGGGGCCGCGGTGACCCTTGTCGTCCGGGAGGGAAAATCGTTCGTTCCGCTGCCCGCGACGGTACTGCGGCGCGGCGACGAACTGCTCGTGGTCGCCACCGATCCCGTACGGGACGCGGCGGAACGCCGACTGCGCGCGGTCGGACGCGGCGGCAAGCTGGCCGGGTGGCTGGGCACGAACGGGATCGGGACGGGCCGTTAAGGGAGTGTTTCGCACACTTCACACCTGCGGCAATCGCAGGCGTACGTGCCGACGGTGCTCGTTTTCACAGGTGGCACGGGATTTGATGCCTGTATGATGAAGGCGCATTCCGATCGAACCAACTCTGCCTGACGCAGTGCTGGCGCGACCGTACGGCGGCCGGGACGCCCCTCACTGGGCGCCGGTATCCACCGCAGTCCGCGCAAGAGGACAGCTCTCGGCGCCCCGGCCCCACACAGGGGACGCGCTACCAGGCGGCAGAAAGGCACGGGCCGTGGCATCCACGGTCACCTCCGAGCCGTCGGCGAACGCGCCGACCCCCTCGCGCCCGGGATACGGGCAGTTGCTGCGCACCCGCGGCGCCTGGACGTTCCTGCTCCCCGGCTTCGCGGCACGTCAGCCCTTCGCGATGCTCACCGTCTCCATCGTGCTGCTGGTGCGGCACACCACCGGCTCCTACGCCGCGGCGGGCGCCGCCGCGGCCGTCACCGGTGTCTCCATGGCCCTGTTCGCGCCCTACAGCGGCCGCCTCGCCGACCGCCACGGACAGCGGGCGGTACTGATCCCGGGCGTCGTGGCGCACGCCCTGTCCGGCCTCGCCCTCACGGCGCTCGCGCTCTCCCACGCCCCTTTGTGGGCGCTGCTCGCGGCGGCCGTGCCCACCGGTGCCTCCATCCCCCAGATCGGGCCCATGGTGCGCGCCCGCTGGGCCGTCAAGCTCCAGGACTCGCCCCTGATGTCCACCGCGGCGGCCTTCGAGTCGGTCACGGACGAGCTCACCTTCGTCGTCGGACCGCTGCTGGCCACCGCCCTGTGCACCGCGGTCGCCCCGGCCGCCGGCCTGGTCACGGAGGCGTCGCTGACCCTGCTCGGCGGTCTGCTGTTCGCCGCGCGGAGGAGCACCCAGCCCTCGGTCGGCGCCGTCGGCGGGCACGCGCGCGTGGAGCACGCCTCCGCTCTGCGCATCCCGGGAGTACGCGTCCTGATCGTGGCCTTCCTCGGCATCGGTTCCGTCTTCGGCGGCATGCAGGTCTCGTTGGCCGCGTTCACCGAGTCGATCGGCGAACCCGGCCTGAACGGCGTCCTCTACGGCACCTTCGCCGCCGGCAACATGCTCTCCGGCCTGGTCTGCGGCGCGGTCGCCTGGAAGGCGGCCCCCAGGCCGCGCCTGCTCGTCGGATACGCCGCCCTCGCGCTGACCGCGTCCGGGCTGTGGTCCGCCCACTCGGTACCGGTCCTCGCCGGCCTCGGCCTGCTGGTCGGCATGTGCATCGCGCCCGCCCTGATCACCGGCTACACCCTGGTCGAGGAGCTGGTCCCGGCCGGCGCCCGCACCGAGGCCTTCACCTGGCTGACCGGTGCGGTCGCCCTCGGCCAGGCGGCGGCCGTCACCGTCGCCGGACAGCTGGAGGACCGCTTCTGGGGCGGCGCCGGATTCCTGGTGCCGATGGGCGGCACGCTGCTCGCCCTGGTCACCCTCCTGGCCCTGCGTTCGCACCTCGCGGCACGGCCCCGCAGCCGGACGATCGCACGTGGCGTCGGTCACCGCGTGCCGGTGACAGTGGACTGATCCTCAGGAATACGTCAGTATGGATGCTCGTTAGCACTCATTGAGTGAGAGTGCCAGGAGGAAGACAGTGCCGACCTACCAGTACCAGTGCACCGAGTGTGGCGAGGGCCTCGAGGCGGTGCAGAAGTTCACCGACGACGCCCTGACCGAGTGCCCGAACTGCCAGGGCCGCCTCAAGAAGGTGTTCTCCGCCGTAGGCATCGTCTTCAAGGGCTCCGGCTTCTACCGCAACGACAGCCGCAGTTCCTCGTCGAGCAGCTCGCCGGCGTCGTCCTCGAAGTCGTCGACGCCGACGTCCACCTCCGACGCGAAGTCGTCGAGCTCCACGAGCTCGTCCTCGACGTCCTCGGACTCGAAGTCGTCGAGCACCGGCACCTCGTCCAGCAGCAGCTCCGCCGCGTAGATCCGGCTGCCGCCCAGACCCGCTTCTTACGGGACCCTGTCGTAGTCCGACGGCAGGGTCTTCGGCGTCCGCGACGGCGGTTAGGGTGCGGGCATGGTGAACAAGGTGAACGCAGAGATCGGCGTGATCGGCGGCTCCGGCTTCTACTCGTTCCTCGAGGACGTGACCGAGCTCCAGGTGGACACCCCGTACGGGCCGCCCAGCGACTCCGTCTTCCTCGGCGAGGTCGCCGGCCGGCGGGTCGCCTTCCTGCCCCGGCACGGACGCGGCCACCACCTCCCGCCGCACCGCATCAACTACCGGGCCAACCTGTGGGCCCTGCGGTCCGTGGGGGTACGCCAGGTCCTCGGCCCGTGCGCGGTGGGCGGTCTGCGTCCCGAGTACGGGCCGGGCACCCTGCTCGTGCCGGACCAGCTGGTCGACCGGACCAAGTCCCGCACGGGCACGTATTTCGACGGACTGCCGCTGCCGGACGGCACGGTGCCGAACGTGGTGCATGTGTCCCTGGCCGACCCCTACTGCCCCGCCGGGCGGGCAGCCGCGCTGAAGGCGGCTCGCGGTCGGGACTGGGAAGCGGTGGACGGCGGCACGCTGGTCGTGATCGAGGGCCCGCGCTTCTCGACCCGTGCCGAATCGTTGTGGCACCAGGCGCAGGGCTGGTCCGTGGTCGGCATGACCGGACACCCCGAAGCCTCCCTCGCTCGTGAACTGGAGCTCTGCTACACGTCCTTGACCCTGGTCACCGACCTCGACGCCGGCGCCGAGACGGGCGAGGGCGTCTCCCACGACGAGGTGCTGCGGGTGTTCGCGGCGAACGTGGACCGGCTGCGCGGCGTGCTGTTCGACGCCGTGGCCGCACTGCCGTCCACGGAGGAGCGGGACTGCCTGTGCGTGAACGCGCTGGGCGGGATGGATCCGGGGATGGCGCTGCCGTAGCCGGGACGCGGGAACGGCGCGGGGCCGTACGAGCCAGGGGCGGAGTCAGGGGCGGAGTCAGGGGGGGCGGAGTCAGGGGCGGAGTAAGGGGCGGAACGTCCCGTTCGGGTGACGGAGTTGTCCACAACCCGCGAGTAGTCCACGGGCCTCAGCGGGAATCGGCGCGACGCCGGATCGTGGCATCGCAAGCCGATTCCTCGTCGCAGGTGGTGTCCCATGTCGTCCTACGCTCCCGCACCGTGGCCCTCGCCCTCACTCCCGCCCTCGTCCTCACCCTCGTCGGGTGTGGACACTCCCCCGACCTGCGAGGTCCCGCACTTCGCCCCGGTCCGTGTGCGCGGCGGGCGGTATCAACTGCAGCGCCTGGTACGGCATCGACGGCGGGCCGTGGCGGTCGGTCTCACCGTCACGGCGGCCGCCGCCCTGGCGACGGGGCCCCGGGAGACGGAGCAGGCCCCGGGCCGTCCCGTGGCGGATCCGGTACGGGAACGCCGTGCCGTCCAGCTCGTGACGGCGCCGGTGCGGATCGCCGACGGGGCCACCGTGCGGCTGCTGCGCCCCGGTGACCGGGTGGACGTCATCGCCGCCGAGCAGACGGCGACGGGCGGCGGCGCCCGGGTGGTCGCGCGCGGGGCACGGGTGTCGAAGCTGCCGGAGGCGTTGGAGGTACCGGAAGCCGCGGGCGGGGGCGGGGCGTTGGTGATGTTGTCGGTGCCGCGTTCCACCGCGGCGCGTCTCGCCGGCGCGAGCACGACGGCACGGCTGGCGGTGACCCTGTGTTGAGCCGTCGCGTCGTGGAGCCACCCGAATGGACAGGGCCGCCATGCCCTGGCGTAGGTTGCGGAGCTGTTTGTCCCACAACCTGCGCAGGCAAGGAGAGTCCCCCAGGTGAGCGAGAAGAAGCCGAGCGTCCTTCAGGGCTTCAAGGCCTTCCTGATGCGCGGGAACGTCGTCGATCTGGCCGTGGCGGTGGTCATCGGCGCGGCCTTCACCAACATCGTCAACTCCGTGGTGAAGGGCATCATCAACCCGCTGGTCGGCACGATCGGCACGCAGAATCTCGACAACTACAACTCGTGCATCAAAGGCCCCTGCAGGGGCACGGGCGACCACCTGACCGGTGTCCGGATCCTGTGGGGCTCCGTCCTCGGCGCCACCCTCACCTTCGTGATCACAGCGGCCGTCGTCTACTTCCTGATGGTCCTGCCGATGTCGAAGTACCTGGCACGGATGGAGGCCCGCAGGAAGGCGAAGGAGGGTACGCACGAGGTCATGGAGGTGACCGAGCTGGAGGTGCTCAAGGAGATCCGCGACGCGTTGCTCGCCCAGCAGCCGCAGCGCGGTTCAGGGCACGACGAGCGGTAGCGGCAGCGCGGTTCGGGCCACGACGAGCGGTGGCGGCGGCGGTCCGCGGGGCCCGGCGGGCTCAGATGTGGTGGGGCGGCTTCTCGTCGAGGAAGCGCTTCAGGTCGGCCGCGCTGTCGCCGCCGGCGCCGGGCCGTTCGCCCCACCCCCGGTCCGTGTCGTCCGAGGACTGCTGGTCCAGCGGATCGTCGAAGATCAGCTCGGGCTTCGGCTCGCGCCGCTCGGGGCCGGAGGCGGTACTCATCCATCCAGGGTACGGCCCGAAGGCGACCGCATCGGTTGTGAAGCCCTTCACAAAAATGCGGGCGGTTCATCTGTTCTGCTGGACCCATGACGTCCAGTTCCCCTCCCTCTTCCCCGCCCGCCGCCCAGGGCGCCTCCGAAGGCCGTGGCCCGCTGCGCAGACTCACCTCCCGCGGCCGTCACGAGGCACACCGCGTGGCATCGCCGCTGGAGCTCTTCTTCGACCTGTGTTTCGTCGTGGCGATCGCCCAGGCCGGCATCCAACTGGTGCACGCCGTGGCCGAGGGCCACACGGGCGAGGGCATCCTCAACTACGCGATGGTCTTCTTCGCCATCTGGTGGGCGTGGATGAACTTCACCTGGTTCGCCTCGGCGTACGACAACGACGACGCCCTCTACCGGGTCGTCACGCTGGTACAGATCGCCGGTGTGCTCGTGCTGGCCGCCGGGATCTCCCGGGCGTTCGCGGACCACGAGTTCCTGGCCGTCGTGCTGGGCTACGTGATCATGCGGCTCGCCATGACGGCGCAGTGGCTGCGGGCGGCGCTGTCCAGCGAGGGCCCGGAGCGGACCACGGCCCTGCGGTACGCCGGCGGTGTGCTGGTCTGTCAGGTCGGCTGGCTGGGTCTTGTGGTCCTGCCGGAGGGCGCCCGGCTGTGGGTGTTCCTGGTGATGGCGCTGGCCGAGTTGTGCGTGCCGCCGTACGCCGAGAAGAACCACACCACGTCCTGGCATCCCCACCACATCGCGGAGCGGTACGGGCTGTTCACGATCATCGTGCTCGGCGAGACGATCGCGGCGGCGACGGTCGCCGTGAAGTCGGGCATCGACGAGAACGACGCGCTGGGCGAGCTGCTTCCGATCGCCGCGGGTGGGCTGCTGATCATCTTCGCCGCCTGGTGGATCTACTTCGTGGTGCCCATCCACGGCCGTCTGCGCACCAGCGGGCAGGCGTTCCTGTGGGGCTACGGCCACTACCTGGTCTTCGCGTCGGCGGCGGCGATCGGCGCCGGGCTGGAGGTGGCGGTGGAGCAGGCGCTCGGCGAGGCGCACATCTCCACGCTCTCCGCGTCGGCGGCCGTGACCCTTCCGACGGCTCTGTACCTGCTCACCGTGTGGGCGCTGCACGCGCGGTATTTCAAGGTGGGCATCACCCAGCAACTGGTGCTGCCGGTCACGGCACTCCTGGTGATCTGCTGCACCTTCCTGGGCGAATGGGCGGTGTTGACGGCAGGCATCGTGTCGGCGCTGTCGGTGGCGGTCGGCTCGGCACTGACCGGACGCGGGGCCGCGAGGAGGAGCGGGGCGCAGAAGCGGACCACGTGAACCGCCCGAACCGACTGGTCCGCCCAAGCCGTCCGCGCCCGGAGGAAGGGCATGGGAGCGGTCCCGGTCCCGGTGCCTGGACAAGACTGGGCCCCATGACAGTTGACGCATTGACGGACGTCGCCGGTGTCCGGGTGGGGCACGCCACACGGACCGGCGGAAGGTGGCTCACCGGGACCACGGTCGTGCTCGCGCCGGACGGCGGTGCCGTGGCCGCGGTGGACGTGCGCGGCGGCGGGCCCGGCACCAAGGAGACCGACGCCCTCGACCCGCGCAACCTGGTGCAGAAGGTCGACGCGATCGTACTGACCGGCGGCAGCGCGTACGGACTCGACGCGGCCTCCGGAGTGATGGCCTGGCTGGAGGAGCAGGGACGCGGAGTGCGGGTCGGGGCGGACCCGGCGCACGTCGTCCCGGTGGTGCCCGCGGCCTGCGTCTTCGACCTGGGGCGGGGCGGCGACTTCCGGGCCAGGCCGGACGCGGCCACCGGGCGAGCCGCGGTGGAGGCGGCCGCCGCGAGCGAGGCCGGGGCGCAGGTCGGGCAGGGGTGCGTGGGCGCGGGGACGGGCGCCACGGTCGGTCCGCTCAAGGGCGGGGTCGGCACCGCGAGTACGGTCCTCGGCTCGGGTATCACGGTGGCCGCGCTGGTGGTGGCCAACGCGGCGGGCGCGGTGACGGACCCGGAAACGGGCGTGCTGTACGGGGAGTTGTTCCAGGGACGCGTGCGGTACCCGCAGCCGCGTGTCCACGAGGCCGCACTCCGGCACCTCGCCGAAGCGGCCGGGCGGAACACCCCTCCGCCGCTCAACACCACCCTCGCGGTGGTCGCCACCGACGCGGACCTGTCGAAGGCGCAGGCCCAGAAAATGGCCGGCACCGCCCACGACGGCATCGCACGCGCCGTGCGCCCGGTCCACCTCCTCCACGACGGCGACACGGTCTTCGCCCTGGCCACCGGAACCCATCGCCTCGGCATCACCGATCCCGACAACCCGGCCACCCACGCCCCGGCATCCGACAGCCCCGTCACCGGCAGCTCCGTCCCCGACAACCCCCTCGTCCTCAACGAGATCCTCGCGGCGGCCGCGGACACCGTGACCCGCGCCATCGTCAACGCCGTCCACGCGGCGGAGTCGGTGGAGGGACCGGGCGGCGCGTGGCCGTCGTACGGGGAGCTGTACGGAGGCGTGCCCGAGGAGACGGACGATGAGACGGAGGGGGAGAGGGACGGGGAGAGGGACGGGGAGAGTGACAGCGAGACGGGCCAGAACAGGGGCGGAGGGAGGGGCGAGAACAGAGGCAGGGGAATGGACCCGCATGCGGACGGGAGCCGTTGAGCGGGCGCCGTAGCGGCGCAGGGCAACGGCCGGGCGGGTGCCGGGCGACTGCCAGGCGGGTGCCGGGCGGAGGCCGGGCGGGTGCCAGGCGGGTGCCGGGCGGAGGCCGGGCGGCGCCAGGCGGGCGCCGGGCGGAGGCCGGGCGGGCGCCAGGCGGGCGCCGGGCGGAGGCCGGGCGGGCGCCAGGCGGGTGCCGGGCGGGTGATTGTCCTGGTTCTGTCACGTAACGGCGTTCACGCCGGACGCTGGGAACCCGACCCGTCCGCGATCCCCTCTTTCTTCACGCACTGGAGCGGATCACCCACATCACATGAACCTGGAGCGGCTCGTGACAACGCCGGACACAGCGACAAGGCGTGCGCTCGGGGTCGGTGCCGTCCTGATGGTCGGCGCCCTGACCCTGACGGCCTGCAGTGGGAGCACGAACGCCGGGACTGACGGCAAGGACGGCGGCGGCTCGTCCCCGACGTCCGCCGCGAAGATACTCATCTCGGCGAAGAACGGTTCGACCGGTGCGTCGATCAACTCGACCGGTGTGCGGGTCAGTGACGGCCGGTTGACCGAGGTGAGGATGACGGTCGCGGCGACGGGACAGCCCGTACCCGGAGCGTTGTCCGCGGACGGAGACAACTGGAAGCCGAAGGAACAGTTGGAGCGCGGGACGAAGTACGAGATAGCGGCGAGGGCGAAGGACTCGAAGGGCAAGGCCGCCGCCGCGGACTCCGTGTTCACCACCGTCTCCAAGGCGAACAGTTTCATCGGCACGTACACGCCCGACAACGGGACGACGGTCGGCGTCGGGATGCCGGTGTCGTTCACCTTCGACAAGGCCATCAGCGACAGGAAGGCCGTTCAGTCGCACATCTCGGTCACCTCCAGCGGCGGGCAGGAGGTGGTCGGGCACTGGTTCGGCGAGCAGCGGCTCGACTTCCGGCCCGAGGAGTACTGGAAGGTCGGCTCCAAGGTCACGATGAAGATCGACCTGGACGGGGTCAAGGGCGCGAACGGCGTCGTCGGGGTGCAGAAGAAGACGGTCACCTTCGCGATCGGGCGCTCGCAGGTGTCCACGGTCGACGTGAACACGCAGACCATGACGGTCGTGCGGGACGGCACGACGCTCAGGAAGGTGCCGATCTCGGCGGGCAGCCCCGAGTTCACCACGTACAACGGGCAGATGGTGATCTCCGAGAAGTACCCGGAGATCCGGATGGACAGCAGGACGGTCGACCTCGCCAACGCGTACGACATCCCGGACGTCCCGCACGCGATGCGGCTGACGACCTCGGGGACCTTCATCCACGGCAACTACTGGTACAACAAGGCCAACCCGCCCTTCGGAAGCCAGGGCACCAGCCATGGCTGCGTGGGCCTGCAGGACGTCCGGGGCGCCAAGGGCGACACGACCGCCAAGTGGTTCTACGACAGCTCGATGCTCGGGGACGTGGTGATCGTCAAGCACTCCCCGGACAAGACCGTGGCTCCCGACAACGGACTCAACGGCTGGAACATGGCGTGGAGCGAGTGGGTCGCGGGCAGCGCCACATGATCGCCGGGAGTATCCGCGCGTAGCCTCTGACCGGCGGTTTTTGACGAATCATCCGGCCGCGTGGGAACTTTCCCCGCGGCCCCGGCGTTTTCCGGGCGTACGTTTTCTCGGTTCCCGGACATGATGTCCGACCGAGGGACTACGGTATGCACCCACAAGGTGACATGCAGCAACGCCGGGAGAAACCTTGAGCGTTCCGTACGAGACGGCAGCGTACGAACCACCCGAGTCGCCCGAGTCTCCGGAGGAGCACCTCGCGCGGCTCCTGGGCCGTGCCCTGAACTCCTTCGAGCTGCCCGACGAGACGCTGGCCAGACTGGACTGCGCGCTGGCGCACGACAGTTCGCTGCACTCCGCGCACCACAGCGCGGGGCTGCACCGCGAGACGTACCGGCACACCTGGCTGCTCGTCGACGGCTCGGCGCTCACCCTGTGGGAGCTCGTCCACAACACCGCCCCGGACAGCGTCCCGCAGCACGAGGTGTACGTCGACGAGGAGGAGCTGCGCACCGCCACCTCGCGGCTGCCGCTGCCGCCGGACGCACCGGACTTCGAACTGCCGGTGACGGCTCCGCTGTCCCCGGTCCCCGAGCCACGCCACGCGTACGCGCCGGACGACTCGGCGGACCACGCCCGCCGGCTGTTGCGGCGCGCGGAGAACGCGGACCGGCCGGGCGCGGAGACGGCCGCCCTGCTGGCCACGGCGTGCGCCCACCAGATCACCCAGGCCTTCGGGCGCCCGGGCCGGACGGGCCGCGCCGGGCTGTGCTTCTCGCTCTACGAGCACGCGTTCCTGCTGTGCGGCGGCGAGGAGGTCTCCCTCTGGGAGGTCGAGCACACGGCCACCCCCGACGGCCGGCACATGTGTGAGGTGTACGTGAGCGAGGACGCGGCCAGGGACGCGATGGAGCGGCGGGCGGCACAGGTCTCCTGAGCGCCGCGGATCTCCCGAGCGCCTCAGAGCTGCTGAGCGCCGGTCAGTGGCCGGCGCCGAGGCGTCGTACCAGCACCGCGAACTCGTCCTGCTCCGCCGGGGTCAGCTCGACGGACTCCCGGTGCGGGCCGACCTGGCGCTGGTGCGGCAGCGCGGACAGGGTCCCCGCGCGTCGGCGGGCGGTGTCGGTGCGGACGCGGCGCAGCATCACCGCCAGACCGACCCCCCAGGCGACGGTCACCAGGACGAGGAAGGTCATACCGAGCAATTGGTAGACCGAGACGTGCTGAGGCATGCGTTCCAGTAGACACCACGGTCCGGGACCGAAGTCCCGGACCGTGACGTATCTCGCATGTGCCGTGAACAACTCACGGAGGACCAAAAGCCCGTGCGGCTGTGCGGCTGCGGCCTCCGGGGCGCGGGGGCTCCCGGGCCGCGAGGGCTCCTATGCCGCGACCGGCTGCTTCGTCTCCGCCGTCGCCGACGACGGACTCTGGGCCGCTTCCTCCGTCACGGCGCCCGGTGCCGGCTTGCGCATGCTCTTCAGTACGACGACCAGGGCCGTCGTGACGCACACGCCCGCCGCGATGGCGATCAGGTAGAGGAAGGGGCTGCCGATCAGCGGGACCACGAAGATGCCGCCGTGCGGGGCGCGCAGGGTGGCGCCGAAGGCCATCGACAGGGCGCCGGTGACCGCGCCGCCCGCCATCGACGCCGGGATGACCCGCAGCGGGTCCGCCGCGGCGAACGGGATCGCGCCCTCCGAGATGAAGGAGGCGCCCAGGACCCAGGCGGCCTTGCCGTTCTCGCGCTCGGTCGGCGTGAAGAGCTTCTTGCGGATCGTGGTCGCCAGGGCCATGCCCAGCGGCGGGACCATGCCCGCGGCCATCACCGCGGCCATGATCTTCATCGCCGAGTCACTGGGGTCCGTGACGGCGATGCCGGCCGTGGCGAAGGCGTAGGCGACCTTGTTGACCGGTCCGCCGAGGTCGAAGCACATCATCAGGCCGAGCAGGATGCCGAGCAGGACGGCGTTGCTGCCGGACAGGCCGGCGAGCCAGTCCGTCATGCCCTTCTGGGCCTCGGCGATGGGCTTGCCGATCACGACGAACATCAGGAAGCCGACGATCACCGAGGAGATCAGCGGGATCACGACCACCGGCATGATGCCGCGCAGCACCGGCGGGATCTTCACCCGCTGGATCCCGAGGACGACCGCGCCCGCCAGCAGACCGGCGACCAGGCCGCCCAGGAAGCCCGCGGCGATCTGGGAGGAGATCATGCCGCCGACGAAGCCGGGGACGAGACCGGGGCGGTCCGCCATGCCGTACGCGATGTATCCGGCGAGGACCGGGATGAGGAAGCCGAAGGCGACCCCGCCTATCTGGAACAGCAGGGCGCCCCAGCTGTCGATCTCGGTCCACGAGAAGTGCTTCATCACCGAGGGGGCGCTCGCGATCTGCCAGCCGCCGATCGCGAAGCCGAGAGCGATCAGCAGACCGCCCGCGGCGACGAACGGGACCATGTAACTCACGCCGGTCATCAGCCACTTGCGCAGCTTGGTGCCGTAGCTGTCGCCGGCCTCACCGGACCGCTCGACGGGCGTACCGCCCTTGGCGCCCGCGGTGACCTCACCGCGCTCGGCCCTGCCGCGCACGTCGGCGATCAGTTCGGCGGGCTTGTTGATGCCGGCCTTCACGCCGACGTCGACCGTGGGCTTCCCGGCGAAGCGGTCCTTCTCGCGTACGGGTACGTCGTGGGCGAAGATCACGCCGTCCGCCGCCGCGATGACCGCCGGGTCGAGCCGGGTGAAGCCGGCCGAGCCCTGCGTCTCGACGACGAGTTCCACGCCCGCCTCGCGGCCGGCGTTCTCCAGCGACTCGGCCGCCATGTAGGTGTGGGCGATACCGGTCGGGCAGGAGGTGACGGCGACGATACGGAAGGGACGCTCCTCGGAAGCAGCGGAAGCCTCGGAAGCAGCGGCACCCGCAGCGTTCCCGGCGTGAGGGGGGTTCCCCACCTTGTCGGTACCCGTGGCGGCGCCGGCGGAGGCCGCCGCCGGCGCCGCCACGGAGTCTTCGGAACCGGCGGAGGAGTCGTCGTAGCCGGCCGCCGCGGAGGGCTCCTCCCCGCGGATCAGCGCGGCCGCGGCCGTCGTGTCGCCCACCGAGCGCAGGGCGTCGGTGAACTCGGCGTTCATCAACTGGCGCGCCAGCGAGGACAGGATCGTCAGGTGGGCGTCGTCGGCGCCGGCCGGCGCGGCGATCAGGAAGATCAGATCGGCGGGGCCGTCCGGCGCACCGAAGTCGACACCGGAGGCGCTGCGCCCGAAGGCGAGCGTCGGCTCGGTGACGTGCTCGCTGCGGCAGTGCGGGATGCCGATGCCGCCGTCGAGGCCGGTCGGCATCTGCGCCTCACGGGCGGCCACGTCGGCGAGGAAGCCCTCCAGGTCGGTCACCCGGCCCAGGGCCACCATGCGCTCGGCGAGGGCACGCGCCGCCGCTTCCTTGCTGTCGGCGGACAGGTCGAGATCGACCAGATCCGCGGTGATCATCTCGCTCATCGCGGGCTCCTTCGCACGCGTACCGCCCGGGGGGTGAGGTGGGCGGGGGTGGGGACGGGGGTGCAGTGGGGGTGTGTGGGGATCGAGGCGGAAGGGGCGCTGGGGAGGGCCCGCCTATACGGGAGTACCGGGAGTACCGGGAGTACCGGGCGGCCCTGCCTCCTGCCGGCCGCGGCGAGTAACGAGGAGTCCCGCCGCTTTGGGCCCGCTCCGGTGAGTGCGGATGCCCGTGCGCCGAGCGCGACGGGGCGCGTTAGAAAGGTCATGACACCGGCTCCTTCAGTACGCGGTCCACCGGGACATCGCTCGTCACGGTCACCGCCGCCGGGTCCAGGTCGGCCGGTGTCGGCATGACGCTGCCGGGCAGCTGGACGGCCGCGGCGCCGTGAGCGACCGCCGAGGCCAGGGCCTCGGGCCCGCTGCCGCCGGCGATCAGGAAACCGGCGAGGGAGGAGTCACCGGCACCCACATTGCTGCGTACGACGTCCACGCGGGCGCCGGCGAACCAGGCGCCCTCGCCGTCCACGAGCAGCTGCCCGTCGGCGCCCAGACTGGCGAGGACGGCGCGAGCGCCCATCGCGCGCAGCTCCTCGGCCGCCTTCACCGCGTCGCCCACCGTGCACAGGGGCCGCCCGACGGCTTCCGCGAGCTCCTCGGCGTTGGGCTTCACCACGTCGGGCCGCTCGCGCAGGGCGGCGAGCAGGGCGGGCCCGGAGGTGTCCAGCGCGATACGCGCGCCCACGGCGTGCGCCCGTGCGACCAGCTCGGCGTACCACTCCGGCGCGAGCCCCCGCGGCAGGCTTCCGCAGCAGGCGATCCAGTCCGCGTCCCGCGACTGCGTGCGGACCGTCTCCAGCAGCAACTCCTGCTCGGCCGCCGACAGTTCGGGACCAGGCGCGTTGATCTTCGTGAGGACGCCGTCCGACTCCGCGAGCGCGATGTTCGAGCGGGTGGCCCCGGCGACCGGCACCGGCGCGACCTCGATGCCCTGCGCGTCGAGCAGGTCGGCGACGAGTGCGCCCGGCGCACCACCCAGGGGCAGTACCGCGACCGTGCGCTGCCCGGCGGCCGAGACCGCGCGCGAGACGTTCACGCCCTTGCCGCCCGGGTCCATGCGCTCGCCGGTGGCGCGGATGACCTCGCCGCGTTCCAGTGCGGGGACCTCGTACGTACGGTCCAGGGACGGGTTCGGGGTGACGGTGAGGATCATGCGCGCACTACTTCCGTGCCACCGCGCTCGATCGCGGCGGCGTCTTCGGGGCTCAGCCCGCTGTCGGTGATCAGCAGGTCCACGTCGCTCAGGGCACCGAAGCGGGCGAAGTGCTCCTGGCCGTGCTTGGCGGAGTCGGCGAGCAGCACCACGCGGCGGGCCGCGGCCACCGCCGCCCGCTTCACCGCGGCCTCGGCGAGGTCGGGGGTGGTCAGGCCGTGCTCGGCGGAGAAGCCGTTGGCGGCCACGAACAGGACATCGGCGCGGATCTCGCCGTACGCGCGCAGCGCCCACGCGTCGACGGCGGCGCGCGTACGGTGCCGTACGCGCCCCCCGACGAGATGGAGCTGGATGCCGGGGTGGTCCGCGAGGCGGGCCGCGATCGGCAGGCTGTGCGTGACGACGGTGAGCGAGGCCTCCAGCGGGATGGCGGCAGCCACGCGGGCGACCGTCGTCCCGGCGTCGAGGATCATCGTGCCCTCGGTCGGCAGCTCGGCGAGGGCGGCCTTGGCGATACGGTCCTTCTCGTCGGCCGCCGTGGTCTCGCGCTCGGCGAGGTCCGGCTCGAAGTCGAGGCGGCCGGCCGGGATGGCCCCGCCGTGCACCCGGCGCAGGAGGCCGGCGCGGTCGAGGGCCTTCAGGTCCCGGCGGATCGTCTCCGCGGTGACCTGGAACTCCTCGGCCAGCGACACGACATCCACTCGGCCGCCGTCACGGGCGAGCCGGAGGATCTCCTGCTGCCGCTCCGGTGCGTACATGTCCGTTCGCCTCCGACCTGTGCCCGAACCTGTGCCCTGACTTGTGCCCGAACTTGTGGTTTCGCCACGGAGGCTACGCTCGGATTTCCGGAAAGTAAACAGGTTCGGACGTCATTCGGACATGAACGGACTTCCGAACGGAAACGACGGAAACGAAGAGCCCGGCACCGCTCCTCGGCGCCGGGCCCTTCCTACCTGGGGTTCAGGACACCAACTCGGGCTCCTTCGCCTCCACCACCAGGCTCGCTCCGTCCCCTTCCACATGCTGGGCCGGCCGCTTCGGCAGGGCGAACATGAGCAGGAAGATGACGCCCATCACGCCGGCCACCCAGCCCAGCGCGTGCGGGAAGGCGTGGGCGAAGGCCGGGCCCACCTGGGCGGGCGGCAGGTCGTCGCCGATCTCGCCGAGGTAGACGACCGACACCAGGCCGAGCCCCAGCGCGTTGCCCATCTGCTGCACGGTGTTGATGAGACCCGAGGCGGAACCGGAGTGCTCGCGCGGCACGTCCGAGAGCACCGCGTCCGTCAGCGGGGCGACGATCAGCCCCATCCCCACGCCCATCACGACCAGCGGCAGGGCCATCTGCCAGGGCGCGATACCGAGGCCGTATCGCTCGGACTCCCAGATGTAGAGCAGCACGCCCGCCCCCATCGCCAGCGCGCCCGCCTGCAGCACCTTGCGCCCGAAGCGCGGGACCAGCTTCTGGACCGACAGACCGGCCGCCGTCGACACGGCGATCGAGAACGGGACGCCGGTCAGTCCGGCCCTCAGCGGGCTCCAGCCCAGGCCGGTCTGCATGTACAGGGTCCACACCAGGAAGAAGATGCCCAGTCCGATCCCGAAGACGGTCTGTACGGCGATACCGGCGGCGAAGCTCTTCACCCGGAACAGCGACAGTTCGATCAACGGGGAGCCGTCGCGCGCCGCCTTGCGCTTCTCGTACGCCACCAGCGCCCCGAACACGCCGAGCGCGCCGGCCATCGAGATGTGTCCCCACAGCGGCCAGTTCAGCTCGCGGCCGCGGGTGAGCGGGTACAGGAGCATGAGCAGGCCGACGATGACGAGGGCGACGCCGACGAGGTCCAGCTTGAGCGCCTTCGGCGCCTTGGACTCGGTGATGAAGCGGCGGCCGAGGACCAGGCCCGCGATCCCGACCGGCAGGTTGATCAGGAAGATCGGCCGCCATTCCAGTCCGAACAGGTTCCACTCGGTCAGCAGTGCGCCGAGCAGCGGGCCGGAGACCGCGCCCAGGCCGACGATCGCCCCGAAGAGACCGAACACCTTGCCGCGTTCGTGCGCCGGGAAGGTGGCGTGCACGATCGACAGCACCTGCGGCACCATCAGCGCCGCCATGCCGCCCTGCAGGATGCGGGAGGCGACCAGCATCTCCGGGTTCACGGCGAAGCCACACAGGGCGGAAGCGATCGTGAAGCCGCCGATGCCGATCAGGAACAGCCGCTTGCGGCCGTGGATGTCGCCGAGCCGCCCGCCGGTGATCAGGCCGGCGGCGAAGGCGAGCGCGTAGCCGGCCGTTATCCACTGGATCTGGCTGACGGAGGCGCCGGCGTTCCGCTGGATGGACGGGATCGCGATGTTGACGATCGTGACGTCGACGAGGTCCATGAAGGCCGCGGTCATCACGATGGCGAGCGCGAACCAGCGGCGGCGGTCGGCCGGAGCACTGAGCGGAACCGGAGCACTGAGCGGAGGGGTCTCGGTGGAGGTCATGTCCACAAGCTATGGCCGCATTAGGTCAGATCATGTCCTAGTTCTCCGGCATCCTCGAACGCATGACGACGGAGAACGCATGACGACGGAGAACGCATGACGACGGAGAAGGTATGACGACGGACACTCCGGCACGGCTGCTGCAGCTCCTGTCCATCCTCCAGACGCCCCGCGAGTGGCCGGGGGGCGAACTCGCCGACCGGCTCGGGGTGTCCCGCCGCACGGTCCGCCGGGACATCGACCGCCTGCGAGAGCTGGGCTATCCCGTGCAGGCGACCAAGGGCGCGGACGGCGGTTACCGGCTCGTCGCGGGGAAGGCGATGCCGCCGCTCGTCCTCGACGACGAGGAGGCGGTGGCGATCGCGGTCGGGCTGCGGGCCGGGGCCGGCCACGCGCTGGAGGGCGTGGACGAGGCGTCGGTGCGGGCGCTGGCCAAGCTGGAACAGGTCCTGCCCTCCCGGCTGCGCCACCGCGTCTCCACCCTCCAGGCCGCGACCACACCGCTGACCAGCGGGGACGGGGCGAGCATCGCGCCCGAGACACTGACCGTGATGGCCTCCACGGTGGCCGGACGGGAACGGCTGCGGTTCGCCTACCGGGCGCGGGACGGGATCGAGTCGCGGCGCGTGGTCGAGCCGTACCGGCTGGTGTCGACCGGACGGCGGTGGTACCTCGTCGCGTACGACCTCGATCGCGGCGACTGGCGTACGTTCCGGGTCGACCGGGTGAGCGCCCCCTTCGCCACCGGGGCGCGGTTCGCTCCGCGGGAACTGCCGACGGGGAGCGCGGCGGAGTACCTCCGGCGGTCGATGTACGGCGGCCGGCAGGAGACGTACGACTTCACGGTCACCTTCGACGCACCGGCCGAGGCGGTCGCCGCGCGGGTCCCGGAGTCACTGGGAGTACCGGAGGCGATCGACGAGGGGCGATGTGTGGTGCGGGGGTCCGTGGGCGACTCGATGGACTGGCTCGCGGTGCGCCTGGCGACGCTCGGCTACGAGTTCGAGGTGCGGGAGCCGGAGGAACTGGTGCGATGCGTACGGCAATTGGGTGAGCGGTTGGTTCGAGCGGGAGGTGGGGTGAAGGGCGAGGGTGAGTAGGAGGGGTGAGGAGCGGGTCGGGTGCGCTTGCCGACTCCCTCACTGACATGAGGGGTCGCCAAGCCGCTCAGTGACGCTTTGCCCCATGTGACAGAATCTGCCATTCGGCGGGCCACCCCGGGGTTCAGGTGCGGGGTGTCCCGCCTCTTCCGTGTGCCGGGAGAGGTGACCGGGCGTACGAGATGAGCCGGACCCCGGCGCCCGGGGGGAGGGCGCCGAAGTCCGGCTCGGGGAAAGTCCCGGCGCCGGGGGGAGTGCGACGGGACGTGGCTCATCGGTCCGTGAGACCTCGTCAGGAGCGTTGTCCTGGACTCGAACTCCTGGACCCTGAAGGTTTGTTCCCAGGGCCCAGCAGGTTGAAGCGGCGTTCCAACGCCATGTTTGCGCTGTCTTTCGCCACCCGCGTACGCGGGCGGCTTGTCACGCCGCCGCGTCGAAGCCCGTGCTGCGGGCCAGCTTCTTCAGTTCCAGCAGGGCGTGCTTCTCGATCTGGCGGATGCGTTCCCGGGTGAGACCGTGCTCCTTGCCGACCTCGGTGAGCGTGCGCTCCCTGCCGTCCTCGATGCCGTACCGCATCTTGATGATGGAGGCCGTGCGCTGGTCGAGGCGGCCGATGAGGTCGTCGAGCTCCTCGCTGCGCAGCAGGGTCAGCACGGACTGCTCCGGGGAGACCGCCGAGGTGTCCTCCAGGAGGTCGCCGAACTGGGTGTCGCCGTCGTCGTCCACCGACATGTTCAGCGAGACCGGGTCGCGGGCCCAGTCCAGCACGTCGACCACGCGCTCCGGGTTCGAGCCGAGCTCGGCGGCGATCTCGGCGGGCTCCGGGTCGCGGCCGTGCTCACGGTTGAACTCGCGCTGCACGCGCCGGATCCGGCCCAGCTCCTCCACCAGGTGGACGGGCAGTCGGATGGTGCGCGACTGGTCCGCTATGGAGCGGGTGATCGCCTGCCGGATCCACCAGGTCGCGTACGTCGAGAACTTGAAGCCCTTGCGGTAGTCGAACTTCTCGACCGCGCGCACCAGGCCGGCGTTGCCCTCCTGGATGAGGTCGAGGAGCGGGAGGCCGCTGCGGGGGTAGCGGCGGGCCACGGCGACGACCAGGCGGAGGTTGGAGCGGATGAAGACGTCCTTGGCACGCTCACTCTCGTCGACCAGGGCCTGGAGCTCCTCGCGGGAGGCTTCGGCCTTGGACTCCTCGTATCCGTCGAGGACCTGTCGCGCGAACACACCCGCCTCGATGATCTGGGACAGCTCGACTTCCTTGGCGGCGTCGAGCAGCGGCGTGCGCGCGATCTCGTCGAGGTACATGCCGACCAGGTCGCGGTCGGCGATCTCGCCGCCATGGGCGCGAACACTGCTTGCCGTGTCGGTCCGGCCGGTGGCGGACTGACGACGGGCGACGGCACGGGTTGCCATGCGTGCTCCCTTGCGATGGTGGGTCAGCGGGTGGTTCCAGACGCTGGGCACTCTCCTCGGGTGCCCTGCTTCCGTACGAAACAACGACTGGAATCCGGACAGAATTCCCAACCGACCCCACTATTTTTCTGATCATGCAGTACCCTGTCCGGCCACACAGGGAGGCGTGATGTTGACAGAACGTTTAGAGGTGCAGGTCAGGCCCGGGGCCGAGGGTGACCTCGACGCTCTCACGGACCTCTACAACCACTACGTACGCGAGACGCCCATCACCTTCGACACCGCGGTCTTCACTCCGGAGGAGCGCCGCCCTTGGCTACTCTCCCACCCTGAAGACGGCCCGCACCGGCTGATGGTTGCCACGGGGGCGGGTTCCCGAGGAACCTCACAGGAGATCCTCGGCTACGCCACATCCAGCCCGTTCCGCGCCAAGCCCGCGTACGCGACCTCCGTGGAGGTCACCGTCTACCTCGCCCCGCACGCCGGCCGCCGCGGCATCGGCACCCTCCTGTACGAGGCCCTCTTCGCGGCGCTGGCCGAGGAGGACGTGCACCGCGCCTACGCGGGCATCGTGCCGCCCAACGAAGCGTCCACGCGGCTGCATGAACGCTTCGGGTTCCGGCACGTCGGCACATACGGGGAAGTGGGCCGCAAGTTCGGCCGCTACTGGGACGTGGCCTGGTACGAGAAGGAGCTCCAGCGCCCCTAGCGGGGCCCGGTCGACTCAGCCGCGCCGTCTCAGCCGAACTGCACCGACCGCTTCGCCATCCCCAGCCAGAACCCGTCGATCACGGACTTCTGCGTGTCCAGCTCGCCGGCGACCTCCGCCGCGCCCATGGTCACGAACAGCGGGGCGAAGTGCTCGGTGCGCGGGTGGGCGTAGCGGCCGGCCGGGGACTTGTGGAGGAAGTCCAGCAGGCCGTCCCAGTCACGGCTCTCCAGGGCGCGGCGGCCCCAGTCGTCGAACTCGGAGGACCAGGTCGGCACTCCCCCGCCGGTGTGCCGCAGGGCGGCCAGGTTGTGGGTGAAGAAGCCGGAGCCGACGATCAGCACGCCCTCCTCGCGCAGCGGCGCGAGCTTGCGGCCGATCTCCATGAGCCTCACGGGGTCGAGGGTCGGCATGGAGATCTGCAGGACCGGGATGTCGGCCTTGGGGAACATCTCGACCAGGGGGACGTACGCGCCGTGGTCGAGGCCGCGGTCCGGGATGTCCTGCACGGGGATGCCGGGGGCGCGCAGCAGCTTCCGTACGGACTCGGCGAGCGCGGGGGCACCGGGGGCGCCGTACGTCACCTGGTAATAGTGCTCGGGGAAGCCCCAGAAGTCGTAGACGAGCGGGACCGTCTCGACGGCGCCGAGGGCGAGCGGGGCCTCCTCCCAGTGCGCGGAGACCATGAGGATCGCCTTGGGGCGGGGCAGGTCCGCGGACCAGGCGGCGAGTTCGCCGGGCCAGATCGGGTCGTCCGCGAGCGGCGGGGCGCCGTGACTGAGGTACAGGGTGGGCATGCGCTCCTGCGTGGCGGCGGACATGGTGCGGCTCCTCCGGAGGTCGGTGCGTACCTGAAGCTCCACTTGCTTCAACTGCTTCAACTTTAAAGCGTATCCAAGAAGACTGTACGCCCCACTTGTTTAAGATTCAAGGAGAGTTCTCGTAGAGTGGAGTACATGAACACGGCACCCGCATCCGCTGAAGAGCCACGCTGGCTCACCGAAGAGGAGCAGCGCGTCTGGCGTTTCTACATGCACGCCACGACCCTCCTGGAAGACCACCTGGACCGTCAGCTCCAACGCGACGCCGGTATGCCCCACATCTACTACGGCCTCCTCGTCAAACTCGCCGAGGCCCCGCAACTCCGGCTGCGCATGACCGAGTTGGCCATGCACGCGAAGATCACCCGCTCCCGTCTCTCGCACGCGATCGCGCGCCTGGAGAAGAACGGCTGGGTGCGCCGCGAGGACTGCCCCTCCGACAAGCGGGGTCAGTTCGCGGTGCTCACGGACGAGGGCCGTCAGGTGCTGCGGAAGACCGCGCCGGGCCATGTGGCGGCCGTACGCAACGCGATGTTCGACCGGCTCACCCCGGAACAGCAGAAGTCCCTCGGCGAGATCATGCAGATCGTCGCCGAGGGACTCCAGCCGAACGAAGCCGGTGCGGACCTGCCCTGGCTGCGCTGAGCGCGACCAGGGCAGGTCCTGAGGGATGTACGTACGGGGCGTCCCCTTCCCCGCACGTACCGATGGCCCGAAGGGGTACGACCGGACGGGTGCCGTCAGGCGGGTGCCGTCAGTGCGCGATCACCGGCACTGCCAGCTCCTCCGCGGCGCCCTCGTCCGAGCCGGTCACCGAGGTCGAGCCCGGGCGGCCGGTGTTGATGAAGGTCGCGGCGACCGTCGCGGCCACCACGAGGATGCCGACGGCGAACCAGATCGCGTTGGTGTAGCCGTGCACCTGGCCCTCCAGCTGGACCAGCTGCTGCTGGGCCTGGGAACCGGCGCCGCCGATGTGGCCCTTGATGTACGAGGTCGTCGCGGAGGCGGCGATCGTGTTCAGCAGGGCCGTACCGATCGCGCCGCCCACCTGCTGCGAGGTGTTGACCATCGCGGAGGCGACACCGGCGTCACGCGGCTCCACCCCGTGCGTGGACAGCGACATGGCGGGCATGAACGCCGTACCCATGCCGAGGCCGAGCAGGATCATCCCCGGCAGGATCGTGCTGGTGTAGGTGGAGCCGATCTCGAGCCGGGTCAGGATCAGCATGCCGAGCGCGGCGACCAGGAAGCCCGGAGCCATCAGGAAGCGCGGGGGGACCCGGGTCATCAGGCGGGTGCCGATCTGCGTGGAGCCCACCATCATGCCGCCGATCATCGGCAGGAAGGCGAAGCCGGTCTTGACCGGCGAGTAGCCCTTCACGATCTGCAGGTAGTAGGTCAGGAAGAGGAACAGGCCGAACATCGCGATGATCGCGAGACCGAGGGAGAGGTAGACGCCTCCGCGGTTGCGCTCGGTGATGACGCGCAGCGGCAGCAGCGGGGCCTTGACCCTGGACTCGACGATGACGAACGCGGCGAGCAGGACCGCCGAGGCCACGAACAGGCCGACGGTCGTCGAGTCGCCCCAGCCGTCGGACTCGGCACGGGTGAAGGCGTAGACGAGCGTGACCAGACCGAGGATGGAGAGGATGACGCCCGGGATGTCGAGCGGCGAGCGGTTGCGGCCGCCGGCCGGCTCACGGATGACGTAGTAGGCGCCCGCGGCCGCGATGATCGCGAACGGAATGTTGACGAAGAACGTCCAGCGCCAGTCGAGGTACTCGGTGAGGACACCGCCGAGGATGAAGCCGACCGCGCCGCCGCCACCGGCGATCGCGCCGTAGATGCCGAACGCCTTGGCGCGCTCCTTGGGCTCCGTGAACATCACGGCGAGCAGGGAGAGCGCGGCGGGTGCGAGCAGCGCACCGAACGCGCCCTGGAGGGCACGGGCGCCGAGCATCATCGCCTCGTTGGTGGCCGCGCCGCCGAGGGCGGAGGCGCCGGCGAAGCCGATCAGACCGGCGACGAAGGTGCGCTTGCGGCCCCACAGGTCGGCGATCCGACCGCCGAACAGCAGCAGACCGCCGAACGCGAGGGCGTAGGCCGTGATGACCCACTGGCGGTTGCCGTCGGATATGCCCAGGTCCTGCTGGGCGGACGGCAGGGCGATGTTCACGATGGTCGCGTCGAGCACGACCATCAGCTGGGCGAGCGCGATGAACGTCAGCGCTTTCCAGCGGTTGGCGTCCGGGACGCCAGGAGCCTTGACGGCTGTTTCAGACATGGGACTACCCACTTCGGGACTTCGGGACGGAAAAAGGTGTCGTGAGGGACGGCTCGTCGATGCGTCGTTGCTGACGAGGCCGGACGTTCTGCGGAGCTCTATGGGAGTTGACCGGGCCTGCGGTCTGAACTCATCGGTCAGGTCGGTCGGGCCCGGACTCGGTGGTCGGTAGGTCGGTCAGGTCGGTCAGGCCTGGCGGAGATCCTCCATGGTCGCGGCCGCCCCCGGGAGGACGGAGCGGGCCGGGGCCCGCAGTCCGTCCACGAACAGCTGCAGATGACGGTGTACGAAGCGGTCGGCGCTGACGCACGCGGTTCCGGCCGGGGGCCGGCTGAGCTGGGCCATGGCGACCATCAGGTCGCCGACACCCACATCGGTGCGCAGTTGTCCGGCCGCCTTGGCGCGGTCCATGAGCTCCTCGACGATCTGCTCCAGGCGCTCACGTGCCGCTTCCAGGTCGGGGTGGTTCTGGTCGAAGGCGGTCGCGAGCATCGGGCACAGCGCGCTGATCCGCTCGTCGGCGGAGACGTGCACGAAGCGCTCCAGCGCCGCGAAGGCGTCGCCGCTCTCGGCGAGCGCCTGTTCGGCCGCCTCCGAGGTACGGTCCATGACCGAGCAGACGACCTCGCGGACGAGGGCGTCACGGTCCGGGAAGTTGCGGTACACCGTGGCGTTGCCGACGCCGGCCCGGCGGGCGATGTCGTCGAGCGGCACGTCGGGGCCGAACTCGGTGAACATCTCCCGGGCGGCGGTGACGATCCGCTCCCTGTTGCGCAGGGCGTCGGCACGGGGCCGGGTCACCTTGCGCTGTACGGGGGTCGCGGTCTGCACGGCGTACTCCTCAGGTTCTTCGACTGATGGCGACGATCCGGAGACTGTCTCCCCGTTTCGCTCGGACACATGGCTAAACGGGGAAACGGTCCCCGGTTATTTCCCACCCCGTCGAAGATTGCCTGTGACCTGAGTCACGTACCCCTGGTCGGGAAAACCCACGTTCGGTCTCCTCCAGATCGCGCCCGCCAACCCGTCGCCACAGGGTGATCGAAGGGGCACGAAAGGGCGCAGCCTTCAGGTCGGCGGCTGCCGCGGACCGAAGGGGCCATCCATGCAGCCGCAGCCTGGGCGACGCCGGGGAGGCACGCGCGCGTCCGCGGTGCCGCACCGCCGACACATACGCCCGCGCCGCGCGGCCGCCCTCGCCTCCGTGACCGCGCTGACCCTCGCGGTCAGCACCTCCGCCGGCAACGGTCACCTCCCCCCGCCCGCCACCACGGCCGGCGCGGGCCCCGTCCCCCCCGCCCGCTCCACCGCCCACCGCCCGTGCATGATCAGCGGCGAACCCACGGTCCAGATGTCGGAGGGCGTCCCCACCCCCGGCGGCTACTCCCGCTCCACCGGCACCGTCCACGCCCTCACCCTGATGGTCGACTTCTCCGACGCGCCCGGCCAGGGCAGTGCCCTGAGCCGTTTCCGGGAGTTCTTCCCGCAGACCCAGCAGTGGTTCCGCACCAGTTCCTACGGCCGCCTGGACTACCGCCCCGAGACCCCGATCCCCGACTGGCTGCGCCTGCCCAAGCCGTTCCGTTCCTACGGCATAGAGCGCGGCGCCCCCTTCGACCCCGGGTACCGGCAACTGATCCAGGACATCGTGGCCGCCGCCGATCCCACCGTGGACTTCCGGTCGTACGACTTCCTGAACGTCCTGATGACGCCGAACGTCGGCCCGTCGGCCCTGGACACGGTCCTGTCGGTGACCTTCGCGGGCAACACACAGGCCCCGATCGCGGACGGCGTCCCCGTCGCGAACGCCTCCTTCGTCTACTCCCGCCAGGACGACGGCTCCGGCGCCTACGACCTGACCGGCTACCGCGTCCTCCCCCACGAGAACGGCCACGTCTTCGGCCTGCCCGACCTCTACACCCAGGAAGGCGGGGGCGCGGTCGGTCACTGGGACATCATGAGCGAGGACTGGGGAGCCAACAACGACCTGGTCGGCTGGCACAAGTGGAAACTCGGCTGGCTGGACGCGACCCAGGTCGCCTGCGTCGCGGCACCGGGGACCAGCGAGTACACGCTCACGCCGCTGGGCCGGGCGGGCGGCCTCAAACTGCTGGTCGTCCCCCTGGGCCGGAACACCGGCTACGCCGTCGAACTGCGCACCCGCGCCGGCAACGACGAGGCCGTGTGCCGCCCGGGCGCCCTCATCTACAAGGTCGACGCGGACGTGGAAACCGGCCAGGGCCCGATCAGGGTCTACGACTCCCACCGCGACAGCGGCGGCTGCACCCGCACCCCCAACGTCCACGCGGAACTCTCGGACGCGCCGTTCGCCCCCGGCGAGGAGTTCAGGGACCTGAGGAGAGGGATCCGGGTTTCGGTGGTGGGGGTGGATCCGTCGGGGTCGGGGGGGTATCAAGTGCGGGTCACTCGGGAGCGGGCGTGAGGGGGAGGCTTGCGGGTGCGGGTCACTCGCGGGAGCGAGGGTGAGTCGGAGGCTTGCGGGTGCGGGGCCGAGCAGGGCGGGGGTGAGTCGGAGGCTTGCGGGTGCGGATCACTCGCGGGAGCGGGGGTGAGTCGGAGGCTTGCGGGCGCGGGTCACTCGCGGGAGCGAGGGTGAGTCGGAGGCTTGCGGGTGCGGGTCACTCGCGGGAGCGAGGGTGAGGGGGTGGCGTCCGTGGACCGGCCTGCGGATTACGGTAGGCCTGCCGCGATCGCCGTACCGGAGAGCCGATGCCCGCTGAGACGTTCCTTGGACGAGAGCCCGACGAGAGCCCGACGACCGGCCCGCAGGGGGCCCTGTGAGGACGTCCGGCGGCTCCGCCGAGTCGATGGGTGGGCCGGCTGAGTCGAGCGGTGGGCCGGCGGGCGGGCCGGCTGAGTCGGCCGGTGGGCCGGCGGGCGGGCCGGCTGAGTCGGCCGGTGGGCCGGTGGGCGGGCCGGCCACCGCGGCAGCCGCCGTACCGGCTGGGGCGGTCGCACCGGCCGGGGCGGTCGTACCGGCCGTCCCGGCCGAGGCGGTCGCGCCGTTGATCCGGGGCGTCCGCGTGCTGCGGCAACTCACCGACGCTGGAGGGATGTTGAGCCCGAGCGCACTGGAGAGGGCCACCGGTCTCGCCCGCTCCACCGTGGACCGGATCACCTCCACCCTCGCCCGCATGGGATACGTACGCCTCGACGGCCGGGACGTCGTCCTCGCACCCCGCCTGATGGAGCTGGGCAACGCCTACCTGGCCGCCCTGCGCCTGCCCACTCTTCTGGCCGCCCACGCGGACGCCCTCGCCGACGAGTTGGACGAGTCGGTCTCCCTGGCGGTCGGCGACCTCGACGGCATCCGCTTCATCCACCAGGCCACCCGCCGCCGCGCCATGTCCCTGAGCTTCCGCATCGGCGACCTGCTCCCGGCCGAACGCACCGCCCCCGGCCCGCTGTTCGCGTCGGAATGGACACGGGACCAGTGGCGGGCGTGGCGGGAGCGCCGGGCGGCGGACCCGGAGGACCGCGGCTTTCCGGCCGTACCGCCACGGGAACCCACCTCACCGGAGGCCGCCGCCGACTCCGGTTCCGACTCCGGTTCCGGTTCCGACTCCGGTTCCGGTTCCGGTTCCGGTTCCGGTTCCGGCTCCGGCACGAACACCGACTTCGAACGGCGTGCCGTCCGTGCGCGCCAGGACGGCTGGGCGCTGGACGACCAGCTGATCGAACCGGGGCTGGTCGCCGTCTCCGTACCGGTACGGGATCCCGGTACCGGCCGGATCGCCTGCGTGGCGAGCGTGGTGAGCCACACCAGCCGCCACACCGCGACCGGCCTGCGCGACACGCTGCTTCCCCGGCTGCGGGCGGCGGTGGCGGAGATGGAGGGAGTACTGCGGGACGCGGGCCCACTGGAGCCGGTGTCCGGTGAGCCGACGGGCCTGGCAGCCTGGACCGGGGCGTCGAAACAGAGGCTGGGCAGGGAGTTCGTCGAGTCGCTGGCCCGTGGGCTGACCGTCCTGACGGCGTTCGGCGAGGGCAGGCCCACGCTGACCCTGACGGAGGTGGCGCAGGCGACCGGCCTGGCGCGCGCGACCGCCCGCCGGGCGTTGATCACGTACGAGCACCTGGGCCTGGTGGCCCCGGGCCCGCACCGCACGTTCGCCCTCACCCCCCGCGTCCTGTCCCTCGGCTTCCCGCCCCTCTCCCGCACCTCGCTCCCCCGCATCGCGGGCCCACACCTGGCGGACCTGGCCGCCCGGCTCCACGAGTCGGCGTCACTGGCGGTGCTGACCCCGACGGGCGAGGAGATCCAGTACACGGCCCGGGCGGCCGCGGACCGTGTGATGAGCGTGGACATCACGGTCGGTACGCGCCTTTCGGCACCGGCGACGTCACTGGGCCGGGTGCTGCTCGCGGCACGAGAGGAGAAGGGGTCCTCCTCCGTGGCTCCCCAGGTGCTGGAGGACGTACGGGAGCAGGGCTACGCCCTCCTCGACGAGGAGTGGGAGGAGGGCCTGCGCTCGATCGCCGTACCGATCCACGACCGCACCGGCATGGTGGTCGCCGCGGCGAATGTGGCCCTGCACGCTGCCCGCCGCACGGCGCAGGAATGCGTCCGGGACATCCTGCCGGAGCTGCGGACGACAGCGGCACGCATCGAAACGGAGCTGGGAGTGGCGGGACGGTTCGTGCGGCTGAAGCTGTACTAGCGGCCGTCACAGGTACCGGCAGGTACCAGGGGGCCGGCTCGTCGGCCTCACCCCGCGTACGCCCGGACGGTCCGCCCCTCCCGCAGGGTGACCCCCCACCAGGCGAGCTGGTCGAGAAGCACGGTGGCCGCCTTGCCCACGCCCTCCGGGTCCCGCGGCCGTCCCCGCTCGTCGAACTGCTCCCAAGCATGGTGAAAACGGACGGTGTCCCGCACGGTGACGGCATGCAACTCGGCGAAAACCCGAGCGCCCGTTTCCCTGGTCGGCTTCATCACCAACGAGGGCCTGTTCCTGGCCCGGCTCTGCGCCGCCGCCACGCTCGTCTCCCTGCCGGTCCTCATCGCCGGTTTCGCCGCCCAGGACAAACTCGTCCGCGGCCTGTCCCTAGGAGCAGTCAAGTGAGAGCCGCCGTCATCGAAGCCCCCGGCAAGGTCACCGTCACCACAGTGCCCGACCCGACTCCCGGTCCGCGCGAGGTCGTGGTCGACGTGGCGGCCTGCGGGCTGTGCGGTACCGATCTCCACATCCTCCAGGGCGAGTTCGCACCCACATTGCCGGTCGTTCCGGGCCACGAGTTCGCCGGGGAGGTCGTCGGCCTCGGCAGCGAGGTCACCGAACTCGCGCTCGGCGACCGGGTCGCCGTGGACCCCTCCCTGTACTGCAACGAGTGCCGCTACTGCCGGGCCGGCCGCAACAACCTCTGCGACCGCTGGCGGGCGATCGGCGTGACCGTGGCCGGCGGCGCCGCCGAGTACGCCGTTGCGCCCGTCGCCAACTGCGTACGACTGCCGGACCACGTGGGCGTCCAGGACGCGGCACTGATCGAGCCGCTGTCCTGCGCCGTACGCGGCTACGACGTGCTCAACAGCCGGCTCGGCTCCCATGTGCTCATCTACGGCAGCGGAACGATGGGCCTGATGATGCTGGAGCTGGCCAAGCGCACCGGGGCCGCCTCGGTGGACGTCGTCGACGTCAACGCGGAGCGGCTGGCGACGGCGGAGAAGCTGGGCTGTTCACAGGCGGCACTGTCGGCCGACGCGTTGGGGCGCCCGTCCGGCTGGGACGTGGTGGTCGACGCGACCGGCAACGCCGCCGCCATCCAGGGCGGCCTGGACCGAGTCGCCAAGGCCGGCACGTTCCTGCAGTTCGGGGTCTCCGACTACGCGACGACGGCCACCATCTCGCCGTACCGCATCTACAACCAGGAGATCACCGTCACCGGCTCCATGGCGGTCCTGCACAGCTACGAACGCGCGGCGGAACTGTTCGCCACGGGAGTACTGGACCCCCAGGTCTTCATCAGCCACCGTCTGCCGCTGACCCAGTACCCACAGGCACTGGACCAGTTCGCCGCCGACCAGGGACGCAAGATCGTCGTACTGCCGTGACCTGACCGCTCACCGGCGTCCAGCGGCTGTCGCGCGACCGATCCGCGGCCGGCCGGTCGGTACCGCCCGGCTCACGTCGGGCCTGTAGTGCGTAGGCACCAGGACAGGTGAGTGGCTGGTCCGGATGCACCAGCGGAAGACGGCGGCTGGGGACGATGCCCGGCGGGGCGCCGGAGGGAAGCGTGGGAGGCGCGTGGATCTCACGCGTTCCCCTTGCCTCACGGCGTCTGGAGTGATCAACACATGGCGGCACTTCTTTACCGGATCGGACGGTGGACCTTCCGGCGGCACCGGCTCGTGGATGGTCTGTGGCTGGGTGTCCTGGTGCTGGCCGTCGTCGCCGCCGCCCTGGCGCCGGCCGGGGAGGAAGAGGACCTCTCCATGCCCGGCACCGAGTCGCAGAAGGCGTTCGACCTCCTGGACGAGCGCTTCCCCCGGAGCCACTCGCAGGGTGCCGGGCCCGGTTGGTGTTCCGGGCCCCGGAGGGGCAGCGGGTGACGGCCAGGCAGAACAAGGCGGCCGTCGAGGACTCGCTCGGCTCGCTGGACGGGGGCGATCAGGTCGCGTCGACCACCGACCCGTACGAGACCGGCGCTGTCAGCGAGGACGGCACCATCGCCTACTCCACGATCACCTACACCGCGGACGCCGTCGACCTGACCGAACCGACGAAGAGCGCCCTCGAGAACCCCGCGAGCCAGTCCCGGGAGGCAGGTCTGACCGTGGAGATCGGCGGCTCGGCCCTGGATGCGGAGGAGGAACCGGGCGGTACGACGGAGCTCATCGGCGTGGCGGTGGCGGCGGTGGTGCTGGTTGATCGCCCTCGGGTCGCTGGTCGCGGCCGGATTGTCGCTGCTGACCGCCATCGTGGGCGTGGCCGTCGCCTTCGGCTCCGGCGCCATGCGATCGCACGCTCGAACGGAGCTCGCGCGGCACCCTGTGGCGCCAACGCCGCTCCGCCGATCCACATCGGCTACGCCTGACCCACCAACTCCACCACTCGAGCCCTGGCCCTGGGCCGGGGGCCGGCTGACCTCAGTGCCTGACCACACACCACACCCGCTGAGGACCACCGCGCACCTCCTGCGAAGCGGCCCCGTCCACCGAGGGCAAGCCCCCATCCGACTGCACACCCGACAGCCAACATCACCAACCTCCAGCCGACGGTGCGCCAGCCGCTACACTGTGGGCGGTGGCTCAGCTGCGGCCCAGCCTGCCATCGCAACACTGTCGGCATCCTGTCTGCTTGAGGTCGGCCCACTCGGGCACCGATTTCAGACACGCTTTCCGACAGATCCCCGCCTTCGTAGCTCAGGGGATAGAGCACCGCTCTCCTAAAGCGGGTGTCGCAGGTTCGAATCCTGCCGGGGGCACAGAGAAACATCTGGTCAGAGGCCCTTCCGTCCAGCGGGCGGGAGGGCCTTCGTCCTCGCAGCACACATATGGCACACATGCCGCCGCGGGCAGAGGTGGGGAGCTGTGCGAGATGCCCGCGAAGGATGAGCTGGACCGGCGCCGGTACGAGAAGCTGGTCGACCGCCTGGTAGCCCCGGTAGCGGGGCTTCACTGAAGCCCCGCTACCGGGGCTACCACGGCGCGGTCTGCCGTGCCCGCCTCGCCGTGCGTGCGGTAGCGGTCGGCCCACCGCTGGGCCGGCGGCCCGCCGCAGCGGCCAGCCGTCCTCGACCACGCAGCGGGCCAGGCGCAGCCGTCCGGTCTCGGTCAGGGGTGCATTACGGTGGGGCACGAGGGCCTTTCTGCCGGTGCAGACGTCGCAATCCACACCGAACCGGAAGGCCCTCACCTGTTCAAGATCCCTCAGCCGAGACCTGGCTCACCCGTCCACAACCTCCCGAGACAGAACAACTAGACGAGGGTGCCAGAGAATCCTGCGGCCCACGTGCGGACCGTGTTGAAGGTGTCCCTTCGCCTTCGGCCGGCGCAGGCGACGTCTGCCGCGTCGACCGACTCGGCGTGAACAACCCCGACTGCCAGGCCGCAAAGGACAACTGGTCCACTGAAAGGGCGACGATGCGACTCATGGCGCGTGCACCGTGTCCGACGCCGGACTCGACGCGCAGGAGGGCCAGTCCTCTTCCGTCCTCGGCCGGGAAGGGACCCCCCGCATGTTGGAGGGCCGCACACATTTTGCGGGCGTGCATGGGGTCTACCACTGCGTCCCCATCGGAGACGGTCAGGAGGACTGCCGGGTAATCCGTCTCCTCGCTGACGTGGTGGTAAGGCGAGTAACTCAGCAGCCAGCCCAGTTCTTCCTGCACAGACGCCGAGCCGTATTCCGTGGTCCAGGACGCGCCGAGACCGAAGTGTTCGTAACGCACCATGTCCAGCACCGGTGCTCCGCACACGACCGCTCGACAGAGTTCGGGGCGCTGGGTCAGTGCGGCGCCGGTCAGCAGGCCCCCGTTCGACTCGCCGCTGATCACGAGTTGCGACGGGCTGGTCCAGCCGTTGTCGCAGAGGGCTTCCGCCGCAGCGTGGAAGTCGTCGATGGACTTCTGCTTGCGGGCCCGGGAACCCGCGCGGTGCCACTCTGCTCCCTCCTCTCCGCCACCTCGTACATGAGCCACCGCGTAGACGCCGCCGGCCTCGACCCATGCGATGGCCTCGGGGTTGTAGACGGGAGTGGGAGACAGGCCGAAGCCACCGTAACCGTAGAGGATGGCTGGACGCGGCCTGCGCCTCTCGCCGTTGTCGTCATGCGGTGCGAGGACTGTGATCCGTACCCGCGTGTCATCCGGAGACACGCAGGTGATCTGGCGCATCGTGCCGGCGGTCTGCGGGGTGGTCGTGGCCCGTTGTCCCGGCGGGGACGCCCACACGGTCGTCGTGCGGTCCCTCGCGTCCCAGCGGAAGACCGTGACGGGAGTGAACGGGTCGGTGTACGTGAACCACGCCTCGTGGCCCCTGCCTCGTATCTCTCCGACCGTTCCCAGCCCCGGCGTCGCTATGGTGTCCAGCTGGGTCCCGGTCTCCGGGTCATGCACGGTGATCTCGGCGACGGCGTGACGACTGCGGACGACCAGGAGCAGTGCTCGGTCCGCGGACGGACCGTCCACGAGTGTGAAGTGCTCCAGCTGCGCCCGCGGGTCCTCGGGAAGGAGTTCCTTCCACGCGCTGGGCGGAGGGGCGCCCTGGGCATCGAGGTCCTCAAGGGCGACGACCGCCAGTCGGCCGCGAGGTGCGTCGTGGTCGGTGTGCAGGTAGAGCAGTCCTTGCGGGCCGACGACCGCGTTCGTGTGGGCGTCGACACCTGTAAGCACCGGTACGAACACCGGCGCCTCAGCATCGTTCTTCGTCAGGTCGGCGATCCACACGTCGTTGCGGCGTACCGCGCCGACGGCCCGCGTGACGATGAGCCAACGGCCGTTGGCGTTGATACCGACCGTGTACGAGGCCGTCCTGGGGCCGTCGTTCCCGAAGACGAGCCGATCCTCCGCATCCGGGTCCGCGCCCACCCGGTGCAGGTAGACCCGCCGGTGGTAGCGCTCTTCACCGGGGGGCAGCGCGTCGGCGGGGAGGCGTCGTACGTAGTAGAACGATTCGCCGCCGGGCAGCCAGGCGATCGGGGACTGCCGGCATCGGGAGACAGGGCCGTCGAGCAGAGCACCTGAGGTGACGTCCATGACGTACAGCAGGCTGCCGTCGTCTCCGCCGGTCGACACCTGATAAGCGACCCTGCGTCCTTCTTGGTCAGGGTGCCAGGCGTCCAGTGTGGTGCGTCCGGTCGGGTCCAAGGTCATGGGGTCCAGCAGGACCCGCTCGGTGCCGTCGGGTTCCACGACGTGCAGAACGGCGTGTTCCTGTCCCGGTCGGCGCCGCATGAAGAACCGCCGCGTCCCCCGCCACACCGGAGGGCCGGTCACGCCGACGGACAGCAGTTCTTCCATCCGGGTGCGCAGCCGGTCGCGGCCGGGGAGGTCGTCGAGGGCAGCGTGGCGCAGCGCCTCCTGCGCCGCCAGCCAGGCCCGGGTTTCGGCACTGTCGGCCTGTTCCAGCCATCGGTACGGGTCGGTGATCCGGTGCCCGAAGAGGTTGTTTACCACGTTCTGTCGGCGCGCCGGTGGATGACGCAGGGCGGTCATCGGGCGCCTTCCTGTTCGTCCATGAGCTCCGCGATCAGGACCGCGTACCGGCGGACCTCGGCGTCGTTCCACGTGACGAAGACACTGAAGTCGTGAAGGTGCAGCAGCGAGCGCAGCACGGTGGAACGCCGGACCAGTGCGTCGGAAGTACGCCCGTAGCCGCGGGTGAAGACCTGGGTCAGTCGATCCCAGTCGGTGTCGGCGCGGTGCAGCCGGGCCGAGAAGAAGCGCAGTTCGTACAGCTCGGCGATGACCCAGCCGACGTCCCACTGCCAAGGGGCGAAGCCGACGTCCTCTCCGGTGATCAGCCCGTGGGCGCGGTCGTGGGTTTCGGTGAGGACGAGCAGGCCGAGGCCAGGAGCGCCGTGGGCGATCGTGAGCGGCTTGGCCTCCGGCACCTCGCTCAGCCACCGTTCGAGGCGACTCCAGCGTGCCTGGCCGAGCAACACCTGCACAGAGCGGTGCAGTTGTTCGGCACGGCCGGCCCGCGGGGCATCGAACCATGAGCGCAGTCTTCGCCACGTGCCGGGAGGAGCGCAGGCATCGGCTTCCCCCGCCGTCGGCAGGGGTACGGCGTGCAGCTCCCGCAGCAGGCGGCCGAAGCCGTACAGCACGTCTTCCGCGCTCGACATGTCCGAGGGGCCGCCGGACAGCAGCAGCTCAGCCATGGAGCTGCGTCCGGGCAGGGTGTAGTGCAGTCCGGGTTCGCCGCCGTGTTCGCGCGGAAGTACACACCGGACGCCCGGCCCGCGGTCGGTCGGGCCGGATTCCACGGCTGCCAGGGTGTTCATGGCTGTGGGTGGCGGCCCCTGCAACGGCTGGGGGCGAGCGGCGCCCGGACCTCGGACCCAGGTGAAGCCGCCGTCCTGCGGGTCGGTCAGTATCGTCGTGCGTACCAGTCCGCTCGCGTACTCGGCTACGACGGTCATCCCCGCTCCTCCTCACTGTGCGCGGCCGCGAACTCCGTGTAACGCTTCTCGATGAGTTCGAGCAGCGTCGGCAGAGCGGCGGCGGTGGTCCGCTCCAGGCGTCCCGTGGACACGCTGCGCCCGACCTCCGGTTCCGCGACGACCACATTGGGGCGTGCGCGCAGTGCGGCCAGATGAGAGCGGAAGGCGTGGCTCTGGAATCCACCCGGCGGGAGCGCCGGAGCGAGGCCGATCGGAACTCCGGTGCACTGCAGTGCCAGCATCACAGGGGTGTCGGCGAGCCCGAGGGCCAGTCGGCTGACGAAGTGAAAGGTGGCGGGGAAGACCGCCACCGCCTCGGCCCACTCGCTGAGATCCACGTGAGGGGCGGTGGGTTGCGGCTGTGCGGGCCACTCGTCGTGGAACAGGGGCTTGCCTCCGATCGCGGTGAGTGCGGCGGGGGCGACGAACGTGGTCGCCTGACGGGTGAGAGCCACTCTCGTCTCGATGTGCGGATAGCTCTCTCGCAGCCAGCCGAGCCAGCCCGGCAGTGAGGAGACGCCGAGCGCGCCCGTGCCCACCAGGAGCAGGCGGCGGAAGGAGAAGGCGGGGAGTGCCGGGCTGCCGTGGTTGATCACCGGGAACTCCTCTGTGCTGCGGTGATGGTGGCGAGAGCGTCCAGTGAGGCACGTGTTCCCTCAAGGGTCTGCGTCCCGATCGTGCTGAGCACCACCTCGTCGGCGCCGGCTTCCCGGTACGCCGTGACGGCACGGAGGATGTCGTCGGCACTGCCCACTGCCGCCGTGCCGCTGTCGATGAGCCGGGCCGCGGTCTTGGGCAGGTCGTGCGGGTCGACGTCGATTCCGGCGCGGCCCAGCATGTCGGCGTAGTGGGGCGCTTGGAGGTGGGCCTGCGCGGCTGCGAGCACGGTTGTCTCGTGGTCGCGGTCTGCGGCGTCGAGTGAGACGTGGACGACGGCCGTCAAGCGAGGCCGGGGGCGGTCCGTGCGCTCCGCACCCCTGGCCAGCGCGGGGACGATCGACTCGGCGAGGTAGTGCGGGGGCGCGAGCCAGGTGATGGCGACGTCCGCGAGCTCTCCGGCCAGTTCGGCCATCCGAGGTCTGAGCACGCCCAGCCCCAGCTCGACGGGCGGGGTGTCCATGGGCGGAAGCGCGCCGCCCATGGAGAAGTACGCGCCGACGTGATCGACGGCCTCTCCTGCCAGGAGGGCTCTGACGATCGTGGCGTACTCGCGCACGGCCGTGAGCGGACTCGTGTATCCCTGTGCGCGCAGTGCCCGGACGAACGGCTCCGGTCCGGTGCCGAACCCGGCGACGAACGGCTGTCCTGTCAGAGCGGCGAGGGACCGTGCCTGAAGCGCGGCCTGGAAGGGGTGGCGGAGCGGCATGAGGGTCACGCTGGTGCCCATGGGGATTCGGGCACCGGCCCCTGCGGCGTGGGCGAGGGCGGCGTGCGGCTCGATCAGGAGCGACTGGCCGGTCCACAGCCGCTCGGCATCTCCTTTCCGGACCATGTCCGCGAACGGCAGCAGTTGTTTGCCGGAAACAGGCATAAAGGGAAGGAGAATAGATGTGCTCATTTCTCGGTGCTGCCCTTCGCATCCTCTTCGGTCGACCGGTTACCGGTTTTCTGGGCCGGACAGCCGTGCGGTCGGCGGGAACACCGCCGACCGCACGGACACATCACCTCGGTGGGCGCGTGATCAGCAGCCCCACTTGACGCTGGCGACAATGCTCAGCGAGACGATGGTCTGCGGCGAGGGGGCCTCGTCCGGCGTGACCTCGTCCGCCATCTCGTTGACGTCCGCGTACGTGTCGAAACCGGCGGCCAGCTCGATGTCGTTCATAGTCGTCTCCCTTGTCTATTGATGGTGTGCAACCAAGCCGGAGAGGAACTTCGCTGGATTTCGCAGCGCCTTCCTCGGCGACGCCCAGAAAGCTAGTTCGACTCAAATCGGCTGGGCAAGATCTTTCTGTTGAAAGGTTGTTCGGTGGCCGCTTTACATCAAAAACGTGTGTCGAAAGGGGGCGAGGAAAGGTTCCGCGCCGGCTCGAGGGGGTCGATGCCGGCCTCCAGGAAGGCCTCCCGTACAACCTCCGACCGGTTCCCGGAACCGTCGGGTCGGGTTGCGTGGCGGACCAGGCCCGTGGCGAGCGCCCGGGACCTGTGCTCTCCGAAGCTGGTGTTGCGCATTCCGGGCCTCGAATCGTCAGGCTCCCAGGCCACGGCGATGCCGGGAGCGAGGGCCCGGGCGAAGGGGGAGGTGTCGGCGCCCAGGCCGACGTTCTCCTCCATCGCCGCCACTATGGGCGCGAGCACGTGCTGGTCCCCGCTCCCCAGGTAGACCACGATGCCGTCGCGCCGCGGGAGGGCATCGGAGGACGAGATGGCCTTGGCTCGGTACGGAACGCCGCATTCCTCCAGGCACCGCAGTGTCCTGCCCCACGCCTCAAGGAGGACCTCGGGGGTTCCGGCGTGCAGATACAGCCGCAGTACGGCCTCCTGATGGGTCAGCGGCACGGAGCCGTCGACCAGGAAGAAGCCCGGGGAGAGCGACGGGCGGGCCGCGGTGACGAGTACGTCGGCCTCTTGTCCGGGCACTTCCCCGCCCGCTGTGCCGGTGTCGTCGACGATGCGTTCGCGGGAGATACGGACACGTACCCCTGAGAGGCCGACGACCAGCTCCTGGCCTTCCCCGCTGCTCAGGACAGGGCCTCGACAGCGAGTGTGCTCATGCGGTACGCCCCGGGCGAGCCCGGCCTCCAGGTCGCGTGCGTCCCACCGGCGTTTCGCCGTCACCGGCTCCGCCGCCGTCCGGCCGACGTGGACCACCTCGTAGAGTGCGGTGGCGAGTTGAACGGCGAGGGCCCTCGGAGAATCGGCGGTCACCGTCCTCTTCCCCACGGACGCGGTCAGGCCGTTGAGGCGTATGTCGACGCCGGACAGCACTTCTTCGAGCCGCGCGGACAGGGCGCCCCCGGCGGCCGCCCTCATTTTCGGGCCTCCGTCAGCCCGAGGGTGGAATGAAAGGCAGCCGGAGTCAGCAGAGCCTTCCGGCCGATGCCCGCCATGGCCCGGGGGAGGGCGGCGAGACGCGGTGCTGTGCGCGCCCCGGCCAGCAGTCGGTCGAGCAGATGCCATCCGACAAAAGCTGTGACCCGCTCGGCCAGGTGGCTGTCACCGCTCGGCCTGGTGTCGCGGTAGCCGTTCCAGAGGGCCGTGATGTATGGACGCACCCCTTGGATTCCGTCCGCCAGTTGAGCCAGCATGCGCCCCCGGGACGGAGGCTCCGCCGACTGCCGGTCGCCGGTGGCCGCATCCAGAAGGGCGCGGTGCAGCAGATCGCCGACCACTCCTCCGATGTCGCGAGCCGCGTCGCCGGGCCGGAACTCCTCGAAGTCGGTGACGTACACCGTGCCGTCGGAGACCAGGAATTGGTCGAGCCGCAGATCACAGTGCGCGGCAACCGGGTCGGCCTGCCGCTCCTGGCTCAACAGTCGACGCAGGGAATCCCCGAGAGCCCCGTCGTTCTGCATGAGGCTCCACGCCTGCAGCTCCGCTGCCGACGACGCTTCGAACAGAGAGACAGGAATGGCCTCAAGCAGTTCCTCGGAGGGGAGGAGGGGGCTGATCTCCTCCTCATGCGGGAGGTCCTCCACCGGCAGGTTGTGCAGCAGCCCGACCGTTCGTCCCAGGGAGTACGCCAGGTCGGAAGTGAGCCGTTGCTCGCGTATCAGTTCCGCTGCGGTGCTTGCTTCCTCGACACGGGCGAAGACCAGCACCCCTGCGTCGGGATCGGCGGCGAGGAGCTGTGGAGACCGCAACTCAGTGGACTTGTCGTTTCTCAGTATCCGGTCAAAGGCGAGGGACTGCCGGACGCGTGCCGCCGATGCCTGACGAGGCCCCTCAAGTTTCTTGACGAAGAGACGCTTCCCGGTGTCGGTGGTGCCGATCCAGTTCTGATTGCGGCCGGGCAGTGCCCTGACATCCGCCTGCCCGGCGAGAGACCCAAGCCCCGCGCGGACCAGGAGGTCCTCCACGTCGGCCGACTCATGGAGCGCTTTCGTGATCCCGTCGGTCACCGCTGCACACCTCTGGTGATCGCGCCGCTGATCAGCCGGGCTGCGGCGGCCGGTTCGTCAGCGACTGTACGGATGCGCTTGGCCAGCACCGGTTCGCCCTTCCGAAGCTCCACCAGCAGCGGCTCTCGAAGGTCGATGACCAGGTTGGTGGCACTGCCGACGGTGCACGCCACCGCGTCGTCCTCGTCCGGGACCCTGCGCAGTCCGTGTCCGTGGCTGGAACTGTGTGCGACACGCACGGACTCGAGCGCCTCGACCGGGATCGTCAGATCGCGGAACGGGCCCGTGCGCAGGTGTAACTCACTGGCGTCGAGCAGGTGGGGCGCGCGTGCCGTCATCGCACAGAATCCCAGCGAGAAGACGAGGGAGAACAGGATCCACAGGAGATGGATCACCCGACCAACCGGTGGAACCATGGTGTCGACAAGGATCCCGGTCACCAGATCGGTGCCGACGAACGCCCAGACAACCATGCGCACGTCCGACGAATGGGCGATGGGTTGCTGTTCCTCCGAGAGAGGAATCGGTTTGCGGGCTGACCAGTTCAACAAGTCACGGAGCAGAGCGGTTGTCCATTGTTTCCCTGTTCTGCGGGGCGCCGGTTTCGCTTCGGCGGGTTCGGGAGCCGTGGACTCATGCATTTCTCAGGATCCTTCCGAGCCAGAAACCCGATGCGATGTAGGTCCCGGCCACAACAGTGAGCGCTGTAGCTTTCGGCTTGCCGCTGACCAGCTTGGCGGCGCCGACCATTCCTGCGACTCCGGCGAGTCCCGCGAGGGCAGGGAAAATCAGTCTCCGACGATCCGGAGTTTGTTTGCCGGGCAGGATGTCCGCGCGGTGGTACGCGTGGCACGGCATCGCATCCAACGGCATGGCCGATTCGGCACGAGCGTCGCGAGCGCGGGGGGCCGGGCTGTCAGCAGCACGTAACGCGGCTTCAGTTTCCTTCCAGTACCTTCTCCACAGCACGGGGTCGCCCTCGCACGCCCTGACGTAGGCCAGGGTCACCTCAAGGCTGGGCAGACTGAGCCCGCGGGCGGCTTCCGACAGCGTTGTCCCCGAGTAGTTGGCGCGGCTGGCCAGTTCGCGATACGAGGGGTTACCCACAGATTTTCGCAGCGCTCGGAGTTTGTAGGCGAATCCCTGCAGCGGCCCCTGGGTAGGATCTAAGTGCGTCTCCGGTCGTCCCATTTCGGTTAACTCCCCGTTTTGCTTGGCATGGTTGTGCGAGTTTTAGCAGTGGTCTGCTGGAGGCGGCAGCTGTGATCAGTGTCAAATCCAGCCGTGCTCTCGCGCCATGCGTGCCGCCGCATGGCGGTTCTCCGCCCGGAGCTTGCTCACGGCTGACGACATGTGATTGCGGACTGTTCCCGCCGTCAGTCCGGCGCGCTCGGCGATCTCGGCGATCGAGGAACCGTCCGCCGCAAGGGCGAGCATGTCGGCTTCGCGGGGGGTCAACGGGCTGTCCCCCGCGCTGATGGCATCGGCCGCGAGTTCGGACGAGATATAGCGCTGGCCGGCGTGGACAGTCCGGATGATGTCCGCGAGATCACGAGCGGAGACGGTCTTGGGCAGAAACCCACGGACACCGATCTCCAACGCCCGTTTCAAATAGCCTGGCCGTCCGTGGCTAGTGATGATCATCGTTCGGCAACCGGGGAGTTCGCGGTGGAGTGTCTCGGCGACGGCGAGGCCGTCGAGTCCGGGCATTTGCAGATCCAGGACCGCGACATCGGGGTGGAGCGCCCGCGCCATGGCCACGGCTTCTGGCCCTGTCGAAGCCTCGGCCACGACGGTCAGATCCCCCGTGAGCCCCAGCAGAGCTGCCAGCGCGCCTGTGATGAGCTTCTCATCGTCGGCGAGCAGAACCCGGATCCGGTTGTCGTTCTGGTCATCGTCGGTCACGACGGCGTCGTCTCCATGTTCTGGGAGGAGCCAAACGGAAGGCGGACGCACAAAGCGAATCTGCCCTCGCCTTTCAAGCCTGCTTCCATCGAGCCGCCCAGGGCGGCCAGTCGCTCGGCAAGGCCCACAAGCCCGCCGCCCCTCTTCGTTGTGCTTTCTGGGTCGACACCGTCGTTCTCGATGGTCAGGACGAGCGTCTCGCCTTGGGTGAACAGCGTGATGGCGCACCACCGCGCCTCGCTGTGCCGCAGCACATTGGTCGTCCCTTCCCTGACGGCCCAGGCCAGCGCCGACTGCAACTCGTCTCCGAGCTCTGTCCGCCCCTCGATGCGGCAGTCGACACCTGCGGCTCGCAGGACCGATCGGGCTCCTTCGATCTCCGTCCGCAGGTCTGCCATGCGATAGCCCTGTACCACCGCTCGCACGTCTTCCTGGGATTCCTGGGCGATGCGTTGCACTTCTGCCATCTGAGCGGCGGCGGCCGTGGTCTGGCCCTGCTGGTTCAACTCCATCGCGAGTTCGCTTTTCAGAGCCATAACCGTCAGATTGCGCCCCAGCACGTCGTGGAGATCCCGTGAGAACCTCAGTCGCTCCTCAGCCACCGCCAGTTGCGCCTGGACCTCCCGAGTGCGTCTCAACTCACGCACCACGCCGAGCGTCCAGTCCGAGAACCAGTAAGCACAGCAGAACGCTGCTCCCCCGACGAGCCCTACCCCACCGGCTCCGGCGATCACTGCACCCGATGCGCCGAGCAGACTGGCGACGAACGCACTGCATGCCGCGAGGCCGGCGAGCAGAGCCAGAGCATCCCCCAGCGGCCACGCGATGACCAATGGCCCGACCAGGAACGTGAGCGCGCCGCCGGCAAGCAACTCGGCCGCACCCGCCTCGGGCAGTGAGCCACGCGCATAGAGGGCGAGTGGTACGACCATCGCCACAAGACTGAAGGCCCCAGCACACGCGACCCGCAGCCGATGCCGCGAACGATGAGACCCGCGACGTGAAAGTCCGGCACGCAGCAGCTCCGCACACATCACAGTCTGCAGCAGCACCAGTGCTGTCACCGTGAACGCGTAGGGGCAGCTCGTGTCCGTGGTCGACGTCGACACAAGCCAAATGATCAGCAGGATCGGTTCCAGCAACGCCAACAGGTACAGCGACAGGTGCGTGTACAGTTCGACCCGTTCCGGGCCTTGCTGATACTCCGTCCCATGGAGAATCGGAGGCATGCAGTTCCCCTCCCGCTGCCGAGGGAGTCCTTGGCCTCCATTCAAACATTCGAAGCGGGACCGCGTTGATCATTTTCGAGGCTCCCAGCGGAACCATCTCACTGCCGCCCAGGCGGCAATGACCGTCCAGACAACGGCACTTCCGAGATGTGGCAGCCCTGCCTTCCATGGGCCCTCATCCGCGCCGAGCCATCCGATCCGTACGACGTCCATGACCGGGGTGAGCGGCAGCAGGCGGCAGAGATCCGCGAGCCGCTCGGGCATGGCAGCGAGAGGCATGACCAGCCCGGATCCAGCGACGGACACGAGCAGCAGAGGCATGGTCGTCAGCTGCGCCATCTCCACTGTGCGCGTCAGAGCGGACGAAGCGGCGGCCAGGGCCGCCACGAGCACCGTTCCGATGAGCACTCCGACAGCCAGCAACAGCGGGTCGGCAGGCGCCTCCACATGCAGAACGGTCACGCCGACGCCGATCACGACCACACACTGCACGAGCGCCACCGCCACGGCCGGCAACGCCGTCCCGATCACGATCTCGCCGTCCGCGAGCTGACCCGTACGCAGCCGCTTGAGGACCAGGCCCTCACGACGGGCCACATACGCACTGACCAGAGTGGAGTAGACGACGAACAGCAGAACCATCCCGATGGTGCCCGTCGCCAACACCGGTGCGGCCTCAAGCCTGCTTCCGGCCGTGGTGCTGAACGACGACGGGGTGGTGGAATGCATGAGCCACAGTGAGCCGAGCGGCAGTACGAGCGCGGAGATGAGCGCTGTCCTGTTCCGGACCAGCATCATCACTTCGGCGCGTCCCAAAGCCGCCATCCTGCCGCCCACCGCGACCAGTTGGGACTGAGTACTGGACATCACGCCGCCCTCCCGACGAGGGCGTCACTGGGCCCCTCTGCCACGGCCAGAAACGCCTCCTCGAGCGACGCCGAACGGGCGTCCAGCCGTTCCAGTGCGACGCCCGTGTCGGCCGCCCAGGCGAGCAACAGCGTGAGCGTCTCCTGAAGGGCCTCCGTCTGGATCGTGACGTGTCGTCCCTTTGCCTTGCGCTGCCTGACTCCAGGCAGCGACGGGACCGACTCGGACGACTGTCCCTCCGGAAGCTCGAAGGAGATCCGCGAAGGATGTTTGGCCACGACTTCCGCGGCCGTCCCTTCGGCAACCACCTGTCCTTCCTTCATGATGGCCAGCCGGTCGGCGAGTTCCGCGGCTTCCTCCAGGTAGTGCGTCGTCAGCAGGACCGTCGTCCCGTTGTCCCTCAGGTCCCGCACGAGTTCCCAGGTGTCACGACGCCCTTCTGGATCCATGCCTGTCGTCGGCTCGTCCAGAAACAACACTTCGGGCCGCGCAATAACCGCCAAGCCCAGATCCAGCCTCCGGTTCTCCCCGCCGGAGAGTTGCTTGACCTGCACATTCCGGCGATGGGCAAGCCCGACCTGTTCCAGTGCCTCCAACACGGGCCGGGCGCCCCTGGTGCAACGGGCCCAGAATCGTGCGACCTCTGCGACCGTCAGATCTCCGGGGAACCCGCCAGACTGCAACATCATCCCGGTCCGGGGGCGAACCTGTGCCCGTTGTCGGTAGGGGTCATGCCCAAGGACCCGTACCTGCCCGCCATCCGGAGGTGCCAGTCCCTCCAGCAGTTCAACAATCGATGTCTTCCCGGCTCCGTTCGTTCCCAACAGGGCGAACAGCTCCCCCCTCCGCACCTGGAGACTCACTCCCCGCACTGCTTCGTGCTCTGTGCGGCCGCGCGTCCCGTATCTCCGACGTAGTTCCCGGGCATCAATCACGGCCACGTCGGTTTGCAGTTCTGGAGGATGAGCTGTCATGCGGCTAGTCTTCAGCCGCGTGACCTGCATCGACAGTGCCATCCGTCATTGATCTTCATGACAATGCCACCGGGAGGCCATGGCATTTGTCATGCCCGTCGAGAGGGTTCAGATCCCGTCGGTTTGAAAGGGAGGCCTCGTCCAGGCCGTCACTCCCGCCGACGGCAGTCGCCCCGACCTTGTCGAACCCACGGACGCCGGCCGCGCTGCTCTGGCCACGTGACACGTCCCTCCCATGCGTCGCTACGCGCTTCACGCTCGACGGCACTGCCGATGGCTGCAGCTCCCTGCCGCAGCACTTGGCCTATACATGTTGGCGCTCGCCATCGGAACCGTCGGCACCATCGCCGCAGGCTTCTCCGCCAGGTCCGCTCTCACGACCACCATGTCGTTGCGCACCTCCTCCTGCGGTCTGGCCGCCGCGACCACCTACCTCCTCATCGCAGTCATGTGGACTGTCAGCGACTACCCTCGCGGGGTCACCGCCGAATCAGCTCTCGTCCCGTTCCTGCGTCGGCACTTCCCCGTCGACCGCATCCGTGGCGCCTCCGCCCGCTGGACCCGGCCCACGGAGATCGAAGGTTGGGGCTACCGCTGGAACCCCGGCCTCAGCTCCATCTCGCTGCGCGAGGGCGATGCCCTGTGGCTCACCACCAGCGGAAGCCAGTTCGTGATCACCATCGACGACGCCGACTCCGCCGCACAGCTCACCAAGCAACTCCTCGCCCTCGGACGCAAAGGTCGCTGACATGCTGGCTACTAAGAAGCCGTATCTCAACCGAACATGATCGCTTGATTTCCGCTGGTCAGGCGTGGTCTAGCTTGGAATGAGGGAGGCATGCGGCGTCTTGTTTCGGCTCCGTGATCGAGGGGTGCGCGATGGCATCGGTGCTGGGAATGCTGGAGGAGCGGGCGAAGGACTGCCGGTGACGGTGCCGGCGCCGGACTACCAGCGGATTATGGGCGTGCTCGAGGAGCGGCGGCCCGCGGGTCAGGGGCCGCTGAAGGCCAGGGAGATCACGGCTTTGCCGGGCTTGGAGACAACGTCGGCGAAGGCGGTTGAGCCGGTGGGGTGCCGGACGCGCTGCGCAGGGGACATTGAAGTGCCCTCCCGCTTCAGCCGGGAGAGCACTTCAAGAACCCCGAACACCTTGCTTCGCTCGACTGGTGACCTAGAAAGGCATCTCCTGTCCTCGGTGAGACAGGGGCAGGCCGTACGTCGCGCTGGGGAGTTACTTGATGGGGCCAAGGGTGAAGCCGCCGTCGACAACGAGCTCTGCGCCAGTGGCGAAGCTCGCCCTGTCCGAGGCTACGAAAGTGACAAATTCGGTGATCTCGTCGGGGCTGGCCTGTCGGGGGATGGCGAAGCTCGTGGTGGGAACGAGTTCGCTGCCGTCGGGACCGTAGGCGAGCGGCGTGTCGATGATGCCGGGGTGGACCGCGTTGACACGGATGTTGTCGGGTGCGAGTTCCGCCGCGGCTGCGCGCATCAGACCGCGCAGGGCCCACTTGCTGCTGCTGTAGGCGATCAAGCCGGGGGCTGCGGCGAGGCCGGCGATGGAGTTGATGTTGACGATGGAGCCGCCGCCGCGGCTGCGCATCGAGGGGACAACGGCCCGGATGCCGAGCAGGGCACCGGTGAGATTGGTGTCGATGACCTTTCGCCATTCGTCGATGGCGATGGATTCGGCGGTGCCCACCTGGAGGTAAGCGGCGTTGTTGATCAGTACATCGACGCCGCCGAAGCGGGCCTCGGTAGCGCTGACGGCGTCCGCCCACGCGTTCTCGCTGGTGACGTCGAGAGCGACGCCGAGCGCTTCGCCGGCGGTTTCAGCGGCGATCTGCTCGCTGTTGCGGCGCGCGGCAACCACGGTATTGGCGCCGGCCTTCGCGAACGCGTCGACCAAGGCCCGGCCAAGCGCGCCTGCGGCGCCCGTGATGAGGACTGTCTTTCCGGTGAATTCGGTCATGGTCGTTCCTTAGCTTGTCTTGACCGTCACTGCTCGGCGACGAAGTCGTCCGCGTCAGTGGAGTAGGCGAGGTCGCGCTGGGCTTCGAGCGCGGTGAGCCGGTCGCGGAGCGCCGTGGTGGCAAGCTCATAGGCGTCGGAACCGAGCGTGAGCCGCTTGGGTGCGCTCTCGAGGTCGGTGGAAGCGATGATCGCGGCAGCGATCTTGGCCGGGTCGCCGGGGGCGGGGAGCGGGGGAAGCTCGCCCGCCAGCGTGCGGCGAAGCTGTCCCGGCCATCCTTCGGCGTACTCGGGCATCGGCGTGCCCATGTCGGCGCTGGGGCCGCCGAACGCGGTGCGTGCGACTCCCGGCTCGACGAGGGTGACATCGATGTCGAACGGGGCGATGTCGCCGGCGGCGGACTCCCAGAAGCCCTCAATGCCCCACTTAGTTGCGTGGTAGAGGCTCATCGCAGGGAAGGCCACCTGCCCACCGACGCTGGCGATCTGGACGATCCGGCCTCCGCCCTGGGCGCGCAGGTGCGGGATCACAGCTCGGGCCAACTGGATCGAACCGGTGAGGTTCGTCGCGATCTGGCGGTCGATCTGCTCGTCGGACAGCTCCTCGGCGGCTCCGAACAGACCGTAACCGGCGTTCGAGACCACCACGTCGATCTTGCCGAGTTCGGCGAATGCACGGTCGACGACCGTCCGCAGAGCGGCGGTGTCGGTCACATCCAGAGCCGCCCGCCACAGCCGGTCGCCGTACTCGGCCGCCAGATCAGCCAGCGCGGCCGTGTTGCGGGCGGTCGCCGCAACACGGTCCCCGCGGGCGAGGAGCTGCTCGGCCAGCTCACGGCCGAAACCAGAAGAAGTGCCGGTGATGAACCACGTCTTGGTCGTCATCGCTCTGCCTTTTCCGTAGGTAACCATCCGGTTGGATACCAACCTTGCCACAGATGGGCTTGGTATGCAACTGGATGGTTACCTACAATGGCGGTATGCCACCTGACGCAAGCCAGACCAAGCGGCGCATCCTCGATGCCGCGAGCAAGGAGTTCGCCCGGTACGGCCTGGCCGGCGCCCGCGTCGATCGGATCGCGGCGAACGCCAAGGCGAACAAACGTTCCCTCTACGTGCATTTCGGCACCAAGGAGGAACTCTTCGACCTTGTCGTCGCCCAAACCCTGCTGGAGCTCGCCGATGCCGCCTCGTTCGATGCCGCAGCCCTCCCGCAGTACGCCGGTGCGCTGTTCGACATCCTCCAGGACCGTCCGGATGCAGCCCGCCTGACCACGTGGGCACTGCTTGAAAGGCCACAGCCCATCGAGGCCGAGGTCGACTCCTACCGCATGAAGATCGCAGCCATCCTGGAAGAGCAATCCCGGGGAACCCTTTCGACGGCTCACGACGCCGTGAGCCTGCTTGCCATGGTCCTGGCCCTGGTTACAAGCTGGACCAACGCCTCATGGTCGCTGCGCGCACTCCACGAGGGCACCGATCCCGCGATGCCGCCCGCAGACTTCCGGGCCAAGATGATCGCGGCCGTTGAAGCGCTGACAAGGAACACAGCACCGAGCGACTGAGAAGCCGTATCTCAACCGATCATGGCACGTGCGGGTCGAACAGGTTTCCCGCTGGGGTGATCTTCCCGTTGTGCGCGCATGAAGACAGGGCCCCGACTGGCCCGGGACTACGAGCGCGGCACGATCGAGCCCGGCACCGGCACCGGCACGGTTTCCGCCTCGGTCACGGCGGTGGTCTCGGCAGCTGAGGCCGCCAGGGCCTCTACCCGTTCTTCCCGCGCGATCACCCGCCGGTCCAGCTCGATCTCCGCGGCCTCCAACACCCCAGCCGGCCGCGCGACTTCCTCCCGCAGACCCTCCACCCGCACCCGGGCCGCTGTCTCCCGCTCCTCCAGCATTCCCAGCACCGATGCCATCGCGCACCCCTCGATCACGGAGCCGAAACAAGACGCCGCATGCCTCCCGACAGCGCCACCCTGCACGGGCGATCACTCCCGACCACGGATCGATCCCACTCCTCAAGCGGGTGATCGCAGGTTCGAATCCTGCCGGGGGCACACGATGAAGGGCCAGCTCAGGAAGGGTTTCCCCCTCAGGCTGGCCCTTCATTCTGTGTGCACGCGTGCTACCAATGCCACGTGGATCGTGTGCTGGTAGATCAGCGCGCCAGCGAGCTGCCGTGTCCCGGGCGTGTCATCAGCTCCAGACCTGTTGCCTGCGCCTCGGAAGGTCGTGGAGGTTCAGCTCGCCTGTGGCGCCCACGGGCCTCCGGAACGGCCTGAGACAGTCGTCCCGCAAGTTGCTCGTCACGCCGCCCGGCTGCCACCCGAGCAGACACGTGACCGGTTACGGTCAGGCGCAGCGAACCGCTTCAGGTGGCACGTGTGTTGCACGGGAGGCGCGGTCGGTCAACTTCCGGTCCCGGACGTCGACCACCCCCTTGGCGGGGACCCAGCACCTCGTGTGTCACTGCCTGACGGTGAAGTACTGCCATGCGCCCCAAGTGCTGAGGTTGCCGGTGTCCTTGCTGCTGTGGACGTACTCGGCCCGCATACGGAACTTGCTGGTGACCGCATTGGTCAGGCTCAGCGTCGCATAGCCGGCGCTCGTCGTGCTGAGCGTGTGGCAGGAGGATGTGCTCTGCGTGTGCCAGGCACCGCCGTAGTACCGCTGGGTCTGGAATCGCACGCACTGGCCGGCCTTGTCGGGCGTGACCGTGGCGTTCAGCTTGGCCTTGGCGGTGTGGTGGTAGACCCGGTAGAGGAGGCTGCCGTAGTGGGTGCTCCCGTAGTAGCCGCTCAGCGACTCGGACACCTTGGCGTAGGCCGACGCGGTGCTGAAAGCCGTGTTGGGGGCGTAGCGGTAGTCACCGGCGAAAGCTGCGGTGAAGGTGGTCTTGCGGGTGAGCTTGTAGGTCACGGCCAGGTTGCCGTGGCTGTCCACCGTGCCAGTCGTGACCAGCGCCTTCTTGCCCCCGTAAGGCTGGGCGTAGACCGCGAGAGTGCGGCCGTTGTAGGTCGTGCCGAGGTGGGCGGTGACCTTTGCGGTCGCGCCGTAGGCGTACGACGGAGCGTTGGTGGTGACGGACACCGCGGTGGCACTGCGGGAGACCTGGACGGTGGCGGACGCGTTGACGGTCTGGTGGGTGGAGTCGCCCGGGTAGGTCACGGTGTAGGTGTTGGCTCCCCCGACCTGCGGGACGTCGGTGATGCTGAAGGTGCCGTCGGAGGACAACGACGCATCGGGCAGCGCCATGCCAGCAGGATGGGCCAGGTCGCTCTTGACCACGTGAACGACCTCACCGGATGGGTACGGAGCCGCCGACAGCTGCCCTGAGACGGCCAGTTGGGCCGCCCGGCCGGCTGTCGCCGGGGCGGTGAGGTCGAGGGTGGGCAGAACCGGGGGCGGGAGCTGCCACGGAACCGTGAACGTGTACGCAGCCGGCGACTGCGACCGGTTCCCGGCCGCGTCGGCCCCAACGACGTAGAGGGTGTGGACACCCCAGGACAGGGCGACCGTCACACTGCCCTTGCCCTCCGCGTCGACGGGAACCCGGGCCGCGCCGATGCCGGGCTGCTGGTCGAAGGCGTACTCGAAATGGTCCAAGCCACTGGCCTGGCAGTCCGGAGTCCCCGCCTCGGTGCACCCGGCGGGCAGGGGATCGCCGGTGGAGCTGAAGCTGAACGTGGTGGGCTGCCCGGCAGCCTTCGTGGGCGTTCCCGGGCTGCCCGCCGGGGGGAAGTCCGGGTTGGTGACGACCGGGGTGGGGGGCGGGTTTCCGTCCAGCCTGAAGTAGCAGGGTGCGGTCGGATTCGAGTACGCCGTCCCGTCGTACGTCGAAGCGTGCCAGCCGTAGGTGTGCCCGTCCGCCAATGGCAGCGGGACGTAAACGGATTGGAAGGACACCGGCAGCCCGGAGGCGGACCCGTCCGCCGCCTGCGAACCGTCCACGTCCCACGCGTGGACGACCCCCTGGTACGTCACTCCGTTCACCGTCGGCCGCGGTACGCCGATGGAGACGGTCATGCCCGCGGGCGGCGGACTGGACACGGTGGCCCAGGCCGGGCTGCTGTCGCTGCCGCAGTTCGCACCGACCGGCACCGTGGGCGTCGGCAGTGCCGGGTCGATCGGGGTCTCGTCGGCGACTGCTGCCGCCGGTAGCGCTACCATCACCGCGCCGGCCAGCAGAAGCGCGAGCCAGCCGCGTTGGTGCACGGTTCGATTCACAGGTGTCTTCATTTCAGGCTGGGCCGGGACGGTCAGTGTCGAGTGCCTGTGCTCGCGGCGGGGTCAATGCGCATGGATCCGGTCGTGCACACGACGATTGCCCGTCTTTCCGGCACACCCGGCCGTCCGTCCCCCGTTGCTGCGGCACAGAACCGCAGAGCACGCGGAGCGTAACACCGCCTCGGACGACCTCAGCGGTCCTTGATCAACCATTTACTGGATGGGGTACTTGGCTGTCCACACGTCTTCCGCGGCGACCCTGCCGATCGTCTGCCCGGCCAGGCGGTCTCCCTGGCGCTCCGCCACGCAGCAGCCCACGGCGTTCCGCTACGGCGGGTCCGTGTCCGTCGTGGCGGTGGACGGCACGGCAGGGCTCGGGAAGACCGCGCTCGTCGTATGCGCCGCTCATGAGATCCGCCGCACCTACCCGGACGGCTGCCTGTTCGTGGATCTGCGCACACAGCATGCGAGGGCAGAAGTTCTCGCCACCGTCGCCGGCCATGCGGTGGAGCTCGGCGAGACAGACCATGCCTGCTGGACCGCCGGGATGCCGACTCGGCCCCGCCTGCCTCAAGGCAGGCCGCGTCGCCGAGGAACACGAGCAGTGCCGGGCCGCGCAGGCGATCGAGAGGCGCGAGGACCGCGCACAACTCGTCACTGAGTCGGCTCATGGGGTGTCCCCGCGGAACGGATTCAGCACACATGGGGACGGGACACCCCGTGAACACGCGAGAACTACGGAGGGGTGTTTTCCCAGGCCAGGCACCCCGCAGCCGACGTTTCCACAGGTCTTAGCCCCGCCCAGAGAAAACTCCTAAAGCGGGTGTCGCAGGTTCGAATCCTGCCGGGGGCACAACGCATTACCGCTCTGACCTGGGGTTTCTCCCCCAGGGAGGGCTCCTGCTCGGCCTCGGACTCCTCGTCCGGGGCCGTTTGCGTGAGCGACGGGTTCTGCTCGGCTGTAGCGGGTCTCTGCGTTCAGGCCTGGCCGTCTGGCCCCTTTCCGGTTCAGGCCAGGCCGAACGGCTCGGCGTGTACCTGCCGAACGGGGACCCGCAGGTCTCGTAGGCCGGCAAGCACGGCCCTGGTCATGGCGGGCGGGCAGGCCGCAGACGTACACGTCGCGTTCGGGGATGTCGGAGACCAGGTGGTGCAGGCTGAACGGCGGGCGCCGTGCTCGCCTGTCCGGCCGGTGAGCAGGTGGAGCCGTCCACCCCGCAGCGCGACCATGTGGCGCACCTCGTTCAGCAGCATGGCGTCGGCCTCCCTGCGACCCGGTGCAGCACGACAACGTCGCCGGTCGCCTCCGCCGGCATGGCCCGCACGGGCGTGATTCCCACACCATCGGCGATCAGCAGAGCGCCGGGCCGGGTCCGGCGCAGTTAGGTGGATGCCCCGTACCTTCCCTCGACAAGGCGCGGTGGGCGTGAGCGAGAGCAGCGTGCCGGACGGATGGCAGACAGTACGCTGAGTCCAGCGGGATCGGGTCCGCAGCACAGCGTCCAGGAGGTGCTTCATGACGGCCGAGATGGTGGCCCCGGCGTGGATGCATGAGCAGATCACGGCGGAAGAGTACGAGTCCTGGTCCAAGGAGCAGTGCGCCGGGATCGAGATCGTGGACGGAATGGTCGTCGTGAGTCCGAGTGCGTCCAAGCGGCACAACCGGTTGGCCCGGATTCTGGCGAACGCCCTGGATGCCGCCGCGGGTCCGGAGTGGAACGCCGACACTGACTTCGACGTCCGGCTTCAGGACGTCCCGCTCACCAATCGCCGCCCGGACGTCATCGTGTACCGCGCAGACACGATCGACATCACCCCCACCCGCCCTGAGCACGTGCTGCTGGTCGCGGAGGTGGTGTCACCAGGATCGGAGACCACCGACCGGATCGTGAAGGTCGACCAGTACGCCAAGGCAGGTATCGGCTTCTACTGGCGGATCGAGCAGGCCGCGACAGGCGTTCCTCTCGTGTACACCTACGTCCTCGACCCCGCGACGCGGACCTACCGGGACGGAGACGTGTTCACCGGCGTGCTCAAGGTAGTGGCCCCCTTCCCGGTGGAGATCGACCTGGGCCAGGTCTGACCCGCGCTCAGCAGCCGGCCGCGCGTGAGCGATGCGTGAGTGAAATGCCCGATACGGGGTGGCATGAGCCTGATCAAGTGGCTCGCCGTGCGGTTCTGATCAGGGGAACAGCAACGCCAGGCAGCACCCGGCAAGGATTCGATCCCGCTCCTGAAGCGGGTGTCGCAGGTTCTGATCCTGCCGGGGCACAGAAGAAAGGGCCAGCTCAGGTGGGGCTTCCTCCCGGGTTGGCCCTTCGTTTTGGTTCGGCTCAGTGCTCTTACTGCCACACGGATGCCATTTTCCGGCCAGGGTCGAGGGATCAAGAACGCCCGCGCGTGTGCCTGATCTGAGTCGGCAACCGTCGACATGGCTCCGCATGCAGAGAGACGGTGCCGCCCGCGACGGACGCTCCGTCGGGGATGTGCGTGGTGCAGGGCTCGTCGGGTGGATCGGTTTGGCACACCGTCCGCAGAACTGGATCACGGACGGAACCCCCTGACGAGCCTGGACAGGTCTCACCCGACCTCGCACGAAAGAGAGCGCGACACGGCGATGCCCCGCCCTCCCGAAGGAGAGCGGGGCCGCTGAGAATCGTTTCGTCATGGGTACTGGCGGCGCGGGTCGAGGCCTCGCCATCAGGCCCTCCGAAGGACGCCGGGACGAACAGTCACCGGCTGGACGGTGTGCTCAGCGATGTAGGCGGACACGGCGCTTTCGAGGATACGGACGTGACGACCAACCTTGCCGTTCCCGACCGCGGCACGTAGTGGCGTGCGCGGGGAGCAACGGGGAATCACGGCCACACGAACCCACAGGTCACCGCTTTGCCGACTCAACCCGCAAACGGTTACGCGATCTTCCGAACTAGGCCCGGTCACTCGCGGAACCGTCGCCAGGGATAGCCTTCCGGTCCGTTTGGAACGCTCCGGAGGCTCCCTGTGCATGCTGCCGTCTTCCTGCTGAGAAGCGCGCTTGGCCTAGGCGGCGGTCTCGTGTGCGCGTGGGAGCTCAACCGCCAGGCTTCAGGGCCCGGTTGGAGGAAGCCTCGGGTCCTCTCGGCGATGGCGGCTTTGCTTCTCGCCGCTCTGCTCGCCATCCAGTAGGACTCCGTCAGGTTGCTCTGACTCTCGGGTTTGGGCTGGTGGTGGACGTTCTGGGCAGGGGGCGGTGGCAGGTGTGGTCGCGGGTGGGTTCGCAGGAACGAAGTTGAGCGAACGATCAACGCGCTGAAGAGCTCCCGGGCCGTGGCCACGAGATTCGACAAGCGCGCCTATGTAGTCCACGGCACCGTCACCGTGGCTTCGATCCGCCTTTGGCGCAAGCCGTGATCACTTGGCCTTCGTGACAGGATCTGGGCGTGACGACGTTGTACCTGACTGTCGGTCTGCCAGGGGCCGGAAAGACCACGAGAGCGCGGCAGTTGGCCAAGGAGCACCACGCGCTGCGGCTGACGCCGGATGAGTGGATGATCCCGCTGTTCGGCGATCCGCAGCCGGAGGGGAAGCGCGATGTGCTGGAAGGACGGCTGCTCTGGCTTGGTCTGGAGGCGCTGAAGCTGGGCACGAACGTGGTCCTGGATTTCGGATGCTGGTCTCGTGACGAGAGGTCCGCGATCCGCTGGTTGGTGATGTCTGTGGGCGCGTCCTGTCACCTTGTGTACGTGCCGGTGGACCATGAGACCCAACGTGCTCGGATCGCCCATCGCCAGTCGACCACCCCTGATCAGACCTTCGCGATGAGCGAGACGGACCTCGTGCACTGGAGGACGCTGTTCGAGGAGCCCGACGCCACGGAACTCGGTGGACATGAGGTGGGAGGTCCGCCTCCTGGGTGGTCAGGCTGGCTGGAGTGGGCCGCCGTTCGGTGGCCGTCGCTCGCGTGACTGTCCGGCCGACCTGGATGCGGCCAGTAACGCAGCCGTGCCAGGAGCGCCGGGGCCGGAAAGATCCGCCGGACAGGACAGGCCCTGGTCGTCCTCGTCAACAGGTGCCGCGCCCCCAACCAATTGGGGGATGGCGGGGGCGGCGAAGGCGGCGCCGAAACGCTACTGGGAGTGTGCGGGTCGCCCCTCGCACAACCCCGTCCGGACGACGGCTTCCATGTCGGCGTCCTGCGCGTCCGTTCCACCCGGGTCGACGTTCGTCATGACCGTCGCCTGCCTGCCGTCGGCTGTGGCGCCCCCCGCGGTCTGGTAGCCGAAGATGTCGCCGCCGTGGCCCCAGTACAGGCCGCCGCAGGGCAGCGGCCGGCTCTCCAGGCCCAGACCGTACTCCCGGCCGTCGTCACTGCCGGTCGGCCGTGTCTTCATCATCGCCTTGAGCTGGGCCGGGCGCAGCAGCTTGCCGCGAACGAGGGCGTCCAGGAAGCGGTTGAGGTCGGTGCCGCTGGAGATCATCTCGCCGGACGCGCCCGCGATGGAGGGGTTGAACGCGGTGATGTCCAGGAGCGGCGCGTCCTCGCCTGGGCGTACGTACCCGCGCGGGTGCGGTCCCGGGATCGACGTGGCATCGCCCGGCACGGACGTATCGTGCAGGCCGAGCGGCTCGATGATGCGCCGGCCGATCTCCTCGCCGTACGCGTGTCCGGTCACCTTCTCGATGAGCATGCCCGCCAGCAGGTAGTTGGTGTTGGAGTAGTGCCACTCGGAGCCGGGCAGCGCACCGGGCTTCTCAAAGGCCGGCGGGTGGGCGAGCGCGAGGTTCACCAGGTCGTGGGTGTCGTGGTGGGCCAGCGGGTCCTTGAGGATGTCCTGCGGGTTGAGGTGGTCGAGGTAGTCGGGCAGGCCGCTGGTGTGCTGGAGGAGCATACGGACCGTGATCACCCGGCCGTCGTTTCCGTGGCCGCGGACGACGCCGGGCAGGTAGCGCTCCACCGGGGTGTCGAGATCGACGCGGTGCTCTCCCACGAGCTGGAGAACGACCGTGGCCACGAAGGGCTTGGTCATGCTGCCGATCCGGAACCTGCTGTCGCCGCGCACCGGCGCCTGGCTGTCCACGTCCGCGACGCCGCTGGTCAGCACCGCGCTGCCGCGTCTGTCCCGCGTCGCGACGAGTGCTCCGGGCGCACCGTCTGCGGTGGTCAACCGGTGCATGAGCGCGCGCAGCCGAGCGTCGTCAGCAGCGTGGGTGGACTGTGCGGTGGTGGTTCTGGCCCTGGTCGCCGCGGCGGCGTCACCCGGCAGGCTGCCCGCCATCACACCGACTGCCACGGCCAGCGTGAGTGCCCCACCCAGTGCACGCTTGTGCTTGATCACGTGTCCCTCCTCCGTCGTCGTAGCAAGATCGCTGCTGCGGAGGGCTCTTCGCACCCCGCCCTCTCGTCGTCAGTGCACGATGCCCGAGCGATGCCGGCGGATGCGATGGGGCGATCATCCGGACTGCAGTGGGGATAACCCCCGGTGGTGATCGATGACTGAGCCTGCGTCATCTTGAACCGTCTGGTCAGGGGGCCTGGCGTGACGCTGCGCGCGGGTGCTGGTCGTGGGCGGCAGACTTCCGTGTAGATCATCTGTCAGCGGCGCCCTTCGAGTCGGCGTTGTCCCCGCCGGAACCCAGCCGCCTCGCACGAACCCGCTGCCCCGCTGCCCCGCTGCCCCGCTGCCCCGCTACCCCGCTACCCCGCTGCCCCGCTACCCCGCTACCCCGCTACCCCGCTACCCGATTTTGGTCTGAACCCGGTCTTGGTGGGTCAGCGGGCGAGGGAGACGGCGAAGGGCTTGAAGCCGTGTCGGCGCAGAACGTGGGGCACGACCAGGATCATGGCCTCGGTGGCGCGAGCCGTGGTGATGTCGCCGAGGTCCTCGATCCGTTCGGGCTGCCAGCCCAGGTCGCCGAGCAGTCCGGTGACGGTCCTCTTCGCGTGTTCGTCGTCGCCCGAGAGATAGGCGGTCGGTGGGGTGGCCAGGGTTCCGGGAGCGGTCATGACCATGAAAAGCATGGTGTTGAGGGTCTTGACCACACGGGTGCCGGGGAGCGCGGCCTGGAGCTTCTCGGCGAGGCTGCTGCCGGGATAGCACAGGTCGCCGGGCAGGCCGTCACCGCCGTCGCGGGTGGCGTTGGAGACGTCGACGAGGATCTTGCCGGCGAGGTCGGTGCGCAGGTCGGTGAGGCGGTCCAGGGAGCTGTCGCCGGGCGTCGCGTTGATCACGATGTCCGAGGTGCGGGCAGTGGCGCGCTGGTCGGCGAAGGCGATCCGCGGGGCGAGCCCGGCGGTGCGGACGGCGGTGTCTTCGGAGCTCCGGACACCGAGGGTGACATGGTGTCCGGCTGCGGAGAGCTTGCCGGCGAGGTTGGTGCCGACGCGGCCGGCGCCGAGGATGCCGATGCTGGTCATGCGGTGATGCTCCTTGCGGTATCGGGGTGAGGAGGAGCGGAGCTTCCGGTCAGGCGGTCGGCGAGAGGACCTTGAGGGCAGCGCCGTGGATGCCGGGGGCGGCGGCCAGGAAGTCGCGGCTGCCGGTGTTCCAGGGTTCGCCCGTCAGGTCGGTGACGGTGCCTCCGGCCTCGGAGACCAGCAGGGCGCCGGCGACCAGGCCGGAGCGGACGTCGGAGAACTGCCAGAACGCGTCCATGCGTCCGGCGGCGACGTGGATGAGCTGCATCGTGGCGGGGACGGACACACGTACGACCAGGCCGTTGATGAGCATGGCGGTGACGGAGTCACCGATCCGCCGGAAGGTGTGCTCGTCCTCGCCGGGCTTGGCCTGGCCGGTGCCGATGAGCGCCGCTCCCAGGTCGGTCTTGGCGGACACCTTCAGGGGCCGGTCGTTGAGGCGGGCACCGCCGCCGGCGACCGCGGTGTAGGTGTCGCCGGTCAGCGGCAGGTGAACGACGGTGAGGACCGGCTGGTTGTCGCGGACCAGGGTGGCGGTGACGGCCCAGTCGTCCATGCCATGGACGTGGTTGATGTTGCCCTCGGCGGGGTCGACGACCCACCACTCCCCGGGCGGGAGCGCGCCGCCGGCCAGCTCGTCCTCGGCCCACTGCGACCCCCGCCGGGCCCGCAGCAGCGGTTCCCGCAGCACGTCCAGCACCGCGTCGTCGTTGGCGTGGATCTCGGCCACGACCTCGTCCAGACTCACGCCCCGAGCGTGCGAGGTGTAGCGGTCGCGCAGCGTGACGCCGGCGGTCTTCACCGCGGCTGTCACGTCGGACAGGAGTGTCGTACCGGCGTCGAAAGGCATGGCTGTGCTCATGTCGGGCTCCCTGGGATCGGTCGAAGCGGGGTGGTTGTCTCGCCCCGCACTTCGAAGGTAGGCCGCCAGCTCATTAACAACAAGTGCATGCTTGTCACTTGTAGAGTTACCGTCATGCAACTGGATCTGAACCTGCTCACCGCCCTGGACGCCCTGCTGGAAGAGGGGAGCGTCGCCGGCGCGGCAGCACGCCTCCACGTCACCGCACCGGCGATGAGCCGCTCCCTGGGCCGCATCCGCAAGGCCACCGGCGACCAGATCCTGGTCCGCACCGGCCGCAGCATGGTCCCCACCACCCGCGCGCTGGCCATGCGCGCCGAGGTCCACGCCCTCGTGCAGCAGGCCCACCGCCTTCTGTCCGCGCAGCAGGAACTCGACCTGGCGGCTCTAGACCGGGTGTTCACCGTGCGCTGGCACGACGCCCTGACCGCCGCGTGCGGCACCGCCTTGACCACGGCCGTCCACCATCAGGCCCCTGGCGTCCGGCTGCGCCTGTCCGCCGAACCAGGGTCGGACGACGCCGAGTTGCGCCGGGGTGAGGTCGATCTCGAATCAAGCTCCAGCGCTCCGACGCTCCCCGACATCCGCCACCGCCTCGTCGGCAGGGACCGGCTGATCGTCGCCGCCCGCCCGGGCCACCCGCTCACCGCGGGCCCGCTGAGCCTCGAGCGTTACGCGGCCGCCGAACACCTCACCGTTTCGCGGCGCGGCAGCCTGCGCGACCCGATCGATGACGCCCTGACCACACACGGCCTCGAACGACGCGTCGTCGCCGTCGGGCCCACCGCCGCCTTCGCACTGCAACTCGCCCTCGACACCGACCTGATCGTCACCCTGCCCGACGCGGTCACCCGCACGGCCCGGAAACAACTCGGCCTGGCCACACTGCCGCCGCCGCTCCCGCTGCCCGACGTACCCCTGTACCTGCTGTGGCACCAGCGCTACGACAACGACCGCGCCCACACCTGGCTGCGAGACCTGGCCACCGAAACCGTCCAGGGACTGTTCGCACCACCGGCCGCCAACGCTCCGAAGAAGAGCACATCGCCGTGACGGGCGACGAGTGGCAAGCAGCACCGGACCGCGTCGCCGCCATCGGCGGCCGGCATGACGAGCAGCGACCGGATTCGAAACGTGCCTTGAGCCGCACCAGCGGATCGAAGACTGCGCACTGGCCGGCCTCAGAAAAGAACACGGTGAAGCGTTCACTCGCCGCCCTCGGGCTCCTGTGCCACCCGCTCGGCATCGGTGGTGGCGCGGCCGGTGGCGGCGAGGAGGGCGAGCAGTGCGAGTACGGCCAGCAGGATGACGACCAGCAGCAGGATGGTCAGGGCCGTCGGGTGGTTCCAGAGCGCGAAGACCAGGGCCACGATCAGCAGGGCGGTCAGGGCGATCCACCGGCGGTGGGCCTGGGTCCAGGTACCCAGTCGGCCGGTGCGGACCTGGTGGGCGTACGCCCATCGGGCCGCGGAGCCCGCGGCGCGCTCCGATGTGCTGCGGATGGCGCGCGGAAGCCGGCCGGGGCCGATCAGGTAGGCGCCGAGCGCGATGACCACACTGAGCACGATCGCCGTGAGCAGGCCGGCCCTCAGGAAGCGCAGCAGGGTGTCGAAGACGGCCGCCGCGGCGGCCTCCGACTGAACCTGGGGCGAGAGGTGATCCAGGTAGTAGCGGCGGGCGATGACAAGGACGACGGCCACGACCAGGCAGGCGAACGCCGCGCCGAGAGCCGTACGGGCCAGGGCACGGCGGCGCCGGTGGGCCAGCAGCACGCCGGCCGCGCCGATCACCACGACGAGCACGGGAAGCCAGTTCCCGATCACGTCCAGCAGCTGGGCGCCCTTGCGGATCTTCTCCAGCTCGTCGGACTGGAAGAGCACCATCTGCTTGTCGACCTCGGGGATCTTGGCCGCCGGGGACAGCCCGGCGGCCACGAGCGCCTGTTTGACCTGGTCGACGGCTTCGCCGAGGTCAAGGGTGACCGTTCCGCCGTCCACGCCCACGGCGCCGCGGCCCTCGCCGGTGAGCGCGTGCACGACGGTGGTGTGAGCGGCCCGGTTGGCGTTCGTCCAGATCCGCTCGAAGCGGTCGCTCCGTACGAAGCGGGTGGCCGCCTTCTCGACGGTGTCGTCGACCGCGGAGTCGAGCTGTGGGCCCAGCCCCTTCACGGCCTGCGCGGCGCGCGGTGGCAGGCCCAGTTTCTGCAGCCAGGCGGCCATGTCCGAGGCAGCCTGGCTGCCGTCCACCCGTACACCGGCGGCATGAGTGATGCGCTTGACCACCGCGTCCTCGATCGCCGGATCCGAGGCCAGCGGCGAGACCGTCTCCACGTACCGGTCGCTGTCCAGCGCGATGTCGTGCACCCACACCGTGAGCAGGGCGACCGGCACCAGGACGCAGGTGAGCACGATGAGCACCGCCGAGACGGTGTTCCGGGTGATCCGCGTGGCCGCCGAGCCGTGCTCGGGTCCGCTCCCCGCCGCGTCGCCCGCGCCCGCCTCGGGGACGGCAGCGGGCCCGGACGGCTCGTGCGCGCTGGTCATGGGTGCTCCACGGCTCCTTGGGGGATCGGCCTGTCTCCATTTCCGCTGCTTCACGGCGAAACAGCCCGCCCGGGTGGGCCGTCCGGGCGCCACGGGAAGGGCATCGCCACGCCGGAAAGGATGCGGCCGGACGACAGGCAGGTGTTCGGCGGACGGTGCACGGTCGCCCCGCTCGTGCGCACGCCGGGGCCGGCGACCGCATCGGTGCTGGTGAAGGGGCCTGTGGTCCGGCGTGTCGCGCGCCGGGGCGGGGAGACTGGGATGCTGGGGGAGGGAACGCCGCCCGTGACGTGACCCTGGCGGACAGGGTGGGGAGCGCCGTGGCCGAGACCTACGAGAACGCCCAAGGACCGATCGTTCCGACCGTTCCGGCCGTCCCGTGCGCCGATCCCCGGGGAGACCCGTTCCTGCGCACCCGGTTCGCCCTCCCGGCGAGGCCCGCCACGTTCCTGCGGCGGCAGCGGCTCGTCGACCACCTCGACCGGGCTCGCGGCACGCCGTTGACACTGCTCAACGGGGCTGCCGGGGCCGGCAAGACCCTGCTCGCCGCCGACTGGTCCGCCGGACTGCGGCCGCCGGTCGCCTGGCTCACCGTCGAAGCGGGGGACCGGCGTCCCGGGGTGTTCTGGGCGTACGTCCTTCAGGCACTGCGCGCCTGCGGTGCACCGGCATCCGACGCGGTCGGGGCCCCCGCGGACGCGACCGGGGTGGACCAGAGGCTGCTGGCGACGCTCGCCGCCGAGCTGAACGATCGCGACCGGCCCGTGGTCCTCGTGCTCGACGAGTACGACCGCGTGACCGCTCCGGAGGTCGCGGAGCAGCTCGGTTTCGTCCTCCGGCACGCGGGGCGTGGCCTGCACCTCGTCCTCGTCACCCGGACCGAACCGCTGCTGCCGCTGCACCGCTACCGCGCGGCCGGCGAGCTGACGGAGATCCGCGCCGCCGAGCTGGCCTTCACGTCGGATGAGGCCGTCGCGCTCCTTGAGCTGCACGGTCTGAGCCTGCCGGTCCCTGCCGCGCGCGCCCTGGTGGACCGCACCCGGGGCTGGGCCGCCGGCTTGCGCCTGTCCGCCCTGGCCGCCCTGGAGAGCGCAGACCCGGAGCTCTACCTGAAGGAGTTCGAGGCGGACCGCAGTACGGTCGCGGACTTCCTGCTGGCCGAGGTCCTCAAGGGGCAGCCGGAAGAGACGCAGGGCCTCCTGCTGCGTGTCAGCGTCCTGGAGCGTTTCTGCCCCGAGCTGGCCGACGCGCTGACCCTGCGGACCGACGCCGAGCCCGTTCTCGCCGGGCTGCACCGCGACAACGCGTTCGTCGAGCACCTCGGGCACTCGTGGTACCAGCTCCACCCGCTGTTCGCGGAGATACTCCGGGCCCATCTGCGCGAGCGTCTGCCCCGTCTGGAGCCGGAACTCCACCGGCGGGCCGCGCGGTGGCTGCGTCGTTCCGGATTGCTGCCGGAGACACTCGTCCACGGCGCCGCCGCGGGCGACTGGGATTTCGCCGCCGGTGCTCTCGTCGACGACCTGGCGATCGGACAGCTTTTCACCGGCCTGCGCTCGGGTGCCCTGACCGAGTTGTTCTCCCGCATGGGGCCCGAGGCCAGGAGTCCGGCGACGGACCTCGTACGCGCGGCCCGCGACCTGTCTCGGCACGACCTCGGCCATGGTCTGGCACGCCTGCGCCGTGCCGAGGAGCATCCGCCCGACGACACACCCGAAGCGGCGCCCGAGCCGGCGGCCGTCCAGCTGAGCTGTGCGCTGCTCGAGGCACTGGCCGCACGGCTGACCGGATGCCCCCAACAGGCCGAACGGGCAGCCGAGGCGGCCGATGAACTGCGGCAGCACGTCCCGGCGCACCTCCTGGACAAGCATCCCGAACTCACCGCCCTCCTGCTGACCCATCTGGGATCGGCCCGGCTGTGGGCCGGGCGCTTCGAGGACGCCCGCGCCGCCCTGACCACGGCGGCCGGCGCTCCCGGCGGGGCCTCCACCGTGCTGCCCCGGGAGGACTCCATGGAGCAGCTGGCGCTGCTCGACTATCTGAGCGGCTGGCCCGGCCGGGCGGAGCGCAAGGCCCTGGCAGCGGTGTCCGAGGCGGAACGGGCCGGCCTTCCCCAGCCGTCCGGCTCCGGTATCGGGCAGCTGGTCCTGGCCGCCGTGGCCGTCGAGCGCCACGAGCTGGGCCGGGCCCAAGCCCTCCTCGACGAGGCGGCCCGGCTCCCGGCGGGAACGCGTGATCCCGTGACGGCGGCGGGACGAGCCCTCGCCACAGCTCGTCTCCTGCTGGTCAGGGGCAAGCCACGAGACGCCGTGGAGGCGGCCGACCCAGCGGTCCGCACCGCCGTGGTCTCGCCCTGGGCGGCAGGTCATGAAGCACTCGTCGCCTCCGCCGCCCACCTGGCCGAAGGACGGCCGGACGAAGCCGCCGAGGCGCTCAAGGGCGTGTCCGGGGACCAGCCGGCGTGTGCCGTGGAGGCCGCGGCGATCCAGATCGCCGCGGGCCGTACCGGGGCGGCGATCGACCTGCTCGACAGCATCCGCACCGGGGGCCGGGCCGGCCCGACGGTGACCGTGAGGGCAGCGCTGGTGAGGGCTCAGGCCGCTCAGAGGGCGGGAGAAACCGCCGCTGCCCGCAGCTTCGTGGCCCAGGCGCTCCTCGACGCCCGGCGGGAGCGGCTGCGACGTCCGTTCCTCGACGCGGGAACGTGGATCCGGCCTCTCCTGGCCACAGCTCCGCTCCACGAGCTGGCAGCGGGCTGGCTCACGCCCGGCTCGCCACGGCCGGGTGAGCAGCCGCCGCCGGAATCGCCGCCCTCGCCGCTCGTCGCCGTGGAGCTGAGCGGACGCGAGCGCGACGTCCTGGAGCGGCTGGCGCGGATGATGTCGACGGAGGAGGTCGCCGCCGACCTCTACGTGTCGGTGAACACGGTGAAGACCCACCTCAAGAGCGTCTACCGGAAGCTGGCGGTGAACCGGCGAGGCGACGCGGTGCGCCGGGCGCGCGATCTCGGGATGCTGTGAACGCGCGTCGTCGAGAAGGGGCGGCGCCCGCCTTCCCCACCGGCACAAACCCCCGGCAGGCACCACCGGGGCACACCGGGGCACACCGCTTCCCCCGTGGCGGGTGAGGCACGGGGCGTGTGCTTCGGATGCGATGAGAGGAGCGGCGAGGCGTGTGCCGGCCCACCGCCCCGCCGACTCCGGCGGCGTATCCGTACGGACAACTCTGCGAGGTGGACACCGTGAAGCACTGGCGGGCTCTGATCGTCCTCGGTACGGCCCAGTTCCTCATGGTCCTGGACACCTCGGTCATGAACGTGTCCATCAGTCAGCTGGTCGAGGACTTCGACACGGAGGTCACCGCCATCCAGGCCGTCATCACCCTGTACGCGCTGGTCATGGCGGCGTTCATGATCATCGGTGGCAGGTTCGGCGACATCCTGGGGCGTCGCCGCATGTTCCTGCTCGGTCTGGTCGTCTACGGCGTGGGGTCCGCCCTGACCGCCGCGGCACCCACGCTGTGGGTCCTCACGCTGGGCTGGTCCGTCATCGAGGGGCTGGGAGCCGCCATGGTGCTGCCGGCCATGGCGGCCCTCGTCGCGGAGTCGTACCGCGGGCGGGACCGGGCCGTCGCCTACGCGGTCATCGGCGGGCTCGCCGGCGCCGGGATCGCGGTCGGCCCGCTGCTGGGCGGCTGGGTCACGACGTACCTCACCTGGCGGCTGGTCTTCGCCGGCGAGGTCGTGGTCGTCGTCGCCGTCCTGCTGTGCCGACGGGTGATCGCGGCGTCCGCACCGACCGGCCCGCGCCCCCGGCTGGACGTGGTCGGTGCGGTGCTCTCCGCGGCCGGACTGGGGCTGGGCGTGCTCGGCGTGCTGCAGAGCAGCACCTGGGGATGGGTGCAGCCCCGCAACCCTCCCTTCACCGTCCTCGGCTTCGCCCCCACGCTGTTCGTCGTCGGAGCCGGGGCGGCTGTCCTCGCCCTCTTCCGGTACTGGGAGCGGCGGCGGGAGCAGCAGGGCGCCGACCCCCTCGTGCACCTGTCCCTGCTGGGCAGACCCGAGCTCCGGTCCGGCCTGATGACGCTGCTGAGCCAGAACCTCATCCTGCTGGGGCTGTTCTTCACGATTCCGCTGTACCTGCAGGTGGTTCAGGGGTTCGACGCCTTCCAGACGGGGCTGCGACTGCTCCCGGTGTCCGCCACCATGCTGGTGACCTCCCTTTCCGCGTCCTCGCTGGGACGGGTGTGGGGGCCGCGCAGGGTGGTGCGGCTGGCCCTGGTGATCCTGGCGGCGGCCATCGTGTGGCTGCTGGCCACCATCGACCCGGTCATCGACGACGCGCAGTTCGCCGGAGCCATGGCCCTGCTGGGCGTAGGCGTCGGCCTGCTCGCCTCGCAACTGGGCAACGTCGTCCAGTCCGGCGTCGGCGAGGAGGAACGCAGTGAGGCCGGAGGGCTCCAGTACACGGCACAGAATCTGGGCTCCGCGCTGGGCACCGCGCTCATCGGGTCGATCCTCATCGGTGCGCTGGCCCACGCCTTCACCTCGCAGGTGGCTGACAACCCGCAGCTGTCCGGACAGACCCGTGAGCAGGTCGGTGTCGCTCTCGAGGCCGGGATCACCTTCGTCTCCACCGACCAGGTGCGCTCGGCGGCCGAGCGTGCCGGGTTGCCGTCGTCCCAGGTCGACGCCGTCGCGGACTCCTACGCCTCCGCCCAGTTGGACGGCCTGAAGGCGGCCGTCCTGGCCACGGGCGGCATCGCTCTCGCCAGTTTCCTGGTCACACCGCACCTGCCGACCGCCCGGGACAGCCGTCCGCGGCAGCCGGACGCCGATGATCCGGCCGGCGTGACCGGCCCGGAGCACTGAGTCCGGAGGGAGTCACTGGTGTCCAGAACCAGGACCGCCCCGGCCACGGCCCGCGGGGAGCGCCGGGCCGAGCGCCGGGCCCGCGCGGACTACACGGGCGGCGTCTACGGATCCATGCTCGCGGCCTCCGTGGTCATCGGCGCCGGCTCCCTGGGCTCGTTCCCCCGCGCCGAGCTGGTGCTGCTGCTGTTGCTCACCGGCGTGGCGTTCTGGGTCGCGCACGTGCACGCCCAGTTGTTCGGGGCACGGCTGGCGCAACAGGCCCCGGACCGACGGGTGGTGCTGCACGTGTGCCGTGACGAGTGGCCGATCGTCAAGGCCGCCGTCCCGCCGGCCGCCGCGGTGGCCGTCAGCCCGCTCCTGGGCCTGGACGTGCGAGGTGCCCTCTGGCTCGCTCTCTCGGTCGCCGTGGCCGGGCAGGTGGGCTGGTCCGTGGCCGCGGCACGCCGCGCCGGTGCTTCGGGGCGGCTTGTCGCAGCGACCGCATCGGTCAACCTGCTGCTCGGTCTGCTGATCATCTCCTTCAAGATCGTTCTCAAGCACTGAGCAGCGTCGCCCCGTGGGATCCGTCACCGGGACACGAGTCACCTGTACCGGGTGAGGTCCGCAGGAACGCAGCGGCGAACGATCGCAGGGAAGGGCACAGTGCGCCTGTCTCAGGCAGTCCATGGGAGGTCAGCCCGTGCGCTACGAGATCCGAGTCGAGGGACACCTGTCGGAAACGCTGGCCAAAGCCTTTCCGGAGCTGGGCCATGTGGTGATGTCCGGCCAGACCCTCCTGTTCGGCCCCGTGGTGGACGAGGCACACCTGTACGGGCTGCTGGCCCGCTGCCAGTCCCTGGGCTTGCGTGTCCTGGAAATGCGGCAGCTGCCGGAGTGACGGGAGCGGACGGCGGGCGTACCGGCCGGCCTGCCGTCTGTCGCCTGTCGCCTGTCGCCTGTCGCCGGATCACCCGTGGCGGGTGATCCGGCACCCGGCGACAGGCGTGACCCTGAAGCGGTCAGGTCCCCGCACACTGTCCCCGTACCGCCGTACTCCGTACCCGCGCACCCCCACCCCCGTACCGCCGCACCCCCGTTCACCGTCTCATCGGCAGTCCGGAACCGACCGCTCGATCACGGGGTCGCGGGTCCCCTCCGAGACGACGAACTGACACCGCACCGGCCGCTGCAGTGGGTGCGATGTACACCCCGGAGCATGTCCGCCGTCCACGACGACCGTCACTGCCGGAGCGGTGCACACGGGCCGGAGCGGTGCACACGAAAAGGAGCACCCATGGACCCGCGCCCCACCCGGGACTCGCCGTACTCGGCAGACTCGGTGGACTCCGGCAAAGCCTCCCCCCGCCACCACGTCATGACCGCCGTGGAGCGGGCGGACGGGGCGGCGGTCCTCGCGGCCGCCGTGGACCCGACCGCCGGGCACGAGGACCCGGCGGCGGCCCCGTGATCCATGGCCAGGCACCCCGCCCCCAACCCGGCGTCCCGCCCCGTCCCGGCGTCCCGCGGGCACACGACCTTGGAGCGGGCCCTGGCGGGTCTGCGGTCCGGTCCGGTGGCCCGGCTGCTTGCCCGCCTGTCCGCGCTCAACGTGGTGGAGGGCTCCGTGAGGCTGGCCGCGCAAGCCTTCATCACCGCGCTCCCGCTGCTGATGACCGTCGCGGCGTTCTCCCCCCGCGGGGTGCAGGACCTGCTGACCGACTCCCTTCGTGCGGTTCTGGGGGCGCGCGGCGACACCCTCGACGAGGTACGCCGTGCCTTCACCGCATCCGGCACACCACGGGACGCAGTCGGAGCTGTGGGCGTGGTGGTGACTCTCGTGTCCGCCACGGCCTTCAGCCGGGCGCTTCAGGCGGTCTGCGAGCGGTGCTGGCACCTGCCCCGGACACCGGTGCGGGCCGCCCTCTGGCGCTGGCTGCTCTGGCTGCTGGTCTGGCTGGGTGTCCTCCTGGTCCAGGCACCGCTGCGCAGCGGGTTCGGCGGCGGCGTGGTGGTCGGAGGGGCGCTTTCCGGGCTGTCGGCGACTCTGCTGTGGTGGTGGTCCCAGCACCTGCTGCTGGGCGGCAGGATCGGCTGGCGGTACCTGCTTCCGGGAGCGCTGCTGGCGGGCACGGGCACCGTCGCCCTGAGCTGGGCCGCCGGTCTGTTCATGCCCACGGCCATGGAGCGCAGCCTGCGTGAGTTCGGCCCGCTGGGGCCCGTCTTCACGTTCCTGTCCTGGTTGATCGCCGTGTTCCTGGTGGCGGTCTCGGGCCTCGCCGTCGGCCAGTACGTCGCCTCCTCCGACTGGTACCGGACAACCGCCGTCCCCCGCCGCACGCGGGCTGAACCCTGATCCTGCCGCGCGGGAGCGTATCCATCGAGTCGCCGGGGGCGCCCGCAGGCTCACCCGCGTCGGGTGAGGCGCCCGGCGCCGGACGTGCCCACGCTGAGGACAGCACGCAACGGCGGCTGGGCGAGCGCCCGGGACGGAGTGAGACATGAGCGCGCAGACTTACCTGGCGTACGACTACCCCTTGCTGAGCGTCTTCTGGAGCATTCTCCTGTTCTTCCTGTGGATCATGTGGTTCGTCCTGCTCTTCCGCGTCGTCGTCGACATCTTCCGCGACGACGAGATGAGCGGGTGGGCGAAAGCCGGCTGGCTGGCGTTGACCGTCCTGCTGCCCTTCCTGGGCGTCTTCGTCTACGTGATCGCCCGCGGCAAGAACATGGGCCGCCGGGAAATGGCGCAGGCCCGAGCACAGCAGGAAGCCTTCGACACCCGCATCAGGGAGGCCGCGGGCGGCGCGGGCCGAACCAGCAGCATCGACGACCTCGCCAAGCTGTCCGACATCCGCGCCCGCGGCGACATCACGGACGAGGAGTTCCGCAGGGCCAAGGAACTGGTCCTGACCGGCCACGGCCCGGCGGAGCACGTCGGCTCCACCACCCGGAACCCCGGTCGCTGAGCATCCGCACAGCACGAATCGAGGCGCAAGATGACCGCGACACACACCCGGCCGGCACACACGGCGAAGCAGGAATGGGCAGGTGGCCTGACGGCCTTCGCGGCCGTGATGCTCTTCCTCGTCGGCCTGCTCGACATCTTCCGGGGCATCATGGCCATCGCCGAGGACGACATCTTCGTCACGACCCGCAATTACGCGTTCGAGTTCGACCTGACCGGCTGGGGCTGGATCCACCTCGTGCTGGGCGCGCTCGCCGTGATCGTCAGCATCGGGCTGCTCAAGGTCTCGGTGTGGGCGCGCGTGGCCGGCGTGGCCATCGCCGGGCTCGTCATCATCGCCAACTTCCTCTCCCTGCCGTACTACCCGGTGTGGTCGGTCGTGATGATCGCGCTCTCGGGCTTCATCATCTGGGCCCTGTGTGTGGTCCGTGGCGACAACCTCTTCGACCTGTCCGAGGAACGTCCAGTGCCCGAGGAACGTCCAGTGCCCGAGGAGCGCCCGCCGCACAGGGCGTGAGGCGGAAGAGAAGGGCCGGCAGGTGGGACCACACGGTGGCGGGAACGCGAGCGGATCGGGCGAGGCAGGGACCGCGACGGTACGCGAGGGCAGTGCGGGACGGGCTCGCCTCGCGGTGCTCGCCCTGCTGGGCAGCGTCCTGGTGCCGCTCGTCGCCGCCGGTCTGCTGAGCGTGCTGTGGGTGCTGGCCGGCATCGCCGGACTGGCGCTCGCCGCCGTCGGTGTGTGGTGGACCCTGGCGCACACCGGTGCGCTCCGCGCCCTCGGGGCGGCCCTGTCGGTGGCCGCGCCGGTCGCGGTCCTCGCCCTGTATGCCTCGTTCGGCATGCTGGGGCCGGCGTTGCTGTCCCTGGGCCTGTGGCTGCTGGCCGTCACGTCGGCACGTACGGCCCTGGGCTCCGGGCACTCCGCCTCCGAGCAGTCCGAACAGACTGTCGCCGAGGCGCCCCGCGCTCCGTGGGTCCTGATGAATCCGCGCTCCGGTGGCGGCAAGGTGAGCCGTTTCGACCTGGTGGAGAAGGCCCGGGCCGTGGACTGCCGGGTGGCGCTGCTCGACGTGGGCCGGCACCAGGACGTCACCGAACTGGCCCGGCAGGCCGTCGCCGACGGAGCCGACCTGCTGGCGGTGGCGGGCGGCGACGGCACCCAGGCGCTGGTGGCCGAGGTCGCGGCGCACCACGACCTCCCCTTCGTGGTGATTCCCGCCGGTACGCGCAATCACTTCGCCCTCGATCTCGGCCTCGACCGTGACGATCCGGCGGCCGCCCTGGAAGCCCTGACCCGCGGCGTCGAACTCCGCATCGACCTCGGGTACGCCGCGGACCGGGTCTTCGTCAACAACGCCTCGTTCGGCACGTACGCGTCCATCGTCACCGACCCCGCGTACCGGGACGCCAAGGCCCGTACGACCCTGCGAACCCTCCCCGGGCTCCTCGCCGGCGAGGAGGCGCCCAGACTGCGGGCGCGGGCCGACCAGACGTACGTCGACGGACTTCAGGCGCTGCTCGTCAGCAACAATCCCTACGGACGCGCCGTCGACGCGGCCCTTCCGGGACGCAGAGAGCGGCTGGACTCGGGACTCCTCGGCGTGGTGTGCGTGCGGGTCGGCAACACCGCTCAGGCGGCGCGCATCGTGCGCGGTCCACGCTCCGGGGGTCTCATCCGGCTGAGCGCCGGGGTGGTCGTCGTCGAAGCCGACACGGACACGCTCCCGGTGGGCATCGACGGAGAACACGTCGTTCTGCCGTCACCGGTCGTGTGCCGCAGCGCGCCCGGGGCACTCCGGGTCCGCGTGCCGCGCCGTCGCCCCGGTCCGCCTCGGACGGCCGGGGCCGCGGCCGACTGGCCGCGCGTGGCCCGGCTGGCGCTGGGCCGTCGGTCCCCGGCCCGGGCGCAGCACCAACTCTCCGGCTCAGGGCTGGTTCGTGACGGCCGCGACTGAACTGACCTTTGAGCGAGCGGATCAGCCGCGGCGCCCTGCAGAGCACCAGAACCGGCGGCGGCAGCGCAGCGCAGGGGCACGGCTCTTCACGCTGATCACCCACGGCCCACACATGGAGGCCGCCGTCCGGGTGCTTCCGGCCGTGGCTCACCGTCCCCGTGCTGACTCGCGCTTAGCGTGCTGAGCACTCCTGTCTCCGGAAAGGGAGAAGAAACGTGCTCAAGGGCTTCAAGAACTTCCTGATGCGCGGCGACGTCATCGTGATCGCCGTCGGCCTGGTCACCGCGCTGGCCTTCTCCACCCTGATCAAGGCGTTCACCGACTTCGTCATCAACCCGATCGTCTCCCGGTTCCAGGGCGGTGGCTCCGCCGGACTGGGCTGGCAACTCGGTGAGAAGGGGAACGACGCGACGTACCTCGACGTCGGGCAGTTCATCTCGGCGCTGATCTACTTCCTCATCTTCATGGCAGTCGTGTACTTCCTGATCGTTGTGCCGTACAAGCGTTCCGAGGCTCGCCGGGGTGTCACCGTCTTCGGGGAGCCACTGCCGGTGAAGACCTGCCCGGCCTGTCTGGCCGAGGACCTCCCCGAGGCGGCGAGCAAGTGCCGCTACTGCGCCACTCAGCAGCCGCCCGCGGGTGCGCCCGCCTGACAGGGCCATGGTTCGAATGTGGCCGGCGGTCATGAGTGAGTGGCGCGGCGATCGCCTCCGGTAAAAGGCTTTGCGGGTGCCGTCGGCCGGATGATGAGGTGGCACGGTGATCAGCCACGATGAGGTGGGGGCCGTTCCGCCGTCGACACTGGCTTGGGTGAGCCGGCAGCTGGAGGACGGCGAACGGATCGTCAGAACCGAGGCGCTGCCCGGGGGTATCACCGCCGAGACGCACAGGCTGACCATCGGCACGCCGGACGGAGGCACCCGTCACCTGGTGCTGCGGAGCTACGTCGACCCGTTCTACGTGGAGCACGCCGAGGACTCGCTGAACAGGGAGGTCGGCGCCCTGACCCTGCTCACGGGGACCGGCGTACCTGCTCCTGGACTGGTCGCGGTTGATCCGACCGCCGCGCACTGCGCGTATCCGTCGCTCCTGATGACACATCTGGCGGGCCGGACGGTCCTCGACGACGAGGGTTTGGAGACGCGCGTTCCTCTGCTCGCCCGCCAACTCGTGGCGATCCACGCGTTGCGCCCCGCCGAGCGGCCCCGGGAATATGTGGCGTTGACGACCGCCGACACCGTCGTGGTTCCGGAGGGCGCCGACGCGGCGGTATGGGCCGCGGCGATCGACGTGATCCGCAGGCCCGTGCCGCCCTGGAAAGGGCGGTTCCTGCACCGGGACTTCCAGCCCGGCAACGTGCTGTTCGAGGTGCTGCCTTCAAGGCCGGCAGGTGCCCGGATCACCGGCGTCGTCGACTGGGCGGTCACCTCCTGGGGCCCGGCGGATCTCGACGTGGCGCACTGCTCCGTCAATCTCGCGCTGCTGCACGGCCCGGCGTGGGGTCTGCGGTTCGCCGAGGCGTATGAGGAGGCCGGCGGGGTGCCGGCCGCGGCCGCGAGCGAGCGGCTGTATTGGCGGGTGCGAGACGCGCTGGCGTCCTCGGAAGAAGTCCAGTCGGTGTCGCGGCCATGGCGGGAGGCGGGGAGGACGGAGCTGACGACGCGAGCCGTGGAGCAACGGCTGGACGCCTATGTCACCGCACTGATGGACTCGCTGGGCTGAGCCGAGGCGGTCCGGGGCACCGGGCCCGGAGGGGAGCGCCGGGCCCGGCTTCCACGCCCGTCCGTCAGGCCGTGTGGTAACCGTCAGGTGCCTCAGTCACTGAAAAGTGCGTTCTTCCATGTCAGCGGACACTCTCCTACGGTTCCTGGGTAACCAGCAGAGACCGTGGAAGAGACCGAAGATCAGGGAAGTGGACAGCATGGCTATCACCCTCGTGAACCCGAGTGGGCTGCCGGAGATCGATGTCTACCGGCAGGTGTCCGTCGCGACCGGCTCGAAGCTGGTCTTCATGGCCGGGCAGGTCGCCTGGGACGCGAAGGGGGTCACGGTCGGCGAAGGGGACCTCGCCGCTCAGGTCGAGCAGTGCTACCTCAACGTCGCCACCGCACTGGCCGGGGTCGGGGCGTCCTTCAACGACGTGGCGAAGCTGACCGTCCACGTCGTGGACTGGACCCCGGAGAAGATGCCCCTGTTCCTGGAGGGGGCCGCCCGGGCGGCCGCGAAGCTGGGGGTCACGCCGGTGCCGCCCGCCACGCTGATCGGCGTTGCCGCGCTGGACGTACCCGAGCACCTGGTCGAGCTCGAGGCCGTCGCGGTCATCGACTGAGGGTGACCTGCGACTGCCAGTACCGCCCGGCACTCGTCGGGCAGGTCGCTCCGGACGCCACCGCGGACACACCGCACTGAAAGGCCAACCACCCGCCAGCCGCGTCCCCAACCTCCACGGGTCAGTACAGCTAGTCGGCGACCGTACGGCGGGGCAGGGAGCCGTGCTCCTGGGCCGGCGCGCTGTCCGGGGCACGGCGTCGGCCCGTCGCCACCAGGACCAGCGTCACCGTCGCCGACGCCGCCGCCATCACCGTCATTCCCGTGCCTGGGGAGGTGAGTTGGGCCGTTGTGCCGGCGAGGGAGGCGCTCACGCCCTGGAGGGTGAGCCTGCCGGCTGAGTCCAAGCCCAGTGCGTGGCCTGCGAGTTCGTCGGGGACGAGAGTCATCAGGCGCTCCTGCTGGACCAGGCTCGCGCCGAAGCCGACGGAGGCGACGGTGACGGCGGCGGCCGCCGTCGGGAGGGCCGGCCCGAGCGCGAACAGCAGGTACGGGACGGCCAGCAGCAGGAGCAGGGGTACGCCGAGCCGGGGGCGCGACGCGGGCGGTACGAGGCGGCCGACGGTCACGTCGCCGACGAACATGCCGAGTGCCGCACAGGCGAACAGGGTGCCGGCGTCGTGCGGCGCGTAGGAGACGTAGAGCGATTCGCAGCCGACGATCAGGCCGTTGGGGATCCACAGGGCGAGGTAGAGGCGGCGGCGCGGGCCGGAGGACCACAGCCGGGCGTTGGCGCGCCAGGTCGCCGCCACCGAGGGGCGGCCCGAGGCGCGGGGCGGGCGAGGGGTGAGACCCAAACGGGCCGTCGCCGCGGCGAGCACGTACAGCGCCGCCGCGAGCAGGAGGCAGGCGCGCGGGGAGAGGGCCGCCAGCAGGGCGCCGCCGGTCGCGTAGCCGGTGACCTGCATGATCCCGCTCATCATGTTGAACACCGAACGCCCCAGCAGGTAGCCCTCCTTGGCGAGGACCTCGTTCAGGAGACCCCACAGGACCCCGCCGCCCAGTGAGGCGACCAGTCCTTCCGCGAGGACGACCGTGAAGACCGCCCACACCGGCAGACCGGGCAGCGCCAGCACCGCCGTACCGGCCGCGAAGGCGAGGGCGACCCCCGTGATCGTCGCCCGCGGGGGAAGTCGGTCGGCGCCGGAGAGCAGAAGGGTCGCGCCCAGCACCTGCGCCAGCGACGGGCCGAACATGCTCACCGCGGACAGCAGCGGGGAGCCGGTCGTCCGGTACACCAGCGTGCCGAGCGCCAGCCCGCTCATCGTCTGGGCAACCGTCCTGGCGGAGGAGGAGCAGAAGAGCGGCGTGAACTCCGGGGTGCGGAAGAGGTGTCGGTAGCTGCGCATACGCGGAGTCTGGGCGGGGCGGGGAGGGGTCGTTATTGTTTCGCGGGAGCGCGAAAGTCGTAGGGCGTGGGCCGCAGGTCACAGGTCACAGATGACAGGTCACGGTGACAGGTGACAGGTCACAGGCGGCGTCAGGCCATGCGTGGAGGGTGTACGGCACAGGCGTAGGAGGAGGCCGCATGGGCTGGTGGCAGGTGAACGCCGACACTCTCGCCGCCAGCCGGTTCGTGATCTCCCCGCTGGCCGAGACCTTCGCCTGTCTGCAGTTGCTGCACCGGGGCGAGCCCGCGCATCCGGGCGAACGGGCGTGGTTGCGCGAGCATCTGCCCGGTTACCGGGCCCGCCTGGCCGCCGACCCGGTGACCGCGCTGCTCGTGCGGGCCGGGCTCGGACGGCAGTGGCTGGCCGACTTCCTCACGCCCGCCCCGGCGGACCGGGAGACCTTCGAGGAGGCGGTGGCGCGGGTGCGGGCGGCCCGCCCGGAGGACGCCCGCGCGGACCTGCGGATGTCCCTCGCCGGACCGGTCCCCGCCGAACTGCACCGCGACGACCTGCCGGAGCGGGCGGCCAGCCTCCTGCAGTACGTGTGGGCCGAGACCGTACGACCGGACTGGGACCGGCGCCGGCGGGTGCTGGAGGCCGACGTCGTCGCCCGGACGGCGCAGGTGAGCCGGGGCGGCTGGGCGACGGTGCTGGACTCGCTGCGGCCGGGGCGGACGCGCTGGCTCGGGGAGAACCGGCTCCAGGTGAACCTGCACGAGTATCCGCCCCGCGAGATCTCGGGCGCCGAGCTCGTCTTCGTACCCGTCACCCCCAAGTGCGGGTGGGTGTCCTGGGAGGAGCCCGGCCGGTACGCGGTCGTCTACGCGTGCGCCGGCGTGCTCGCCGATCCGGGCGGGCGGACCGTGTCCGCGAGCCTTGGCGCACTGCTCGGGCCCGCCCGCGCCTCGGTGCTCGTTCTCCTCGGCTCCCCACTGAGCACCAGCCAGTTGGTCGCGGTGACCGGGCAGGGGCTCGGGTCGGTGGGGCGGCATCTGAAGGTGCTGCTGGAGGCCGGACTGGTGGAGCGGCGCCGGGCGGGCCGGTCGGTGCTGTATTCGCGGACGGCCGCGGGCGAGGTCGTCGTCAAGGCGTCAGGGTCCGGTCGGGAGCGCGGCGACTCGCGGGGCTAGCATCCGAACATGACGACTGCAGACAGCAACGGCAATTCTCCCCTTTCCCCCGTCTCCCCCCTCTCCTCCCCCTCTCCCCTCGACACCGAGATCGGCGCTCTCAAGGGCGGCTCGGCGGACCTTTCGCAGTACGCCGGGCAGGCCGTGCTCGTCGTGAACGTGGCCTCGAAGTGCGGGCTGACCCCGCAGTACAACGGGCTGGAGCGGCTGCACGAGCAGTACGCCGAACGCGGCTTCACCGTCCTCGGGGTGCCGTGCAACCAGTTCATGGGGCAGGAGCCCGGCAGCGCCGACGAAATCGCCGAGTTCTGCTCGGCGACGTACGGCGTGACCTTCCCGCTGACCGAGAAGGTCGAGGTCAACGGCGAGGGCCGGCACCCGCTCTACGACCGTCTGGTCGGCTTCGCCGACGCCGAGGGGCACAGCGGCGACATCCGCTGGAACTTCGAGAAGTTCCTGATCGGACGGGACGGCACGGTCGTGGCCCGCTTCTCCCCGCAGACCGAGCCGGAGTCGGCGGAGGTCGTGGCCGCGGTCGAGGCGCAGCTGGTCGGTTGACCTGCCCCTCAGAATCCGGGGGTACGGGAGCGGTGCGGTACCGGGCAGAGCCGAGCCCTCTCGGCAAGGACGGCGATCTGGTCGAGAGGGCTCCTCACATGGCGCTGTGCAGTTGTGCGGGCAATTGTGTGTGCGGTTGTGCGTGCAGTTGTATGTCTAATTGCCTGTGCAGTTGTGTGTGTAATTGTCGGTGACGCATTTCGGCGACGGGTGAAGCCAGTGGGAACTTCTCCCCTACGCCTTGACCGAGGCCACGAAGACGTTCCACGCGTCCGCGGGGAACCTCACCTTGATCCCGTCGGGGCCGACCTTGGTGTCCCCCACGTCCAGCGACGTCTCCGTGGTCGACCGGACCATCACACAGGCGCCGTTGTTGTTCGTGTACGAGGACGTCAGCCACGTTTCCGTGGCACCCAGGCGAATTGCCATGTTGTTTGCTCCGTTAGGCAGTAGCACTGTTCGGTTTCCGCCAACCTTCACTGATCGCTGGCGTGATCGACGCTACTCGCCACCCCCTCCTTTCGGAGCAGCCGTTCACTCTTCCGTGCGGCATATTCCAGGTGAGTCTTCCGGCCAAGGCATGCCGCAGTGTAAGATCCGGCTCTTTTACTCAGAAGGGCTCAACGGTCGTACCCCTGGGCGTAGTCCTTCGCCACGTCCTCGATCAGCTGACGCGACTGGTCGACGTTCAGCGCCTGGGCCCGCAGGTGTTCGTACATCACCGTGTACTTCTGCACGTCGTGCGCCTTCTCCAGGTACAGGTCGCTGGTGACGCCCTCGATGTACACCACGCTCGAGTCGGCCGCGTCGGAGAACTCCAGGATCGAGTACTGACCGTTGATGCCGGGATGCGCGCCCACGTCGAACGGCAGCACCTGCACGGTGATGTGGGGCCGCTGGGACATCTCCGCCAGGTACTCCAGCTGTTCACGCATCACCTGCCGGCTGCCCACGACCCGGCGCAGCGCGGCCTCGTCCAGAACCACCCACAGCCTGAGCGGCTCCCCTTCGACGGCGATACGATCCTGCCGTCGCAGCCGGACCTGCGCGCGCTTGTCGATCTCGGAGTCCGAGGTCTCCGGCGAACCGCCCCTGATGATGGCCTCGGCATAGGCCCGGGTCTGCAACAGCCCGGTGATGATCTGGGGTTCGTAGACCCGCAGCGACTCGGCGTCGGTCTCCAGGCCGATGTACACGCTGTACGGGATGTCCCCGAACGCGTGCCACCAGCCCTGTTGCCGGGAGTCCTTGGCCATCTGCATCAGCGACTCGACGATGCGCTGGTCCTCGACCTCGTAGACCCCGCACAGGTCGCGGACGTCGCGCTGGCTGATACTGCGCCGCCCGTTCTCCAGACGGCTGATCTTCGACTGCGAGACCAGCAGTCGCTCGGCGACTTCCTCGGCCGTCATACCCCTGAGCTCACGGAGTCGGCGCAGCTCCTGGCCCAGCCGGCGCCGCCTGACGGTGGGATTGACATTGGACGCCACGGGACGTGCACCTCCGGCTGCGTGCCTCGTACTTGCCACTTTGTGTATCTGCTGTTGAGCAGACTGCCACCAAGGGGCTTCCTACCGCTGGGAAACGGTGGATATGCGCTGCGTGCACGGGGGATGACGGTTTTTCGCCTACGTCGCCAGGTGTCACTCCGGATCACTCCACGCCGGCGAGCGTCGCCACGCGTCGTCACCCTTCCTCGCACCTGTCACGCGTCGCGAACGGTCGTCACGCCTCCGGGCATGCGGCCGCGCGGGGCGGCGGGACCGTTCTTCGTCCGGTGGCCCGGACGTACGGTCCCGTCACCCCGCGCGGACCAGCGGCTCCCGGACCGGGTCTTGGGGACTGCGGTGCGGCGGCTCGGTACAGCGTGGTGCGTGTGGGTGGTGCCCTGTCGTGCGTCGTGCGTGCTGCGTCGTCGTGCTCGTCGTGCGTGGTGCCGTGGGACCGCGGCTCAGTGGGCCACGGCGCGCGCCATGGAACCGCGGCGCGGTTGCATCGGAACGCCGCGGGCGGGTTCCGGTGCGGGCCTGGCTCCGGGAGCGGCCTGACGGCCGGCCGCCGGTGCCGGGCTGCGGCGTGGCTGTGCCCCCACGCCGTTCTGGACGTCCATCACGGCGTGCGCGACGAGACCGCCCATGGGGTCGTGCCTGATCAGATCCCTGAGCCGGGAGCGGGAGGACCGCCCCTCGTTCCCGGGGTACAGATGCTTGCCGAGGCCGACCGCGTGCGCCAGTGCGGCGAGCGCCGCGGTCCGCGGGTCCGGCGGTACGCCGGTACGGATCGCGGAGTCCAGTCGGGTTCGGATCTCCCGGCTGATCTCGGTCTGACTCGCCTGATAGCGAGTCGTCGGCAACACCCCGCACATCTGGCCCGCCACGGCATGCACCATGCCGCACCGCTCGAGATGCGAGAGGTAGGTCTGGCGGAGCCCGAGACGCGGCCCGCCAATCCAGTTGACCGCCCGTACGGGAGCGCCACGCCTTCGCAGCAACTCCAACGCGCAGTCCAGTGTCGGATCTCCTGTCGGCCGTGGGGACACCACGGCGATACGATCCCCGTCTGGGGCTATCCGTCCGGCCAGCGCCAGCTCCACTAGCTGCGCTCCGGCCAGACCAAGGTCGAGCGACTGCGGCTGTGCGGTGGTACCCGTGGTCGGGTCCAACGCCAGCAGAAGAAGCTCCTCCGGAATACTTCTGCGGCTCCTGCCCATCCATGCCTCCCCGCGTGGATGAATGACAGGGTGACCCCTCTCACATTGGTCTGTCGAGGGTGCGTGACCTGTTTGTAAGGGAACCGGTAGGTATGTCGTTCTCGTCTACCGGTTCAGGCAAGCCCGCACACAGGACACTGGTACATGGTTCGGACATCGCTTCCCAGCGGTGTCCCGGGCGGCTTTTCACGGTTCGGTAGCCGCGCGGAGGTCGTGTGGCACATGGAGGAGGCATCGGTGGCGGGCGAGTCCCCCGACAGGTCGAAGCAGCACGAGTCGTCGGCAGAAGCGACGTCGGGGAGCGCGGGTCCGGTTCCCGAGGCCAGGCACGAGACGAGCGCGCCCCGCGACCCCCGGCTGGCGGTGGCCCGCGAGTCGTCGCCGAGGTCGGCGTCGAGTTCGCGGGGAGGCGTCGATACGGCGACGAGGGTGCTGTCGGTGCGCGAACTCGCGGAGGCGACGGAGCACTCCGTGGAGGCCGGAGCTGCCACGGACACCGAGGTGGATCCGGACGCGGACGCGGATTCCGCCGAGGGCGGCTCGGGCGCGGCTGACGCCTCCGGCGACGGCTCGGACGCTTCCGACGCGCGGGGCGCGGACGAGGACGGGGACCGGGACCGTGACGGTGCCGACGTGGAGACGGCTGACGCCTCCGATGCCGCCGCTTCTGGGGCTTCCGAGGGCCGCGACGATGCCGATGCGGGCGGGGACGACCGGCTGCGGGACGCTGTGGCCGCGTGGGTGAAGTCGGCGGACGAGAAGCCGACGGCTGCCACCGAAGACACCGACGAGGCGGCCACGGGGGCCGTTGAGGGCGAGCAGGAGGCTGCTGGAGCCGCTGAGGGCGCCGGGGAGGTCCAGGCGGGCTCCGAGGAGTCCCAGGGCGCGCAGGACGCCGTAGCGCCCGTGGAGGACGGTGCGGAGCCCGAGGCCGAGGACTCCGGGGACGCCGCCGCGGCAACGGACGCCGACGCGGACGCGGGTGAGTCTCCGGCCGAGGGTGCCAGGACGGTCGCACCGGCGGCTGCGGCCGCGGAGTCGGCGAAGGCCGACGGCGAGGCCGCCGCGGACTCCGAGTCGACGACCAGTGCGGCTGCGGAGGCCGCCGCCACGCCGGATGAGGCAGAAGCCTCGGCCGACACCGACACCGACACCGACGCCAACACCGACACCGACGCCGACGCCGAGGACGACAGCGACTCCGCAGCCGAGGACGACACCGACGCCGGGACTGAGGCGGCAGGCGACACCGAGGCTGAGGCCGAGGCCGAAACCGACTCTCCTGACGCCGACGCCGACGCCGACGCCGACAGCGGCACCGACACCGCAGCCGAGGACGACAGCGACACCGCCCCCGAGGACGAGCCCGGCGATCGGGTACGCAAGGACTCCGCCTCCGTCGGCACGGAGGACGCGGACGCAAAGATCGCTGACGCAAAGACAACCGAAGCCGACGCCGACACCGATGCCGATGCCGAAGGCGAAGGCGAAGGCGAAGGCGAAGGCGAAGGCGAAGGCGAAGGCGAAGGCGAAGGCGAAGGCGAAGGCGAAGGCGAAGGCGAAGGCCGCCGTCTTCAAGGCGCCCCGGCCCTCCGCGCCTGCCGTGGATCAGCCGACGACCATGCTGAAGTTCGGTGGGGCGGGTACGGCCGAGAAGGGCCAGGAGGCCGACAAGGGCCGTGAGCCCGAGCCGCGGCCCGTGCCCGATGCCGAGCGGACCAGTAAGTTCGTCGCGTTGAAGCCGTTGGACGATCCCGCGACGCGCAAGCCGAAGGCGGCCGACGCCACCACCGCGCTGCCGCGGGTGCAGCGGACCCCTGACGTCACCTCGTCCGTGCCGCAGGTAGGGCCGGAGCGGACGACCCAGCAGCCGTTGCCGCCGAAGCCGCCGCTGGATCTGCTGGCGGAGCTGACGAACACGCCGCCGCCCCCGGACACGCCGGTCCGTACGGCGATCCGCCGGGTCAAGATCTGGACCCCGCTGGTGCTGCTGCTGGCGGTCGTGTTCGCGGTCGCGCAGGCCGCACGCCCGCTGCCGACCCCCGAGCTCCAGCTCACCGCCGAGGACAGCTACACCTTCCAGGGCACCAAGGGCGACCTGCCCTGGCCGGCCGACGGGCAGGCCGCTCTGGACGTGCAGGGCATCGGCAGCTTCGGCGCGTCCGGTGAGCAGCGGCCCGTGCCGATCGCCAGTGTCGCCAAGGTCATGACCGCGTACCTCGTCCTGCGTGACCATCCGCTGAAGAGCGGTGCCGCCGGGCCGAAGATCCCCATCGACCAGGCCGCGCAGGACCAGGCGAAGGCCGGCCAGGAGTCGACCGTCGACGTGACCAAGGGCGACTCGCTCTCCCAGCGGGAGGCCCTGCAGAGCATCCTGATCGCGTCCGCGAACAACATTGCGCGCCTGCTCGCCCGCTGGGACGCCGGTTCCGAGAAGGCGTTCGTGAGCAAGATGAACGCCGCCGCCAAGGACCTCGGCATGACCAACACGACGTACACCGACCCGTCGGGCCTGAATAACACCACCGTCTCCACCGCCGTGGACCAGGTGAAGCTGGCCAAGGCCGCGATGACGGAGCCCGCCTTCCGCGAGGTCGCGGCGATGATGTCGTACGACGACTACAAGGGTGTCAACCACTCCAACTGGAACCAGCTGGTCGGCAAGAACGACGTCGTCGGCATCAAGACCGGCACCACCACCTCCGCCCTCGGGAACCTCGTGTTCGCGGCGAAGAAGGAGGTCGGCGGGGAGACCCGGACCATCGTCGGCGCGGTGGTGCGGCAGCCCGCGGGTGGTCCGGAGAACACCATCCTCAGCGCCGCGCTGGACGCCGGCGACAAGCTCATCCGGGCCGCGCAGGGCGAGCTGAAGTCCGCGACGATCCTGAAGAAGGGTGATGTCGTCGGGTACGCCGACGACGGGCTCGGCGGCCGGACCCCGGTCGTCGCCACGAAGGACGTCACGGCCGTCGGCTGGGCCGGCCTGACCGTGAAGCTGACCTTCGCCGCCGACGACCTTCCGCACACGGCGAAGGCCGGCACCCAGGTGGGCTCGCTCACCGTCGGTGACGGGTCCGGCAGCGCGGTCAAGGTCCCGGTCGCCCTCCAGCAGGACCTCGTGGAGCCGGGCTTCACGGACAAGTTGACGCGCCTCGGCTGAAACGGGTGAAGAAAGCCCGCCTCGCACCCCGTCGACCGGAACCCGTCCCGGTTCCCGTCGGCGGGGTGCGTGCTAGCGTCACGAAACGGGCCAGTAGCCGCTGACGGGACGCGGTCACAGAACCCGGGAAGACGCACGCGGCCGGCACCACACGGGGAACGGGACACGGCCGGGAACAGAAGACGGGACCCACGGGGAGTGCCTTCAGGTGGCCACAGCGGAGCCGACACGCGCCGACGACACCGAACCGGGCCCGGGAGCCGGCCCGCGAATACGGATGCCCGAGGCCCCGAGCGACAACGGCGGTACCGGTACGGACAGTGCCGACAGTGCCGACAGGCCCGGTACCGATGGTGCCGACACCGGTAGTGCCGGTATCGACAGGCCCGGTACCGGGAGCGCCGGTACCACCCGTGCCGACACGGGTAGTGCCGACACGGGTAGTGCCGATGCCGGAAGTGCCGATGCCGGTGGTTCCGGCACCGGCGATGCCGAGGGCGCCCCGGCCGCCGCGTCGGGGTTCGTCGTCGGTCGGGTCGCCGGCCTCGCCGCCGCGTTCGACGGCCTCCGCGCGTGGGGGCGGAGCCATCCGGTCCTCTTCCTCACCGCCCTCTCCGGCGCGCTGCACATCGTCTGGTTCTTCACCTTCGCGAACAGCGGCGGCGATCTCGCCGCGCAGGACGCCTGGGCTGAGTTCGTCGGGCGGCACCCGGACTCGGCGTACAACCTCGCCTGGTACGGCGGCATGCACCCGGTGTCGTACAGCGTGGTGTCGCCGTATCTGATGTCGGTGCTCGGCGTCCGTACGACGATGATGATCGCGGGGACGGTCTCGGCGACCCTGCTGATGCTGATTCTCGTGCGCAGCAAGCCGGTCAGGCATCCGCTGTGGCCGGCTCTGGCGGGCGTGTTCGCCTTCCTGTGCAACGCGATCTCCGGGCGGGTGACCTTCGGGCTGGGCACGATGTTCGCGCTGGGCGCGGTCGCCGCCGTGTTCTGCTGGCCGTACCACCTGCGTTACAAGCGCTGGGCCAAGGCGTGGTGCGCGGCGCCGCTGGCCGCGCTGGCCACCATGTCCTCTCCGGTCGCGGGCCTGTTCGTGGGGCTGGTGGCGGTCGCGCTGTTCCTGCAGAAGCGGCGGCCGGGCGCCTGGGCGCTGGGCCTCGCGCCGGCGGCCGTCGTGGCGGTGTCGGCCTGGCTGTTCCCGTTCTCCGGCACCCAGCCGATGTCGTTCTTCACGGCACTGCTGCCGCTGGCGTACGCGGCCGCCATCTACGCCCTGGTGCCGCGCGAGTGGACGACCGTGCGGATCACGTCAGCCGTGTACGGGCTGTCGGTGCTGCTGGTGTGGCTGATCAGCTCCCAGATCGGCTCGAACATCACCCGGCTGCCGATGCTGTTCGCGGGGGTCGCGCTGTTGGCGGCGCTGCCGTTCACGGTGCCGCGCTCGCGCAGGTGGTACGCGATCGTCGTGGCCTTCGCCGGGTTCGTCGTATGGATCGGGGTCAAGTCGGTCATCGACATCATCCACACGACCCCGGCGGCGTCCTGGGCGCGTGAGCTCGCGCCGCTGGTCAACGAGCTCCAGGAGGTCGGCGCGGAGAAGGGCCGGGTCGAGGTCGTGCCCGCCCGCTCGCACCGCGAGGCCTCCGCGCTCGCCCCGTACGTGAACCTGGCCCGCGGCTGGAACCGGCAGGCCGACATGGAGCGCAACCCCCTCTTCTACGACGACACCCTCAACTCCGCGAACTACCACGACTGGCTGCAGCGCTGGGCCGTGCACTTCGTGGTGCTGCCGAAGGACGAGCCGGACGGTGACGGCGGCGAGCGGGAGCGGGAGCTCGTGCAGCGGGGGATGCCGTATCTGAAGCAGATCTGGGGCGACGCGAACTGGCAGCTGTTCCGGGTGACCGACCCGGCGCCGCTCGCCGAGCCGAACGCGGTCGTGGACCGGGCGGCGCAGGGCGAGCTGACCATGCACGTGAAGAAGGCGGGCCGGATCCGCATCAAGATCCCGTACTCGCCGTGGCTGAGTATCGTCGACGCGGAGGGCAACAAGCTGCCGCCGCCGCAGGAGACGCAGGCGTCGAAGAACCGCGGCGACGAGTCCGTGAAGACGTACGACAACGTCAACGGGTGTCTGCTGGAGACGGAGGAGGACGCGGAGGGCGACCGGTGGACGATGCTGGTCGCGCCGAAGGTGGGGACGTACCGGCTGGCGGCGCCGTACACCCTTCCGCGGGGCACTCCCTGTCCCGACGAGCTGAAATGACCGTCCCGGGCGGGCAGGGAGTGCCCTCGGAGGTCACCGCAGCTGGCCCACGTACCGGTCCGTCCCCGGAACCGTGGGGATGAACGGCGCCAGGAGCTCCAGCCGCCCCAGCCCCGACTCCCCCACCGTCTCCTCCAAGCCGCCGAAGTGGTCCTCCCAGCACTCCCGTGGGTCCGTCTCCAGGAACCACAGCAGGGTCACGCGCGTGTCGACGCCCTCGACCTGTTTGACGTACGTCATGCGGTCGCCGGGGAGCGGGGTGGGGCGGAAGACGGTCACCAGCGCCGTCGGGGAGCCCGCCAGCTGTTTCGGGAGGTGGCGGGAGACCAGCCACTCCAGCAACCGGGCGCGCTGCTCGGCCGATTCCGTGTCGACGACCTGGAGGACGAGCCCGCGGTAGGGGTGGTCGAGGGCGTGGAAGTCCCTCGGCCCCGCGGCTCCGTCGCGGTAGACCGTCGCCTCGTGGTCCTGGAACGCGGTGAAGACGTGGGTGCGGTCGCGGTAGACGCGGCCGTCGCGGTTGAGGCGTTTGTTGATGGCGACGGTCCAGCGCATGTGGTCGTCGTAGCGGCCGTCGGTGACCCAGTAGGTGGAGAGGTAGCAGCCGGCGGTGACCGGTTCGGCGACGGCCGACTTCTCGGGGCGGCGCAGGAGTTGCAGGTCCCGGGTGGCGACCCAGCGGCGGCCCGCGTACATCCAGGGCATGGCCATCGCCCCGGCGTAGTAGTGGTCGTCCTCGTACCAGCGGTTGTACGCGTACTCGTGGCCCGGGTGCGGCTCGACCATGGTGATCAGAGCGTGGCCGGGGCGGACTCCGTACGGTCCTACGGCGGCCAGGTCGGCGTACGTCTCACTGCGGGTGTCCTCGCTCATGCCCTTCCCCTTCCGTCCTCCTCCACTGGCCCATACTCTGACGCTCCGTCAGATAATGCGCCAGAGCCGGGAGGTCTCCGATGTCACTGCTCGCGGGCAGGACCGTCGTCGTGTCAGGGGTCGGGGCCGGACTCGGTCACCAGGTCGCGGCGGCCGTCGTACGGGACGGGGGGAACGCGGTGCTGGGGGCGCGCACCGAGGCGAACCTCGCGAAGAGCGCGGCGGAGATCGATCCGGCCGGGGCGCACTCGGCGTACCGGGCGACGGACATCACCGACGAGGGGCAGTGCGAGGCGCTGGCGGAGCTCGCGCGGGAGCGGTTCGGGCGGATCGACGCGGTGGTCCATGTGGCCGCCTGGGACAGCTACTTCGGCGGACTGGAGGACGCCGACTTCGCCACCTGGCAGTCGGTGATCGACGTGAACCTGCTGGGGACGCTGCGGATGACGCGGGCCTGCCTGCCGGCGCTGAAGGCGGCGGGCGGCGGGGCGGTGGTGTTCATCGGGACGCAGTCGGCGGTGGCGGCCCCTTCACAGGTGCGGCAGGCGGCGTACGCGGCGTCGAAGGGGGCGTTGACCAGCGCGATGTACTCGCTGGCACGGGAGTTGGGCCGGTACCGGATCCGGGTCAACACCGTGCTGCCGGGGTGGATGTGGGGGCCTCCGGTGCAGGCGTACGTGCAGTTCACCGCGCAGACGGAAGGGGTGCCGGAGAGCGAGGTGCTGGACCGGCTGGCCGGGCGGATGGCGTTGCCCGAACTGGCCTCGGACGCGGATGTGGCGGACGCGGCGGTGTTCCTGGCGTCGGACCGGGCGCGGGCGATCACCGGGCAGTCGCTGCTGGTCAACGCCGGGGAATTGATGCGCTGACCTGACCCTTTTCAGCCATCCTCAGGGGATGATGTTCGGCCTCTTGGTTCATATAGGTGAACGCTGGACACCACACCGAACTATTTTACTACCTCTTGACCTTCCCCTTTCTTGCCGTGAGCATGCCCCCCAACCCAGAGTTCACATGCCTGACCCTGGCGGCGGACCCTGGAAGGAGGCCCATGAACAGTCTCGACTGGGCCGTGCTCATCGGCTACTTCGGTGTGATGGTCGCGATCGGCGTCTGGTCCCACAAACGTGTGGACAACGTCAGCGACTTCTTCACCGCCGGCGGCAAGATGCCCTGGTGGCTGTCCGGTATCTCCCATCACATGTCGGGCTACAGCGCGGTCATGTTCACCGGGTACGCGGGCATCGCCTACACCTATGGCGTGACCTCCTTCGTCACCTGGTCCTTCCCGATCGCCCTCGGCATCGCGATCGGCTCGAAACTGTTCGCGCCGCGCATCAACCGACTGCGCTCGCGCCTGCATGTGGCTTCCCCGCTCGAGTACCTGAAGAACCGTTACGACCTGAAGACCCAGCAGGCGCTCGCCTGGTCGGGCATGTTGCTCAAGATCGTGGACGTCGGCGCCAAGTGGGCGGCGATCGCGACCCTGTTGTCCGTGTTCACCGGGGTGTCGCTGAACCAGGGCATCCTCATCACCGGTGCGATCACCGCCGTCTACTGCACGATCGGCGGCCTGTGGGCGGACGCGCTGACCGAACTCGGCCAGTTCATCATCCAGTTGCTGGCCGGCGTCTCGATGTTCGTCGCGGTCGTACTGAAGTTGAACGACAAGGGCATCGGCTTCTTCGGCGCCTGGGACGAGCCCGCCCTGCAGGGCCACGGCAAGCCCCTGGTCGGCCCCTACGGCACCGTCTTCCTGCTCGCCTTCCTCTTCATCAAGCTGTTCGAGTACAACGGCGGCATGCTCAACCAGGCCCAGCGCTACATGGCGACGAGCAGCCCGCACGAGGCCACCCGCTCGGCCCGGCTGTCCGCGGCGCTCTGGCTGGTCTGGCCGGTCGTCCTCTTCTTCCCGATGTGGATGTCCCCGCTCCTGGTCCACGCCCAGAAGCCGGACGGCTCCGACTCCTACGGCCTGATGACCGAACAGCTCCTGCCTCACGGCCTGTTGGGCCTGGTCATCGTCGGCTTCTTCTCCCACACCATGGCGATGTGCTCCTCCGACGCCAACGCGATCGCCGCGGTCTTCACCCGGGACGTGGCTCCGGTGGTGTCGGCGCGGGCCCGGGCGTGGGGCCAACGCTCCGGCCTGATCGCGGCCCGCGTGACCACGGTCGTCTTCCTCGGCCTGTCCATGGCGGTGGCGACGCAGGTCAACTCGCCCGCCTTCAAGGACATCATCACCGTCGTGATCAAGTGGGTCGCCGGACTCATGGGCCCGATCGCGATCCCGATGATGCTCGGCCTGTTGCGCCCGTTCCGCCGCTCCGGACCGACGGCGGCACTCACCAGCTGGTCGATGGGTCTGCTGGCCTTCTGGCTGGTCAACTACCCCATCAACTGGAACGTCGACGGCGGCGTCCCGCTCGAGTACCAGGTCTCGATCCCCCTCGCCGTCTCCCTGGTCCTCTACATCCTCATCGGCTACCTGAAGCCGGAGGACACCCCGAACCGCCTGGCGATCATCGAGAAGGTCAACACGGACGACGACAGCAGCGCCGCGGCGGCGGTCCCGACGCCGGCGCCTGCTGGGGACGACGTGGTGGGGACCACCCCGGTGAAGGACTGACCCACGGGTTCGCGCTTCGGGAACCTCGGGCTCCCGGACGGCCCTCCCCCCGGCTACCAGGCCGGGGGGAGGGCCGTCCGCCGTGCAGGGCGCCGTAGGTTCGCTGCGGGTGCCGTGCGCTGGGTGAAGGCACCGGGGCGCGGGGACCGGTCCAGGGCGCTGAGGCGCGGGCACCGGCCCGGTCCACTGGGGTGCGGGCACCAGTACAGACCGCCGAGGCACGGGCTCGGCCCGACCCGCCACGGCACGGACTCCGGCCCAGGACCGACCGGCCCCAGCCATCAGGCCCGCGAAACCGACCCGGCCGTCAAGCCCGCGGACCCACCCCGGCCGTCAAGCCCGCGGACCCACCCCGGCCGTCAGGCCCGCGGATAACGGGCCAGCCACCCGGGGGACGCCCCCGCCGGGCCGTGCAGCGCCGGGCCCTGGGTCATCTCCATCGCGAAGTCGTCCGCCAGTTCCAGCAGTGTGGGACGGCCCTCCAGCTCGGCCAGCCAGGCCGGCGGGAGGGCCGTCTCGCCGTGCAGGGCACCGAGGAGGCCGCCGGTGAGGGCGCCGGCGGCGGCCGAGGGTCCGTCGTGGTTCACGGCGAGCCGCAGCCCGTGCCGTACGTCCTCCCCGACCAGCGCGCAGTACACGGCGGCCGACAGCAGCCCCTCCGCCGTATCCTCCGCGAGGAGCTCCTCGACCCGGCCCGGGGTCGGCATCCCCTGCCGTACCGCGCCCAGGGCGTGTTGCAGCGCGTCCGAGACGGGCTGGTGGCCGGAGCGGGCGGCGAGCAGCGCGAGCGCCCGCTGGACGGCCGTGTCCAGGCTCTCGCCGAGGGCGAGGGCGTGCACGATGACGGCGTACGCGCCCGCCGAGAGGTAGGCGGTCGGGTGGCCGTGGGTCTGCGCGGCGCACTCCACGGCGAGCTGGACGACCAGCTGCGGTTCCCAGCCGACGAGCAGCCCGAAGGGCGCGGACCGGGCGGCGGCCTCGGGGCCGGTCTCGGCCGGGTTCTTGGGCGACTCCAGCGTGCCCATCTTCTCGTCGCCGAGCCCGAGCAGGAGGGAGCGGGTGGGACCCCGGCGGGCGTACAGCCACTCCTCCCGCGCGAGCCACCCGTCCTCCTTGCGGCGCTCGTCGGGCCCCCAGTCGTGCTGGGTGGCCGCCCAGCGTCGGTACGCCCGGTGCAGATCGGTCGGCGGGTGCCAGGCGCCGGTGTCGCGGCGGACCTGGGCGCGTATCAGCCCGTCCACGGTGAACAGGGTGAGCTGCGTGAGGTGGGTGACGGCACCGCGCCGCCCGTACCCGAACCCGAGGTCGACGAGCCCCTCCGCCCCGTACGTCTCCCGGATCTCCGCCAGCCCGAGCCCGTCGACCGGCGCGCCCAGCGCGTCCCCGACGGCCGCCCCCAGCAGCGTGCCGCGCACCCTGCTCCGGAAGTCCTGCTGCTCGGCCCGCCCCCACACGGCCCCGGCTGTCGCACCCACCAAGACCTCCCACGGCACCGTCCGGACGTACGACAGCTCAAGACTGTAATCGAACGGGGACGGTGGGTTCAGGGGGCGGATCTGGATGCGGGGTGTGGGGCAAGCAGTCACGGGTGATCCCGGCTGGGCCCTGATCGGTCTGATATCAGCCGTATCAGGTCACATCGCAGAGGTATCCGTGCGTGCAGACACACTCGGCCCCCCGGCTCGTTTCCCGCAGCCCGTGGAATCTGGATCGATTTGCGCGTCGCCGAAACCCTTGATCGGATGCAGCGCGTGCACATCACGCGCCGCGCCGGCGAGGATCTGCACCTGACGACGGCACGTCACGACCAGCAGCGGGAAGAGACGGCGGACATCACGGCACGCCTTCTCGCCGCCCTCGTCCGCAGTGGCGCCGGCGAGCGGGCCATACCGCGCGCACTGCCTTCGGTCTTCCCGTGGGTGCGTCATCTGTCGGCGGACGAGCTGAAGGAGTTTGTCGCCGAGCTCATCGATGCCACATACGACGCGGCCCAGCTGGACGTCCATGCCCATCTCCACCGAGTCGTCGTCGAATGGCGCGCAACGGCACGTGTCCTCGCCGACCCCGAGCTCACCGCACAGCTCACCCGCCGACTGCCGGACGAGGACCACGGCGAGGTGACCGCCCCCAAGGACACCAGGTAGCCCCAACTGCGGTTCCTTTCTGGCTCATTGCATGCGGCAACCCGCCCTGCCGGGTGGAAAATGATCGGCATGTCCACGACCCCCCGCACCCCCCGCAGCGCCCTGTCCCTCGGCGCCACCCTTCTCACCGCAACCGTCGCCCTCTACATGGCCCTCGTCGCCTTCGGGAACATCACCGACTTCGGCACCAACCAGCAGTTCGTCAGGCACGTCCTCGCGATGGACACGACGTTCAAGGACGACGACCTGATGTGGAGAGCCATCACCAGCAAGGGACTTCAGGACGCGGCGTACATCGCCATCATCGTCTGGGAGACGCTGGCGGCCCTCGTCCTCGTCTACGGCACCTGGCTCTGGGCGCGGCACGACCAGGACCGTGCCCGCCGGTTCTCCACGTACGGCCTGCTCATGGTCATGCTGCTGTTCGGCGCCGGGTTCATCGCCATCGGCGGTGAGTGGTTCTCCATGTGGCAGTCGGGTGACTGGAACGGGCTGGACGCGGCGCTGCGGGTCTTCCTGCTGAGCGGCGTCGTGCTGGTGGTGGTCAACCTGCCGTCCCGCACGGAACGTTCCGCAGCCTGACCGTCCCTACCGGACCACGACCACCGTCGTCCCGGTCTCTCCGAACGTCCACAGTGCCGACCCGTCCGCCTTGTTCATCCGGATGCCACTGGTCTGGATGCCCGAGGCGGGCGGGGGCGAGGAGCCGTCCACCGCGTTGGAGAAGGCGATCGAGCGGCCGGACTTGGCCGCGAAGTACAGGATGTGCTCGATCTCCACGCCGTCGGAGCCGGTGGTGGCCTCCGTGCGCTGGGAGATCGTGTAGCTGCCGGGGTCCGGGCCGACCGTGCCCGGCCACACCGCGAAGCTCCGGCGGGAGACGTCGCTCGCGTCGACCAGCCACACCCGCTTCTGACCCAGGGAGTACACGACGCGCCGCCCGGTGCCGGAGTCGCCCGGCACCGCGGTGGGCCTCGCGGACTTCGACGCGGAGGGCCGCGGGTTCGCCGAGGCGCTCGGCCGGGCGGCCGTGGCGGTGGGGTGCGGACCCCTGTCCGCCTGCACGGTCAGCACGACGACCGCCGCGACCGCGCCCGCCGTCAGACCGGTCACCCAGACCCACGAGGGAAGCCGTCGGGCAGGCACGGGCACGCATCTCCTCAGGTACGAGACCCCTCACACAAGGGGTCCGATCATCGTACTGTGAGCGGCCTGGCTCCTCTCCGCCGTCCGGATCAGTCCAGCACCGGCAGCAGCTCCGGCAGGTGACCGTCCGAGACGGTCGCCGCCCGCTGCCGCTCCTCCGGGACCTCCCCGTACAGCGTCGTGCGCGGCCTGGCCGGCCGGCCCGCCGCCTCCGCGACCGCGATCAGGTCCTTGACCGACTTGTACGAGCCGTAGGAGGAGCCCGCCATCCGGGAGATCGTCTCCTCCATCAGCGTGCCACCCAGGTCGTTCGCGCCCGAGCGGAGCATCTCCGCCGCGCCCTCCGTGCCCAGCTTCACCCAGCTGGTCTGGATGTTGGGGATGTGCGGGTGGAGGAGGAGACGGGCCATCGCCGTCACCGCCCGGTTGTCCCGCATGGTCGGGCCGGGGCGCGCGATGCCCGCCAGGTACACCGGCGCGTTCGTGTGGATGAACGGGAGGGTGACGAACTCCGTGAAGCCGCCCGTGCGTTGCTGGATACCGGCCAGTGTGCGCAGGTGGCCGAGCCAGTGCCGGGGCTGGTCCACATGCCCGTACATCATCGTCGACGACGAGCGGATGCCCAGTTCGTGCGCGGTCGTGACGACCTCGATCCAGGTCGCCGTGGGCAGCTTGCCCTTGGTGAGGATCCAGCGGACCTCGTCGTCGAGGATCTCGGCGGCCGTGCCGGGGATCGAGCCGAGGCCCGCCTCCTTCGCGGCCGTCAGCCACTCGCGGATGGACATGCCGGTGCGGGTCGCGCCGTTCACGACCTCCATCGGGGAGAAGGCGTGCACGTGCATCCCGGGGACGCGGGACTTCACCGCGCGCGCGATGTCGAAGTACGCCGTCCCGGGAAGGTCCGGGTGGATGCCGCCCTGCATGCACACCTCCACCGCGCCGACTTCCCAAGCCTGTTGGGCGCGGTCGGCGACCTGGTCCATGGAGAGGGTGTACGCGTCGGCGTCCGTGCGGCGTTGCGCGAAGGCGCAGAAACGGCAGCCGGTGTAGCAGACGTTGGTGAAGTTGATGTTCCTGGTGACGATGTACGTGACGTCGTCGCCGACCGTCGACCTGCGGACGTCGTCCGCGATCCGGCACAGGGCGTCCAGCGCCGGGCCGTCCGCGTGCAGCAGCGCCAGCGCCTCCTCGTCGGTGAGCCGCGTCGGGTCGTCGGCCGCCGTCGCCAGGGCCTGGCGTACGTCGGTGTCGATGCGCTCGGGCACCATGCCGGGGGCGGCCGCCTCGCGCAGGGCGCCCCAGTCGCCGTACACCTCGTCGAAGTCGTCGCGGCGGTCGGAGGTCCGGCCCTCGGTGTCGATGGTGCGGTGCAGGTCCGTGCGGCCGGTCGACTCGAAGACCTCGTCCGGTTCCTGCCAGGGGTGGCCCTCGACGACGGCGTCGGCACGCGCCAGTCCCGTCTCCGGGTCGGCCAGCGCCGTCACGTGCGGGCGCAGCCGCGGGTCCAGCCAGGGCTCGCCGCGCTGCACGAACTCGGGGTAGACGCACAGGCGTTCCCGCAGTTCGAAGCCGACGGTCGCGGAGCGGGACGCCAGCTCCTCGATCTGCGGCCAGGGGCGTTCCGGGTTGACGTGGTCGATGGTCAGGGGCGAGACCCCGCCCCAGTCGTCGATGCCCGCCCCGATGAGTCGCTCGTACTCGGAGTCCACGAGGTTCGGCGGGGCCTGGAGGCAGGCGGAGGGGCCCATGATGTGGCGGGCCACGGCCACCGTCGCCACCAGCTCGTCGAGTTCCGCGTCCGGCATGCCGCGCATCGCGGTGTCCGGCTTGGCGCGGAAGTTCTGGATGATCAGTTCCTGGATGGAGTGGTAGGCGCGCGAGATCCTGCGGAGCGCGAACAGGGACTGAGCCCGCTCCTCGTACGTCTCGCCGATCCCGATCAGGAGCCCGGACGTGAAGGGCACGGACGAACGGCCGGCGTCCTCCAGGACGCGCAGGCGTACGGCGGGCTCCTTGTCGGGGGAGCCGTAGTGCGGGCCGCCCGGCTCCGACCAGAGCCGCTCGGCCGTCGTCTCCAGCATCATGCCCATCGACGGGGCGACGGGCTTCAGGCGCTGGAAGTCTGTCCAGGACATCACGCCCGGGTTGAGGTGGGGCAGCAGGCCCGTCTCCTCCAGGATGCGGATGGAGATGGCGCGGACGTAGGCGATGGTGTCGTCGTAGCCGTGCGCGTCGAGCCACTCGCGCGCCTCCGGCCAGCGGTCCTCGGGCTTGTCCCCGAGGGTGATCAGGGCTTCCTTGCAGCCGAGGGCGGCGCCGCGCCGGGCCACGTCGAGCACCTCGTCGGGCGACATGAACATCCCGTGGCCCTCCCGGCGCAGCTTGCCGGGGACGGTCACGAAGGTGCAGTAGTGGCATTTGTCCCGGCACAGCCGGGTGAGGGGGATGAAGACGCTCTTCGAGTAGGTGATGACGCCGGGGCGGCCCGCCGCTTCGAGGCCCGCGTCCCGCACCCGTGCGGCGGACGCGGTGAGGTCGTCGAGGGCCTCGCCGCGGGCCTGGAGCAGCACCGCCGCCTCGGCGACGTCGAGGGTGACGCCGTCCCGGGCGCGTTTGAGGGCGCGACGCATGGAGTTCTCGGTGGGGCCGGTTCCGGGGGTCGCGGAGGTCGTCATCCTTCGAGCATACGGAGAGGTCCGCCGGTTCAGCGGGGACGGGGGTCTCGGGGGCTGCGGTGCGTTGCGGGGTGCGGGCTGGTTGTGGCTGGTCGCCCAGGTCCCCGCGCCCCTGGGTCGGCAGCCCGGCCGCCCGGCTAGAAGTACTCGGCGTACCCGTCCAGCACCCTGAGCACCTCCGCCTCCCCCGCCGGCGGCAGTTGCACCACGACCTCCTCGATGCCGAGGTCCGCGTAGTGCGCGAGCTTGCCCGGCGTCGGGTGGACGGCGTACGGGACGACCTGGAGGGAGGCCGGGTCGCGGCCCGCGTCGGCCCACTCGGCACGCAGCCGGGGCAGGGACTCGCCGAGGCCGCGCCCGCCGATGGGCAGCCACCCGTCGGCGTACGCGCAGATGTCCGCGAACAGCTTCGGTCCGGCGGCCCCGCCGACGAGCGTGCGCGGACCGATGACGGAACCGGCGATCTGGCCGGCGACCGGACCGCGCGGCCTCTCTACGGGCTTCGGGTACGCGAAGCTGGCCCGCACGCTCCCGAACGCGCCCTCGTATCCCGTCGGTGTCTCGCTCCACAGGGCCCGCATCAACGCCATCCGGTCCCGGACGAGCTCGCGCCGGGTGCGCCACTCCACACCGTGGTCGGCGGCTTCCTCGACGTTCCAGCCGAAGCCGAGGCCGAGCGTGAACCGGCCGCCGGAGAGGTGGTCCAGGGTCGCGATCTGCTTGGCGAGGTCGATCGGGTCGTGCTGGGCGACGAGCGTGATGCCCGTGCCGAGCCCGAGCCGTTCGGTGACGGCGGCGGCCTGGCCGAGCGCGACGAAGGGGTCGAGCGTACGGCCGTACTCGGGCGGCAGTTCGCCGCCCGCCGGGTACGGGCTGGTCCGCTCCACGGGGATGTGGGTGTGCTCGGGCAGGTACAGCCCGGCGAAGCCCCGCTGCTCCAGCTCACGGGCGAGCCGGGTCGGGGCGATCGTCTCGTCGGTGAGGAAGACCGTCACGGAGATGCGCATGGGTCATCTGTACCGGCTTCGACCTCGCCTGTCCATACCGACCGGTCGGCATCATGTTCGCGTACGGGTAAGACTGCGCCAATTACCCTGACTTTCCGCGGTAGTTCACACGCGTCCGGCACGGTTGGGGCATGTGTGACGACAACGACAACGACGACAACACCGCCCGGCACGGCGCCGAGGTCCGGCACGGCGTCGGAAGGCGCGCGCTGTTCGTGACGGGAGCGGCCGCCGCCCTTACGTTGGGAGGCGTGAGCTTCGCTTCAGCGGCCGGGGCGGCCGACGGAGGCCAGGAGACGCGGACGGTGCGCGGCACCCTGCCCCCCGGCTCCCCCGACTTCGTGTACGTGCCCGTCGAGGTCCCCGCGGGAGTGCGGGAGATCAAGGTCGCGTACACCTACGACCGGCCCTCCGTCCCGGCCGGCACCCCGGGCAACGCCCTCGACATCGGCGTCTTCGACGAGCGCGGCACGGAACTCGGCGGCGAGGGCTTCCGCGGCTGGTCGGGCGGGGCGCGCACGGAGTTCTTCGTCCGGGCCGACGACGCGACGCCCGGCTACATCCCGGGCCCGGTCCGGGAGGGCACCTGGCACATCGCGCTCGGCCCCTACACGGTCGCCCCGCAGGGACTGACGTACGAGATCACGGTCACGCTGACGTACGGCGAACCCGGCGAGACCTTCCGCCCCACATACCCGCCGTCCCGGGCGAAGGGCCGGGGCCGGGCCTGGTACCGGGGCGACTGCCATCTGCACTCCTGGTACTCGGACGGCCGCCGCACCCCCGCTCAGATCGCGGCGCTGGCGCGCGCAGCCGGGCTGGACTTCATCAACTCCTCGGAGCACAACACGCACGCGGCGCACCCGCACTGGGCGTCCGAGGCGGGTGACGACCTGCTGATCCTGCTGGGCGAGGAGGTCACCACGAGGAACGGCCACGTGGTCGCACTCGGCACCGACCCCGGCACCTTCGTCGACTGGCGCTACCGGGCCCGCGACAACCGCTTCGGCCGCTTCGCCCGCCGGATCCGCCGCGCGGGCGGCCTGGTCGTCCCGGCCCACCCGCACGCCACCTGCGTCGGCTGCAACTGGAAGTTCGGGTTCGGTGAGGCGGACGCGGTGGAGGTGTGGAACGGCCCCTACACGCCCGACGACGAGGTGGCCCTCGCGGACTGGGACAGCATGCTCGTCGCGTCCGTGCGGGACGACGGCGGTCGTGGCTGGCTCCCGGCAACGGGCAACAGCGACGCCCACCGCGACCCGGACTCGGTCGGCCTGCCGCAGACGGTGGTCCTGGCCGACGACCTGACCCGCGAGGCCATCCAGGACGGCATCCGGGCGGGGCGTTCGTACGTCGCCGAGTCCGGGACCGTCTCCCTGGCCTTCACGGCGAGCGGCGGGCGGGGCCGGCACGCGGGTATAGGGGAGCGGTTGGAGGTCGACCGCGACGCCCCGGTGACCGTACGCCTGGAGGTGACCGGCGCCCCGCGCTGCACCGTCCGCTTCGTCACGGACCAGGGCGTCCTGTTCACCAGCGCGCCGCTGCCGGTGGCCGGTTCGGGGGTCGTGGAGTGGCGTACGACGCCCTCGTACGCGGCGTACGTACGGACGGAGTTGCGGCACGAGACGGCGGCGGGGCCGGTACCGGGGGCGCTGGCGGCGTTCACGAACCCGGTCTTCCTGGGGCGGGCGTAGGCCGCCGGCCCGTCGCGTACGACCGCTGCCGCCTCGGGACGCGGCAACGGCTCGGGCAACTCCACCGCGTACGCCAGTCCCCCGGCCCGGACCACTGGGCCAGGGCCTGCCCGATCGGCGGGGAGCAGCACCGGGCAGGCCCTGGCGGATCAGGGGAAACGGCTGGTCCTGGTCGCGCTATACCGCGAGCCAGGCCGCCTGGTCCGGCGTCAGCACGCCGTCTTCGACGGGACCGCTGGCCAGCAGGACGGAGCTGTGGTCGGGCAGCGGGTACGCCTCACCGGAGAGGTTGACCACACATAGGAAGCCGAGGTCGCGGCGGAAGGCGAGGACGCCGGCGGGGGTGTCGAGCCAGGTCATGGTGCCGTCACCGAGGGCAGGATTCTCGCGGCGCAGGCGGAGGGCGGTGCGGTACAGCTCCAGCACTGAAGTGTCGTCGCCGGTCTGTGCCTCCACGGTGAGCTGGTCCCAGTTCGCGGGCTGGGGCAGCCAGGGTGCGGCGTGGGCGTCCTCGGGGCTGAAGCCGAACGGCGACGCCTGCCCGGACCAGGGGATCGGTACGCGGCAGCCGTCGCGGCCCTTGTCGGTGTGGCCGGAGCGTTCCCAGATGGGGTCCTGGAGGACGGACTCGGGCAGGTCCTCGACCTCGGGGAGGCCGAGTTCGTCGCCCTGGTAGATGTAGGCGCCGCCGGGCAGCGCGAGCATGAGCAGGGCGGCGGCGCGGGCCCGGCGACTGCCGAGGTCGAGGTCGACGGGACCTTGGGGCTGGTAGCGCTCGTTGGGGACCCAGCGGGCGACGGTCCGGCGGGCGTAGCGGCTGGTGTGGCGCATGACGTCGTGGTTGGAGAGCACCCAGGTGGCCGGGGCGCCGACGCCGCTGAGCATGGCGAGGGAGTCGTCGATGACCGTGCGGAGGTCCTTGGCGTTCCAGCTGGCCATGAGGAAGTCGAAGTTGAAGGCGGTGTGCAGGCCGCCGGGGCGGACGTATGCGGCGAGGCGTTCGGGGGTGTCGGCCCAGGCTTCGGCGACGAAGACCCGATTGCCGGGGAACTCGTCGGCGACCTTGCGCCAGGCGCGGTAGATGTCGTGAACCTCGTCGCGGTCCCAGTGCGGGTGCTCGACGTGCGGGCGGGGCTGCCCGTCTGCCGTGGTGAGGCGGGGTGGCAGGTCGGGCAGTTCGGGGTCCTTGGCGAGTCCGTGGGCGACGTCGATGCGGAAGCCGTCGACACCGCGGCTGAACCAGAAGCGCAGGATGGATTCGAACTCGGCGTGCACGCCCGGGTGTTGCCAGTTGAGGTCGGGCTGTTCGGGGGCGTACAGGTGCAGGTACCACTCGCCGTCAGGCAGACGTGTCCAGGCGGGTCCGCCGAAACAGGAGCCCCAGTTGTTGGGCGGCTCGGCGCCGTCCGGACCACGCCCAGGGCGGAAGATGTACCGCTCACGCTCGGGGCTGCCGGGACCGGCCGCGAGCGCGGCCTGGAACCAGGCGTGCTGGTCTGAGGTGTGGTTCGGGACGATGTCGGGGATGATGCGGATCCCGTGCCGGTGGGCGTCGGCGATGAGCTGCTCGGCGTCGGCGAGCGTGCCGAACATCGGGTCGATGGCGCGGAAGTCGGCGACGTCGTAGCCGCCGTCGGCCATCGGCGACTTGTACCAGGGATTGATCCACAGGGCGTCGACGCCGAGCGACTTGAGATACGGCAGGCGGGAGCGGAGGCCGGCGATGTCGCCGACTCCGTCGCCGTTTCCGTCGGCGAAGCTGCGGAGGTAGACCTGGTAGATGACGGCATCGCGCCACCAGGGCGTGGTGGGGGGCATGGTGCTCAAGGGTCCTTTTGAGGGTAGGGAGATGTGCGGTGCGGCGGCCGGGGTTGCCCGGCCGTGCCCGGGACTACTTGGCGGCGCCCGCGGTGAGTCCGTCGACGATGCGGCGCTGGAAGATCAGCACCATGATCACCAGGGGGACGGTGACCAGGACGCCGGCGGCCATCTGACTGCCGAAGGGGATGTCGAACTGGGTGGCGCCGGTGAACTTGGAGATGGCGACGGTGGCGGTCTGCATCTGCTGCTTGTTCGTCATCGACAGGGCGATGACGAACTCGTTCCAGGCGGCGATGAAGCTGATGATCGCCGTGGTGAAGATGCCGGGTGCGGCGAGCGGGATGATGACCTTGCGGAACGCCTGGCCGCGGGTGCAGCCGTCGATCATCGCGGCTTCTTCCAGTTCGTCGGGCATCTGCTTGAAGAAGGTGGTCAGGTTCCACACCGCCAGCGGCAGCACGAACGACATGCTGGGCACGATCATCGCCTGGTAGGTGTTGATCCAGCCGATGTTCGTGAACAGCTTCAGCAGCGGGACCACGATCGAGACCACCGGGAACATGGAGGTGGCGATGATCAGGGTGAGGATCAGCCGCTTGAAGCGGAACTCCAGCCGGGCCATGGCGTAGGCGGTGAAGGTGGCCAGCAGCAGCGCCACTGCGGTGGTGGTGCCGGCGACGATGAGGCTGTTGAGCAGGGCGCGGCCGAATCCCTGGGAGGGCTGGAAGACGGCCCGGTAGTTCTCGAACGACACCGACGAGGGCAGTAGGGAGGTGTCGAAGATGTCGGAGCTGCGGCGCAGGCTGGAGACGAGCATCCAGTAGAAGGGAGCCAGGCAGTAGGCCACCACTGCGGCAACGCCCAGGTAGAGCAGCCAGGTTCGCCCTTTCGCCGTGGTGGTCATGCCGGTACCTCCGCCCGGTTCGCCACGGTGCGCCGGAGCCTCCTGGTGCGTTGGGGTGTGCGCGGGCCGCCGGTGTCGCCGACAACGTCCGCGCCCAGCAGCCGCACGAAGCCGAGGGCGATGAGGAAGACGTAGAAGAACAGCAGGACGGCGTAGGCGGCGGCCGGTCCGAAGCGGACATTGGACGCCTCGTTCTGGGCGAGCATGGAAAGGGTTTCCACCGAGTTCTTCTGGGCGCCGATGAGGATGTAGGGCAGGTCGAACATGCGCAGGGCGTCCAGGCAGCGGAAGAGGACCGCGACCAGCAGGGCGGGTTTGACCAGGGGCAGGGTGATGCGCCAGAACTGGGCAAGCGGTCCGGCGCCGTCGAGACGGGCCGCCTCGTACACCTCCTTGGGGATGACCTGCAGGCCGGCCAGGACCAGCAGACCGATGAAGGGGGAGGTCTTCCACACCTCGGCGATGATGACGGCGGCCTTGGCGTGGAAGCCCTCGGTGGTCCACAGCACCTGGTGGCCGATCAGGGCGTTGGCGATGCCGTCGCTGTTGAAGATCCACCGCCACAGCAGGCCGGAGATCGCGGTCGGGACGGCCCAGGGGATGAGGATGCCGGCGCGGATCAGCGCCCGCCCCTTGAATGCCTTGTGCATGATCAGTGCCATGGCCACGCCGATCAGGGTTTCCAGGGCGACGGTGGTGACGGTGAAGAAGGTGGTGTTCCAGAAGGCGTTCCAGAACCGGTCGCCGGCGTCGCCGAAGATGTCGGCGTAGTTCTTCAGCCCGACGTACGGTTCGGTGTCGCTGATGAAGCCGGTCTTCGGATCCAGCCCCTTGACGCCGTACAGCGATTCCCTGAACGCCATGATCGTCGGGTAGAGGACGACGACGGTCAGGACCAGGAGCGTCGGCGACACCAGCAGTCCCGCCGTGCGCCCCGAAGCCGCGGTCGCCCAGGCCCGGTTGCTGCCCTTTCTCGATGCGGAGGCCTTTCCGGCACGGCTGCCCGCCGGGCCGGTCGGTCCGTCCGCGGTGGCGTCGGGTGGGGTCTTGGTGTCGACCACGGCTTTGCTCCTCACTGTGCCGCGGACTTCTGCAGGTCGCTCTGCAGGTCCTTCAGCGCCTGCGCGCTGGACTTGTCACCGGTCAGGGCCGCGTACGCCTCCTGCTGGACCGCCGAGGAGGCGTCGCCGTACTGCACCACCCGGGGGCGGGGCACCGCGCCCAGGATCGACTTCTTCAGCACCGGCAGATAGGGGTACTGCTTGACCAGCGCCGCATCGTCGTACAGGGACTCGTACGGCGGGGCGAGGGAGGCGTCCTTGAGGAACGTGCTCGCGCTGGTCTCGCTGGTGAAGAACTTCATGAAGTCCAGGGCCGTGGCCTTGTTCTTCGCGAAGGACGACAGGGCCACGTTGTGACCGCCCAGGCTGGAGGAGCCTGGCCCGGTCAGGCCGGGCAGCGGCGCGACCGCGAACTTGCCCGCCACCTTGCTCTTCTGGGCCAGGGAGTACACGTACGGCCAGTTCCGCAGGAAGATCAGCTTGCCGGACTGGAACGCCTGGCGGCCTTCCTCCTCCTGGTAAGTGATGGCCTCCTTGGGGATCGTGCCGTCCTTGAAGGAGTCGACGAGGAAGTCCAGGCCCTTCTTCGCCGCGGGCGTGTCCACGTCCGGCTTGCCGCCGGCGTCGGTGATGACCCCGCCGGCGGAGTTGACGGCCTCGGCGAAGTTGACCGTCAGGCCCTCGTACTTTTCGAACTGGCCGGCGTAGCAGGACATCCCCTTGGCCTCTGGCAGCTGCTTGACTTTGGCGCAGTCGGCCTTCATCTCGGCCCACGTGGTCGGCGCGGCGCTGATGCCGGCCTTCTTCAGCAGGTCGGTGCGGTAGTACAGGACGCCACCGTCCGATGCGGCCGGCACGGCGTAGAGGTTGCCGCGGTACTTGGCCGTCTCCACGGTCGGCTTGAGCATCTTGTCCAGCGGGAACCGGGCGGCGGGCAGCTGGTCGATCCACTGGTGGGCGGCGAACTCCGAGGTCCACACCACGTCCATGGAGAGCACGGTGTAGGCGTCGGACTTCGTCTCGGCGTTCTGGATCATCTGCTGGCGCTGCTGGTTCACGTCTGCCGGCAGCTGCACGAAGGTGACCTTCTCCTTGGGGTGCTGCGTGTTCCAGCTGTCGATCACCTTCTGCACGACGCCGGAGCTGTCCTTGGCGGCCGCGTAGGTGATCGGGCCGCGCCCGGTGAAGGACGGGCTCTTCGACTGCCCCGAGGAGCTGCTGCCGCCGGAGGAGCCGCAGGCGGTGAGGACGAGCCCGGCGGCGACGAGCACGGCCGAGCACTGAAGGACTCTGGTGGTTCTGGCGTTCACTGTCTCTCCTGGACGTGCGGAACCGAAGTCTCGGCGGGGCGGCCCGGTAGGGAGTGCAGCCGAGATGACTCTGGGATGCCTCTGTTTTACGAGACTGTGCTGTCACGGCATTCTGTACATCGAAAGAGCAGGTCAAAGCCACGAGGGATGACTTAACGGTGACGGCTCCGACTCCACTGAGACAACGCTTGCACCGTAGGAGTGCATCGAGCGGAAGTCAATGCGTAACTTCCCGGTAGCACGACTGGATTAGAGCTGAACATGCCGATTGATAACGGGCATAGCACGCCTTACCGGTGGCCGAAATGGTCGTGACAGCGCTGTCACGAGGGATCCCGTCAAGGGGGCGATCTGTGCTAACTTCCGCTCATGTCACCAGCTCAACGGCACCCCACACTGGCCGACGTCGCCGAACGGGCAGGGGTCTCCCCGTCCACCGTCTCCCGCACCATGCGCGGCCTGACATCGGTCTCACCGGAGGTCCGTGCCCGGGTCGAGCAGGCCGCCCGTGAGCTGAACTTCGCGGTCTCACGACAGGCGTCGAGCCTGGTCACCGGCAGAACCGGCGTCATGGCCGTGCTCGTGCCCACGCTCGACTCATGGTTCATGGGATCGGCGCTGTCCAGCCTCGGCCCGCTGCTGCGCGCCGCCGGCATGGAGCTGACGGTGTACGTGGTCCCGGACCTCGCCGAGCGGGCCGCGTTCTTCGAGCGCCTGCCGGCCCGCCGCAACGCCGACGCGCTGCTGGTGTTCTGCTTCGACCTCACCGAGGACGAGACCGCTCGCCTCGACGACCTCGGCATGCCGGTCATCTACATCAGCCAGCACGTCGAGGGCCGCCCCAGCGTCTACGTCGACGACGTGGCCGGCGCCTGCAGCGCCACCCGCCACCTGATCAACCTCGGCCACCGCCGCATCGCCTTCGCCCACACCGTCAACGCCCGCGGCTTCAGCTTCAGCTCACGCGAACGCCTCCTCGGCTACCGGCAGGCACTCACCGAGGCGAGCATCCCGCTGGACGACGACCTGGTCGTCACCACGCCACCCCGCGACAAGCGCGGCACCACACAGGCGGTCGGAAACCTGCTGAGCCTGCGCGAACCGCCCACAGCGATCTTCGCCGAACAGGACGAACTGGCCGCTTCTGTCATCTCGACCCTGCGCACCGTACAGATCGAGGTACCCGAACGGATCTCGGTCGTAGGTTTCGACGACCAGCTGATGGCCGATTGGCTCGACCTGTCCACAGTGGCCCAGTCCCCCTCGGACATGGGCCGCGCCGCCGCCGAACTGGCCCTGGAACTCATCAACGCCCCCGACGCGGACCGCGCCCGGCACATCGTCCTGCCCACCCACCTGATCCTGCGAGGAACCGCGGCCCCGCTGAAGGCCGAAACGTCTGAGATTCGCAGCAGGGCCGAGGGCTCCTCGGGATGGCCCGCGTCACCACGTCGCCGCTCCGCCCCCGCACTCGGCCCACAGCAGCTTGCCGCCCTTCGACGCGCCCAGCTCCCGGAGCACCGAGGCGCCCCATGCGTCGGCGCAGGAGCGGACGAGGTGCAGTCCACGGCCGTTCTCCGCGTCCAGTGGGGGTGGGGGCGGCGGCGTGCTTCACGAGGCCGCTCTCCGCGTGCCCGTAGGCGGGACGTCGGTCGCCAAGCGCCAATTGAAGCACCTGCTGACCCAGAGCGAGCGCGGCGGCATCACGATCCAGGTGATCCCCTTCGCCATCGGGGCCTACCCGGGTTCCGGCCAGACGTTCCTCTACATGCACGGCTCCGTCCCCCGGCTCGACACGGTCTCTCTGGACCAGTCGCACGGCCCCGCGCTGCTCGACGCCGAGGCCGAACTGGACACGTACCGGAATCTGCTGCACCTCATGGAATCCGTGGCTCTCCCTCCGAAGGAGACCCGGGACTTCATCCACAACCTGGTCACCGAACTGTGAGAGGACCCTCATGACCGCCTACGCATGGCAGAAGTCGTCCTACTGCGCCCAGGGTGAATCGTGCCTCCATGTCGCTACCACAGCGCTGAGCTCGCCCTACCGCCAAGAAGGCAACGCCAGCGTCCCCATATCCGCCCCCACCCGAACCACCGTCCACCTCACCGAAAGCGCCGACCCCGCCCAAGCCATCCTCACCACCGACGCCGTCGCCTTCGGCGCCCTGCTGGACGTACTGAAGGCCTCGGAAAGCGCATGAGCAGGGCTCAGCAGGAGGGAACCTCGTGAACAGGTCCCGTCTCAATGACCTCCGGTTCCGTGCCGCCACCGGCTTCCAGCGCCGGGTCGGCAACCCGGTACTGCGCCGCCTGCCCCTCCAGACGGTTCTGGAGACCACCGGCCGCGTCTCGGGGCTGCCGCGGCACACGCCGGTGGGCGGCCGTCGTGTCGGTGATTCCTTCTGGCTGGTCTCCGAGTTCGGCGAGAGGTCCCAGTACGTCCGCAACATCAAGGCGGACCCACGGGTGCGGGTGCGGATCCGGGGCCGCTGGCACACCGGCACGGCTCATCTCCTGCCCGACGACGACCCTGTCGCCCGCCTGCGCGGTCTGCCGCGATACAACAGCGCGGCGGTCCGGGTGTTCGGGACGGATCTGTTGACGGTACGGGTGGATCTGACCGACTGAGGCCAGGCGGACGGGCCCGGCCATCCACGATCGATGCTGTTGGCGAATCCTCTCCGGCCAGATAGCCGATCGAGGGAATGCGACACTCGCGCGGTGGGGTGTCACACCTCAGGTTTGGGAGGCGCCCGATCCACGAGGATGGTCGTCGACCGCGATTGTGGTCCACGACCATCCTCGTGCCGGTACGGGCCACGGCAACGGCCGGAGTCCGGCTGGGCTCAGTCCTTGGCCACGAAGATGTGCGCGGCGGTCTGCGTGAGGAGTCGGGCGGGCTCCCTGCCGCTGCCGACCATCACGCCGTCGGGTGACGACGTCACGCTCACGACCGCGCCGGGCCGCACCCCGGCCTGCCGCAGGGCGTACAGCAGCTGGGGGTCGGTCTGGATCGGCTCCCCGATGCGCCGTACGACCGCGCTGGCGCCGTTCGGGCCGAGCTGAAGGTCGCTGAGGCTGACTGTGCTCTGCTCGGGGAACGGATCCACGGTGCTCTTCTCGCCGAGCTCCTCCAGGCCCGGGATCGGGTTGCCGTAGGGCGACTGCGTCGGGTGCCGCAGCAGCTCCAGGATCCGGCGTTCGACGGCCTCGCTCATCACGTGCTCCCAGCGGCAGGCCTCGGCGTGGACTTGCTCCCACTCCAGCCCGATGACGTCGACGAGCAGGCATTCCGCGAGCCGGTGCTTGCGCATTACCCGCGTGGCGATCCGCCGGCCCTCCTCCGTCAGCTCCAAGCGCCGGTCTTCGGCGACGTGCAGCAAACCGTCACGCTCCATGCGGGCAACGGTCTGGCTGACGGTGGGTCCACTCTGGTGCAGGCGCTCGGCGATGCGGGCGCGCAGGGGGACCGCGCCTTCCTCCTCGGTCTCCAGGATGGTGCGGAGATACATCTCCGTGGTGTCGATGAGTTGGGACATGCTGTGCGTCAGGCGGGCGTTTCGGCGGTGGCGGTCAGGACCGCGCGGCCGAGAATGTGGCCGGCCATGGTGAAGCCGAGGACGGCCGGCGTGGCGTCGGCCGCAACGCCGATGGACTCGACGTCCAGGGCGTGCACCACGATGAAGTAGCGGTGCGGGCCGTGTCCGGCGGGCGGGGCGGCGCCGATGAAGCGGGCGGCGCGGGCGTCGCCCGGCAGTTGGAAGGCGCCCTCGGGCAGGCCCGAGCCGGTGTCGTCGCCGGCACCCTCGGGCAGCTCGGTGACGGTGGCGGGGATGTCGGCGACCGCCCAGTGCCAGAACCCGGACCCGGTCGGGGCGTCGGGGTCGTAGACGGTGACGGCGTAGCTCTTGGTGTCCTCCGGGGCGCCGCTCCAGGACAGCTGCGGGGAGACGTCCTTCCCGCCGGGGACGCCGAAGATGCCGGAGAACTGCTCGGGCGACCAGGTGGCGCCGTCCGTGACGGTGGTGCTGGTGACAGCGAAGGAGGCCGCCTCGGGAAGGCGGGCGAAGGGGTCGTTCACGCTCATCGTCGTTCCTCTCATACCTGCTGGGAAGTGGTGGGGTGATACGGCCGAAGGGGCCTGCGGACTCGGCGTGGACGCACCGCCGCCGCCCGCACCCACCAGATCGACTATAACAACAATAATCGATTATTTGCGGGATCGTCTATGATGGAGCCATGCCCCAGACGGCCCACACCTCGATCTCGTCGGGAAAGCAGATGCTCTCCGAGCAGGTCTACGCACATCTGCGTGAAGCGATCATGCGGGGGGACTACAGCCCGGGTGACCCTCTCAAACCGCAGGACCTCGCCAAGGAACAGGGCGTAAGCCTGGCCATCGTGCGCGAGGCGCTCGTGCGGGTGGTCGGCGACGGCCTCGCCGACCGGCTGCCCAACCGCGGCTTCGCCGTCCCGGCCTTCTCCGACCGCCGCTGGCAGGAGATCACCGAGGCCCGCCGGGCCATCGAACCGGTCGTGCTGCGCATGTCCATCCAGCGTGGCGACGTCGACTGGGAGGCCCGCGTGCGAGCCGCCCACCACCGTCTGGCCCGTACCCCGGCATACGTGCAGGAGGAGGGCGAGCACTACAGCGGCGCATGGTCCGAAGCCCACCGGCTCTTCCACCGCACCCTGTTGGAGGGCTGCGGCAACTCCGTCCTGCTGGAGACCTTCGACCGGATGTGGATCGCAAGCGAGCTGGCTCGGCGCTGGTCGGCGCACCGCGTCCCCGACCGGGACCACGTCGGCGAGCACCGCCGACTGGAGGAGACGGCGCTGGCCCGCGACGCCGACGCTGCGGTCGAGGCACTGAGCCAGCACCTCACCCTGACCGCCGCCGGGTTGACCGGCTGCATCCTCGACGACTGCTCCTGAAGCCCTCGCTGGAGCCCGGCTTCCAGTCAGCCGTCCTGTCCGACCAAGTGGCACGGACCGTCCAACGTCACCGGTCCGAGTCGTCGAAACCGGCTGGGCACACCCGCCTGTCGGTCATGAGCTTCAGCAGGAGCTCAACGCTCGTCTTGCCGCACTGATGCGGTTCTGCGCGTCAACGCCGTACACGGCGGACTCCCGGAGCGTCCTCCAGGTCCGCAGATACGTGTCGACAGTTGCCTCGTCGTCGATCCACAACTCCGCGTGCCAGTTCTCAACGATCACCTGACGGTCGTCGTAGATCCAGAAGGCGGTCGCCGGGGGGATCTTGAGCGAGGCGGACAGCGGGATGATCCCCAGCTCTACCGTGTCCAGGCCGACGGCACCTGCGAGCCGGTCGAGCTGGGCCGCGAGCACCGAGGGCGGACAGATTAAGGCGTGGAGGGCGGCCTCCCACAGGATGAGGTGGAAACGCTTCGAGGAGTCGTACAGCGCCTCTTGTCGTTCCATGCGGGACCGGACTGCTTCCTCGGTGTCGCGTGGCGATCGCTGCAGCTCCGCGTACCTCGTGAAGATCGACCGGGCGTAGTCCGGAGTCTGGAGAATCCCGAAGATCATGGAGGGCTCCCAGCCACGGAATACGGAGGCTTCGGCGTGAGCGCTCAGGTGGGTGTCCTGGACCGGCTTATGCCCGGCGGCCAGCTGTCGCCGCCATGACCGGATGTGGGACTCGAAGCCACGGAGGCGGGCTAGGAGCTCGTCGTACGCCTCGGGCTGGCCGGTTGCCTCCGCCCACTTGCGCAGGTCATCGGGTGTTGGAGTCTGCCTGCCGTTCTCCAGCCTGCTGACCTTGGACTTGTTCCACCCGTACTGCTCGGCGAGTTCCGTGCCGGTGAGCCGGCGTCCAGGGGCGGAGAGCCGGAGTTCGCGTAGCCGTACCCCGAGCGCTTCTCGTGCCTGCTGATAGTCCGTGCTCACCGGTGCGCACCTGCTCTCAGTCCTCCTTCGCGGTCAGCTGCGCCGCGAACTGCTCGTACGAGACGGCGTGATGCATCGCCGCGTCACGCGCCATGGCATACCGCAGGACTGCCGCAGGCTCCGTGATCAGTTCGACGTTGACCAGGTTGTCGGCGTCATCGAAGTTGAGGAGCGCGACCAGTCGGGAGTCGAAGATCCAGAAGTCTTCGTCGGGCAGGCTGAGCCGATCGGCATTCTCTCGCCACAGGTTGTGGATCTTCTCGCCGACGGCGCTGTTGCGGCGCGCGTTGTCGAGCAGATAGAGCTGGCCAGCCGTCGGGGGGTCGTCGACGATGCGGACACGCTCGAACCGTTTGCCGAGCCCGGTCTGCTCGCGGCGCTCGGCACACCACTCGGCGTCGACGCCTTCCCAGTTGACGGGCTCGCCACGGGTGAACTGCGCGTAGGTATCCGTGAGCTCGTCGGACGCGTACCGGCGGCGGGTTTCCAGGCGCCACGCCGTGTGCTCGAACTGCGTGAAGAGCCGGTCGAACTCATCCAGCCCGATGACGTTCGGCACGCGAGTGCCCTCGTCGGGGGCGAAGTCGAAGGATTGTTCGCCGCGCCTTGATCTCCTCGTACGTGCTGGTCTCGGCGTGAGCCAGAAGGGCCGTGGCAGCTTGGACTTCCGCTGCGAGATCTTCAGGGAGCTCTACGGACTTCACGGATGAACTGTAGAACTCCCATCTCGACCGGTACAGCAGACCAAGCCTGATGAGCTCCGGCTACCTCGCACCCCAACCTCGGTGGTGGCTTCCGGTCGACGAGGCACCCTGGAACCCAGCACCCGCCAGGGCGATCAAGGCCTCTTGTCGTCTCACGCGCATCTCACTCGGCTCTCACGGACAGACGGCGAGAGAGCGGCCGGACGGTGACCCGCGGGGCTCCCAGGCGCTCCACATGGAAGGCCAGGAAGCCCTTCATTGCACTACGGATCAGCAGAAGTGAGTCCTGTTGCCAGAACTGCGCGCGTTGACGGAGATGTGCCCTGGTAGTCGTCCAGGCGTGATCGGGAGCAGGCCGCCCGGGTCGAACCCCGCCCCTCACCCCGGCCACACGATCGCCTGCACCTCGCTGTACGCGTGCAGCGCGTACGACCCCACGTCCCGTCCGACCCCGCTCTTCTTGAAGCCCCCGAACGGCGCCTCCATGTTGCGGCCGACCGTGTTGACGCCGACCCCGCCCGCCCGCAGCTGCCGTGCGACGCGGAAGGCGCGGGCCACGTCCGCCGACCAGACGTAGTCGATGAGGCCGTAGTCGGTGTCGTTGGCCAGGGCCACGCCCTCCTCCTCTTCGTCGAAGGGGACGACCGAGACGACCGGGCCGAAGATCTCCTCGCGGGCCGCGCGCATGTCGTTGGTGCAGTCGGCGAGGAGGGTCGGGGCGACATAGAAGCCGCGGTCGTACGAGGGCCGTTCGCCGCCCGTCACCACCACCGCGCCCTCCTTTCGGCCCAGTTCGACGTACGACTCCACCCGGTCCCGGTGCGCCGCCGAGATCACCGGACCGACGACCGTGTCCGGCTCGCTCGGTGACCCCACCTTCAAGCGGCCCGCGTACGCCGCCAGTTGCTCGACCAGACGGTCGTACACGCCCCGTTGCGCCAGCACCCGCGTCGGTGCCGTGCAGATCTGTCCGCTGTAGAAGGAGAAGGTGGTGCCGATCCCGGCGACCGCCGCCCCGACGTCCGCGTCGTCGAAGACGACCGCCGCGCCCTTTCCGCCCAGCTCCATCAGCTGGCGTTTCATGTCCCGTCCGCAGACGGCGGCGATGCGCTGTCCGACGGCCGTGGAGCCGGTGAAGCTGACCATGTCGACGTCCGGCGAGTCCACGGCCGCCTCGCCGATCTCCGCCGAGCGGCCGGAGACGACGTTCACGACCCCGCGCGGCACGCCCGCCGCCTCCAGCGCCTGGGCCATCCGGTACACGGAGAGCGGGTCCTGCGGGGCGGGCTTCACGACCACCGTGTTGCCCATCGCGAGCGCCGGCGCGACCTTGCCCGCCGGGTTGGCCCACGGGTTGTTGTACGAGGTGATGCAGGTGACGACCCCGACGGGCTGGCGTACGGCCAGCGCGCCCATCACCGCCGCCCTCCCCATCGGCCCGGCCTCGTTGATCTGCGGCGGGATCGCCCACTCGGCGGGCTCCACGCGCGCGTACCGCCCAAACCGCGCGGCGGCCACCCCGACCTGCATCCGCCGGGCCGTCACCGTGGTCGCCCCGGTCTCCGCCCGGGCCAGCTCGGCGTACGGCTCCAGGTGGCCGCCGATGATTCCCGCGGCCCGCGCCAGGATCGCCGCCCGCTCCTCGGGCGCCGTCCGCGACCACGGCCCGAAGGCCTCGCGGGCCGCGGCACAGGCCGCGCGCACCTGATCCCGCGAAGCCTCCGGAGCCCACCCGACTCTCTCCTCGGTGGCCGGGTCGACGACCTCGTAGTGGCCGCCCTCCGGCTCCACCCAGTCACCGCCGACGAACAGCCGCTGTCCCTCGGTCACTTGGTGGCCACCGTCCGGGTGTCCCGGCCCGAGCGCAGCACCTTCCCCGGCACCGCCCCGCTCACCACGTCGTCCCGGATCGCCTCGACACCGTTGACCCACACGGCCCGTACCCCGATCGCCTTGGAGTCCAGCCGCGGGCTGTCACCCGGCAGGTCGTGCACCAGGGTGGCCGTACACGCGGCGATCCGCTCCGGGTCGAAGAGGACCAGGTCCGCATGGAAGCCCTCCTCGATCCGGCCGCGCTGCCGAAGCCCGAACAGCCGTGCCGGATCGTCCGTGAGCATCTTCACCGCCTGCTCCAGCCCGACGAGTTTCCGGCCGCGCAGACAGTCCCCGATGAAGCGCGTCGTGTACGGCGCCCCGCACATCCGGTCCAGATGCGCCCCCGCGTCCGACCCGCCGAGCAGGACGTCCTCGTGCTGCCAGGTCTCGGCGCGCAGCGCCCAGGACGCCGGGTCGTTGTCGGTGGGCATGGGCCACAGGACCGTCCGCAGATCGTCGGCCGCGCAGATCTCCACCAGGGCCTGGAACGGTTCCTGCCCGCGCTCCGCCGCGATGTCCGCCACGACCCGCCCGCTGAGCCCCCGGTTCGCCTCGCTGTACGTGTCCCCGATGACGTAGCGCCCGAAGTTCGTCAGCCGCCGGAAGACACCGGCCTCCTTGGAGCCCGCGCGCTCGAGCATCTCGGCCCGGACGGACGCATCGCGCAGTCGCTCGATCCGCTCGGGGACGGGCAGGCTGAGGATCGGGCCCCACCCGGGGATGAGGTTGAGGGCGCAGAAGGTGCCCAGGGACATGTTCATCGGAGTGAGGATCGGCATGGTGAGGGCGACGACCCGACCGCCCGCCTTCCGCGCCTGCTCGCTCGCGAGCAGCTGGCGGGGCACGCGTTCCGGGACGGAGGCGTCGACGGTCAGGACGTTCCAGTTCAGGGGACGCCCGGCCGCCGCGCTCATCTCCACCAGCAGATCGATCTCGGCGTCGCTGAACTGGTCCAGGCAGCCCGCGACGATCGCCTCTATCTGCGTGCCCTCGTGCTCCCCGACGGCCCGGGAGAGGGCGAGCAGTTCGGCGGGGCGGGCGTGCCGGGAGGCGACCGGCTCTCCGTCGCCGTCGGAGTGGGTGGACGACTGGGTGGTGGAGAGCCCCCAGGCCCCGGCGTCCATGGCCTCGTGGAACAGCCGCAGCATCTCGGCGAGCTGCTCCTCACTCGGCTGCCCGCCGATGGCCTGCGGCCCCATCACGTACCGCCGCAGCGCACAATGCCCCACCATGAACCCGGCGTTGACGGCGATCCGCCCCTCCAGGGCGTCGAGATACTCCCCGAAGGAGTTCCAGCTCCAGGGCGCCCCCTCCTCCAACGCGACCAGCGACATCCCCTCCACCTTGGACAGCATCCGGCGGGTGTAGTCGGCGTCGTCCGGGCGGGCCGGGTTCAGGGGCGCGAGAGTGAATCCGCAGTTGCCGGCGGCGACCGTCGTCACCCCGTGGTTGAGGGAGGGGGTCGCGTACGGGTCCCAGAACAGCTGGGCGTCGTAGTGCGTGTGCGGATCGACGAATCCGGGGGCGAGGACGAGGCCGGTGGCGTCCTCGGCCGTACGGGCTTCCTCGGTCACCGAGCCGATGACCGCGATACGGCCGTCCCGGATACCGACGTCCGCGGTGTACCCGGGCGCGCCCGTGCCGTCGACGACGGTGGCGCCCTTGATGAGGTGGTCGAGCATGCTGTCCAACCCCCTTACCCGGCCTGCCGGAACCGCGTGGTCCTGTGCACCGGATCCGTGTCGATCTTCGGAATGACGTGCTCCCCGATCAGCCGGATCGTCTGCAACGTCTCCTCCTTCGGCACCCCCACCGGCAGCCCGAAGCTCAGCTGATCGGCCCCCGCCTGCTCCCACCGCTTGCACTGCCGGAACACCTCGTCCGGGTCCCCGCAGATCAGCAGCTCCTCCTCGATGAGGAGCTCGACGAACTCCGCGGTGTACTCGGGCAGGGTCTCCGGCCACACCGGGAACCCCTCGGGGCGGGGGAACGTGTCGTGGTACCGGAACACCAGCGAGGGCAGGTAGTGCAGTCCGCCGTTGACCGCGATCTCGATCGCCTCCGCGTGCGTCGGCGCGCAGATCGCGGTCGTCGTCACCATCACGTTGTCGTTGACGAAGTCCCCGACCGGCTCGGCGTCCACGACCGCGCTCTTGTACTGCTCCAGCACCCACTCCATGTCGGAGACCTTCTGCACGCTGAAGCCGAGCACCCCGAGGCCCTTCCTCGCGGCCATGGCGTACGAGGGCGGCGATCCGGCGGCGTACCACATCGCGGGGTGGGACTTCCCGTACGGCTTGGGGAGCACCTTGCGGGGCGGGAGCTGCCAGTGCTTGCCCCTGAAGCCCTCGTACTCGTCCTGGAGCCACATCTTCGGGAACTCGGCGATGGTCTCCTCCCAGATCTCCTTCGTGTAGTTCATGTCGGTGATGCCGGGGAGGAAGCCGAGGATCTCGTGCGAGCCGGCGCCGCGCCCGCTGCCGAACTCGAAGCGGTTCTCGGTGAGATGGTCGAGCATGGCGACCTTCTCGGCGACCTTCACCGGGTGGTTGACCTGGGCGAGGGGATTGAAGATCCCGGACCCGAGGTGGATGCGGTCGGTGGCGTGCGCCAGATAGCCGAGGAAGACGTCGTTCGCCGAGAGGTGCGAGTACTCCTCCAGGAAGTGGTGCTCGGAGGCCCAGGCGTACTTGAAGCCGGACCTGTCCGCCTGGATGACGTACTCGGTCTCCTCCATCAGCGCCTTGTGTTCGGCCAGCGGATCGGTCTCGGCGCGCTTGCCCACGTATCCCTGTACAAAGAGCCCGAATTCCACGGAGGTTCACCGTCCCCACGGTCGTTTCTGACGCTTCGTCAGATTCATGGATCAGACTGTTCCACCGGCCACTGGGGGCGTCAATAGCTGACGAGCCGTCAGCTGGAGCCCGTAGCGTCGGCCGATGCCCACCCGAGCGGTCAGCCGATGCTCACGCCCGCCAGCCACCCGCCGTCGATCACGAACGGCTGCCCGGTGATGTAGGAGGAGTCGTCGCAGCTGAGGAAGAGCGCGAGGCGGGCGACCTCCTCCGGCCTCCCGATCCGGCCGAGCGGTACGAGCTTGCGGTACAGCGCGTCCGTCGCTCCCTCGGCGCCGGCACCGGGATTGCTCATCGCGGTGTCGATGGCGCCGGGGCACACGGCGTTGACCCGCACTCCCTGGTCCGCCAGCTCCAGCGCGGCCACCCGGGTCAGCCCGACGATCGCGTGCTTGCTGGCCGCGTACGCCCCCACGTACGCCATGCCGGTCATCCCGGTGTACGAGGCGGTGTTGACGATCGTGCCGCCCCCGGCCGCGGCGATCTTGGGCCCGGTGGTCTTGATGCCGAGGAACGCCCCGACCTGGTTGACCCGCACGACCCGCATGAACTCGTCGAGAGGCGTGTCGACGAGGGTGTTGAAGCGCAGGATGCCGGCGTTGTTGACGAGCCCGTCGACACGGCCGTACGCCGCCACGACGGTGTCGACCGCGGCCCTCCACTCCTCCTCGCGCCCCACGTCGAGGTGCACGTACAGCGCGCCGATCTCCTTCGCGAGGTCCTGTCCCTGGTCGTCCAGCACATCCGCCACGACGACCTCGGCGCCCTCCTCCCGGAACAGCCGGGCCTCCTGCTCCCCCTGCCCGCGTGCCGCGCCGGTGACGAGCACGACACGTCCGTCCAGCTTGCCCATGTCACTCCCGGGTGAGAAGCGGGGCCACCTCGGCCCCGAACGCGGTCATCTGGTCGGTGAGTTCGGCGCGGTCGCGGCTGCGGAAGCGGACCTGGAGCTGGTCGACACCCATCGCCCGGTAGGCGCGCAGGGACTCGGCGAGCGCGTCGGGCGGCCCGGTGAGCGTGCGGCGGCCCACATCCCAGGCCGGGGTGCCGACGTACAGCGGTTCGGCGATCGCACCGAGGACGAAGGGCGCCCGGAGGGAATGCTCCGCCCTCAGCCGCCTGATCCGTTCGATCTGCGCGGGCAGCCGCTCCCGCGGGTCCCCCTGCGGCAGCCAGCCGTCGCCCTTGAGCGCGGCGCGGCGTACGGCGGCGGGTGAGGAGCCGCCCACCCAGAGGGGGACGCGGGGCTGGGCGGGGCGGGGGCGCTGGCCGAGGTCCTGGAAGTCGTGGAGCTTGCCGTGGTGTTCGGGGAACTCGTCGGGCCCGAGGGCGGTGCGCAGGGCGTCGATCGACTCGTCGAGGACGGCCCCGCGCTGCCGGAAGTCGACGCCGAGCGCCTCGAACTCCTCCGGTACGTGCCCGGCGCCGACCCCGAGGAGCAGCCGCCCGCCGCTGAGGTGGTCGAGGGTGGCGTACTGCTTGGCGGTGAGGAGGGGGTGGCGCAGGCCGACCACCGCGACATGGCTGAGCAGCCGGACGCGTGCGGTGGCGGCGGCCAGGTAGGCGAGGGTGGCGACGGGGTCGTACCAGACCGTGCCCATCGCGGACGCGAGCCGGCGTGGGACGGCGACGTGGTCGCAGCAGGCGACGTACGAGAACCCGGCCCGCTCGGCGGCCCGCGCGATCTCGACGATGTCGGGCGGGCCGGCGGACGCCTCCCAGGGCTCGGCGTAGATCGCGCTCTGGGACTGGACGGGGAGCTGGATGCCGTACTCGATCACCTCGGGCCGCCCCACAGTCCGTCCGGCGTGAGCCCGAGCAGGTCGATGGCGTTCCCACGGACGATCCGTTCCACCACGTCCGCCGGCAGGTGCCCCATCTGGGCCTCGCCGACCTCGCGGGACTTGGGCCAGGTGGAGTCGGAGTGGGGGTAGTCGGTCTCGTAGAGCACGTTGCCGACTCCGATGGAGTCGAGGTTCCTGAGGCCGAAGGCGTCGTCGAAGAAGCAGCCGTAGACGTGCTCGGCGAAGAGTTCGGACGGCGGGCGGTGGACCTTCTCGGCGACGCCGCCCCAGCCGCGGTTCTCCTCCCACACCACGTCCGCGCGTTCCAGGATGTAGGGGATCCAGCCGATCTGGCCCTCCGCGTACATCACCTTGAGGTTCGGGAAGCGTTCGAACTTGCCGCTCATCAGCCAGTCGACCATCGAGAAGCAGCAGTTGGCGAAGGTGATGGTGGAGCCGACGGCGGGCGGGGCGTCGGCGGAGGTGGAGGGCATCCGGCTGCTGGAGCCGATGTGCATGGCGACGACCGTGCCGGTCTCGTCGCAGGCGGCGAGGAACGGATCCCAGTCGTCGGTGTGCACGGACGGCAGGCCGAGGTGCGGGGGTATCTCGGAGAAGGCGACCGCCCGGACCCCGCGGGCCGCGTTGCGCCGGACCTCCTGGGCGGCGAGCTCGGCGTCCCACAGCGGGATGAGGGTGAGCGGGATGAGCCGGCCGTGTGCCTCGGGGCCGCACCACTCCTCCACCATCCAGTCGTTGTACGCCTGGACGCACAGCAGCCCGAGCTCGTGGTCCTTCGCCTCGGTGAAGGTCTGGCCGCAGAAGCGCGGGAAGGTTGGGAAGCAGAGGGCGGACTGGACGTGGTTGACGTCCATGTCGGCGAGACGGGCGGGGACGTCGTACGACCCGGGCCGCATCTGCTCGTAGGTGATGACCTCGAGCTTGATCTCGTCCCTGCTGTAGCCGACGGCGGTGTCGAGGCGGGTCAGCGGCCGGTGCAGGTCCTCGTAGATCCACCAGTCGCCGAGCGGACCGTCGTCCGTGCCCGGGGTGCCCATGACGGGCTTGAACCGGCCGCCGAGGAAGGTCATTTCCTTCAGGGGCGCACGGACCGTGCGGGGTCCGATGTCGAGGTACTTCTTCGGGAGCCGGTCCTGCCAGACGGTGGCGGGCTCCACGGTGTGGTCGTCGACGGAGATGATCAGCGGGAGGGGGGTGGTGGGGGTGTGAGTGTGGGTGCCGTCTTTGGTCTCCATGGCGCTGACGGTAGCGCCGATCTGACGATCCGTCAGCTCCGCGTGCGGGGCCCGGTTGTGGCGGCTCGTGTGCGGGCGTGTGCGAAGAGAGAGTGAGGGCCTTGTGACATCCCGCGCGCCTGTCTGTGATCGCGCCCTCCACAGCTGACGCATCTGCCATGAACAAGGCAAACTGGCGGGGTTGTAAACAGGCCCTAGTGCTGCACCGCACAAGTTCCGCCGATGGCTATCAGGCGGTGAGGTGTTTGTTGATGGCGTCGATGTCGAGGCGGTCATGCGTGGTACGGGTGCCC
>NZ_JOEV01000012.1 GCF_000721105.1 Streptomyces cellulosae
CCAAGGCGTCGACCCCGACACCGCCGCAGCACCGACACCAATGCCCGACAACGACGACACACGCCACACCACCAGCCATAAACAACATCGCGGCACGCCATACCCGCTACCGCTCCTGACCCTCCAGCCGCAGGCACGGCCAGTGGGACGGGCCGGGGGCGCGCGTGGTGAGGCCACATGACTGGCGTCGCGTTTCAGGTGCTCAGCCACCCCATTGATTTCACCGGATCAGCTCATCAAGGAGACAGCAGTGATGAAGGCCATCGTTTTCGACACGTTCGGCGGCACCGAGGTCCTGCACGAGGCGGAGACCGAGATCCCGGAGCCCGGCTCCGGCCAGGTCCGCGTGCGTGTACAGGCTGTCGGTGTCAACCCGGTGGACGGCAAGATCCGCTCCGGGACCATGGAAGCCATCTTCCCCACCACCCTGCCCGCCATCCCCGGTGGTGAGATCGCCGGGATCGTCGACGCCGTCGGTGAGGACGTCGACCAGCTGCAGGTGGGCGACGAGGTGCTGGGCTGGTCCGACACCGGCGCCTACGCCCAGTACGCGCTGGCCAGTGCGGCCGTTCTCGCCCTCAAGCCGGCCGGCCTGGACTGGACGCACGCGGCCGCGCTGCCGGTGGCGAGCGACGGCGCCGACCGCGTCCTGGACCTGCTCGACATCAAAGCCAGCGAGACCCTGCTGATCCACGGCGCGTCCGGCGCGCTGGGCACCGTCGCCGTCCAGCTCGCCGTCGCCCGCGGCGCCCGTGTCATCGGCACCGCCGGCCCCGCCAACCAGGAGTACGTCACCTCGCTCGGCGCCACCGCGCTGGTCTACGGAGACGGCCTGGTCGAGCGGGTCCGCGCGCTCGCCCCCGACGGTGTGGACGCGGTGCTCGACGCCGCGGGCAAGGGCGCGCTGGAGGACTCCATCACCCTGCGCGGCGGCACCGACCGGATCGTCACCACCGCCGACTTCCGCGCCCGCGAACTCGGCATCGTCTTCGCCGAAGGGCCGCAGCGCCGCTCGGCGGTTCGGCTGGCCGAACTGGCCCGGCAGGCCGCCGACGGCACCCTGGCGATCACGGTCGGCGCGACCTACCCGCTTACCGACGCGACCAAGGCCCAGCAGGCCAGCGATGCCGGCCACAGCCGCGGAAAGCTCGTCCTCACCGTCGGCTGACCTCCTCCCGCGGGGGCCGGCCCCGCACAGCCGCCTGTAACCAGCCGGTCATCTCCGGTCGGTCCGTACCCACGCGATATCCGGATGCGTCATGCGTGGCACACACCGTCCCCGCACCACCCATATCCCTCCTGCGTCCCTCCCTCACCGGAGCTGAACACCCGCTTCACACCGTGTGCGGTCGTGCTGCTCGACGCACGAACGTAGAGCCGACCACTCTGCCCGTCGGCCGCTCCAGTGAGCAGGCACTACGCATCGACAGTCTCGGCCTGGACCTTCTCACCGTCCAGGACCATCCGTATCAAGCGGCGTTCGACGACACCTGGACGCTGCTCACCTTCCTGGCCGCGCGGACGCGACATGTCCTCCTCTTCGACCTGACCCCAGGTGATCCCATGAGCGACGAAGTGCCCCTCCCCGAGGGATTCGAAAGCATCACCGTCCCGGCAAACGGCACCCGGTTGCACGCCGTGGTCGGCGGGGCCGGCGAACCCGTACTTCTTCTGCACGGCTGGCCCCAGACATGGCGGGCCTGGCGACACCTCATGCCGGCCCTCGCCGCACACGGATACCGCGTCGTCGCACCCGACCTGCGCGGCACCGGGGCCTCCGACCGTCCCACCAGCGGATACGACAAGGACACACAGGCCGAGGACATGCGCGAACTCCTCGCACAGCTCGGCATTCACGGCGGCGTGCGCATCGTCGGGCACGACATCGGTGGCATGGTCGCCTTCGCCTACGCCCGCCGCCACCCCGAGGAGGTCGAACACCTTGTCCTCGCCGAACTCGCCCTGCCCGGCTTCGGCTTGGAGCAGGCGATGGACGTGGCCTCAGGCGGTCTGTTCCACTTCGGCCTCTTCATGACCGAAGAACTGCCCGAGCTGCTCCTCGAAGGCCGGGAGAGCGACTTCCTCACCTGGTGGTTCGATCGGTTGTCCGCGGTACCCGGCACCTTCCCGCCGGAAGAGGTCGCCACCGTCGCTTCCTCCTACAGCGGATACGAGGCACTGCGCGCCGGCTTCGGGCACTACCGAACCCTCCTTGAGGACGGCCGCGTCAACCGGGCCTGGCACGAAACCGGAGGAACCCTTCCCATGCCCGTACTCGCCGTCGGCGGCGAGTACAGCACAGGCGCCCGACTCACCGACAGCCTGGCCACGGTCGCGCCGAGGCTGACCGGGGCGGTGATTCCGGGCAGTGGCCACTTCGTGCCCGAGGAACATCCCGATGCCTTCGCCCGCGAGCTGCTCCCCTTCCTGTCTGTCCCGCCCCACCCCGCCAGGCGCACCTGAAGACACACGCGGCCGGGCCGCCGACGGGTTCGCGACGTCCATGCCGAGCGCCCCGGGACCAAGCTGGTCGGCGACATCGCCTACCTGCCCACCGCCGAGGGCTGGCTCTGCCTCGCCTGCTGGCTGGACCTGGCCACCCGCGAGGTCGTCGGCTACGCGATGGCCCACCACCACCGCGCCGAACTCGTCGTCGACGCTCTCGACATGGCCCACGGCCGGGGCGGACTCGAGCCCTGCTGCGTGGTTCACGGCGATCGCGGCAGTGAATACACGTCGTCCCAGTTCCGGGAACAAACGTCCGGAGGCCGTCCGGCCCCGAAAACACCCGCGGGCCGCGGCGCCTGGGAGGGACCCTCAGCCCTCCCGGCACCGCAGCCCGGAGCAACAACGGCCGTGGGGTGTGCGGTCCCGGTCGGCCGAAGGACGAGGACCCGGGGCAGTCAGGGCAGAGAGCTCCGGTTCCTCGATCCGCCCTCCTGTGCGGGGAGGACGGAAGCCTGTTCGTTTTCAGTTGTTCTCCGCATTGTGGACTAGACCACTACGTGTGTCCATGCGTTGGAGGCTGTTTGTTGTTGGGACTTTTCCCCGCCTCGTCCGCACTATTCGGGCGTCCTGGTATCCCCCATGCAGCGTACCCGTGTGGGTTCGTGTGCGGGGGCGGATGCCAGGGGAATTTCAACGAAGGAGGCCGGGAACGCCTGGCGGCCGAGCGAGGCGGTGGCTCTGGGCCGGAAGAGGCGCCTCTGTTAGATTGGTCTAAACCACACAGGCCCCTTCCGGGTCCCCGTCGAGTCCCCTCTGTTCAGACCCTTTCCTCAGATCGGCAGGCCCAGCGTGGAAGTTGTCATCGTTCCGGACGCCAAGGCGGGCGGCGAGCTCATCGCCGGGGCCATGGCCCAGCTGCTCCGGCGCAAGCCCGACGCTCTTCTCGGCGTGGCCACCGGCTCGACGCCGCTGCCCGTCTACGAGGCGCTGGCGGCGCAGGTCCGCGCCGGTGCCGTGGACACCTCCCGGGCGCGGATCGCGCAGCTCGACGAGTACGTGGGGCTGCCGGCCGACCATCCGGAGTCGTACCGTTCGGTGTTGCGGCGCGAGGTGCTGGAACCGCTCGGGATCGGGATGGACGCGTTCATGGGACCCGACGGCACGGCCGAGGACGTCCTGGGGGCGTGTCAGGCCTACGACCGGGCGCTGACCGAGGCCGGCGGGGTGGACCTGCAGCTGCTGGGGATCGGGACCGACGGTCACATCGGGTTCAACGAGCCGTGCTCGTCGCTGGCCTCACGGACCCGGATCAAGACGCTCACCGAGCAGACCCGGGTGGACAACGCGCGCTTCTTCGACGGTGACATCGAGCAGGTGCCGCACCACGTGATCACCCAGGGCATCGGGACGATCCTGGAGGCACGGCACCTGGTCCTCCTCGCGACCGGCGAGGGCAAGGCGGACGCGGTCGCGGCGACCGTGGAGGGGCCGGTCGCGGCGGTGTGCCCCGCCTCGGCACTCCAACTCCATCCGCACGCGACGGTCGTGGTGGACGAGGGCGCCGCGTCCAAGCTGAAGCTGGCCGACTACTTCCGGCACACGTTCGCCAACAAGCCGGAGTGGCAGGGTATTTAGCGACGAGGCCCGGGCGATCGGGCCCGGGCACTCGGAACAGCGCGAAGGCGCCGGCTCCTCATGGATCCGGCGCCTCTCTCGTCGTACGGACCGGCGGGTTTTTCGTCCTCGTACGGACTGGCCGCGCCTTCGTGGTCGTACGGACTGTGCCGGCTACCGCCCGGCGATGACCTCCGCCGCCGCTCGGCCGCAGACGCGGGCCGCGCCGTGGGTGGCGATGTGGAGGGCGCCCCGGGGGGTGGCCTGCGGGAGGCCCATCTCGACGACGATCGTGTCGGGGCGGGACGACAGGAGGGTGTCGAGGGCCGCGGACATCCAGGGGTGGCGGTGTTCGTCGCGGACGACGGCCACGATACGACGTCCGTCGGCGGCCTCCAGTGCCGCGGCACCGGCGTCCTCGTCGGTGAAGGTGCCCGTCCGAGTGCCGGGGAGCAGTCGGGTCAGCTCCGCCGCCACGCCCCAGGGGGTCTCGTCGCCCACGGCGATGTTCGCCACGGGGGTGAACGCGGCGACGTAGGGGGGTGCGGTGAGCGGGGTGAAGTTCTCGGCCCGGGTGAGGCGCAGGGCACGGCGGGCGGCGCGGAGGCCGACGTCGCCGATGGCGGTGCCGTCGGCCGACGAAGCCTGCGCCCCGCTCCCGCGTCCGCCGGCCGAAGCGGTCCAGCGGGCCAGGGTCCGCACCCGTTCCGCCGCGTCGGCGAGGCGTTCCTCGGGGAGGTCCCCGGAGCGTACGGCGGTGACGAGGGCGTCGCGCAGGCGGCGTACCGTCTCGTCGTCCGACAGGCCGCCACCCACGCAGATCGCGTCGGCGCCGGCCGCGAGGGCGAGGACGCTGCCGCGTTCGATGCCGTAGCCGGCGGCGATGGCCCTCATCTCCATGCCGTCGGTGACGACGAGGCCGTCGTAGCCGAGTTCGCCGCGCAGGACGTCGGTCAGGATCCGGTGCGACAGAGTGGCCGGGCGGTCCCGGTCCAGGGTCGGGACCAGGATGTGGGCGGTCATCACCGCTCGCGTGCCTGCCGCGACAGCCGCGCGGAACGGGGTCAGTTCGCGGTCGCGCAGGACCACGGCATCCGCGTCGATGCGGGGCAGCGCGTGGTGGGAATCCACCGCCGTGTCGCCGTGGCCGGGAAAGTGTTTCGTGCAGGCGGCGACTCCGGCCGACTGGAGGCCGGTGACGTAGGCCGCGGTGTGACGGGCGACCAGGTCGGGGTCGGCGCCGAAGGAGCGGACGCCGATCACCGGGTTGGCGGGGTTCGAGTTCACGTCGGCCGACGGGGCCCAGTTGAAGTTCACCCCGCAGGCGGCGAGGCGGCGGCCGAGGTCGCGGGCCACCTCCCTCGTCAGCTCCACGTCGTCCACCGCGCCGAGCGCGTTGTTGCCGGGGAAGCTGGAGCCCGTGCGCACCTCCAGGCGGGTGACGTCGCCGCCCTCCTCGTCGATCGCGACCAGCACGTCGTCGCGTTCGGCACGCAACTGGGCGGTGAGCGCCGCGAGTTGTTCGGGCGAGGCGATGTTGCGGCCGAACAGGCCGACCGAGGCGAGGCCCTCGCCCAGGCGGCGCAGCAGCCAGTCGGGAGCGGTGGTGCCCGGGAAGCCGGGCTGGAGGACCGTCAGCGCGTCTCGCGTGAGGGTGTCTGTTCCGCTGGCGAATGTCGTCATCGGGGGCGTTATCCCTTCACGGCGCCCGCGGTCAGGCCCGCGGCCATCTTGCGCTGGACGAGGAGGAAGAGGACCACGATCGGCACGGCCATCATGGTGGATCCGGCCATCATCGGGGCGTATTCGGTGCCGTGCTTGGTGGTGAAGTTGCCGAGCCACACGGTCGCGGTCTGGTTCTTCTGGCTGAGCAGCATGAGGGCGTACAGGTACTCGTTCCAGGCCTGGATGAAGGCGTAGACCGAGGTGGCGACCATGCCGGGGGCCAGGAGCGGGAAGACGACCCGGATGAAGGCACTGGTGCGGGAGCAGCCGTCGACCATGGCCGCCTCCTCCAGTTCCTTGGGGATGTTGACGATGAAGCCACGCAGCGTCCACACCGTGAAGGGGAGGATGAAGGTCAGGTACGTGATGATCAGGCCGGAGAGCTTGTCGTACTGGTCGAGGTCGTTGAGCAGCAGGAACACCGGGATGATCATCGCGACCAGTGGGATCATCTGCACGGCGAGGATGCCCACGATCACGACTTTGCGGCCGCGGAAGGCGAACCGGGAGATGGCGAGCGCGGCCAGCATGCCGACGACGATGCCGATCACGACCACCGCGAGCGACACGATCAGGCTGCGGCCGACCGGGCCCCAGAAGTCCGCGATGTCGAGCGCCCGGCTGAAGTTGGAGAGCGTGAAGCCCGTGGGCAGCAGGCTCGGGTCCGGGTCGATGGCGTCCTTGGCCGGCTTGAACGCGGTGTTCAGCATCCAGTAGACGGGGAAGCCGGCGGTGAGGAAGACGAGAAGGCCGAGGACGTTCCAGCCGGCCTTCGACTTCCGGAGCGCGGGAGTCACTCCGGGCGTTTGGCCGGGAGTCGTCAGGGTGCTCATTCGACCTCTCCGATCTTCAGCATCTGGCGCATGTAGACGGCGACCACGCCGAGCAGCAACAGCACGGTCAGCAGGGCGATCGCCGAGCCCTGCGCGTAGTCGTTGACCACGAACGCGCGGTCGTAGGAGTAGGTGGTCAGGAGCTGGAACTCCGGCTCGGGATGGCCGCCCCGCATCACGAAGACCTGCGGGAAGACGCCCATGTCCCAGATGACCGACAGGGTCGTGAGCATCACGATGATCGGCTTGAGGATGGGGAGGGTGACGTACCGGAAGACGTTCCAGGCGCCGGCGCCGTCGAGGCGGGCCGCCTCCTCCAGTTCCTGGGGGACCTGGGTGAGACCGGCGCTCAGGGTGATGACCACGAAGGGCACGGCTCCCCAGACCACCAGAAGCATGATCACGGCCAGGCCCTGCGGGCCGCTGGCGAACCAGTTGTGGCCGATGAGGTCGACGCCGGGCAGCTTGCTGAGGACCGCGTTGAGGATGCCGTAGTCCGCGTCGAACAGCCACTTGAAGACCGTGGTGGCGACGACGATCGGCATGCCCCAGCTGGCCACCAGCGCGATGTTGATCAGGATCTTCACCCAGCCGGAGACCTGCTGGAGCAGCAGGGCGATCAGCATGCCGGCGACCATCGTGAAGATGACGCAGCCGGCCGCGAAGACGACGGTCCGGACGACGACCGCCCAGAACTCGCCGTCGTCCAGGATGCCCGTGAAGTTGTCGAAGCCGACCCAGTCGGCCGGCTGGAAGCCCCACAGCTGGGACTGGCCGAACTTCTGGAAGGAGAGGGTGACCAGGCGGACCAGCGGATAGCCGAGCACCAGCCCGAGGATCAGCAGGCAGGGGGCGAGCAGCAGCCAGGGGGTGCCGGCCCCGCCCGACATCCGCTTTCCGCGGGGGGTGGGGGCGAGAGGTGGTGGCGGTGCCTGCCGCGGCGGCGGCACCTTGGCAGGGGTGGTCGTGTCGGCACTCATCCGCGCGCTCCTCAGCGGTCCCTCGGGTGGTACGCAAGCAAACGCCCCGCGCAGGGCAGGTCGTACGGGAAAGGGCAGGTGGTACGGGAAGCAGGGCCCCGCGCTCGGCAGGGCCCCGCCCTCACGTCACTTGACGTTGATGACCTTGTCGATCGCGGAGTCCGCGTCCTTCGCGGCGGCCTCGACCGACTTCTTGCCGGTGCCGATGTCCTGCAGCATGGTCTGCAGGATCTGGGCCTTCTCGACCTGGCCCCAGCCCGGTGCCATCGGGACGAACCAGTTGGACTCGGCCGCGGTGGCCGGGACCGCCGTCGCCGGGTCCTTCTTCAGGGTGGCGAGGTCGGTCTTGTTGTTGGGCAGGTTGCCCTTGGCCATCAGGCCCTTCTGGCCGGAGGGGCCGGTGAACGCGTTGATCCACTCGGCGGCGACGGCCTGCGCCTGGGACTTCACCGGGACGGCGAGGTCCGAACCGCCCAGGAAGACGGGGAGGTTCTTGCCGGACGGGCCGGGCATCACGAAGTTCTCGAGGTTGCCCTTGAGCTTGCCGGTCTTGTCGTTCTTCGGGTCTTCGGAGGTCGCGCCCTCCCAGGCCGCGCCGAAGATCATGCCGGACTTGCCCTGGCCGTAGACGATGTAACGGTCGTTCTCGTCCTTGGTCTTGTCGCCGTGCATGTACGTGTCGATGACGTTCTTGAACTCGGTCAGGCCCTTGACGGACTCCGGCGAGGAGAGGCTGGCCTTCCACTGGCCGCCGTCCTCCTTGGCGATGGAGCCGCCGGCGTCGTAGACGAAGGACATGGCCGCGTACCAGTCACGGGTGGGCTGGTACCAGGCGGAGAACTTGTCGCCCTCCTTCTTCTGGAGCTTGTCCAGGGCCGCGGTCAGCTCGGCGTACGTCTTCGGCGCGGACTTGACGCCGACCGAGGCGAACAGGTCCTTGCGCCAGTTGCCGACGCGGCCGCCGGCGTAGTACGGGACGCCGTAGGTCTTGCCGTCGTAGGTCACCGAGGCCTTGAGGCCGTCCAGCCAGGCGGAGGAGTTGGTGAACTTCGCCGGGTCGAGGGGGGCGAAGGCGCCCTTGACCATGTAGCCGAGCATCTCGGTGTTGCCCATCTCGACCACGTCGGGCACCTTGTCGGTGGCGAGGACGGCGTCGAGCTTGGTGTTCTTGTCCGGCCAGCCGTAGTACTCGTGGTTGATCTTGATGCCGGGGTGCGCCTTCTGGACCGCGGCGTCGGCCGCCTTCACCAGCTGCGGCCAGTTGTTCTGCGCGTCGACGGTGAGCCAGACGGTCAGCTCCTTGGCGTCCGCGCCGGTCTTGTCCGAGTCACCGCTGCCACTGTCGCCCCCGCACGCCGCGATGGAGACCATCATGCCCGCGATACCGATCGCGGCTATCAGCTTGCGCTTCACGCCACCCTCCTCAGGGATGCCCACACCTCCCGCCCATGGGCCGGGACCTGGACCAATGGTGTAGACCAGTAGGGGGAGCTTGGACCAGACCAACAAGTCTGTCAAGAGCGGCCGAAACGGCTCTGACCAGCCGTTATGCGACCTACATATGCAGGAACCTTTAAGTAAGAAGCCAGCGGAATCAGTGGGGCCGGAGTACTGTCGTCCGCTAGACCATTTACCTCTCTGGACTAGACCAAAAGAGGTGGGCGACGGTATACAGAAGGGATCACGATGTGACCAGCATCCGGAGCCGGGAAGGCGGAGCATGACCACCGACGTGAGCAGTGCGGAGAACGAGGGTGGGGCGAGTGTCCGTACCGCGCGCGTGCCCAAGTACTACCGCCTGAAGAAGCACCTGCTGGACATGACGGAGACGCAGTCTCCCGGCACGCCCGTCCCGCCCGAGCGCACGCTGGCCGCCGAGTTCGACACCTCGCGCACCACCGTCCGCCAGGCGCTTCAGGAACTGGTCGTCGAGGGACGCCTGGAACGCATCCAGGGCAAGGGCACCTTCGTCGCCAAGCCGAAGGTCTCGCAGGCCCTCCAACTGACCTCGTACACCGAGGACATGCGCGCCCAGGGGCTCGAACCCACCTCCCAGCTGCTGGACATCGGCTACATCACCGCCGACGACCGGCTCGCCGGACTGCTCGACATCACGGCCGGCGGGCGCGTCCTGCGCATCGAGCGGCTGCGCATGGCCAACGGCGAGCCGATGGCCATCGAGACGACCCACCTCAGCGCGAAGCGCTTCCCGGCCCTGCGCAGGTCGTTGGTCAAGTACACCTCCCTCTACACCGCGCTCGCCGAGGTGTACGACGTCCATCTCGCCGAGGCCGAGGAGACCATCGAGACCTCGCTGGCCACCCCCCGCGAGGCCGGCCTGCTCGGCACCGACGTCGGCCTGCCGATGCTGATGCTGTCCCGGCACTCGCTGGACCGGAAGGAACAGCCGGTGGAGTGGGTGCGGTCGGTGTATCGAGGGGACCGGTACAAGTTCGTCGCCCGGCTGAAGCGGCCGGTCGACTGACCCGCGGCAGGGCTTTTGCCGCTGCCGACCCGCCCCTCGCCACCCACACGGAACCGACACATACCGATATGCGGACGAGGGGTTCCGCACCCGGGACGCCGTGACCTAGATTGCCTGCGCGTTACACCGGTGATCAGCGAGGGGACGGAGCCGCCGTATGTCAGACACGCCCGAAGTGAGACCGCCTACGGTGACACCCGTGCGCGTGGTCATCGCGCTCTGCCTGATCGCTCCGTTCGTGGCGATGCTGTGGGTCGGTTCGTACGCCAAGACCGACCCGGCGTTCATCGGCATCCCGTTCTTCTACTGGTACCAGATGGCGTGGGTGCTGATCTCCACCGCGCTGACGATGACCGCGTACCAGCTGTGGCGGCGTGACCAGCGCGGCCGTTCCTCGCAGAAGGGCGGTGCGTCGAAGTGAACGACGGCGTCAACGGCGTCGCCCTCGGCGTCTTCATCTTCTTCTTCCTGGCCGTCACGATCCTGGGCTTCCTGGCCGCGCGCTGGCGCCGGGCCGACGACGAGCACAGCCTCGACGAATGGGGCCTGGGCGGCCGGTCGTTCGGCACCTGGATCACCTGGTTCCTGCTCGGCGGCGACCTGTACACGGCGTACACCTTCGTCGCCGTACCGGCGGCGATCTACGCGGCGGGCGCGTCCGGCTTCTTCGCGGTGCCGTACACCATCCTGGTCTATCCGCTGATCTTCACCTTCCTGCCCCGGCTGTGGTCGGTGTCCCACAAGCACGGCTACGTGACCACCTCGGACTTCGTGCGCGGCCGGTTCGGCTCGAAGGGCCTGTCGCTGGCGGTCGCCGTCACCGGCATCCTCGCCACCATGCCGTACATCGCGCTGCAGCTGGTCGGCATCCAGGCCGTGCTGGACGTGATGGGCGTCGGCGGCGGCGAGGACACCAACTGGTTCGTCAAGGACCTGCCGCTGCTGATCGCCTTCGGCGTGCTGGCGGCGTACACGTACTCGTCCGGTCTGCGTGCCCCGGCGCTCATCGCCTTCGTGAAGGACACGCTGATCTACATCGTCATCGCGGTGGCGATCATCTACATCCCGATCAAACTGGGTGGGTTCGACGACATCTTCGCCAAGGCGGGCGAGGCGTTCAGCCAGACCAACCCGGCGACGGGCAAGCCGCGCGGCGCGCTCGCCCCGGCCGAGGCCGGCCAATGGACGTACGCCACGCTGGCGTTGGGCTCCGCGCTGGCGCTCTTCATGTACCCGCACTCGATCACGGCCACGTTGTCGTCCCGCAGCCGTGAGGTGATCCGCCGCAACACCACGATCCTGCCGCTGTACTCGCTGATGCTGGGCCTGCTGGCGCTGCTGGGCTTCATGGCGATCGCGGCCGGGATCAAGGTGAGCAACGGGCAGTTGGCGATCCCGCAGCTGTTCGAGGACATGTTCCCGGACTGGTTCGCGGGCGTGGCCTTCGCGGCGATCGGCATCGGCGCGCTGGTTCCGGCGGCGATCATGTCGATCGCGGCCGCGAACCTCTTCACCCGCAACATCTACAAGGACTTCATCAAGCCGGACGCGACACCGAAGGAGGAGACGAGGGTCTCCAAGCTCGTGTCCCTGCTGGTGAAGGTCGGCGCGCTGGCCTTCGTCCTGACCATGGACAAGACGGTCGCCATCAACTTCCAGCTGCTGGGCGGCATCTGGATTCTGCAGACCTTCCCGGCCCTGGTCGGCGGCCTGTTCACCCGCTGGTTCCACCGCTGGGCCCTGCTCGCCGGCTGGGCGGTCGGCATGGTCTACGGCACCCTCGCCGCGTACGGTGTCGCCTCGCCGACGCAGAAGCACTTCGGCGGCTCCGCCAAGGAGATCCCCGGCATCGGCGAGATCGGCTACATCGGCCTCACGGCGTTCGTGATGAACGTGGTGGTGACGGTGGTCCTCACCTTCGTCCTGAAGGCACTGAAGGCTCCCGAGGGCATCGACGAGACGTCCCCGGCGGACTACACGGCCGACGCGGGCGACCCGGGCGTCCAGGTGGAACTCCCGCCGGCGACGGCGGGCAGCGCGCACTGAGCCGTACCTGAGAACGGGCCGCCGGTGAGAAACCGGCGGCCCGTTGTCGTACCCGTCGTGCACACTCCCCCGCATGGACATCCGCATCCGGCGAGCGCAGCCCGGCGAATACGACACCCTCGGCGAGATCCTCGCCCAGGCCTACCTCCAGGACGGCCTCCTGGAGTTCGGCGAGAGCGACTGGTACCTGGACGAACTCAGGGACGTGGCCAAGCGGGCCGCCGCCGCGGACGTCCTCGTGGCCACCCAGGGCGACCAACTCCTCGGCGGCGTCACCTTCGTCCCCTCCGGCGGCCCCATGGCCGACCTCGCCCGTCCCTCGGAGGCCGAGATACGTATGCTCGCCGTCGCGCGGGCGGCCCGCGGCCGAGGCGCCGGGGAGGCCCTCGTACGCGCCTGCGTCGACCGCTCGCGGGCCACGGCTGGCTGCACGGCCGTCGTGCTGTCGACCCAGCGCACCATGCACGCCGCCCACCGCGTCTACGAGCGCCTGGGCTTCGTCCGTGTTCCCGAGCGCGACTGGAACCCGCTCCCGGACGTCGAGGGCTTCACTCTCCTCACCTATCAGTTGACCCTCTGAAACCGGTGCGACACAACATATGGGGGTGCTTCCCTCGACCGACACAAGATGTATGCTCATGCTCGCTGTCGCCGCAGGGGAATCCGGTGTGAATCCGGAACTGTCCCGCAACGGTGTACCCATGCATGCATATGCGTGTATGGGCGTCAGTCCGAGGACCTGCCGACAGCGCGCCCGGCCATCCGGCCCGGGTGCCTTGACGTCCGGGCCTCGTGGAATGGGCCGGTGGACGCGACGCCGTGTGCGCTCGTGTGCTGCCCCCTGCCCTCCGTGAGGCCCCGTGCCGAGCGAGGGAGAGCCCCACGTGACCATCGCGCCAGCCGATCCGGCGACAACGACGACTCCGGTGGAACCCGACGGTCCCGGAACCGCGTTGCTGCGGACCCTGACCGAGCTGACCGCCGACCTCCCCGACGCCGACCCCGGCCGGGTCGCCGCCGCCGCGCTGCGCGGCCGGTCCGCGCGGGGGGCCGTGCCGGATGTCGCTGTGGAGCTGCGCGAGCTGGCCACGGAGGCGGCGGCCGGTCTGATCTCCGAGGACCCCGCCTACTCCCGGCTGGCCGCCCGCCTGTTGACCCTCGGCATCGCCGCCGAGGCCGCCTCCCAGGGCGTCACGTCCTTCACCGAGTCCGTCGCCGTGGGGCACCGGGAAGGGCTCATCGCCGACCGCACCGCCGAGTTCGTACGCGTCCACGCCGGCCGCCTCGACGCGCTGGTCGACCCGGCGGCCGACGACCGCTTCGGCTACTTCGGGCTGCGCACCCTGTACAGCCGCTATCTGCTCCGGCACCCGATCACCCGCAAGGTCGTCGAGACGCCCCAGCACTTCATGCTCCGGGTGGCCTGCGGCCTCGCCGAGGACGACACCTGCCGGGCCGTGGACGAAGTCGCCGCGCTCCACCGCCTCATGAGCCGCCTCGACTACCTGCCCTCCTCCCCCACCCTCTTCAACTCCGGCACCCGGCACCCCCAGATGTCGTCCTGCTATCTCCTCGACTCCCCGAAGGACGAGCTGGACTCCATCTACGAGCGCTACCAGCAGGTGGCCCGGCTGTCCAAGCACGCCGGCGGCATCGGCATCGCCTACTCCCGCATCCGCGCCCGCGGTTCGCTGATCCGGGGCACGAACGGGCACTCCAACGGCGTCGTCCCGTTCCTGAAGACCCTGGACGCCTCGGTCGCCGCGGTGAACCAGGGCGGCAGGCGCAAGGGCGCGGCGGCGGTGTACCTGGAGACCTGGCACTCGGACATCGAGGAGTTCCTGGAGCTGCGCGACAACACCGGCGAGGACGCCCGTCGCACGCACAACCTGAACCTCGCGCACTGGGTCCCGGACGAGTTCATGCGCCGGGTCGACACCGACGGGCAGTGGTCGCTGTTCTCCCCCGCCGACGTGCCGGAGCTGGTCGACCTGTGGGGCGAGGAGTTCGACGCGGCCTACCGCGCGGCGGAGGCGGCGGGGCTCGCGCGCCGGACCCTGCCCGCCCGTGACCTCTACGGCCGCATGATGCGCACCCTCGCGCAGACCGGCAACGGCTGGATGACCTTCAAGGACGCCGCGAACCGCACCGCCAACCAGACGGCGGAACCCGGTCACGTCGTCCACTCCTCCAACCTCTGCACGGAGATCCTGGAGGTCACGGACGACGGGGAGACCGCGGTCTGCAATCTGGGTTCGGTGAACCTGGGCGCTTTCGTGGACCCGGCCGGCGAAGACATCGACTGGGAGCGGCTGGACGCGACGGTCCGCACCGCCGTCACCTTCCTCGACCGGGTCGTCGACATCAACTTCTACCCGACCGAGCAGGCGGGCCGTTCCAACGCCAGGTGGCGCCCGGTGGGCCTGGGCGTGATGGGGCTGCAGGACGTCTTCTTCCAGCTGCGCCTGCCCTTCGACTCGCCCGAGGCCCGTCGGCTGTCCACCCGTGTCGCCGAACGCGTCATGCTCGCCGCGTACGAGGCCTCCGCCGACCTCGCCGAGCGGCACGGCCCGCTGCCGGCCTGGGAGAAGACCCGTACCGCCCGAGGTGTCCTGCACCCCGACCACTACGACACCGAGCTCGCCTGGCCGGAACGCTGGGCGGCCCTGCGGGCTCGCGTCGCCGCCACGGGCATGCGCAACTCGCTCCTGCTCGCCATCGCTCCCACGGCCACCATCGCGTCGATCGCGGGGGTGTACGAGTGCATCGAGCCGCAGGTCTCCAACCTGTTCAAGCGCGAGACCCTGTCCGGTGAATTCCTCCAGGTCAACTCGTACCTGGTGAAGGACCTGAAGCGGCTCGGCGTCTGGGACGCCCGCACCCGCGAGGCGCTGCGCGAGGCGAACGGCTCGGTGCAGGCGTTCACCTGGATTCCCGAGGACGTCCGCGCCCTGTACCGCACGGCCTGGGAGATCCCGCAACGCGGCCTGATCGACATGGCCGCCGCCCGGACCCCGTTCCTCGACCAGTCCCAGTCGCTGAACCTGTTCCTTCAGACGCCCACCATCGGCAAGCTCTCCTCGATGTACGCGTACGCCTGGAAGCAGGGCCTGAAGACGACGTACTACCTGCGTTCGCGCCCGGCGACCCGCATCGCCCGCGCGGCCCACCGGGCCCAGCCCGAGAACACCCTCCCCGTACAGCAGCCGGCTCCCGAAGAGGCCGTCGCCTGCTCCCTTGAGAACCCCGAGTCCTGCGAGGCCTGCCAGTGATGTCCACCCGTAACAAGAATCTCCTCGACCCGGGCTTCGAACTCACCCTGCGCCCCATGCGCTACCCGGACTTCTACGAGCGCTACCGGGACGCCATCAAGAACACCTGGACCGTGGAGGAGGTCGACCTTCACTCGGACGTCACCGATCTCGCCAAGCTCACCCCGGCCGAACAGCACCTGATCGGCCGCCTGGTGGCCTTCTTCGCGACGGGCGACTCGATCGTCGCGAACAACCTGGTGCTGACCCTCTACAAGCACATCAACTCCCCGGAGGCGCGGCTGTACCTGTCGCGCCAGCTCTTCGAGGAGGCCGTCCACGTCCAGTTCTACCTGACGCTCCTGGACACCTATCTTCCCGACCCGAAGGACAGGGCCGCGGCCTTCGACGCCGTGGAGAACATCCCCTCCATCCGCGCGAAGGCCGAGTTCTGCTTCCGGTGGATCAACGAGGTCGAGAAGCTCGACCGGCTGGAGAACCGGGCCGACCGCCGCCGCTTCCTGCTCAACCTCATCTGCTTCGCCGCGTGCATCGAGGGCCTGTTCTTCTACGGTGCCTTCGCGTACGTCTACTGGTTCCGCGGCCGGGGTCTCCTGCACGGCCTGGCGACCGGCACCAACTGGGTGTTCCGCGACGAGTCCATGCACATGAGCTTCGCGTTCGACGTGGTCGACACCGTCCGCAAGGAGGAGCCGGAGCTGTTCGACGACCGGCTTCAGCAGCAGGTCACCGACATGCTGAGGGAGGCCGTCGAGGCCGAGCTGCAGTTCGCGCGCGACCTGTGCGGTGACGGCCTCCCGGGCATGAACACCGACTCGATGCGGCAGTACCTGGAGTGCGTGGCCGACCAGCGCCTGACGCGCCTCGGCTTCGCCCCGGTGTACGGCTCCGAGAACCCCTTCTCCTTCATGGAGCTGCAGGGGGTTCAGGAGCTGACCAACTTCTTCGAGCGGCGTCCGTCCGCGTACCAGGTCGCGGTGGAGGGCACCGTGGACCTGGACGAGGACTTCTAGCCTCCAAAGCCTGCGGACGGCCCATGGAGCGTCCATGGGCCGTCCATGGACCATCTATGGAGCGGCAAAGTTCTTCCGGCGCACCTGTTCGGGTCTCCTCGTCCCCCGCTAGGTTCTGGCCGTTCTGTCATGCCACGCACATTGGCCGCACAGAACGCTCAAAGTGTCATGCCCATGGCGAGATCGCGCACCGCCGCCGCTACGCGCGTCACAGGCCTGCCACCAGCGCCGAGGAACCCCACTCCAACGACGGAGGCAGTACCCCCATGCGTGAGAAGCCCAGACGGAGCCTGCGAAGACTCCTCACCGCCGCCCTGCCCGCCCTCGCACTCAGCCTCGCCGGACTCGTCGCGGCACCGGCGCACGCAGCGCCGGCAGCCGCGAACACCTCCCGCGTCACCCAGAACGCCAAGGCCCTCACCTCCCCCGCCCGGCAGACGTTCCACTCGACCGGCAGGGCCGGCCAGAAGGTGCCGACCGAGCACCTGTGCGCCACCGCCGAGCCCGGTCACGCGTCCTGCTTCGCCCAGCGCCGCACCGACATCGAGCAGCGGCTGGCCACCGCCCTCGCCGCCGCCGCACCCTCCGGACTCAGCCCGGCCAACCTGCACAGCGCCTACAAGCTGCCCTCGACGGGCGGTTCCGGCCTGACGGTTGCCGTGGTAGACGCCTACAACGACCCCAACGCCGAGGCGGACCTGGCGACTTACCGCTCGCAGTACGGCCTGTCCGCCTGCACCAAGGCCAACGGCTGCTTCAAGCAGGTCAGTCAGACAGGCTCGACGACCTCACTGCCCTCCAACGACACCGGCTGGGCGGGTGAGGAGGCGCTGGACATCGACATGGTCAGCGCGGTCTGCCCGAACTGCAAGATCATCCTGGTCGAGGCCAGCTCCGCCACCGACTCCGACCTCGGCACCGCCGAGAACGAAGCCGTCGCGCTCGGCGCCAAGTTCGTCTCCAACAGCTGGGGCGGCGACGAGTCGTCCTCCCAGACCAGCGAGGACACCTCGTACTTCAAGCACCCGGGCGTCGCGATCACCGTCTCCGCCGGCGACTCCGGCTACGGCGCCGAGTACCCGGCAACCTCCCAGTACGTGACGGCCGTCGGCGGAACCGCACTGTCGACGTCCTCCAACTCCCGTGGCTGGAACGAGTCCGTATGGAAGACCAGCAGCACTGAGGGCACCGGCTCCGGCTGCTCCTCGTACGACCCGAAGCCCAGCTGGCAGACGGACACCGGCTGCAGCAAGCGCATGGAGGCCGACGTCTCGGCGGTCGCCGACCCGGCCACCGGTGTGGCGGTCTATGACACCTACGGCGGTTCCGGCTGGGCGGTCTACGGCGGCACCAGCGCCGCCGCCCCGATCATCGCCGGTGTGTACGCCCTGGCCGGCACCCCGGGCGCCAGTGACTACCCGGCAAAATACCCCTACAGCCACACGAGCAACCTCTACGACGTCACCAGTGGCACCAACGGCAGCTGCTCCACCTCGTACTTCTGCACCGCGACCACCGGCTACGACGGCCCCACCGGCTGGGGCACCCCCAACGGCACCACCGCCTTCGCCTCCGGCAGCAGCTCCGGCAACACGGTGACTGTCACCAACCCGGGCAGCCGGTCGACCACCACCGGCAGCTCGGTCAGCCTGCAGATCTCGGCCTCCGACAGCGCGGGGGCCACGCTCACGTACAGCGCGTCCGGACTGCCCACCGGGCTGTCCATCGGCGCCTCCAGCGGCCTGATCTCCGGCACCGCGTCCACCGCGGGCACCTACCAGGTCACCGTCACCGCGACGGACAGCACGGGCGCCTCCGGGTCCGCCTCGTTCACCTGGACGGTCGGCTCGGCCGGCGGCACCTGCTCCTCGTCCCAGCTGCTCGGGAACCCGGGCTTCGAGTCGGGCAGCACCACGTGGACCACCTCCAGCGGAGTCATCACGAACTCCAGCAGTGAGCCGGCACACGCCGGTTCGTACTACGCCTGGCTGGACGGGTACGGCTCCGCGCACACCGACTCGCTCTCGCAGTCGGTGACCGTGCCGAGCGGCTGCAAGGCGACCTTCACCTTCTACCTGCACATCGACACCGCGGAGACTTCCACCAGCACCGCCTACGACAAGCTGACGGTCACCGCGGGCTCGACCACCCTGGCCACCTACTCCAACCTCAACAAGGCCTCCGGGTACGCCCAGAAGTCCTTCGACCTGTCCTCGTTCGCCGGCTCCACCGTCACTCTGAAGTTCAGCGGTGTCGAGGACTCCTCGCTCCAGACGAGCTTCGCGGTCGACGACACCGCCGTCACGACGAGCTGACCTCCGCACAGCCCCCGGGCCCCGGCCGCCTCCTTGGCGGCCGGGGCTCAGAGGGGCCCCAGGCGTCGAGCACCGGGATCCGGGCGCGGGCGTGACACGTCCAACGAACGAGGAGGCCAGGCCATGCGCCGAACGATCCGCAGCACCACTCTCGCCCTCGCCGCACTGACACTCGCCCTCGCCGGTTGCGGCACCCAGGCCGACAGCGGACAGGGCGGCGACAGTCACACCGTGGCTCCGTCGCCGACGACGGACCGGGCCGGATGTACGGCACGGTCGCAGCTCGGCATCGCCGACAGCGGTCGTACGGTGTGCCTGGCGGCGGGCGACACGGTCCGCATCAGCCTGGACGGCACATCCCAGCGGCCCTGGAAGCCGGTCGTCGCCGACGGCAGCGGGCTGGAGGCCACCAACAGCGGCTTCGTGCTGCAGCCGGGCGATGCGAGCGGCGCCTTCGAGGCGGTCTCGGCCGGGAAGACGCGGCTGGCCTCGACGCGCCCGCTGTGCGCCGCCAGGACCGGCCGTATCTCGTGCAAGGGACTTCAGGAGTGGTGGGTCACCGTGGTGGTGAAGTAGGGCTGCCGCCGCAGGGGGCGGTCGGCCGGACGCAGGTCCTCGGCCTCGCGGCGAACCCGTGCCTCCCGGATCTGACGGTCGACACGCCTGTCGTGCACGATCCCGATCAGTGACGGGAGGGCCAGGAGGACGAGGATCCCGAGGACGGTGAGCATTCCGATCAGTCCTTCTGTCTGCGCTGTGGTCATGACACCACTGTCGCGCCGGATACTCCTTACCGACAGTGGCAGGACTGCCGCACACCCTCGATTTACTGCCAGTTCCGAGGCACACTGGCAGCATGCTGAGCAACGTGGCCGCCGTGGTCCTGGACGGCGTGAACCCTTTCGAACTGGGTGTGATCTGTGAGGTCTTCGGCACCGACCGCAGTGACGACGGCCTGCCCGTGTACGACTTCGCGGTCGCCTCAGCCGAGGGCCCCACGCTCAGCTCGCGTGCGGGCTTCTCGATGCGGCTCGAGCACGGCCTGGAGCGCCTGGAGTCCGCCGATCTGATCGCCGTGCCGGCCGCGGCCGACTACGAGACCCGGGCCTTCCCGCCGGAGCTGCTGGACGCCCTGCGGCGCGGTGTCGACCGCGGGGCGCGGGTGCTCAGCGTCTGCTCCGGCGTCTTCGTGCTCGCCGCGGCCGGGCTGCTCGACGGCCGGCGCTGCGCCGTGCACTGGCACCACGCGGACGAGCTGGCACGGGCGTACCCACGGCTGACGGTCGAGCCCGACGTGCTGTACGTCGACGAGGATCCGGTGATCACCTCGGCGGGCACCGCCGCCGGTATCGACGCCTGTCTGCACATCGTGCGCAAGGAGCAGGGGCCTCAGGTCGCCAACAAGATCGCCCGGCGGATGGTGGTGCCGCCGCACCGGGACGGTGGCCAGGCGCAGTACATCGAGCGCCCGCTGCCCGTCTCCTCGTGCGACACGGTCGGTGAGGTCCTGGTGTGGATGCAGGAACACCTCGACGAGGAGGTCACCGTCGAGCAGCTCGCCGACCTCGCGCACATGTCGCCGCGCACCTTCGCCCGTCGCTTCCAGCAGGAGACGGGGACGACTCCCTACCGCTGGATCCTGCGCCAACGTGTGCTGCTGGCCCAGCGGTTGCTGGAGGCGACGGACGAGACGGTGGACGCGATCGCCGGCCGGACGGGGTTCGGCAACGCGGCCGCGCTGCGTCACCAGTTCGTCCGGGCGGTGGGGACCACCCCGAACGCCTACCGGCGCACGTTCAGAGGACCGGAAGCCGCACCCGGACCCGAGGCGGCAGCCGACGCCGGTACGGACGCCGCCTGACCGCGTGCGTCACCGCGGCACCGCCCTCAGCAGCAGCCGCTTCGGCCGCAGTGTGATGCCCACCCGGGTCGACTCGTCGGCCTCGGCCAGGCGCTCGAAGCGCCACTTCGGGATCACGGTGCCCAGGATGATGCCGAGTTCGGCCACCGAGAAGTGGTCGGCCGGGCATTTGCGGTTGCCCGCGCTGAAGGGACTCATCGCGTACTTCGGCACCTCCGCGGAGCGGCCCGGAAGCCACCGGTCGGGGTCGAAGTCGAGGTGCTGTTCGTAGGACCGGGGGTCGCGCTGGAGGGCGAGCGGGCTGTACACGATGTCCGCCCCGGCCGGAATGCGATACCCGCCCAGTTGCGTTTCGGCCATGGCCCGACGCGTCAGAATCCATACGGCGGGGCGTATCCGCAGCGCCTCGGTGACCACATTGTTCGTGTGGGTCAGCTTGTGGAGATCGCCGAATGTGAGCGGGCGGTCACCCACGATCGATTTCACCTCCGCGCTCACCCGGTCCGCGTGTTCCGGATGTTCCGCCAGCAACTGCAAGATCCACATCAACTGGGATCCCACGGTTTCACTGCCCGGCGTGAGAATCGCTATGACCTGATCGTGCACCTCCTGGTCGTTGACCGGTTCACCATTCTCGTCCTTTGCTTCGAGCAAGGCGGTCAGCAAATCGTCGGGCTTCTCGGCGGCGGTCCGGCGTTCGGCGATGACCTCGTCCGCGAGGCGGTGCAGTTCGGCCAGCGCGCGGTCGAATTCACGGTGCGAGGGAAGCGGCAGCCGGTAGAACGGACCGAAGGACAGGATCATCCGCCGGTACATGCCGCCGAACACGGTGGCGAGGGCGGCGCTCAGCCGCTCGGCCAGGTCGTCGATGTGCTCGATCTGCAGGAAGCACCGGGCGGTCACGCGCACGCCCACCCGGAACGCCTCCGCGGTGACGTCCACGGTGTCCCCGGCCTGCCAGCGCGACGCGAAGGCCTGCGACTCCTCGACCATGACCCGCTCGTACTCGTGGATGACGTCCTTGCGGAACGAGGGCTGGATGGTCTGCCGCTGACGCCGGTGCAGCGGACCGTTGCTGGTCGCCACCCCCTTGCCCAGCAGCACGTCCAGGGTGTCCCACAGCGGCCCGCCGATCTCGTAGCCGGGGCTCGTCAGCATGTCGCCGACGAGGTCCGGCGCGGTGACGGCGTACACCGTCTTGGGGCCGAGCCGCAGCCGGACCAGGTCGCCGTCGTCACGCAACCGGGCCAGGAAGCCCAGCGGGTCCCGGACCAGCTTCCAGCCGTGACCGAGGCCGGGGACACCGCCGCCCGCCAGGGGCGGCTCACGCTCCTCCGGAGCCGGGGAGGCCTCGGGTTTCACAGACTCGACGGTCATTTCTCACCTGCCGCTTCGTTGTCGACGTACGGGGGCGTGGACCGGTCGTCCCAGCTGTCCACCCGGTACCGGCCGGACTCGTGGTGGAACCAGTAGACGGCGCTGAACCAGTTCCGCATATTGCGGACGCAGACCTGTACCGCGGCGCTGAGTTCCTTTCCGTGGACAGTGCCGTCGGCGAGTTCGTCGGAGAGGCGCAGGGCGTCCTGTTCGGCGACGAGGAATTCCGCTATGCATTCCTCCACGCGTCGCCGGATCTCCGCGACCGCTTCCTCCAGGGTCAGTCCCTCGTGCTTGATGAGACTGATTCCGAGATTGTGCACCTCGTCGCCCGCTATTTCCTTGGGCAGCGAACAGAGGTCGTTGTACCAGGCGGCGAATTCCTGGCTCAGTAATGCGGCCCGTCGATATGCCGGGTGACTGCGTACCGGCTCCGGGAGTTCACAGCCGGCGCCGGCCTCCAGCAGGTCGGTCCAGATCCAGTGCGCGAAGGTGCGGCGGCGCAGCGCCAGGTATTCCTCGACGGTCGGCACGATCCCCTCGACACGGTTGCGGAACTCCCGGTCGTACGCCTCGATCACCTCGTGGAAGTGCCGCGCGAAGCGGGCGTTCCACGTCCGCGGCAGGAACGAGTACAACCGCACCATGCTGTCGGCGAACCCGGCGACCAGGGGATCCTCGTGGTGCAGATGGTCACGGGGTGAGTCGAGGGCCGCGTGCAAGCGGAACCTGAGCCGCCGCCAGGCGGCCGGGCGGCCGTGCACGATGTCGCGGTCGTGGCGGTCGTCCCAGACGAAGAACCAGGCGCTGTAGTCCGCTATCGCCTGGAGGACCTCGTCGGCGGCGCCGACGTAGTAGCCGGCCATGAGGTCGGTGTAGCACAGGCCATCGGCATATTCCTCCACCTTGTCCGCCGGCATGAGCCGTTTTTCCAGTAGCCAGGTACGGGTCTTCTCCTGGAGCCTGGGCCAATACGGGTGCACTTGCCTGGGAAACGCTGCTTCGATCACCGGGAGAGAGAGCGACGGCGGAACCGCGATCGCCGTCGGTGATGATGTGGTGCTGTGTGGGAAAGCAGGCACGAACAAACCCCTTCCAGCCGCCAGTTTGCGCACACCCCTCCCGCTGTGCCGGGCGTGCGCCGTTGCGTATCCCCGCACTTCCATTCAGCACCATAACTGACCGTCCTGGGAACGGATTTGCTTCATTCGCCAACTCGCGGTGCCGAGATTCTCCCTTGCCCGACTGGTTTTGGATCACTGGCCGCCGCATCAAAGAAGCACTCTTGAGGTGAAGCGGCGCATCGGGTCCTGCCCGCGAACGTACTGCGGCAGGCTGGTGCTCAAGTCCGTGAACAGGTGGGGAGGGCCGCCCGGTGTCGCGGCGCCGGACGCGGCCGGGCAGGTGGCCGGGGCGGTCCGGCGAGCAGGTGGCCGGGCTGCTCGGAACCGGGCTGCTCGGAACCGGGCTGCTCGGAACCGGGCTGCTCGGGACCGGGCTGCTCGGGACCGGCAACGCGGGCAGCGGCACCGCAGTCGCTGATCCGCACCGACTCGGGTGCGCGCCCCATGAGTTCGCCGGCCGGTTCTCCGCCCGCGGCCGGTCGCTGTCCTGCTCGGCCGGCATGACCACCACCGATGCCGCGACGGACGGACGAACGGCGCCTGTTCGGGAAGGAGTCGCTGAACAGGCGCCGCCAGAGGGGGAATTGTGGGACGGGAGAGTCCTCAGTCGTTGGCGACCACGGGGTAGCGGGGCTCGTTCTCGGCCATCTGCCGCAGCGCGTCCTTGCGTTCACGCTTGGAGAGCCGGTCGATGTAGAGGTAGCCGTAGAGGTGATCCGTCTCGTGCTGCAAACACCGGGCGAAGTAGCCGGTGCCGCGCACCTTGATCGGGTGGCCCTTCTCGTCCTGCCCGGTCACCTCGGCGTAGTCCGGGCGGGCGAGCGGCGCGTACGCGGTGGGCACCGACAGGCAGCCCTCGTTGCTGTCGTCCAGCCGGCGCTTGTCGGCGGGCAGGTCGACGAGCTTCGGGTTGCACACGACACCGACGTGCCGCTTGCCCTCGTCGTCCAGGCAGTCGTACACGAAGACCTTCAGGTCGACGCCGATCTGGTTGGCGGCGAGACCGACGCCCTCGGCGGTGCGCTGCGAGGCGAACATGTCCGCGACCAGTTGGTCGAGCTCAGCGCCGAACTCGGTGACGTCCTTGCACTCCTTGTGCAGCACCGGGTTCCCGACGACCGTGATCGGCCGCGAGGTACCGCGCTCACGCCAGGCGTTCTCGCGCTCCTCGGTCTCCTCGGTGTCGATGACGAAGCCCTCGTCGTCCACGGGGAGCACGCCCGCGTGCTGCTGATCGGTGTCCTGCTGCGCCATGACCGACGATGCCTTCCTCAAAATCCGGGGTGCGATTGCTGATACAGGGTAAAGGGAGCGCGCCCCCTGGGGCGCGGGGCCGGGTCGACATGCGGCTCCGCCGCGCGGGCGCGACCAGCCACGACGGACCGGCAGACGAAAGGCGGCCTAACAGACCTCTTCCAGGTCCCGCCAGTCCCTGGAATCGGGGCTGTCCGCAACCCACCCGTCCAACAGCCCCCTCACCAGCGAGGCCGGCGCAGCCACTCCGCACTCCCGCTCCGGTACCCACAGCTGCCCGTCGGTCCGATGCCCGAGCGGCCCGGGATGCCCCGGCTCGCTGTGGTCGTGCGGATCGAGGTGCTCTTCCCCGTCGCCCTCGTCGGACGGCATCCGCGACTCGGAACACATCCGGCACAGCAGCCGTACGGACGACGACCAGTCCTCGGCGGCGAAACCGGCGTCCGCGGCCAGCTGCTCCAAGGCGTCCCGGTCGGCCTCGGTCGCGGCCTCCAGCAGGACCACCCAGGTCGGCACGGGGGAAGGCGCCCACAGCTCGATCTCGTCGAACACCGGGTAGGCGTGCCCGGCGGTGGTGGTCCGCTCGCCGTGCGGGACCCCGTCGTGCAGGACGACCTCGCCCCAGCGCCGCCCGGAGGACGGCAGCGGAATGGACAGCACCTCGATGCGGGCGGGGTCCAGCCGCCGCCCCCAGACCACCTCGGCCTCTCCCTCCGGGGACAGCCGTACGGCCGCGCTGCCGAGGTCCATGCCGAGCGGCTCGCCGTTCGCCGTGGCGGTGCCCGGCACCCGCAGTCCGTACGCCTGCCAGGCCCGCCGGGCCAGGGGCCAGTCCTGCAGGGCGGTGGCGGCGATGCCGACGTTCCACCAGTCGGGCGCCCCGGTCTCCCGGTCGAGCAGGGCGACGGCGCGCAGTCCCGCCGCCCGGGCCTGCTCCCAGTCGTGCCGGAACTTGTGCAGCAGCGCGAGGTTGAACCAGGACTCCGACAGCCAGGGCTCCAGATCGGCGGCCCGCGTGAGCAGTGCGCCCGCGTCCTCGTACCGGCCGTCGCCGATCAGCGTGAACGCGCGGTCTGTGGCCTGCCGCCAGGAGGCGGAGGGCCGGTGCCGTCCCTTGCCGAAGATCCTCACGATTCCCGCCTGCCAGTTCCGTCCAGTGGGCTGGCCGTGCCCCCGGTCACCCTTTCCTTCGCATCCAACCACGTACGGCTGGAACGGCGCTCATTACCCATGGGTTACCCAGCCTGGGCGGGGGTCAGACAGTCCCGCGACAGGACTCTGGCCAGCGCCTCCACCACCTCGGAGGCGTACTCCCCGGGCCCGGCCAGGCGCAGCTCCTCCAAGGCCGTCAGCGGCCCGCCGGGACCGGCGTCGCGGGCCTTCTCCTCGTACGCGTTGACGGCCCGCACGATCCGCGCCTCGACCGGTTGCTCCGCGCAGGGGTCGGCCTGCCGCTCCACGACCGCCGCCACCTGGGAGTTCACCCCGGTCTGCCGGACCACGGCCCCGCCGAGCAGGGCGATGCGCCGTTGCTCCGCCTGGGGCAGTACGGCGGTGGCGCCCGCCGGTACCGGGTCCACGAGGCTCAGCTGGCCGATGTCGTGCATGAGGGCCGCGTACTCCAGGACGGTGAGCTCCGGCCCGGAAAGCCCCAGGTCCCGCCCGACGGCGAGGCTGAGCGCGGCGACGCGGCGGGCGTGCCCGGTCGGGGTGTACCCGGCGATCTCGGTGGCCCGGGCGAGGGAGGTGATGGTCTGCCGGTAGGTGGCCCGGACGGCCGCGTACCGCCGGAAGGAGAGCTGGGTGAGCAGCAGCGGCAGCGAGAACACGGGCACCGCCCACAGCCCGACGACGGCCACCGCGAGCGCCATCACGGCCCCGGTCGCGCACACCGCGGTCCCGATCCCGAGCAGCGCCCGCAGCTCGTCCCGCAGCAACGGGCCGAACGGCCACCGGGTGCGGGAGTGGGCCAGCGCGGCGGCGAGCACGGCGTCGCACAGCGCGGTGAGGGAGAGCAGCGCCACCAGCAACAGGGCGTACGCGGGGCCGCCCCACTCCCGGAACGCTCCCTGGCCGCACAGGGGTTGGAAGCACACGGCGGCGAATCCGACGGTGAGGACCCGCCGGGCCAGATGGTCGAGGGCCGGGCCCCGCCCGCGCGCGATGTGCGGCACGCTGCCGAGGAGGGCGGCGGCGAGTACGACGGCGACGACCTGGAAGACACCGTGCCGCGTCGGCTGTCCGGCGTCCGCCCCGAGCAGGGCGTACGACAGCGCCCCGGCGGCGGCGAGCGGCGCGGCCTCCCTGGCCCGGGCGCCGGTCCACCCGGTGAGCTCACCGACGGTGACCAGTACGCCGAAGGCGAGGGCGACGCCGCGTTGGTCGAGGCCGCTCCAGAGGGTGACGGCGAGGGAGAGGGCGGCGAGGCCACCGGCGGCGGCGTGGACGAGGGTGAGCGGCGACAGGAGCCGGTGCGGGTTCACAGGCGCGCCTCCGGCTGACTGGGGGTCGCCGGGCGGGGAGGCGGCGGGTGGGCCTCGTCGGCGGTCACGGCCGGGTGCCAGCCGTGTCTGGCCACCGCCCGGACGAAGGCCTCCACCATCAGCGGGTCGAACTGCGTACCCGCGCACCGCTGGAGCTCCTCCAGGGCCACCGGCACGGGCCGGGCTCGCCGGTAGCACCGGGTGGACGTCATCGCGTCGAACGCGTCGGCGACGGCCACCACCCGTGCGGACTCCGGGATCTGGCCACCCGTCAGTCCGTACGGATAGCCGCTGCCGTCCAGCCGCTCGTGGTGGTGCAGGACGGCCGCCCGGGCCTCTCCGAGGAAGGAGATCCCGCGCACCATCTCGTGCCCGTACTCGGGATGCAGCTCGATCACCCGCCGTTCCTCGGCGGTCAGCGGCCCGTCCTTGCGCAGCAGCCGGGTGGGCACGCCCAGCTTGCCCACGTCGTGCAGGATCCCGGCGAACCGCAGCATCTCGACGCGCTCGTCCGGCATCCCCAGTTCCCGCGCGATCATCATCGAGGCCTGTCCGACCCGCTCGCTGTGTCCGCGGGTGTACCCGTCCTTGATGTCGACGGCCTGCACGAGCGCCCGGATGGTCGCCTGGTGGGCGGCGCGCTCCCGGTGGTACTGGGCGAACACCCACCAGGACACACACATCGGCAGCAGCACGAGCAGCGCGGCGACCGGGCCGTAAGGACTGCGCCACAGCACGGCCATCATCAGCCCGGCCAGCCCGTGCACGGCGACCGGGGCGAGGGAGCGCAGGAAGAGCCCGCGCCAGGCCCGTCGTACGGGAACGCGCTCCGCGAGGGTCAGGATCCCCCCGTCCAGCACGCTCAGCACCAGGCAGAACGCCAGCACCGCGGCCCCGGCCGGGGCGAGCGCGTACGGGAAGTCGGAGTCGGCGACGGTGTCCTGCCCGCCCAGCGCCCCGTGCACCCGCGCGGCCGCCCACACGCCGACGACGAGCTGCGCCGCCCGCCACACCCGCCGCAGCCACCGCGGCCGCTGCTCGACCGGAGACAGCAGCGCGCCCGGCAGCACGACCAGCGCGGCGGCCGACGGGGGGAGCAGAAAGGCCCCGGCGAGAAGGACGGGGTAGAAGGTGCCGGCGAACCGCCATCGGGCGGCGGCCTGCTCGCAGCCGGCGTACAGCCCGGCCAGCAGGAACACCGCCCACCAGGGCGTCCGCGCGCTCGGCTGCGGGGACAGGCAGAGCAGTGCGAGGACGACGACACAGGCGACGTACGCACGGGCCCGTGCCGGTACCGCCTCCATCACGCCCCTCCCCGGCCGTGCCTGCTCAGGGTCCGGAGCCTAGGACGGCAGGAGGGGGAAGCGCGGGCTTATGACCGGCGGGTTAGCACGTTCGAGTGACGGCAGCCCGCCGCCCGTGTCCGGCCGGGAGTTCAGGACTCCTGCGGAGCGGCGGTCACGTCGTGATCGGGAACGGTCTGCCCGGAGCGGATCAGGTCGAGCCGTCCCAGCACCTTGGAGCGCAGGTCGCTCGGCACGTCGTCATGCCCGCAGCACCGCTTGACCAGCTTCTTCACGGCCTCCTCGAGGCCGTACTTCTCCAGGCACGGCGAGCACTCCGTGAAGTGCTGCTTGAACTTGTCGCGATCGACATCCGGCATCTCACTGTCGAGAAACTCGTAGAGATGATCGAGTACCTCACTGCAGTCCGTCTCGTGCGGCTCTCCGCAGCTCATGAGCCCGAACCTTTCGCTTCGTTCGACTCTCCGGCACCGGCCGGAACCAGTCCGCGCTCACGCGCGTAGTCCTCGAGCATGCCGCGCAGTTGACGACGGCCCCGGTGCAGCCGGGACATCACCGTACCGATGGGTGTCCCCATGATGTCCGCGATCTCCTTGTACGCAAAGCCCTCTACGTCGGCGAGATAGACGGCGATGCGGAATTCCTCGGGGATCGCCTGAAGTGCTTCCTTCACGTCCGAGTCGGGCAGGTGGTCGAGCGCCTGCGCCTCCGCGGAGCGCAGACCGGTCGACATGTGCGACTCGGCGCGGGCCAGCTGCCAGTCCTCGATCTCCTCGGCCGCGGAGCGCTGGGGTTCGCGCTGCTTCTTGCGGTACGAGTTGATGAAGGTGTTGGTGAGGATCCGGTACAGCCATGCCTTGAGGTTGGTGCCCTCACGGAACTGGTGGAAGGACGCGTACGCCTTGGCGTACGTCTCCTGCACCAGGTCCTCGGCGTCGGCCGGGTTGCGCGTCATGCGCAGGGCGGCCGAGTACATCTGGTCGAGGAACTCGAGGGCGTCCCGCTCGAAGCGCGCCGTGCGCTCGGCTGTGGACTCCGCACTCGTGCCCCGGCCCTCGGGCTGCTCCGCCTGGCCGTGTTCGGTCCCTGCGTCGGTACCGGTGACCGGACCCACCTCCTCAAGATTCCGGACGGGACCGAGACCGGTCCCGCCAGAATCGGAGGATAGACGACGATCCGGTCCGCCCGCCGCCCGAATAGGGGCGGCCTTCGCCGCGTGCAGCACGGTCCAGTCCAAGTCGGCGCGGCTTGTGCGACTCGGGCAGTAGGTCGAACCCATGCGGCAGACTTCCTCTCCACGACGGTGGGCGCTGGGGCTTCAGCACTTCTGTCCGCCTCAACAGAGGGCTCGTCCGCAACATTCCCGGGCCGTCACCCCAGTGACCCGGCCCACTCCGCAACCGCGTCAGTGACGATCGCCACTGCCTCTTCCTGGCTGAGCTCCGCCTTCTTCGGTACGCCGAAGCCGTGATCGGCGTACGGCACCTCGACCAGGTCGTAGGCCCCCTCCGGGAACTCCTCCGGCCTGCCGAACGGGTCGTTCCCCCCTTGGACCACCAGGGTGGGCACCCCCGCCCCGAGCAGCTCCTGGGCGCGGGACTTCTCCGGCCTGCCCGGCGGGTGCAGCGGGAAACTCAGGGCGAGGACGGCGTGCGCGCCCAGCTCGGTGGCCGTACGGCAGGCCACCCGGGCCCCGGCGCTGCGCCCGCCGGAGATCACCGGGAGGCCGGGGCGGACGAGGGCGGGCCAGATGCCCCGCCACCCCACGTCGAGGGTCTTCGGCGCGGGCGCCACCTTCTTGCCCGCCACCCGCCAGGGCTGCTCGACGAGGGCCACGGTCACTCCGTGCTCCGGGAGGGTACGGGCGAGCGCCTGGAGGTCGCGGGCCCCGATGCCGCCCCCGGCGCCGTGGCTGACGGCCAGGACCAGCCGTGCCTTCTTCGCCCGGTGCCAGGTGACGCGGGCGGTTCCGGCGGCCGTCTCGACGGGCTGGGCGGTCCCGACGGTCTCGGTAGTCGCGGCAGTCTCAGCGGTCTCGGCGGTCTCGGCGGTCTCGGTGATGTCTTTGCTCACGTCAGAAGAGTGTGCCCTCTTCGGGCCCCTCCAGCTCCTTCAGCAGTTCCGGCCCGTTGTTGCGGACGTTGCTGACCGCGGTGGTGACGGGGTACGCCCGCATCAGCCCGGGCGGCGGCGGGTCGAGCAGCTCGCGCAGGTCCTCGGGGTCCGTGCGGGCCGGGTCGAGCCAGGCGTCCCAGCGGTCGGGCGTGAGCATCAGCGGCATCCGGGGGTGGATGTCGGTCAGCGTGTACGGGCCCTCGGCGGGCGCCACGGCCAGCGGTGTCTTCTCCGCCTCGGTGGTGATCACGGAGCAGGTCACCCACCAGGCCTGCGGATGGTCGTCCGGCAGCGTCCTGTCCCGCCAGAACTCGTACAGCCCGGCCATCGCGAACACCGAGCCGTCGGCGGGGAGGACGAAGTAGGGCTGCTTGCGCGGCCGCTTCTTCTTCCCCTCGGTCTCCAGTTCCCGCTCCTGCTTGCCGGTGACCCACTCGTAGTAGCCGTCGGCGGGGATGATGCAGCGCCGGGCGGCGAAGGCCCGCCGGTACGACGGCTTCTCGTGCACCGTCTCCGCGCGCGCGTTGATCATCCGGGCGCCGCCCTCGGGGGTCTTCGCCCAGCTCGGCACCAGGCCCCACTTCAGCTTCCGCAGCTGCCGAACCGGCCTCGGCTCGTCCGCGTCCTTCAGAGGGCGGTCGAGAACGGCGTAGACGTCCTTGGTCGGGGCCACGTTGTAGTCGGGTGCCAGGGTCTCCTCGGGATCCCACTTCTCGACCTCAAAGATTCCTGCGAGATCCTCGGCCCCACGACTGGCTGCATACCGTCCGCACATACGTGCCACACTGCCAGATTCGACGAGACCCATGGGAGCCACTGCCGAACATGCAAAGCATCGCATCCGAATCGCTCGCGTCCCTCTGGGACGAGATCTTCGGCAGCCAGCCCGACCCCGATCTGTGGGTGGTGCTCGCGACCCTCGTCGCCGCGGTCGCCGCGGTCGTCCCGCACGCCGTGTGGCGCGTCGCCCGCAACGCCATCACCATCGCCCACGAGGGCGGCCACGGCCTGATCGCGCTGCTCACCGGCCGCACCCTCACCGGCATACGGCTGCACTCCGACACCAGCGGACTGACCGTCAGCCGGGGCAAGCCGCACGGCATCGGCATGATCCTCACAGCCGCCGCCGGCTACACCGCTCCCCCGCTCCTCGGCCTCGGCGGCGCCGCCCTGCTCGCCACCGGCCACATCACGGCCCTGCTGTGGCTGGCCAGCGCCCTCCTGGTGGCGATGCTGCTGATGATCCGCAACGCCTACGGCGCCCTCACCGTGCTCCTCACCGGCGGCACGTTCGTGATCGTCTCCTGGCTGACGGGCCCTCAGGTCCAGGCGGCGTTCGCGTACGCGGTGGTCTGGTTCCTGCTGCTCGGCGGCGTGCGCCCGGCGTTCGAACTGCAGGCCAAGCGGTCGCGCGGCGGCGCGGGCGACTCGGACGCGGACCAGTTGTCCCGGCTGACCCATGTCCCGGCGGGGATGTGGCTGTTTCTGTTCCATGCGGTGAGCCTGTGCTCGCTGATAGGCGGGGGGCGCTGGCTGCTGGAGGTGTGACCTGCGTGTGACCAGCGCCCACGCGCGCGGGGCCGCGTCGACGGGCGGCTTCAGCCCGGGGAGCGACCAGCCACAACGCTCCCGCACCGGCGGCACCGCCTCCTTATAAAGTGGGACCCATGGCCCCGAACGACGTACACACCGCCCTCTGGCCCGCCCCGCACGCGAGCGGAGCCGTCGACGCGACGGTCCACGTGCCGGGGTCCAAGTCGGTCACCAACCGGGCACTCGTGCTCGCCGCGCTCGCGAGCGAACCCGGCTGGCTGCGCCGCCCCCTGCGCTCCCGCGACACCCTTCTGATGGCCGGCGCCCTGCGCACCATGGGCGTCGGCATCGAGGAGGGCGTCGGCCCCGACGGCACCGGTGAGACCTGGCGTGTGCTGCCGGCCGGCCTGTTCGGCCCGGCCACCGTCGACGTCGGCAACGCCGGCACGGTGATGCGTTTCCTGCCGCCGGTCGCGACGCTCGCCGACGGCCCCATCCGCTTCGACGGCGACCCGAGGTCGTACGAGCGTCCCCTGACCGGTGTGATCGAGGCCCTGCGCGTCCTCGGCGCCCGCATCGACGACGACGCTCGCGGCGCGCTGCCGCTGACGGTCCACGGCTCGGGCGCCCTGGACGGCGGTCTGGTGGAGATCGACGCGTCCTCGTCCTCCCAGTTCGTCAGCGCCCTGCTGCTGTCCGCCCCCCGCTTCAACCAGGGCGTCGAGGTCCGCCACACCGGCTCCACGCTGCCCTCCATGCCGCACATCCGGATGACCGTCGACATGCTGCGCGCGGTCGGCGCCCAGGTGGACAGCCCGGAGTCGGGCGGTGAGCCGAACGTCTGGCGGGTCACCCCGGGCGCCCTCCTCGGCCGGGACCTGACGATCGAGCCGGACCTGTCGAACGCCCAGCCGTTCCTGGCCGCGGCCCTGGTGACCGGCGGCAAGGTCGTCGTCCCGGACTGGCCGGCCCGCACCACCCAGCCCGGCGACAGGCTGCGCGAGATCTTCACCGAAATGGGCGGTTCCTGCGAACTGACCGAGTACGGCCTGGAGTTCACCGGTTCGGGTGCCATCCACGGCATCGACGTCGACCTGAGCGAGGTCGGCGAGCTGACCCCGGGCATCGCGGCGGTCGCGGCCCTCGCGGACTCCCCCTCCACCCTGCGGGGCGTGGCCCACCTCCGGCTGCACGAGACGGACCGGCTGGCCGCGCTCACCAAGGAGATCAACGAGCTCGGCGGTGACGTCACGGAGTCGGCCGACGGTCTGCACATCCGGCCGCGCCCGCTGCACGGCGGGACCTTCCACACGTACGAGGACCACCGCATGGCGACGGCCGGCGCGATCATCGGCCTGGCGGTGAAGGGCGTACGGATCGAGAACGTGGCGACGACGGCGAAGACCCTCCCGGACTTCCCCGACCTGTGGACCGGGATGCTCGGGGCATAGGTCCGGAGATCACGACATGCGCCGCTACGGCAAGCACACCGACGAGGACGACATCCGCTCCCGCCCCAACCGCAAGGGCAACCGGCCCCGGACCCACATCCGGCCCAAGCACGAGGACGCGGTCGAGGGCATGGTCCTCACCGTCGACCGGGGCCGTCTGACCTGCCTCGTCGACGGCCGGATCGTCATGGCGATGAAGGCCCGCGAGCTCGGCCGCAAGGCCGCGGTGGTCGGTGACCGGGTGGGCATCGTCGGCGACCTGACCGGCACCAAGGACACCCTCGCGCGGATCGTCCGCATCGAGGAGCGCACCTCCGTCCTGCGGCGCACGGCGGACGACGACGATCCGTACGAGCGCGTGGTCGTGGCCAACGCCGACCAGCTGGCCATCGTGACCGCCCTGGCCGATCCGGAACCCCGTCCGCGGCTCATCGACCGCTGCCTGGTGGCGGCGTTCGACGGCGGACTGGAACCGTTGCTGGTGATGACCAAGTCGGACCTGGCCCCACCCGACAAGCTCCTGGAGCTGTACGGCGACCTGGACATCCCGTACCTCGTCACCAGCCGCGGGGAACTGGAGAACGGGGACGCGGCGGACCGGGTGCGGGAGCAACTGGACGGCAGGATCACGGCGTTCGTCGGTCACTCGGGCGTCGGCAAGACCACCCTGGTGAACGCGCTGGTCCCCGAGGACCGCCGCCGTCTCACCGGCCACGTGAACGCGGTGACGGGCCGCGGCCGGCACACCACCACCTCGGCGCTGGCGCTGCCGCTGGCGGGCGAGGGGGGTTGGGTGATCGACACCCCGGGCCTCAGGTCGTTCGGTCTGCACCACGTGGATCCGTCCCGGGTGATCCACGCCTTCCCCGACCTGGAGCCGGGCACCGAGGGCTGCCCGCGCGCGTGCAGCCACGACGAGCCGGACTGCGCGCTGGACCAGTGGGTGGCCGACGGCCACGCGGACCCGGCCCGCCTGTACTCACTGCGCCGGCTGCTGTCCACGAGGGAACGCACGGAAGGCGACTGACCTCCGCGTTGTTTGTCTCCACCCAGGACCGGTAAGGGCATAATCGCACCGAGCCGGATCCAAGCCTGACCAGAGCCAGACAAAGCCAGACCAAAGGGTCCCAGGACCGGGACACGTGGACGTACGGGAGGACAGCACATGGCGTGGCTGCTGGTCGTCGTGGCCGGGTTCCTGGAGACCGGTTTCGCCGTCTGCCTGAAGCTGTCGCACGGCTTCACGAGACTCTGGCCCACCATCGCGTTCTGCATATTCGCCCTCGGCAGCTTCGGCCTGCTGACCCTGTCCCTGAAGAAGCTCGACGTCGGGCCCGCGTACGCGGTGTGGACGGGCATCGGCGCGGCCGGCACGGCGATCTACGGCATGATCTTCCTCGGCGACCTCGTCTCGACCCTGAAGATCGTCTCGATCAGCCTGGTGATCATCGGCGTGATCGGACTCCAGCTGTCGGGATCGTCGCACTGAGGGCACGTCAGCCGCGCTGAGAACCACCCGGCGCCGACCGCGCCGAGACTCGTCACGGGGTCAACTGGCGCGGCAGCGCGCTCCGTACGAGATCCGCCACGCCGCCCTCGCCCGGCGGGGCCGCCACGCACGACAGTGCGAGCCGGACGACGAGTTCGCAGGAGCGGGCCAGCTCGGCGGTCTCCGGCTTGGGCGTGCCGGGCCCGGAGAGGACAGTGACGGCCCGGTCCCGGACCAGCGCCACGAAGTCACCGGGGGACGGCAGCGGCCCGTCCGCCCGGCGCTGCGCCGGCACCGCCGAGGAGGACGGCACGGCCGTCAGCGTCGGCGAGGGCAGCCGCTCGCCCCAGCAGCCGGTGAGCATGGCCCGTACCAGGGCGTTCTCGCGGGCGGTGGAGGCGGTCCACTCGGCGGTCGCGGTCAGCCGCTCCCGGGCGTCACCGTGAGTGGTCAGCGCCCGCTCGATTCCTGTGAGATACCCGTCCGCCTCCCTGCGCACGAGCGCTCGGGCCAGTCCTTCCTTGCTGCCGAATTCGTTGTACAGCGTCTGCCGGGACACTCCGGCCGCCGCGGCCACGTCCACCATCCGCACGGCGGACCACGGCCGGCGCGCCAGCGCCTTGTAAGCGGCGTCCAGCAGGGATTCCCGCGCTGCAGGCATCATCGCCTCCCGGGGCGATCGGCTCTGCGCACAGATTTGACGCGCACAGAGTCACTGTCAAGGGTTCGCGAAGGCACGCGGGGGCGCTCGGCCGGCCGAGGTGAGCTCCACGGCGGGAACCACCGCGAGCACCGCCACGGGCGCCCCCGCCGGCAAGGCCCCCTGTAGCCGGTACCCACCACGGCAGATACCGTTCCCTACATGCCGGACTACCTCGATGACCTCCGCTTCGCCCATGTCCTCGCGGACGCGGCGGACGCGGCCACCATGGGCCGCTTCAAGGCTCTCGACCTCAAGGTGGAGACGAAGCCGGACATGACTCCGGTCAGCGAAGCGGACAAGGCCGCGGAAGAACTCATCCGCGGCCAGCTCCAACGTGCCCGTCCCCGGGACGCGGTCCTCGGCGAGGAGTACGGCATCGAGGGCACCGGTCCGCGCCGCTGGGTCATCGACCCGATCGACGGCACGAAGAACTACGTACGCGGCGTACCGGTCTGGGCCACCCTCATCTCCCTGATGGAGGCGGGTGAGACGGGCTTCCAGCCGGTCGTCGGCGTCGTCTCCGCCCCCGCCCTCGGCCGCCGCTGGTGGGCCGCGCAGGGCCACGGCGCCTTCTCCGGCCGCAGTCTCTCCTCGGCGTCCCGGCTGCACGTCTCCCGGGTGTCGAAGCTCTCCGACGCCTCCTTCGCGTACTCCTCGCTGACCGGCTGGGAGGACCAGGGGCGCCTGGGCGGTTTCCTGGACCTGACCCGCGAGGTGTGGCGCACGCGCGCGTACGGCGACTTCTGGCCCTACATGATGGTCGCCGAGGGCTCGGTGGACCTGTGCGCCGAACCCGAGCTCTCCCTCTGGGACATGGCCGCGAACGCGATCATCGTGACGGAGGCCGGCGGCACCTTCACCGGCCTCGACGGCCGCCCGGGCCCGCACAGCGGCAACGCGGCCGCGTCGAACGGCCTGCTGCACGACGAGTTCCTCGGGTATCTCAACGAGCGCACCTGAGAAGCACAGATGAGCGCGTGCGCCCTCAATTGGCTGCGCACGCCCTCTTGTTGACCTCCGCTTTACCTGCCACCCTGAGGACACCCCCCATTTGTGAATTTGTGAATCACCGAACCATCACGGTGATTCCCAGGAGGTGACTCACAGCCATGCTCGTCCGCGACGCCATGAGCACGGTGGTCCTCACCATCGGCCCCACCCACACCCTCCGCCAAGCGGCCGCCCTGATGTCCGCGCGCCGCGTCGGCGCCGCGATCATCCACGACCCGGACGCCGGCGGCATCGGCATCCTCACCGAACGCGACATCCTCAACTCCGTGGGCCTCGGACAGAACCCCGACACGGAGCCCGTCCACGCCCACACCACCACCGACGTCGCCTTCGCCGCCCCCGCCTGGACCCTGGAGGATGCCGCCCGCGCCATGGCGCACGGCGGATTCCGTCACCTGATCGTCCTCGACCGTGAGCCCGTCGGCATCGTCTCCGTCCGCGACATCATCCGGTGCTGGGCCCCCGGGCGACAGCAGGCCCCGGCCATGGCGAGTCCGGTCTCACATTAGACAATATCCAAGTCGAATCAAGATCCAAAGTCACACCTGTTCGGGACCTGGTCCTACTTGCTGTTAGGCTGGTACGCATGAGCGACCTTCTGGAACGGCTGCGCGGACGCGGATGGCGGATGACCGCGCAGCGGCGCGTCGTGGCCGAGGTCCTCGAAGGCGAACACGTCCACCTGACGGCCGACGAGGTCCACGCCAGGGCTGTCGCCAAGCTGCCCGAGATCTCCCGGGCGACCGTCTACAACACGCTGGGCGAGCTGGTCTCCCTCGGCGAGGTGCTCGAGGTCGCCACCGACAAGCGCGCCAAGCGGTACGACCCGAACGCGCACCGGCCGCACCACCACCTGGTCTGCGCCCGGTGCGGCGCCATCAGGGACGTGCACCCCACCGGCAACCCGCTGGCCGACCTCCCCGACACCGAGCGCTTCGGCTTCACCGTCTCGGACGTCGAGGTGACGTACCGGGGCGTGTGCCCGAACTGCGCGGCGGCGTAGCACTTCCTCGCTTCGACGACAGGACCCCGGCACCGATGAGTGCCGGGGCCCTTCGTTCTGCCCGCGGGCTGACGGATGTCGCACTGCCCGCGAGCACGGGGCCTGGTGCCGTCCGGGCCTCGACTGTCCGGGCTCGGTGCTGTCCGGGCTTTGTACTGTCCGGGCTCGGTGCCGCCCGGGCTATGTACTGTCCGGGCTCGGTGCTGTCCGGGCTTTGTACTGTCCGCGGGCTTCCTGAATCTGACGGGTCGTCATATCGTCGTGCGGCACCCCCACCCCGTACCGAACTCCGCAAGGAGCAACCGTGGGAGATCCGCACCCAAAACTCCACGCCACCGAACTGACCCGCACCTTCGGCCGCGCGCCCCGAGCCGTCGAGGCCCTGGGCCCGGTCGGCCTCACCATCGCCCCCGGCGAGTTCGTCTGCCTGGTGGGCCCCTCCGGCTGCGGCAAGTCCACGCTCCTGCGCATCGCCGCGGGCCTGCTCCGCCCAAGTACCGGCCGCCTGGAGATCCGTACCACCAGTCCCCGCCCCGCGGCCATGATCTTCCAGGACTACGGCATCTACGACTGGAAGACGGTCCGCGCCAACGTCCGTTTCGGCCTGGACATCCAGCGCGTCCCGCGCCGCGAGGCGAACGCCCGGGCCGACACCTGGCTGGCTCGTATGGGCCTCGCCGACTTCGCGCAGGCCTACCCGGCGACCCTCTCCGGCGGTATGCGCCAGCGTGTGGCGATCGCCCGCGCGCTCGCCGTCGAACCCGAACTCCTCCTCATGGATGAACCGTTCGCCGCCCTGGACGCCCAACTCCGCATGATCCTGCAGGAAGAGCTGCTGGAGCTGACGCAGACCACCCGCACCACCACCCTCTTCGTCACCCACAGCCTGGAAGAGGCGATCGTGCTCGGCGACCGGGTGCTGGTGATGTCCGCCCGCCCGGGCCGGATCATCGCCGAACAGCGCCCCCCGTTCCCGCGCCCGCGCACCGGCGACATCCGCTCCACGCCGGAGTTCACGACCCTCAAGAGCGAGTTGTGGGCCCTCCTGCGGAAGGAGGCGGTGCCGGCATGACGACGGTCACCAAGCCCTCCGCCGAATCCCTCCTGGTCCGCCGCCCCGGGCCCCAGGAACTCCACCCCGTACGCACCCACCGCCGCCGTCGCGCCCTGGAACTGGCGCTCGCCGCGGCCGTACCCCTCCTGCTGGTCCTCCTGTGGCAACTGGCCGCCTCCCAGGCCTGGATCGACGACCGCGTCTACCCGGCCCCGTCCACGATCCTGGCCGACGGCTGGGACCGGGCGGCGGCCGGCGACCTGTGGCCGGACGTGTGGGCGACCCTGAAACGGGTGCTGGCGGGCTATGCCGTAGGCACCGCGGCGGGCTACGTCCTCGGGCTCCTGATGGGCTCCCTCCCGCTGGTCCGGGCCGCCCTCGAACCGCTCCTGGACGCCCTGTACGTCGTACCGAAACTGGCCCTGCTCCCGATCTTCCTCAACATGTTCGGCCTGGGCGAGGGCCCCCAGGTGGCCCTGGTGGCGGTGACGGTCTTCTTCTTCGTCTGGATCTCGACCATGTCGGCCGTGATCACCGTCCCGCTCGGCCACCGCGACGCGGGCCGGGTCTTCGGCGCCTCGCCGTGGCAGATGTTCCACCACGTCCTGCTGCCGGCCTCGCTTCCACAGGTCCTGGTCGGCGCGCGGATAGCGGCGGGCGTGGCGGTGCTGGTGATCGTCGCCTCGGAACAGATAGCGGCGACGAACGGCCTGGGCCACCTGATCTTCGACTCGCGCGCGCTCTTCCAGAACGACGTGATGTTCGTCGGCATCGTCTGTGTGGCCGCCCTGGGCGTGCTCTTCTCCGAACTGATCCGCCTGGTGGGCCGGTTGCTCACCCCGTGGGCACCGAGGGACAGAGGAAGGGGGCAGTCATGACGGGGGCAGTCCCGGCGGGAGCAGCCACGACGAGGGCCGTCAGGGGCCGATCCGGGTTCGTGTACGGCGCCGTGGTCGCCGTCGGCGTCCTGCTGGCGTCGGCGGCCTGTTCGTCACCGTCGTCGGGGAACTCGGAACCGAAGGCGGACCTGGGGACACGCGCGATCCGCCCGGTGGAGGGCTGCGGCACCACCTCCTGGACGGACCCGGCGGACCTCGCACCCACCCGCACCCCGGCCCGCTGCCGCCCCGGGGCCCCCGCGCCACGCCCCGTGTCGCAGACCCGGAAACTGACGATCGCGACGGGGACCCTGAGCGCCGAGTACGTGGCCCCCCTCCAGGTCGCCCTCGACAAGGGCGAGTTCAAGAAGGAGGGCCTGGACGTCACCCTGAAGGTCCTGCCGACCCCGGACGCCCTCCCCCTGCTGGCCAAGGGAGACCTGGACGCGCTGTGGGCGGCTCCGGAGGCGGCCGTCATGAACGGCGTACGGGGCGGCTTCGACATCAGGTGGGTGGCGGGGAACTTCTCCCCCGACCCGAGGTCGAGAAGCGGGCTGTGGGTACGGCTGAAGGAGGGCGAGAGCGCGGACCGGGTGGAGATCGCGGGCCGGAAGATGGGCACCATGATCGGCAAGGGCTCGGTGATCGCGTACCCCATGGAGAAGGCGCTGCGCAAGCACGGCGGAGGCCTCGACAAGATCCAGTACCAGCAGCTGGGTTCGGCCGACGTCCTCACGGCCCTGGAGAACGCGGGCGTCGACTCGGCCTGGCTCCTCGACCCGGTCTGGCGCCGCGTCGCCGACCGGCCCGACTACGCCTTCCTCGGCGGCCAGCCCCTCGGCGAGCCCCTGGGCGGCATGCTGTACGGCCCGAGGCTGCTGGACGACGACGTGGACGCGGGGGTGGCGCTGTTGCGGGCGTACATCCGCACGATCAACACGTACTTCGCAGCGGACTACAAAGAGAACGCGACGTTCGTCACATACCTGGCGAAGCTGCTGGGGACGGACGAGGCGATCCTCCGCTCCACCCCGTCCCTCCACATGGACTGGGAGATCCGCGCCGGCACGACGGACCGCCTGCAGTCGGCGTACCGCGCCCAGGGCGTGACACAGGGCGACGCACTCCCGGAACGGGACACGGTGAGCAGATCCCTGTACGAGGAGGCGGTGGGCCACAAAGGCACCTAGCCGCCCGTTGCCGCCCACGACTGAGGGCCGGAACCCTTTCGGGTTCCGGCCCTCGGCCTTCAGTAGCGGGGACAGGATTTGAACCTGCGACCTCTGGGTTATGAGCCCAGCGAGCTACCGAGCTGCTCCACCCCGCGTCGATGAATGCAACGTTACGTCAAGGACGCCCGCAGAGGCAAATCACTCCACGCCCCAGCCATCAACGCAGGTCAGAGAGCAATCTCTCGCACCACCGATCCACACCACTCGACCCGCCCCACGGTCGAGGACGAGACCGCCCAGACCCGAAGGATCCGGGCAAAGCTCTGGAAAGGGTGCAGGGGCGCACGCCCGCCCGGGCCAAGGGATGGAGCCCCGGGGAGGGCGCAGGAGCGCACGCCCACCCGGGCCAAGGGATGGAGCCCCGGGGAGGGCGCAGGAGCGCACGCCCACCCGGGCCAAGGGATGGAGCCCCGGGGAGGGCGCAGGAGCCGCCGGGTCAAAGGGCAGAGCCTCGGGACACCGTCGGCCGGAGCCAAAAAAGGCGGGGCCCAGAAAGGGACGCGGGGAACGCAGCCCGGCGGAAGCCGGAGCGGGGTGCAGGGGACGCAGTCCCCGCCCGGGCACAAGGGCGCAGCCCCAGGCGGGGTCGAAGGGGCGGAGCCCCTGGGATGGGACGGGTAGGGGCGGCGGGGGCGGGAACAGCACGCCGGCAACCGCACCCCGCACCCCGCACAGGCCGGCCCGCCCCCACCTCGCTCAGCGCAGCGTCACGCCGACAGTTCCTGCCGCAACGCATCCCGCAACCGAGCCGCCCGCTCCGCGACCTCCCCCGGTCCGAGCGACACGGCCCGGTCCGCCCACCGCTGCCCTTCCGCCAGCTCACCACGACGGGCGTAGACGAGGGCAAGCCGCAACGCCGCCCGCCCGTGCCCCGCGTCAGCCGCCCGGGTCCACCACACGGCCGCCTCCGGCTCGCTCCCCTCCCGGGCCAGCAGCAGCCCCAGGTTGAAGGCCCCGTTCCGGGACCCGGCCTCGGCCGCCTCCCGGTACCACCGAGCCGCCTCGACCACGTCCCCCCGGGCCGCCGCCAGCATCCCGACCCGCACCTGCGCGCGCCGGTGCCCCTGGGACGCCGCCCGCTCGTACCACTCCTCGCACTCGCTCTTCTCGTGCACCGACTCGCCCAGCTCGTGCGCGGGCTCCGGCGGCCGCCGCGCGTCCAGCACGGTGGCCAACCGGTACGCGGCCTCAGCGCTCCCCCGCCCCGCCGCACACCGCAGATGCCGCTCGGCCTCCGGCTCGTCCCCGTCCCGCAGCCGCGCGATCCCGACCTGCAGCGCCGCCTCGGTGTGCCCGGCGGCCGCCGCCCGCTCGTACCACCGCAGCGCGGCCGCCTCCTCGCCCCGTCCGGCGAACAGGATCCCCAGGTTGAACGCGGCGTCCACGCTTCCGGCCTCGGCGGCCTTGGAGAACCACGGCTCGGCCCCGGCGGTGTCCCCGCCCTGCAGCAGCAGGATCGCCAGCGCGTTCGCCGCCTCACGGTGCCCGGCATAGGCCGCCCGCCGGTACCACTGCTCGGCCTGCGCGGTCCGCCCCTGCTCGGCACAGAGCAGCCCGAGGTTGTACGCCCCGTTGTCGTCGCCGGCGTCCATCGCGGCCCGGTACCACCGCTCGGCGGTCTGCGGCTCGCCCCGCTCGGCGTGCAGCGCGCCCAGCGCGTTCGCCGCGTTGCCGTCGCCGTCCTGTGCGGCCCGCAGCCACCACACGGCCGCGCTCTCCGTGTCACCCGCGTCCCGTAGCAGGAACCCGAGCGCGCAGGCGGCCCGCGCCTCGCCGTCCTTGGCTGACGTCAGGTACCAGCGCCCGGCCTCCTTGAGCTCACCGCGCCTCTCCAGGATCGCCCCGAGGTGCAGCGCGGCCCGCCGGTGCCCGCGCGCGGCAGCCTGCTTGTACCACTGCTCGGCCTCGTCCGTCGCGGCGACACCGTCATCGGCCCCGGCGGCCCCGGCCTCCCCCTCGCCTCCCTCATACCCCTCACGCCGCTCATGCCCTTCATGCGGGGATCTGCGGTCCAGCGCGCGTGCCAGCCGGTACGCGGCCTCCCGGTGCCCCCGCTCGGCCGCGGCCCGCATCCACCGCTCGGCCCCGGCATCCCCCCTGTGCTCCAGCAGATCGGCGAGCGCGTACGCGCCCAGCGCGTGTCCCTGCTCGGCGGACTGGCGCAGCCAGTACTCCGCGGCGGGCTCGTCACCCCGCTCACGGTGGTGTCGACCCAGCGCGTGCGCGGCCGCGGCGGATCCGGCGACGGCGGCGATCCGCCACCATCCGGCGGCTTCGTCGGCGTACCCGCGCTGATGGAGAAGGACTCCCAGGTTGTTGGCGGCGGCCCGGTCACCGGCCGCGGTGGCGGCACGCAGATGGGGTTCGGCTCCATCGAGATCCCCGCGGCGCAGCAGCATGGCCCCGAGGACGCTCATCGCCTCGACGTCGCCCGCTTCGGCGGCGAGTCTGCGGCGAAGCTCCTCGACGGCATCCTCAGCCACCTCCCCGGCCTGGTCGGGCCCGGAAGGTTGCACAAAACGCCCTGTCTCGAACAGAGTTGCCTTGTCCCCCATAACGTCCATCGTCGCACCACCTGCAACCTGGGTACACCTGGTATACCGCAGCCATTGAGGTCACTACAGCGTTTTGTCGACATGCCCACAGAGAGACAAGTCAAACACACACTCAGCCAACTCCCCACGGCGGCACGGCCGTCCCTCGTTCGGCACATTCGTTCGCACACCACAAAGGCCCGGATCCTTGTCAGGATCCGGGCCTTCACTGGCGAACGACTGACGTCGTCGATTTCAGTAGCGGGGACAGGATTTGAACCTGCGACCTCTGGGTTATGAGCCCAGCGAGCTACCGAGCTGCTCCACCCCGCGCCGTTGTTCTGCAACCGTATCACGGCGCGGGGGGCTTCTGATCAACCTTGTGATCAGCCGCTGGAGGCAGCCTCGTGATCAGCCACTGGGACTGCCGGACGGACTGGGACTGCCGGACGGACTACCGGTCGGCTTCGGGCTGCTGCTCGGCTTGCCGCCACTGCCGCTGCCCTTGCGAGACTCGGTCTGGGCCTGCTCGGCCCGCGTCAGCGCCGCCTCCAGGTCCTTCTGAGCCTTGCCGTACGCTTCCCAGTCGATCGGCTGCTTGCTCAGCGCCTTCTGGCCGGCGTCGAAGGCCTCCTGAGCCTCGTTCAACGCCTCCTGGACAGTGGGGTTGGTGGACGTCGGTGGCGGTTTGGTCGTGTCGCCCTGGTCCGGTGGCGGGGTCGTCGAAACGTCCGCTCCGAAGACCTTGTTGAGGGCCGTGCCCAGGGTGTCCTCGAAGGCGGTGTTGCCGCCGTAGGTCACCAACAACTTCCGCAGCAGTGGGTACTTCAGGCCCCCACCGCGGACGTAGACCGGTTCCACGTACAGGAATTCGCCGTCGAGAGGCACTGCCAGCAGGTTGCCGTACTCCACGGTGGAGTCACCGCGGTTGAGCAGGCTGATGGTCTCGGCGATGTCCGGTTTGGAGTTGAACTGGCTCTGCACCTGTTTGGGCCCGTTGACGGCGGTGTTCGTCGGCAGTTTCAGGATTCTGATCTTGCCGTAGTCGCTGGTGCCCGCCTCCGCGTCGACGGACATGAACGCACTGAGGTTGTCCCGGCCGTTGGGTGTGAACGTCGTCGTCAGCGAGAACGCCTGCGAGGACTGGTCCGGCATCTTCATGCTCAGGTAGTACGGCGGCACCGCGTTGCCCGACTTGTTGGTCGGGTCGTCCGGCACCTGCCACACCTCGCTGCCGCTGAGGAACGTCTGCGCGTCCTCCACGTGGTAGCGGCTGAGCAGTTCGCGCTGGACCTTGAACAGGTCCTGCGGGTACCGCAGATGGTCCATCAGCGCCTGGGAGATGTCCCCCTTGGGCTCGACCGTACCCGGGAACGCCTTCATCCAGGTCTTCAGGACCGGGTCCTGGGTGTCCCACTGGTAGAGCTTGACCTGACCGGTGTACGCGTCGACGGTCGCCTTCACCGAGTTGCGGATGTAGTTGACCTGGTTCTGCTGGGCCACCACCGCGCGCGAGTTGTTGGTCGCGGTCAGCGAGTCGGCCGTCGTGTCACCCAGCGTGGTCCGCGAGGCGTACGGGTATCCGTTGGTCGTCGTGTACGCGTCGACGATCCACTGGATCTTGCCGCTCACCACCGCCGGATAGGCGTCACCGTCGATGGTCAGCCAGGGGGCGACCGCCTCGACGCGCTCCTTCGGGGTGCGGTTGTACAGGATCCGCGAACCCTCGCCGATGGCACCGGAGTAGAGGATCTGCGGCTCGTTGAACGCCACCGCGTACGCGGCCCGGTTGATGGGGTTGGAGAGGTTGACCCCGCTCTTGCCGGTGTAGCTGAAGGTCTTCTCGCCGTTGTCGTCGGAGTAGTCGATCTCCTTCTGGGGACCGCCGACGATCGAGTACGTGTTGGTCTTCTCGCCGTAGTAGACGCGCTGCTGGTACGTCTTGAGCTCGCCCTTGGACGGCAGGTCGGACTCGGTGAAGACCGGACGGCCCTGGGAGTCCGCCTCGGTGCCCTTGGCGGCGACCGCGCCGTATCCGTGGGTGTAGCGGAAGTGGTCGTTGATCCAGTTGTTCTTGGGGATGCCGTTGAGGTTCAGCTCCCGCAGACCGATGACCGTGTCCTGGTCGTTGCCGTCCTTGGTGCTGTAGCGGTCGACGTCCAGGTTGGTCGGGAAGGCGTAGTAGTTCCGCATCTGCTGGAGCTGCTGGAACGTCGGCGAGACGATGTTCGGGTCCATGATGCGGATGCTGGCCGCGTCGGTGGCATCGTCGCGCAGCTTGGTCTTCTCCGTGGTGGACTTGCCTTCGTACTCGCTGACCTTGGCGTCGTCGATGCCGTACGCCTCACGCGTCGCCTTGAGGTTCTTCGCGACGTACGGCGCTTCCTTGGCCTGCTCGTTCGGCTGGACCTGGAACTTCTGGACGATCGCCGGGTACAGACCGCCGATGAGGATCGCGGACAGCACCATCAGGCCGAAGCCGATGACGGGGAGCTGCCAAGTGCGCCGCCACAGGGTCGCGAAGAACAGCAGCGCGCAGATGACCGCGATGCAGAACAGGATCGTCTTGGCCGGCAGATAGGCGTTGGCGTCGACGTACCTGAGGCCCGTCCAGTTGTCGGTGGCCTTGAAGTCGCTCGACTTCACCGCGAGTCCGTACCGGTCGAGCCAGTAGGCGACCGCCTTCAGGGCGACGAAAACGCCCAGCAGCACCGACAGGTGCCCGGTCGCCGCGGCCGTGGCCCGTGCGCCCGGGGAGGTGACCCTGAGGCCGCCGTACAGGTAGTGGGTGAGCGCGGCGGCGATCACGGAGAGGATCGTGGCGGCGAAGCCGAAGCCGAGCAGGAACCGGTACCAGGGCAGATCGAAGGTGTAGAAGGAGATGTCGAGGTGGAACTGCGGGTCCTTCTGGTGGAAGGGCACGCCGTTGACCCACATCAGCCAGGTACGCCACTGGCTGGAGGCGGAGGCACCCGCGATCAGGCCCACCAGGGAGGTGATCCCGAGCAGCAGCCACTTCTTGTACGGTGCGATGCCCATCCGGTAGCGGTCGAGGCTCTGCTGCTCCATGGACATGGCGCTCAGCGGCGGACGCAGACGGTGGGCGAGCCAGATGTTGAAGCCGACCGCGAGGGCCATCAGCAGACCGAAGACGAAGAACAGTCCGATCTTGGTCCACAGCGTCGTCGTGAACACGGACGAGTAGTTCACCGACCGGTACCAGAGCCAGTCCGTCCAGAATCCCGCGAACATGGTGAACGCCATGCCGAGCACGGCAAGGACGCCCAGTGTCATGAGCAGGGTCCGGACGCGCCGGGACGGGCGGCCCACTCTGATCCGTGGCCCCGTCGGGCCTCCGCCGCGGTCCGGCATCTGGAAAGCCAAGGTGCGCACCTCGAAGTTCGCTGTTGGTCCGTCAGGCCCGCGTCATCACGGGCCGTCCATGGGCCACGTGATCGTAGGCCCTCATCTATGCAACTTACTCACGCTTTACTCGGTTCCCGATTCGGGTAGGGAACCAGGCAGGATTGTGACCATGTCCAACACTCCCATGGCGGCGAGCCCGCTGACCCGGGCGGTCCTCGAGATCGACGAGTACGCCTCCGGCCTCGGCTGGGACCAGCCCGCCCGCCTCTTCGCCCTCGTAGACACCGCCCGGCTACGGGTCCAGGAACCCGCCCTCGCGGCCCAGCTCGGCCTCCAGGCGGAGCAGGAGACCACCGGCCTCACCCCGATCGAGCAGGACGAGGTGCCGACGGGCAAGCCGCTCGACGAGTTCCTCGGCACCATCGCCTGGCCCGACGCGGTGGTCGGCTGCGCGCTCACCGTGGAGCGCCTGATGCTGCCGCCGTCCGCAGAGGCGACCGTTCCCGAGGGTCTGAGCGAGAAGAAACTCGCCCAGTGGGTGGCCGAGCACCCGGACCGCCAGGAGGTGCGGATGACGGTCGGGGTGCTGCGCGACGGCGCCCGCGAGTCGGCCCTGCGGCTGCGCGAGAAGGACTCCCCGACGGAGGTCCTCACTGGTTCCGACCTGGTTCCCGGCCTCACGGAGGCGCTGGCGGCGACCTTCGAGGAGTAGCCCCGGGGTCTGGGGCCCTGGGGTCTGGGCCCTGCGGTCTGGGGCCCTGGGGTCTGAGCCTGCGCCCTGGGGGCCTGGAGGGCTACTTCGTCGTGCACTTCGGCAGGTCGGCGGTGTCGCCGCTGCGGATGTCCTTCAGGGCGCCCAGCGCGTCGTCGATGGTGTTCACCTTGACGAGCGTGAGCCCGCTGGGGGGATCGCTCGCGGCGGCCGCGCAGTTCTCGGCGGGGGTGAGGAAGTACTGGGCGCCCTTGTCGCGCGCGCCGACGGTCTTCATCTCGATGCCGCCGATCGGGCCGACCTTGCCGTTGTCGTCGATGGTGCCGGTGCCGGCGACGAACTTGCCCCCGGTGAGGCTGCCCGGGGTGAGCTTGTCGTAGATGCCGAGGGCGAACATCAGGCCGGCACTCGGCCCGCCGACGTCGGCGAGCTTGATGTCGATGGTGAACGGGAACGTGTGGTCGGTCCCGGCGGAGATCCCGACGATGGCGCGCTTCTCGCCGCTGTCGTCGGAGGTCGCGGTCGTGATGGTCACGTCCTGCGTCTTCGCCGCCGTCCTGTTCGCCTTCTCGGCGGCGGCCTGCTCCTTGGCCGGCACGATCGTGAACACGACCTTCTGCCCCGGCTTGTGCTTGGTCACCAGCTTCGCGACGTCGGCCGGCTCCTTCACCGCCGTACCGTCGACGGCCTTGATCACGTCACCGGCGTGCAGCCTGCCCTCGGCCGGGGAGCCCTTGACGACGGTCGAAACGATCACCCAGGACCGCACCGGGACGTCCAGCCTCTTCAGCGCGGCGACCTTCGCGCTCTCCTGGGACTGGCTGAACTCCTCGGCGTTCTCCTGGGTGGACTGCTCCTCGGTCTTGCCGTCCGGGTAGAGCGTGTCGTGCGGCACGACCCTGTTGTCGTGCGCGAGCCATCCGTAGACGGCCTCCACGAGGTTCATCTTGTAGTCGGCGCTGGTGACCCGGACGGTGGTCATGTTCAGGTTCCCGCTCGTCCCGTACGTCTTCCGGCCGGAGATCTGCAGTACCGGCTCGCCGTCGTGCTCCCCGAGGGTGTTCACCGTCGGTCCCGGTGACATCTCCGAATAGGGCACGTTGATGAAGACTCCCGCGCACAGGAGCGCGATCAGCATCAGGGTGGAGGCGAGCATCGTCGCGGTGCGGCGTGGCATGGCACGACAGTACGGGACGGTCCTGTCAGCGCACCGTCAGGGCCGCGCCCGGGTCAGGTGCCGGAGTGGGACTTCTCCATGGCGGCGCGGAACCGGGCGTATCCGTCAAGCTCGGGACCGTCGCCCCGGGTCTTGCGGGTCCGGTTGGCCCAACTTCCCCACAAGCCGGCGCCGATCGCAGCCGCCAGCGGAATCAGCAACCAGACGAGCGCCCCCATGCCGACCTCCAACCCCACCTCAACCACCACAACTGACTGATCAGCAGATTAACCATCCGCGCTGACAACGCTCACGCCAGGGGTGCGGTTACGCAACCGGAGAGGGTGAGGAAAGGGTCGGCGGGTGCGTCAAGGGTGACAGGTGCAACGAGGGTGGAAGCGGGATCAGCAGGCCCCGACCCATTCCTCCGTGCCGTCGGAGAACCTCTGGTGCTTCCAGATGGGCACTTCGTGCTTGAGGTCGTCGATCAGCTTCCGGCATGCCTCGAAGGCCTCGCCCCGGTGCGAGCAGGACACGGCGACGACGACGGCCAGGTCCCCGACCCGGAGGTCTCCGACCCGGTGCACCGCGGCGAGGGCCCGCACCGGATACTCCGCGACGACCTTCTCGGCGATCCGCCGCATCTCGGCCTCGGCACTGGGGTGGCACGAATACCCGAGCGCCTCCACATCGGCGCCCCCGTCGTGATTCCGCACGGTCCCCACGAACAACGCGGTCCCCCCGGCGGCGTCGTCCCCTACCGCCCGGAAGACCTCGTCCAGGGAGAGTGCCGTCTCCCGGATGGCGAGCAACTTGATCGGATCCTGAGCGACCTGCTCGCCGGGGTGGTCGTATGTGGGTGCCATACCCCCATCGTGCCGCACGCCGACGCGGACGGGGAACATCCCTGGCGCCCGGCACGCGCGCGTGCCCGTCCGGCAGGGACGGGACGAGCAGAGGGGACGGGACGGGCAAGGGACAGCACGGGCAAGGGGCGGCGGGGGCGTGCGGCGGGACGACGAATCCGGCGTCCGCACCAGCACAGCGCGCCCGGCAGCACCAGCACCGCGCCCCTCAGATCCGCCGCCGCGCCTTCCGGGCCCTCCGCACCACGGCCGCCGCTCCCAGCAGGGCCACCGTCGCCCCCGCGGCCCCGGCCGCCGTCGCGTCCTTGCGCCCCAGCCGCCGCCCGGCCACCGTGTGCCTCCCGGCGACCTCCTCGAGGAGCTCCGCGAGCACCTCCTCGTTGGTCCACTGCGGCCGCCAGCCCGCGTCATGCAGCCGGCTTCCGCTCACCACCCAGGGGTACATCGTGTACGCCAGATCTCCCGCCGGAGACGGCGTGAGCCCGATCCGGTGCAGCCGGGCGGCCGCCCCCAGCGCGACCGTCGACGGCAGCTCCATCCGCCGGATCCCGCTGAGCTCCTCGACCTCCTCCTGCTCCAGCCACCCGTCGCAGCCGACAGCAAGCTCCCCCTCGACCTTCTCCAGGACGGCGTATTCCAGCGCACTGCACAGGTCCTCGACGTGGCAGAACTGCCAGGCGGGCCGCGAGCCGGCGACGACCAGGAGCCGAGGCGACTCGAAATACCTCGTCAGCGCGGTGTCGGTGCCTCCGACGAGCACGGCCGGCCGCACCACGGTGACATTGAGTCCGGGATGGGCCCGAGGAGCCCTCCGGGCCAGCCGTTCGATCTCCAGCAGGTCCCCCACGCCGGTCGCCTCCGCCGTGGCCCGCAGTTCCGCGTCCTCCGACAACGGCAGCTCGTTGTCCGGCAGGGCCCCGTAGACCATGGAGGACGTGCACAGCACGACCCGGTGGACGCCCGCCGCCGCGGCCGCGGTCAGCACGGTCTGCGTCCCCCGCACGTTGTAGGCCGTCCGGGCGGCGGCATCGGTCTCCAGGTCGAGATCAAGAGCCAGATGGACCACCACGTCGGCCCCTCGCAGCTTCTCGGCGATGGCCGGATCCCGCACATCGAGGATGTGCCACTGGGCCGAGGCACACTCGCCACGCCGCTCGTCGAGTGCGATGACCTGCTTGACCTCCTCCGATGCGACGAGCCGCTCGGTGAGCAGGGCGCCTACGCCGGACGCGGCACCGGTGACCGCGACGACGGGCCCGCGGATGGCAGAACTGGTTGACGGGTTTCGCGCTGCGCGAACCTGCGGATCTGGGGAACTCACCGGGCGTCTCCAGTGGTTGTCTTCAGTAGGAACGCGAGTGACGCGTACGTACCAGGTGGCATCCATCCTGCCGCAGGCCGACAGTCGGCGAAGCACCGAGGCTCGAAGCGCCCATGGTGTCTACGCTGGGTGGTGTTGTCGGGCAGCCGCGCCGCCGGAGAGAACCGGTGGCCTTACCAGCCGAGGAATCCCGTGAGTGACACCCCATTCGGATTCGGCCTTCCGCCGGAGGAGCCGGACGACGGCGACGAGGGCAAAAAGAAGGACCCGCAGAGCGGCGGTGGTCAGGGACCGGCCAACCCGTTCGGTTTCGGCGGGATGCCCGGCGCCGGAGGCTTTGGCGGCCCCGGTGCGGACAATCCGCTCGCCGCCATGTTCGGTTCGCTGAACCCCTCCGACCTGGGCGCCGCCTTCCAGCAGCTGGGCCAGATGCTCTCGTACGAGGGCGGTCCGGTGAACTGGGACATGGCCAAGCAGATCGCCCGCCAGACGGTCTCCCAGGGCACCGCCGACGGCACCAAGGACGCGAGCGTCGGCCCCGCCGAGCGCAACGCGGTCCAGGAGGCCGTCCGCCTGGCCGACCTGTGGTTGGACGACGCCACGTCCCTGCCGTCCGGTGCCGCCTCCGCGGTGGCGTGGAGCCGCGCGGAGTGGGTCGAGGCGACCCTGCCCGCGTGGAAGGAGCTCGTGGACCCGGTCGCCGAGCGGGTCGGCACCGCCATGGGTGACGTCCTGCCGGAGGAGATGCAGGCCATGGCCGGCCCGCTGATCGGCATGATGCGCTCGATGGGCGGCGCCATGTTCGGCACGCAGATCGGGCAGGCCGTCGGCGTACTCGCGGGCGAGGTGTTCGGCTCGACCGACATCGGCCTGCCGCTCGGCCCGGCCGGCAAGGCGACCCTGCTGCCGGTGAACATCGAGGCCTTCGGCAAGGACCTGGGCGTGCCCAAGGAGGAGGTGCGGCTTTATCTCGCCCTGCGCGAGGCCGCTCACCAGCGCCTGTTCGCGCACGTCCCGTGGCTGCGCTCGCACCTGTTCGGAGCAGTCGACGGGTACGCGCGCGGGATCAAGGTCGACACCGCCAAGCTGGAGGACGTGGTCGGCCAGTTCGACCCGCAGAACCCCGAGCAGCTGCAGGACGCCCTCCAGCAGGGCATGTTCCAGCCGGAGGACACGCCCGAGCAGAAGACGGCCCTGGCCCGTCTGGAAACGGCTCTCGCACTGGTCGAGGGCTGGGTCGACGCGGTGGTCCACGCGGCCGCGAAGCCGCGCCTGTCCTCCGCCGACGCGCTGCGCGAGACCCTGCGCCGCCGTCGCGCGTCGGGCGGCCCTGCCGAGCAGACGTTCGCCACGCTGATCGGCCTGGAGCTGCGTCCCCGCCGCCTGCGGGACGCCTCTCGTCTGTGGGCCTCGCTCACCGACGCACGGGGTGTCGACGGTCGGGACGCCGTGTGGGCCCACCCCGACATGCTGCCGACCGCCTCCGACCTGGACGACCCGGACGGCTTCGTGCACCGCGAGCAGCTGGACTTCTCCGAGCTGGACAAGATGCTCGGCGAGGCGGCCGACAAGCCCGACCTCAAGAAGAAGGACGACAGCTCCGCGGACACCGGGGACACCAAGGACACCGACAAGGGCAACGACACCGAGTGAGCCTGTACGACGACGCGGTCCTCGTTCTGAAGCGCTACGAGGACCAGGGAGAGCTGCGCCAGGCGTACCTGGACCATTTGGCGGAGCACCCGGACGGCATGTGGAAGGCCTGTGGGGACGGGCACATCACGGCGAGCGCCCTGGTGATCGAACCCGAGCGCGGCCGTGTACTGCTCACGCTCCACAGGAAGCTGCGCATGTGGCTCCAGATGGGCGGCCACTGCGAGCCGCAGGACGCGTCCCTGCAGGCGGCGGCTCTTCGTGAGGCGACGGAGGAGTCCGGCGTCGAGGGTCTGACGCTGCTCCCGGGCGGTCCGGTGCGCCTGGACCGGCACGCGATCCCGGCGCCGTGCCACTGGCACTTCGACGTCCAGTACGCGGCCGTGGCGCCGCCCGGCGCGGCGCACGCGGTCAGCGAGGAGTCGCTCGATGTGCGCTGGTTCGGGTACGACGAGGTGGCGGCCGTGGCGGACGAGTCGGTCGTACGGCTGCTGGAAGCGACCCGCGCAAGGCTCTGAGCGCGGGTGACGAGCACCCGTGCGTAAGGGGCGACTGCCTGGACGGCCGCCCCTTACGTTTGCCCTGGGGCGATGCGGGAGGCTCAGGCGTTGCTTCCGCCGAGGGAGTTCCCGCGCATGCCGAACTGGCCGAGCATGCCCGACGAGCGCAGGTGCTGCGGCGGCAGCAGCTCGCTGGGCTGTACCAGGACGTACCCCGTGCCGGAGAACTGCATTTCCCACCCTTCTCCGGTGGAGCCCTTGCGACGCCACACCGCGGAGGTGGAGGTCGGAGCCTGGAGCTGGGTGCGCAGGGACGTGGACCAGGCGACCACGGCGTCCGCGTCGCAGCAGACGTTCTTCTCCGGGGTGACCTCCATGACCAGCGGCTCGCCGGATGTCATGAGGACGACCTGCCCGGAGCCGGACAGCTCCAGGTTGTAGGCGCCCGCCGAGGCGATCTCCACGGCGCTGTCCACCGCGACGATGCCCACACCCAGGGAGCCGTCGAAAGCGAGGACATAGGAGCTGTCCACGGTCAGTCCGCGACCGACCTCCATGACGTGCAGGTGCTGGGCGAGATTGGCCAGGTAGACGACGCCGTTGCCCTTGCAGCGCATGAGTTCCAGGCGCTCACCGGTCATCCGCTCGACGTTGCGCCAGCTGCGGTTGCGGTACTGGCTGTCGAACTCCACCTGCCCCTCGAAGGCCACCATCGCGCCCTGGCGCGCGAGTACGGCGCTGCTGCCCTGGGTGACGTCGGTCTTCAGGAGCTGCGGGTTCTGCAGGGTGTAGCGGCCGGTGGATTCCACCGGGACGTGTGCGAAGAGTGTGCTGTGCATGATGTGCGGTGCTCCCCTCAGCCCCGGATCTTGAATCGGTCGCCGGTGTCCTCGCTCGGCTGGACGACCACGAAGCCCTGCCCCTTGAAGCCGATCTGGAAGGCCTCACCGCTGCCCCGGCCGATGAGGGCGCTCGCCTTGACCGTGCGACGGGCCTTCATGTCCAGGCCGGTCGTCCAGGCGATGAGGGCGTCCGGGTCGACGTACGTCTCGCGTTCGGCGCAGTCCAGGGCCATCGGAACGCCCCGGCTGACCAGCGCCACCCAGCCCGTGCCCCGTACGACCAGGTTGGTCAGGCCCGAGCCGGACAGCTTGGCGAGCCCCTTGACCGGTTCGATGGTCAGTTCCAGCGAGGCGTCGCAGGCCAGCAGCGTGGCTCCGTTGACCGAGAGAGCCTCACCGTTCAGGTGGAGGACGATGATGTCGCCCCCGTAGTCGGCGAGGTAGAGGTCGCCGTCACCGCGGCAGAGCATGATCCTTCCGCCCTCACCGGTGACCATCTCCTCCGCCGAGCGGCGAAGGGTGGCCGGCGGTCCGTCGAACTGCACATAGCCCTCGTACGCGATCATCGATCCGGCCTTGGCCAGCAGATCGTGTCCCGTGGCCATGGTGACCTTGAGCGTCTTGGAGCTGTGCACACTCATCCGGACGCCGGTCGGAGCGGCGCGGTGCGCGCTGAGAGTCTGGGTGTCCATGAGCCTCACACCTCGAAGGGCTGTACGACGACGAAGTTGCCGGGGGCGCCGCGGAACTGGAGGTTCACGGCCTCCGTGGACTGCCGGGAGTACCCGGAGCGGCGCAGCCTGAGCGCGGTCGTGGTGACGGCCTGGGCGCCGGCGGACCAGGCGATGACGGCGTTCCCGTCGACGTAGGTGGCCGGGCCGACCGGGATGACGACCGGCACACCACGTGTCTTCACGGCGACCGCTCCGGTGCCGGAGAAGAGCATGCTGAACAGGCCTCCGCCCGGCAGCCCCGCACCCTCGATCCGGCGGACCTCGGTCTCCAGGGCCTCGTCGAAGGCGAGCACCCCCTGCGCGCTGGTGTAGAGCTGCTCCCCCTGGAGGCGGATCACGAAGACCCGGCTCGCCTCGTCGGCGAGGAACACCTCTCCGTCGCCGGAACAGCGCATCAGGGACATGCCCTGGCCGGTGAGCGCCCCGGTGAGCTTGCCGAGCAGACCGGAGCCCTTGTGGGCGAAGTCGATGTCGCCCTGGTAGGCGACCATGCTGCCCTGCTTGGCGAGGATCGGGGCGCCCTTGGTGAGCGTGGCCCGCACCAGTTGCGGGTTCTGCTCCGTCCAGCGGTCCCCTACGGGTGCTTCCGCGTACTTCGTCAGGACGACGCGCACATTCGCCTCGGGCGGCACGGGTGCGAGCTGCGTGGCACCGCCGAAGGGCTGCTGCTGGCCGGGGAAGGCCGCGGGGGCGCCCGGGGGAGTGAACGTCTGCGGACCCGCGCCGGGGGGCGTGAACATGTGCGGGCTCGTCGGGGCGGCGGGCGCCTGGGGCGGGACGCCGGGAGGGGGGCCTGGCGGGGTGCCGGCAGGGGTTGCGGGAGGGGTGCCGAATCCGCCGGGTGGAGTGGTTCCCACGATCGTCGGGGCGGTGTGGACGGACGGTGCGGGGGTCGGCGGGGCCGGTGCCGCGGGGGGCGTGCCGAACATGGGTGCCGGGGCGGGCGCGGGTGGCGCCGACGGAGGGGCGAACGTCGGCGCCGGGGACTGGGCCTGGGGCTGCTCCGGGACAGCCGGCGCGGGCGCGGGCTCCTCCTCGGCGACCTCGCCGCCGAAGTTCTTCAGCAGCGCGTCCAGGCCGCCGTCGAAGCCCTGTCCGACCGCCGCGAAGCGCCAGACGTCCTTCAGGTAGAAGTCGCCCAGCATGACGGCGCGTTCGGTGGAGAACTCGCTGCCGTCGAAGGAGTACCGGGCGACCTCCTCGCCGCCGGCGACGATCCGGAGGTGTCCGGGGGCGATCTGCGACATCTGGCCGACGCCGTCGATCGTCGCCGTGAACGACAGCTTCTGGATCTGCGGCGGAATCTGATCGAGCGTGACCCGGAAGGATTCGGTGTCGCCCGCCTGCGGACCCAGGAGCTGCAGGGAGTCCTCGGGCGACTTCGGCTGGTTGAAGAAGATGAAATACCGGTCGTCCGAGAGCCGTTCGTCGGCGTCCAGTCCGAAGCAGCTGATGTCGAAGGTCAGTCCGGGGCCGGAGATCTGTACACCCACGTACAAGTCCCTGCCCGCGGTCAGGTCACTGATCTTGGCCTTGTGGCCGCGTTGGAATTCCCTGGCCATGCGTAACGACCGTCCCCCATCCCGAATGTGAGTGCGTCGCGACAGGCTAACGGCAAACTCGGACACCGACGGAGGTCGGTACAGTTCCGGTACAAAATCCCAGTTCCCCGCCAGCGGGCGGCACCGCGCGAGGCGGGTGTCACTCTCCGCGGGCGCCCGGCAGATGGGGCAACCGCTCGGCGGCGACCACTCCCTCGAGGTAGCCCCGGGCCCGCTCGGTGCGCGGGTACGCCTCCAGCAACCGCCAGAAACCCGGTCCGTGTCCGGGCACCAGCAGATGCGCGAGTTCATGCAGGAGGACGTAGTCCACGACGTACTCGGGCATGCCCTGAAGGCGGTGCGAGAGGCGGATGCTGCCCTCGGCGGGGGTGCACGAGCCCCACCGCGTGTTCTGATTGGTGACCCAGCGCACCGAATTCGGCCGGGCCCTGCCGTCGAAGTACTGGGCCGAGAGCCGCTCTGCGCGCTCGGTCAGTTCCGCGTCCCCGAGGACCCGCTTGCTCTCCTGGGCGGCCAGCTTGTCGAGCATGACGCTCACCCAGCGCTGCTCCTCGGCCTCGGACATCCGGGCAGGGATGAGTACGACGGTGCGATCGCCCTCGCGGTACGCGGAGACCGTCCGGCGTCGCCGGGCGCTCCTGCGGACCTCGATCGCGCTCGCCCCCGAGCTGCTCGGCGGCTGGCTCGTCGTGCTGCGCTGTGGCGTTCCGGCGCGGTGCAGTGGGTCGGCGGGCACGCCCCGACGTTACCCGCTGCGCACGCGGGAAGTCCCGACTCCGGGACGGTTGGGTCGCGATGCGCTCCGATCCCCCACCTGCGTTTGATTCGTACGACTGACTTGTACGACGAATACCCACCGCCTGTGGACAACTTTCGGCGCCCCGCGCCGGGCCGGGGCATGCTGGCATTCGCCGGCGAAGCACGTCGGCACTCGCCGTCAGAACCGCGACGGAGGTCCGACCGGACGTCCGACCGGCTCCACCGGCGAACGGAGATGTTCCACGAGGGCTACGGGGGCCTGTCATGCAGCCGACGGTGAGGCAAAAGACGAGTGCGCGGGCCACGATCTCGCAGTCGACGATCTCCCAGTCGTCGATCTCGGAGGTGACCATGTCGCAGTCGACCATCTCGCAGTCGATGGTGCCGATCGTGAAGCCGGCGCTCCGGCGTGGCTGGCGCGACCTCAATACCGTGCAGTTCGGGATGACTCCGGCGCACGCGATGACGCTGGGACCCATGGACACGGCGACCGGCAGCTTCCTGGACCTGCTCAACGGCACCCGCGGGCTGCAGCTCCTGCGGGAGGAAGGGCGCCGCATGGACCTGCCGGACGGTCATGTCGATGCCCTGGTGGAGCGGCTGGCGCGGGCCGGTCTCGTCGACGACGCGAGAGGAGGCGGACCGGCCGCGGAGGCTCTGCGCACGAAGAAGGAGGTCCTTGACCGGCTGCGCCCCGATCTCGCGTCACTGTCGCTGACCACGTCCGAGCCGGGTGAGGCGATCGCGCTGCTGGCCGCCCGCCGCTCGCTGCGGGTCCAGGTCCGGGGCGCGGGCCGAGTGGGCACCGTCCTGGCCTCACTGTTGTCAGGTGCCGGGGTCGGCGAGGTCGAGGTACGCGATGTCGGTCGCGTCGAGCCGGGCGACGTCGCGCCGGGCGGGCTGCCCGCCGAGTCCGTCGGCGACCGCAGGGACGAGGCCGCCCGGCGGGTCGTGCGCCATGCCGCCCCGGACAGCCCACCGCGCCGCGCTCCCCGCACCGCGTCCGAGGGCCATGACACGGGCCTGTCCCTGGTGATCCTCGCCCCGCGGGACGATGTGGACGTGTACGCGCCCCTGCCGTCCGCCGCCGATCCCCTGATCGTCTCGGGGACACCTCATCTGTACGCCGGAGTCGTAGAGGGTACCGGGATGGTGGGCCCGTTCGTGCTGCCCGGCGAGACGGGGTGCGCCGGATGTCTCCACGAGGCACGCGCCGACCGGGACCAGGCCTGGCCCCGGCTGATCGCCCAGTGGCGCTCCGGCGGCCCTCGCCAGACCCGCCCCTGCGACCTGGCGCTGGCAACCACCGTGGCGGGACTGGCGGCCACCCACGCGCTCACCTTTCTGGACGGCCGGGTTCCGTCGAGCGCGGGCGCACGCTGGGAGATTTCCCTTCCTTCCCTGACCTGGCATGCGCGCCCGGTATGGGCGCATTCCGCATGCTCATGCGGGGCGGCGGAGAAAGGTAAGGGGGAACACACCTCCAAGGGCGAGGATGGACACGAGACAATGGCGGAGCAACGACCGTCGAAAGAGTTGCGCCGCAGGACAGACGCGGCGGGGCTGGCTGGGACCTGGAGGGCGCATGTCTGATCTTCCCCGGAAGGCGGTTACCCGTACCGCCAAGCTGGCCGCGCTTCCGCTCGGTTTCGCCGGACGGGCGACCTGGGGACTCGGCAAGCGGATCGTGGGCGAGTCCGCGGAGCTCGTCGGCCGTGAACTGCAACAGCGCACGGCGGAGCAGCTGTTCAAGGTGCTCGGCGAGCTCAAGGGCGGCGCGATGAAGTTCGGCCAGGCCCTGTCGGTGTTCGAGTCGGCGCTCCCCGAGGAGGTCGCCGGCCCCTATCGGGCGGCCCTGACGAAGCTCCAGGAGGCGGCGCCCCCGATGCCGACCCGCACCGTGCACACGGTGCTGACGCAGCGGCTCGGCGAGAACTGGAACGAGCTGTTCCTTGAGTTCGAGGACAAACCCTCGGCGGCCGCCTCGATCGGCCAGGTGCACCGGGGGGTGTGGCACGACGGCCGTGAGGTGGCGGTCAAGGTGCAGTACCCGGGCGCCGGCGAGGCCCTGCTGTCCGATCTGAATCAGTTGAGCCGGTTCGCCCGCCTATTGGGTCCCCTCATCCCCGGCGTGGACATCAAGCCGCTGATCACGGAGCTCCGGGACCGGGTCTCGGAGGAGCTGGACTACGGCCTGGAGGCGCAGGCCCAGCGCGCCCACGCCGAGGAGTTCGCGGGTGATCCGGATGTGGTGGTGCCCGGTGTGGTCCACCAGTGCGAACAGGTCCTGGTCACCGAGTGGATGGACGGCGTCCCCCTGTCCGAGGTGATCGCCGACGGCACGCAGGACCAGCGCGACCGCGCCGGTCAGCTGCTGGCCCGCTTCCTCTTCTCAGGGCCCGCCCGCACCGGCCTGCTGCACGCCGATCCGCACCCGGGCAACTTCCGTCTGCTGCCCGGCGGCCCGGACGGCGAGGACGACTGGCGTCTGGGCGTCCTGGACTTCGGCACGGTCGACCGCCTCCCGGGCGGCCTGCCCACCACGATCGGCAGGTCCTTGCGCATGACGATCGACGGCGAGGCGGAGGCCGTCTACGAGCTCCTGTGTGCCGAGGGCTTCGTCAAGGAATCCATAGAACTCGACCCCGACGCCGTGCTCGACTACCTCCTGCCGATCATCGAACCGGCCCAGGTCGACGAGTTCACCTTCACCCGCGGCTGGATGCGCAGCCAGGCAGCCCGCATCGGCGATCCCCGCTCCCCCGCCTACCAGCTGGGCAAGCAGCTCAACCTGCCCCCGGCGTACCTCCTGATCCACCGGGTGACCTTGAGCACCATCGGCGTCCTGTGTCAGCTGGGCTCGACGGTGCGTCTGCGGGAGGAACTGGAGGAGTGGCTGCCGGGGTTCGTCCCGGAGAAAAACGTGGAGATCGTGGAGATCATGGACGAGGGAGAGTCGGCCGCTCAGGCATGAGGGACCTCCACCGGCTCACCACCAGGCCGAGTCCAACCGCCCCTCGATCGCTCTGAGGTTCTCCCGGGAGCAGCGGTCGCAGAAGTAGTGGCGAGCGCCGTTCTCCACGGAGCAGGTCCACGTGGGCCGCGGTCCCTCGGCACGGGCGCCGCAGTGGGCGCACAGGAGCGGCTGGGACTCCCTGGCGGAGCCGCCGCCGACGTCACTGTCTCCGGGAAGACTCGTCACCCGGCGACGATAACGCCGCGGCCCGCGATCAGCGGACACAACGCACCGCGGGGGCCGGTCCGTTCGGTCGGACCGGCCCCCGCGAGGGGAGCTCCGCCTCCCTGCGCAGGGAGGCCACCGCTTCAGGTGTTCGATATCACTGCATGACGGCCATGGCGAGCGCGCGGCGGGCGCGCTTCGAGGCGCGCTCCGCCCGGCGCTGCATCCGGCGGGCGGCCGCCAGGCGCACGGCCTGTCGGTTCCGCTCGGCCTCGTGCAGCAGTTCGTCCATATGCGCACGAGCCAGGGCTTCTGGAATGAGTTGCATCTCTCGGGTCCTGTTCTGGCGCGAGTCCATCGCACCGCTCTTGGTGAAGTCTTCAGGCATCGCGCCTGCGGGCTCGTTGGTAGACGGCTTCATCGGGGCCTGCTTCTGGGGGTCGAGCGTGAGGGGGCGGTCGATCGTTCCTGCGGTGTTCATGCCGTGACCGGGTTCTTGCGCGGGCGACCACGCGGCCGCTTCCGGGCAACGACGACACCCTGCACGAACAGCTCCCCACCCCAGACGCCCCAGGGCTCACGCCGCTCCTTGGCGCCGGCGAGGCAGGCCTCGACCAGCGGGCAGGTACGGCAGAGGGACTTGGCGTACTCGACGTCCGCCGGCGACTCGGCGAAGAAGACCTCCGGGTCGTAGGAGCGGCAGGGGACGGGCACGCCGAGGTTCTCGATGGCGTCGTCGAGCGCGGTGAGCGCGGTGAGCGGAATCAAGGTGGAGTCCTCCGTGAGGCCGGGCGGGGGGATCGTTTCGGAAGGCGGTACGGACGGGGCGTGCGCTTCGAGTTGCACGGTTCGTCTTCCTCGTCTGTCGTTCCGGTCCTGTTGGACCGGGTTGCGGCTGGTACCGGAGTCTTTTCTTGTCCCGAGGCCCCTTCGCTCCGCCGTCCCCGTTCGGGGACAAACAAATGGGCCGCGGATCCCGGGTGGGGTTCCGCGGCCCTGAAGGCGCCGGCCTGATCGACGATCAGGCTGGATCACTCCAGGGTTCTGGCCCACGGAAGGCCCACATCAGGTGGTGCTGCGTCTGCTTCCGGCTACCGGCACCGGCCGCCGTAAAGGCATAGGCCTGCGCCTGTGCCGCTACTGCTTCCAGTGCCTTGGTCGGTCGCTCATTGCGCGCCCGGACGGGAAGACCCGCCAGAGACACGGAGGACGCCGGACGCGCGGCACGAATGCCGGACAGACCGGTGCCCGAGGTGAAGGCGCCGAGCATGCACGCGGAGACGACAGAGCGATCGGTCATTTTGACGGTGCTGGTGGAGCTGCTGATGATGCTGATCACTGGAATCGCCTCCTCTCGGCGTCTACGGGACCGGGGTGAACCAGTCCGGCGGATATGCAAGTACAGCACGGAATCGGGGCCTTCGAGAAGGCCTCCATCCCCGTGGCTAAGAACCTATGGGGATTGCTGGGGCATGCGCAAACTATTTTTCCGACGACTTCGGATCAGTTCGCGCCTTCTTCTTCCCCGGCGTCCTGGCCTGCGCAGATGGCGAGGACATCGGCTCCGTAGCGGGTGAGCTTGCGCATGCCGACCCCAGGGATCCGCGCCAGTTCCCCCTCGTCGTCCGGGGCCGCCTCGGCGATCGCCATCAGCGTCTTGTCGGTGAACACACAGAAGGCGGGCTGTCCGCTGCGCTGGGCCTGCACCGCACGCCACTCGCGCAGCCGCTCGTACAGGCCTTCGTCCATGTCGGACGGGCAGTCCTCGCACCGCATCAGCTTCATCTCGCCCGCGTCGGTGAGCGTGCGTCCGCACACCCGGCAGCGGGCCGGAGTGCGCTGCCGCCGTCGAGGAGCGGCGCCCGGCCTGCTCGTGAAGCCGCGCTCCACACCTCCGGAGCCGCCGGCCGCGGCCCGTCCGGCGCCGGCGGCGGCCGAGCCGGGGCGCAGTCCGTCGAGGAAGCGGCTGGGACGGCGGCTGGGACGGCCGCCGGGTGAACGGGAGAGCGCCCAGGAGACATGGAGGTGTTCCCTGGCCCGGGTGACGCCGACGTAGAGGAGGCGGCGTTCTTCCTCTATCTGCTCGTCGGTCTTTGCGTAGGTGATGGGCATCATGCCCTCGGCGACGCCGACCAGGAAGACGACGTCCCACTCCAGGCCCTTGGCCGAGTGCAGGGAGGCGAGGGTGACGCCCTCCACGGTCGGGGCGTGCTGGGCGCCCGCCCTCTCGTCGAGTTCGCCGACGAGGTCGCCCAGAGTGGCGCCGGGGCGGGCCGCGGCGAAGTCCTGCGCGAGGTTCACCAGTGCCGCCAGGGACTCCCAACGCTCTCTGACGGCACCGGAACCGGCCGGGGGCTCGGTGGTCCAGCCTTCGCCGGAAAGTACGGCACGCACCTGGGAAGGCAGGTCGACGGCGCCATCGAGAAGGGAGTCGTTGCCGCCGAAGCGGGCCGCGCCGCGCAGGGCGATTCCTGCCTTGCGGACCTCTGGCCGGTCGAAGAACCGTTCGGCGCCCCGTAGCTGGTAGGGGACTCCGGCGTCGGCGAGTGCCTGTTCGTAGGTCTCGGACTGGGAGTTGGTGCGGAACAGGATGGCGATCTCACTGGCCCGCACGCCCGCGTCCATGAGGTCGCGGATGCGGCGGGCGGCGCCCTCGGCCTCGGCGGGCTCGTCGGCGTACTCCGCGTAGAAGGGCTCGGGGCCGGGGGCGCGCTGGGAGACCAGCTCGAGTCGGTGGTCCGCGGCGCGGCCGCGGGCCTGGGCCAGCAGGCCGTTGGCGAGATGGACGACCTGGGGTGTGGAGCGGTAGTCGCGGACGAGCTTGACGACGGTGGCTCCGGGGTGGCGGGTACGGAAGTCGAGCAGATGGTCGGGGGTTGCTCCCGTGAACGAGTAGATCGTCTGGCTGGCGTCGCCGACCACGCACAGGTTGTCCCGGTCGCCCAGCCACAGCTCCAGCAGGCGCTGCTGGAGAGGGCTGACGTCCTGGTACTCGTCGACCACGAAGTGCTGGTACTGGGAGCGGACCTGGTCGGCGACGTCGTGCCGGTCCTGGAGGATGGCGACGGTCAGCAGCAGGACGTCCTCGAAGTCGATGACCCCCCGATTGCGCTTGAGGTCCTCGTACGCGGAGTAGAGCTGTGCGATCTCGGCCGGGTCGCGGGGGGCCTCACGGCCGGCCTTGGCGGCGGCGAGCGGGTAGTCGGCGGGGACGGTCTGGGTGACCTTGGACCATTCGATCTCGCCGGTGACGTCCCTGAGCTCGCCCCGGTCGAGGCGGATGCGGCAGGCGGCGGCCGCGTCGGCGACGAGCTGGATCTTGCGGTCGACGAGCCGGGGCATGGAACCGCCGACCGCCTTCGGCCAGAAGTACTGGAGCTGGCGCAGGGCGGCGGAGTGGAAGGTGCGGGCCTGGACGCCGCCCGCGCCGAGCTGCCGGAGTCGGCCGCGCATCTCACCGGCAGCCCGGTTGGTGAAGGTGACGGCCAGCACGCTGGACGACTGGAGAATGCCCGCGCGCACGCCGTAGGCGATGCGGTGGGTGATCGCCCGGGTCTTGCCCGTGCCGGCACCCGCCAGCACGCACACCGGACCGTGCAGTGCCGTGGCCACTTCGCGCTGCTCGGGGTCGAGCCCTTCGAGCACCGCGTCGGCCGAGTCCGGTGCCTGCGGGAAGAGGGGGGAATGCGTTGCTGCTGTCACACGGCCATGCTGCCAGGTCACCGGAGACGGGTGAGCCGGTTGTCCACAGGCAGGCACTCGCAGTCGTACTAATGCGGCAGGCGGCATGTCCGGACCGTGCGGCGGGGGTCACTCCGGGTTGACCACGCCGACGGGAATGGTGGTCCTTTCACGTACGTTTCACCCCTGCGAGCACGTATCCCCGAGCCGCCGAAGGAGCGCAAGAGACATGCCGGGCACTGTGACGATGTACAGCACCACGTGGTGCGGCTACTGCCGCCGGCTGAAGAGTCAGATGGACCGCGAAGGCATCGCGTACGAGGAGATCAACATCGAGCAGGACCCGGCGTCCGCCGCGTTCGTCGAGAAGGCGAACGGCGGAAACCAGACGGTTCCGACCGTTCAGATAGTTCCCTCCGACGGTGGCGCTGAGGTAGTGATGACGAACCCGAGCCTCGCCCAGGTGAAGCAGGCGCTCGGCGTCTGACCCACATGACGCCCACGACCCCCGACCGGCCTGCCCCGGATCGGGGGTCTTGGTATGCCCAGCCTGTACGAGGCTGACTCGGCGGTAGCCTGATCGGCATGACGACCGTGGACGAGCCGGACGGCGAGGCGCTGGTCGGAGGCATGATGAACGCGGGGGCGGTCCTGCGCCGGGGCGCGTGGGTGGAACGCCCGGCACCGGACCACGCACATGCCCTCCACGCCCACCTTCTCGCGCTGAAAGAGCACGGCTTCGACGCGGCTCCCACTCCCGTGGGCCTCACCGCTGACGGTCGTGAGCGGCTGACTTTCATTCCCGGCGACGTGGCTCTGCCACCGTTTCCGCCCTGGGCGCTGACGACAACCGCCCTCGAATCGGTGGGGATCCTGCTGCGCCGCCTGCATGAGGCCGGCGCGGCCGTCGCGGTCGACACAGACGTCGCGTGGCCCCAGGACCTCGCCGACCCGGAGGGAGGAACGATGGTGTGCCACAACGATGTGTGCCTGGAGAACGTCGTCTTCCGTGACGGTCGTGCCGCCGCCTTGATTGATTTCGACCTGGCGGCTCCGGGTCGTCCTGTCTGGGACCTCGCGATGGCTGCCCGCTACTGGGTACCCATGCTCGATCCGGTGTCTGCGGCCATCCTGTATCCCGCAGGATCGGATGTGCCCGCACGGCTGCGGGTCCTCGCCGACGGCTACGGCCTCTCGCCGGGGGAACGAGCCGGATTGCCCGGCGTGATCGAACAGGCAACGGAGATCTGCCGGGCCTTCGTCGCCCGGCGCGTGGCTGACGGTGATCCCGTCTACCTCCAAGCGCTGGCCGCACATGGCGGATGGGAGCGCTGGGACCGCATGCAGGCCTGGTTGGCCGCCCACCGTGAGATGTTCACGGCTGCCCTGCTGAACTGACCCGCTCGCGCTCCGGTCCCTTCCCGCACACCCGTCGAGGACGACTGCGGGAACCGCACCCGCGCCGAAGGCCGAGTGCGCGGCTTTACCGTCCTGGAACGCCCGGGATCCTGCCTTCCGTTGGTTTGCCCACACCAGCGTGTAACGCCACAGGAGTCTGCGCCGGAATCGGCAGCCGGGCAGGAGAGCGTGTGCGGCCCGCCGGACCTCGCCCCAGGACATCGTCGTGTCCTCGATGGGCATACCGTCCGGGCCGCCCTCGTCCCGACGTGACTGGTAGAAGCGGTTGGCCCGCACACCGCATGCGCTGATCACATGGTCCAGGGCCGTCCGGTCGCTCGCCAGCCCGACGATCACCAGGCGTCCGCCCGGCGCAAGCAGCCGTACCAGCCGGCCTACCGCGTCCTGGAACCGCGTGTGATGGACGACGGCGACCGCGCTGACGAAGTCGTACCTGCCCTCGGCGAGCGAGGCGCTGTCGAAGTAGTCCGCCTCCAGGAAGGTGACGTTCGCGGGTCCGTTCTTGCCCGCTTGCCGGATCATCTCCGGCGAGCGGTCCACGCCCGTCACCGATACGGCCCTCGCCGCGAGCTTGCGCGCGAGCAGTCCGTCGCCGCAGCCGACGTCCAGAGCCGCGCCGCAGCCGTCCGGCACGGCGTCGAGGACGGTGCGGTGGTAGTGGGTGTTGTGGCTCCAGTACGGGTCGGTCATGCGCGCGCCCCGGGCCGCCTCAGACGAAGCTCCTCGTCGGCAGTGGCTTGCCGTACCAGAGTTCGATCAGGCGGGCCGCGATGGAGATGCCGTACGGCGGGAGCACCTCGCCGGATTCGAAGGCGGCACCCAGTTCGTCGCGGGAGAACCAGCGGGCCTCGTGGATCTCGTCGCCGTCGACGTTGATGTCCGTCGAGGTGGCGTGGGCCATGAAGCCCAGCATGAGGCTGGAGGGGAAGGGCCAGGGCTGGCTGGCGACATACTCGACCTGGCCGATGGTGATACCGGCTTCCTCGAAGACCTCGCGGCGCACCGACTGCTCGATGGACTCACCGGGCTCGACGAAACCGGCGAGCGTGGAGAAGCGGCCTTCGGGCCAGTGGACCTGGCGGCCCAACAGGATGCGGTCGTCCTCGTCCGTGACAGCCATGATCACTGCGGGGTCGGTGCGCGGGTAGTGTTCGGCGCCGCAGGCCGGGCAGCGGCGGATGTGACCGGCCGCGGCGATGACTGTGCGCTCGCCGCAGCGGGAGCAGAAGCGGTGCGTGCGCTGCCAGTTCTCCAGGCCGACGGCGTGCACCATCAGGCCCACGTCCCGGGGTGACAGGAGCAGACCGGCCTCGCGCAGGCCGGCGGGGCGCGCGGACTGGTCGATACGGCCGGGGAGTGCGTCCTTCTGGAGGGCGAAGTAGCGCACGCCTTCCTCGTCGATGCCGAGGAAGTAGCGGTGCGCCTCGGTGAGGGGCGCCTCGAAGGACGGGGTCATGACGAGTTCGGTGTGGCCGTCGGCCGTCTCGTCGATGAGGACCTGGCCGCCTGAGACCACGAAGCAGCGGGTCGTGGGGTGGCTCCACGCCGCAGCGAGCCAGGCCTCGTCGAGCCGGTGGTGGGCGGCGCGGTCGATGCCGCTCGGGGCGGTGAGCGCGATGGGGCGGTCGGCGGTGCGGTCGGTCCAGGTGGTCACGGGTGCTTCCAACTCCCCCGGGGGAAAGGGTGATTCGCGGGCGGTTCAGCGGGACGTACGGCGGGAGGCGGCCGGGTCCGGCGGGGCGGGGCTACGGACAGCTCTTCCAGTGTGCCGCGTGCGCCATGCCGATCCGGACGACTCGTGACGATCAGGGCACATGGCTCCAGTGCTCCGCGAGGTCGTCCCAGAGGTACGCGGTGGTCTCGACGCCTTTGAGGAGCAGATCGAGCTCCACCTTCTCGTTCGGGGCGTGCCAGCCGTCGGACGGGACGGAGACACCGAGGAAGAGAACCGGGGCGCCGAGGATGTCCTGGAGGTCGGCAGCCGGTCCGGAGCCGCCCTCGCGGGTGAAGCGGACAGGCTGTCCGAAGGCCCGGCTCATGGCGCGCACGACCGACTGCAGGGCCGGGTGGTCGAGCGGTGTCAGGCACGGGCGCGTGGCGGACAGGAACGTGATCTCGCTGCGGATCCCGGCGGGCATCTGTTCCTCGGCCCAGGCGCGGACGATCTTCTCGATGTGGTCGGGGTCCTGGCCGGCGACCAGCCGGAAGGAGAGCTTCACCATGGCGGACGACGGGATGATCGTCTTGCTGCCGGGGCCCTGGTAGCCGCCGCCGATGCCGTTGACCTCGGCGGTGGGGCGGGCCCACACCCGCTCCAGGGTGGTGTGTCCGGCCTCGCCGTGGGTGGCGTACGACTTGGCCGTGCGCAGCCAGTCCCGCTCGTCGAAAGGCAGCTCGGCGAAGAGTTCGCGTTCGCGGTCGGTGAGTTCGACGATGCCGTCGTAGAACCCGGGGACCGCCACGCGCGCGTGCTCGTCGTGCAGGGCGGCGACGAGGCGGGCCGCGGCCGTGGCCGGATTCGGGACAGCGCCGCCGAAGGCGCCCGAGTGGATGTCCTGGTCGGGGCCGTGGAGCCGGATCTCGCACTCGGCGAGACCGCGCATGCCGGTGCACACCGTGGGGGTGTCCTCGGACCACATGCCGGTGTCGGAGACGATCACCGCGTCGGATGCGAGCCGGTCCGCCTGCGCCTCGACGAGCGCCCGGAAGTGCGGGGAGCCGGACTCCTCCTCGCCCTCGATCAGCAGCTTGAGGTGCACGGCGGGGGTGGTGCGGCCGGTGGCGGCGAGGTGGGCGCGGACCCCGAGTGTGTGGAAGAACACCTGGCCCTTGTCGTCGGCCGCCCCGCGCGCGCGGAGGCGGTTGTCGCGGACGACGGGCTCGAAGGGCTCGCTGTCCCAGCCGTCCTCGCGGGCGGCGGGCTGTACGTCGTGATGGCCGTATACCAGGACCGTCGGCGCCGTGGGATCGGCGGAGGGCCACTCGGCGAAGACGGCCGGGGCGCCCGGTGTCTCCCAGACCTCGGCGGTCGGGAAGCCGGTCTCCGTCAGCTTGGCGGCGAGCCAGTCGGCGCTGCGGCGTACGTCGGGCGCGTGGTCGGGCTGGGCCGACACGGACGGGATGCGCAGCCACTCGGCCAGGTCGTCGAGGAAGACGGCACGGTGCTGTTCGATGTACGTACGGACGGCGCTGACGGCACTGTCAACGGGCTGGCTCATGGTGACGAGCCTATCGGCCCGCGCTGACATCCTCGTCGTGCGGTTTCTCACCTCCCGGCTCCTCCTGCTCCGGGTCCTCCAGGAGGAGCCGTTCCAGTGCGGCCCGGTCCGGCAGGTCGTCCGGTCGTACGACCTCACCACTGCGTACGTACAGGAAGGTGGCGGTGACCGACTCCAGGGGGACGCCCTGCTGCTCGGCCCAGGCGAGCCGGTACACCGCGAGCTGGAGCGGGTCGGCGGTGCGGGTGCGGCTGGTCTTCCAGTCGACGATCTCGTACGTCGCTGCCTCGCCGTGGCCCTCCTTGTAGACGGCGTCGATGCGGCCCCGGACGACGCGGCCGGCGATGGCGAGCTGGAAGGGGGTCTCCACTCGGTAGGGCGTGCGCTGCGCGTAGTCGGTGCGCTCGAAGGCGTCCTTGAGGGTTTCCAGGTCCCGTTCGTCGGCGATCTCGGCCTCGCTTCCGGGCAGTTCCTCCGGTTCCAGCATGGGCAGCGTGAGCGCCTCGAAGCGGGATTCGACCCAGGCGTGGAAGCGGGTGCCGCGGCGGGCGGCCGGCTGCGGCGGGCTGGGCATGGGGCGGGCCAGTTCCTGTGCGAGGCCGTCCGGGTCGGCGGCCAGGCGCATCAGCTGGGACGCGGTGAGCGACGCGGGCAGGGGGACGTCCGTGACGCTCTGCCGGGCACGCAGGAGTTCGCCGGTGAGGGCGTCGAGGTCGCGGTCCCAGGAGGCGATGGTGCGGGCTTCCTCCGGGGTGAGGGGCGTGCGCCCGGGACCGGTGGGGTGGGGGCGCGCGGGCTCGGGGTGGGGGCGTGCGGGTGTTGTGTGGGGGCGTTCGGTGAGGCGCGGGGACTCCGGGCGCGGGTGTTCCGTGGTGGCCGGTGCGCTGTCCGGAGCTGCTGCCTGGTGCGGGACGGTCGGGCGGTCCGGGCCCCAGTCGTCCCAGGCGGCCGGGTCCTCCCCCGCGAAGGGGGCGTCGTCGACGAACGGGTCCTCGTCGAGGAACGGGTTTTCGTCGGGGAAGGGACCCTCTTCGTCGCGGGCGTCCTCGTAGCGGATGTCCTCGCGAAGGGGCTCTTCCTCCGGCGGGACCGGCCAGTCCGGGTCGTCGTAGCTGTCCGGGTCGTGCGTGGCCGTCGCGTGGCCGTCCGTGTGGGAGGCGAGGTGCTCCAGGTGGGCCAGGACGGTCTCGGCGGCCGCCCGGCGCCGGGCCAGGGCCCTCTCGTCCAGGGGCAGGGGCCACACCTGGTCGGCGGACTCCTTGTGCAGGACGGGGTTTTCCTCGTCCTCGGCGGGCTTGTCGGCCCAGGCCTCGATCTCGCCGTGCCCGGCGGCACAGTGCTCGTAGAGGGCCTGCAGGAAACCGGACGGGCCGCGTGGCTTCTTCTGGGTGGGTCCCCACCAGTGCCCGGAGCCGAGGAGGAGGGAGCGGGGACGGGTGAACGTGACGTAGCCGAGGCGGAGTTCCTCGGTGTGCTGGTGTTCCTTCATGGCCTCCTGGAAGGCCTTCAGTCCCCGGGGGTCCCAGGAGTCGACGTCGGGGAGGGTGTCGGCGTCGCCGCGCAGTTCGTGCGGCAGCACCTTGCCCTGGGAGGTCCACTTCTCGCGGCCCTGGCTGCTGGGGAAGGTACCGGTGACCAGGCCGGGGACGGCGACCACGTCCCATTCCAGGCCCTTGGACTTGTGCGCGGTGAGGACCTTGACGGTGTTCTCGCCACCGGGCAGGGCGTTGTCGAGGCCTTTCTCGTACTGGGCGGCGGTGCGCAGGAATCCGAGGAAGGCCAGCAGGCTCGCCTCGTTGTCGCCGGCGGCGAACGAGGCGGCGACATCGAGGAAGTTCGACAGTGTCTCGCGGCGGCGGGCGGCCAACGCGTGCGGGGACGCCGAGAGTTCGACTTCCAGGCCGGTGACGGCGAGGACGCGGTGCAGGACGTCCATCAGAGGGTCGGCCAGGGAGCGGCGCAGGTCGCGCAGTTCGGTGGCCAGGCGCGCGAACCGGACGCGGGCGTCCGTGGAGAAGGGCAGTCCGTCGTCGTCGCCGTCCCCGTCGAACGGGGTCTCCAGGAACGTGTCGAGGGCGTCCGCGAGCGATATCACTTCGGACGGGTCGACTCCTTCGACGGCCTCGGCGAGCCGGCGGTCCGGGTCGTCGTCGCCGTCCACGCGCGCGTGGGAGACCAGGAACCGGGCGCGCCGCCCCAGGAGGGCGAGGTCGCGTGGACCGATGCGCCAGCGTGGGCCCGTCAGGAGCCTGACGAGGGAGGCGTTCGCGCCGGGGTCCTGGAGGACCTCACAGACGGCGACCAGGTCGGCGATCTCGGGCAGGTGCAGCAGCCCGGACAGGCCGACGACCTCGACGGGGACGTCCCGGGCCACGAGCGCGCCCTGGATCTCGGCGAAGTCGGTGGCCGTACGGCACAGGACCGCGATCTCGCCTGGTGCCTTGCCGGTGTTCACGAGGTGGGCGATCGAGTCGGCGATCCAGCCGATCTCCTCGGCGTGGGTGGGCAGCAGGGCGCAGCGGACCGTGCCGTCGCGTTCGGCGCCGGGGGCCGGCCGGAGGGCCTGAACGCCCGCGTGCATGGCGCGCAGGGGCTCCGCGAGCCCGTTGGCGAGGTCGAGGAGGCGGCCACCGCTGCGGCGGTTCTCGCTGAGCGCCTGGCGGGTGGCGGGGCGGCCGTCGGGGTGGGCGAAGTGCTCGGGGAAGTCGTCGAGGTTGGCGACGGAGGCGCCGCGCCAGCCGTAGATGGCCTGGCAGGGGTCGCCGACGGCGGTGACCGGGTGGCCGGTGCCGGCGCCGAACAGGCCCGCGAGCAGGATGCGCTGGGCCACGGAGGTGTCCTGGTACTCGTCGAGGAGCACCACCCGGAACTCGTCGCGCAGGATCGGGCCCACTTCGGGAATCTGGGCGAGTTGGGCGGACAGGGCGATCTGGTCGCCGAAGTCGAGCAGGTCGCGTTCCCGTTTGGCGGCGCGGTAGCGGACCACCAGGTCGGCGAGTTCGCGGCGGGCGGCGGCCGCCTCGGGGACCTTGCGCAGGTCCGCGTTGGTGAGCTTGGCGCCCTCCAGCGTGCGCAGCAGCGCGGCGTCGTACCCGCGCAGATCCTCAGGCCGTACGAGGTGTTCGGCGAGCTCGGCGTCGAGGGCGAGGAGATCGCTGACCAGGTCGGCGAAGGAGCGGGTCAGCGCCGGGTAGGGGCCCGGGGCTTCGCGCAGCACGCGCGCGGCGAGCTGGTAGCGGGTGGCGTCGGCGAGCAGGCGGGAGGTCGGCTCCAGTCCGATGCGCAGGCCGTGGTCGGTCAGCAGGCGTCCCGCGAAGGCGTGGTACGTCGAAATCACGGGCTCGCCCGGCGGATTGTCCGGGTCGATGACGTCGGGGTCGGTGACGCCCGCCTTGATCAGTGCCTTGCGGACGCGTTCGGCGAGTTCCCCGGCGGCCTTGTTGGTGAAGGTGAGGCCGAGCACCTGTTCGGGAGCGACCTGGCCGGTGCCGACCAGCCACACCACCCGTGCCGCCATCACCGTGGTCTTGCCGGAGCCGGCGCCGGCCACGATCACCTGCGGGGCGGGCGGCGCGATGATGCAGGCCGTCTGCTCCGGGGTGAACGGGATGCCGAGGAGCTCCTTGAGCTGATCGGGATCGGTGATACGGGCGGGCATGTCGCAGAGGCTAGCGGCGGCCACTGACAGTGGAGGCCGCATCGTCCCCGGGGGTATGGAGAAACGCAGGTCAGCACGTGTGGTGCGACGGATCACACCAGTGCGCTCACTCCACCACGTGCCGTCCCTCGGGTTGCGCGCTGCACGACGCCCGGAACGCGCAGTGCGTGCAGTGCTGGCCGGCGCTCGGCGTGAACCGTTCGTCGAGGACCTTGCCGGCGGCCGTGGCCAGCAGGTCGCCGACCCACTCGCCCTCCAGCGGCTCCTGTGCCTGCACCTTGGGCAGGGTCTCGCCGCCGTCCCGCCTGGCGGCGCCCTGACGCAGCTGGACGAGTTCGGCGCCGCCCGGTTCGGGGCGCACGCCGTCGAAGGCGTCGTCGACCGCGCCCTCGCGGACGGCGAGTTGGTAGACGGCGAGCTGGGGGTGGTGCTCCACCTCCTTCGCGGTGGGCGCGTGTTTGCCGGTCTTGAAGTCGACGACGTAGGCACGGCTCTCGGCGTCCGCCTCGACACGGTCCATGGAGCCGCGGATGCGCACCTCGTAGTCACCGGCTTCGAGGGTGACGTCGAAGTCGTGCTCGCTGGCGACCGGCGTGCGCCCGGTGCGGTCCATGACGTGCCACTTCAGGAAGCGTTCGAGCGCCACGCGCGCGTTGTCCTTCTCCTGCGCCGACTTCCACGGCGCGTCGAACGCGAGCGCGTTCCACACGGAGTCGAGGCGTTCCATGAGGACGTCGAGGTCGGCCGGGGTGCGTCCGGAGGCGACCTCGTCGGCGAGGACGTGCACCACGTTGCCGAAGCCCTGCGCGACCGTCGCGGGCGCGTCGGCCTTGACCTCGCGACCCAGGAACCACTGCAGGGCGCAGGTGTTGGCGAGCTGGTCGAGGGCGCTTCCGGAGAGCACGACGGGCTGGTCGCGGTTGCGCAGCGGCACTTTGCTCTCGGTCGGTTCGAACATGCCCCACCACCTGTAGGGGTGGGCGGACGGCACCAGCGGGCGGCCGTCCTCGTCGGCGAGGGCGGCGAGGCGGGCCAGACGGCGGGCGGCGGCCTCCCTGAGGGTGTCGGACACACGCGGGTCGACCGTCGTGGCGCGCAGTTCGGCGACCAGGGAGGCGACGGCCAGCGGGCGGCGCGGACGGCCCGTGACGTCCTTGGGTTCGACGCCGAGTTCGGTGAGGAAGCGGGAGGGCTGATCGCCGTCGTCCGCGGGCGCCTTCACCGCCGTGACGACCAGGCGCTCCCGCGCGCGCGTGGCGGCCACATAGAAGAGGCGGCGCTCCTCGGCGAGCAGCGCGCCCGGGGTGAGCGGTTCGGCGAGGCCGTCGCGGCCGATGCGGTCGGCCTCCAGCAGCGAGCCGCGGCGACGCAGGTCGGGCCACAGTCCCTCCTGGACGCCCGCGACGACGACCAGGCGCCACTGAAGGCCCTTGGAGCGGTGCGCGGTCATCAGGCGGACGGCGTCAGGGCGTACGGCACGCCGGGTGAGCGTGTCGGCGGCGATGTCCTCGGCGTCGATCTCCGCGAGGAAGTTCAGGGCACCGCGGCCGCCGGTGCGCTCCTCCGCGCGCGCGGCGGTGGCGAACAGCGCGCAGACGGCGTCCAGGTCACGGTCGGCGTTGCGTCCGGCCGCGCCGCCGCGCCGGGCGGCACGCTCCAGACGCGTGGGCCACGGCGTGCCCTCCCACAGGTCCCACAGCGCCTCCTCGGCCGTGCCACCGCCGGCGAGACGCTCACGGGCCTTCCTGAGCAGCGCGCCGAGCCGTTGAGCGCCCCGCGCGTACCCGGGGTCGTGCACGGCCAGCCGCTCCGGTTCGGCCAGTGCCCGCGCGAGCAGCTCGTCCGAGGGCGGTGGCAGGGGGTTGCCGGCGGCCCGCTCCTCGTCGCGCAGGGCCCGTCCGAGGCGGCGGAGATCGGCGGCGTCCATGCCCGCGAGGGGGGAGACGAGCAGAGTGAGGGCGGTCTCGGTGTCGAGCCAGCAGGTGTCCGGTTCCGGTTCCTCGGCCTCTGGATCGCCGAAGGGCTCGTCGGTGCGTGCCGCCTCCGCCGCGGCCACCGCCCGCAGTGCCGTCAGCAGCGGTGCCACCGCGGGTTCGTGCCGCAGGGGCAGGTCGTCACCGTCGATGTCCAGGGGGACGCCGGCCGCGGTGAGCGCACGGCGGACCGTCGGGATGGTGCGGGCGCCCGCGCGCACCAGAACGGCCATCTCGCTCCAGGGCACGCCGTCCTCCAGGTGGGCCCTGCGGAGGATGTCGGCGACGTTGTCCAGCTCGGTGCCGGGGGTCGGGTACGTGTACACCTCGACGCGTCCGCCGTCCCGTACCGGAGTGAGCTCCCGGTGGGCGCGCACCTTGTCGCCCGGAAGGCGGGTCAGCGGCATGCGCTGGGTCAGCAGCCGGGTCGCGGCCAGCAGCGCGGCGCCGGAACGACGGGAGGTGCGCAAGACCTCCACGGGCGCGGGGCGGCCGTCCGCGCGCGGGAAGTCACGCGGGAACTCGAGGATGCCGTTCACGTCCGCCCCCCGGAAGGCGTAGATCGACTGGTCGGGATCGCCGAAGGCGACGAGGGTGCGGCCGTCGCCGGCGAGGGCGTGCAACAGCCTGACCTGTGCCGGGTCGGTGTCCTGGTACTCGTCGACGAAGACGGCGTCGTACTGGGCGGCGAGCCGTGCGGCGACCTCGGGGCGGTGGGCGAGGAGGACGGCGCGGTGGACCAGTTCGGCGTAGTCGAGCACGCCTTGGAGGTCCATGACGTCGAGGTACTCGGCGAGGAAGGCGGCGGCTGCGCGCCAGTCGGGGCGGCCGCTGCGGCGGGCGAAGGCGTCCAGGGTGCCGGGGTCCAGGCCCAGTTCGCGGCTGCGGGCCAGGACCGCGCGTACCTCGTCGGCGAAACCACGGGTGGTCAGGCAGGCGCGCAGTTCGTCGGGCCAGCGCACGTGCGCCAGGCCGATCCGCTCCAGGTCGGGCTGGCCGGCGAGCAGTTCACGGACGGCGACGTCCTGCTCGGGGCCGGACAGCAGCCTCAGGGGCTCGACGAACAGGTCGGTGTCCTGGTGGGCGCGGACCAGGGCGTAGCAGAACGAGTGGAAGGTCGTCGCCTGGGGCGCGCGGGCGGCTCCTATGCGCAGCGCCATGCGGTCGCGCAGTTCGACGGCCGCCTTGCGGCTGAACGTCAGCACCAGGACACGCGCGGGGTCCCCTCCCCGGGCGATCCGCGCCGCCACCGACTCGACGAGGGTTGTGGTCTTGCCGGTGCCCGGACCTGCGAGGACGAGCAGCGGGCCGCTCCGGTGGTCAACCACGGAGCGTTGTGGGGCGTCAAGACGAGGGGGATCCACCCGGGCCGGCGGGGTACGCACCAGTCGGTAAGCGCCACGGTTCCCCTGTCGCACCTGGGTGTGCGGCAGACGCCTGGGGGAGGAAGAGGAGCTCACGTGGTTCGCCGGTCCTGGTGGGTGTGCAGTGTGGCCGACCTCCGCGCGGGGAGGACGGTGATCGCGGGATGAGGGGGACGCGTGCAGCCGACGCTACGCCGACGAGCGGTGCGGAAGCAGGGCTTCCCCTTCTTCCCGCGGGCCACTCCCGGCACGCACGACCCTCGTCCCACGAACGTACGGCATGCCTCGGACGTCCCCTGTTTCCCCCGTACGGACCCCGGGGTGCCCTTGGGCCGGTCCGATGGCGGAAGCTGTCAGGTGTGACTTTCCGCGCGCTCGCCGCCGTCCCATCGCGCCCGTCTCATGTCGAGCCGTGGCAGATGGTCCTCGGCGGCCCTGCTCGCCTCCTTCAGAGGCGTGCCCTCCGCTCGGTAGCGGCCGAGCGCCTCCAGTTCGTGGCCGGGGAGCAGGACGCCGTCCGCGCGGACGACGCGCCACCACGGGACGGCTCCTCCGTAGAGCGACATGACCCGGCCGACCTGACGGGGGCCGCCCTCCTCCAGCCATTCGGCGACGTCGCCGTAGGTCATCACGCGGCCGGGCGGGATCCGTTCGGCGACGTCGAGGACCCGCTCGGCGTACTCCGGCAGCGCGTCCTCGTGCTCCGCGCGGACATCGTCCGGAAGGCTCTGCTCGCTCATCCGTCCCATCCTGCCCCACCCCACCGACAACGTGACGCGCCCGTGACCGTGCGTGCTGTCCCTCGCTCCGGGGCGGCGCTTCGGGCAGACTGTGCGCCCCGCACGTGCACCCTGATAACCCCGCGTGTCGTTGGGGCATGCCACCATCGTGCGGGCGGTGACCGGTGATACGAGACCAAGAAGAGGCGATGGAACAGCAGGGTGTGCACCCCGAGGACGCGGAGGGCACCTCTGACGCTTCGTCGCGCCCGGGCGCCGGTGGCACGGACGGGCAGGACACCGGCGGCTCGGCCGCGAAGGACGCCGTGAAGGAGACTCCCGGCAGCCCGGCGTCCGACGTCGACGAACCGGACGAGGCGTACGCGGACGAGGTGGAGGGCGACGAACCGCTGCTCCCCGCGCGCGTGCACCGGCCCTCCGATCTCATGCGGCTCCTGATCGGCGTGCTGGCCGTGGCCGTGCTCCTCGCGGTCGCCGCGTTCGCACACGGCACCACCTCGGGTCTCGAACAGGACATCAACAAGGGCACCGGTCAGGCGCCCGACCTGCTCATCAAGATCGCGGGGCTGGCCTCCAGCATCGCGATCCTCCTGGTGCCGGTCGCGTTCGCGATCGAGCGGCTGATCAAACGCGACGGGCTGCGCATCGCGGACGGCGTGCTCGCGGCGGTCCTGGCACACGGGGTGACCCTCGCCACCGACCTGTGGGTCGCCAAGGCCGCCCCCGGCTCCATCCAGGAGGCGCTCACCCAGCCCTCCCCCGGTGACATCCACGCCCTCACCGACCCGGTGCACGGCTATCTGGCGCCCGTGATCGCCTATATGACGGCAGTCGGCATGTCACGCAGGCCCCGCTGGCGTGCGGTGCTGTGGATCGTGCTGACGCTCGACGCCTTCTCGATGCTCGTCACCGGGTACACGACACCGTTCTCGATCATTCTCACCGTGCTCATCGGCTGGACCGTGGCCTACGGAACGCTGTACGCGGTCGGCTCGCCCAACGTGAGGCCCACCGGGCGGACTCTGATGGCGGGCCTGCGGACCGTGGGCTTCCACCCGGTGAGCGCCGCCCGCGAGGAGGCCCCCGACACCCCGGAGAACGGCGACCGCGGCAGACGCTACTTCGTCACCCTGGAGGACGGCCCGCCCCTGGACGTGACGGTGGTGGACCGGGAGCAGCAGGCGCAGGGGTTCTTCTACCGGGCCTGGCGCAACCTGATGCTGCGCGGCTTGGCCACCCGCAGCAGCCTCCCGTCGCTGCGGCAGGCTCTGGAGCAGGAGGCCCTGCTCGCGTACGCCGCCATCGCGGCCGGCGCCAACGCGCCCAAGCTGATCGCCACCTCCGAACTGGGCCCCGACGCGGTGATGCTCGTCTACGAGCACACCGGCGGGCGCACCCTCGACTCGCTCCCGGACGAGGAGATCACTGACGAACTGCTGTGCGACACCTGGCATCAGGTGCGTGCCCTGCAGTCCCGGCGCATCGCGCACCGCAGGCTGGTGGGTGAAGCGATCCTGGTGGATCGTTCCGGCAGGGTGATCCTCACCGACCTGCGCGTCGGCGAGATCGCGGCGGGCGACCTGCTGCTGCGCATGGACATCTCCCAGTTGCTGGTGACCCTCGGCCTGCGGGTGGGCGCCGAGCGCGCGGTGGCCGCCGCGCTGAGCGTGCTCGGGCCCGACGCCGTGGCCGACTGTCTGCCGATGCTGCAGCCCATCGCGCTGAGCCGCTCCACGCGCGCGACGCTGCGGAGAATGGCGCGGGAGCGGGCCGAGCGCGAACGTGAGGCGGTCCTGGAGGCGTCCCGGCAGGCCAAGCAGGCCCGTCTGGAGTCCGCGCCGGACGACACCGTGCCCGTACTCGAGAAGCCCGACAAGAAGGCCGTGAAGGCCGAGGCGAGGGCCGAGAAACGGGCCATCGACGAGGCCGTGGAGGAGGCGCGGGAGGAGGATCTGCTCACCCAGATCCGTCACCAGGTGCTGCTGATCCGCCCGCAGGCACCGGTCGAACCGGCCCGCCTGGAGCGGGTGCGGCCGCGCACGCTGATCAGTTTCATGGCCGGCGCCATCGGCGCGTACTTCCTGCTGACTCAGCTGACGCACATCGAGTTCGGACCGCTCGTCGCCCACGCCGAGTGGGGCTGGGTGGCCGCGGCCGTGCTGTTCTCCGCGGCGAGCTACTTCGCGGCGGCGATGGCACTGCTGGGCTTCGTACCCGAACGGGTGCCGTTCCTGCGGGCCGTCGCGGCGCAGGTCGCGGGGTCCTTCGTGAAGATCGTCGCACCGGCCGCAGTGGGCGGGGTCGCCCTGAACACGCGCTTCCTGCAGCGCTCGGGAGTGCGGCCGGGGCTCGCGGTGGCGAGTGTCGGCGCATCGCAGTTGTTCGGGCTCGGCTGCCACATCCTGATGCTGCTGTCCTTCGGTTATCTGACCGGCACCGAGAAGACGCCGTCGCTGTCGCCGTCCCGGACTGTCATCGCGGGCCTGCTGACGGTCGCGGTGCTCGTGCTGGTCGTGACCTCGGTGCCGTTCCTGCGGAAATTCGTCGCCACGCGTGTGAGGTCGCTGTTCGCGGGCGTCGTGCCGCGCATGCTCGACGTCCTCCAGCGGCCGCAGAAACTGGTCACCGGTATCGGTGGCATGCTGCTGCTGACGGCCTGCTTCGTGATGTGCCTGGACGCCTCGATCCGGGCGTTCGGCGACCAGACGACCTCGCTCAGCATCGCCAGCGTCGCCGTCGTCTTCCTCGCGGGCAACGCGCTGGGGTCCGCCGCGCCGACCCCGGGCGGTGTGGGCGCGGTGGAGGCGACCCTGACCGTCGGTCTGATCGCCATCGGCCTCCCCAAGGAGGTCGCCGCGCCGGCGGTGCTGCTGTTCCGGCTGCTGACCCTGTGGCTGCCGGTGCTGCCGGGCTGGCTCGCCTTCAACCATCTGACCCGCAAAGGCGCGCTGTAGGGGTGTCCCGCTCCCTCTTACGGCCCGTGCCCCGAGCGTCCGTCCGGGGACAGCTCCAGGATGGGACCATGCCCAACCCCTCCCGGCCGCGCGCCGCTGCCCTGACCGCCGCCGCCCTGCTGCTGGCCACCGTGCTGGCGGGGTGCAGCGACGACTCCCAGGACCAGGATCAGGACCTGCCGGCACAGAAGCTGAGCTGGGAGGACTGTCCGGCGCCGTCCGCGGCGGAGGGCGGCGGTGAACCCCCGTCTCCCCTGCCTGGCGGCCAGCAGTGGCAGTGCGCCACGATGAAGGCGCCCCTCGACTGGGCGAAGCCCAAGGGCGACACGATCGATCTCGCGCTGATCCGGGCGAAGGCGAGCGGGCCCGCGGGCAGGCGCATCGGCTCGCTGGTCTTCAACTTCGGCGGCCCCGGCGGCTCGGGCGTCACCACCCTGCCCGCCTTCAGCGAGGACTACGCGACCCTGCGCACCCGCTACGACCTGGTGAGTTTCGACCCGCGCGGGGTCGGCCGCAGTGCCCCCGTGGAGTGCCTGAACGACCCGCAGCTCGACGTGTACTTCCAGCAGGACGCCACGCCCGACGACGCTGCCGAGCGCACCGAGCTGCTGGACAACACCAAGGAATTCAACGCGGCCTGCGAGGAGAACTCCAAGAAGCTGCTGCCGCATGTGCGCACCACCGACGCGGCCCGCGACATGGAGCTGATGCGCCAGGTCCTCGGCGACACCAAGCTGCACTACTTCGGCATCTCGTACGGCACCGAACTCGGCGGTGTCTACGCCCACTTGTTCCCCCGGCGGGTCGGCCGCGCGGTGTTCGACGGGGTGGTCGATCCCACCCAGAACGTCGAACAGGGCTCGCTCGGGCAGGCCAAGGGATTCCAGCTCGCCCTCGACAACTTCGCCGAGGACTGCGCCTCGAAGACAGAGGACTGCCCGATCGGCGACAGCGCGAAGGACGTGCAGAACCGTATCGCCGCGCTGCTCAAGAGCCTCGACAGCAAGCCTCTCCCGGGCATCGCCCCGCGCAGGCTGACCCAGACCGCTGCGACCAACGGCATCGCGCAGGCCCTGTACTCCAAGGACTTCTGGGAGTACCTCACCGAGGGCCTGGAGCAGGCGTACGACGGGAACGGCCAGATCCTGATGGCGCTGTCCGACTCGATGAACGGACGCAGCCAGAACGGCGAATACAGCAACCTCGCCGCGGCCAACATCTCCATCAACTGCGCCGACGACAAACCCCGCTACACCGCCGCCGACGTCGAGCGGAAGCTGCCCGAGTTCCGGGCCGCGTCGGCACTGTTCGGCGGCTTCCTCGCCTGGGGCATGGTCAGCTGCACCGGCTGGGCCGTGCCGGGTGCCGCCGACCATCCCGACGTGAGCGCGCCCGGTTCCGCGCCGATCCTCGTCGTGGGCAACACGGGCGACCCCGCCACGCCGTACGGGGGCGCGCGGAAAATGGTGGACGCGCTCGGCAAGGGCGTCGGAGTCGAGCTGACGTACAAGGGGCAGGGGCACGGCGCCTACGACACCCAGAACGAGTGCGTGCGGGACGCGGTGAACGGCTATCTGCTGGACGGGAAGCTGCCGACGACCGGGACCGTCTGCTCCTGACGCCCATCTCCACAAAAGAGCAGGTCAGAACGTTATCCACAGGCCTCCTCGGCCGTCTCGTGATCCGCCTACCATGGCCGGACAGCCATCCGCGGCACAGAGCGGAAGGCCTGCGAGGGGGGATCGCGATGAGGGGTTTCGCACGGTGGACGGCCCTGCTTGCCGCTGCCGGCCTGCTGATGACGGGATGCAGCGGCGGCCCGTCAGGGGATGACACCAGCGGCGGGAGGACCGGCCGGGCACAGCCGTCGGCCCGCTCCTCCGCCGCGGCCTCCCCACTGCCGCCCTCGCTGACCTCTCAAAGGCTCGACTGGGGGCGCTGCAGGGCCACCGCCGACTTCTCTGCACCGGGCGCCGACTGGCAGTGCGCGACGCTCAAGGTCCCGCTGGACTGGTCGAAGCCGCACGGCAAGACGATCGGGCTCGCGCTGATCCGCGCCAAGGCCCGAGGCGAGAACCGCATCGGCTCGCTGCTGTTCAACTTCGGCGGCCCCGGCAGCTCCGGGGTCTCCACCATGCCCGCGTACGCGGCCGTCGTCCCCCTGCTCCGTGAGCGGTACGACCTGGTCAGCTGGGACCCGCGCGGGGTGGGTGCCAGCGAGGGTGTCCGCTGCCTCGGCGACGGGGAGATCCAGGCGGCCGAGAAGGTCGACATCACCCCCGACACCTCCGCCGAGGAGCAGGCGTACCTGCGAAACGCCACCGCCTTCGGCAAGGGGTGCAAGAAGGACGCCGGCGAACTGCTCGCGCACGTCTCGACCACCGACACCGCCCGCGACATGGATCTGATGAGGCAGGTCCTCGGCGACCGGAAGACGCACTACTTCGGCATCTCCTACGGCACCCAGCTGGGCGGGGTGTACGCACATCTCTTCCCGCGGATCGTGGGCCGGCTGGTCCTCGACGCGGTCGTCGATCCGAGCGCCGACACCGTGGGTCACGCCGAGAACCAGGCCCGGGGTTTCCAGCGGGCGCTGAACGCCTACCTGAAGTCCACCGGCCAGGACCCCGGGCAGGGCTCGCGGAAGATCGCGGACCTGCTGAAACGGCTCGACGCGAACCCTCTGCCGACGTCGTCCCCCCGGCGGCAGTTGACGCAGGCCCTCGCCTTCATCGGCATCGTCCGCCCGCTGTACAGCAAGGAGAGCTGGCCGACCCTGACCAGCGCCTTGGACGCGGCCGAGCAGGGAGACGGTTCGGAACTCCTGGCGCTCGCCGACGACTACAACGGCCGCGACCCCTCGGGGCACTACGGCACGGGGACCCATGCGCAACGGGTCATATCGTGCGTGGACAACAAGCAGCGACTGACTGCCCGGAAGGCGAAGAAGCTGTTGCCGGAGTTCGAGAGGATCTCGCCCGTGTTCGGGCCTTTCCTCGGCTGGGACACGGCCGGCTGGTGCCACGACTGGCCGGTCTCCGGGCTGTACGAGACACCGGAGGTGAGCGCTCCCGGCGCGGCACCGATCCTGGTCGTGGGCAACACCGGCGACCCGGCGACGCCGTACGAGGGCACCCGGAAGATGGCGGACGAGCTGGGCGAGGACGTCGGTGTGATGCTCACCTGGAGGGGTCAGGGTCACGGTGCGTACGGCCGTGGGAGCGCCTGCGTGGACTCCACGGTGAACGCGTATCTGCTGAGCGGCTCGGTGCCGAGGAACGGCAAGGTCTGTTCATGACGCCGGCGGGGACGAGCCGAATGCTCATCCACAAGACGACAACGCAGGCCGGGCAGAGCCCTGGATCGGCTGATGAACCATGCGGGCACGAGTCCGCAGCGGACGAGGATCTCGTCGATGCGACCGGTCCGCCGGCCCAGGCAGACCCGGCTGCCCGTACTTGCGCACCCACGCACACCGACTGCCGTGACACCCCATACCCGGGTGCGCTCCTGCCTTCGGCCCGCTCCGCGCGCGCTGCGCCGACGCGCGCCCACATGGACAGGGCCGGTGGGTCGACGGCGGGCCGTATGGGAGCTGGGAGGGTGGTGGGTGAGGAAGTGGACGGCCAATCAGTCGCGCTTGGGCCAGATCGGGCCCTGGTCGGTCCAGATGACGCCCTTGTTGCGGCACAGGCAGAAGGGGTGGCCGATCGGGTCGGTGTACACCTGCCAGCCGTAGCCGTTGGGGCCGATGAAGTCCTGCCTCAGCGTCGCACCGGGTCGAGGACGCGGCGCTGCTCGGACTCGATCTCGTCCACTTCGAAGTCGAGGTGGAACTGCTTGGGGTGCTCACTGTCGGGCCACTGCGGAGCGCGGTAGTCGTCCACCCGGATGAATGCCAGCTCGATCTCGCCGAACTGGATGCCGGCCCAGTCCTCGGAGCTGCCTTCCTTGATCGGACGGCCCGTCACCTCGGAGTAGAAAGCCGCCAGCTTCATCGTGTCCGGGCAGTCGATAATGAAATCGGTGAGTCGCAGCATTCCGGGATCTTGTCACAAGCTCACACCCGACTTCGATACGGGCTTCGCCCCCAGAGCCCCTTCACCAGGGGCGGCCAGGTTTGTACCGCAGGTGCGGATCAGCAGCGGTCAGCGCCGAATACCGACGGACGATCCATCGAGGCCCAGAGCGAGTTGGCCGACGTCCATGACCCCACATGATCGGCCTGACGAAGATGACGCCAGCCGGCAAAGGTCAGCAGGGCGCGACTACGTGACCGCTGAACAAGGCCAAATCGCGCCCTATTGGCATCCGGTCGGAATCAACCACACTTTGACACATGGGGGGTTTACCCGATCAAGACCAGTTCGTATGTGATCGCTGCGGTAGCGCAAGCCCGACCGTGTGCGAACGAGGGCGAATCGTCCTCATGGCCAAGCTCTGTGAGGGCTGCTGGAACAGGCTCGCCAACGAGATGGCCGACGTCGACGGGGCCACAGCCGCCCCGAGGCCCGATCTCGACCCGGACGACGTCTCATGGATCGAACCGCCCACTTGCCCCAGATGCGGAGCACTCGTCCGCGTGTACCCCACGAACTACGACCGGTGGGTCAGCCTGGCCACGGTAGAACTGCCCGCCAAAGACGTCCCAGAGGCCTTCCGCTGGCGTTTGACGCCACTCCCGACTCGATCCCGCATCGCGGCCGATATCGTCGCCGTACGGGTCCGTGGAGTCGATCCCTTGCCCAGTGAACCCGTCGTGCCGGCTCACCGCATGATGTGTGTCCCGGATCGGGATGGGACGTAGGCCGGCAGCGCGCACGCGAGATGTAGGCGTGCCCGGTCGAGCAGCATCCAGCGGGGAACAACGGGGAACCTCGGCGAGCAACGCAAGAACCCGCGGGTCAGCGTCTCGCCAGGTCAGCCGAGATCCGCATATGCGATCTTCCAAACCAGTGATCCAGTATCCCGAGCACTGCGCAGCCATACACGCGCCGCCCCCCACTGAGACGCTGGGCAGATGCTGACTGAAGATGAAACACAAGGGCTCGTTTTGGTGGAGCTCGCACGGACCGCAAGAGCGACACGCCTGGACCTTGTGATCTCCAGGATTGAAGCCGTGTCTTTCGGCTGGGTGTTCTACTGGTGCGCCCGACAGGACATCGGTCGCCCCGTCGGCCGGCGGCCGGCCCTCGGCGGGAATGGCCCTTTCCTGGTGGATCGGGCCTACCGAGAGGCGACTCACGCGTCGCACGGCCGCACATGGCACGACCACGTGGCGGAACACGCCGACCGACAACGACAGAAGCCCACGGCTCTGACCTGGTCAGAGCCGTGGGCTTCTTCAGTCGCGCTGGTCAGCCGGAGGGCCGATCAGTACACCGGCTTGTCCGGCTCGATCTGGTTGACCCAGCCGATCACGCCGCCGCCGACGTGCACGGCGTCGGCGAAGCCCGCGGACTTCAGGACCGCGAGGACTTCCGCACTGCGGACACCCGTCTTGCAGTGCAAGACGATCTTCTTGTCCTGCGGGAGGGTCTCCAGGGCGGTGCCCATGAGGAACTCGTTCTTCGGGATCAGCTTGGCACCCGGGATGGAGACGATCTCGTACTCGTTGATCTCGCGGACGTCGATGATCTCGATGTTCTCGCCGTCGTCGATCCACTCCTTGAGCTGCTTGGGAGTGATCGTCGAGCCGGCGGCCGCCTCCTGGGCTTCCTCGGAGACGACGCCGCAGAAGGCCTCGTAGTCGATGAGCTCGGTGACGGTGGGGTTCTCGCCGCAGACCGCGCAGTTGGGGTCCTTGCGCACCTTGACCTGCCGGTACTGCATCTCCAGGGCGTCGTAGATCATCAGCCGGCCGACCAACGGCTCACCGATGCCGGCGAGCAGCTTGATGGCCTCGTTGACCTGGATGGAGCCGATGGACGCGCACAGCACGCCCAGGACGCCACCCTCGGCGCAGGAGGGGACCATGCCCGGCGGCGGGGGCTCCGGGTAGAGGCAGCGGTAGCAGGGACCGTGCTCGGACCAGAAGACGGAGGCCTGGCCGTCGAAGCGGTAGATCGACCCCCACACGTACGGCTTGTTCAGGAGCACGCAGGCGTCGTTGACCAGGTAGCGGGTCGCGAAGTTGTCCGTGCCGTCGACGATCAGGTCGTACTGGCTGAAGATGTCCATCACGTTGTCGGCCTCGAGCCGCTCCTCGTGAAGGACCACGTTCACGTACGGGTTGATGCCGAGGACGGAGTCACGGGCGGACTCAGCCTTGGAGCGGCCGATGTCGGCCTGGCTGTGGATGATCTGGCGCTGCAGGTTCGACTCGTCGACCTCGTCGAACTCCACGATGCCGAGCGTGCCCACGCCCGCCGCGGCCAGGTACATCAGCGCCGGCGAGCCCAGGCCGCCGGCGCCCACACAGAGCACCTTGGCGTTCTTCAGCCGCTTCTGCCCGTCCATCCCCACGTCGGGGATGATCAGGTGGCGGGAGTACCTGCGGACCTCGTCTACGGTGAGCTCAGAAGCGGGCTCGACCAGGGGTGGCAGCGACACGGGGACTCCGTTGGTCGGTCAATCACTACAGTTGTTCTCCCCGTAACACTGCCATGGGCTTCTTCATTCCGAGACACCTGTTCCGATCCGCGAGACGATGTCGTCCCAGTAGCCGGGCATGCTCTCCCAGGGGTCGCTGCGGCCCCAGCCGTCCGTGCGGTCGGTGAAGTAGATCGTCGCGGCGCCCTGCCAGCGGGCGATGCGCAGGGCCTCCTCCAGGTGGCCGCGCGGGACACCGTGGACGAAGTGGCAGAAGCGCTCGGGCGGGTGGTCGGCGGTCCACTCGGCCGCCTGGGACCATCTGTAGTCGCTCCAGGAACCGGAGAACGTGACCAACTGGTCGGCGTTCTCGAGGTAGCCGGGGTACGGGTGGGTGCCGTGGCCGAGGACGATGTGCGGGTCCTCATGGATCGCGCGGAGCGTGCTGACCGTACGGCGGACCTCCGGGAGCGCGACACGTTCGGCCGGGCAGCGGTCCAGGAGGAAACCGTCGGCCCGGTACCAGTCGATGTAGCGCCCCGCGTCGGAGATCAGCTCTCCGCCAGGGCGGGCTCCGTAGGCGGCGTCGAGGTGACCGAGGATCCGGACGCCCGCGTTGCGCAGGCGTCCGGCAGCGTCCAGACACTGCGGGTCGGGGCGGGCGCCGGGGCCGTTGCCCGCGATGTTGAGGACGACCCAGTGCAGCGGGGTGCCGGGGCGGGTCAGTTCGGCCCACTCCGCCGGGGCGACCAGGGGATGCGCGAAGCCGGGGATGCCGAAGCCCGTACGGAGGCCGGTGCCGGCGGTGCCGGGGGTGGGGCTGGTCAGATGCGGCATGCCGCCTCCATCCAGATGTCGGCCAGGGACTCCTCGAGGTTGATCCGCGGGCGCCAGCCGAGCCGGTCGCGTGCGGTGCGCACGTCGGCCTGCTGCCAGCTGCCGCAGCCGTCCGGGTACGGGAAGGCGACCGGGGCCGCGTGGTCCGACTCGGTGCGGGGGTGGCCGATGGTCGGCCTGAGGTGGGCGCTGGGCGGGCCGTCGAGTTCGTGGAGGGCACCGCCGTATCCGGCGACGCGCGCGAGGATCGCTGCGGCGTCGCGCAGCCGGACCGCGCGGCCCGAACCGATGTTGATGACGCCCTGCGCGGCGGAGAGCGAGGCGGCGTGCACGGCGCGAGCGACGTCCCGTACGTCGACGAAGTCCCGCTGGGCACCGAGGCCGCCGAGTTTGAGCTCGCCGTCGCCGGACTGCATGGCCCGGCGCATGGCCTCGGCGAGGCGGCCGAGCGGGGAGCCGGCGGGAGTGCCGGGGCCGGCCGGCGAGAACACCCGGAGGACCACGGCGTCCAGGCCGGAGCCGAGGACGAGTTCGGTGGCGGCGAGTTTGCTCACGCCGTACGGCCCACCGGGGCGGGGCACGGCGTCCTCGGCCGTGGATGAGCCCGGCTGGCTCGGGCCGTACTCGGCACCGCAGCCGATCTGCACCAGGCGGGCGCCGCAGCCGCTGCGGCGCAGCGCCTCGCAGACGGTGGCGACGGCGACGGTGTTGTGACGGGTGAGGTCGCGGGCGCCGCCCCGGGTGGCACCGGCGCAGTTGATGACGACACCGGGGTGGACGGCGTCGAGGAAGCGGGTGAGGGCACCGGGGCTGCCGGACGCGAGGTCGAAACGGACGTCGGCGTCGTCGCCCCGGCCGAGGGCGGTGAGCTGGACGGCCGGGTCGGCGAGCAGGCGGTCGGCGACGAAGCGGCCGAGGTAGCCGTTGGCTCCGATCAGCAGGACTCTCATCGGGCGGCTCCCGGAGCCGAGGCGTCGGATCGGGAGGTGATCATTTGGCGGTCTCCTTCGAGAAGGGGTGGTTGAGGGGCCTGCGGGGCTGGGGCCGGATGCCTGGGCCGGCCTGGGCGGGACGGCCGGGAGGCCTGCGGAGCCGGGGTCGGGTGTCGCAGGCGGTCCGAGCTGGGGTCGGGTTTCGCAGGCGGTCCCAGCGGGTGATCGGGCGCCGCAGGCGGTCCGATCGGGTGATCGGGCGCCGCAGGCGGTCCCAGCAGGTGAGGCGGAGGTTGAACGGCGCCGGCGCCTGCGTCTGCGTCTGCGTCTGCGCCAGGTGTCCGGGGCCGACTGGGCGGGTGCCGGCGAGTGCCTGCGGGGCCGCCGAGACGTGGCGCCTGAGGACCGGCCGTGCGGATGGGCGCGGGTGCGCGGCAGACGGCGGCAGACGGACGAGCGCGGGTGCGCGGAAGGAGGCACGTGAGGGTTCGGCCAGAACCGATCAGGGGCCGTCGGCAGGACGTGGGAAGCCCCGGCAGGACACGGGAGGTGGCGGTCACGACGTCGTCCGCCGAGCGCGGCGATCGCCTGCGCGAGCTCGGCGCGACCCATGTGCTGGACCGCTCCGGCGCCGACCGCAGAGGGGATGTGCGCGACGGCTGGACGCAGAATGCCGACCCCTCAAGGCAGGTGAACGACGGCAGGACGCGGGAAGCGGACGGCAACCGGTGCGGTAGTCGGTGCCGGAGGCGTGGCAAGGCGCGCGCCGTGCCGTGGGATGTGGCCGTCATGTCGGCTCACCCGGTCGGGTGTGGGCCGATGCTCGGGTCAGCGTGCGCGTGGCGTGGAGCAGGAGGGTGAGGGCGCCCAGGCCGCAGGTGAGGGTCTGGATGCCGCCCGGGCCCCAGGTGTCGGAGAGGGTGTGGACGGGAGTGGCGAGAAGGTCGCAGCCGGGGAGTCGGGCGGCGAAGACCGAGGCCAGGGCGACTGCCTGGGACGCGGCCGTGGCGGTGAGGACGACCTTCGGGGCGTGGGTGAAGCCGTGGACGGTGAGGAGGCGGGCGAGGAGCAGGAGGGCGCCCAGCGTGATGGTCTGGGCATAGGGCGACGGTTCGTCGAGGGCCGTACCGGAGATGGCCAGGAGGGCGGTGAGGGCACCGAGGAACAGGGCGAACGTGCCGAGCAGGAGGGGGCGTACAGAGGCGGCGAAGTCCTCCAGGCCTCGGCTGGCCGCCAGTTTGCGGCGGGCGCGGACGGCGAAGAGATGGGCACTCCAGGCGGCGGGGGCGCACGCCCACGCCAGGGCCGGCAGGGGTGCCAGAGCAAGGGGCCAGGGGGCGTTCCCGGTGCCGTCGGGGAGTCCGTCGGGCCCGCCGGCCAAGGCCGTCCCGAGCAGTCCGTCGCCGAGAAGGGCGCAGGCGAGGAGCCAGTACGTCCAGGTGCTGGTGGCGTTCGGGTGCGCGCGGGTTCTGGTGCCGAGCGGGCCGCGGGTCAGAACCGCGCGCATGCCCAGGGCCAGGACCAGCACACCCAAGGCGGCGACGGTCAGGCGGGCTCGGCCGCGGGTGAGGTGCAGGCCGACCACGGTGGCCGAGCAGAGGGCACCGGGCAGGAGGGAGAGCAGGATCCAGTCGGCGCGGGCCCGCGGGACCTCCTGAGGGGTGGGACGCGGCGGACTCTCACCGTCACGGGAGACGCGGGCGTACATCTCCTCGGCGAGGGAGAAGACGTCGCGGTGGCGGAAGCGGGCCGCGGTGCGGTCGGTGACGCCGTGGGCCTCCAGACCTGCCGCGATCTCCAGGGGGTCCACGGCCCGTTCGCACAGGTCGCGGTGACGATGCATCAGAGCTTTCACCGGGTCCGCTCCGGCGCGGCGGGCGGTTACGGGCCGACGCCGCCCAGCCGCTCTGGCCGTCTCGGCCGCTTCAGCAGTCGCCTCAGCTGCCTGAGCTGCCTCAGCTGTTTCAGCCACGCCAACGAAGGCCCCGGCGCCGCTCGAGTCCCCAGAGCGGCCCAGCTCCTCCACCCCGTCCACCCCGTCCAACCCGCCCAACCCGCCCAACCCGTCCAACCCGTCCAACTCTCCAAATGCACCCACCTCGCCGACCTCGCCCCGCCCGCTCATCACGCCCCCTCCGTCGCGCTGACCGGCGTCACGCCTCGTACCGACGACGCACCGATCGACGACGCACCGATCGACGACGTACCGACGGACGACGCATCGACGGACGACGCATCGACCGACGACCCCCCCACCGGGGAAATCCCCGGCGACGAGGTCCCCGCCGACGTGCCCCGCACCGGTGGTCCCGCCGCCCAGCCGGGTCCGCCGCGGGCCACGAGGCCGGCGCCGCGCTCGGTCCAGCTGCCGGGTACGTGGGACTCGGCGGGGGCGGCGAACGGCAGGGGTTCGCCGGTGTCGTCGAGGAGGACCCGGCGGACCGGGGTACGCGAGACGATCTCCAGGTAAATGCCGTGAAATGCCGCGATGTTCTGCTCCACCGTGAACAGTTCGAGCGCTCGGGCGCGCGCGGCGGCGCCCAGACGCGCTCGGCGCTCAGGGTCGCGCAGCAGCGCCACGCACGCCTCGGCAAGCGCCCGCGGATTGCGCGGGGGTACGACGAGCCCGGTGCCGCCGATGACCTCCACGACCGCGCCCACGTCCGTGGACACCGTCGCCCGGCCGCAGAACATGGCCTCGACCAGGCCGACCGGAAAGCCCTCGACGACACTGGACAGGACGGTCACGGCGCCGGCGGCGTACGCGTCGGCGGGGGACGGCAGCTCAGGTCCGCCGATCTCCTCGAAGGACACCGGGTTGTCGCCGACGGCGTGTGGCCCGTCGGCCTCGTCCGGGAAGAGCTGTGCGGCCAGCACCCGGCAGTGACCGAGGTAGGCCGCGCCCTCGGGCCCCGAGGGAACGCCGACGATCCGGAGCCGGGTCTTGGGCTCCTCCCTGCGGACCTCGGCGAAGGCGTGCAGCAACGACACCAGGTCCTTGGCCGGTTCCACCCGGCCCACCCAGACGAGCGTGTCGTGGTCCGCGCACTCCGGCGACTCGCCGACCTCCGCGAAGGGGGCGGCCTCCATGCCCGGGTAGACCGTGCGGAGCTTCTCGCGCTGAGCGCCGCAGCGCTCCTGCCAGCGGCGGGCGTGCGCGTTGCCGGGCGTGACGAGCGTGGCCCGGCGGTAGGTCTCCGCGGCGAGCCTGCCGTGGAAGGCGGTGAGCAGAGCCCGTACGGCGGGCGCGGCCTGCGTGGCCGTCAGATAGTGGGTGCGCAGCCGCACGCCGTACTCGGTCACCAGCAGGGGCACGCCGGTGAAGTGCCGTGCCAGCAGCCCGGGCAGGGCCGCCGGGCCGCCGGAGGCCGCGTGGCACAGGTCGACCGAGCCGAGGCCGTCGTCCTCGTACCAGTCGAGCGACAGGGGGCGCAGGGCACGTTCCAGTTGCGCGGCGACTGCGAGCAGCTCGGGGACGCGCGCCTCGCGGGCCGTGCCCGGGGCGCCGGGCGCACGACAGGCGCGCTCGAGGGCGCGCACGGCGGCCTCGGAGCGGAGCGCGCCCACCAGCCCGCCCTCGTCGCGGGCGAGTTCGGCTAGCCCGTACAGCGCGCTGGCGAAACGGTCCGCCTCAGTGGCCGACGACTCGCCCGGGGCCTCCCAGGCGCTCCCCTCGCACAAGGCGGCCGCCAACTCCCCGTAGCACTCGGCGAACCGCCGGCGTGCGCGCCGTCCGTACACCACCTCGTCGTCCTCGGCCATCCACAGCGGCGCCGTACGCACCCTGCTGACCTGCGGCGGCAGCGGGATCCAGCCCTCGTCCTCCTGACGTTCGCTGCGACTGAGCGCGTAGATGTCGAACTCGTGCTGCTCAAGCCCGCGCACGAGCCGGTCGCACCAGAACCCGGCGTCACCGCTCACATACGGATAGCCACCCTCCGTAAGCAGTCCGATGCGCACGAACGCACCCCCGATCTCCCGTCTGGGGAGCCGCCGTTGGTCCGGCGACTCGCAGCGGGACGAACGTATGCGGACAAGGCGGTGGCGCGACGGACGGTTGTCCATCGCGCCACCAAAAGGGGTGAACGGTCGTAACTTTCCTGTGCGGATCGCGTTCTGTCGCGCTAAGAGATCAAGTGCGCACGGATCGTCACAGGCGGACGGGGTCCGGGTGTCACGTCACGGCCGACTCGCGGCGGTCCGCGTCACGCAGGTCCGCATCACGCCGCGCCGATTCGTGCCGGGCCGACTCCTGTGCGGCGGCCCTGCGCCGGGCCGCCCTGCGCCGGGCCGCGATCTCCGGGTCCAGCGCGGGTACGGCGGCCAGGAGTTGCTGGGTGTACGGGTCCTGCGGGTTGCCGTACACCTCGTCGGCCGGACCGGACTCGACGAGCCGCCCGCGGCGCATCACCGCGACCCGGTCGCTGACCTGGCGGACGACGGCGAGGTCGTGGGCGACGAAGACGAGGGCGAGCCCGAGTTCGCGCTGCAGCTCACCGAGCAGGGCGACCACCTGGGCCTGGGTGGTGACGTCCAGCGCGGAGACCGGCTCGTCGCAGACGATGACGTGCGGGTCGGCCGCGAGCGCCCGAGCGATGCCCACGCGCTGGCGCTGACCGCCGCTGAACTCGTGGGGGTAGCGGTCGTAGTGCGCCGCTTCGAGCCCCACGCGCTCCAGCAGTGCCCGTACGCGCCCCCGGATGCGCCCTTCGTCCCGCTCTCCCCGCGCGCGCAGCGGATCGGCGATCGACTCGCCCACGCTACGGCGGGGGTTGAGGGAGGAGACGGGGTCCTGGAAGACCATCTGTACGGCCGGATTCACGCCCACGCGCGCGTGCCCGATGTCACGCACCTCCCCCGCCGTCGGCTCCAGGAGGCCGACGAGCATGCGGCCCAGGGTCGTCTTGCCGCTGCCGCTCTCGCCGACGACGCCCAGGGTCTCGCCGCGGCGGATGGTCAGCGACACGCCGTCCACAGCGGCGAACGCCCGCTTCCCGCGCCCGAACTCGCGCCGCAGACCGACCGCCTCCAGGACCACCCCTTCTTCGATGGCCTCCTCATGGACGACCCCTTCTACGACGGCCTCCTCATGGACGACCCCTTCTACGACGGCCTCCCCATGGACAACCCCTTCTACGACGGCCTCCTCCACAACATGCCCTTCCACGACGCCCTCCTCCACGACGGCGCTCTCAAGAACGGCCTCCTGGGAGGCCTCGGGCAGGGCACGCGGCGCGTCCACCCGCGGAACCGCCCCCAGCAGTTCCCGGGTGTACGCCTCCGAGGGCGCCCCCAGTACGGCACCGACCGACCCGTGTTCGACGACCCGCCCGTGCCGCATGACCAGGACGTCGTCGACGCTCTCCGCGGCGACGCCCACGTCGTGCGTGACCAGGAGCAGGCCCATCCCGGTCTCCTCGCGCAGGGTGTGCAGCAGGTCGAGAATCTGGGCCTGGACGGTGACGTCGAGCGCGGTCGTCGGCTCGTCGGCGATCAGCAGTTCGGGTTCGCAGGCCAGGGCCATCGCGATGAGGGCGCGCTGCCGCATGCCGCCGCTGAACTCGTGCGGCCGGGACCGGGACCGGCGCCGGGCGTCCGCGATGCCCACCCGGTCCAGTACGTCCACCGCACGCGCGCGTGCCGCTCGGCGCGATGCGCGCGTGTGCACGCGGTACACCTCGGCGATCTGGTCCCCGATCGCGTAGTACGGGTCGAGGGACGACAGCGGGTCCTGGAAGACCATGGCGGCCTTTCCGCCCCGCAGCCGCCGCAGCGCGTCCTCCGGTGCCCGCGCCACGTCGGTGCCGGCGACCTCGACCGAGCCGCTCACGCGTGCTCCCGTGCCGCGGTGCAGCCCCAGCAGAGCCGAGGCGACCGTGGACTTGCCGGAGCCTGACTCGCCGACCAGGGCGAGGGCGGCACCCTGCTCCAGCCGCAGGGAGAGCCCGTCGACCGCGCGCAGGTCGCCGAAATCGACCGTCAGATCCGAGACTTGGACGAGACTCACGTCAGTACCACCCGTCGGTCGGCCACCGCGTACAGCACGTCAGCGACGGCGTTGGCGACGACCACGAAGAAGCCGATGACCAGGACCATGCCGACGACCACGGGGAGGTCGACGACGTTCACGGCGTGCACCAGTTCCTGGCCGATGCCGGGCAGGCCGAAGAGCGACTCCACGAGGACGGCGCCGCCCACCGCGGAGCCGAAGTCGTTGGCGTTCAGGGCGATGATCGGCGCCAGGGCGCCCCGCAGCGCGTGCCGGCCGACGATCGACCGTTCACTGACGCCGTAGGCCCGGAAGGTGCGGATGTGGTCCTCGGCGAGCGTCTCGAGCATGGACGCCCGGGTCAGCCGCGCGAAATAGGCCGCCTCGCCGAGGGCGAGGGTGAACCACGGCAGCAGCAGGCCCCATGCCCACTGCTCCGGGTCGTCGGAGAGGGACACGTACTCAGGGAAGGGCAGCAGCTCCAGTTGTCCGCAGATCACGATCATCAGGACGAGACCGATGACGAAGACGGGCGTGGCGATGCCCGCGAGGGTGACGCCGGTCAGCGCGCGCTCGGTGAACCGGCCGCGTCGCCAGGCGGAGAGCACCCCCGTGCCGACGCCCAGCAGCAGCCAGAGCACCATCGCGCCGACCACCAGCGAGAGGCTGACGGGCAGCTTGGTCAGGATGATCCGCATGACCTGCTGGTCGCTCTGGTACGACAGCCCGAGGCAGGGTGCCGAGCAGTGCTCGACGGACGTGCCGGTCGAGTAGTCCTGGCCGGCGACGATGCCTTCCAGGAAGTGCCAGTAGCGCAGGTACAGCGGGTCGTCGAGCTTGAGCTGCTGGGCGACCTGGTGCACCTGTTCCGGCGAACAGCGCGGGCCACAGGTGATCTGGGCGACGTTGCCGGGAGTGGCGTAGAAGACCACGTAGATGATCACCGAGAGGGCGAGCAGGGTGAGTACCGCGCCCGCGGCACGGCGCAGCGCGAAGCCGGCGAAGCCGCTCATGACCGCACCTCCTTCTCGACGCCGGCGCCCACCGTCTTCGCGGGCTTCGCGACGCCCGCGTCCACCGTCCCGACGCCCCCGTCCGCCTTCGCCTCCCCCTTGCGCCCCGTACCGACGCGCAGGCGGGAGACCGCGCGCGGGTCCAGGGCGGTGCGGACGCCGTCGCCGAGGACGGTGAGGGCGAGCACGGTCAGGAACAGGGCGCCGGCGGGCAGCAGGAGGTACTGCGGGGCCGCCTGGTACCAGACGTCGGCCGAGGTGAGCATCTGTCCCCAGGACGGGGTGGGCGGCTTCACGCCGACGCCGAGGAAGGACAGGGCGGCCTCGATGGTGATGTTGGCCGGCACCATGAGCGCGGCGTAGGTGATGACGGGGGCGGCGAGGCCGGGCAGCAGTTCCCGGCGCGCGATCCGCAGGGTGCCCCAGCCGCTGAGCCGGGCGGCGGCCACGTAGTCGAGCTCCTTGAGGGTGAGCGTCTGGGCCCGGGTGATCTTGGCGATGGTGCCCCAGGCGACGAAGCCGATGATGAGCGCGACCAGCACGGGCCTCGGGAAGCTGCTGGGCACGACGGCCAGCAATGCCAACGCCATGATCATCAACGGCATCGCGACGATGATGTCGGTGATCCGGCTCAACAGTTGATCAACCCATCGGTTCCCGAGCGCGGCGGCGACGCCCACCACGACTCCGATGGCGACCTGTACGGCGGTCGCGGCCAGAGCCACGCCCAGGGAGACGCGCGCGCCGTACACCAGGCGCGCGAACAGGTCCCGCCCGGTCTGCGGTTCCACACCGAGCCAGTGGTCGCCGCCGATGCCGCCGAAGGACCCGAGAGGCACGCCGCCGCGCGCCGAGTCGACCAGTGAGGGGTGGTAGGTGGTCGGGTCCTGGCCCTCGATCGCGGTGAGCAGCGGTGCGGCGAGCGCGACCAGGACGAGCAGCGCGACCACGATCGCCGCGACGAGGGCGGCGCGCTGCACCCGCAGCCGCCGCCAGAACTGACGGGCCCCCGAGACCGCCGGGACGGGCTGCGTACCCGTACCGGCGGCCTCGACGGCGACAAATGCCTCACTCATGGCGTTACTTGACCGCGACCTGCGAGATGTCCAGCACCCCGGTCCAGTCGCTGATCACGATGTTCCTGATGTTCTCGCCGTACAGCCGCTTGTAGACGGGGTGGAACAGCGGCACGGTCAACGCCTGCTCACCGATCTTCTTGTCCAGCGCGCCCCACCGCTTGGCGGCAGCGTCAAGATCGGTCAACTTGTTGATCGCGTCGATCTCGGCATTGACCGACTTGTCGTCGAGGAAGCCCGAGTTGAAGTTCGCACCGTCCTTGACGATCTGCCGGCCGTCGAAGATCGGGGCGAGGAAGGGGCCGCCCGAGGGCCAGTCGGCACCCCAGTGGGCGAGGAAGAAACCGGGCTCGGTCTTCACGTTGTGGATCTTGTCACGGTAGTCGTTGTCCTCCAGACCCTGCAGCTTGACGGTGATGCCGGCCTTCTTCAGCGCGTCCTGCACCGCCGTCGCGATCTCGGGGCTGGTCTCGAAGTCCTTGCTGTTGGAATGGGTCAGCGTGATGGTCAGCCCGTTCGCGTACCCGGCGTCCTTCAGCAGTTCCTTCGCCTTCGCGGCGTTGCCCGTCCGGCCGGCCGGGAACAGGTCGTACGGCGTGTAGCCGAAGGACTTCTGGTTGGGCAGGTAGGTGGTGGCGGGCTCGGCCAGCGCGGAACCGCCGGCCGCGTTGATCACGGACGAGCGGTCGATGGCGTACGAGACGGCCTGCCGTACCTTGACGTTGTCGAACGGCTTCACGTGCGGGTTGAACGCGAGGTAGTTCGTGTAGCCGAAGTGACCGGTGCCTACCCGCGCCGCCAGTTCCTTGTCCCCCGTCACCTTGGCGAGCTCGGCGGGACCGAGGTTGGTGTCCGTGGTGACCGCACTCGCGTCCGCGCCCTGGGACGCCGACAGCCGCTGGTTGATCACGGACGAGTCCAGCCCGGACCGTACGTCGATCTTGTCCGGGTACGCCTTGCGCTCGGCGTCCGTCGAGGCGGACCAGTACGTGTTGCGCTCCAGGACGAGGTGCTCGCCGTCGTTGTCGTTGGTGACGACCTTGTACGGCCCGGACGACACCGGGTGCTCCTCGTACTTCGTCCCGGTGTCCTTGCCCTTCGGGACCGGCGTGAACTGCGTCTGCGTGGCCAGGTACGGGAACTCGCCCTCGGGCTTGTTCAGACGGAAGACGATGGTCCGCTCGTCCGGCGTCGTGATCGCCGAGAGCCCCTTCTTGTCCTTGTAGGGGCCCTGGTAGTCGGCCGCGCCGACCAGCCAGTCCCGCAGATAGGGGGCGCCGCCGGAGAGCTCGGGTGCGAAGGAGCGCTCGATGCCGTACTTGATGTCGGCCGAGGTGATCGGGGTGCCGTCCTCGTACTTCAGCCCCTTCTTCAAGGTGTACGTCCACTCGGTCGCGTCCTTGTTGGGGCGACCGGTGTCGGTGGCGAGGTCCGGCACGACCTGGGCGCCGGCGGCGCCGTTCTCGCGGTTGCGGGTGGTGAGCGTGCGGAACACCAGGGACGGCACGTTGCCGCCGCCGGAGGTGTACAGCCGGGCCGGGTCGAAGTCCTGCTGCGGGTCGGAGTTCAGGACCGTGAGCGTGCCGCCCTTGTGGGGCGTGGAGTCGCCGGCGGAGGCCTTGGCATCGTTGTCCTCGGGCCCGCACGCAGCGGCGCCCGCTGCCAGGACCAGGCCTACGGATACCGCGGCCACGCGGCGCGCTCTGAGGGACGGATGACGCATCGGAGACGACCTCTCGAAGAATGTGTCTCGGATCACGAGACGGATTGACGAGTAGTGAGACAGAAGTGAACAGACGTCTGCCCCGGCGTCAGGTCGTCGGAAAGCCGTGACCTGGGGTCACGGGTACACAAGAAGGTCGCGACACGTACGCCGAGGGGCGGGCGTCAGCGACAGAGAATGTCGGCCACGCAGAGCGGGGTCACACCGATCAGCGCAAGCTCGATGGCTGCGCGGGCGGAGGTGCGACGGGACGACATGCGCAGCAATATGTATGACTTTTCTGCGCATGTCAACGTGAGATCGGTGCCGTCCGTCAATTCCCGGGAAAGGGCCAGGGATTGGCCTTGCAGTGGATTCCGTCGTGGTCGAGGAACTTGGTCTGCTGCTGCATGACCGGCGCGAGCTCGCCGTCCTTGTCGCAGCTGACATGGCCGTAGCCGAGCCGGTGGCCGACCTCATGGTTGATCAACATTTGGCGGTACGCATGGATCCGATCACCGTATGTCGTTGATCCCTGCGCCCATCGATACGCATTGATCATCACGCGCTCGGTGGCCGCCGAGTCGCACGACACGTTGTCCACGGTGGTGTCCAGACCGGACTTGGCGCACCATTCGGCCGTCGTGCCGGGACTGGCGAGCGTGATCACGAAGTCGGGCTTGCCCGAGTAGATCCGCTCGAAGGTGCGGGCGCCGTTGTGGGCCCAGCTCCGGTCGTCGTTGAGCGTCTTCTGGACCGCCTCCGCGAAGAGCTCGCCGTCGAGCCCGAGCCCCTGCTCCACGTCCACCCGGTAGGTGAATTTCTGTCCCTTGCCGGGCGCCTTGGCGACGCCGGGAATCGCGTCGAACTTCCCCGAGCCCTTGAGGGTGGCGCCGAGCGCGTACGTCCTGCCCATCTTCTGTTCGTACGTCAGCAGCGCCGCGGCCACCCCGGAGGGCACCGGCCGCTCGCCGACCCGCGAGGCGGAGTCGCGGGCGTCCCGCGCCTGGTCGGTGGCGGACTGGGCCCGGACATCGCCGCCGTCCCGCCCGTCCGCGACCTGGCCGGCCACGACGATCGCCAGCACGGTGGTGACCGCGGCGGCAGCGACCCCGGTGAACGTCCGCCCCTTGCCGCCCCTGGGCGCCGCGGGCTCGCCCGTGGGGGGCGCGTCGTCATCGCCACCGCCGACGTCCGCCGTGTCGGGCCACGCGGTGACCGTGCCGTACGGATCGGAGGCATGCGCGGCGGTCTGCGTACCGGTCGCAAAGGCCGTACGAGGCCCAGGAACGGCCGCGGGCCCCGCGGCGGGCGTACGGAGCCCCGCGGCGGGCGTACGGAGCCCTCCGGTGGCCGTGGGCGGCCCTGCGGCGGGCGTACGCGGCACGAAGACGTCCGCGTCCGCGTCCGCGGCGAAGGCGTCCAGGTAGTCCTGGCGCGGTCCCGAGCCGGCCTGGGGCGCGGGCCGCTGACGCGGTATCACGGGCCCCTGCCCACCGCGCCCGGCACCGGGCCGCCCGCTCAACTGGCCCCAGCCACCGCCGTTTTCCCGCTGCTCGGGATGTCCACCACGCGCCTGAGGGACCCCGCGCGCGGGGGTGCCGTCGGCAAGCCTGGGAATCCCATGGGCGGGCGTGCCGTCGGGGTGACGCGGCGTCCCGCGCGCGGGCGTCCCGTCCGGAAGGCGCGGCACCCCCTGCGCGGGCGTGCCGTCAGCGAACCGCGGCGCCCTTCGCGCGGGTGTCCCGTCGGCCGCCCTCGGGGCCCCTCGGGGCGGCGTCTCGTACCGGGGCTGGGGAACCTGAGTCCGGTTCCGGCCGCCCGTCACATCCGAGCTGTTGTCACCGCTGTCGCCCTCGGGAGCACTCCTGGGGGCAGGTCCACGTCGACTGTGGCGTCCCACGCCGTGCCTCAGCTCCCCGCGCCAGTGGTACTCGATGGACTTGACGGACTCGACATCCCGGCGCCCCTGACCGAGGCGCCCACCCCACGACCATAGCCGCCCAAGTCGCCGCCCCGGCCCCCGGAGGCGTCCGTCTCCGCGAAAAGGTCACGGACCGCCGCCGCCACCGTCTGCGGGTACTCCATCATCGCCACGTGCCCCGCCTCCGGCAGGGTGAGGAGGCGGGAGTCGCGGAAGGCGCGGGCCGCCTTCTGGGCCATACGGAAGCCGACGAGTTGGTCGCGGCCGCCGTAGACGAGGAGCGTCGGGGCGAGGACCCGCTCGGCCTGGCGCCACAGCGCGTGCTGCCCGCCCAGGGTGTACGCGTTCACCAGCCCGCGCGCGGAGCGCGTCATCGCGTCCCAGAAGTACGGCAGTTGCAGCCGCCGCTCCATCTCCTCGACCGCGTTCCTGAACCCCTCGGGCGTCACCCGCCCTGGATCGCCGTAACACAGCGCCGTGACCCCGCGGACGCGCTGCTCCGCCGTCCACTCCTTGGTGAACCGGGTGAACAGCGCGGCCACGCCGGGCACCGCCAGCAGTGCCGTCGGCACGGCGGTGCGCTGGACGCGGATCTCCGGCAGGGCGGGCGAGACGAGCGTGAGCGTACGGACGAGATCGGGCCGCACCGCGGCCACCCGCGTGGCGACCGCGCCGCCGAGGGAGTTGCCGAACAGATGCACGGGACCACGACCGGACGCGTCGAGATACCGGATGACCGCGCGCGCGTGCCCGCTGACCGAGTAGTCGCCGTCGTCCGGTGGCGGGGAGTCGCCGAAGCCCGGCAGATCGACGGCCTCACCGTCGACGTCGCGCTCCAACTGCTCCATCAGGGCCGACCAGTTCTGCGAGGAACCGCCCAGTCCGTGGACGGACAGCGCGGGCGGCAGCCCCTCGCGCGCGGGCGGCCGCGACCGGACCGTCAGCGTGATTCCCGGCAGCCCCACCGACCTCAGCCGCTCGCCCTCCGCGACCCTGACGGGCGCCACCTTGGGGAGCACATTGGCGGGCGGCACGAACGGCAGCTCGGTCGAAGACATGCGGCAATGTTACGAGACGATCACGCTCTGGTTCATGTGTTCGCCGTCACAGACAGGTGTCCGGATCGATGGCGTACAGATCGTGTGTCTCCTAGGCTCGTACGCAGGGCACCCGGATGTGGCCCCCTGTTGCACTCAGGGATGTTCTAGGAAGGGAGCCCCTCATGACCGTCGACCCCACCGACCCCGAGACGTTCGTGGACGAGACCGCAGAGACGGCCGAGAACGCGGCGGAATTCGACGTCGAGGCCCCCGAGGTGGACGCGGCCGAACAGCACACCGAGATCAAGCCGGAGCGCGACGACCCGCTGACCGGCGTCGACCCGGACCGCGCCAGCGAGGCCGATCTCATCGAACAGGCTCGGATCGTCTCCCTCGACGAGGACGACTACCGGTGACCCGACCGGTGGCACAACCGGCGGCGCACGGGAGAGAGCGCCGCTGAACGGGAGTGGTGCGCGCTGATGCCCGGTAGAGCCCTTCTTGAAACCTTCTGTGCCGCTTTGGCCACCGTCCGGTCCGTGAAATTCTGCGCTCACACCGCGCACACCACGGTTACCGAAAAGTACGATGGCCGCGCGGCGCACACCGCGAGTGGACGACATTGGGAGGCGGCGTGACAGCCATCGAGCAGACAGAGGCGGCACGCCCGCGAGGCACGCGCCTGCCGCGCCGTGCCCGACGGAACCAGCTGCTGGGCGCCGCGCAGGAGGTCTTCGTCGCGCAGGGCTACCACGCCGCCGCGATGGACGACATCGCCGAGCGCGCCGGGGTCAGCAAGCCGGTGCTCTACCAGCACTTCCCGGGCAAGCTCGACCTGTACCTCGCGCTGCTGGACCAGCACTGCGAGTCCCTGATCCAGTCCGTACGCAACGCGCTCGCGTCGACGAGCGACAACAAGCAGCGCGTCCGGGCGACCATGGACGCCTATTTCGCGTACGTCGAGGACGACGGCGGCGCCTTCCGGCTGGTCTTCGAGTCGGACCTGACGAACGAGCCCGCGGTGCGCGAGCGCGTCGACAAGGTCGCGAACGAGTGCGCGGAGGCGATCTGCGACGTGATCGCCGAGGACACCGGCCTCTCGCGCGCGGAGTCGATGCTGCTCGCCTCAGGCCTGGGCGGCCTCGCGCAGGTGGTGGCCCGCTCCTGGCTGCACAGCGACCGCAGCGTGCCGCGCGACCAGGCGGTGCAGCTGCTGACGTCCCTGGCCTGGCGGGGAATCGCGGGCTTCCCGCTGCACGGCACGGACCACCACTGACCCACTGACCGGAACGCGCGCGTGCGCTGACCCCATGGCCCGCACGTGCGCACGCACTCCGCCCCGCACGCGCGCGTGCGGGGCGTTTGTTCCCGCCCGATGTTCGCTCCTGGCGTTCTTGGGGGGAGCGTGCACGTCCCCTCACCGGGCTAATGTGTGCTGGTACGGCGCGGAAGGTCGCGCACTTACTGACCGTCGGAGGGAACAAAGCCGTGGAGGTCAAGATCGGCGTGCAGCACGCGCCCCGCGAGATCGTTCTGGAGAGCGGTCAGAGTGCCGAGGAGGTCGAGCGGGCGGTGTCCGAGGCGCTGGCGGGCAAGTCTCAGCTGCTGAGCCTCGTGGACGAGCACGGCCGCAAGGTCCTCGTGCCGGCCGACCGTCTCGCCTACGTCGAACTGGGTGAGCCGGCCCCGCGCAAGGTGGGCTTCGGCGCGCTGTAGTCATACGCGAGTCACGCGCGCACTCCGCGCGACGGGAGGGGCCCGGCAGCCATGTGGCGCCGGGTCCCTCCCGTTTTGTCTCCGCTCCGAACGGACACCCGTGCGGCGCATACCTACGGAGCACAGGCCGCACACAGAGCAGGATTGCATTCCGCAGGTCACGGGTATGACGGGCTACGACCGCGAAGCACAGTGTGGCCGTGTGGGAGGGACCCCATGATGTTGTTCGAAGCGCTCGGCTCCGCTCTGCTCGGTCTTGTGCTGGCCGGGGTGGCGGTCCGCCGGCTCTCCCACCGTCTGCCGGCCCGTTCCCTGGTCCTCGCGACCGGTGTCGCCGGTGCCCTGATCGGCGCCTTCGTCACACACAGCGCGCTGGACGCCGGGGGCGTCGTGGTGACCCTGGTCGGCGCGGTGGTCGTCTCCGCGGCCTCGCTCTCGCTGCTGCTGCGCCCCGCGGGAAGACTCCGCCGCCGATCGGCGACCGCCTGACCCGCCACCGATCGCGGCACTTCCGGCGAGGAACGACCAAGTAGCCAGGCGCCGTTGAACGACCGGGCCGGTCGGCCGCAGTGGCAGTCAACGCCAACACCGGTCAGCCGCAGTGGCAGTCAACGCCAACACCGGTCGGCCGCAGTGGCGTTCAACGCCAATACCGGCGGTCGGCCTCGGTGTCGTTGAACGGTAGATCCGGCCGGCCGCACTGCCGTCGAACAGGCCGCGGCGCCGCCGAACGGCCTCTAGGCCGCGAGTCCCAGCGCCGCCATCCGCTTGGTGTGCGCCTCGGTGATGCGGGAGAACATGCGGCCCACCTCGGCCAGGTCGAAGCCGTCCGCGACACCGCCCACGAGCATCGTCGACAGGGCGTCCCGGTCGGCGACCACCCGCTGGGACTGCGACAAGGCCTCGCCCATCAGCCGTCGCGCCCACAGGGCGAGCCGTCCGCCGACGCGCGGCTCCGCGTCGATCGCCGCGCGCACCTTCTCCACCGCGAAGCCGGCGTGCCCGGTGTCGTCGAGCACGGCCAGGACGAGTTCGCGGGTGTCCGCGTCGAGGCGGGCGGCGACCTCGCGGTAGAAGTCGCTGGCGATCGAGTCGCCCACGTACGCCTTGACCAGGCCCTCCAGCCAGTCCGAGGGCGCCGTCTGCTTGTGGAAGCCGTCCAGCGCGGCGACGAACGGCTCCATGGCCAGCGTCGGCTCCTCGCCGATCTCGGTGAGCCGGTCCTTCAGCTTCTCGTAGTGGTGGAACTCGGCCGACGCCATCTTCGCGAGTTCCGCCTTGTCCGCCAGCGTCGGTGCCAGTTTGGCGTCCTCCGCGAGCCGTTCGAAGGCCGCCAGCTCTCCGTACGCCAGCGCGCCGAGCAGGTCGACGACCGCCGCCCGGTACTGCGGGTCGGCGGAGGCCCGGGCCCAGTCCTGGGCGGCGACTGCGGTGACCTCGGGAGAAGCGTCCGCGGGTGCGTCAGAGGTGTTGTCAGGCGTCGTCATGAAGCGCACAATAGCTCGCCCGTCGCGTGGCGGAAGTTCCTGGTCAATCACTGTGACGACGACTACGTGACCAAATCGGCCATCACATGTGCGCGATTCCGGGGTATGGTGGTAATGCGCCCGGTGAGGACTCTGACGTATCTCGACGGGCCGCACGAATGAGGATGCCCGGTCGGTGGCCCGATCGGCTCCGACCCGACAGCCCTCCTCGTCCGTACGGCACTTCGCGTACGGAATCCGGAGGGGGACCCTCAGCGGTACGAGCGCTAGAGCGTCGGCAGTGGTCCCGTGCCATACGGCCAGCCCGTAAGGCAGTCGACGTCCCCGGCACGGTCCCAGACGACCCCCGCGCTCGCCTCGCACCGCCCACACAGAAGAGGCAGCACCCTGACTACCTTCCGAGAGCTCGGGATCCTTCCCGAGACCGCCGAGGCCCTCGAAGCCGTCGGCATCATCAGTCCCTTCCCCATCCAGGAGATGACCCTCCCCGTCGCCCTGACCGGCACGGACGTCATCGGCCAGGCCAAGACCGGTACCGGCAAGACGCTGGGATTCGGTCTTCCGCTCCTCGAGCGCGTCACCGTCCCCGCCGACGTGGAGGCCGGGCGCGCCAAGCCCGAGGCGCTCACCGACGCCCCGCAGGCGCTCGTCGTGGTCCCGACCCGCGAGCTGTGCACGCAGGTCACCAACGACCTGCTGACCGCGGGCAAGGTGCGCAACGTGCGCGTTCTCGCCATCTACGGCGGCCGTGCCTACGAGCCGCAGGTCGAGGCCCTCAAGCAGGGCGTCGACGTCGTCGTCGGCACCCCCGGCCGGCTGCTGGACCTCGCGGGGCAGAAGAAGCTCGACCTCAAGCACATCAAGTCGCTCGTCCTCGACGAGGCCGACGAGATGCTCGACCTGGGCTTCCTGCCGGACGTCGAGAAGATCATCAACATGCTTCCGGTGAAGCGCCAGACCATGCTGTTCTCGGCGACCATGCCCGGCGCGGTCATCGGTCTCGCCCGCCGCTACATGTCGCAGCCCACGCACATCAACGCCACCTCGCCCGACGACGCGGGCAGGACGGTCGCGAACACCAAGCAGCACGTGTACCGCGCGCACAACATGGACAAGCCCGAGATGGTCGCGCGCATACTGCAGGCCGACGGCCGGGGACTGGTCATGGTCTTCTGCCGTACGAAGCGGACGGCGGCCGACCTGGCCGACCAGCTCCAGCAGCGCGGTTTCGCCTCCGGCGCGGTCCACGGCGACCTCGGTCAGGGCGCGCGCGAGCAGGCGCTGCGGGCCTTCCGCAACGGCAAGGTGGACGTGCTCGTCTGCACCGACGTCGCCGCCCGCGGCATCGACGTCGAGGGTGTGACCCACGTCATCAACTACCAGTCGCCGGAAGACGAGAAGACGTACCTGCACCGCATCGGCCGTACCGGCCGCGCGGGTGCCAAGGGCATCGCGATCACCCTGGTCGACTGGGACGACATCCCCCGCTGGCAGCTCATCAACAAGGCGCTGGACCTCGGCCTGAGCGACCCGCCGGAGACGTACTCCACCTCCCCGCACCTCTACGAGGACCTCAGCATCCCCGCGGGCACGAAGGGTGTCCTGCCGCGCGCCGAGCGCACGCGTGCCGGGCTCGGCGCGGAGGAGGTGGAGGACCTCGGCGAGACCGGTGGCCGCGGTGCTCGCGGTCGCGGCGACCGCGACCGGGGTGGTCGCGGCGGCCAGGGCGGTCGCGGCGGCCGGGACCGCCGGGACGAGCCCCAGTCCGCCGACCGCGAGCGTTCGGCGCGTGCGCCGCGGCGCCGCCGCCGTACGCGCAGCGGTACGCCGCTGGACGCCACGGCTCCCTCGGGGGCGGCCGAGGCGATCGCGCCGAACGAGAGCGCCGCGGCGACCGCCTCGGTGTCGCCGGCCGAGCCGGTCTCGGCTGTCACGCCCGAGGACGCGACCGCGACGGGCCGGACCCCCGCGCCGTCGCCGCCGTACGCGTGGTGGGGCGCAGGCCGAGGCCGCCGCCGAGCCGGTGGTGCCGCAGGCAGCTGCCGAGGCCGCGCGGGAGGCCGTCGCGACGGCCGAGGGTACGGCGGATGTCGTGGACTCCGCCGAGGCTCCGGTGAAGTCGCGCCGACGCCGGACCCGCAAGTCCGCGGAGTCGGCGGTCACGCCGGCCGAGCCGGTGACCGCGGAGACGGTCACGGAGGCCGCGCCGGTGTCCGAGGCACCGGCGGTGTCGGAGCCCGAGGCCCCCGCCACCAAGCCGCGCCGCCGCACCCGCAAGGCCGCGACGGCGACCACGACCACGGCGACTGTGGCCGAGGCCGCGCTCGACACCGCCGAGGGGACGGCCGAGTCCGCCGCGGACGCGGACGCCGCGGAGGCCAAGCCCCGGCGTCGTACGCGCAAGGCCGCCGCGGCTCCGGCCGAGGCCGCCGTCGACACCGTGGAGGCGGTCAAGGCCGCGCCGCGTCGTCGTACGCGCAAGGCCGCCGAACCGGTCGAGGCCGTCACCGCCGAGATCCCGGCCCAGACGGACCAGGAGCCGAAAGCCACCGAGGCCAAGCCGCGCCGGACGCGCAAGACCGCGGCCGCCAAGGCGACGGCGGAGACCGCGGTGGACACCGCCGAGGGTGTCGAGGCCAAGCCGCGCCGCACCCGCAAGGCCACCACCACGGCCGCGGACACCGCCGAGGGCCCGGAGGCCAAGCCGCGCCGCACCCGGAAGACCGCCGCGGCCGCGGAAGCCGCCGTGGACACCGCGGAGGGCGCGGAGGCCAAGCCGCGCCGGACGCGCAAGACCGCTGCGGCCAAGGCGTCGGCGGAGACCGCGGCGGACACCGCCGAGGCACCGGAGACGAAGCCCCGCCGTACGCGCAAGACCGCGGCGTCGGCCGAGGCTGCGGCGGACACCGCCGAGGCACCGGAGACGAAGCCCCGCCGTACACGCAAGACCGCGGCGTCGGCCGAGGCTGCCGTGGACACGGCCGAGGGCGCCGAGGCGAAGCCCAAGGCGCGCCGGACCCGTAAGGCCGCGGTTCCCGCCGAGGCCGCTGCCGACATCCCGGCCCAGGCGTCGGAGACGGCCGAGGCCAAGCCGAGGGTACGACGGCCGCGCAAGGCCACGGCCGCCACGGAGCCCGCGGACAGCTGATCGCTCGCTCGACGGCCCGGTTCACCTCATGTGAACCGGGCCGTCGCCGTTTCTCCGCCCGCCCCCGCGGGCTCCGCCCCACCCGGTACCCTCCCCCCGTGAGCCACCGCGTCTCCTTCACCCCGCCCCCCGGCGCCCGCGCCTACCCTCTCCGCACCGCACGCGGTGAGTTCGCTGTCGTGGACTCACCCGTGGCCGACAGGGCCGATGCCGCCAAGGGACTCGACGGCGCCGAGGAGAAGGGGACCGTGTTGATGCTGCCCGGGTTCACCGGCAGCAAGGAGGACTTCACGCTGTTGCACGAGCCGCTCGCGGCGCGTGGGTACCGGGTCGTGGCCGTGGACGGGCGGGGGCAGTTCGAGTCGGACGGGCCCGAGGACGACGAGTCCGCCTACGCCCGCGACCAGTTGGCGCGGGACGTGCTCGCGCAGGTCGACGCGCTCGGCACGGCCGTGCATCTGCTCGGACACTCGCTCGGCGGCCAGATCGCCCGGGCGGCCGTCCTGCTCGACCACTCCCCCTTCCGTTCGCTCACCCTCATGTCCTCCGGGCCGGCGCAGATCTCCGACTCCCAGCAGCAGCGCGTGAAGCTGCTGCGGGACGCGCTCGCCGTGATGGGCATGCCTGAGGTGTGGGAGGCCATCCAGGCCATGGGCCCGCCGGAGGAGGTCGGCGGCCCCGCCGTCGGCGTCGGCGAGCCGGATCAGCTGCGTCGCCGCTGGCTGGGCACCAAGCCCGCCCAACTCCTCGCGACGGGCCGCCAGTTGTGCACGGAACCCGACCGGGTCGCCGAACTCGCCGCCGTCCCGCTGCCGTTCCACGTGCTGTCCGGCACCCGCGACGACACCTGGCCGGTGCCCCTCCTCGACGACATGGCCGTACGACTGGGGGCCCGCCGGACGGTCGTTCCCGGCGCCGAGCACTCCCCCAACGCCGAGCAGCCCCTCCCCACCGCCCGTGCCCTGGCCGACTTCTGGGACGGCGTCCGGCGCGAGAAGGGCTGAGGAGGGCCAGAAGAGCTGAGGAGGGCGAGGAGCTGAGAGGAGAGCGCCAGTAAGGGCCGGAAAGGACTCGAGAAGGGTCAGTACAGCGTGCGCAGGTGCTCCCAGAAGCCGTCCCGCAGGGAGCGGCGCAGGTCCGCCTGGCCGCGGAGCGAGTACTGCAGCAGGCCTTCCGCCTCGACCAGCAGGTCCTGGTCCACCGACCCCGGCAGGTACGGATGCCCGGGCAGCAGTTCCACCAGGGACTCACGGCCCCGTGCCGCCAGCCACTTCGCCGCGATCTGCGCGCCCACGAAACGGACGTCCTCGCGGGTGGGGCGGGCTACCGCGGCCTCGTAGGCGTGAGCCGTGCGCCGGGAGACGTACGGCTTGAAGAAGTCGAGGTCGAAGGTGCGCTGGCTGTCGACCTCCCAGAGCAGCGGCTCGGCCTGGTTGCGGCCCTCGGGTGCCTCGATGCCCCAGAGGTGGACCCGGGCGCCGTACCCCTGGGCCGCCTCGACAGCCGAGACCAAATCCTCATCGCCGCCGAGCAGGGCCGCGTCGCTGATGGCGCGGTGCCGGGCGAGGGACTCCAGGTCGGAGCGGATGAGCGAGTCGACGCCCTTCTGCTGGTTGTTGGCGTTCAGGTTGCCCAACCGGACCTTCACGTCCGGGAGTTCGGCTATCGACTGCTGTTCGGCCGTGTGGATGCGGCGTCTGGCGCCGTCGTACCAGTAGACCCTGAGCAGACGGCTGTCCGCGAAGATGGTGCGGGCCCGGTCGATGAGCGCCTCGATCAGGCCCTCGGTGTCGAGGTCGAAGGCGCGTCGGTCCTCCGTGCCGGCGACGAGGCGTCCCGCGGCGGCGTACAGGTATCCCGCGTCGACGAAGATGGCGTGCGTCGAGGGCGTCTTCGCCACCTCGGCGAGCATGCGCTGGAGCAGCTCGTTGGTGCGGTCGATGCGGGCGCTGAGGGCCGCGAGGTCGTCGTTCATCGTCTCCATTGTCCCGGCGGTCACGCTGCGAACACAACCGGTCCCGGTCAGTCTCCCCGACGATCCCGTCCACACCACTTACCGGTCAGTAGTTAGCCGTTCGAAAAATTTCCTTAGCGTAGGGAATGTTCGTAACAACCATCGGGTTGACTACTTACGGAACAGGGGGCACCGATGCCCCGTGCGCCATCCACAGAAGTAGTTCTCCTCAGGAGGATGACCAGACGAAGGGAGAAGCCGATGCGCTTCGAAATCATGCGACTCGACGACGTCGACGGTACGCCCGTGGACAGCACCGTCGTGGACGCCGCCTCCGTCAACCGTATCGTTCAGCAGGCTGCCGCGATCGGGCAGCGGCTGTGGATCCGCCCGGCCGAGACCTCGGCCTCGTAACCAGGATCCCTCTACAGGTTTCAGAGCCCCTGCCCGGCACCGATGCCGGCGGGGGCTCTGCGCGTTCCGCCGGGGCTCGGCCGCCCTTGATCACACGCACCGGGTCACCCGGCCCGCACCACCTGCGTGACCCCGTTGATGATCTGCTGCACGGCGATCGCGGAGAGCATCATGCCCGCGAGCCGCGTCACCAGGACCACGCCGCCGTCCTTGATGACCCTGATGATCAGCAGTGAGTACCGCATCACCAGCCACAGCACCACATGGATGGCGAGGATCGCCGTCCACACCGACACCTGGGTGGCGACCCCGCCGGCCTTCTGCACCGCCAGGATCACCGACACGATGGCGCCCGGCCCGGCCAGCAGCGGCATGCCCAGCGGTACGAGCGCCACGTTGACGTCCTTGGTCTGCTTCGGCTCGTCCGTCTTGCCGGTGAGCAGGTCCAGGGCGATCAGCAGGAGCAGCAGCCCGCCCGCGATCATCAGGGCGGGCACGGAGACATGCAGGTAGTCGAGGATCTGGTGACCGAGCAGCCCGAAGACGGTGATCACACCGCCGGCCACACAGACGGCCTGGAACGCCATCCGCTTCTGCACCTTGACGGGGCGCCCGGCGGTCAGCGCGAGGAAGATCGGGGTGATCCCGGGGGGATCCATGATGACGAAGAGGGTCAGGAACAGGGAGCCGAAGACGGCGACGTCGAACATGAGGGCCTTGCGGAGAGTGCGGAGGGATGGAGGACGGAGGACGGAGCGATACGGAACGCGCTGGAGACGAGCGTCAGACAGACGAGCCTCGGACAGCCGAGCGTCGGACAGACGAGCCTCGGACAGCCGAGCGTGAGACGGACGAGCGTGAGCCGGACGAGCGTGAGACGGACGAGCGTCGGACGACGCGACTCGGACAGCCGGGTGTCAGACGGACCGGCGTCAGACGGACCGGCGTCAGACTCCGCCGGCCCCCGGCACAGGGAACGCCCCCGTGGCGCGCCGCGTGATCTCCCCGTACACCTCGGGGTCGGTCGTGTTCGCGCCGAGCGAGACGGTCTTGCGGCTGCCGTGGTAGTCCGAGGAGCCCGTGACCAGCAGCCCCAGTTCCCCGGCCAGTCCGCGCAGCCGCGCCCGCGTGTCCGCGTCGTGGTCCGTGTGGTCGACCTCGATGCCGTCCAGCCCGGCCGCCGCCATCTCGGCGATGGCGGACTCCGGCACCGTACGTCCCCGCTTGGCTGCCGCCGGGTGCGCGAACACCGCGACCCCGCCGGCGCCCTTGATCAGCCGGATCGCCTCGAAGGGGTCGGTCTCGTGCTTCTCCACGAAGACCCGGCCGCCGTCGGCCAGCCAGTCGGGGGTGAAGGCGTCGTCCACGGTCGGTACGACCCCCAGCTCGACGAGCGCGGTCGCCACGTGCGGTCGCCCCACGGAACCGTCACCCGCGATCCGCGCCACCTGTTCCCAGGTCACCGGCACGCCCAGCTCCTGGAGCCGGGCGACCATGCCCTGCGCCCGCGGCACCCGGTCGTCCCGCACCAGCTCACGCTCGGCGAGCAGCGCTGGCTCCTCCGGGTCGAACAGGTACGCCAGCATGTGCATGCTGATCCCGTCGATACGGCAGGACAGCTCGGCCCCGGTGACCAGGGCGAGCCCCTTCGGCAGCGCGCCGATCGCCTCGGCGTACCCACGCGTGGTGTCGTGGTCGGTCAGCGCGACGACGTCCAGACCGGCCGCGGCGGCATTGCGCACCAGCTCGGCGGGGCTGTCCGTACCGTCGGACGCGGTGGAGTGGCAGTGCAGATCGATGCGCACGGCGCGGACTCCAGGGCGGTCGACGGGTGGAAGGGGACGCTCAAGGATAACCGGACTTTCGGCTCCGTTGTCACACCCGCAACGGCCGAGAGCCCCCTACGCACACCAGTCCGCCCGCTGCGGGCCCTACGGTCCGAGCAGCCGCGGCGACAGCGCCCCGCACGGAACCAGGTCCACTTCGGCCCCCGCGTCCCGCAGGTCCGTCAGCACCAGTTCGTCGTACATCAGCAGCCCCGACTGCTCGGGCCACACCACCGCCCACAGCCACAGTCCGAGCGCCTCCCCCGCGAAGACCGCGCGATCGCTGGGCGCACCGGCGACAAGCCACAGCGGAGTCGGCCGGCCGGCGGCCAGCACCTTGGCCTGCGGGGGCTTCTCGACATTCATGTAAGGCCCCGGGTCCGGGCCGTCGATGCCCGCGTACCGCGCGCCGAGGCCGACGCCGAGCTCCTCGGCCACCAGGATCAGTTCGCCCACGCCGCCCAGCGGTGCGGGGCCGGTGCAGGCCACCGCCGTCGCCCGGCCGCCGCTGCGGTCGTCCCCCGCGCAGGCCACGCCCGTGAACAGCCAGCCGACCGGCAGGGGCCACGGCATCCACACCGGTACCTGCGTGCGATGCACCACGACCTGGAGTGCCTCGACGCTGGGCGGGATCACGGGCTGCACCGGATGCACGGTGCCGTGCGCATCGCACTGCCAGGTATCGGCGAAGAGGCCGGGAGCCCTGACCCGGCCACCACACTTCGGGCAACTGGGTTCGCCCCTCATAGCGCCCCACGGTCCTACCCCTGCCCCGCCACGTCAAGGGACGATCACCCGTCCGGAGGGAAGCCGTTCACCAGGGAAAACTAGATGTAGTTTGCATTATTTAGCAGCCCTAACTTAGTATGTGCATATACCAACTAACTTCGTCGGGATGGGAGAACGTGATGGGAGCCAGCCAGGACCCCTTCGACGCGGGAGCGGGCAGCATCCTGCGGCAACCCAAGGCGGTGTGGGCGACCGCCGGCGCGTCCGTCGTCGCCTTCATGGGCATCGGACTCGTCGACCCGATCCTGCCGTCCATCGCCTCGGGCCTGCACGCCACCGCCAGCCAGGTCTCCCTGCTGTTCACCTCGTACTTCCTGATCACCGCGATCGCGATGCTGGTCACCGGCTTCGTCTCCAGCCGCGTCGGCGGCCGCAAGACCCTGCTGATCGGCCTCGCGCTGGTCGTGGTCTTCGCGGGGCTGTCCGGAACCTCGGGATCCGTCGGCGAACTCGTCGGCTTCCGGGCCGGCTGGGGCCTCGGCAACGCACTGTTCGTCTCGACCGCCCTCGCGGTCATCGTCGGCGCGGCGGCCGGCGGCAGCTCCGCGGCGATCCTGCTGTACGAGTCCGCCCTCGGCCTCGGAATGGCGTGCGGCCCGCTGCTGGGCGCACTGCTCGGTGACGCCAGCTGGCGCTACCCCTTCTTCGGTACCGCGTTCCTGATGGCGGTCGGCTTCCTGTGCATCACGGCGTTCCTGAAGGAGCAGCCGAAGCCGGCGCGCAAGACCTCGCTGCTCGACCCCCTCAGGGCACTCGGCCACGGCGGGCTCGCCTCCGCCGCTGTCTCCGCCTTCTTCTACAACTACACGTTCTTCACGGTGCTGGCCTTCACCCCGTTCGTGCTGAACATGACCCCGTACAAGTCCGGTGCCGTGTTCTTCGCCTGGGGTGTGCTGCTCGCCGTCTTCTCGGTGATCGTGGCACCGCGCGTGCAGGAGCGGTTCGGTTCGCTGAAGGTGCTCGGCGGCTCACTGGTGCTGCTCGCGGTCGACGTGCTCGTCCTCGGCTACGGCAACCACACCACGGCCATCGTCTGCACGATCCTGTCCGGTGCCTTCATCGGCGTGAACAACACCGTGTACACGGAGCTGGCCCTGGGCGTGTCGGACGCGCCGCGTCCGGTGGCGAGCGCCGGCTACAACTTCGTACGGTGGTTCGCGGCGGCGGCCGCGCCCTACTTCGCGCCGAAGATCGAGGAGTGGACCGACATCCACATCCCGTTCGTGGTCGCGGCGGTCACCGCCGTACTGGGCGCGCTCGTGGTCCTCGTACGACGGAACGCCCTCACGCACGAGGCGGCGGAGCTGGAACCGCGGCACGCGACCGAGGACGGCGTCTCCGTCTTCGCCGAGCAGGCCAACTGACGTCTTCGAACCACCGGTTGGTGAGATCGGTCACCCGATCGGTCAGCTGGTCTCACTCCAGCGGGACGGACTTCCGGGAGGGATCCCTGAGGTCCGTCCCGCTCGTCAGCCACCGCTCCTGGAGGGCCTGGGCGCCGTGCACCCGCTTCCAGGCGGCCTCGTTCGGGGTCATGGGGAGCAGCGGCAGGAACCGTACGGGATCGAGGGGCTCGTCGAGTTCCAGGTCCTCGACCAGACCGCCGGGCTCGGCCACCAGCACCGAGGTGAACGGGGCGCCGGGCCACAGCGGCTCACCGACGTCGAGGGAGGCGCCGGGCGCCACGATCACGCCCTCCACCTGCGGGGACGCGGCGAGCACGGCGAGCGGGCGGAGAACCTTGCCGGTGTCGGCGGAGCCGGAGCGGACCGAGAGGACCAGCTCGGCGCGCGGGCCCTTGACCGGGTCGGCGAGCACGGCCGTGGGGTCGCTCATCGGCTGCGCGGACATGCCGAGCGTGGCGTAACGGACGATGTCGCCCTCCTGGAAACGCAGCACCTCGATGCGGTCCGTGCCCAGGAACGTGACCGCCGCGCGCGCGTCCGGTTCGCCCAGCGCGGTACGCAACCGGGCCTCGACCAGAGGAAGAACATCTGCCATGCGGCGAGCATAGAACTCGTCACCACGGGGCAAAGCAGCGCCTTGACAGTTCGGTCGGCTGGTACTCTGGCCCGGTGGTTCGGGGCAGCACGCTGAAGCGTCGCAGTCAAGCCCCGACGCCGATGAATCTCCCTCACGAGGGACCGGCCGGAGGAGGTGGGGCTGCAATGGACCGAAGTCGACCGTGCAGTAGCACCCGCTCTTCCCGCCGCTGATGTAGCTGCTCCGGCTCCGGCTGACTGCCGCCTCTCGCACTCACTGCACCGCGGAAGAGCGCTTCGTTTCGTTTTACCTGATCTGTCTGATCTGCCTGCCTGAATCAGTACCTGTATCAGTAGCGAAGCTCGCCACCGCGACGGTGCGGTGCTCCCCGCTTTGTGGACGTGCCAAACATCCCCTGCCGCAGAGGGCGGGGAGACCCCTTGTCAGGACGTCCCCATTCCGGGTAGTTCCACCCGTCGCCGGCGGCCTTTCGTTGCCTGTCACGAAGGAGCCAGCCATGTCGATGATCCGTGACCTGCGTGCCGTCGTCCGCCCGTCCCGTGTCTCCCTGCGCAAGGACACCGGCCTCTACGACACCACGCGCGACCCGTCGACGCCCTCCGCCGTCGTCGACTGCGCCGTCTACCGCGACGGCAGCCGCGTCCCCCAGGAGACGCCGCTGACCCCGCACGAGGCGATGCGGGTGGTGCGCCGCGACGGCGGCTTCGTGTGGATCGGACTGCACGAGCCGACGGAGGCCGAATTCTCCGGTATCGCCCGCGAGTTCGGGCTGCACCCGCTGGCCGTGGAGGACGCCGTACAGGCCCACCAGCGGCCCAAGCTGGAGCGGTACGACGACTCCCTGTTCACGGTCTTCAAGACCATCCACTACGTCGACCACGACCAGCTCACCGCCAACAGCGAGGTCGTCGAGACCGGCGAGGTCATGTGCTTCACCGGACTGGACTTCTTCATCACCGTCCGGCACGGCGGCCAGGGCTCGCTCAGGGCGCTGCGGCACCGTCTCCAGGACGACCCCGAACTGCTCGCCAAGGGGCCCTCGGCGGTGCTGCACGCGATCGCCGACCACGTCGTCGACGGCTACATCGCGGTCGCCGACGCGGTGCAGGACGACATCGACGAGGTGGAGACCGAGGTGTTCTCGCCGGGCCGCCGGGGCGGGGTCTCGCGCGGTGTGGACTCGGCGCGGATCTACCAACTCAAGCGTGAGGTCCTGGAGTTCAAGCGGGCGGTGTCGCCGCTGCTGCGGCCCATGCAGCTGCTGAGCGAGCGGCCGATGCGGCTGATCGACCCGGACATCCAGAAGTACTTCCGGGACGTCGCCGACCACCTCGCCCGCGTCCAGGAGCAGGTCATCGGCTTCGACGAGCTGCTCAACTCGATCCTCCAGGCCAACCTCGCGCAGGCGTCCGTCGCGCAGAACGAGGACATGCGGAAGATCACCTCGTGGGCCGCGATCATCGCCGTACCGACGATGGTGTGCGGGGTCTACGGCATGAACTTCGATCACATGCCGGAGCTGCACTGGCGGTACGGCTACCCCGTGATCATGTCGGTCACGGTGGCCCTCTGTGTGGGCATCCACCGCACGCTCAAGCGCAACGGCTGGCTCTGAGGGCGCCTGGTTAGGCTGGGCCCATGACTAGTGAGCTGCTCGACCAGGCCCTCGTCGAGGAGGCCACGAAGAAGTCCGGCCTCATCTGGGTCCAGGGCCCCGGCTCCCCGGCGCGCGCCCTGTGGCACGTCTGGCACGAGGGGGCGGCCTGTCTGGTCGGCGACGGGCCCGGTGAGCAACCGCTGCCGGGGCTGGTCGACGGGTCCGGGGCCGAGGTCACGGTCCGCAGCAAGGACAAGGGCGGCCGGCTGGTCTCCTGGACGGCGAAGGTCGTGGAACTGGCGCCCGGTTCCCCCGCGTGGGAGACGACGGTCGCCGAGCTGAAGGGCAAGCGCCTGAACGCGCCGGACGGCGAGGCGATGCCGGAGCGCTGGGCCCGCGAATGCCGGGTACTGCGTCTGGAGCCGACCGGTGAGACGGCGGCCCTGCCGGACGGCGACCTGGCGGAGGCCCCGTTGCCGACCCCGGCGACGACCCGCCTGCCGATCCCGGCCGGGCTGCCGCGGCTGCTGCTGAAGCGGCGCAAGCGGCGGTAACGGCCTCGAGGACCGGGCTACGACGTCGGCAGCTGTTTGCCGTAGTCCACCGTTTCGCCCTTCTCCGGTTCGGCCAGCGGGAAGTTGGTGCCCCAGGCCGAGAAGGTCAGGGTGCCCGCGCCGCCCGCCCGCACCAGGCGGAGCGGATAGGGCCGGCCCTCCAGGGACACGTCCAGGGTGCCGCCGGAGCCGTCGTCGCCGGTGATGCGGACGGTGCGGACGCCCGCCTGCTGGTGGTGGCCGTCCGTCTCCAGCGTGCCGTGCAGGGTCAGCAGACCGTCGAGGAGGACGTCCATGTCCGTGAAACCGCTGAACTTCTTGTACGAGGGGTCGCCCTGCGGCACCTTCACGTACTTGCCGTCGAGCTTGTCGGCCGCCGCGGTGTCGGAGTGGCCGCCCTTGGCGTCCGCGTGGGTCCAGAAGTCCGCGCCGGCCTTCAGGAAGAGCGCCTCGCCGACCCGCAGCAGCTGGAACGTCGCCCCCTCGGCGGTGACCGACCCGGAGGCCCCGTCGGACTTCAGACGCATGTCGAGCTTGTACGTACGGCCGCCGGCGACCACGTTCCCGGCCAGCCGCACCGCCGGGGCGGAATCGGCGGCACCGCGGGTCCGGGACTGGATCTGGTCCGGCGGCAGCTTGCCCACCCCGTTGGTGCCCTCGTCCGGGTCCTCTCCGCCACATCCCGTCAGGACCGTCCCCGTCGCGGCCAGGGCGCACATCGCGCCCATCAGTGCGGCCCTTGGGGTACGTCGCCGGGGAATCGCAGTCACAGGTGGGGCTGCCTTTCTGCCAAGGGTCCTTCAGCGGCGTACGGCAGCGTACCGGGGCCGTGGCACCCCGGCGGAGCCAGACCGTCCGGACCGCTCACCAGGGCCTGTCCGATCGGGACGGGCTAGCCTGAAGCCCATCCGAGCGGGCAATCCGGAAAAGAGACCCACCCACCCATCCAGGACGCAACTCGGCACGAAACCCCGCGTGGAACTCCCTGTCGATCTCCGTAAGGAACCCCGTACGGAGCGCCGCACGGGACTCCGCACGGAACTCCGCTCGAACCCCGCACGAAAAGGAAGCACAGCCATGGCAGCGGGCGCCCCCCGGATCTTCGTCTCGCACCTCGCCGGCGTCGCCGTCTTCGATCCCACCGGTGACCAGGTCGGCCGGCTGCGCGACATGGTCGTCATGCTGCGCGTCGGACGGCGGCCGCCCCGCCTGCTCGGGCTGGTCGTCGAACTCGCCACGCGCCGCCGCATCTTCCTGCCCATCACCCGGGTCACCGGCATCGAGTCCGGCCAGGTCATCACCACCGGCGTGGTCAACGTCCGCCGCTTCGAGCAACGGCCCACCGAGCGGCTCGTCTTCGGGGAACTCCTCGACCGGCGCGTCACCCTCGTCGAGACCGGTGAGGACATGACGGTCCTGGACGTGTCGGTGCAGCAGCTGCCGGCCCGCCGGGACTGGGAGATCGACCGGGTGTTCGTCCGCAAGGGCGGCAAGGGCGGCGCGTTCCGGCGCAAGGGCGAGACCCTGACCGTCGAGTGGTCCGCCGTCACCGGCTTCTCCCTGGAGGAGCACGGACAGGGCGCGGAGAGCCTGCTGGCCACCTTCGAGCAGCTGCGCCCCGCCGACCTCGCCAACGTGCTGCACCACCTTTCCCCCAAACGGCGCGCGGAGGTCGCCGCGGCCCTCGACGACGACCGCCTCGCCGACGTCCTCGAGGAGCTGCCGGAGGACGACCAGATCGAGATCCTCGGCAAGCTGAAGGAGGAACGCGCCGCCGACGTCCTGGAGGCCATGGACCCGGACGACGCGGCCGACCTGCTCGCCGAGCTGCCCACGGACGACCAGGAGCGGCTGCTGAGCCTGATGAAGCCCGCCGACGCGGCCGACATGCGGCGGCTGATGGCGTACGAGGAACACACCGCGGGCGGCCTCATGACCACCGAGCCGATCGTACTGCGGCCCGACGCGACCGTCGCCGACGCGCTCGCCCGCGTCCGCAACGCCGATCTCTCCCCCGCCCTCGCCGCACAGGTGTACGTCTGCCGGCCGCCCGACGAGACTCCGACCGGCAAGTACCTCGGCACGGTCCACTTCCAGCGGCTGCTGCGCGACCCCCCGTACACCCTGGTCAGCTCGATCATCGACGACGACCTGCAGCCCCTCGACCCGGACGCGGCGCTGCCCCTGGTCGCCGGGTTCTTCGCGACGTACGACATGGTCGCGGCACCGGTCGTGGACGAGGCGGGGTCGCTGCTGGGGGCGGTGACCGTGGACGACGTACTCGACCACATGCTGCCCGACGACTGGCGGGAGACCGAGTTCGACCTCGACGAGGACGAGGAGGTGGCCTCCCGTGACACCTGAGCGCGACAGCGGCGCCCGCGAGCGCACGCCGACGGGCGCCACCGCCACCGCCCGCCCCCGTACGCCCCGCCTGGACCAGCCGCGCCCGCCCCGGCGCCGCTTCCTGCCCGAGTGGGACCCGGAGGCCTTCGGACGGCTCTCGGAGCGCATCGCGCGGTTCCTGGGCACCGGGCGGTTCATCGTCTGGATGACGGTCGTCATCATCGTGTGGGTGCTGTGGAACATCTTCGCCCCGCGGGACCTGCGCTTCGACAACTACCCGTTCATCTTCCTGACCCTGATGCTGTCCCTCCAGGCGTCCTACGCGGCCCCGCTGATCCTGCTCGCGCAGAACCGCCAGGACGACCGCGACCGGGTCAACCTCGAACAGGACCGCAAGCAGAACGAACGGTCGATCGCGGACACCGAGTACCTGACCCGGGAGATCGCCGCCCTGCGCATCGGACTGGGCGAGGTCGCGACCCGGGACTGGATCCGCTCCGAGCTGCAGGACATGGTGAAGGAGCTGGAGGCGCGGCGCGACGGCCACCACCCCCATCAGCACAGCGCATTCCACGCGGTTCCGGCGGAACCGCCGCGCGGACGTGACGCAGACGACCACTGACGGGCTTCCCGGGGTCCGTGTGCGGCGCCGTACCATCTCACTATGGCTACGGAAGACGCGGTGCGCGAAGCACTGGCGACGGTGAACGACCCCGAGATCAACCGCCCCATCACCGAACTCGGGATGGTGAAATCGGTGGAGATCGGCGCGGACGGGGCGGTCGCGGTCACCGTGTACCTGACGGTTTCCGGCTGCCCCATGCGCGAGACGATCACCCAGCGGGTGACGGACGCGGTCTCGGCGCTCGAGGGCGTCACCCGCGTCGACGTCACGCTGGACGTGATGAGCGACGAGCAGCGCAAGGAACTGGCGACCGCGCTGCGCGGCGGCCAGACCGAGCGCGAGGTCCCCTTCGCCAAGCCGGGCTCGCTGACCCGTGTGTACGCGGTCGCCTCCGGCAAGGGCGGCGTCGGCAAGTCCTCGGTGACGGTGAACCTGGCGGCGGCGATGGCGGCGGACGGCCTGAAGGTCGGTGTCGTCGACGCCGACATCTACGGCCACAGCGTGCCGCGCATGCTGGGCGCCGACGGCCGTCCCACCCAGGTCGAGAACATGATCATGCCGCCGTCCGCGAACGGCGTGAAGGTCATCTCGATCGGCATGTTCACCCCGGGCAACGCCCCGGTCGTCTGGCGCGGCCCGATGCTTCACCGCGCCCTCCAGCAGTTCCTGGCGGACGTGTACTGGGGCGACCTGGACGTGCTCCTGCTCGACCTCCCGCCGGGCACCGGCGACATCGCGATCTCGGTGGCCCAGCTGGTGCCGAACGCGGAGATCCTGGTCGTGACGACGCCTCAGCAGGCGGCGGCCGAGGTCGCCGAGCGGGCGGGCTCCATCGCCGTCCAGACGCACCAGAAGATCGTGGGCGTCGTGGAGAACATGTCGGGCCTGCCCTGCCCGCACTGCGGCGAGATGGTCGACGTGTTCGGCACCGGCGGCGGCCAGTCGGTCGCCGACGGCCTGACGCGGACCACCGGCGCCTCGGTCCCGGTGCTCGGCTCCATCCCCATCGACGTCCGCCTCCGCGAGGGCGGCGACGAGGGCAAGCCGGTCGTCCTGACGGACCCGGACTCCCCGGCGGGCTCGGCGCTCCGGGCGATCGCGGGGAAGCTCGGCGGGCGCCAGCGGGGCCTTTCGGGACTGTCCCTGGGGATCACTCCGAGGAACAAGTTCTAGGTCGGTTCCCGGTCTTCCACGACACTCTCGTACGACTTCTTCCACGACGAGAGGGCGCCGTCTCACGGACGGCGCCCCCGTCGTCGTGGAACCGGCTAGGCGTAGGCCGAGATGTCCTTGATCATCGCGAACCCGAGTCCGTACGCGCTCATGCCTCTCCCGTACGCCCCCACGTGCACGCCCTGCTGGGTCGGCCCGGCCAGGACCCAGCCGAACTCGGACTCCCGGTAGTGGAAGGGTGTCAGCACGCCGTCCACGGGCAGGGACAGCGTCGACCAGTCGGAACCGTCGAGGTCGTCGGCCAGGGCCCACGCCGTCTCCGTCTGCTGCTCCAGCCAGTCGTCCCGCAGCGTGTGGTCCATCTGCCCGGGCCAGGTGAAGGACAGCAGCCCGACTCCCGCGAGCCAGGCCGCCGAGGACACCGACGTGGCTTCCAGGAGGCCCGTACCGTCCGGGCTGCGCCGCACGGGATTCGCCGCGACGGTCACCACCACCGCGAACTTCTCCTTGTCCTGCGACGACTCGTTCCGTACGGACGGCTCGTCGCCGTGTCCGATCGAACCGTGTTCGACGGCCCCGTCGGCCGCCGTCCCGACCTGCATCAGCCAGCGCGGTCCCGTGAATGCCTCGTCGAGGCCGTACCACGGGAAGGGCGCCAGCAGGTAGCCATCGACCGTACGCCGGGCGGAGGGGACCTGTTGTCCGCCCTCCGCGGCCGGCGTCTGCGCGACTGCCCGACTCGTCGTCTCCATGTGCCCGGACGCCTCCTCGCTCTCGTCGGACCGAACGGCCTGCCCCCCTTCGGGCGGCGTTGCTGGTTCGCGTACGGCCCGCACAACAACTCGGCAGCATAGCCACACCACTGCGGCCAGCAGGGAAAGCGCCCGGCGCGTGGGGCGTTCTCGGGGCGCGTTGGGGCCGTACAGCGGCAGGAGGGGTATGACGGAGTATGAAACGCGTCACGTAAGGCAGTACATGCCTACGGGGCTACGGCTCGGCTGCTCAGGTGGCGTCCGCGTCGAAGGGCGGACGGTCCTCTTCGGGCTTCTGCGGCCTCTTCGTCATGTCGATGGCGCCGCCTGAGGCTCCGGCCGACGAGGAGGACCCGCCCGCGGAGGACTCCGGCTCGCGGCCGTGGACGGCGTCCGTGACCTCGGCCATCTCCTTCTTCAGGTCGAAGCCGTTGCGGATCTCCTTGAGCCCCAGGTCGTCGTTGTCCAGCTGCTTGCGGATGAACGTCTTGGGGTTGAGGTCCTCGAACTCGAAGTCCTTGAACTCCGGTCCCAGTTCCTGCCGGATGTCCTCCTTGGCGCTCTCCGAGAACTCACGGATCTTGCGGATCGTCCGCGTGACGTCCTGGATGACCTTCGGGAGCTTGTCCGGACCGAAGACGAGCACGGCGAGGACAACGAGCGTCACCAGCTCGAGCGGTCCTATGTCATTGAACACCTGAAGCTCCTTGCGATGTCCTCGGCCCTCGGCCCTCGGTGGTCTGTGCGGTCTTCCGTGGTCCGGGCCGGGTCCACGGTACCCGGCGATCCCGTACGACCGGTACTGTCCCGGGGGGTCCGACTGTGACTGGATGGGCTGTTTTCCGGGTTGTCTGCCTTGTGGGACGCGGTTGTCTGCCTTGTCGGACGGGTGGGACGCGTTTCTGTGGGCTCGCCGTGCGCTCTTCCTGTGAGGTCGCTGTCAGTCTCCGGAGGATCCCAGGACCAGGGAAATGGTCCGCTGTTCACCGCCGCGCTCCAAGGTGAGTTCCAGACGGTCTCCGGGGCGGTGCGCGCGGGTCCTGACGATGAGTTCCTCGCCGGAGTGGACGCGTCGGCCGTCGACCTCGGTGATGACGTCGCCGGCCTTGATGCCGGCCCGGTCGCCGGGGCCGCCGACGGTGACCGCGGGGCCGCCGTCGCTGCTCCTGGCGTCGACGCGGGCGCCGTCGCCGGTGTAGTCCATGTCGAGGATGACGCCGATGACCGGGTGGGTCGCCCGGCCGGTGTTGATCAGTTCCTCGGCGACCCGCTTGCCCTGGTTGACCGGTATGGCGAAGCCGAGGCCGATGGAGCCGGCCTGGCCGCCCTCCGGCTCGGAGTCGCCGTCGGCGGAGCGGATGGCGGAGTTGATGCCGATGACGCGGGCCCGCGCGTCGAGGAGGGGCCCGCCGGAGTTGCCGGGGTTGATCGGAGCGTCGGTCTGCAGGGCGTCGACGTACGACACGTCGCTCGCGTCGCCGGCGGTGATGGGCCGTTCCTTGGCGCTGATGATGCCGGAGGTGACGGTGCCCTCCAGGTCGAAGGGGGCGCCGATGGCGACGACCGGGTCACCGACCTGGACGTTGTCGGAGTTGCCCAGGGGCAACGGCGTCAGGCCGCTGACGCCCCTGACCTTGACGACGGCGAGGTCGTAGCCGCTGTCCCGGCCGACGACGGTGGCCTTGGCGGTGTCGCCGCTGTTGAAGGTCACCGATATCTCACCGTCGGATCCGGCGGACTCCACGACGTGGTTGTTGGTGAGGATGTGGCCGCGGTCGTCGAGCACGAACCCGGTGCCGGTGCCCTGCTCCTCGGACCCGGTCACATGCAAGGTCACCACGCTGGGCAGGGCCCGCGCGGCGATCCCGGCCACACTGTCGCGAGCCCGCCCGGCAGGCTCGCGACCGGCCTGCGGCAGCTCCACCACCCCGATCCCCCCGTTGCGCTCCAGATACGCCCCCAGGGCCCCTCCCACTCCCCCCGACACCAGAGCGAGCAGCACAGCCGCCCCGACGAGCACCCTCCGAACCTTCTTACGCCGCTGCTCCTCGGTGGACACGGCCGCTCCTGTCTGCTGGAGCGGGGCGGTGACGGGGGCCCAGGGGTCGTAGTTCTGCCAGGGAGTGGAGGCCGGTGGGGTGTCGGCGGCGGCCCGCGGGGAGGTGACGCCGGTGGCCGGGCTCGGGGGTCGTCGGTCGGCTGCGGGAGCAGCTTGCGGGGGCGCCAGGGCCGGGGCGGGCGCGGGCTGTGGCGCCTGCAGGGCCGAGGCGGGCGGCGCGGGAAGGGCCTGCACGGCGGGGGCCGGCACCGGAAGCGGTGCCTGTGCGGTAGAGGCAGGCGCCGGGGGCTGGACGGGGGCGTCGGACGCCGGAGGCGGGACGGGGATCGGGTGCTGTACGGGTGGGGCGGGGGCCCACGGGCCGGGTTCGCCGTACGGAGGGGTGCTGTAGGGGTCGGGGTCGTGGAGAGGTCTGGGCCGCTCGGCAGCGGGGCCAGGGGCGTCCTCCGGGACGGAACCGATGGGCTGCTCCTCAGCGGGCGCGGGAATCACCGGGCCCGGGGCCGGGTCCGGGGCCGGGTCCGGGTGCCTCAGTTCGTAGTCGCCCTCGGGCGCCGCCGGCGTGTGCGGTGCCCTGAGCTCGAAGTCGCCGTCGGAATCGACGGCGCGGACACCCGGCCCGGCGTCGGTCGGTGTTCCGTCGGCCGTCCGGCTGGGGTTCTGTTCCGGTCCGGCCGACCCGTTCCCCGGCTGCCCGCTCACCTCGGGCATCTCGTCCGGCGTCGGGCCCGGTTCGTTCGCCTTCGTGGGCTTCCCCTGATCCATGCTCTCCCCCACAGTCACGGCCTCCGAGGCCGGCCGGCGGATCAGGCCGCGGACGCGGGAACCGGCTCTCCTCCGGAGGGTGGAGTCCGGAGGGTGGCGGCAGCTCCCCGTGGCCTGATGCGACGGACCGGCCCGGCCCCCCGCACGGCTCGTCGGCGGTGGCCGAAGTTCGTCGACTCCCCTGGATTCAACCAGGTTCGCGGGCCACCGCGCTCAGGCAGGTCAGCGGGGGGTGCTGGAGGGAGCGGAGGTCGTGTCCGGGACGGGCACGGCGAGCAGACCGGGTGAGGGGTCCGGGGCGGTGGACCAGTGGTCGGTCAGGGTGAGCGGCGAGGTGGCGCTGAGCGGTCGTATCAACGGGGACATCGCGGCCGCTCCGGCCATCATGGGCGCGGCCAGCGCGTGCACGATCTCCTCGCGTGCGCCCGTGGCCGGTGACGGCACCCCGGGCAGCAGAGGCGCGGACACCGCGGTCGGGGCGACCGGGGTGTTGCCCAGCGCCCCCTGGCCCTGGCCCTGCGCGAGCAGCGGCCCGGTGCCGCGACGCCGCTGGCTCTCGGGCGCCGTGCCGGCGCCTGTGCCCTGGGTCCGGGCCGGGGTCACGTTGCTGCCCGTCCCCGTGGCACCGCGCGCGTCCACGGCTGTGTCGCCCGGTGTCACCGCGGTGACACCGCCGAGCGCGATCGCGGCCAGGGAGACCGCTCCGGCCGCGGCGAACGCGAACCGCAGCCCGCGCGAGGACGACCGATCCGCCTCGTGACGGCTGACGTCATGGATACGGAAGCCCCGGTGCGCGGAGGAGGGCGGCAGCATGGAGGCGTGCGGACGAGCCGGAACGTAGTCGAACTCGAACCGCTCGCCGCGCTTCAGGCCGAAGACCCCGGGCACGCCGGGTCGTCCGGGCAGCCCCCCGGCGAATCCGGATCCGCCGAAGGGCGGATCGTCGTCGCCCGCCAGGTCGCTCTCCGCCGAGAGCCCTTGGAGGCGGGCCAGGAAACTCTCGGACGGAGGGGGCGGTGCGGCCTCCGCGAAGACGTTCTTCAGTCGGCGCTGTGCGTCGGCCTCCGCCTTGCACTTGGCACAGGTGGCCAGGTGCGCGAGGACGCGGTCGCGCGACTCATGACCGAGCTCGCCGTCCACAAGAGCGGCGAGTCGGTCTCCCAGGTGCTGTTCGGACGGGGTAGGCCGTGATCCACTCACGCGGGCGCGCCCCCTCCCCCCAGCGCGGGAACACGGGCCATGAAGGACCGACGCTCGGCCCGGGCCTCCGGAGAGCGGTGCGCGAGGGCCTTGCGCAGCTGCGAGCGGCCGCGGTGGATCCGGGAGCGGACCATGCCGAGCTTGACGCCCAGGGTCGCGGCGATCTCCTCGTACGACAGGCCTTCGATGTCGCACAGGACGACCGCGGCGCGGAACTCCGGGGCGAGGGTGTCGAGGGCCTGCTGGACGTCCGCGTCGAAGTGCGCGTCGTTGAAGACCTGCTGGGGGGACGGCTCGCGACTCGGCAGTCGCTCGGCCGCGTCCTCGCCGAGGGCGTCGAAGCGGATGCGCTGCTTGCGGCGGACCATGTCCAGGAAGAGGTTGGTGGTGATGCGGTGCAGCCAGCCCTCGAAGGTGCCGGGCGTGTAGGTCGACAAGGAGCGGAAGACGCGGACGAAGACCTCCTGCGTGAGGTCCTCGGCGTCGTGCTGGTTGCCCGTCAGCCGGTAGGCGAGCCGGTAGACCCGGCCGCTGTGCGTGCTGACGATCTCCTCCCAGGTGGGCGGAGTCCACGCCTGCCCGTCCGCGTCGGTGGAGAAGGTCGCGGTCCGGTCGTGTTCAGCGGCGTGGCTGTGGTCAGCAGCGGTGTCGTTCACGGATTTGGGCCTGCCCGCCGATCCGAGGAGGCGCCGCAGCGCTCCTCCGCGATCCACAGGTACGGCCGCACCTCCCCTGTCGGCTCGGTGGATGTCCACTGGAGCCCCTACCATAGCCACCTCGCCCGTTAGCTCCGGATAAGCGGTTTTACGAGAAATTGATCTGGGCTGACACGGCTCATCCGGCTGCGTCAGTACTTGCTCGAGCTCTCGCTCGTCACCGTGATCCAACCGTGTCCCCCCGCTCTGTCTCCCACCCCTCTAAACGCCTGGTCCCATCTGCGGGTTCCCGGCACCAACGGATACAGTCACGCCCAGGCAACCACGGGGACAGGAGAGGGTCATTACCGGCAACCGGCAGACGAGCTGGGCGTTCGCCGACGCCTATGTCGCCGAGGACGAAGCCCTGCGCTGGGCCCGGGACCGGGCCCGCGAGGCGGGGCTGCGCTCGGTGTCGCCCGGCACGGGTGCGGCGTTGCGGTTGCTCGCCGCCACCGTGGACGCCAAGGCGGTCGCCGAGATCGGCACCGGGACCGGCGTGTCCGGGATCCATCTGCTGCACGGCATGCGCCCGGACGGCGTGCTGACCACGGTCGACCCCGAGCCGGAGCACCAGCAGTTCGCCCGCCAGGCCTTCCGCGCCAGCGGCTTCGCCAGCAACCGGGCCCGCTTCATCCCCGGCCGCGCCCTGGACGTGCTGCCCCGGCTCGCGGACTCCGGCTACGACCTCGTCTTCTGCGACGGTGACCGCCAGGAGTTCCTGGACTACCTCGCCGAATCGTTGCGCCTGCTCCGGCCGGGCGGCCTCGTCGTCTTCGAGGGGGTCTTCGCCAACGGCCGCACCGTGGACTCGGGTCCGCAGCCCACGGAGGTTCTGCGACTGCGGGAGCTGCTGCGCGCGGTGCGCGAGAGCCAGGAGTTGCTGCCGTCGCTGCTGCCGGTCGGCGACGGACTGCTGTGCGCCGTCAAACGATGAGCACCGTGAAACCATGAGCGCCGTCAAACCATGAGCGCCGTCAAGCCATGAACGCCGTCGAGCCAGGAGCACGCCGCCGGGGATGAGCGGGGCCGGGCACGAGCACTGCGGCGGGTGGGAACGGGGTGGCCTGAGGAGCGCGGCCAAACCGTGACCCTTTCGGCGTGTCCCAAGGCGATTCGCCGGTGAAAAAGCCGCCCCGGCACCGTATGCGATGCCGGGGCAGCCGAAAGGGTATGGTCGCTCCCGCGTCAGCCGACGACCTTCTTGAGGGCGTCACCGAGCGCGTCGGCCTCATCAGGGGTCAGCTCGACGACGAGCCGACCGCCGCCTTCGAGCGGAACGCGCATGACAATGCCCCGCCCCTCCTTGGTCACCTCGAGCGGGCCATCGCCCGTCCGCGGCTTCATGGCCGCCATGCTCGTTCCCCTTCCTGAAACCAGCTCATCGCCAAAGCCGACAGCCCTGGAGGGCACGCGCATTCCCGGAGCGGGACACGCGACACCGGCATCGAACACATTGCTTCCAGGCCATTATCCCGCATCTCAGGACCCGATGACCAACATCAGTCGGCATCGCTTGGGCAACGCGCGCGAGCAAAACCACTCAATTCGGCGATGTGGCTGCGATACTGCACCGCCGCACGAAGATCCGCCGACCGGATGCCGTGCCGAATTCTTTGACGCAGGTCACACGTCCGCACCGGCCCCTTGACGATGATCTCCGCCATGCTGTCCTTCGGACACCAGGACGTACCGACCGGTACGCCCTGACCGAGACACCGGAGGGGACAACGCCATGGCCGGCACCGTGCTGTACGAGGTGAGTGACGGACTCGCGACGATCACGCTGAACCGCCCCGAGGCGATGAACGCGCTGGACATCGCGACCAAGGTCGCCCTCCGGGACGCGGTGCGGACCGCGGCGGACGACACCGCCGTACGGGCAGTGCTGCTGACCGCCGCCGGTGACCGGGCGTTCTGTGTGGGCCAGGACCTCAAGGAGCACATCGGGCTGCTGGCGGCCGACCGCGAGGCGGGCACGGGGCAGACCATGAGCACGGTCCGGGAGCACTACAACCCGGTCGTACGGGCGCTGACGGAGATGCCCAAGCCCGTGGTGGCCGGGGTGAACGGGGTGGCGGCCGGCGCGGGATTCGGATTCGCGCTGGCCGCGGACTACCGGGTCGTGGCGGACACGGCGGCCTTCAACACCTCCTTCGCGGGCGTCGCGCTGACCGCCGACTCGGGCGTCTCGTGGACCCTGCCCCGGGTCGTCGGCCCCGGACGCGCCACCGACCTGCTGCTCTTCCCGCGCAGCATCAAGGCGCAGGAGGCCTACGAGCTCGGTATCGCGAACCGTCTGGTGCCGGCGTCGTCGCTGCGCGGCGAGGCCGAGAAGGTGGCGCGGACGCTGGCCGAGGGACCGACGGTGGCGTACGGGGCGATCAAGGAGGCGGTGGCGTTCGGGCTGTCGCACTCGCTGGCTCAGACCTTGGAGAAGGAGGACGAGCTGCAGACGCGGGCGGGGTCGTCGCAGGACCACGCGATCGCGGTGCAGGCCTTCGTGAACAAGGAGAAGCCGAAGTACCTGGGGCGCTAGCGTCTCCGCCCCTCAGCAGGCTCTTCTCGCCACGCATGCTTCCAGGTGGTCGTCGACCAGTCCGCACGCCTGCATCAGCGCGTACGCCGTCGTCGGGCCCACGAAGCGGATGCCACGCTTCTTGAGGGCCTTCGACAGGGCCGTGGACTCGGGGGTGACCGCCGGGACGTCGGAAAGTGTCCGGGGAGCCGGACGCGTGGCCGGGTCCGGGGCATGGGACCACACGAGGTCGTCGAGTTCGCCCGCGGGCCAGTCGTCCAGGACGCGGGCGTTGGCGAGGGTGGCCTCGATCTTGGCCCGGTTGCGGATGATTCCGGGGTCGGCGAGGAGGCGGTCCTTGTCGGTGTCGGTGAAGGTGGCGACCTTGGCGATCTCGAAGCCCGCGAAGGCCGCCCGGAAGCCCTCGCGGCGGCGCAGGATCGTGATCCAGGACAGACCGGACTGGAAGGCCTCCAGGCTGAGACGTTCGAAGAGCGCGTCGTCGCCGCGGACCGGGCGGCCCCACTCCTTGTCGTGGTACGTCACGTAGTCCTCGGTGGACAGGGCCCAGGGGCAGCGCAGGGCGCCGTCCGGACCGGCGAGGGCGGCGCCGTCGCTCACGGCTGGTCCTCCTGCCGGGCGGGCTTGTCCAGGGACATGTGGCTCGCGGCGGCCCGGGCGCCGGCCAGAGCGGACTCCAGGTGGGCGATACGGTCGTCCCGCTCGGCGAGCTCGGCGGCGAGGCGGCCGAGCGCGTCGTCGACGTCCGCCATCCGGTAGCCGCGGGCGGCCAGCGGGAAGCGCAGACTCTCGATGTCCGCGCGGCCCACCGGGCGGTCCGGCGGCAGGAAGTCCTGCAGCCGCTCGGGGGCGGCCTCCGGCAGCGGGCCGTCGCCCTCGCCGCCGCCCACGACGGCGAGCGTCACCGCGGCGACCACCACGGCCAGCGCGATGACCAGGAACAAGAACATAACCATCGCTGACGTCCCCACGGTCTGAGCTCGGTGTCGAATGTGTCAGGGTCCGATCGTGCCATGCGAGGCTGACAGTTAGGGTCGCAGGCGGTCGGTTGCCGGACGGAACTAGGAGAGGTCACAGGGGATGCTCAGGCTGGGCAGGCGGGAATTCGAGCCGCACGAGCCGGTGATCATGGCGATCGTGAACCGGACCCCGGACTCCTTCTACGACCAGGGGGCCACCTTCCGCGACGAACCCGCCCTCGCGCGCGTGGAGCAGGCGGTGGCTCAGGGCGCGGCCGTCGTCGACATCGGCGGGGTGAAGGCCGGGCCGGGCGAGGAGGTGACCGCCGAGGAGGAGGCGCGGCGGACTGTCGGCTTCGTGGCGGAGGTACGGCGGCGCTTCCCGGAGGTCGTCATCAGCGTGGACACCTGGCGGGCCGAGGTCGGCGAGGCGGTCTGCGAGGCCGGGGCGGACCTGCTGAACGACGCGTGGGGTGGCGTGGATCCCGGGCTGGCGGAGGTCGCCGCGCGGTACGAGGTGGGGCTGGTGTGCACGCACGCGGGCGGTGCGCAGCCCCGGACGCGGCCGCACCGGGTGACGTACGACGACGTCATGGCCGACATCCTGGAGGTGACCCTGGGGCTCGCCGAGCGTGCGGTGTCCCTCGGTGTGCCTCGGGAGTCCGTGCTGATCGATCCCGGGCACGACTTCGGGAAGAACACGCGGCACAGTCTGGAGGCGACCCGGCGGCTGGGCGAGATGGTCGCGACGGGCTGGCCGGTGCTGGTGTCCCTGTCCAACAAGGACTTCGTGGGCGAGACGCTGGACCGGCCGGTGAAGGAGCGGGTGGTCGGCACGCTGGCCACGACGGCGGTGTCGGCGTGGCTGGGCGCGCAGGTGTACCGGGTGCACGAGGTGGCGGAGACGCGGCAGGTGCTGGACATGGTGGCGTCGATCGCGGGCCACCGGGACCCCGCTGTGGCCCGGCGGGGCCTGGCGTAGCGCGTTCGCCGCGCCGGACCAGGGGGCCTTCGCCCTCTGGTCCGGCGGCCTTCCCGACCCCGCTAGCGCCCCGCCTCCTTCGACACCAGCGCCACCGCCTCGTCCACGTCGTCCGTGAGGTGGAACAGCATCAGGTCCTTCTCGGCTGCCTTGCCCTGGGCGATCAGGGTGTTCTTCAGCCAGTCGATCAGCCCGCCCCAGTACTCGGTGCCGAAGAGGACGATCGGGAAGCGGGTGACCTTCTGGGTCTGGACCAGGGTCAGGGCCTCGAAGAGTTCGTCCAGGGTGCCGAGGCCGCCGGGCAGGACCACGAATCCCTGCGCGTACTTCACGAACATCATTTTTCTGACGAAGAAATACCGGAAGTTCAGGCCGATGTCGACGTAGGGGTTCAGTCCCTGCTCGAAGGGCAGCTCGATGCCGAGCCCGACGGAGATGCCGTTCGCTTCACTGGCGCCCTTGTTGGCGGCTTCCATGGCACCCGGCCCGCCGCCCGTGATCACCGCGAAGCCCGCTTCCACCAGGCCCCGCCCCAGCCGCACGCCCGCCTCGTACTCGGGTGAGTCCACCGACGTCCGCGCCGAGCCGAACACGCTGATCGCGGGCGGGAGTTCGGCGAGCGTGCCGAAGCCCTCAATGAACTCCGACTGGATGCGCAGCACTCGCCACGGGTCGGTGTGGACCCAGTCCGAGGGGCCGCCCGCGTCCAGCAGCCGCTGGTCGGTCGTGCTCGCCTGGACCTGGCCTCGCCTGCGGAGCACCGGTCCCAGGCGCTGCTCCTCCGGCGGCTGCTTCTTGCCCTCGGGGTTGCCAGTAGCCATGTGCGCTCCCTCCGCTTGCGGTGTTTCCACCTCAGCGTAGATCTACGCGGGTTACGGAAGGGGGACGCGGGCATGTCCGCCATGAAGCGCCATGCGGCGCGGCCGTGCCTCAGGACGTCAGCCAGGACCGCAGCCGCTCCTCCGCCTCCGGAATCAGCGAGGCCTTGACCCGCTCGTCCACCTTGTGGGCGAGGAGCGGGTCACCCGGGCTGTAGTTCACGGCCGGCACGCCCAGCGCGCTGAAGCGTGCCACGTCCGTCCAGCCGAACTTGGGGCGGGCCTCGCCGCCGACGGCCGCCATGAAGGACCGCGCGGCGGGGTGGGTGAGGCCGGGGCGGGCGCCGCCGGTGTGGTCGTCGACGACGAACTCGTCCACGCCGCAGTCGGCGAAGTACTCGCGTACGAACGCCTCCGCCTCCGCCTCGCTGCGGTCGGGCGCGTAGCGGAAGTTGACGACGAGGGTGCAGGCGTCGGGGATGACGTTGGTGGCGACGCCGCCTTCGACGCGTACGGCGTTGAGGCCCTCGTGGAACCGCAGGCCGTCCACGACCGGCTGGCGCGGCTCGTACGCGGCGAGCCTGGCGAGCGCCGGCGCGGCGGCGTGGATCGCGTTGGAGCCCATCCACGCGCGCGCGGAGTGCGCCCGCTCCCCGGTGAACTTCAGGAACATCCTCAGCGTGCCCTGGCAGCCGCCCTCCACCTGACCGTCCGTCGGCTCCAGCAGGACCGCGAAGTCGCCCTCCAGCCAGTCCGGGTGGGCCTCCGCGACGTGCTTCAGGCCGTTCAGGTGCGCGGCGACCTCCTCGTTGTCGTAGAAGACGAAGGTCAGGTCACGGTTGGGCGCCGGCACCGTGGCCGCGATGCGCAGTTGCACCGCCACCCCGGACTTCATGTCGCACGTGCCGCAGCCCCACAGCACGCCCTCGTCGTCGAGGCGCGAGGGGACGTTGTCCGCGATGGGGACGGTGTCGATGTGGCCGGCGAGGACGACGCGTTCCGACCGGCCCAGGTTCGTACGGGCGACGACGTTGTTGCCGTACCGGTCCACCGTCAGGTGCGGCAGGGCGCGCAGCGCGCTCTCGATCGCGTCCGCGAGGGGCTTCTCGGTGCCGCTCTCGGAGGGGAAGTCGACGAGCTGCGCGGTGAGCCGGGCGGCGTCCAGCGTGAGGTCAAGCGGGGTGTCGGCCATGCTGTCGACCCTAACGCCCGGCCATCGGCCAACTGTCCACACCCGGCACCATGGGCACCGTACTCTCCAGTATCTTGTGCGGATGCCAGAGCAGTCCCCTCGTCCCAAACGTCGCGGTCGCCTCTTCCGTTGCGGGGCGGCCTTCGTGGTCCTGTGCGCAGTCGCCGGCTATCTCGTGGTGCAGTACGTCACCGGAGGCGGGAACACACCGGGATGCAAGGTCGTCTCGGGCGGGAGTGCGGCGGCGACGTACGAGTTCACCCCGGAGCAGGCGGTGAACGCGGCGACGATCGCGGCCGTGGGCACCGGCCGCGGGATGCCCGAGCGGGCGGTGACGATAGCGCTCGCGACCGCGCTCCAGGAGTCGGGTCTGCGCAACATCGACCACGGCGACCGTGACTCGCTCGGCCTGTTCCAGCAGCGGCCCTCGCAGGGCTGGGGCACCCCGCGGGAGATCATGGACCCGGCGTACGCGGCGGGTGTCTTCTACAAGCACCTGGCCAAGGTGCCGGACTACACGGACCTTCCGCTGACGGTCGCCGCGCAGCGCGTGCAGCGCAGCGGCTTCCCGACGGCGTACGCCAAGCACGAGTCGGACGCCACCCTGCTCGCCGCCGCCCTCACCGGGCAGTCGGCGGCCACGCTGACCTGTGAGGGGCGCCCGGCCGCCACCCGGGCCGCCGGTCCGGACGCGGTGCGCTCCGCCCTCGTACGGGACTTCGGACGGGACGTGCTGGAGCCGGCCGCCGCCGAGGTGGGCGCCACGTCGACGCCGTCGCCCACGCCGACGCCCTCCGCGAACGCCACCGGCGACGGCGGCCGGACCGTGACGCTGCCGGTGACCGCCGACCGGGCAGAGCAGGGTTCCGGCCGCAGCCTGCGCGAGCGCGGCTGGCAGCTGGCCCACTGGGCGGTCGCCAACGCCTCCGTCCTGCACATCGAACGCGTCTCGTACGCCGGCCGGCAGTGGGTCGCGGGGAACACCGACAGCCGGTGGCGTCCGGAGGACACGGCGGACTCGGCCGGCGCGGAGAAGCAGCCGGAGAAGACAGACACGGCGGACGAGGCGGCCAGGACGGCGAACGAGGATGTGGGCGCGGTCCGGATCGTGACTGCACAGTAGTGCGGGGGCCCACCCGGACGGGTTACGTCCGCCGGGTTCGGGCGGGGGTGTGCGCAGGTTTTCGGCCCGTCACCCCCTGCCGGTGAAACCCTTGGGAGCACAGGGACGTAAGGATTCGGCGCATTTCGGACCGGGTGCCCTTTGCCCGTTTTCATCCGGAGCCGATAATGCGACACATTGCCAACTCTTTACGTTGGTTCTCCGCAACCTTCCCGGGCTTCGAGCGGTAATCACGGCGTCTGAGATCGTTTCCTCCCGTCAAAGGAGCAACATGTCCCTCCCCCTGACCCGACGGATCGCCCGTGCCGCGCTGCTCGTCGCTGCGGGAGCGGCTGCCGGGGTCGGTGCGGCCGGCTCCGCCAGTGCGGCCCCCGAGCTGCCCACCGCCCCGAACCTCGGTGGGCTGACCGCCCTGGACGGGGCGAACGTCGGCGACACCGTCGACGGTGCGGCGCAGAAGCTGACCGGCACCGCGGGTGACACCGGCGGCAAGGCCGTGACGAAGGCGGTGCCGACCGTGGGCAAGACCGGCGGCAAGGCCGTGAAGAAAGCGGCGCCCGCGGTGCAGAAGGCGGCGGGTGACGCGGCGGGCTCCGCCGGGAACCTCGTCGGCGACGCGTCGAAGGCGACGAAGGGCGGCCTGCCGACGGACTCCCTGACCAAGGGCGGCCTCCCGTCGACCGGCCAGCTGCCGGTGAAGGGCCTCCCGCTCGGCTGACATCGGCTCGTCCCGTGGGTACGGCGGCGGGGCCCGGGTTTCCCCCCGGGCCCCGCCGTTTCGCATGTGCCGACGCCGTTCCGCGCGTCTCCGCCGTTCCGCGCGTCTCCGCCGTTCCGTGCGTATCCGCCGTTCCGCGCGTCTCCGCCGTTTCGGTCGCGCCTACTTCAGCCGCTCCACGGCGGCCCGCACCCGCTCGTCCGTCGCCGTCAGCGCCACGCGGACGAATCTCGCGCCGGCCTCGCCGTAGAAGTCGCCCGGCGCCACCAGGATGCCCAGCTCGGCCAGGTGCGCCACGGTTTCCCAGCAGGACTCGTCCCGCGTGGCCCACAGGTAGAGGCTCGCCTCGCTGTGCTCGATGCGGAAGCCGTGGTCGAGCAGGGCCTCGCGCAGCAGGGCGCGGCGGGCCGTGTACCGCTCGCGCTGCTCGTGGACGTGGGTGTCGTCGCCGAGGGCCGCCACGACCGCCGCCTGGGTCGGTGCCGGGGTCATCATGCCGCCGTGCTTGCGGATCTCCAGCAGAGGTGCCAGGACGGCCGGGTCGCCCGCGAGGAACGCGGCCCGGTAGCCGGCCAGGTTGGAGCGCTTGGAGAGGGAGTGGACCGCGACGATGCCCTCGTACGAGCCGCCGTTCACGTCCGGGTGCAGCACCGAGACCGGGTCGGCCTCCCAGCCCAGCTCCAGGTAGCACTCGTCGGAGAAGAGCAGGACGCCGTGCTCACGCGCCCAGGCGACGATCCGGGTCAGCTCGTCCTTCGCCAGGACCCGGCCCGTCGGGTTGGACGGCGAGTTGAGCCAGAGCAGCTTCAGGCCGGCCGGGTCCAGTCGCGTCGGGTCGTCGTAGACCTCGTGCTCCGCGCGGGCGAGGCGGGCGCCGACCTCGTAGGTCGGGTAGGCCAGGCGCGGGTGGGCCACCCGGTCGCCGGGGCCGAGGCCCAGCTGGGTGGGGAGCCAGGCGACGAGTTCCTTGGAGCCGACGATCGGCAGAACGTGCCGGTGGGTGACCTCGCGGGCGCCCAGGCGGCGCTCCAGCCAGCCGGTGATCGCGTCACGCAGCGCGGGGGTACCCCAGACCGTCGGGTAGCCGGGCGAGTCCGCCGCGTCGACGAGCGCCTTCTGGATCAGGTCGGGCACCGGGTCGACCGGGGTGCCGACGGACAGATCGACGATGCCGTCCGGGTGCGCGGAGGCCGTCGTCTTGTACGGCGCCAGCTTGTCCCAGGGGAAGGCGGGCAGGCGGTCGGAGACTGCGGACACGTTCTCGGGCTCACTTTCGTCAGTACGGCAAACGCCTCGGTCCCGTACGGCGATCAGGCGAGTGATCGGGTCGTACGGGACCGAGGCGGCACGGTGCCGGCCGCTCTTACTGGTTCTGCGGCGGCAACGCGGCGATGAAGGGGTGGTCGCGCTCGATCAGACCCAGCTTGCTGGCTCCGCCGGGCGAGCCCAGCTCGTCGAAGAACTCGACGTTCGCCTTGTAGTAGTCCTTCCACTCCTCGGGAGTGTCGTCTTCGTAGAAGATCGCCTCGACCGGGCAGACCGGCTCACAGGCACCACAGTCGACGCATTCGTCCGGGTGGATGTACAAGGACCGCTGGCCCTCGTAGATGCAGTCGACCGGGCACTCCTCAATGCACGCCTTGTCCTTGACGTCGACACAAGGCTGCGCGATGACGTAGGTCACGCTGTCGTTCCTCCTCGATAGGGCGCTGGCGAGCCGTCTTCAGGCTCCGCCACCTGGCGCGCGGGAGCGCGGCGTCGTCGATGCCCGCCCCTAGTATCTCCGTTCTTGGGCATGATCCGAACAGGAGGGGTGAACTGACCTGTGGAAATCTCTGCGACGGGACGCCTCGTGGTCCGTATCTCCGCAGCTGACGTGGGTAAACGGGTGTCCGTCCGGCGCCTGGACGAGTCCGGCGGCACGGGCGAGAAGTTCACCGACACGGTGGGTGTTCTCACATCATGGGACAAGGGTGTGCTGCTGATCACGCGCCGGGACGGCCAAAGTGTCCGCATTCCGGAATCCGCGCTGGTCGCGGGCAAGGTCGTCCCGCCGGCCCCGGCCCGCCGGCGCGGCCCCGCGGCCTCCTACGAGGAACTGGCGCGCGTCGCGGCCCGGGCCTGGCGGCCGGTGGAGAGCGAGCGGCTGGGCGACTGGGAGCTGCGGGCGGCAGTGCAGGAGGGGCCGCGCGAAGCGCGTCCGTGGGAGGCGGTGGTCGGGCGACGGGAGGGCTTCACGCGCCGGGCGAACTCGGTGCTGCCGCTCGGCGACCCGGGCCTGCCGCTCGACGAGGCCCTGACCGTCGTACGGCAGTGGTACGGCGACCGTGGCCTGCCCGCCTACGTGCAGACGGCGACGGGCGCGGAGGGCACGCAGGAGCTGCTGGGCGCGGAGCTGGAGCGGCGGGGCTGGATACGGGAGGTGACGGCCGAGCTGTGGACCGGGGCCCTCGCGCCGGTCGCGGATCGGGGTGAGCCTGGAGGGGTGGTGCTCTCGCGCCGGGCGGACGAGGCGTGGCTCGCGCGCTATCAGCGCAAGGGGGGGAGTGAGGTGGCCTTGCAGGTACTGGGAAGCGGGCCTTCGGTGTGGTTCGCCGCGGTGCCGGGCGCGTCGGAGAGCGCGGCCCCCGCTGCCATCGGGCGGTGTGTCGTCGACGGGCGGTGGGCCGGCTTCGCGGCCGTCGAGGTGGATCCGGAGCAGCGGCGGCGCGGGCTGGCCACCACCGTGATGGCCGCGCTGGCCCGGCGGGCGCTCGACGAGGGTGCCTCGGCGGCGTGGCTGCAGGTCGAGACGGACAACGCGGGGGCGCGGGCGCTGTACGCCGGGATGGGGTTCTCGGCGCATCACGCGTACCACCACTACCGCGCACCCGGAACTGTCGAGAACGGGCGGTACTGATCGCCGTGAGAGGGCACCAGCCTGCTATGCGTCCCCCCTACCCGCCACCCCCGGAACGCTCCGCGGAACTGCGCCGGCGGTTCGCCGAAGAGGCCCGCTCGGAGCGGCCCGACCTGTCCACGTTGTGTCTGCTGGTGGGCGCGGAGGCGGACGGGACGCTGGACGAGGCCGGTATGGACGCCGCGCAGATCGAGCTGGACGAGCTGGCCGGACAGCTGCCGTTCCGGCCCGGCGGGCCGCGCTCCTGGGCGGTGGCGCTGTGCGAGCTGCTCGGGGAGCGGTGCGGGTATCGCGGCTCGGCCGCGGACTATCAGCGGCTGGAGTCGTCGTTGCTGCACGAGGTGCTGCGGCGGCGGCGCGGGCTGCCGATCCTGCTGTCGGTGGTGTGGCTGGAGGTGGCGCGGCGGGCGGGGGCGCCGGTGTACGGGGTGGCGCTCCCCGGGCACTTCGTCGTCGGGTTCGGGGAGCAGGACGAGCAGGTGCTCGCCGACCCCTTCGACGGGGGGCGGGTGCTGACCGGTGCCGACGCCGAGGTGCTGGTCGCGGGGGCCACGGGAACGGCGTTGCAGCCGTCGATGCTGCGGCCCGCGGCGCCGCTGGAGGTGGTGTCGCGGATCCTGAACAACGTGCGGGCCTGGGCCGCGGCTCGGCCGGAGCGGTCGGATGTGTCGTTGTGGGCCGTGGAGCTGGCGTTGTTGTTGCCTTCTCATCCGGCCCGGCTGCGGTACGAGCGGGCGCAGGTGCTGGTGCAGCGGGGGGACTTCGTGGCGGGGGCGGTGGAGTTGGAGGCGTACGCGGAGGTCGTGGCCGCGGTGGATGAGCCGGGGGCGGCGCAGGTGCGCGAGCAGGCCCGTGCGGCTCGGGCCTTGTTGAACTGAGCCCCGCGCCGCTCAGGGGCTACAACCACCCCTTCTCCCTCGCGATCCTCACCGCCTCCGCGCGATTGCGTACCGCCAGCTTCTGGATCGCCGTCGAGAGGTAGTTGCGGACTGTGCCCTGGGAGAGGTGAAGGGTCGCTGCCAACTCCGCGTTCGTGGAGCCGTCCGCCGCCGCTCGGAGTATCTCGCGCTCCCTGTCCGTGAGGGGGTTCGCGCCCTCCGCCAGGGCCGCTGCGGCGAGCGTGGGGTCGATGACCCGTTCGCCGGCCAGGACCTTGCGGACCGCTTCCGCCAGTTGGGCGGCGGGGGCGTCCTTGACGAGGAAGGCGTCGGCGCCGGCTTCCATGGCGCTGCGCAGGTAGCCGGGGCGACCGAAGGTGGTGAGGACGACCAGCTTCAACTCCGGGAGTTCGCCGTGCAGTTGGGCCGCCGCCTCGATGCCCGTCGCGCCCGGCATCTCGATGTCCAGGAGGGCTACGTCCACGGCGTGGGCTCGGGCGGCGGCCAGTACCTCGTCGCCGCGGGCCACCTGGGCGACGACCTCGATGTCGTCCTCCAGGCCGAGCAGGGCGGCCAGTGCCTCGCGGACCATCGACTGGTCCTCGGCGAGCAGCACCTTGATCGTGCGGGTCATGCGCCGGATCCTACGTCGCCCGCGGGGCCGGCCGGCACGCGGGCGACGAGGCGGAAACCGTGCCGGGTCCCGGTCGCGTCCAGGGAACCGCCCGCCTTCTCCAGACGTTCGGTCAGGCCGGTCAGGCCGTTGCCGGGGCCGGAACCGGAGCCGCCGGAGCCGTTGTCCTCGACGGAGAGTTCGAGGACGGGGCCGTCGAGGGTCTGCTGCCGTACGAGGCCGACGGTGCAACGGCGGGCGCCGCTGTGCCGTACGACGTTGGTGACCGCCTCGCGCAGGGCCCAGGCGAGGACCGACTCGCTCTCCTCGGGGACTCCCGTGAGGTCGGGTTCGGACGGCAGGTCGGCGATGACGCCCGCCGCCGTCAGGGCGACCTGGACGCCCGCGAGTTCGGCGGACAGGCGGGGGCGGCGGTAGCCGGTGACGGCCTCGCGGACGTCGACCAGGGCCTGCCGGCTGACCTGTTCGATGTCGGCGACCTGCTGGGCGGCCTTGTCGGGGTGGGCGGGCAGCATCCGGCCCGCGAGCTCGCTCTTGAGTGTGATCAGGGAGAGGGAGTGGCCGAGCAGGTCGTGCAGGTCCCGGGCGAGGCGCAGGCGTTCCTCGTTCGCGGCGAGTTGGGCGACCGTGGCGCGAGCCTGGCGCAACTCGACCGTGGTCCGCACGAGTTGGCGTACGCCGGTCATCGCGAACCCGATGAGCAGGACCAGGAGGAGCAGGTCGAGCGCCTCGTCCTCGCCGACGTGCAGGCCGACGAGGAGCATCGTCGCGGCGGTCAGCGGGATCGTCCAGTACGCCGTCCGCAGCGGGAGCGTGGCGCCGCAGGCGACGGAGACGTAGACGTAGAGGCCGAGCCAGTGCCGGCCGAGGGTGAGGCTCAGCAGGACGGCGAGGGCGCCGAGGACGACGATCAGGATGCCGACCCACCGGGGAGGCAGCGCCGACCTGCTCATGTTCCGGAACACCAGGGTCAGGTAGGTCCCGACGAAGGCCGCCAGGCCCAGCCAGCCGGCCACCGTGCCGCCGGTGGTGTGGCCGCCGGAGGCGAGGTCGGTGACCGGCGAGCTGAGGAAGACGAGCCAGACGCCGATCCACAGCACCTTCGGGAGCAGCTCACGCCGGCTGCTGGGTGCCTGCCCGAGGCGCATCAACGGGAGCTCCTCGGTCGCGCGGCCTTCCTTCATGGCGCTCACGCCTTCAGGGTGTCCTTCCGGTACAGCCAGGCCGCGCCGCCCGCGAACAGGGCGAAGGACACGGCGAGGATGGCGAGGTCCTGTACGTGCGGGGCGCGGCTCTGTTCGATGGCCTGCCCGAGGGCAGCGTACGCGTGGGTGGGCAGCCATTCGGCGATGTCCTGCAACCAGGACGGGAACGTCGTCGTCGGCATCCACAGGCCGCCGAGCATCGACAGGCCGAAGTACGTCAGCATCGTGATGGGGCGGACGGCGTCCCCGCCGGCCAGGTAGCCGATGGCGACGCCGAGTGCGGCGAAGACGAGGCTGCCGGCCCAGATCGCGCCGGTCAGCGCGAGCCACTGCCAGGCGTCCAGGCGTACGTCCTTCACGGCCGCGGCGACCACGAAGACGATGACGATGGACGGGAGGCTGACGACCGCGGCGCTCGCCGTCTTCGCGAGGACATAACCGCGCCCGGGCAGGGTGGTCAGCCTGAGCTGCCGCACCCAGCCGGACTCCCGCTCCTTGGCGATGCGCTCGCTGTTGCCCATCAGGACGGCGGTGAGGGCGCCGAAGGAGGCCATGGAGACCATCATGTACGTCGGCAGGGTCAGGCCGGTGCCGTCGACCCTGGTGGTGCCGTCGGCGTTGCCGGCGATGATCAGGAACAGGACCGACGGGTAGATCACCGAGAAGAACAGGAACTTGCGGTTGCGCAGGGCGCGGGTGAGTTCCAGCTTGATCAGGCTGTTCACTTCGACTTCGCCTCCTCGGCGGCGGTGATGGCGACGAAGGCCTGCTCCAGACCGAGGCCGGCGACTTCGAGGTTGCGGGGGTAGAGGCCGAGGCCGTAGAGGGCGTGGACGGTCGCGTCGGCGTCGGAGGACTGGATACGGACGGTCTGACCGGAGACGTCGATCGAGGTCAGGAAGGGCAGGGCGCGCAGTGGGGCCTCGTCGATACGGCCGTCGCCCAGGTCGAAGGAGATCCGCCGGGCGCCCGCCTTGGCCTTGATCTCGGCGGCCGTGCCGTCGGCGAGGAGCCGGCCGCGGTGCAGGACGAGGACGCGGTCGGCGATGGCGTCGGCCTCTTCGAGGTAGTGGGTGGCGAACAGGACCGTACGTCCCTGGTCGGCCTGTTCGCGCATGGTGGCCCAGAAGCCCTGCCGGGTGGTGACGTCCATGCCGGTGGTCGGCTCGTCCAGGACGATCAGGTCGCTGTCCCCGGCGGTGGCGAGGGCGAAGCGGACGCGCTGGGCCTGGCCGCCGGAGAGCTTGTCGACCTTGCGGTCGGCGAGTTGGCCGATTCCGGCGCGGGCCAGGACGTCGGAGGGGCGGTACGGCTTCGGGTGCAGGTCGCAGGCGAGCCGGACCAGTTCGGCGACTGTCACCTCGTCCATCAGGCCGCCGCTCTGGAGCATCGCGCCCACCCGCCCGGCGACGATCGCCTCGCGCGGGGTGGTGCCGAAGAGACGGACGGTGCCGCTGTCGGGGTGCTTGAGGCCGAGCAGCAGGTCGAGGGTGGTGGACTTGCCGGCACCGTTGGGGCCGAGCAGCGCCACGGTCTCCCCCGGGCGCAGGGTCAGGGTCAGGCCGTCCACGGCCCGTACGTTCCCGTAGGTCTTGCTCACCTCGTCGAACCCGACCACCGGGGTGGGCGAAGGGGTGGGGGTGGTTGGGGTCCCAGCCGTCGTCGTCATGTGATCCAGGATGGCCGCGGCGGCTCGGGGCCCGGCAGTGTCGGTGGTCCCGACTACCGCATGACAGATGTCATGGGGGGCGCCCGGTGTCCGGGCGCCCCCCGTGGTGTGCGGCTGAGCGGCGTGCGAGCGGTGGAGCGGAGTGCCGGCTACGTCGGGTTCGTGTCGATCGTCGCGACCCGGCTCGCCGGAGTCTTGCCGAGGAGCGCCGGGCGCATCGCGCCGATCACGTCCTGGGGCGTGACGGCGGTCTTCGTGCCGTTGCCCCGGGCGATCAGTACGCCGTCGAAGGCTCCGCCGTACAACTCCTTCAGCGCGGCGGTGTCGTAGTACTCGACCAGCTTGCCCTGGGGGTCGGGCCTGGCCCCGAGGAACTTCCACAGGGAGTTCTCGGGACTGAACTTGACCTCGACCGCGCCGGCCTTGACCGTCACGAAGCCCGACATAGCCGGCTCCGCGAACGCCTTCATGAACCGGTCCACCTCGGCGTTCGAGACCTTCGGCTGCTGGGTGGTCGTCGGCACGGCGACCGGGTCGGCGCTTCCCGTCTGGACCTGGGTGCGGTACGCCTCCTCGACCGCCTTGGTCGACTTGGCGACGTCGACGCCCTTGCCCGCCTTGCCGTAGACGGCGACGGCCTTGCCGGACTCGAACTTGACCGTGCCCTCGGTGACCGAGCCGGAGCCGCCGGCGGCGTCCTGGAGTTCCGCGTGCAGCTTCTCCTCGTCGACCGGCATGACCGGTTCGACCACCCGGTGGTTGCCGAACAGCGAGCCGATCACGGAGACCGGGTTGTAGTCGCTGTGCGCCGCCGCGCTCACCGTGGACGCCATGTCGAACTGGAGCCCTGCCTGCTCCGGCTTGAGCGTGACGGTCTTGCCGTTCACCGAGAGTTTCAGGTCCTTGTTCACCCGGGTGTCGAAGGTTTGGTTGAGCTTCTCGACCGCGTCGTCCCGGGTGCCGCCGCCGATGTCGACGCCGAGCACGGTGGTGCCCTTGGGCACGTCGGTGTGGTTCATCAGCAGCCCGGCGCCGTAGGCGGCGCCGCCGATGACGAACACGCCGACACCGAGCAGGACCAGTTTGCTGCGCCCCTTCTTCTTTTTCGGCGCGGAGGCGGCGGGCGCGCTCTGCGTGCCGCTCTCGGGCGGCTTCGGGGCGTGCGGGACCGGTCCGTCGGTGCGCGTTCCGGGCGGGAAGCTCGCGGTGCGGTCGGTCGGCACGACGGGGATACCGCTGGTGACGGTGTGCCCGGACACGTTGTCCGCCGCCCGGCCGAAGCCGGGGCCACCGGGTTCCGGGGCGGGCTTCTGCGGGGTGAGGATCGCGGTGTCGTCACTCAGGCCCCCGGGGCCCGCGCCGGGGGCGGCGAGGCCGGAGGGGGTGCGCGGGTTCCCTGGACCGCCGGGGCCACCGGGGCCGCCTGGACCCCCCTGGCCAGGGGGCCCACCAGGCCCGCCAAGGCCGGAGGGCTTACCGGTCCCACCGGGACCACCGAGGCCGGAGGGCCCACCTGGCCCACCGAGGCCGCCGGGAGCGCCCGGGCCGGAGAGGCTGCCGGGGCCGCCTGGACCAGCGGGTCCACCCAGTCCGGGGCGTTCACCTGAGCCACCCCGCCCGCCGGGAGCACCCGGACCGCCGGGGCCGCCGGGGCCGGACGAACTGCCGGGGCCGCCGAGACCGGAGGCGTTGCCGTGACGTCCCTGCCCACCAGGGCCGCCAGGACCACCGGCGCCGCCGGGACCGCCGAACCCGTCGGACGCGCTCGGCCCACCCGGGCCGCCGGGACCGCCGAAGGGGTCAGCCGTCCCCGGTCCACCCGGACCACCCGGTCCACCGAAGCCGTTGGCGGCACCGGAGCCGCCCGGACCGCCGAAGCCGTCGGGCGCGTTGAAGTCGCGGGATGTGTCGAAGCCGCCGGGACCAGGGCCGGCGGGCGGTGCCAGTGGGCCGTCGCCGGTGACCGGGCCGCCGGTCGGACCCGCGGGGCCCTGCGGACGACCGGAACCGCCCGGCCCACCGTGACCGTTCGGCCCGCTGAAGCCGCTCGCGCCACTGGGGTCACCCGGCCCGCCCGGGCCGCCGTACGCACCCTGGCCGCTCTGGCCGTCCTGGCCGCCCGGGGCGCCCTGGCCGCCGTAACCGCTCAGATCCTCGTCGTAGGCGCTCAAGGCGCTCTGGCCGTTCTGGCCGCCCGCACCGCTCTGTCCGCCGCCGTTCTCCGAGAAGTACGGCAGGTCGTCGCGGCGTGGTTCGCCGGGGCGGGAGCCGTTGCCCAGCGGGCCCGCGGCCAGTGCCTCGGTCACGTCGAAGGAACCGGTGCCGCCGCCGTGCCCGGGAGCCACCGGGCCACCGGTCGCACCGGGCAGCCCGGCACCGTTCGTACCGCCGGAACGCGAACCGCCCGGCATGCTCATGGAACCGACCACACCACCGGGCCGACCGCCACCGGAACGCTTACCGCCTCCACCGCCGGAGGCACCCGCATCCGCACCGGAACCCGAGCCAGATCCCGCGCCCGTGCCCGCGCCCGAACCACCCGGCACACCGGCCCCGTTGGTCGAGCCGCCGCCCTGACCGCCCTTGGCCGGCCCGAACTTGCGCGGCGCGAACCAGTCGCTGGCCTTCTCCTCGCCACCCGGCCCGGACTCGCCGGACGGTTCGCCCGCGCTCGTGCCCGTGCCCGTCCCCAGGAACGTGCCGGTGGAGGTGGAGGTGGAGGTGGACGTCCCGGCGCCCCGCGCCGACGACCCGGCGTCCGTTCTGTCGTCGGTCGCCTCGGTGTCGCCGACGGTCTTGCGTACGACGACCGGCGGGATGGGCCGGGATCCGGGGATGTTGATCCGGATCCGGGTCGTCAGCGTGGTCTCGGTCTTGCGTTCCTCCGGCCGCGCGGCCGAACGGTCCGCGTCCGGACCGCCGTCGGACACCGCGGGTGTCCCGTACGGCGGCGTGCCCGAGGGATAGGCGGCTCCGCCGCGCCCGTTGGGCCCGGAGGACGGACTGTCAGTTTCACGACTCAAGGCAGGTTCTCCCGGTTGGCTCCGCCGCCCGCGTTACGACCTCTCTCGGGCGGCTCGGCGGCGCGCACCACCATACTGGCCATGCCTGGCGCGTATCCCACGACCGTTGGGGAAACCATCACGGGACTCCCACCGACTTGGTACGGCGAAGTGGTACGTCACTTGCCAAGTCGGGCGCCGTCGCCGCCCGGTTGCCGCCCCGGGCCAAGGGTGGCGCAGATCACAGCCACCGCCATGCCGCCGAGCAGGAAGAGGTAGGAGCCGCCTCCCGCGGCGAAGACGAAGTCGCCTTCCGGCCGGCTGGCGGTGAGCAGGATGACCGCGATCAGCCATCCGGCGGCCGGTGCGACGGCCGCGCCCCGGCTGCCGGCGCCGCGGGCCCCGCCCAGACACAGCCCCGCCTCACCGGCCAGCGCGAGCAGCAGACCGCCCGGGAACCAGCCGGACTGCACCAGCGCCCCGGCAACCCCGACGATCGCGCCGAGCACGAAGAGTCCCAGGTAGGCGGCGGCCCGCCCGAAGGACGGCCGTTGCAGCGGCTGGGCCAGCAGGGAAGGCGTGCGGTCGCTCATGACGCCACCCCGCTGCCGTCCGAAGCGGCCCCGGCGGCCCCCACGATCCCCGCGAACAAGTCCGACTCCCTTCCGGCCGCCCGTTCTCCCCGCACCAACTCGTAGTACTCGCTGGTGAGCACCGGCTGGGCGAGGTCGTTGGACAGGGCGAAGTACGGCTCGGCCACCGTGATCTGCGTGGCGTGCGCACGCATCGCGGCGGCCTTGGCGGCGGCGTACGCGGTGCCGTCGATCTCGGTGGTGATCCGTGCGTCGTCGACCACACCCGGTACGTCGTCGATGGCGGCCGACTTGGTGAAGGGGAGGCCGGGCAGCTCCCGCTCCAGCCGGGCGAAGGCCTCCTCGGCTACGGAGCGTGGCACCCGGTTCCAGTAGACCTTGGGGATCTCGTACCCCGACCCGGCGGCCAGCTCGACGGCCCGCATGGCGACGCGGTGGGCCTGGATGTGGTCGGGGTGGCCGTAGCCGCCGTGGTCGTCGTAGGTGACGAGGACCTGCGGACGTACCTCGCGGATCACCTCGACGAGGTGTCCGGCGGCGGCGTCGACGTCCGCCTGCCAGAAGCAGGCGGGGTCGTCGTTGTCGGCGAGGCCCATCATCCCGGAGTCCCGGAACCGGCCCGGTCCGCCGAGCAGCCGGAAGTCGTCGACACCGAGCTCGCTCATCGCGGCGGTGAGCTCGCGCAGCCGGTACTCCCCCAGGGCGGTGCCGGTCAGGTGCCGGCGCTCGGGCGGGATGACCTCGCCGTGCTCGCCGAGCGTGCAGGTGACCAGGGTCACCCGGGCACCCTCGGCGGCGTACCGGGCCATGGTCGCGCCGTTGTTGATCGACTCGTCGTCCGGGTGCGCGTGCACCAGCAGCAGACGCCGGGCGGGCAGTTCCGTCATGGGGCCACCCTACGAGGCCCACAGCCTCCCCTGGTCACCTCCCCGGCCGCCCGTGACCAGGTCGGCGTATTCCCACCTCCAGCTCACCCGCGAACCGCTCTCGTCGCTTCGTCCAGGACGGCACTGAGCTCCCGCAGGGCGTCCCTCGCGATGACAGGGCCCTCGTGCTCCAGATCACAACCGCCTTGGCGAAAGCGTCGTCCTTGCTCGCCCGCATCTCGCCCAGACGGCTTGGACCGACGACCGCGAGGGCCGCGCGCAAGGCGTCCGGGGTCCGCTCGGGACGGGGGATCCGCTCGCGTGCGCTGTCAGGCCGAGTGCTCATCGTGGCCTCCTGGGGGCGCCCTGGCCAGGGAATCGGGGCGGGGCGGCAGTAGGGCTGGGCTGCGAGCGCGGCAGATGACACGGCGGTGCGGGGCTTGTCCGTCTGCGTGGAACTGGTCATGACCGGGGGCGTTCTGGTCGCGGGTTCCGGCAGTCACGGCAGCGGCCGGGTCGGGGAGCGCGGAAGGCACGGTCGCAGCCGTCGCAGGTCTGCGCGTTTCCATGCTCCGGTGACAGGTTCAGCTCCGCCCAGACCACCTTGCGCGGGCGCGGTCCCTGGGCGACGCCCCAGCGGTCGGCGAGTGCCTCGACGAGGACGAGGCCCCGGCCCGATTCGGCATCCGAAGCCGGGCTCTGGATCCTGGGAATGCGTTCCCCGCATGTGTCGGTCATCTCGATCCGCAGGGTGTCAGCGACGACGTAGAGGGTGAGACGGAAATCCCGGCCCGGGACGCGGCTGTGCGTGGCCGCGTTGGCCGCGAGTTCGGCGACGATCTGGCGTGCCGGGTCCAACGCAAGGCCCCAGGAATGGAGTTGCTCGGTGGCGAGCAGCCGGGCGAGGCGGGCTCCGCGTGACGTGGGGGACAACTGCACGCTGAAGCTGCGGATGTGCTGGTCGGGCGAGGCCTCGGAGGCAGCGGATTTCTGGATCACGTCACCCAGAGTGGCCATCCATGCCTACCGTGAACAGTGACGACTCCGTTGCGTACGGTCACTGTCCGGACGTTGTCCGGTCGTGTCCGGGCTGTCGGAACCGGCCGTACGGGTAGGGGCCGTCGCGGCACGGGCGTACGACCAAGGGGTGCGGGATGCAGCAGGTTGACGGCAGCGCGGTACGGCTCAAGACCGAGGCGGACGAGCCGGGTTGGGAGGTCGACCCGGACGACGACTGGGGAGTGGCGGTGGTCGCGACCGTGGGGCGGCAGCTGAAGCTGCGGCGGGAGGCGGTGGGGATGCGGGCCGCCGACTTCGGGGAGACCGTCGGGTACGGCGAGGACATGGTCTACAAGATCGAGGCCGGGAAGCGGATTCCCCGGCCCGAGTATCTGGACAAGGCCGACGAGGTGCTGGCGGCCGGCGGGTTGCTCGCGGCGATGAAGGAGGACGTGAAGAAGGTCCGGTACCCGAAGAAGGTGCGGGATCTGGCGCAGTTGGAGGCCAAGGCGGTCGAGATCGGGGTCTACGAGTGCAACAGCATCAACGGGCTGCTGCATACGCCGGAGCATGCGCGCGTCCTGTTCGAGGCAGCCCAGCCTCCGTACTCACAAGGCGAGGTGGAGCGCATGGTGGCCGCCCGTACGGCTCGGCAGTCGGTCTTCGAAAGGGACCCCGCACCGTCTATCAGCTTCGTGCTGGAAGAGGCGCCGCTGCGGCGCCCTCTCGGAGGCACAATGGTGTGGCGACAGCAGATCGAACGTCTGCTTGAGGTGGGCCGGATGCGTAACGTCACACTTCAGGTGATGCCGACGCACTGTGAGATCCACTCCGGTCTGGACGGCAGGATCGAGCTGCTGAAGTTCGCGGAGGGCACGGCGGTGGGACGCTCTGACGGCGCCTTCAACGGCCGGCCCGTCTCCGACCCGCGGCAGCTTCGCATCCTTGAACTGCGGTATGGCACCATCCGGGCGCAGGCTCTTCCGCCACTGGAGTCGCTGGCCCTCATCGAGCAACTGCTGGGAGAAACATGATCCGCAAGGCCTCCGTCGGAGACGCCCCCGAACTGACGTGGTTCAAAAGCAGCTACAGCAGCGGCAATGACGGCAACTCCTGCGTCGAACTCGCCACCACCACCCGCACCATCCACGTCCGGGACTCCAAGAACGCGGACGGCCCGCGCCTCGCCTTCTCCCCCGTCACCTGGTCGGCCTTCGTGCCGTATGCGGCCGAAGGCTGACCAGGGCGGGGTAGGTACCGGGCGGGTCAGAACTTGATGCTGCCGATCATGCCCGCGATGTTCGTCGTCAGCTCGCTGATCGTCGGAGCGACCGTCGACGAGGCCAGGTAGAAGCCCAGAAGGATGCACACGACCGCGTGTCCGCCCTTCAGTCCTGACTTCTTGACCAGCAGGAAGACGATGATCGCCAGCAGCACCACCGCCGAAATCGAGAGTGCCACGGCGGCTCACCTCCAAAGATCCCAGGAGCGCGGGGGTCGGACTAAGGGGGCAGATAAATCCATTAAGCGGCCAGCAGGTTCATACCCACTATGCGCTAGTGATCATAACTATCCGCACGCGCGCATCGATCGGCGCACGGCCGCACAAGGGGGCGCATGGCCAATATGGTCAAGGCATGATGACCGAGGCTGACTCCTTCCCCCGCCGGCACGCCCGTACCCAGCGGTTCACGCTCGGCGCGCCGCGTGCGTTCACCGTGGCGCCGGACGGTTCACGTGTCGTGTTCCTGCGCTCGGGCTCGGGTACCGACCGGGCCAACTCGCTGTGGGTGCTCGACCTTCCGGACGGCACGGAGCGCGTGGCGGCGGACCCGCGCGCCCTGCTGGGAGGTGCGCCGGAGCACCTCTCGCCCGAGGAGCGGGCGCGGCGCGAGCGCAGTCGTGAGGGCGGCGCGGGCATCGTCGGCTACGCCACCGACGCCGCCGTGGAGTTGGCGTGTTTCGCCTTGTCGGGGCGGCTTTTCGCGGCGGAGCTGAGGGCCGGTACGGCACGTGAACTCCCCGTCGCCGGGACGGTGATCGACCCGCGCCCCTCCCCCGACGGACGGCACATCGCGTACGTCGCGCGGGGCGCCCTGCGGGTGACGGGCGCCGGGGGCGAGGACGACCGGCCGTTGGCGGAGCCCGAGTCGAAGCAGGTCGCCTACGGTCTCGCGGAGTTCATCGCGGCCGAGGAGATGGGCCGCTCGCGGGGCTTCTGGTGGTCGCCGGAGTCGGACCGGCTGCTGGTGGCCCGGGTGGACGACTCGCCGGTGCGGCGGTGGTGGATCTCCGACCCGGCCCATCCGGACCGTGATCCACAACACGTGCCGTACCCGGCGGCGGGCACGGACAACGCGGACGTACGGCTGTTCGTGATCGGCCTGGACGGGGTGCGCACGGAGGTCGTCTGGGACTGGGCGCGGTATCCGTACCTGGCACATGTGCACTGGTCAGCGGCGGGTGCGCCCCTGCTGCTCGTACAGGCGCGCGACCAGCGCAGTCAGCTCTACCTGGCCGTTGATCCGGAGACCGGCGCGACCCGGATGGTGCACGCGGACGAAGATCCAGTTTGGCTCGATCTTTTCCCCGGGGTGCCGTGCTGGAGCCCGTCAGGACAGCTGGTGCGGATCGCCGACGAGGGCGGCGCGCGGGTCCTGGCGGTCGGCGAACGGCCGCTGACCGGCGCCCAGTTGCATGTCCGGGCGGTGCTGGACATCTCCGACGGTGACGTGCTGGTCTCGGCCTCGGCGGGCGAGGAGGCCGAGGTCCCGGAGACCGGCGAGGTCCACGTGTACCGGGTGAACGAACTCGGAACGGAGCGTGTGTCCCAGGAACCCGGCGTGCACTCGGCGGTGCGCGCCGGGGGCGTGACGGTGCTGGTGTCCTCGGCGCTGGACCGGCCGGGCGCCCGGGTGCGGGTCCTGCGCGACGGGAAGCAGGTGGCGCTTGTCGCCTCGTACGCCGAAGATCCCGGTATGTCGCCGCGCGTGACCCTCACCGAGGGGGGCGCACGACGAATCCCGTGCGCCGTGCTTATGCCTACGGACTACCCGGGCGACACTCCCCTTCCGGTTCTGCTGGATCCCTACGGCGGTCCGCACGGCCCCCGCGTGGTCGCCGCGCACAACGCGCACCTCACCTCGCAGTGGTTCGCCGACCAGGGTTTCGCCGTCGTCGTCGCCGACGGCCGGGGCACCCCCGGCCGCTCTCCGGCCTGGGAGAAGGCGGTCCACCACGACTTCACGGTGTCCCTGGACGACCAGGTCGAGGCGCTGCACGAGCTCGCGAAGAGGTATCCGCTCGACCTGTCCCGGGTGGCCATCCGCGGGTGGTCCTACGGCGGCTGGCTGGCCGGGCTCGCGGTGCTGCGCCGCCCGGACGTCTTCCACGCGGGCATCGCGGGCGCCCCGGTGACCGACTGGCGTCTGTACGACACCCACTACACGGAGCGCTACCTGGGCGACCCGGCCGCGCACCCGGAGTCGTACGCGAAGAGTTCGCTGGTGACGGACGACGGCCTGTCCTCCCCCGCCGAGCCGCACCGGCCGCTGATGATCGTGCACGGCACCGCCGACGACAACGTGGTCTTCGCCCACGCCCTGCGACTGTCCTCCGCCCTGCTGGCGGCCGGCCGCCCGCACGAGGTGCTGCCGCTGTCCGGGGTGACCCACATGACCCCACAGGAACAGGTGGCGGAGAACCTGCTCCTGCTCCAGGTGGACTTCCTCCGCCGCACCCTCCGACTGGGCTGAGCAACGACACTCCACAGAGCACCGCAACCGTCCATCAAGGAACCGGAGCGACCGGTCAGTTCGGGCAGGACCAGAGAAGGGGCCCTGGAGGGGCCCTTCTCGCCCCGACCACACCTTCGGCAGGATCCTCGACGCCGGAGCGGCCGGCGCTTACCGGTGACCCCGCCACCTCGCTCGACGGGCCCGCGTCAGCAGGTCTGGCGGAGGTGGCCGCTCTCACCCTTCGGCACGACATCCCTGTCGCGGCGAACGATGCTCAGTGTGCCGTCCCAGCCCATGCACGCCTGCGACAGGCCCGTCGCCGAGTACTCGACCACCAGCACGTTGTCGTCGAAGGCGTCGGCGAACTCGCCGCACTCCTTCCACTGGCCACACTCCTCCACCACGGCGAAGTCCAGACCCACGGATGCCCGGTCGGGCGCGAGCTCCACGGTGTTCTTCTGGCCCATGGCCAACCCCTTCTCATGGGCGTGCGTCGACAGCAGCTTCATGAACGCCTTGGCGTGGTCGCCGTTCAGGTAATCCGGAAAGCGAGTGAAGGTGTCGTAGTTGTCGGCCTCGACGGCATTGAACCCCTTGGCCGCGCACTCGTCGATCCAGGTGCCCACCTTGGCCGCGATGCGCTCCTGCTTGGCGTCCGTACGGATGTCCAGTACCGCCTCGTCCCAGTCCTTGTCGTAGACGACGGCTCCGCTTGCGTCGCGCAGCAGCAGGTCGGGGGCCCAGTCGCCTTCCGCGTGCTCCTGCGCCTGGAAGGCGTTGATGTAGCAGATGTTGTACCCGCCCGGGGCGGGCGTGTCCTCGCGGTCACGGCTGACCACCTTCACACCGGTGGGGGGTGTGTATCCACCGCCGATCTGGTAGTCCCATCCCACGTGTTTCGGGGGCGGCGTCACCGTGACGGCGTCCGCTGAGGGGGCGCATGAGGGAGCGCCGACCATGGCCGCGGCGACCGCGAGGATGGCGGGGCCGCGACGGGACAGCACACGCATCACACTGCTCATTGAGGACGAAGCTCCACATAACCCTGGGCGGCGTCCCAGCCTCGGACGCTGAACGCGGTCCTGGCGGCTTTGTCCGGGCTCAGGTCACGAGGGCCGATCACCGAATGGACGTGCCTTCTGCTGCCGGGCCTTCGACTCCGGCGTATCGCGAGTAGATCCATCAGGAGTTGGTTGTGTCAACCCGGCGCCGAGCGCGGGGAAAGCTCCGACTGGCTGACAACGACACTCCCCGGAGCACCGCAACCATCAATTGAGGAACCACGACGAAACACCGGCCAGGTCCGCGAGAGCGGCGCCGGCTTAGGCGCAAAAAGCGGCAACGGGCCGGGAGACATGGCGCTCCCGGCCCGTTTACGGCACCCGCACGGCCGTACGTCGTTCAGACTGACGCGTCCGTATATCGAGATCGGGTCGGTGAAGTTGCCTGCGTGTAAACGCGATTGGCTGGCATTTGTACGGTTATTCCAGGGCTTCGGGCACGACCTGCTTCTCCTCCGCGAAGTGGCAGGCCGAGTCATGGCTCTCGGGACCGGCCAGGAACCGGAACTCGGCGGGTACCGCGAGCGCCGGGACCTCCAGGGCGCAGCGCTCCCGTGCCTTCCAGCAGCGGGTGCGGAAGCGGCAGCCGGAGGGGATGTTCGTCGGGGACGGGACGTCGCCGACGAGGATGATCCGCTCCCGGTGCTCCCTGGCCGTCGGGTCGGGCACGGGGACGGCGGACAGCAGGGCCTGGGTGTAGGGGTGCGTGGGATGGTCGTAGATCTCGGCGTCCCTGCCGATCTCGACGATCCGGCCGAGGTACATCACACCGACCCGGTCCGAGATGTGCCGGACGATCGACAGGTCGTGCGCGATGAAGATGTACGACAGGTCGAACTCGTCCTGGAGGCCCGCCATCAGGTTGATGACCTGCGCCTGCACGGACACGTCCAGCGCCGACACCGGTTCGTCGGCGACGATGATCTCCGGGCGCAGCGCCAACCCCCGGGCGATGCCGATGCGTTGGCGCTGGCCGCCGGAGAACTGGTGCGGATAGCGGTTGATGTACTCGGGGTTGAGACCGACGACGTCGAGGAGTTCCCGCACCCTGCGGCGTCGGTCGCCCTTCGGGGCCACCTCCGGGTGGATGTCGTACGGCTCTGCGATGATGTCGCCGACCGTCATCCGCGGGTTGAGCGAGGTGTACGGGTCCTGGAACACCATCTGGATGTTGCGGCGGACCGCCTTCAGGGCCCGGCCGGAGAGTTTGCCGATGTCCTCGCCCTTGTAGCGGATCTCCCCGGCCGTCGGCTTCTCCAGGTTGACCAGCAGCTTGGCGACCGTGGACTTGCCGCAGCCGGACTCGCCCACGATGCCGAGGGTTTCGCCGCGGTCGAGGGTGAAGTCGACGCCGTCGACCGCCTTCACCGCGCCGATCTGCTTCTTGGACAGGACCCCCCGGGTGAGCGGGTAGTGCTTGACCAGCCCGTTGACCTCCAGGATCGGCTCAGCGGTCGAGGCCATGCAGACACTCCCTCCAGAAGTGGCAGGCGCTGCCCCGGCCCCCGTCCGACTCGCCGGCGTGGGTCACCTCGTACAGCGGGGGTACGTCGGTGCGGCACACGTCCTGGGCCATCGGGCAACGCGGGTGGAAGGGGCAACCGGACGGGATGTTCATGAGGTTGGGCGGCAGGCCCTTGATGGCGTAGAGCTCCTGGCCCTTCTGGTCCAGACGCGGGACGGAGTCCAGCAGGCCGCGGGTGTACGGGTGGGCGGGCGCCTTGTAGATGTCGTGGACCGGGGCGGACTCGACGATCCGGCCCGCGTACATCACGACGATCCGGTCGGCCACGTCGGCGACCACCCCCAGGTCGTGGGTGATCAGGACCAGCCCCATGCGGTACTCGCGCTGCAACTCCGCGAGCAGCTCCATGACCTGGGCCTGGACCGTGACGTCGAGGGCGGTCGTGGGCTCGTCGGCGATGATCAGGGCGGGTTCGAGGGCGAGCGCCATCGCGATCATGATGCGCTGGCGCATACCGCCGGAGAACTGGTGCGGGTACTGCCTGACCCGTTCCGCGGCGGCCGGGATGCGCACCCGGTCCATCAGCTCGACGGCCTTGGCACGGGCGTCCTTGCGGGACATCCCCCGGTGGACCACGAACATCTCGCCGAGCTGGTCGCCGACGCTCAGCACCGGGTTCAGGGACGACAGCGCGTCCTGGAAGATCATCGCCATCTCGGCGCCGCGGATCCTCCGCCGCTCCTCCTCCTTGAGCGTGAGCAGGTCCTGGCCCCGGAAGAGGATCTCGCCGCCGGTGATCCGTCCCGGCGGGATGTCGAGGATGCCCATCACGGCCTGCGCGGTCACCGACTTGCCGGAGCCGGACTCGCCGAGCACGGCCAGGGTCTCCCCCGCGTCCACGCCGTAGTCGACCCCGTTGACCGCCTTGGCGACACCGTCCCGGGTCCGGAACTCCACGCGCAGATCACGCACTTCGAGCAACATGACGGCGGCTCACCTCAGCTTCGGATCGAGAGCGTCCCGCACGGCGTCGCCGAGCATGATGAACGCGAGCACGGTGAGGGCGAGGGCGCCGGCCGGCCAGAGGAGCATGTGGGGAGCGTTGCGGATGTAGGCGGAGGCGGCGGAGATGTCGATGCCCCAGCTGACCGTCGGCGGTCTCAGTCCGACACCGAGGTAGGACAGGGTCGCCTCCAGCGCGATGTACGTGCCGAGCGCGATGGTCGCCACGACGATCACCGGGGCGACCGCGTTGGGGGTGATGTGCCGCAGGAGGATGCGGGAGTGGGAGGCGCCGAGGGCGCGGGCGGCCTGCACGTAGTCGTTCTGTTTGGCGGTGATGACCGAGCCGCGGGCGATACGGGAGATCTGCGGCCAGCCCAGCAGCACCATGAACCCGATCACCGGCCAGACGGTGTTGCTGGTGACGACGGACAGCAGGACCAGGCCGCCGAGGACCACCGGGATCGCGAAGAAGATGTCGGTGATCCGGGACAGGAACGAGTCCGGGGTCCCGCCGAAGAACCCGGCGAGTCCGCCGAGCACCGAGCCCAGGACCGAGACCCCGAGCGTGGCACAGACGCCGACCGTGACGGACGTACGGGCTCCGTGGACGGTGCGGGTGTAGACGTCGCAGCCCTGTCCGTCGAAGCCGAAGGGGTGGCCCGGCTGGGAGCCCTCCTGGGCCTTGGCGAGGTCGCACGCGAGGGGGTTGCCGGAGGCGATCAGGGACGGCCAGACGGAGATCACGACGAGGAACACGATCACCAGGCCGGAGATGATGAACACGGGGTTGCGGCGCAGGTCGTGCCAGGCGTCGGACCAGAGGGAGCGGGGTGTGGCGGAGGGACCGGGGCCGGCGGCCGGGGGACCTTCGAGGGTTTCCCCCTCGCTGGTGGCGAGGTCCATCGCGCCGCCCATGCCGGTCGCGGCGATCGCCCCGTCCTCGGGGGTCCGGCCCCCGCCCGCCGTGTGCGGCTCCTGCGGAATCGGCTCAGGCATAGCGGATCCTGGGGTCGAGGACGGCGTACAGCAGGTCGACGAGCAGGTTGGCGGCCAGGAACACCAGCACCAGGACCGTCACGAAGCCGACGACGGTCTGGGTGTTCTGGCGGAGGATCCCCTGGTAGAGCTGGTAGCCGACGCCGTGGATGTTGAAGATGCGCTCGGTGACGATCGCCCCGCCCATCAGCGCGCCGATGTCGGTGCCGATGAAGGTGACCACGGGGATCAGGGAGTTGCGCAGCAGGTGCCGGACGATGACCCGGCGCCGGGGCAGCCCCTTGGCGACGGCCGTGCGGACGTAGTCGGAGCGCCGGTTCTCCGCGATGGAGGTACGGGTCAGCCGGGTCACGTACGCCAGCGACACCGAGGCGAGGACCAGGCCCGGCACGATCAGCTCCCCGACGGTGGCGTCCGTCGACACCGACGGTTTGATCCAGCCCCACTCGACGCCGAGCAGGAGCTGGAGCAGCAGGCCGGTGACGAAGACGGGGACGGAGATCACGACGAGGCTGAACATCAGGACGGTGGTGTCGACGGGCCGGCCGCGTCTGAGGCCGGTGACCACGCCGAGGGTGACGCCGATGACGATCTCGAAGACGATCGCGACGAGGGTCAGCCGGATGGTGACCGGGAACGCCGTCGCCATCAGTTCGGTGACCTTCTGGCCGTTGAAGGCGGTGCCGAAGTCGCCGGTGAAGACGTTGCCCATGTACGTCAGGTATTGCTGCCAGACCGGCTTGTCGAGGCCGAACTCCCGCTTGAGCTGGGCGGCCGTCGCGGGGTCGCACTGTCTCTCGCCGCACAGGCCCGCGATGGGGTCGCCCATCACGTTGACCATGAGGAAGATCAGCAGGGTGGCCCCGACGAAGACGGGGATCATCTGCAGCAGTCGCCGGACGACGTACCGTCCCATGGATGCTCAGCCGACCTTGATCTCGTTGTAGACGGGGACGCTGAACGGGTTGAGCCTGACGTCGGAGAGCCGGTCCGAGTAGCCGGCGCTGCCGTTCTGGTACCAGAGCGGGATCGCGCCCATGTCGTCCCTGAGGACCTCTTCGGCCTGCTGGAACTTCTTGACCGCCTTCGCCGTGCCGGTCTCGGCGTTGGCCTGGTCGACGAGGTGGTCGAAGTCCTTGTCGCTCCACTTGCCGTCGTTGGAGGAGGCGTTGGTGTAGTAGAGCGGCTGGAGGAAGTTCTGGATGAGGGGGTAGTCCATCTGCCACCCCGCCCGGAACGGTCCGGGCATCTTGTGCCCGGTGATCTGGTTGCGGAAGTCGGCGAAGGTGCCGATCGGCCTGCCGACGCACGCCTTGTCGTTGCCGAGGGCGTTGTTGATGGAGTTGCAGACCGCGTCGATCCACTCCTTGTGGGAGCCGGTGTCCGCGTTGTACGTGATCTTGATCTGGCCGCCGGGCAGGCCGCCGCCCTTCTTGACCAGCTTCCTGGCCTCGGCGGGGTTGTACGCGCAGGCGCTCCCGCACAGGCCCTTCTTGAAGCCGCCGTCCTCGCCGAGGACCGGGGAGGTCCAGTCGGTGGCGGGGGTGCGGGTCTTCCGGAAGATCGTGTCGGTGATCTGGTCGCGGTTGATGGCCATGGACAGGCCCTTACGGACCTTCTCCATGCCGGGCTTGTTCCACCGGGGGTCGTAGAACGGGAAGGCGAGGGTCTGGATGATGCCGGCGGGAGTGTTGATGTACCGGCCGCCCAGGTCGCTCTTGACGTTCTTGAGCTGGGCGGCGGGGACGTCGTCGACGAGGTCGAGGTTGCCGGCCATCAGGTCGGTGTAGGCGGTGTTGTTGTCGGTGTAGACCTTCAGGTCCACGCCGCCGTTTCGCGCCTTGTCCGTGCCGGGGTAGCCGTCCCACGTGCGCAGGGACATCTGGGAGCCCCTGGTGTACGACTCGACGGTGTACGGGCCGTTGCCGACCGGCTTCTTCACCCAGGCGGCGTGGTCCTTGAAGAAGGCCTGCGGCAGCGGGGCGAAGGCCGGGTAGCCGAGGGTGTCCGGGAACGTCGAGAACTTCTGGTTGAGCTTGACGGTGAAGGTCGTGGCGTTGACGACCTTGAGTCCGGAGAGGGTGGAGGCGGTCTGCGTGCCGCTGTCCGGGTGGACCTTGTCGTAGCCGGCGATGTAGCCGAAGAAGTACGCGTTCCGCTGGTTGTTCCTCAGGCTCGCCCCGTAGTTCCAGGCGTCCACGAAGGACTTCGCGGTGACCGCCTCGCCGTTGCTGAACTTCCAGCCGCTCTTGATGGTGATGGTGAAGTTCCGCGAGTCCGAGGTGGCGATCTTCTCGGCCAGCATGTTCTCGGCCTTGCCGGTCTCCGGGTCGTACTTCTTCAGGCTCCGGAAGATCATGTCGAGGACCTTGCCGCCCTGCACCTCGTTGGTGTTGGCCGGCTCCAGCGGGTTCTGCGGGTCGCCCCAGGAGGCGCTGAGCACCGCGCCGCTGTCCCCGCTGCCGCTGCCGCCGCCGCAGCCGGACGCCATGAGGGCCACCGCGGCCGCACAGGCACCCCACTTGACGTACGTGCGCGGGTGGCTGTGCGGATGCCTGGCTCCACGCATGGAGTGCCTCCTCCTGAGCGCCCCGTGCAGTGCGCTGTGCAGCCGACGCCGGGATGACGAACCGTTACCGGTCAATATCAGCACAAACAACCCATACCGCACGTGAGCACAGGCCGTACGGGTCACCGGCCGCACAGGAGTCCGAGCCGTCACCGGCAGGAGGGACAGGCTCCGGCGCGCCATGGCGAGAAACAGGCGGGGAACGTCGTCAGGCCGTCACCTGGGCGGCGTCACAGGTGTGGACCAATGGCTGTCTCGTTCCCATCTCAGGTTTATTTCCGCAGGCCACACGGGGTACGCGCGCCGTTGACGGGTGCCGAGCAGCGCTGATAGACACTCACATCATTCCGCCGACATCCCCTGGTCCGGTCCGATCCGGCAGGCCAACAAGCCGTCCCTGTGCGAGTGATGACGCGAGGTCACGACCTATGAGCACACAAGTCCACGGCAGGGGGCTCTCGGGCCCGAGGCGATCAGGGCCCCGGGCCGGCAGGCTCGTCGCCGCGGCCGGGGCGGCCGCCCTGGTGTTCTCGGCCGGGCTCGCGACCCCGCTCGATCCGGCACCCCGGCGGGCAGCGGCCGCGGAGGGCGACAGCGTCCTGACCGTCGCGGTCGCGCAGAGCGTGGACTCACTGAGCCCGTTCCTGGCGCAGCGGCTGGTCAGCACCAGCATCCACCGGCTGATGTACGAGTACCTGACCAACTACGACCCCAAGGACAACCACGCCGTCCCCGGCCTGGCCACCAGGTGGGAGTCGTCCCCCGACAAGCTGACCTGGACGTACACCATCCGCTCCGACTCCAAGTGGTCGGACGGGCAGCAGGCCACCGCCCAGGACGCGGCCTGGACGTTCAACAAGATGATGACCGACGAGGGCGCCGCCACCGCCAACGGCAGCTTCGTCGGCAACTTCGAGAAGGTCACCGCCCCCAGCCCCACCCAGCTGGTCATCCAGCTGAAGAAGCCGCAGGCCACGATGACCGCCCTCGACGTGCCGATCGTCCCGAAGCACGTCTGGGAGAAGGTCGGGGACTTCTCGAAGTTCAACAACGACAAGAGCTTCCCCGTCGTCGGGAACGGGCCGTTCGTCCTCACCGACTACAAGCCCGACAGCTACGTACGCCTGAAGCCGAACAAGGACTTCTGGCGGGGCGCACCCAAGTTCGACGAGCTGGTCGTCCGCTACTACAAGGACCAGGACGCCGCCGTGGCCGCGCTGCGCAAGGGCGAGGTCTCCTTCGTCGCGGGCTCCCCGTCACTGACCCCGGCTCAGGCGGCCTCCCTCAAGAACGAGAAGAACATCCGCGTCAACGACGCCCCAGGCCGTCGTTTCTACGCGCTCGCCACCAACCCGGGCGCCAAGGCGAAGAACGGCCAGAAGTTCGGCGACGGCGACCCCTCCCTGCTGGACGCGCGGGTACGGCACGCCCTGTTCCAGGCGGTCGACCGCAAGACCGTCATCGACAAGGTGTTCCAGGGCCACGCCGTCGAAGGCCAGGGGTACATCCCGCCGCGCTTCTCGCAGTACTTCTGGAAGCCCTCGGCGAGTCAGGAGCTCGCCTACGACCCCGAGAAGGCGGGCCGGCTCCTCGACCAGGCGGGCTACAAGAAGAACAGCGCGGGCAAGCGCCTCGGCAAGGACGGCAAGCCGATCACGTACCGCGTGCTGTGCCACGCCACCGACCCGAACGACAAGGCGGTCGGCCAGTACCTGACGGAGTGGTGGGGCGAGCTCGGCATCGGTGTCACCCTCGACTGCCTCGACAACGTGACCGATCCGTGGCTCGCGGGCACCTACGACCTCGCCTTCGACGGCTGGTCCGTCAACCCGGACCCGGACTTCGTCCTGTCGATCCACACCTGCGCGGCCCTGCCCGCGACCCCGAAGGTCACCGGCGCCACCGACAACTTCGTCTGCGACAAGCGGTACGACGACCTGTACGCGCGTCAGCTCGCCGAGTACGACCCCGCCAAACGGGCCACGATCGTCAAGCAGATGGAGTCGCGGCTGTACGACCTGGGGTACATGAACGTCATGGCGTACCCGAACGCCGTGGAGGCGTACCGGACCGACCAGATCAAGTCGATCCGGACGATGCCGAGCGCGGCAGGCAACATCTACGGCCAGGACGGCTACTGGAGCTGGTGGTCGGCGGTCCCGGCCGCCTCGGACGGATCCTCCGACGATTCCGGCTCGACCGGGATCGTGATCGGCGGGGTGGTGCTCGCCGTGATCCTGGTGGGCGCCGGGGGGTTCGTCGCGCTGCGGCGCAGGTCCACCGCCGACGACCGTGAGTAGCGCCCAGAAGACCGCCGCTCCGGTCCTCGCCGGACCGGCGGTCCGGGCCCGCACCCCACGGGCACGCACCACCGCCGCGTACGTCCGCTACGGCGCCGGGAAGCTGGGCGGCGCCGCCGTCTCACTGCTCGCCGTGCTGGTCACCGGCTTCTTCCTGTTCCGGCTGATCCCGGGCGACCCGGTCAAGACCATGACCGGCGGCCGCCCGGTGTCCGCCGAACAACTGGCGTCATACCGGCGGGAGTTCGGCCTCGACCTGCCGCTGTGGCAGCAGTTCACCGACTACTGCGGCAAGGCCCTCACCGGCGACCTCGGCACCTCGTACCAGTTCCGCGCCCCGGTCGTCGACAAGATCAGCGAGGCGCTGCCGAACACCCTGCTGCTGACCGGCACGGGCTTCGTCCTCTACACCGCGCTCGGCATCCTCCTCGGCACCCGCGCGGCCTGGCGCAACGGCCGGCTCGGGGACCGGCTGAACACCGGTCTGGCGCTGACCCTCTTCTCGGTCCCGTCGTTCTGGCTGGGCCTGCTGCTCATCATCGTGTTCTCGGTGGGCATCGGCCCGATCCCCGGGATGTTCCCCACCGGTGGCATGGAGTCGGGCGGCGAGGAGGGCTTCGCGTACGTCATCGACGTCGCCCACCATCTGGTCCTGCCGGTGATCACGCTGGTCGCGGTGGAGTACGGGCAGACCCTGCTGGTGACCCGCTCGGCGCTGCTGGACGAGATGGGCAGCGACTACCTCACCACCGCTCGCGCCAAGGGCCTGAGGGACGACCTGGTCCGGCGCCGGCACGCGGTGCCCAACGCCCTGCTGCCGACCGTGACGCTGATCTTCGTCAACCTGGGCCGGACGGTCGCCGGCGTGATCCTCGTCGAGACGGTGTTCTCCTGGCCGGGTCTGGGCGGGCTGTTCTACCAGGCCCTGAGCGTGCCGGACCTGCCGCTGGTCCAGGGTCTGTTCCTCTTCTTCGCCGCGACGGTGATCGTCATGAACACGCTGGCCGACCTGGTCTATCCGCTGCTCGACCCCCGGGTGGGCCGATGACGACCGACACCCCGGCCCGGGTCACCGAGACCGGTCCGCGCGCGCTCGCCCGGCAGCGCCGCCGGCGGTCCGTCGTACGGTTCTGGACGCGGTACCGCACCCATCGCGCCGGGCTGGCCGGCCTGGCCGCGCTCATCCTGTTCGCCCTCGTCGCGCTGACCGCTCCGCTGACCGTCGGCTCCGACGTGGCCGGTGTGACCGACGCGCCCGGGCAGCCGATGGAGAGCCCGAGCGGCGCGTTCCCACTGGGCACCGACCGCTTCGGGCGGAATCTGCTGGGGCTGCTGGTGTGGGGCTCGCGCATCTCGCTGCTGGTGGGCCTGCTGGCGGCCGTGCTGTCGGTGACGATCGGCACGCTGGTCGGCATCACGGCCGGGCACTTCAAGGGCGCGTACGCGACCGTGCTGATGCGGGTCACGGACTGGTTCCTGGTGATGCCGACGCTGGTGCTCGCCATCGCGCTGGCCACCGTGATGTCCCGTTCGCTGGGCACGGTGGTCCTGGCGATCGGTGTGACCACCTGGCCGACGACCGCCCGGCTGGTGCGGGCGCAGACGCTGGCGGTGGAGTCACGGCCGTACATCGAACGCGCGAAGGCGCTCGGCGGCGGCCACTGGCACATCATGTCCCGGCATGTGCTGCCCAACGTGATGCCGCTGGTGCTGGCGCAGGCGACCCTCGGGATCTCCACCGCGATCCTCGCCGAGGCGACCCTGGCCTTCCTCGGGCTGGGCGACCCGACGGTGGTGTCGTGGGGCGGGCTGCTCCAGGAGGCGCGGGAGGCGGGTGCGGTGAGTTCCGGAGACTGGTGGTACCTGGTGCCGCCCGGCATCGCGATCGCGGCGGTGGCGCTGGCGTTCACACTGTGCGGGCGTGCGGTGGAGTCGGTGCTAAACCCCCGGCTGGAGGTGGACCGTTGACGCTGCTTCAGGTCCGGAACCTTGAGGTGACCTACCCGGGCGGGGTCGCCGCCGTGCGGGGTGTGGACCTGCGGCTCGCGGCCGGGCAGAAACTCGGCGTGGCGGGCGAGTCGGGCTGCGGCAAGTCCACGCTGGCGCTCGCGCTGCTGCGGCTGCTGCCGGCCGGAACCCGGGTCGGCGGAGAAGTCCTGCTGGACGGCGAGGACGTGCTGACCATGCGGTGGGGGCAGGTGCGGGCGGTCCGCTGGGCGGGCGCCTCGATCGTCTTCCAGGGCGCGATGCACTCACTGAACCCCGTGCACCGCGTCGGCGATCAGATCGCCGAGCCGATTCTGCTGCACCGCAAGGCCACCCCGGCTGTCGCGAAGAAGCAGGCCGGGGAGCTGCTGGAGCGCGTGGGCCTGCCCGCGGCACGGGCGACGGCCTACCCGCACGAGCTGTCCGGCGGACAGCGCCAGCGCGTGATGATCGCCATGGCCCTGGCCTGCGCCCCACGCCTCATCATCGCCGACGAGCCGACCACCGCCCTGGACGTGATGATCCAGGCGCAGATCCTGCGGCTGATCGAACAGCTCGTCGCGGAGCAGGACCTGGGCCTGATCATGATCAGCCACGACCTGGCGGTGCTCGCCGACACCTGCGACCGGCTCGCGGTGATGTACGCGGGCCGGGTCGTCGAGGAGGGCCCCGCCCGGACGGTGTACGAGGACGCCCTGCACCCCTACGCCAAGGCCCTGTCGGCCGCCTTCCCGCGCATCGGCGACCCGGCCTCCCGGTTCGCCCCGCGCGGCCTGCCCGGCGACCCGCCCGACCCGGCCGCACTCCCCTCCGGCTGCGCCTTCCACCCCCGCTGTCCGGTCGCGCTGGACGTCTGCGCCGTGGACGACCAGGAACTGCGGGAGGCGGGCGCGGGGCGGCGGGCGGCCTGCGTGCGGGTGCAGGCGACGGTGCCGGGGCCCGCGGCCACGGCCGAGGACGCGAGGAGCGGCACATGACGGCCACAGCACAACCACCGGTACGGCGCCGGCTACTGAGCGCCGAAGGCCTGCACGTCACCTACCCCGGCCGGCACGGCGACCCGCCCGCCCGCGCGGTGGACGGCGTCGAACTCGCCATCCGGCCCGGGGAGATCGTGGCCCTGGTCGGCGAGTCCGGCTGCGGCAAGACGACCCTCGCCCGCGCCCTGCTGGGCCTGGTCCGGCCGACGCGGGGCCACGTCCGCTTCGGCGGGCAGCCGCTGGAGTACTCCTCCCGGTCCCTGAAGGCGTACCGCAAACGCGTCCAGCTGGTCCTCCAGGACCCGACCGGCTCGCTCAACCCTCGGCACACGGTGTACGACGCCGTGGCGGAGGGGCTGCGGATCCACGGGTACGGCGGGGACGAGCCGGCGGCGGTGGCCTCGGCCCTGTCCCGGGCGGGTCTGCGGCCCCCCGAGCGCTTCTTCCTGCGCTACCCGCACGAGCTGTCCGGCGGCCAGCGCCAACGGGTCGTCATCGCCGGGGCGCTGGTCCTCGAACCCGAACTCCTCGTCGCCGACGAGCCGGTGGCCTCGCTGGACGCCTCCGTACGCGGCGAGATCCTCGCCCTGCTGCTGCGTCTGCGGGACGAACTCGGCCTGTCGGCACTGGTGGTGACGCACGACCTGGGACTGGCGTGGAACATCGCGGACCGGGTGGCGGTGATGTACCTGGGCCGGATCGTGGAGACGGGCGACGTCGAGAAGGTACTGACCGAACCTCAACACCCTTACACCAAGGCGCTGTTGTCCGTGCTTCCGGAGGCGCCCGGGGATCCTGTCGTCCTCACCGGCGAGCCCCCCGACCCGTCCCGCGTCCCCTCCGGCTGCCGTTTCCACGCCCGTTGCCAGGTCCTGGCGAGCGGAGAGGCGGAACGGGCGGGGGTCGCGGGGGCGTGCCGGGAGGTGGATCCTGGGGTGCTGGGCGGGGGTGAGGTGGCTGAGGTGGCGTGTCATTGGGCAACCTCACGGGCGCAAGCAGGACTGGCGGAGGAGGGGCTGTCGGCGTCCTAGCGCCGCGGCAGGCGACGTCTGCCCGTCAAGGAGCGGCGTCCGGTGCGTGCTCCGGGGGTTCCCCGGCCGCAGGCTGGTGGAGTGCCGACCGGAAGCCCTCGTACTGGACGTACGTGGGCTTCCGGCCGGTGCGGCGAGTGGGGCACCTCCCACGCCCTTGAGGCGGTGAGGGAGCGTGCCGGGCGTCGCGACGGGGCGAGCGTTGCCTGTCACGGCACTAGGGCTGTTGCGAAAGTGGATCTTGTTCTACGAAGCGACGGTGCTGGTCGCAGCCATCAACGAATGGCTGCGACCAGCACCGTCGCAACTACCCTCAGACGACGTCGAATTCGTTGCCCTCGGGGTCCTGCATGGCGGCGGCGTAGAGCCCCATGTCCGGCTCATCCTTAATCCGCAGCACGGTGGCACCAGCTTTGGCCAGCCGTTCCATCGTAGCCTTGACCCGTTGTGTGCGGACGTCCAGTGGGACGTCACGGCCCCCACCGACCTTCAGGTCGAAGTGCCACCGGTTCTTGGCGGCCTTCGGCTCCGGAACCTGCTGGAACCACACCCTCGGCCCACGTCCCGCGGGATCGATGATCGACTCCGGAATATCCCCGGCACCGGCCGGCAACTCTGCCTCGGGCACCCCCACCGCCGCCCAGTAAGTACGCCACGTGGCGTGCCCGCCCGGCGGAGGCTCAGGCACGTAGCCCAGGGCTTCGGCCCAGAACGTCACCATTCTCTGCGGATCGGAGCAGTCGATCGTCAGCTGCACTGTCATCTCCATGATCGGAGCATCCCAGACAGGTCTGACAGACAATCAACTTTCGCAACAGGCCCTGGGTGTATCGAAAGTGGATCTTTCTGTGAATGATCACGGCTCATGGGGCGGGGAGATCTCACGGAGGAGCAGTGGGCAGCGCTGGAGCCGTTGTTGCCGAAGGGGACGAGGGTGGGGCGGCCGCCTGTCTGGTCTCGGCGGCAGCTGATCGACGGCATACGGTTTCGGGTCGGGACCGGTGTTCCGTGGCGAGACGTCCCCGTCGAGTACGGGCCGTGGAGCCGGGTCTACGATCTGTTCCGCCGATGGCAGCGGAATGGCACCTGGCAGCGGATCCTCACCCGGCTCCGGTCCCTGGCTGACGCGAAGGGTGCGATCACGTGGGACCTGAGCGTCGACTCCACGGTGTGCCGCGCTCATCAGCATGCGGCTGGGGCCCGCAAGCAGGGTGACCTGCAGAAGGAACCGCCGGGCGGTGTGTTCACCGAACCCGATGATCACGGGCTGGGACGCTCGCGCGGCGGGTTCACCACAAGCTCCACCTGGCCGTCGAGCAGGGACAAAAACCCATGTCAATCGTGGTCACGGCAGGGCAGCGAGGGGACTCACCGCAGTTCGAACCCGTGCTGGAGAAGGTCCGCGTGCCCGCATCGGGCCGGGCCGGCCACGCGTCCGTCCCAATCGCGTGCGGGCGGACAAGGCGTACGCCTCCCGCAGGATTCGCGCCTACCTGCGCCGCCGCGGGATCCGCTGCACCATCCCGAGCAAGGCCGACCAGGCGCGCAACCGCCAAAAGCTCGGCTCCCGCGGCGGTCGACCGCCACGCTTCCACCCGGCGGACTACCACGAGCGCCATGCGGTCGAGTGCGGGATCAACCGCCTCAAGAGACACCGCGCCGTCGCCACGCGATATGACAAGCTCGCGATCCGCTACGAGGTGACCGTCCTCGTAGCGGCCATTAACGAGTGGCTGTGACCAGCGGGTCATACGAAGCTGGCCAGGATGGCGCGTGGGCGTCAGGAACCCATCCCGGCTCGGTCGGACTCGCTGCGAAGAACGCAGAATTCGTTGCCTTCGGGGTCAGCAAGGACTGCCCAGCCAGACCCGTCGGGGTTCCGGTGATCGGTGACAAAGGTGGCGCCGAGGCCGAGCAGCCGTTCCACCTCCTGCTCACGCAATGTCTCAGGGCGCAAACACAGATGGATCCGGTTCTTGATCTTCTTCGATTCGGGCACCTGGTTGAAGTACAGCACTGGGCCCTCCGCCAGCAGCACCTGCGTCTCCTGGTCACCCGGTCTATCCTCCGGGTGTAGTGGACGGCCAGTCACTCTGCTCCAGAACCGGGCCAGCTCGTAGGCATCCGCACAGTCAATCGCCACGTTCTGCAATACCGAAACCATGCGCGCAAGCCTTCCTCACTCCCACTTCAGACGCCACCGAGTTGCGCTCAGCCTTCGCCTACACAGCTCAGGCGCATGGCAGCACTTTCGGCACACGCTCTAGGGTGTCGATCCGCCGCCGCTCCGAGGCCAGTGGGCGGCGCTCGCCCAGGCCGGCAGGGCCGACTGCCTCACGGCTCTCGGAGCCACCGAGGAGGCCGTGCTGGCCGGGCGCGGTCAGCCCTTGACCATCTTCCTCTCGACGTCGGGAAACCCCTTGTCCCACCAGTGACCGTAACGCCGGTAGACAGCTGGATCGCGGTCGGCGAGCAGCAGTGACAGCTTTTCCGCCTCCTCGGTCAGGCCTTGCCACGCAACCTTGCCGAGCCTGCGGAAGGCGGTCAGTTCCAGTCCGCCGCCGGCTGCGCGCCACACTCCGGCGACCTGCCCGTCGACGAGCAGGCAGGGCAGCATGTCGCCGTTGCGCCGGACGACCAGAGGCCGGTACTCCGCGGGCATGACTCGCCCGGGGACGGCGTGAGCCAGCAGCGTGCTGTCCCACATCGGCAGAAGCCTCGGCGGCGCCGGAGTGTCTTCGGCGGGCACGGTGGCGTCGGCCAGGTCGAACAGCGCGGCACGGCCAGGGCCCGGCACCCGTACCACCTGGTCGCCGAGCTCATGCAGGGCTTTGGTTATCACCGGGCGTGTCAGCAGGGTGAATCGCGCGAAGTCCTGGGCCGACGCGGGCCCGAACGCGCGCAGGTAGGCGAACAGCAGGCGCTGGACCTCAGCGTCGCCTTCCTGTGGCGCGGCCGCAGGGGCCGCCGCGAAGGCGCGGTAGGTGTTCGGCTGTGTGAACGACCACGGGCCGCCCGTCGGTACATGATGCAGGGGCGCGAACGTGCGGAGCGCCCACCACACGCGGTGTGCGTGCTCGCCGTGCCTCCCCGTGACCTCCTCCTCCACCTGGGCGCCGGTGCGGGGCCTCTTCAGGAACCCGGCGAGCTCCGGGAGCAGCGCGTCCGCGTCGGCGGGGGTCAGCCCTGTCGCGGTGAAACGGCGGTCGTACAGCCGCGACGCCCGCAGGCTGCTCAGCATGGCTGCGTGGTAGGGCCCGTAGTCCTCGGCGTGGACGACGTGCAGCGTGATCCGCATGAGCGTTGCCTTCACAATCCGCCCTTGCGCGAACGCCACGTCGAGATCCTCGGGCGCGAAGTCCTGCACACGGTTCCACAACGCCAGGTACGGCGACGCTGCTGTCTGCGCCTGAAGAGCGCATACCCGGCGAACCGCCTCCGTCACACCGAGGCGCCGGCGTTCGAGCAACAGCTGGCGGTCCAACGTGGCCAGGGTGAGCTGTCGCGCAGTGAGGCTCATGGCCGGATCATGCCACCCTCGGCTCTCGCACGAGGCAATCACCGGTGCAGGCTGTCAGTTGCTGCGCCGAGGAAGCCCACTGCCGAGAAGCCTGGCCGAAACCAGCTCCTGACCTGGGGCGCTCCCCTGGGTAGCTGATCGTCAGCGTTAGGGTGCTGGTCATCGAGAGCGTGGGGGATGGATGGAGCGGGGACGGTCACTGCGCAGGTCGGTCTGCGTCGGGCTGCTGGGGGTTCTGGTCGCTGCGACTGGATGCACGAGCCGCTCACCTGATCCAGCGGGCAGCGACATGTCGCCTGAAGCACGGACCTATCTGTCGAGAGCGCTGAGCATCATGGAGGAACACTCTCTCCTCCGTCACCAGATCGACTGGGCGGCGTTACGGAGCAAAGCCTTCTCGCAGGCAGGCGGCGCGCGGAAGTCGGCGGACACTTACGGGGCGATCAGTGTGGCCGTGAACGACCTCGGTGACCGGCACAGCAGCTTCTGGGAGCCGGACGATGCCAAGGAGCGGTTCGGGTCCTCCGCGGTCTCCTTCGACGGCCTGCAAGGCCGAACGCTGAAGGGCGGCCCTGGTTACCTTTCTCTCCCTGGAGTGCAGGGGTCTCAGAAGGTGTACGACCGGTACGTGCAACAGGGCCGAAATGCCGTGGCGAGGGCGGACCGGAGTGAAGCCTGTGGCTGGGTGGTGGATCTGCGCTCGAACACGGGGGGAAATATGTGGCCGATGCTTGCTGTGGTGGGTCCGATCCTGGGGGAGGGCAACGTCGGCATGTTCGTGGATGCCGACGGTAACAAGTCCGCGTGGTCGATCCAGCACGGCAGCCCGCATCAGGACGGCAAGTCGGCCGGCTGGGGCGCCGGCCCTTCGGTAGCCAAGAGCGCCGCCCCGGTTGCGGTATTGACCGGCAAACGGACAGGCAGCGCGGGTGAAGCGGTCGTAGTGGCCTTCCGCGGGCGCCCGGACACCCGATTTTTCGGTGAGGAGACTTTCGGCGTCCCCACGGGAAACGAGCCTTACCGCCTTTCGGACGGAGCCGTGCTGCTCCTCACGGAAGTGAAGGACGCGGACCGGACGGGCCGCACGTACGACGCGCCGATCCCTCCGGACGAGGAGATCGTCAAAGACCCGCGCCCCGTGGCACGCAACCGGGACGAAGTCCTGGAGGCAGCCCAGATCTGGCTGCTCGAGCAGGCTGCCTGCCGACGACCGTGAACTGGCACCGACGCGGACCCGCGCCCATGGAGACGCAGCCCTTGATTTCCCGTGTTCTGCTGCGGAGCGCGGCTGTCAGTGCCGGGTGGAAGACTGCCCGGCATGATCGAACCGAACCCGAAAGCGGACCTTCTCCGATACCTGCAAGAGGCGCGTGACGCCCTGCTGTGGAAGCTCGACGGGCTCTCCGAATACGACATCCGCCGCCCGCTGACCCCCACGGGCACGAACCTGCTGGGGCTGGTCAAGCACGTCGCCGGGGTGGAATTGGGGTACCTCGGCGACACGTTCGGGCGGCCGTTCTTCGAAGAGGAGCCGCCGGCCTGGTGGTACACGGAGGACGCGGAACCCAATGCGGACATGTGGGCCACCTCGGACGAGTCGCGCGAACACATCGTGGGGCTCTATCACCAGGCGTGGGAGCACTCCGACAGCACGATCGCGACACTGGCTCTCGACGCGATCGGTCACGTCCCGTGGTGGCCGGAGGAACGCCAAGAGGTCACACTGCACCACATCCTGGTGCGCGTGCTCTCCGACACTCAGCGGCACGCCGGCCACGCCGACATCGTGCGAGAGCTCGTCGACGGATCCGTCGGAACTCTGCAGGACAAGGACAGCCTGCCACCAGGTGATCATGCCTGGTGGGAGGACCACCGGAGCCGACTGGAGCGTGCGGCACGGGAAGTCGGTAACGGCTGACCTTACTCACGGCCGTCCGCCGTCGGCCACGACGGACGGCCGTGTGAGCCGGGCCGAAGCCCGCACGCCGTCACGGCCAGGCTTTCCTGGCCTCGCTCGCCCCCGGCGGGCGCACCATGAAGACGTCGATCGGGTCCTGGGCTTCCACGACGAATCCGTGACGCTCATAGAGCCGACGGGCAGCACTGCCCTGCAAGACGTTCAAACCGACGGTCGTTCCCCGAGCGTCCGTACGCCCCAGCACCGTGCGCAACACAGCGGATCCGAGCCCTTGCCCCTGACGGTGCGGAGCGAGGTAGAAATGCTCCAGCCACTGCCTGCTCTCAGCAGGCCGAATCGTGACGCAGCCAGCGAGTTCACGATCGATCATGACGATCGACGTGTGGCGCGGTGAGAAGGAGTCCCGCAGCCGCTGGCGCACCCGGTGCTCGTCATAACGGCCGAGGCGCTCCAGGTCCGCACGCATCACCGTGGCCCGCAACTCCGCGATGACCTCGATGTCCGCAGCCACCGCCGGGCGCAGCACCCAGCCCTGGGCAGACGCCGACGCGGCCATCGCAGGCACCGTCACGCCTGATCGCGTACCGCTCGTCATCCCCCCAGCATCCATAGCCGGAGTATCCCAGTGTCCCGCTCTGAACGGCATGCGGGGTACCAGGAACCCTCGGCTCCCGGCACCCCGCACAGTGTGTGGCGCTTTGTCCTCACGCCGCGTGCACGACGTCCTTCTCCTCCGCGAAGTGGCACGCCGACTCGTGTGCCGCCGGGGTGTCCACGCTCTTGAAGCGCTCGGGGACCGCCAGCAACGGCTCCTCCTGGGCGCACTTGTCCTGGGCCTTCCAGCAGCGGGTGCGGAAGCGGCAGCCGGAGGGCGGATTGGCCGGCGACGGGACGTCACCGGTGAGGATGATCCGCTCGCGGCCCTCACGGGCCTCCGGGTCCGGCACCGGGACCGCCGACAGCAGCGCCTGTGTATAGGGGTGCGTCGGGTGGTCGTAGATCTGCTCGTCGCTGCCGATCTCCGCGATCTTGCCGAGGTACATGACCCCGACCCGGTCCGAGATGTGCCGGACGATCGACAGGTCGTGCGCGATGAAGATGTAGGACAGGTTGAACTCGTCCTGCAGTCGCTCCATCAGGTTGATGACCTGCGCCTGGACGGACACGTCCAGGGCCGACACCGGCTCGTCGCAGATGATGACCTCCGGGTTGAGCGCCAGGCCGCGCGCGATGCCGATGCGCTGGCGCTGACCGCCGGAGAACTGGTGCGGGTACCGGTTGATGTACTCCGGGTTGAGACCCACCACATCCAGGAGTTCCTGCACCTTGCGGCGGCGGTCGCCCTTGGGGGCCACCTCCGGGTGGATGTCGTACGGCTCCCCGATGATGTCGCCGACCGTCATCCGCGGGTTGAGCGAGGTGTACGGGTCCTGGAACACCATCTGGATGTTGCGGCGGACCGCCTTCTGCGCGCGCCCGGACAGCTTGGTGATGTCCTGGCCCTTGTAGAAGATCTCGCCGGCCGTGACCTGCTCCAGGTTCATCAGGAGCTTCGCCACTGTGGACTTGCCGCAGCCGGACTCGCCCACGATGCCCAGGGTCTCGCCCTGGTACAGGTCGAAGGAGACCCCGTCGACGGCCTTGACGGCACCGATCTGCTTCCGGAACAGGATGCCCTGGGTGAGCGGGAAGTGCTTCACCAGGTCGCGCACCTGCAAGATCGGCTCGCCCCGCTCGACGGGCGCCTCGATCGCGGCGACCGCCTCGGTCTCGGAGTGGGCGTCCACGACCTCCACGTCAGAGACGTTCGGCGTGGCGTCCTGCGGCTCGTCGTTCTTGCTGAGCTCAGCCATGAATCGTCTCCTTCCAGAAGTGGCACGCCGATGCGCGGCCGACCAGCTCGCTGCCGTCCGGCTCGGTGACCGGGAACAGGTCCGGGATGTCCGTACGGCAGATGTCCTGGGCCTTGGGGCAGCGTGGGTTGAAGGCGCAACCGCTCGGAACACGCAGCAAGTTGGGCGGCAGGCCCTTGATCGCGTACAGCTCCTGGCCCTTCTGGTCCAGGCGCGGGATCGAGTCCAGCAGACCCCGCGTGTACGGGTGCGCCGGACGCTTGTACAACTCGTGGACCGGAGCACGCTCCACGATCCGGCCCGCGTACATCACCGCGATCTTGTCCGCGACGTCGGCGACCACACCAAGGTCGTGGGTGATCAGGATCAGACCCATGTTGTACTCGCGCTGCAGGTCCGCGAGCAGTTCCATGACCTGGGCCTGGACCGTCACGTCGAGAGCCGTGGTGGGCTCGTCCGCGATGATCAGATCCGGCTCCAGGGCCAGCGCCATGGCGATCATGATGCGCTGGCGCATACCGCCGGAGAACTGGTGCGGGTAGTCGTTGACCCGGGCCGCGGCGGCCGGGATCTTCACCCGGTCCATCAGTTCGATCGCCTTGGCCTTGGCGTCCTTCTTGGACATGCCCTGGTGGACGCGGAACATCTCGCCGAGCTGGTAGCCCACGCTGAGCACCGGGTTGAGCGAGCTGAGCGCGTCCTGGAAGATCATCGCGATCCTCCGACCGCGGATCTTGCGGCGCTCCTCGCCGGACATCTTCAGCATGTCCTGGCCGCGGAAGAGGATCTCCCCCTGCGGGATCTTCGCCGGCGGCATGTCGAGGATGCCCATGACGGCCTGCGCGGTGACGGACTTGCCGGAGCCGGACTCACCCAGCACAGCCAGCGTCTCCCCCGCGTCCACGCTGTAGTTGACGCCGTTGACGGCCTTGACCACGCCCTCGCGGGTGTGGAACTCGACGTGCAGGTCACGCACTTCGAGCAGCGGTCCGCCGTCGCCGTCGCGCGGCGAGGGCACGGATACTTCTTCGATGACTGTCACGTACGCCTCCCTCAGCGCATCTTCGGGTCGAGGGCGTTGCGTACGGCCTCACCGAGCATGATGAACGCCAGCACCGTGATGCTGAGCATGATCGACGGATAGAGCATGATCCACTGGGCCACACGGATCTGGTTGCCGCCGTCGGAGATGTCGTTGCCCCACGAGACGCCGCTGAGGCCGAGGCCCAGGAAGGAAAGCGTCGCCTCGGCAGCGATGTAGACGCCGAGCGAGATGGTGGCGACGACGATCACCGGAGCGAGGGTGTTCGGCAGGATGTGCCGGAACATGATCCGCGGCGTACCCGCGCCGAGCGCCTTGGCCGCCTGCACGTAGTCAGCCTGCTTGGTGGTGATGACCGCGCCGCGCATCACGCGGGAGATCTGCGTCCAGCCGAAGAGGCCCAGCGCGCCGATGACGATCCACGTCGTGCGGTCGGGGAAGGAGTTGAGCACGACCATGGTGCCGAGCAGGAACGGGATGCCGAAGAAGACGTCCGTCAGCCGAGACAGGACTGAGTCGACCACACCGCCGAAGTAGCCGGCGATCATGCCCACCAGGCTGCCAAGGAGCGTGACGAGGAGGGTGGTACCGAAGCCGACGGCTATGGACGCCCGAGTGCCGTAGATGACACGGGCGTACACGCTGCGGCCCTGCTGGTCATAGCCGAGCCAGTCGGCCGAACCGATGTCCCCCAGCTTGGGCTTCTGCAGGTAGTGCTTGGAGAGGTCGCCGAGGATCGGTTCCGCGCTCGTGAACCAGCCCGGGAAGAAGGTGATCAGCAACAGGATGAAGATCAGCACGCTGGAGACGATGAAGATCCAGCTGCGGCGCAGGTCGGCCCACGCGTCGCCCCAGAGGCTGCGGGCTTTCTCGGGCTTGGCCTCCAGGGCCGCCACCGCGGGCGCCCCGCCCACCGGGTCCTGCGCGCCGGTCTTCACGTCGGTCTTGGTCACATCAGGCATAGCGAATCCTCGGGTCAAGGACCGCGTAGAGCAGGTCGACGAGCAGGTTGGCGACGAGGTAGATGAGCACAAGTATCGTCACGAGGCCGACGAGGGTGGTTCCCTCACGGCGCACGATCGACTGATAGATCGTGAGGCCGATGCCCTGGATGTTGAACAGGCCCTCGGTGACGACCGCGCCGCCCATCAGCGCACCGATATCGGTGCCCAGGTAGGTGATCACGGGGATCAGCGAGTTGCGCATGAGGTGGACACCCACGACGCGGCGCTTGGGCAGGCCCTTGGCGATCGCCGTGCGGATGTAGTCGGCGCGCAGGTTCTCGGCGACCGAGGTACGGGTCAGGCGGGTCACATAGGCCAGTGATGCCGCTGCCAGGACGATGGCCGGCATCAGCAACTCGTTGTAGTTCGTCGAGTCGTTGACGTTCGGTGGCAGCCAGTTCAACTGGAAGGCGAAGACGACCTTGAGGATGAAACCGAGAACGAAGACCGGGACCGAGATCAGTAGCAGCGAGATGAGCAGGACCACGTTGTCGGTAAGCCGACCGGCGCGCATGCCCGCCATGATGCCGAGGCCGATGCCGACGACGACCTCGATCACGAAGGCCAGGGAGGCCAGACGGAGGGTCACCGGGAACGCGTCGCCCAGCACGTCGGTTACGGGACGGCCGCTGGCGATCTGCGTGCCGAAGTCGGCGTGCAGAATCATGTCCCTCATGTAATGCCAGTACTGCACCAGGATCGGCTGGTCCAGGCCGTACTGATGTCTCAGCGCTGCGATCACCTGCGGGCTGCCGGCCTTGTCGCCGAAGAGCCCGCGCACGGGGTCGCCGGGCAGGGCGTAGACCATGAGGAAGATCAGCAGGGTTGTACCGATGAACACCGGGATCATCTGGAGCAGTCGTCGTGCGACGTAGCGCCCCATCGTGCCTCCATGTCAGTCACGGCGGCAGCCGACGGGCCCTTCCCCCGCGCATCACCTGAAGATGCGTGTGGAAAGGGCCCCCCGGCCGCTGCCGTCCCACGGGCGCGGGCGCACCGCGCCCGCGTCAACGGGCTGTTGCGGTTACTTCTTGACCTGAACGCCGGTCAGGATCGGGTCTCCGTCCTGGGCGTACTTGACGCCGGAAACCTTCTCCGAGTAGCCCGCGTTGACCTTGTAGTACCAGAGCGGGATGCTCGGCATGTAGTTCGGGAGCGCCTTCTCGATCTGCTGGTACAGCTTCTCCGACTCCTCCAGCGACTTGGCGCTGTCGGCCTTGGTGATCAGGGTGTCGATCTCCTTGCTGGAGAAGCCGCCCTGGTTGCCGTCCGAGTGGGTGCCGAACAGGTCACGGATGAAGTTGGCGATGAACGGGTAGTCGAGCACCCAGCCGGAGCGGTACAGCGACTTGACCTGGTGCGCGTCACGCGCGTTGAGGTCGGCCTGGAAGTCCGCCTTGGAGTCGCCGGTGCAGGCCACGCCGACAGCCTTGGTGATGGAGTTGCAGACCGCCTCCACCCACTCCTTGTGACCGCCGTCCGCGTTGTACTGGATGGAGATCTTGTTGCCCGGGACGCCGCCACCCTCCTTGATGAGCGCCTTGGCCTTGGCCGGGTCGTACTTGGTGATGTCTCCGGCGGCGTTCGGCTGGTAGCCGAGGACGCCCTTGGCGACCCAGCCGGTGGCGGGCTCACGGGTGCCCTGGAGCACGGTCTTGGTGATGGTGTCCCGGTCGATCGCCATGGACAGACCCTGGATGACCTTCGGGTCGATGTTCTTCCACTGCTTGGTGTAGTACGCCACGGCGATGCTCTGGATCGCCGAGTACGACTGGTCCACGGCGCGGTCGCCGAGGTCGGTCTTGTAGACCGGCAGGTCCTTGGGCGCGAGCTGGCGCAGGACGTCGACGTTGCCGGACTTCAGGTCCTCGTAGGCCGTCTCCAGGTTGGTGTAGTTCTTGAAGATCACACCACCGTTCTTGGCCTTGTTCGGACCCTGATAGCCGTCGAAGCGGGCGACCTCGATCGACTTCTTGTGGTTCCAGCTGACGAACTTGTAGGGGCCGTTGCCGACCGGCTTCTCGCCCGCGGCCTTCGGGTCCTTGTAGAAGGACTCCGGCAGCGGGTCGAAGACCTCGTAGCCCAGCTTGTAGACGAAGTACGGCAGCGCGCTGTTCAGCGTGATGGTGAAGGTGTTGTCGTCGACGACCTTCAGGCCGGACATCTCCGTGGCCTTCGGCTTGCCCTTCTCGGGGGCGACGTCGGAGTAGCCCTTGATGTCCGAGTACCAGAAGCTGTTGGTCTGCTTGTTCGCCGGGTTGGCGGCCCAGTTCCACGCCTTGACGTAGGACTCGGCGGTCACCGGGGTGCCGTCGTGGAACTTCCAGCCCGGCTTCAGCTTGACCGTGAAGGTCTTGTTGTCCGTGCTGTCGACCGACTGGGCGTTCATCATGACGATCTTGCCGCTGGAGTCGTAGTCGACGAGCCCGGTGAACAAGGCACGCGTCACGATGCTGCCGTTGGACTCCATGGTGTTCGCCGGCTGCAGCGGGTTCTGCGGCTCGCCGACCTCGATCGAGAACTTGCCGTTCGGGTCGATCGCGGCCTTGCTGTCGTTGCCGCTGTCACCACTGCCACCACCACAGGCGGTCGCGCCCAGGGCCACAGCCGCGGCTATCGCGACCCACTTGGCGCTCTTGGCACCGCGCATGGGTTCCTCCTCATGAGTCCATTTGTTCACCGCAAGGGGGGAGCACAAGACACACATCCGCCACCGTCGCCGGTGGCGGAGAAAGCCAGATGCCCCCACGCTCGTGAGTCGGCGCAGTGTGCAGCGCGTGACCCGTTGATCCGAGCTCTACGCGCCTAACTATCTGCCATGCGCCATGACCGAACCACATCCCTAAGGTCTCGGTTCGATCACACCTGACGCATACTTCTTCCAAAATCCGGACAAACAGTTTGCCGAAAGATCCCTGCGAAACGGACTTGTTACACATCTGTCGGTGATCGATGTCCGCATTGCGGACACGTAGAGGGAAAATCAGTTGCGGATTCCCATGTCGTCGCGCCAGTGCCGTCGACCCTCTTCCCCTAGCGGGGGGCACAGGCACTCACCGCACCGCTGGAAGCTCCGCGGCGACGCCACGGCCGTATCGACACAGGCCCGACGACGACCACGTGGGCGGCACGGCCGGCGCACAGACGTGTGCCGCGCGACCGAAGACGCCTCTCACAGAGGCAGCGTAGTGGCCGGCAGGCACCGTGACGGGGTTCCCGTTGAGGACGAAGGGTTTTCCCTACCCGCAAAAAGCCCCAAACCGACCTCACCGCTGCTGACATGATCATTGCGTCCGACCCTGTCCGGACCGTGCTGTCAGCCGCACCGGAGCAAGGCTCTGACCTCGGACGCCCGGGCGGCTCCGAGGGACTCGTACCCGTCCAACGCTTCCTTCCAGGCGCGCGCACTCCCCTCTTCGTCACCCCTTGCCCGTAATACGTGGCCCAGTACGAGAAGGGCCTCGGCCGTGCCGAGCGGGTGTCCAACCGCGGAACAGAACGCAAGGGATTGCCGCGCGCGCCGCTCGGCGCGATCGCTGTCCCCCTGCGTGAGATCGGTCTCCGCCAGCAGGATGCGAGCCTTGGCGTGGAAGAGGCCGTACTCACCGTTACCCGCCGCCTTCTGCGCGCCGTCGGCGTGGGCACGCGCCTCCGCGAGTCTGCCCAGCCGCAGGCTGCTCTCGGCCAGCCCGGTCAAGGCCCTCAACTCCTGCGTGCGCGCATTGCAGCGGCGGGCCAGTTCCCGCGCCTCCTCGAAGCGTCTCAGAGCGCTGCTGTGGTTACCGATGCTCTGCGAGAGCAGTGCACGCACCGTGTGCAGATCGGATTCGGCACGCATCTCCCCCGTCTTCAACCCGGACGCCTCCTCTATGTAGCTCAGAGCCACGCCCCGGTCACCGGACTGAATCGATGCCACTGCGAGCCAGAACAAGGTGTAGGAGAGATCGATGTGGCTTCCTCGTCGGCGCTGCATGTCGGCCGCCGCTGTCAGAGCGACGACCGACTCCCTCGCCTCCCCTCGCTCGTGGAGGACCATGCCCAGATTGCGTTGGGCTATGGCGGCGAGTGTCGGGAGCTCCTGACTCATCTCCCTGCAGACGCTCAACGCATCGGTGAGGCGTTCCTGCGCTTCGGCCAGTCGTCCCGTCTCGGCCAGGACTGTACCGAGGTTGGCCAGACCGATCGCCTCACCCACCCGGAATTCCGCTGCGCGGCACGTTTCCACGCTCTGCTCGCCGTAGAGCAGGGCGTCCTCCAGCCGACCCCTGTACCAGGCGGTCAGGGCAAGGCTGTTGAGCGTTGCGGACTGGCCTTGCATCGACCCTGTGCGGCGATAGAGGTCCAAGGCTCTCAAGTCATGGAATCGACTGTCCTCGTAGGAACTCTGATTCATGTAGGCGCTCGACAGGCTTCGATGAGCCGCTGCCTGTCCGTCCAGACTGCCGTCGGCTTCGGCGGCGGCCAGGCCCGCGGAGGCCACGGCCAGCCAGTCGCTCGCATACGAACGCTGCATCATGTAGGGCCGCACCGCATCCGCGAGCATCCAGGCGACCGGCCCCGGCCCGTGCTCCGCGGCATGCCGCACGAGTGCCACGATGTTCGCTCGCTCCCCGTCCATCCACTCGACGGCGGCACCTGCGTCGGGGAAGGCGAGGCCGCCGCCCGTATGCAGTACCGGCAGCCGCAACGCCTCAGGTAGGTAGGCCCGCACAGCGGCGTCGACACTTCCGAGGTACCAATTGTGCAGCCGCGTCAAAGCAGCCACCGGCTCATGCTCGTCCGCGGGAAGGCATTCTCGACTGTAGGCGCGAAGCAGGTCGTGGAACGTGTAGCGGCCAGGCGCGTGTTCCTCCAGGAGGTGCGCCCGGGTCAATTGCTCAAGGAGATCAGCCGCGTCCCTGGACGGCACTTCGGCCAGAGCGGCTGCCGCCGGTACCGTGATGTCGACTCCGGGTATGAGACCCAAGAGCCGGAACATCCGGGCGGCCGCGGGCGCAAGTGCTGCGTAGGAGATCTCGAGCACCGTGCGGACAGCGCTCTGCTCGTCCCCCTGGATCTGCAGCGTGGTCAGCGGGTCAGTGCGGAGCCGCCCCACCTGGTCGGCGATGGACCTCTCAGGATGGAGAGCCAGATCCGCCGCCGTGACGCTGACGGCGAGCGGAAGGTAGGCACAGGAGGCAAGCAGTGCGACCGACGCGTCGGGCTCGGCACGCACCCTGGCCCTGCCGATAACTCTGACCAGTAGTTGTTCCGCCTCGGCAGGCTCCAGAACGTCGAGCGTGACCGGAACCGCGCCGTCGCGGGCCACGAGTCCGCCGAGGGAGTCCCGGCTGGTCACCAGAACCAGACAGCCTCCGCTGCCGGGGAACAGCGGACGTACCTGCGCGGCGGATCGGGCGTTGTCCAGGACCACGAGGAGCTGCTTGCCCGCACACAAGGAGCGGTAGAGCGCGGTGGCGCCTTCCACTTCGGCGGGAATGCGCTGCCCCGGAACTCCGAACGCGCGGAGAAAACCGCTGAGGACGTCGATGGGTCGCGCCGGCCGACCGGCGTCATAGCCATGCAGGTTGGCGTACAACTGCCCATCCGGGAAGTTGTCACGGCGGTCGTGTCCCCAGCGGACCGCGAGCGTCGTCTTACCGGCACCGGCCTGTCCGGTGATCAGGCCGATCCTGACCGCTCCTGACGACAAGCTCCGGCGGTCCGGGAGGACGGTGTCCAGACGCCTCATCACCTCACGCCTGCCGATGAAAGCACCTGTGGAGGGTGGTAGTTGGGCCGGAAGCACCCATTGGGTGTCGGATACGGGCACCACGTCCACCGACGTGCCGCCTCCGTCGTCGACGAGTGCTCTCGGCTCCGACAACGATGAGTCGTCGGCCAGGATCTGTCTGTGCACCGCGGTGAGTTCGGGTCCTGGCTCCAGCCCGATGTCGTGGATTAGCCGGGTCCGGGCCTGTTGGTAGACAGCCAGCGCGTCGCTGCGACGTCCCGCGCGATACAGGGCGACGAGGAGCCGGACATACAGGCTTTCACGCAACGAATGTCTGCCGATCTGCGACTGGATATCGGCGACGACGTCCGCGTGCCGACCGAGCCGCAACTCCGCATCGACCCAATGCTCGAAAGCGAGCACACGAGAGTCGTTCAGTCGGGGCGCCTCGACGCGCACGAGATGTTCCGCACGACTGTCGGCGAGGGCATCGCCTCGCCACAGGGCCAGCGCTGTCCTCAGCCGTGCCGCGGCTGCGGCGTGCTCCCCGCGTTCCCCGGCCTCGGCGGCGCTGCGAGTGAGGCGCTCGAACTCCCGAAGGTCGAGCGACGCGTTGTCCAATGGGAGGAGGTATCCGCCTGGCCGAGTAGTGATCGCCTCGTGCTCCCCGCTCGGGTCCCCAAGCCCCCGGCGCAGCCGCTTGATGTAGTTGTGCAGGGTGGTGCGGGCGGTCGCAGGTGGTGTACTCCCCCACAGGCCGTCGATCAGCTCATCGGCGCCCACGGTCCGGTCCGCGCTGAGCAGAAGCAGTGCGAGGAGGTCGCGCTCCCTGGGAGCAGTGATCGACAAAGGTTCCCCTGCGTGGAGCACCTCAAGCGGCCCAAGAATTCGATAGTCGAACACACGTCCGTCCCTCCGCTTACGGTGATCCATCGTACGGGAGGGCCTTGCGGGCCGACGCTAGTCATTCGCTAGCTCAGCGCACACATGCTCGCCACGGGAAAGACCCATGGGAGGTGTGCTCATGATCAAGTGTGCGTCCGGCCAGGGTGGGCTGCGTGTCGCCCTGCTGCAGCCCGATCCGCAACTGCGAAGGGACATCCGTTCGGCGCTCGCCGCCGACGGCATCGACGTCGTCGCCGAGACCGGAGAGATCGATCGGGCGCTGCCGCTGTTCACCGCCGCGTACCCTGACGTCGTCGTCGTGGATCTCGATTACCCGGGCGCCGCCGCGTTGGAGACATGCAGAACGCTGGCACGAGACGTTGGAATCCGGGGGATTCTGACCATGACTCAGCACTGTGACGACGGGATGCTTCTGCGCTCGGCACTCGTGGCCGGCGTGAGGGGATATCTGCCCAAGTCCACGGAGCCCGTCGAGATCGTGAGTGCGGTACACGCAGTGGCAGGCGGCTCCATGGTCGTGGGTGACACAGCAGCACGGCTCGTGGCCGGGCTGCTCAAGACTCCGGCCGCACCCTTCGGGGAGGGCACGCAGTCCCAGCTGACCCGTCGGGAGTTGGAGATTCTCGAACTGGTGGCACGGGGATACGACAACCGTCGCATCGCTCGGCTGCTGACGCTTGCTGACAAGACAGTGCGCAACCATGTCTCGGCCATTTTCGGGAAGGTCGGCGTGGACAGCCGGGCCCAGGTTGTTGTGCGTGCCCGCGCAGCGGGGTTCGGCCTGACCAGCTGAAAGGGCGGGACAAAGTCGGGACGCTCGCCCCGTACGTCCGGGACAGGAAACCAGAGAGGATCTCTCTGCCTGCCCAGGAAGAAGCCACGGAAGAACATCTCCGGCGGCCGCTCACCCACTCAGGAATGTCATATGCACATCAAAAGGCACTGACCAGCCGGCCGACATTCCGCCCAGGCGCTCGGCACCACAAACGGAGGAAAGCTCAACATGCAGAAGATTCGTGCAGCAGGTGTAGCCCTTGTCACCGTTGCGGCCCTTTCAGGCGGCACCCTTACCGCGGCGGCACCTGCCTTCGCGGCAGAACAGTGCGATCCCCACGTCAGCCGCAGTTACTCGCAGACGACCTCCGGTTGGTGGCTCATCGCGGCCAGCGGAACCGTGGAGAACCGGAAGGCCAAGGAGGTCCGCGAAGAGGTGGCCTTCGAAACCAGCGGGACGCGCTCTACCTCCGTTTCATCCGAGGTCGAGGCGTCGGTGGGCACAGTGGTCGCGGAGATAAACGCGAAGACCTCGTACAGCGTCAACAAGAGTGTGACCTACACCAAGGGGCAGAAGACGACCATCGTGGTCGGTCCAAAGTCCACGGTGCACTACAAGATCGGCATCATGAAGCGCAAGTTCCTGGTGACGAAGAAGCGCATCTACTCGAACTGCAAGGTGGTGACCTCGTACGGCACCGCCACCGCCGCCGACAGGACCACGACCACCAGCTGACCGTTCACCGCGTCACACGGCATCGCCAGCCCGAAGCCGCACCGCGCCGAACATGACAGTGCCGGGCACCCCGAGTGGAGTGCCCGGCACTGTCATGTGATCAGCCGAAGCCGGCGTCAGCCGTGCTTGGCGCGGCTCGCCGCGCGGGCGCGCTCGCGGGCGTCCAGGTTCACCTTGCGGATACGGACCGCCTCCGGGGTCACCTCGACACACTCGTCGTCGCGGCAGAACTCCAGGGACTGCTCCAGGGAGAGCTTGCGCGGCGGGACGATCGCCTCGAACGAGTCGGCCGAGGACGACCGCATGTTGGTGAGCTTCTTCTCCTTGGTGATGTTCACGTCCATGTCGTCGGAGCGGGAGTTCTCGCCGACGATCATGCCCTCGTACACCTCGGTGCCGGGGTCGGTGAACAGCACACCGCGCTCCTGGAGGTTCGTCATCGCGAAGGCGGTGACGGCACCGGCACGGTCGGCGACCAGCGAGCCGTTGTTACGGGTCGTCAGCGTGCCGAACCACGGCTCGTGGCCCTCGTGGATGGAGTGGGCGATGCCCGTGCCGCGCGTACCGGTCAGGAACTCGGTCCGGAACCCGATGAGGCCGCGGGAGGGAACGACGAACTCCATCCGGACCCATCCCGAGCCGTGGTTGGACATGTTGTCCATCCGGCCCTTGCGGACACCCATGAGCTGCGTGACCGCGCCCATGTGCTCCTCGGGTACGTCGATCGTCATGCGCTCGACCGGCTCGTAGACCTTGCCGTCGACGAGCTTGGTGACGACCTGCGGCTTGCCGATGGTCAGCTCGAAGCCCTCACGGCGCATCTGCTCGACCAGGATGGCCAGCGCCAGCTCACCGCGGCCCTGCACCTCCCAGGCGTCCGGGCGCTCGGTGTCCAGCACGCGCAGCGAGACGTTGCCGACCAGCTCGCGGTCCAGGCGGTCCTTGACCTGACGGGCCGTGACCTTGCGGTCCTTGACCGCGGCCTTGTTCTCCGCGCCCTTGCCGGTGCCGCCCCGGCCGACCAGCGGCGAGGTGTTCGTACCGATGGTCATGGAGATCGCGGGCTCGTCGACCGTGATCAGCGGGAGCGGGATGGGGTTCTCGGGGTCGGCGAGGGTCTCGCCGATCATGATGTCCGGGATACCGGCGACGGCGCAGATGTCACCGGGGCCGGCCTTCTCGGCGGGCTTGCGGGTGAGCGCCTCGGTCATCAGCAGCTCGGTGATGCGCACGTTGGCCATGGTGCCGTCACGCTTGATCCACGTGACGGTCTGGCCCTTGCGCAGCTCGCCCTGCTCGACGCGGAGCAGCGCGATACGGCCGAGGAAGTTGTCGGCGTCCAGGTTGGTGACGTGCGCCTGGAGCGGAGCCTCCTCGTCGTACTCGGGGGCCGGGACGTGGGACAGGATCGTGGAGAAGAACGGCTCCAGGCTGTCGCTGTCGGCCGGGACGGTGCCGTCCTCCGGCTTGGTCAGCGAGGCGACACCGTCACGCGCGCAGGCGTAGACGATGGGGAACTCGATCTGCTCCTCGTCGGCGTCGAGGTCGAGGAAGAGGTCGTAGGCCTCGTTGACGACCTCGTCGATGCGCGAGTCGGGGCGGTCCGTCTTGTTGATGCACAGGATGACGGGCAGGCGGGCCTGCAGCGCCTTGCGCAGCACGAACCGGGTCTGCGGCAGCGGGCCCTCGGAGGCGTCGACGAGGAGCACCACCGCGTCCACCATCGACAGACCGCGCTCGACCTCGCCACCGAAGTCGGCGTGGCCGGGGGTGTCGATGATGTTGATGGTGATGACATCGCTGCCATCCTTGGGGTGGTACTTGACGGCCGTGTTCTTGGCCAGGATCGTGATGCCCTTCTCACGCTCCAAGTCGTTCGAGTCCATCATGCGGTCGTCGAGCGACTCGGCGGCGTGCGCGGCGAAGGCACCGGCCTGCTTCAGCATGGCGTCGACGAGTGTCGTCTTGCCGTGGTCGACGTGGGCGACGATAGCGACGTTGCGGATGTCGTGGCGCGTGGCCATATTGCGGCGTACTCCCGGAGTGTGAGGAAGGGGCCTGCGCGTACGTCAGTGATACGCGGACCCTGCCGGGCTGAACATGCCACGGCCTCACCCCATGGTACGGGGCCGCGGCCCCATAGGTGTGCCGGGCCGTGACGGGGGCAGGAAGGCCCAGCTCAGGCGTGCTTCGTGGCAGCGGATCCGGCCGTACAGGAGCGGCGGGCGGCCTGGAGGGCGAGGCGTTCTTCCCGAGGGACTCGTGCGGGAGTGGGCGCCGGCCAGGACGCCCGTACCGGCACCGAGCCGCCGCGGCTCGTGGGCCGTGACCGGGATGAAGCGTCTCCCGGTCACGGCTGGGGTCAGGCGCTCTTTGCCTGAGGAGCCGGCTCCGCCTTCACTCCCTGAGATTGCCGTCGAGCTGACGCGTGTACGTCATCGCATCAACGCTATGACTGTAGGAGGCCTCCCGCCTCTGCCGCCCAGGGCACCACCCGATCGGGTGGTGCCCTGCCTGCGCGTCACCGCCCGGACGACGCCCCCGCCGCCGGCTTCGCACCCTTCTTCAGGTAGCCCATGTCCTCGTACACCGGCGTCTGGAAGCCGAAGGCGCCCGCGTTGACGAGGGTCTTGCGGGCCGCCGTGAGCTGGGGGCGCTGGTAGAGGGGGATGGAGCCGGCGGCCGCCCAGATGCGGGAGTCCGCCTTGCGGATCAGGCTGTGGTTCTCGTCCTGGTCGAGGGTGCCGGCGGCCTGGTCGAAGAGCTGGTTGACCTGGTCGGTGCCGACGCGGGTGTAGTTCTGCTCGACGTTCAGGGAGCCGTCGGCGGCCGGGACCGGCTTGGCGAAGATGGGGCGGGCGTCGGTCGCGGGGAAGGCGGACGCGGGCCAGGAGTACAGCGCGAGGTCGTACTGGCCGGACGCGATGTGGTCCTTGAAGTAGCTCTCGTCCGCGACCTTGGAGATCTCGGTGCGGATACCGACCTTCTCCAGCATCCGCGTGATCCGCTCGGCGACGGTCTCCAGCGTCTGCGAGCCGGGGCCCGAGGGGAGCACGAAGCGGAGGGTGAGCGGCTTGCCGTCCTTGGCCAGCGGCCCGGCCACGGCGCCCGCCGGTGCGGCGGTGCCCTTGGGGGCGTACGCGCCGGGCGCACCGCCCTGGTGCAGCTGGTTCGCGTACTGCTTGCCGTCCTGGGCGAGGTGCGTCGAGTCCTCCTCTCCGCTGTACTGCTCCCGGCCGGCCTCGCGGTGCCCCTTGCCGTCCTCGCCGGCGTTGTCCTCTCCGACGATGTACGTGCCGTCCTCGTCAGCGCCCGCCGACCGCTCTCTGTTCTTCGACCCGGAGTCCTCCGCCTTGCCTGTCTTGTCTGTCTTGTCTGTCTTCTCGGGCTTCTCGCCCTCCGGCCCGGCCGCGTTCTCGCCGTCCTTCCCCTTCTTCTCCTTGACCGGCCCCCCGGGCACCCACCCGGCGTCCGCCAGCAGAGCCTGCGCCTGCGCGGTGTCCTGGCCGCCGAGCGCATCGCTGTTGTCGGCGTAGGCGGCCTGGCCGGCCAGCGCGAGGTGGCTGCCCACGGGCACCGTGGGCAGGCCGAGCGGCTTGAGGACGGCCTTCGCCAGTGCTCCCCGGTCGAGGGCGCGGGCCACGGCCCGGCGGACGCGCTCGTCGGCGAGCGGACCGTCGGCGCCGTTGAGGGCCAGCTGGGTGTAGGCGGGCTCCAGCGACTTGCGTACCTCGAAGCCCTGGAGGGCCTGCCGCTGACGCTCGATCTTCGTACTCGCCCCGCGTTCCTGCTGGTCCGGCCTCCCCTTCTTCTCCGGGCCCGCCTTCTCGTCAGCGGCCGCCCCGGTTGCCTCGTCCGTGCTCTTCCTGCCGCCGGCCCCCTGGAGCGGGGTGGGGGTGCTCCTGCCGCGGGCGGCGAGGGTGATGCGTCCGGCCGCCTCGGGGTCGATCTCGGCGAGGTCGACCGCCCCGGCTGCCAGCGCGGCGGTCCGCTGGTCGCGCGGTACGGCCCGCAGCACGATCTCGGACAGCTTGGCGGGGTTGCCCCACCAGCGCGGGTTGCGGGTGAGGGTGACCTCGTCGCCCCGGCTGTCCACCTTCTTCACGGTGAACGGCCCGGCGGTGACCTTCAGCTTCCGCCGGGCCCCGTCGTTGAAGGTGTCCGGGCTGCCCATGACGTCCTTCGGGTACAGCGGTGAGAACAGCGACTGCCAGTCGGCGTACGGCCGCCCGAAGGTGACCTTGACCTCCAGGTCGTTCGCCCCGCGCTCGATCTTCTCGATGCGCTCGTAGCCGGCGTTTCGGGCGGTCCAGTACGCGGTGTCCTTCCCGGACAGGGCACGCCACTGCGCGGCGAAGTCGGCGGCGCCGATCTCCCGGCCGTCGCTCCACACCGCCTGCTGGTTCAGCTTGTACAGCACGACCTGTTTGGGCTCGGTGTCGACGACCTTCGCGGACTCCAGGTAGTCGGGGTCGCGCTCCGGCCGTCCGTTCTTGTCCAGCCGGAACATCGCCGGCAGAACGGCCTGGGCGACCCGGGTGGTGCCGGCGTCCGCGTCCGCCTGGAACGTGTTCAGGGTCTCCGGTACGGCGTCCACCGCCCAGCGCAGGGTGCCGCCGTCGGCGATGTCGGCGCGGGCCGCCTGTGCGATGTCCGGTCCGGCGAGGGGTTTGCCCGCCGGGTCCTCGGAGCCGCAACCCGCGAGCAGGGGGACCGCGAGCGCACCCGCGGTGAGGAAAGCGGCCGAGCGCATCACCGCGCGCAGGCCGACGCCGTCGTGGGACATCTCTGCGTACCTCCAGGAAGCCGACCCCTCCGCGAATTGCGAGTTATGATCACGTTTGGGGGTATATGGAGCTGATCAGATGTATTCAGATGTACGCAGACACTGAAGAGGAAAGGGTTCTTCAGCCGACGGCGACACGTCGGCTGACAGCGGGAAGCCACCCGTGCGGCGCAGCGCACCGCACCCCCGGCCCTCGGCCGCCGCGCATCGACACCCCGCGCGCACGGAGCGTGCACGGGAGCGCACGGAAGGCTCGCAATACGCCAATCGCTGCACATCCCTTCACATGGCGAGGTGTGACGCGCAACACTCTCAGGCGCATGAACGTTTGGCGCCCAGGGCACATCCGCCCACGGAAGCGAGGTCACGCCATGTCCGTGCACGACGAACTGACGTCAGTCCAGCGCTGCCTCGACGATCTGGCCCGCTCGGTCGGACGCCTGGAGCAGCAGATCGGCAGCCGCGGGCTGGAGATGCGCCGCGTCCGCGCCGACGCCGACCACCTGCGCGAGAGCGTCGCGCTGCTGCGTGAGGCGGCCTCCACGCCCGCCTCGCCGAAGCGCCCCGATCTCGTCACCATCCCCGACACCCCGTACGACGACTCGCTGTGGATCGACACGGACGACGAGGGACTCGGCGCCCGCGACCGCCGCGCACCCTGAGTCCACCCCCGCGGCCCGTCGGCTCCTGAGCCACCCGATCGGCTCAGGAGCCACCCGTCGGCCCTGAGCCGACCGTCGGTCCCTGTGCCGACCGTCGGTCTCTGTGCCGTCGGTCGTTCCTGTGCCGTCCGTAGTCCCTGAGCCGTCCGTAGTTCCTGAGCCGTCCGCAGTCCCTGAGCTGTTCGCAGTCCTTCGAGCCGTCCGCAGTCCCGACCGACCGGAGTCATGAATTGGCCACTGGTACGGAACCTCCAGCCACCGAAGACCCCCTTCCGTCGCGCGGCGGCGTACGTACCCGTACGCGCGCCGCGATCGACGCCCCGCACCTGCGGACCGACCGCTGGTGGCTGGCCCCCGCCTGCACGGCCGCCGGTCTGCTCGCGTTCGTCGTGTACTCGACGTGGCGGGCGTTCGCCAACGCCGACTACTACGCGGCGCCGTACGTCTCGCCGTTCTACTCCCCGTGCCTCGCGGACAACTGCGACACCATGCGCCACGGCCCCAACTGGGACCTCTTCGGCAGCTGGTGGGGCATCTCCCCCGCGATCATCATCCTGATCTTCCCGCTCGGCTTCCGCCTGACCTGCTACTACTACCGGAAGGCCTACTACCGGGGCTTCTGGGCCTCGCCCCCGGCCTGCGCGGTGGCCGAGCCGCACAAGAAGTACACGGGCGAGACCCGTTTCCCGCTGGTGCTCCAGAACATCCACCGGTACTTCTTCTACGCCGCGATCGTCGTCGCCGGGATCCTGACCTACGACACCGTGCTCGCCTTCCGTGACGAGCACTACGCCTGGGGCCACATGGGCCTGGGCACCCTGGTCTTCCTGCTGAACATCGTGCTGATCTGGGCGTACACGATCTCCTGCCACTCCTGTCGGCACATCGTGGGCGGCAAGCTCAAGCACTTCTCCAGGCATCCCGTGCGGTACCGGGCGTGGCAGCTGGTCGGCAAGCTCAACGCCCGCCACATGCTGCTGGCCTGGGCGTCGCTGGTGAGCGTGGCGCTCGCCGACTTCTACGTGTACCTCGTCGCGTCCGGCGTCTTCGACGATCCGCGCTTCTTCTAGATGGGTGGGACCTTCTGATGACCGTGGTCGACCGACAGGAGTGGGACGTCGTCGTGGTCGGCGCCGGCGGTGCCGGGCTGCGCGCCGCCATCGAGGCACGTGAGCGGGGCGCCCGTACGGCGGTGATCTGCAAGTCGCTGTTCGGCAAGGCGCACACCGTGATGGCCGAGGGCGGCATCGCGGCGGCGATGGGCAACGCCAACGCCGGCGACAACTGGCAGGTCCACTTCCGCGACACCATGCGCGGCGGCAAGTTCCTCAACCAGTGGCGGATGGCCGAGCTGCACGCGCAGGAGGCGCCGGACCGGGTGTGGGAGCTGGAGACCTGGGGCGCCCTGTTCGACCGTACGAAGGACGGCCGCATCTCGCAGCGCAACTTCGGCGGCCACGAGTACCCGCGCCTCGCGCATGTCGGCGACCGCACCGGCCTGGAGCTGATCCGCACGCTCCAGCAGAAGATCGTCTCGCTCCAGCAGGAGGACTTCAAGGAGACCGGGGACTACGAGTCCCGGCTGAAGGTGTTCCAGGAATGCACGGTCACCCGGGTCCTCAAAGAGGGCTCGCAGGTGAGCGGCGTCTTCGGGTACGAGCGCGAGTCGGGCCGTTTCTTCGTCCTGGAAGCCCCGGCCGTGGTGATCGCGACCGGCGGCATCGGCAAGTCCTTCAAGGTGACGTCGAACTCGTGGGAGTACACGGGTGACGGCCACGCGCTGGCCCTGCTCGCGGGCGCGCCCCTGCTCAACATGGAGTTCGTGCAGTTCCACCCGACCGGCATGGTCTGGCCGCCGTCGGTGAAGGGCATCCTCGTCACCGAGTCGGTGCGCGGCGACGGCGGGGTGCTCAGGAACTCCGAGGGCAAGCGGTTCATGTTCGACTACATCCCCGACGTCTTCAAGGAGAAGTACGCGGAGTCGGAGGACGAGGGCGACCGCTGGTACGAGGACCCGGACCACAACCGGCGCCCGCCCGAACTGCTCCCCCGCGACGAGGTGGCCCGCGCGATCAACTCCGAGGTGAAGGCGGGCCGCGGCTCCCCGCACGGCGGTGTCTTCCTGGACGTGTCGACGCGGATGCCCGCCGAGGTCATCCGGCGCCGCCTGCCCTCCATGTACCACCAGTTCAAGGAGCTGGCCGACGTCGACATCACCGCGGAGGCGATGGAGGTCGGACCCACCTGTCACTACGTGATGGGCGGCATCGCGGTCGACTCGGACACGGCGGCCGCACGCGGGGTGCCCGGGCTGTACGCGGCCGGTGAGGTGGCGGGCGGCATGCACGGCTCCAACCGGCTCGGCGGCAACTCCCTCTCGGACCTGCTGGTGTTCGGGCGCCGGGCGGGCCGGCACGCGGCCGAGTACGCGACCGGCCTCTCGGCGGACCGCCCGCCGGTCGACGACACCCAGATCGACACGGCGGCGGCGGAGGCGCTGCGGCCGTTCTCGGCGGAGGGCCTGGAACCCGCCGGAGGTCCGCCGGAGAACCCGTACACCCTCCACCAGGAACTCCAGCAGAACATGCACGACCTCGTCGGCATCATCCGCCGCGAGGCGGAGATGCGGCAGGCCCTGGAGAAACTGGCCGACCTGCGGGTACGGGCCCGCCGGGCCGGCGTCGAGGGCCACCGCCAGTTCAATCCCGGCTGGCACCTGGCCCTGGACCTGCGCAACATGCTGCTGGTCAGCGAGTGCGTGGCCCGGGCCGCGCTGGAGCGCACCGAGTCCCGCGGCGGCCACACCCGCGAGGACCACCCGGCGATGGACCGCGAGTGGCGCCGCGTCAACCTGCTCTGCCGGCTCACGGACCCGACCGGCGGACTGGCGGCCACCGACCCCGTGCGCGGCCAGATCGACCTCACCCGCGAGACCACCGAACCCGTCCGCCCCGACCTGCTCGCCCTCTTCGACAAGGAGGAGCTGGTCAAGTACCTCGCCGAAGAGGAGCTGTACGAATGAGCAGCTACGACGCCCACTTCAAGGTGTGGCGGGGTGATGTGAAGGGCGGGGGCCTTCAGGACTTCAAGGTCGAGGTGAACGACGGCGAGGTCGTCCTCGACATCATCCACCGCCTCCAGGCCACCCAGGCCCCCGACCTCGCCGTCCGCTGGAACTGCAAGGCGGGCAAGTGCGGTTCGTGCTCGGCGGAGATCAACGGCCGGCCGCGTCTGCTGTGCATGACCCGCATGTCCGTGTTCACCCGCGAGGAGACGATCACCGTCACCCCGCTCAGGGCCTTCCCGGTCGTACGGGATCTGGTGACGGACGTCGGCTTCAACTACACGAAGGCGCGCGAGGTACCGGCGTTCGTACCGCCTGAGGGCCTCGGCCCCGGCGAGTACCGGATGATGCAGGAGGACGTGGACCGCTCGCAGGAGTTCCGCAAGTGCATCGAGTGCTTCCTGTGCCAGGACACCTGCCATGTGGTCCGCGACCACGAGGAGAACAAGACGGCGTTCGCCGGCCCGCGCTTCCTGATGCGGGTAGCGGAACTCGACATGCACCCCCTGGACGCGGCCGCCGAGTCCGGCCTGGACCGCAAGAAGGCCGCCCAGGACGAACACGGACTCGGCTACTGCAACATCACCAAGTGCTGCACGGAGGTCTGCCCCGAGGGCATCAAGATCACGGACAACGCGCTGATCCCGCTGAAGGAACGGGCCGTCGACCGCAAGTACGATCCGCTGGTGTGGCTGGGGTCGAAGATCAGGAGGCGGAGTTCGTAGGGGGCGGTACGGGGGTACGGCCGGGGCGCTGGGCGAGCATCTGGATGCCGAGGCTCCCCAGGAACACGAACCAGCCGATGACCGGGAGCACACCGGACCTTTCCCGGAACACGCCGAGGAACATCCACAGGGATGCCCCGACCGCGCCGATCAGCTGGCCGTACCCCCACAGCTTCGGCCGCAGGATCCGCTGCCGGCCCAGTGGCAGCACCCAGCCGGTCGTGACGCCCGCGAGGCCGAACCCCGCCATCAGCGTCACGGCCAGCGCGCCGGCGACCACCAGGTACATGTGCATGCCGATCATCGTCCCACCGGGGCCTTCGCCGCACCAGGGCTGAGGCCCCCTGAGCCCGCTGCCCTCGTCAGGCCGCTGCCCGCAGATATCCCGAGTGCGCCACCTGACCGAGGAAGGTGAACCGGGTCTCGCCGGCCATGTGCTTCTCGAAGGCCTCCTTGATGCCGGGCCACTTGGGGTGCCCGAAGTCGTCGAGGACCACGATGCCGCCGGGTGCGACGATCTGCTCGGCCCACTCCAGGTCGGCCGCGACACCGGCGGCGGAGTGGTCGCCGTCGACGATGACCACACCGTAGGAACGGTCGGAGACCAGCGCACGCACCTCCGGGTCCTCGGAGAAGCCCTGCTGGATCCGGGCCGCCGCACCGGCCGCGCCCGCGAGAGCCAGGTTGACGCGCACCGCGGCGCCCTGCACGGGGGTGCCCGAGGCGTCGTCGCCCATGCTGGCGCCGGGCTGCAACTGGGTGCCCGCGAGCGGATCGACGATCGTCAGCTTCGGTTCCCGCCCGGCGCGCTCCAGCATCCGGATCAGGGCCGCGCCGAACATCCCGTACAGGGTGCCGATCTCCAGGACCTCGTCGTTCGGCGGGTCCAGCAGCGGTACGGCGGACAGCTTGCCGACGATGTTCATCGTGCCGCCGGCGATCCGGCCGACCCCGAGCGCCTCCATCGCGATGAGCAGCCGGAACGCCTGGGCGACACTGCGCTCGGCGCCGTCCCTGTCCCCGGTGACCTTCGCCAGCTCGTCGATCGCCCGGTCGAGGTGGGACGCGGACGGCAGCCGGGCCATACCGCGCCCGGTGCCGTCGAAGAACAGCTCCAAGGGGCGCAGGCGGCCGCGCAGCTCGTTCAGTTCCTCCCGCAGCGCCGCGTCGGGAGTGCCGGCGGCAGCCGTGGTGTTCTGGGCCGTCGATCCGTTCTGGAGGGAACGGCGGACGTGGCGCTCAATGCGCTGGTCGATGAGGTCGGCCACCGGGCGCAGAGTGCGCCGGGCAGCCTTGCTGGTGAGTAGCGCTCGCATCCCTGGACGCTAGGACGACCGCAGCCCGCCCACAACCAACAAAGGGGCCCGTTCAGACGAAGCACGCATGACGTCTGGACCACGGGACCCTTAACGCGGTCGCCCGACCAGGTCCAGGGCCCGGCCCAGGTTGTACTCCGCGATCGCCCGCATGGGCTCGGGGTCCGGGAAGTCGCCGTCGAGGAGGCGCAGGGGGCCGGACACGAGGGACAGATGCATGGCCAGGCGGTAGAGGCGCAGCCGGTCCTCGTCGAGGCCGGGGGCGCGCAGGGCGTCGTAGTGCCGGCCGAACCGGATCCTGAGGAAGACGTGCTCCCACTCCGCGTCGAAGTACATCAGGCCCTCGATGTCGATCAGGGCCGGAACTCCTTCGGCGTCCAACAGGACGTGGTCCGGCCCGAGTTCGCCGTGGATGAGGGAGTACCGGGCGCGGGGCCGTACCGCGGCGGACAGCTCCCGCACGGCCGCCTCCAGATCCTCCCGTACGGCGGCGATCCGCTCGTCCCGTACGACGGTCTCCTCGATGGAGCGCAGGGCGCTCTCGGTGACGCGCTGTTCGCAGGAACGCGCGGCCGGGACACCGCCCCTGTCGACGAGGGCGACCTTCCCGAAGACCGGCCCTTCGTACGCGTGCAGCACGGCGAGCCGGTCGGCCAGCCGTTCCAGGGCGACGCGCCCGGCCGCCGGGTCCCGCTCCAGCGCCTCCTCCAGGCTGCGGCCGGGCAGGTCCTCGACCACCGCGGCGTCCGCCGGGAGGTGGGTGTGCGTCGCGTCGGCGTACAGCAGGCGGGGCGTGCGGACGCCGACGGCGGTGAGACGGTCGTGTGCGGCCGTGAACAGGTCCAGGCCCGTGCCGTGCGAGAAGGGGTCGCGGAGGTCGGAGGGACCGGCGTCCCAGTAGTCCTCGTCCGCCGACCAGACGTAGGCGACGGCCGTGGTGTCGTCGTCGAACCGCAGCCGGTAGACGCCCTTCTTGGTACCGCCGCGCAGCCGGGTGACGGAGGCGAGGGTGCGGCCGGGGCCGGTCGCCGCTCGGGCGAGGGGGGCCAGGTCGTCGGGGGTGAGGGGGGTGC